>JACKPB010000005.1:327500-351810 GCA_024233875.1 Leptospiraceae bacterium
GGCTTTCCCGATCGACTCCCTCCATTCCGGGGATATGTCTATTTCTTTCCAATCTTCATATTTTTTACTTTTCTTATCTTTCAATAGGGAAAAGGAAGCATCCAAAGAATCATCTGAAGATTTTGAACCTTTTGTAGAAGAGCAAAATATAAGAATCTGGAATATCCCTCCCAAAAAGAGAAGGGACAAAGACTTTGTAATCAAACCTTATCCCGATTTCCTTTGATCTTTATCAGGATAAAACAGAAAACTTTGTACCACAAAATAAAATGATAGGAGAAGATAGAGAACCAAAAACCCGTTAGGAACAATCAATTCGCTAAACTGACCCCACTCAAGAGAAAGATAGATGCCGGGTAGAACCAGAATAGAGAGAGCCTGAGTCCATATCTTTTTGATTGAATGTTTAGATAGATTCACCATTCGGATGGTTCCGGAAAAATGAAGGAATAAATAAATAGAATTTATGACTCCCAGACTGAAGTCCAAATCGGACTTTTGAGTCCCCAGGAAAGAAACTGATTCATCGACAGAGGAAACTAATACTAAAAGATTAGTAGAATTATAAATCAGAATCAGGGCACCGAGAAAAGAAACTACGGGAATCCACCTGGAATGGAAAACTGAGAATAATTTATAAAATTTCTCTATCAGAGATACTGGTTCGAAAGGTTTCACTTCCAAGCAATCCTTTTGAAACTTTTTCCAGAATTCAGAAAATTCATTTTCAAGGGATCTATCCTCAGAAGATATCGAACTATCATTTTCCAGTTCTTCTATAGTTTTAAAAAATTTTGAACGATTTTCTCTTTCTGATAGGTATTTTTGAACTTCATAATATTTTTCAGGTGTATCACGTTTCATTTCTTCCGGATGCCTTTGAAACAAAACTAAATCTAAGATTGAAATATTCATACTAGCTCCTATAGATATCCATTCCCTTTTCGGCACAATTCTTATCGATGATAGAAGATGCTATCTTCATTTCCCGATCGATCAATGATCTCGGACTTTCGAGATCTCTCGCAATTCGACTGATAGTATGTCCCAATAGAACTCTTTCTACAATATTTTTTTGAAGGTCGGAAAGAAGAGAAAGAGATTGGTAGAAAACACGATGAAATTCTTCTTTCCAGAAAAGGGTCATTTCCGATTCACCGGAAACAGGAATCTTCATTTCCATAAGTTTGTCTTCGATCACCCGTTCTTTTTCCCATTTCTCCTTCCTCTTCTGGAATCGTCTGCGAACATAAAAATTCAGGAGAAACAACAATCGACTTTTGATACTTTTCCGAATTTCCCTTTCCTCTGAATCAGGACTGCGACAGATCTTTTGAATCTTACGGAACACATCAAAAATAGATTCACTGATGTAAGGATCCTCTCTGAATTCGATGACGTATCGGGATTGAAAAAATAAAAATCTACAAACACTCTCAGTAAAAATATAGGATTCATCACCACTTTCTAAAAATCCAATCCAACCCGTCCAACGATCTTTGGGTGGACTGGGAAAATTCGTTTTCGGCTCCATAGACGTCCTCTCTCCTCCTAGGAACCCATTTCAGCTGATTTTTTATTCATTTTATTCATAATTGAGAATAATTTTTAAAAACCCGGAATTATTCGTCAGATGGGTATCGTTGATCTGACACTCCAGTCTTCCGCTGACTGCGGGTGTTGTCCAACCCAAAGAAAAAATTTCAGATCTAGAGTTGGAATTCCTGCAGAGCAATTGTCCGTGTAGAAAATTTTTATTCAATCTGTAGTCGATTGAAAACAGTGCCGGATTAGTAGACGTTCCTTCCGGAGGAATGGGAGTAGAAGCTGTCATGTACCAGCTTCCTGTTGCGGAGAGTTGAAACTTTAGATTTTCCTTGAGTTCATAACCTGAATCCTGCCATTCCAGATTGGCATAAACACGATTCTCGGGAATTGTTGAAGAAGATGGGGTAACAGAAAAAGGTACCGGGTTTTCGATTAGACTGATGAGAACCTTCATCTCCGCATTGTAATGATTGGATACCCTCCTATCAGAAAAACAATTCATGAATACTATAGAAGTACACAACAGAAGAATTGAGATCTTAGATAAATCCATTTTCTTACCTCTCAAAAGGACACATCCCAACCGAGAAAAAAGTTCCTATTGTAGTTTCCCGAAAAAGAATCCTTCTCAATTTTTGAATCCAATCTCAATTGAATTGAATAGGTTGTACTACCGGAAGCATTTTGAATTGGAGAACTGAATGTGTCAGTTCCGTAACGATAAAAATTTATGAAATAGAGAAAAACGAGTAAATATCCCGTGTTCTGAACAGATACAGCCTGTCGGTTCACACGATTTCTCAGACCGAGATACGATTCATAGGTCAATACATCATAAGGATAAGGAAGGGCTAGTATAGCCTGTTCTCTATTTTGGTATTCATTTTTTAAATTGAGATAGGAATTGTGCTCCCGGTAGAGATATCCCCCCAAAACTCCTCCTGTCCAGAATAGGAACTTACCGACATCCGAATCCCCTCTTCTATAATCATGATACCCCGGTAAAAGAAGCGAAGCCGTTCCATCCATTGCCGGATAGAGAAATTTTTCACCTGTATGAAATCTATATTCATCAGCAGGATCATGGGTAGAAGATAGGTCATTTGGGTCGGGAAAGGAAAGAGAGAGATCTCCATAAAACTCGGAGGGTATGCTTAAAGAGGGAGCCTGTCTTCGATCATCTCCGGATGGGAAATGATCTTTCATTTTGATTTCAATGAATTTTCTAAGTTCCTCAAGGGTAACAATTAAGTTCTTATCCACATCCGCATCTCCTTCCAATCCCGCCAATAAATATCGAGTGAATACTCCATGCGGACTGTTTTCATCCTCATAACTGTACTGCCCCTCACGGGTTGAATAAAGGATAGCCACTACTCTCGGATCAACATTCTTACTGGAGAATATTTCATCGTGTGCTTTGAGATAAGAGAGAGCACTTCTACATGCATCGAGAACAAAAAGAGCTTTGTAGATTTTACGCTTTTGGAGTTTTTCCAGGAGATGTTTTACGGAGATAGAAGAGGAAAATCTTTTCGAACTGACAGAATCCGAAACCAGTAAATAATTATTCCCATATCCATCACCGATTCCGTGTCCCGAAAAAAAGAAAAAGAGGAAATCCTCAGGATACAATTTGGAAATCAAACTTTCATATCTATTCATGAGATTGCTCCGGGTAGGATAAAGATCGGAACCGCGAACTTCCGAATCGGAGAGAAAGAGAACCTCATCAAATCTACCCTTCCTTTTGAGAAGATCCGTGAGCTTTTGAGCATCGTTCCCGGCGTGCGAAAGCGGACGGAAAGATGGATCGATGTACCGATTGATCCCTACCACCAGGGCGACTCTTCGTCCGGTAACTGAAGAATCCGCTTCCAAATGATTGAACAAAAGAAAAAAATAGACAACTCCAAAAAATATCCATCTCATTGCCCCTATAGTAAGGAACTGATGTTTAAAAAATTTCAATCTACTTTTTTTAAAAAAATATAAGAAACAAGGGATTCAAAAAATTGGGATCGTTTTTACTTTTTGGATAGAAAAGAAGTGTCTTTGTTTAGTAAGAACAGTCAATAACACTCCCGGTTTCGAAATGAGTTCAAAATTTCCTTTACATACATTTCATTTTTTAGGTCTAATGAAAATTATGCAGGTTCGAACACCCCGATACATCAATCCTTATACAGATTTTGGTTTCAAGAAACTATTTGGAGAAGAGGGAAATAAAGATTTACTGATCGATTTTTTAAACCAACTCTTGCCGGAGGAACATCAGATAGTAGAGTTGAATTTTAAAAATTCAGAATTTCTACCTCCACTCCCGTTTCTAAGAAAAGCGATATTCGATATACATTGTACGGGAGCCAATGGAGAAAATTTCATTATTGAAATGCAAAAAGAGAAATTAGAATATTTTAAAGACCGTTCCATATTTTATGTTAGTTTTCCTATTCAAGAACAGGCAATCAAAGGAGAATGGAATTTTAAACTTCAGCATATTTATCTAATCGCCATTCTGGATTTCAAATATGATGAGGAAGAAGAAAAGAAAAAGTTTCAACGTTATGTGCAATTGAAAGATCAGGATGGAGAAGTATTTTACAACAAACTACATCTCAAATTTTTACAAATGCCATTATTTACGAAAACAGAGTCCGAGCTAGTGACTCGTTTTGATAAATGGTGTTATTTTTTAAAGAACTTAGAAACCTTTGATCATATCCCCACAATTTTGAAAGAACCTATTTTTGAAAAAGCCTTTCGTACTTCTGAAATTGGTGCTATGACAAAAGAAGAGCACGATATTTATACTGAAAGCCTCATGACTTACTGGGAATCAAAGGGCATGATTGATACGGCACGAGATGAGGGCGAACAAATCGGCTTGCAAAAAGGCGAACAAATCGGTTTGCAAAAAGGTGAGAACAAAAAAGCCTACGATGTCACCAGTAAAGCAATCGGAATGGGATTAAAAAATGACGAAATTTCTCTCCTCACGGGTTTGTCTGTAGAGGAGATCCAAAAGGTCAGGGAACAAAAGCATTGATGGTTTTTAGGAATTCACTGCTTCCGCTTAAACTTCCACCGAACGATAAACAAATAGAATCAGGTAATTCTAAACAGCTTTGTTGGTATTTGGGAAATATGGGGAGATAATAGTTTTGAAATACGTTTGTTGAAAGATTATAAGTTTCAATGATACTGTTTACTGCTGACGATCCACCAAAAACATAAATAGACTGATCGGAGCCTTTGAAAGCACAGGGAGATAGTCTTGCATAAATTAAGGAACCTGTTGGATGAAAAATTCCTGTTTGTGGATCGTAGATTTCCACAGAACTTTTCTCTGTTATACCTCCTCCAAGAATCATCACCTTTCCATCATCCATCCGTATCATTTTGTGTCCGGATCTACCTTCATTCATATTTCCTGAAGTAGTAAACAGATTTGTATTGGGATCAAAAATTTCAGAACTCGATAGAGATGCATCGAATCCGCCCCCGGTAATCAGGACTTTACCATCTTCCAACAGAAGCGAACGATGGAATCCTCTGGCAGAATTCATATTCGAAATAGAAGTAAAACTATTCGTGTCCGGATCGTATATTTCTGCTGAATCTAATTGGGTTGACATATTACTATCATTGTATCCACCGGAAATTAAAATTTTATTTGATAACAACTTTGTTGAACTATGGAGACCTCTATTGGAATTCATCGATTGGATGAGATTCATTGACTTGGTAACCGGATCAAAGATTTCAACTTTATTTGTGCCTGTTCCAGTTTGGTCGTATCCTCCTGCTATTAACACTTTCCCATCCGGTAATAAATCTGCAGAGTGAAATGATCTGGGTACATTTAAATATCCAAAATGTGTGATACGATTTAAATTAGGATCAAATATCTCAAAATTCTCTTTACCTCCTTGCTCTCCTCCTGCAATCAGTACAGTTCCATCCATTAAAAGAGTAATTGTTTGAAATTCTCGGTCTATTAAGACTTCTGAAAGTATGACATTACCCTTTCCCTTCCCAATGAGATTGATTTCAAAAACTGGTTGGTTGGATGAATCATTCGCAATTTGAATCTTTGCATTTTTTTGAATATTGACTGGAGTAAAAGTAATTGTAAAATATGTCTTTTGTTGAGGTTTCAGTTTATCATTTTCCGGTTGGGTGATTTCAAAATTTGACTTTCCGTAACCCGAAATCAGAATTCTATTTCCTCCCGTCAGACTGAGAACACTGGATCCTGTATTTTCTATAGTAAACGTGATGGGATCTGAAGAACTTCCAAAAAGAATTCTATCAAATTCATAAGTGCTTCCTGATGTGTATTGGGTATTGTTCATGTAAACTGAAATGTCTGCTTTTCCAAGAGCCGTTGTTACTTTATAATCCTGACTTCCACCTTCCATATCAAAAACCTTATACACTACAGGATTTGTAAAATCAACTATTGAAGATCCACTAACTTGAAGGACACCATTCACTTCCACTCTGTTTCCTGTAGTCATAAAAAAAGGTTTCATAGAGGAAAGAGGCGTATTTTGAGGTAGGGAGACTGAAATAATATTTCCATTGATTTGAGCTATGACATCTGAAGGTAAGGTTGGGTTCTGTGATACACTAAATCCAAAAAGAGTGATTGACTTTTTACGATCTATTTCAGATCGGACACTAACCTTATAAACTCTTGTAGAGCTACTTTCAGCTATGACAGTATAGTTTAAGGGATTGAGAAAATTATTTTTTGTAATGCCGGAAGTTTGATCCACACCATCAATATAAATTTTCTTTCCTGTATGAGAGAATGAAGGTATGAGCTGAGTGAGATCTATACCTTCGGGTAGAGTGACACTGATCTCATTGTCTGTTATCACACCATTTACATTTGAAAATAAAGTAGGATTTTTATCTAAAAGAAAGGAATAATTCAATATACGATTTCCAGTTTCCCGATCAGGAAAAGAACCATATACAAATCCTAAGATTCCATCGAGAGGATGTTCATACTTTGGATTGGGTACGGGATTGCAATTTTCATTTAAAAATAAAAATAGGATAAAAACTATTAGTTTTAATAGACTAAAAATGATATTCAATTCCGATTTTACTTGTTTGTTCATAAGCATAGGTATTTTCTAAATGATAAGGACTTACATTCGATTCAATTACAAGGGAGTAGTCTGTTTCTGAAAAAAAATAGGCATCCAAAACATTGACGAGAAAGATTCCCATTACACCTGCGAATGCCTGTTGGGTCTGTCGATAGTCCATATCCACTTTTGACCTTTTGTCTCGAAATACCAGAGCATTCAGTAGATAGGTCTCTCCAAATTCAGGTAAAGACGGTAAAGGAAGAAATGAATTGTATTCCTCCATAGACTTTTTATACGATCTCATCTGATAAGAATAATAAGCAAGAGATGTCATACCTAAAGAAAAATACAAACTTCCCGCATAGTTTCTACGGTTGGTCCATTGACCCCAACCGGGAAGCACAATTGATCTCATAGCAAAATCAATTCCTCCTAACGGCTTGGGAACAGGAAGATCTATTAAACTTTTTTTGGGATTTTTAGCGAAAGTAATGGCAAGGTCACCGGACTTTTCTCCATGAATTTTGACAAAAGGTTTCTGATTTTTATTCTTTTTCATAGACCAGATCCTTAAAGACTCAGTTACATAATTTTCCAATTCAGAGAAAGTTACAATTCCATCAGAATTCAAATCACCTCTTCCCTCCAATCCATAAATCATAAACTTTGTAAACACTCCATAATCTGACTCATCATCTTCATAACTGAAGAAACCCGAGCGGGTAGAGTAAAAAGATACTGCTACCTGTGATTCATCAAAATTTCTTTCTTTCATGCTATTTCTTGAAGCATTCTTACTGCTATAGAGTGTATCACGACAGGCATCCAAAACCAATATGAATTTTTTTAAATTTCGATTTTGAAATTTTGAAACAATTTCATCTACATTAAGGGATGTTTTGTACAGATTGTTAGTATCCGTATCGATTGGTAGGATATAGGCTTTTTCTTCATAATCAGAAACACCATGTCCGGAAAAGAAAAATACAAGCATGTCATCCGAATTGATATTCATCAGAAGAGAATCGATTTTGCGAAGAATATTTTCCCGTGTGGGAAAACGAAATTCACTGTCTCCTCTTGGATTTACATCATCGGCTAATACAAAAATACTATCAAATTGACCATATTGTTGTAAGATTTTTTCAAATGCTCTGGCATCATTTATCGATTTGTTGAGTTTACTCAACCCTACATCCTGGTAGGAATTCACTCCAACCAATATTGCATAACGTTTTCCTTCATTTCCCTCCAGACTAGATAGTTTCATTCCCTTCGATACAAGTGGGTATTTTTTAAAGGTAGGATTTGTATTGGTTTGTGCCATCAAATATTTAAAATCACAAAGATATAGATTCAATAATAGGATTTGAAGAATTAGATGTTTAAGCATAACAAATATTATATTAAATTCACCCTCAATGAATTTGGGATTTTTAAAGGTATCATTATAAATACTTTATTCCACACAGGATGGTTTTTTAAAGAATCCCCACAATCCATTTTTCTTTACTCTAAGTATACCGTCTTGGTAAGCTGTTGCTTCATCAAAATTTGACTGTACTACAATTTGGCCTTTTGTATTGATATACCCCCACTTTTTATCAATTCTAAATCTTGCAATCCCATTAGAAAAATAAAATATTTCGTCAAATTGTGGTTTAATTACATATTCACCCGTTTCATAAATCATACCAAACTTACCGTTTTCTTTAACTTTTACGAATCCATTAGATATTGGACCTATATCCTCATACTTTGGTTCAATAAGTATTTTCCCTGTTTTGTCTATATAACCATATTTGTTATTAATTTTTACTCTTGCCATATCCTGATTAAACTCAAAGGCATCGTCATATTTTGGTTCTATAATATAATTTCCTGTTTTATCTATCCATCCATATTTATTATTGATTTTTACTATAGCTATGCCATCATTAAATTTAAAGGCTTCATCATAAATAGCTTCGATAACTTGCTTCCCTGTTTTATCTATCCAACCAAATTTATTATTGATTTTTACTGAAGCTATTCCTTCATTAAATTTAAAAGTGTCTTCATAGATAGCTTCAATAACTTGTTTTCCTGTTTTATCTATCCAACCAAATTTATTATTGATTTTTACACGAGCTAACCCTTCCTGAAAATTTCCAGCATTATCATATATTGGTTTAATAACAATTTTCCCTTTGGTATCTATGTACCCGAATTTTGACTTAGTACTAAAGTAAGCTAAACCCTCATGAAAATCTCCATATTCATCAAAGTCAGGTAAATCAATTATCTTTCCTTTTATATGCAAATATTTATATTTATAATCATTCGTTTTAACCTTTGTATATCCATTTATAAACTCCCCATTATCACTAGGCCTAATCATAAATTGTGGTTTTGCGATTGTATTTCCTTTTATGTCTATGAAACCATAATCATTTCTACTTCTTACTCTTACAATCCCATCTTTAATTGACATTATTTCATCATATTGAGTTTTCAGAATAAACTTTCCTTCTTTATTCATAATTCCAGATTTAAAACCACTATCATTTCGTATGATTGCCAATCCATCTTTAAAAGATTCTCCAATCCAATAGATGGGTTTAGCAATCCATTTACCCTCTTTAGTTATGTAACCATACTTATAATCAAAATGATAATTGTACTTATCGGGCATTGTCACCTTAATGTCTGCTATACCATCTACAAATTCTCCTAGTTCGATATCAATATATTTAGGATCTAAAAGTATTTTTCCTTTTCGATCTTTTAAACCCCATCTAATATTCGAGTATTTATCACTATCATAATTTTTTAATTCGATACTAAACTTTTTAAAATTTTCATTCGCAAATTCAAAAGTATTGTACTCTAACCTGATCTCAATGTCATTATTTTGAGAGTACATTACAGGTATTTTTGTTCCATCAAAATCTTTGTCTTCAGGTTCACTAAATTCAAAATAACAATTCGGGTTTATAGTTAAATCTGTGGAGTTTACGGAACTATTTTCCTGTTCTTTTTCCTCAATATTTGCTTTCTCCAATTCAAGATCGCTCTTTACATCAGATTCTTCCATTGATTGGACTTTTTCTTCAATAGTTATGGGCTCTTTTCGCTGATTTGATGAACAATAAACAGTGATGATCATACAAAAAATGGTTAGATATTTCAAAGTGATTCCTTTTTGTTTTGATTGAATATTAATTTGTTTGACCTTTTTATTTTATATTTCTCTAATGATAGTAAGTTACCGTATCATTTCATCTCAAAAAGTCTATTATGAAATAAACTTTCCTTCATCCACTTCCCCCAATTACTCCCCACCCAAATCCGGTTTTCGGAGATTAAAAAACTCTTCTAGGTTTACCCCATCTACCTCTTTGGGAGTTCCTGAGGGATCATTTTCCATATCTTCTACCTTCTGAACTTCCAAAAAATAACCGTGATACGGATTGGATTTTTCGTACTTCAATCCCATGAAGCCTTTCTGCTCGGGAGCGTGTGTGTAAGATTTGGGATTATTGATGATTTTCAGGAACCCTTCCCCGGGCAAAAATGCTTTTAACTTTTCGGAATAAATGAGGGGATCGGGAGCATCCGGGGAAGAATTTGAAATTTCCGAGTCTTCATCGGAAGCAATTGAGAAAATAGGTCCGAGTCCTGAATGCCGATCCCGAAAGTTGTATTCCCGACTCCCTTCTTTCCACCTGTGGTAGCTGAGTTGTTTTTTCTCCAATCGGATGATGAGTCTACCCTTTTCCACAGTATAGGTTCCCCTCGTGAAACGATAATTGATTCCATCACCGTACCCATGATCCGGCTCACCCAAATCCAGGTGCCTGACCCTATTGTTGTAAAGCATAAGGTAGTCAGTAGTTGTCATACATTCACTACAATCCCCCGATTCTTTCCGTTTTAGCGTTAGGACCTGTCCGGGACTGTTTCCTTTCCAGTTTTCCTCTTTGAGGGAAAGATTTGATTTGGAAACAAACCCTCCTCCCTCTTTGATCTCTAGCCAATCCGATGAGCCATTGACGGGTATCGTTTCCAATCTGGTTCCGGGAGGTAGCCTCAGAAGGGTTTTGGAGGATAGGGAAGGTTTTTCTTTTATATCCAGAACCATTGGTTTGACATAGTAGATTTGGGGGGAGATGGGATTTTCCGGAGTTGGATGCGGGATGGAACTTTCTTCAGAAAGGATTCCACCGTAGGAAATAAGGATGAATGAAACCATAATGAGTAGTTTTTTCATCTTTGGTTATCCTTTTTACTGAGAAGTGAGATCGGGATTGATACTCGCTATCCATGCCACGATCTTATGTATTTTTTCCGATCCCAGAGAATTTTTATGAGGTGGGCAGGGTCCGCGATTCAACTTCATATTTTCAATTGGAATACCGTGAGAAATATTCTCAAATACCATTTGATCGGTATTGCCGTGGAGCCAGGTGGAATCGGTGAGATCGGGACCGATCAGCCCCTTTGCCTCCCGACCATGACAGGCTGCGCAGAATTGCATAAATTGATTCCTACCTTCCTCAATGGCTTCCGGATTGTTTCGGAAAGGATTGACTCCTGAGTTTTGAGAGGTTTTCGATTCAGAAGAAATTGGGACTTCTTTTGTATCTTTCGAAGAGCAGCTCAAAGAAAGACTCAGGATGAATAAAAGGATGCCTGTTATGGTGCGACTCATGAGCCTGTTGTAGTTTAAAGATTCGGTTGTTTTTCTTAACAATTTTTATTTCCTCTATTTTAGGGATAGGTAATGTAAAATTAAACTAATATATAAAAAATACCAATCTTATTGGGATATTTTTAGAAAATTGATTCGATATGTTGTCCGATTTTTCATTCCGATTTTTCCTCCACGCTCTCTTTTTTCTCATCCTCCACATGAAAAAAATCCTTCAACATCGCAGAATTGATCTTCAAAGGACTTTGACCTGAATCGACCATTTCAAAACTTAGCGAATTGACTGTATTGATTTTATTTTTTAGAGAATCATCCGAAAAGAAATACTCGCCTTTTTCGTTGATCGCCAGAAAATTATCTTTAAAAAAATAAAGTTCTGTTTTTGCATCACCAAATATTTCTTTCAATACAGGAGTATTGGAAGAATTTCTTGAATAGAGAATATCCTTTGTAAGAAATGCAAAATCCTTAAGTTGATCTTTATTTATAACTTTTAGAGTTTCTCCGGATGAGATGTTTTTATAATAAACTTCATCTCTTTGGGAATAGAGAAAGCCTTTATCATCTTCCCTGATTGCGATAAATTGCATATCATCAGAGATCCTGTCTAGAGTCTTCATGCTATCGAGGTGAATCAAATCCAAATAATCCCTATGGTCCCCATCATTCCATCTCCCGTAGGCGGCAACAGAACCTTTTTTTGAGACAAATACACCTTTGGGTCCGGATTGTTGATCATAAACCTTAGATAGATTTTCAAAAATCATAAAATTGTAATATAACGCACTAGTACTATGTAATTTTCCTATATTTCCTAAGAAGAGATTTTGATCATTGGAGATGTATAGTTCTCTGGCTTTAAAAGGGAGCATATCAAACCCTTTTTTCCCTAGTTCATGTCTATAAACATGTCCATGTTTTCCATACATATTCGATTCATATTGAATACCCTGAACGTATAAAGTTTTATCATCTTTATAAAGAATAAGATTGTGAATACTATCAGGAACCTTTACCTTCTGGGATTTCAGTTTCTCCGGATTAAAGATATATAAATCAGTATCATGATGGATTGCTAAAGTTAATAATTTTTCATCGGATGAGATTTGTATGTGTCTTAAATTGGGAGGCAAATCATGCTTGAGGAAAGTATTTGTTTTTATATCAAATAGTTTTGTATTCTCCGGTGTAGAATAGATTAGAAATTGGTGTGAGGGAAGATAACGAAACAAGCTTATAGGAAGTAAATACTCTTTCCCTAATTGTTCGTTTTTTGTATCGGATAGGGATATTTTTTGGAGGCCACCCGAAGAGAGTAGAGTGAGCAAAATACCACTCTCTGATATAGTTGATTTTGAGGGAATCATATCAGGAATACTATATTTATTCAATATTTTTTCATTCTCGAAATCCCAGACAAAAATCTCTTTTCCTTCATTGATCGAAATTATATTGGCACCAATAAGCATAAGTTTTGTAATTGGTGTATTGCTTCCTCTCAGTGTTTTGTAGAGAGTCCCATCCGAATTCCAAACTTTGATTGTTTTGTCTTTACTTCCAGATATCACATACTTTTTGGGAGAATAGTATTGTAGAGAAGTGATACTTGCCGTGTGATTATCCCGTAATGACTTGAATTCAATAACATCATTACCCTGAATCTCAATCATTCCACCTACTTTGAGAGGGTTGTGTTTATCAATAGTATGCAATTTTACGGAACTGTTGGAGGACTGAATCAATCTATTTTCTGATGGAATGTAATAAAATTGTATATTTCCTCCGGAGACTTCTAAAATCTCTTGTCCATTCAGATCGTAATTCATTCCACTACCTATTTCTATGATAATATTGTTATGCACAATGTACTGATCATAAACTTTTCTCAATATCTCTTTTTCATAAACTAAATCTCCATTTATTTTTAAATTTGCGGTATGGATAGTGGATTCAGTAAAACAACCTTCCTCATGACATGTTTTATTATGTTTATAAAATAAAACTCTCATATCTACTTTTTCAATTTCGAATTGAATATCAACGAGTTCATATTTATCATCATTGAAGAATACCTTTTGTACAATACGACCTTCCTCATTCAAAAAGTATATGATCCCATTCTGACGAAAGGCAATTCGTTTTCCATCACTGGAAATTGTTATTTGATCAATTTCACCGGTAGGAAAACTATCAATCAAATTGTGATACTTCTGAGCATTGAGCTTTTTGTGAATTTGTGGATTCGCTCGAATATTTCTGCTTTGACTGTCATCGGAACAGGAATGTATTACAAATTCCAATAAGGTCAAGAGAAATAAAGAAAAAAGTTTGAATTTCATATGTGGATCACTTCATAATTTTTAATTGGTATTGAATCCTTCTAGAGCCTCATGATGATACTCATTAACTTCAGGATGGTATTCATCGTCTCCTAAATGGCAGTAAGTCATTTTGCTACAAACTATATTTTCTAACTCATTCATAATCTGATATACTTGAAAATATGTAGAGCTAGAAAATGACTGCGACCCTCTGCAGTCACATTCTTCTTCCGGAATCCCTATTCCAAATCCACAAAAGCTCCAAAAATCCACCCTTCTCTTCCACCATAGCGAATCTTGTACCATCGACCCCGAGCATTGTTCAGGAAGGCTTCAGGACCGTTGGTGTCTAAGACTTCAATCCTTGTTCCTTTACTCAATAAGTCCAATTTTTGATACTGGGTTCCCGGACCGGAACGGAAGCGAATTCCATCTTTGTCGTTGATGTATCCGTATCGTGTCCGACTGTTTGAGGATGAGGAGGATGAGAGTGAACTGTAGTTGGATCCGGAAGAACCTGAATTTGAGGTTCTGCTGGAAATAAAACTGATCAGCCATACCACGAAGAACAATCCTGCTAAAATTCCTACTATACTTGAAATCAACTTCTTGTTTTTTACAAATCCATTTTGAATCCCTTTTAGAATTGCTCCGAAATCTGGCCCGCTGGGTGCGGGGGATTCTATTGGGAAAATCTGAGCTTCTCTGGGCTTTGCAGGAGCATCAGATGAAATTTCTATATTGCTATCGATTTTTCCATCCTCAGTTTTTTGAAGACTCCGGAGAGCGAACGGCAGGGGAAAATTGGTTTTCATTGTCCTGCACTCGGTTTGGAATTTTTGTAGAAAAGATTGTATCTGGCTTCTTCTACACTGGAAAGAAATTCGTTCCCTAGTTGTTCTGCATTTCCCTGGACCTGAAATTCAATGTTTCCCCCTGCAGAGGTTACTGCAAGATAATTCTTGCGAGTATGTAAATATAGCGCAACAAAAATCGCCGCTAGAAGCAACATACCGAAAACCATACCATATGGTTTTTCACCATAAGAATCTCCTACTAATTTATATAAACCTAGTAGTGCACTCAATCCTGCTAGGATGAGAAAGATCATTTTGGATTTGCTGGAAACCTTTATCATGCAGACCTGATCGAGCATGATACTTCCTTTCACCTTCCCCTCGATTTTGTTTTCATAGTTTGTGTAAACCTTGTAATTGGTCAAAACCAGAGCCCCATTGAACCAGGACTTCAGGATCTCTTCTCCGGGTAATTGATTCATATCTATCTCCTATTTTTATTGTATTTTTGTTTATAAAATTTCAGCAATGCATTCAAACCTGTATTTTTGAACTCCTCTCACCTAAAGGAATTGTCTCTTAGCTTTCTCTAAAGAAGAAAGATTGCCAAAAAGAATTTCATCCGCATATCCTTTGGTTTCAATATAACACAACCTTGCCCCTTCTTCAGTTAGTTTAGATTTAGAACAATTTAAAAATTGTAGAAGAATTGCATTCAATACCAAAACAATTCCTACTCTCCTTAGAAGATGTAAGTTCAATACTACCTCCCTTTCCTCCTATAGAGGAACCTGAATCTTTAGAAATTTTAAAAATTTTTATAGTAAAAGAAGTGAAAATTTTCCATGAAGTCAATAGAAATCCATAATTTACTTTTGGTGTACTTTTAGTTTTTTAGTGTACTAATATTCGATTGTTATTTCTAATTATAATTAGATTAATTAAAATCGATTGATCATCCACCTTAATTTTCTTGAAAAATTTAGATATATTATCAAATATTCCTGTCAACTAGAAATTTGATTAGAAAGAAGAAACAAATGAATTAGAAATCTTCTGGACAGAGTTTTATTTGGTGTATCAATAGTACACCAAATACAGGATCAGAAACAGATAAATTTGATCAAAACATATTGAACAAATTATTTATTTTACTCACATTATGCAATGAAGCGAAATGTGAGGTTGCAGGGAGCCTGCCGGCAGCTTGGGCTATCGCCCATACCCAACTTTTTATTGATTTATTAGAAAAAAGATGATTTTGATTTTAAACTAAAAAAAATTTGAAAAATAAAATACTGTATAAGATGAGTTATATAAATTTATAAGATAAAATCTAACGTCAGGGTTCCTATATGTACATGAAAAATTCAAGACAACTCTATTCATTTTATGCGGAACCTTTATTTCAATTTTGGAAATTAGGAAAAAACAAAAGAAAACTTGAAGAGCTCTATGCATTGTTGGGAAGACTGTACTATAAAAAAGATTCGGAAGAATCCCGCTCCTCTTCTACGGTAAAAAACTATTTTATCCGACAAAACAAACACATTTTACCGGCAGAATATCTACCCGGGGTCTCCTGTCTTCTTTTGGAGACTGATTTCTATAGAATCTTTTTGGATGTTTTTCTCCCGCATAGATATGAATCCCTTCCGGAATACAATAATCTATTTCTGAAACTGAGCAATTTTCATAATTTAAGTGAATTGAAGAATGAAACTTTTTGGTCGAGATGGATTGATATGATGAAACTACAAGGTTCTTCCCCAAATCATGAGAACCTGATGAAATGGAATCAATTTTTCGATTTCCACTCCCAAACCTCCAACCGCAAGCATTTTTTAAGGGAGTTAAGGATCATAAAAAACTCTTACAGCAATCAATTGTACAAATTTCTAAATGTCCGTGAGGCAATTCTACAAAATTTTTTCTCCATCTCACTAAGTATCTATTACAGTTCCTTTTTAAAAAATGTTTATCATTCAAATTACAAACTCAATCATATTGATCTGAATAGAGAAGAATTTACACTTCGATGGAAGAAAGCCCAGAATATCGGAATAGAGTCCACAAAAGCACTTTCAGAGTCTCTTCGAGCCTTCTCCGACGAAAACCTCTACTTCAAAGAAGAATTCCAAATTTTAGGTATTCTCCTGGAAGGAAACAGTATGCTGGGTAGTCAATTCCTACCATTTGCTGATCTTGACTTCAAAGAACGAAATAAATTGATTCAAAATGGTGAAATCTTTGCTCAAAACCTTCAACCCGGTTTGGAATCCTCTTTCCACTATCATATTCATTATAAATACTATAGGTTTTTGCATGAATTCAGAGTCCTCGGGCACCTCAGGATTCAGAAATATTCAGTGAAAGCATATGATTTGACACAGAAACTCATTGAAGACCTAAATCATTTAGAAGAAATTTGCAACGGTGGTTATTTGAAGCTTCTTATTAAAGTTCAGAGATTTAAAAAACTCATTCACAACATTCAATTGGATATAAAAATTTTTTCATTGATGGACAAAGGAAATTACTCCTTCCGGGAGGACCCAAAACTCTACAGCGATTTAAATGAAATTCACTATTGCTTTCCGAACTCAAGCAATGAAAATCCCTTTAGATTTTTAGAGTAGAACCTCTTTCATTCGATTGACTTCATCATAGGCTTTCCTTTTCCTTCTCAATCCTTTGAGTGAAATGAATATTTTTTCCTTCTACTCTTCATCCCTAGTTTCCAGATCCAATTCTCTGATCTCCTTAGAAGAAAAATATGTGATCAAAACAGTCAGTAAGGTCATACTACCTCCGAAAACCACAGCGGAGACAGTTCCGAAGAGTTTTGCTGTCACACCACTTTCAAAAGCACCCAATTCATTCGAAGAACCCACAAAGATGGTATTGACCGAGGCCACACGACCCCGCATGGAATCAGGAGTTTTGAGTTGAAGAATCGTTTGTCTTACAATTACGGAGACTCCATCGGTAACACCGCTGAAGAAGAGAGCCAGTAACGAAATCCAAAATACTTCTGAAATTCCGAAGACTATGATACAGAGACCGAATCCGAAGACAGCCACCAAAAGTTTGATACCTGCTCTTCTGGTGATATTGAAATGGACAGAAGTTAGAAGAATGAAAAGAGCACCTACAGCAGGAGCTGATCTCAAAATCCCAAAACCTTCCGAACCTACCTTCAGAATATCATTTGCATAGATGGGCAAAAGAGCAGTAGCTCCTCCGAAGAGAACCGCAACCATATCTAAGGTAAGTGCTCCCAGGATGGTTTTGGTATTCCAAACAAATAAGAGTCCTTCCCTGAGAGAAGAAAAGACACCGAGATCATTGCCCTGATTCAAAATAGGTTTTTCGGAAATTTTCTGTAGTACAATCAATGCTACCATTCCGAAACCAAAGACAAGCAATAAGGAATAGTTTACTCCAATCCCGGAAATGAGAAGGCCACCGAGAGAAGGACCGAGGACAGTGGCCACCTGCCAGACCGAACTACTCCAGGTGGAAGCATTGGCATATTCATTTCTGGGGACAACTAAGGATAAGAGAGAAAATATGGATGGTCCTATGAAAGACCGTACTACGCCCCCAAAAAATACAAGGGAGTAAATACCGTAAAGAGAGTATTCCTTAGGAAAGTAGGAAAGAAAAGAGGAATGGGTAAGCAAGAACATTCCTAAGGAAATGAAAAGAAAACCCAGAATGCATTTTTTCAGGAGGGACGTTTTTTCGGATCGATCGGATATATGGCCCGCAAAGAGAGAAATCGAAATGGCCGGAATGATTTCCATCAAACCGATCAAACCGAGAGAGAGGGGATCCCCGGTCAAAAGATACACCTGCCACTCCAGTATCACAAATTGCATATTCCAGGCCAGAACCAAAAACAATCTCATTGCCAGAAAAGAAACAAATTCACGATACTTTAATGAGGAATAAGGGTCTTTCTTCAATGTTTTAACCTGATTGAATAAGTACTGAATTTTCCCATCCCTAAGAAAAGTTTCTGAATACCTTGCATTTGAATTTTATTCTCTCCACATTTGGATGTCTCTGTAATTTTTGATTTGCTATTGAGAAATTCACTCATGATCTCAGGATTCCCCATTTTGTTCTGAAGTCGATTTTGAGTCCATCTTACCGTTCCAATTTCATTGAAATTTGATTCTGAATTTCAGCAATGAGAATACTTCCGAAAATTCACTCCAAATCTTCTTGTGGTTCCTCTGATCCCTATCTGATTTTTCTGAAAACTGACTTCCTGAAAACTGAATATTTGATTCAGACTCACAAAACGAACCTATTTTTAGAGAAAAATACCTCAAATCCAAGGATTCGTTCGGAAAGGAATCAATTCTTTAGAAAGATTTCGACTCACCCCGTACCCGTACGAAGACGTTTTTTTCATTCTATGCTATACTGGTACATACGAAATGAATCCAGGAAATGAACTTCCAATACCCTCCTCTTTTCGAACTAAGGCTAAACTATGAATGATATTTTAGAGTATGAAATCAAGAATCTTGTCTATGAAAGTTCCAATTCTTTGATCTACAGGGCAATCCACAAGCAAACCCGCAAACCATTTGTCCTCAAACGATTGAGGGAGGACTATCCTTCTCCGGGTCAAATTAAAAAATTAGAAAATGAATTCAAAATTGCTAAGTCTTTGAATCATCCAAATATTATTCAGGTTCAGAGTTTAGAGAAATGGAATCATACTTATGTTTTAGTTATGGAAGACATAGGAGCTGAATCATTTACAGACCTCATACCCCAAAAAAACCTGAGTATTGATAGTTTTTTAAAACTCTCTATCTCTATTGTAGAATCTCTGATTCATCTTCATTCAAAGAACATCATACATAAGGATGTGAATCCTTCCAATATAATTTGGAATCCCGACACCAATCAGATCAAACTAATAGATTTCGGTTTATCTTCTTACATCCAACAGAATTTGGATTCTACCTCAATGGATCATCTGGAAGGAACTCTGGCCTACATTTCTCCCGAACAAACAGGGAGGATCAGTAGAGGATTGGATCACCGAACAGATCTGTACTCTCTGGGTGCTACTTTTTATTTTCTGCTAACGGGAGTTCAACCTTTTGTATGCAATGACTCTTTGGAATATGTCCACAGTCATTTGGCCCTGACTCCCCTCTCACCCAACGAAATCAATAATGCGATTCCAACCACCCTTTCCGGAATTTTGATGAAACTAATGGAAAAGGATGCAGACAGACGATACAAAAGTGCCCTGGGTTTAAAAAAGGATCTGGAAAGGTCCTTAGGGGAATGGGAAGCCTGTTCTTCTATCTCCGAGTTCCCTCCCGGTTTGGAGGATGTATCACATATCTTTCGTCTTCCCGACAAATTGTACGGACGGGAAGAAGACCTCCTGGATCTGGAAAATTGTCTGCATAGTGTTTTGGAAGGTAATAAAGAATTTGTTTTGATCCATGGTATTTCGGGAATTGGAAAATCAGCTTTGATCAGAGAGTTCAAAAGAAAATCTTCCATTAGCCATCCCTACTTTATCTCCGGAAAATTCGATCAATTCAAGAGAAACATTCCTTATGACTCCATTCTTCAGGCCTTTAGGGAACTCATTCAGCAAATTCTTTCAGAAACAGATGAAAGAATTTCGAAATGGAAATCCCTCCTGGATTTGGCTCTGGGTGAGAATGCTCAATTGATCATAGATGTAATACCGGAATTAGAACTCATTATTGGAAAAAAGAATGAGGTAGATACTCTCGGTTTCATTGAAGCCCAAAATCGATTCAATTTAGTATTCATTAACTTCATAAAAGTACTTTCTTCAGAGGAAAACCCCTTAGTAATATTTTTGGATGATTTGCAATGGGCGGATCTTTCTTCCTTAAATATCCTGCAGATGCTTTTTTCGGGACAATCAAATCTATCCATACTTATTCTCGGAACGTATCGGGACAATGAGGTTTCTCCGTCTCATCCACTACAAATCACACTTGATGATATTAGAAATTCCGGATTTATTATCCGGTCCATCAAACTAAAATCCTTAGATCCCGATCAAATCAATACTTTGATATCCGACTCCCTACAGATTTCATCCGATAAAACCACTTCACTTTCAGAACTCTGCTTTCAAAAAACTCATGGGAATCCATTTTTTGTTGTACAATTGATAAAAACACTAATCGATACAAATTTCATTTATTTTTCTCAATCAGAGATGGATTGGAAGTGGGAAATTGAGAAGATTCAATCCATTGGTATCACAAAGAATGTTGTGGATCTAATGATTTCCAAATTCAATGATTTGCCCTTAGCCACTCAGAAATACCTAAAGATTGCTTCCTGTATTGGAAATTCTTTTGAACCGCTTGTGATTTCATTTGTTGAAGAGGTTCAACAGTCAGATATCATAGAAAACCTAAAAATAGCAGGAATGGAGGGTATGATCTCTTTGGATAGAGGATACAAATTCCAACACGATAGAATTCAACAGACCGCTTATAGTCTGATTGATGAATCCGAAAGAGAAAACATACATTTCAAAATCGGACAAACTTATATAAGACACAATCAAATCTTTAGCGGGGATACTTTTCTTTTTGACATTGTATTTCACCTGAATAAGGGGAAGGCATATTTCAAAAATTCTGAAGAATTACTCGAACTAGCCGGTCTGAATTTATCCGCCGCGAGGAAAGCTAAAGACTCTGCTGCTTATCTCTCAGCCTATGAATTCTGTAAGTCAGGGATTTCTATTCTTGGTAATAATCATTGGAATTCTCATTATGAACTCTGTTTGTCTCTATTTACGATTGCCTGTGAATCTTCATTCCTCAGCGGTCATTTCAGGGAAATGGATTTTTATTCAGATACAATTCTCTCCAGAGCTACTTCTATCCTTGATACGGTAAATGTTTATGATTTTAAGATGCAAGCTTTCGAATCCACTCACAGACTCCCCCAAACCATAGAGACCGGAATTCAGATTCTGAAAAAATTGGACATTCACTTTCCCAAAAAACCAAAACCGTATCACACGATTGCTTCTATCCTTTATACTCTTTTTCTATTAAGAAAATACAGTACCGATGATATCTTAAACTTTCCTGAAATCAAAAGCAGGAAAGCAGGAAAAGCTATGAAAATACTCTTGAGGATGGTTCAGGCAAGCTTCCGGTCGGATCCGAAACTATTTCCCCTGATCCTTTTGAAGATGGTTAGGAGTACAGTTCAATATGGTAATGTTCACGGCTCTTCTTTTGCCTATGTTGGTCTGGGTTTGATACTATGCAGAATAGGAAAGTACGATAAGGGCTATGAATACGGAAAATTAGCTATCAAACTATTGAATTCAATGAATGATAAAAAATACTTTGCATCTACATATTTGGGATTCAATGCATTCATCAGATATTGGAAAGAACCCTTAAGTGCTACAATAGAAGATTTAAGAAGCGGTTACGTTCGGGGGCTCGAAGTTGGAGATTATGAATACGGATGTCTCTGCCTGGCTCTGGAAGTCATTCATAGATTCTTTAATTCTGAGAATCTGGATGATTTGAAATTGAAGTTTCAGGCTTCCCTATCTACCCTGAACAATCTAAAAGAATTGACAGTCCTGAGAACCGTAAGCATGCTTTCTGAACTTGTAGACTTATTGAATCGATCTGATGAAAATTCGGGAATCGAGGGAAGTATTTTCGATGAATCCATTCACCCTTTTCATGAAGAGGACAGTGATAGAACATACAAATTTGTCCACTACTCTTACCCTTCTTTTTATTTTCTAATTCTTTCAGATTACAAAAAAGCTTTGAGTTACTCTCAAGAAGCAGGTAAGTACTACGAATCGGCAAGAGGTTTTATCAGAGGCCCTCTTTTCATTTTTCATGATACACTTCTGAAACTCTGTGTGTATAACTCGGCTTCTGAAAAAGAAAAGAAAGAACTTCTAAGATCAATTCACTCTCAGATGAAAATGATGGAATCCTATTCACAAGTTTGTCCTGAGAATTTTCTGAACAAATTCTATCTCTTAAAAGCTGAGTACAATAGAATCCAAAAAAAATATGATCATGCCTGGGCGGACTATGAGAATGCAATTCGGTGTTCCTTTGAAAATAATTATTTGAATGAAGAAGCCATTTCGAGAGAATTTTTTGGAAGATTCTATTTGGAAACCGGTAATACAGAACTGGCAGAGATCTATTTACACAAATCGTATGAATGCTACAAACAATGGGGAGCGGAAGCCAAATTGAGGCAGATGGAAAAAACATATCCCGGGTATTTTAAAAGATCCAATCGGAATGAAAGTACTTCAATCTCAATAAGCAATTCCATTTCCATTACTAAATCGATCAATGATCTAGATTTGCAAACAATTCTGAAGTCTACTCAGGCCATTTCGGGAGAAATGAATTTTGAAAACCTACTAAAAAAAATCATGACGATTCTCATTGAAAATGCGGGTGCTCAGAAAGGAATCCTTTTGGTTAAAGAATCAGAGTGGATGGTAGAGATAGAGAGTGATATAATAGAAAAAAGATTTGAAATCAATCACAAAAAGCAATTAAATTCTGTAGATTCATCGAAAATCTTACCCGTATCTATTGTTCAGTACGTGATTCGATCCGGAAAACATCTTCTTTTGGAGAATGCATCCTTCGATCAGAGATTTCAAAATGATACTTATGTCCTTAAAAACTCAATCAAATCAATCATCTGTGAACCCATCATTCACAAGGGGGAAATCACAGCAGTTATCTATTTGGAAAATAATTCCGCATCCTATACATTCCAGGAGAATAGATTGGAATTACTAAATATTCTGAGTGCACAGATTTCTATTTCATTAGAAAACTCTAAATTGTATATGAATATGGAGGAAAAAGTTTATTACCGAACTAAAGAATTAGAAAAAAAGAATCATGAGTTAAAAGAACTTATGGATGCTTATAAAGACCTTGCATCAAAAGATTATCTCACAGGAGTATACAATAGACGTTCATTTATAGAAATAGGAAATGATTTAATCGAACAATCTAAAATAAAAAACTTTCAAACCGGAATCTTAATGATGGATATTGATTTCTTTAAGAAAATCAATGATAAGTTCGGACACAATGGCGGGGATAGAGTTCTCATCGATTTTACTTCACGACTTCAGGAAATTCTCCCGGAAAATTCCATTCTGGCTAGAATAGGTGGAGAGGAGTTTTGTATTCTGATTTCTGAAACAGATACAGACGAAGTTCTTATGTTCACTGAATCTATACATGCAAGTCTAATTCAGAGTCAGGTTCTCCAAGAGGAAGATCCGAACTTCAAATACACAGTAAGTATCGGATGCATTCTCAGCAATCCCGACAGAGAATCCCTCGACCAACTCATACAAAAAGCGGATGCGTCTCTCTATCTGGCGAAAGAGAGCGGTAGGAATTGTACCCGATTCTACAATCATTTTGAACAAAAATTTATAAATTAAAAAATCAACGTCAAAACAAATAAAATGATAAGAGAATTTTGGATATCGACTCATTTTTAGAACTACTTATGTGCACCTCTAAAAACCCCTTAGCAGGGCTTTTTAGAGGTGGTAATTTGCTTGGAGTTGCACACCAAACCCCGCTTTTATCAAGAAATATTGAAAAACTTTTAAAATATTGTTTTTTCAAAATCTAAAAAAAAGGGTCAATAGACGTTCCCTTATAAAAATGAATATATACCAATTCTCATAATGTACTACTTCCCTCCCTGAATTCCAATCTGAAGATTAGATATGATTGGGAACTAAAACGAAATCAATCTTCTCTTAAC
>JACKPB010000006.1 GCA_024233875.1 Leptospiraceae bacterium
ATTGTCCTTAAGCGAATTTATTTTTTCAAAGATTTCAATTCCTTATAATAATCTATTTTCTAATTGGCAAGATGAATTCACAGAGCATAGAGAATAATTTATCTTAAGGAATCAAAGCGATAACTGGGTTCGGGTCGGGCAGGGCTAAAGCAACTCCAGGAGAGAGGTTCCTGTGAGCTAGCCGGTGGAAGGAAATCAGTGAGAGAATTTTTTACAATCTCCTCCAATAGTGCCGGAATCATTTGAACTCGAAAATTTAGAGTAATCTTTAAGGATTCTGAATCCGGGTGATTTCCTCTGATTCGAAGTGTTTTTTGGGATCCGGTGAGATTCCCTATTAAAAATTGATTTTGGGATTCAATTAAAATTTTGATATGGCCTATCGCAGACTTTCTATTCTCAAACTCCTGAGAAATTTTTATCATGTAGTTTTCTAGAATTTGTTTCCAATCTACTTTTTCTTTGGTTTGGATTTGGTAAGTTGCATTCAACCATCCGAGAACAGCTTCTCCTTCGGCATAAATATCATAATCCACTTCAGCTAATTTTTGACCGGATTTAGTTTCGTTCAACGCATAGTTTAGCCATTCACGAATCCCTTTGTCTCTCTCCACGCTAAGTGGAAAGATCTTAACTCCCGGATATAATTTTTGTAGATTTTCAATCAGAGAATTGAGCTCTTCTTCTAGAATCAGATCTATCTTTGTAATCACGATTGTATCTGCTTCTTCTAATTGTTTTTTGAAGATATAGACAGCACTCGGATGCAATCCATCTTCACCACCATCCAATATTTCTCTGAGTCGTAAAGGATCGGTCAAAACAGATAGAGGAGAGACAATGAGATCATTAGACAATTTCTCCTTGAGAGGTTGGATGATGGTTGCAGAAAGATCAGTGCAACTTCCTACCGGTTCTGCTATGAGAATGTCTGCAATTCTACCTGATTGAACCTGATCAATCGCATTTAGGAAACCTGGAAAATTACAACAAAAACAGCTACCACTTACTTCCTCCACCGGAATGGATCCATGGGAAAGATATGCTGTGTCGACCAGATCGGGAGCTTGATCATTTGTAATCAAACCAACCTTATATCCATCCCCCACCAATTTTTGAGCTATGTCATTCAAAAGAGTAGTCTTCCCGGCTCCGAGAAACCCACCCACCATTACTAGTTTTGTTTTCATCTCAATCAGTACTTATCCTTTCAATGAATTGATTCTTTGAAAATCCAATCCGGATGGCAATTGAAATATTCTTAAATCAAATAGAGATATCTTTGAGATTATAGAATCAAATATATCCGATTGAATTCCTTCATGAGGAACCCAGTTTGTATTTGAAGTAAAGATATAAATCTGGATGGGAAGTCCTCTTTCTGTTGGTTCTAATTGACGTATTAAAAAAGTCATGTTCTTATTGATTTCCTGATTCGCGATGAGAAAATTTTCAAGAAATTTTCGAAACAATCCAATATTAGTAAAATTTCTTCGGCTCAGAGAATTGGACTCGGAAAAATTATTATTGAATTCATCGATTTCTTTTTGTTTTTCTGTAATATAAGTTTTGAGTAATGGATCCAGTTTTAATTTGGTCAATAATTCCTGATCAGCGATTCTAATCGAATTCATATCTATGAGTAAGGATCGTTTGATTCTCCTTCCTCCGGATTCTTTCATACCACGCCAATTTTTAAATGACTCTTCTGAAAATCGAAAAGTTGGAACACTTACGATGGTTTTGTCCCAATTTTGTATTCTCACTGTATAGAGTGATATATCTATAACGTCACCATCCACTTCAAATTTTGGCATTTCTATCCAATCTCCGACTTTCAATGTACCTTCACCATAAATCTTTACTGAAGCAACCAGTGAAAGAATTGTATCTTTAAAGACTAACATGAGAACAGCGGCAATGGCACCGAGAGCGCTGATGAGTACAAATGGAGATTTGCCCATAAGGTGAGATACAATCAAAATCACACCTATAATGAGAATTATGATTTGAACAATCTGGATATAGCCTTTGATGGGACGGTCACGTGATACGGGATAAGTGAGATAAATATCATTTCCGGCTGAAAGTGCAGAATGGACTCCCCAGGTTCCAAATACATAGTATCCCAATTCAATAGTTTTTTGAATGGGTGTCTTATACTCCGGGAAAAGATTTGAAGTCATATGAAGTATTGTGAGGGGAAGAATGTTTATGATTGCTTTAAAGAATCCCCTTTTTAAGAGAGCATCATCAAATCGATTTTTACTTCGACTGATAACTTTTTCTATTATCTGCAATCCGAACCAATTCAGGATCCAATAGGAAAATCCTACGGAAAAAAACAGAATCATACCCACTCCGATGTAATGCAATACAGGGTCGTTAGGGAAAATCGCCGCTAGAAAATCGATCATCCATTTCTTCAATATTCACCTCCGTGAAAATAATTTCTCTTTTCAATCTCTAGGTTTTTAAGGATTGAGTCAAGTAGAATTGAAAGAATATGAATTTATGTAAGTTCATGGTTCATGGGAAGGTAAAACGAAAATATTTCTAGGATGAAAACTCCAATATATCATTTGGAATATTCATTCCGATTGATTCCAATTTTTAAAAAGGATTTTGTACTACTTTACTTAACTCATCTTACGCACTTAGTACGAAAGGTAAGGATAATGAAAGGGAGCCTTTCGGCAATGGTTCGACCCAGCTCACAAACCAGGGACTCATCTTCCCCAAACCCATATTTTTATTGATTTATTAGCAAAATATGATTTTGATTTTAAACTAAAAAAAATTTGAAGAATAAAAAAATGCTTAAGATGAGTTACTCAATTGAATGATCACATCAAATGACTACCCGGCGATATAAAAAAAGTAGAAAAGTCAATCTATATATAAATCCATATTTCGGTTTGCAATATTTCTTCCGTATTTCTTCTTGAAGTTGGTAGTCTTTACATAGAGAATTCTACTGTGAATGCGCAATAGATTTTGAAAATGACTATTCTTTTTTTGATGACCAGGATCTGCTTAAGTTGATCTTTTCTTTTTCTATGAATGCTTTTTGGAGATCAATTTCAAAGACATTGGACAATTGGAGGAGGTAAGAAAGCACATCAGCAAATTCACCTTCGAGATCAAATTTTTTATCGTTTCCTTCTTCCACATAGATTTTCTCCCGATAACGTATGGCTTTGGCCAACTCACCTACTTCTTCCATCCAGAGCAAAAAGGTTTCCTGGTAGGAGCTTTTGTCCCAACCATTTAAAGAGCATACCTCTCTATTGTATGTTTGAAGGGAGGATAAACTTGAAGACTCGGATAATTGTTCGATAAGATCAGAAATTTTTTTATTCATATTTATCCCATCTATACATTTATCCCTAATCTATCAATGATTTAGCTAATTTTTAGGCTTTTAAAAATCAGAATTTAGAAAAATATGGAAACATCCTATGAAAAAATCATTACTCATTTTTCTCATTGTCTTAAGTTTAGAACCTCTCTATGCCAATATGAGAGGTCCGAAAATACTTCCAAACCCTTCCGGGCGTTCAATCGTCCGGTCCTCAGAAAGGATTGAAGTGAAGAGTGAATCTATAGTTTTTCAATGTCCTGAGTTTGAAAAAATTCACTCATCCGGAAAACCTCCTTTGCTGGAGTGTGATGTCACTATTAGTTATCATATTCAATCAGATAAAGACTATAAAAATCTGGAATTGATATTTGTTTCGCCGGAATCATTTGATATGAATTTAACAGCAAAGGACAGGAAAGGAAATCTTACGAATTTTACGTTCAAAGAAAGAGAAATACTAAAGCTGGAAACTCAACAGGAAGAGAATCTTCAGTATTCAAATGAAAATTATCCGATCTACGAAACTTCATTTGTAGGAAATATTTTAAAAGATAGTGTAGAAATTATTGTGAAGTACAGGCAATCCTTAAGTTTGTTTGAGATAGGATATGGTTACTTCTCTACCGGGTATTGGAGATATGAGTTTACCTACTATACGTATCCTATCAAAGATTGGAAACTCTCAAAGGACTTTTTCATCGATTTTAGATTAGAAATTATGGAACAGAAACCTTCCCTCTTTTCGGGATTGTTTGAAAAAGATTTGAATTTGTATTGCGGAGCATCAGAATTTGGAGAATACTTTTCAGAACAGGATACTGAGTTTGCAATCAGAAAAAAAATTCAAAGCACTCGAAAATTTGAACCCAATCCGAATTCCAAAAGCATCGACCTGAATTCAGGCAATTTCACCTTTAAGGAAGATAGATTGATACTCCAATCCAGGATAAATAATTTTCTACCTGATGTATTGAAATGTTCATACTATAAATAGATAACTGAAACTATATATATCTCTCCAATGTAAGGGAAGTATGTTTTCCGGCGATTTTCAAAAGGTTTACTCATTACTAGAGAAATTAACTATAAAATGGCAACCTATCGTACTAGGAAAAGTACAATTATTTATCCACCTCACGCACTCGCTCTGTTCGTGCAAAGGGAGCCTATCGGCAATTTGGGGACGAACTCTCCAGACCCATTAAAACATTGATTCATTAGATAGTTCCAATAATATTGATTTTCTTAAAAAATCCCAAAACAAATTCTTTTGCCTAAGATGAGTTATTTATAAGAATTGGTAAATGCCGAATTTGCTTTCCTGTTGGTTTCGGGGTAGTTTTTTTGGGGAGCGGGAAGATTGAATTTTTTCATAATATCGTTTTCTCTATGTTTGTAAAGCCCCTCTAAAAAAGGCATTCGGAGTACCTGATCTAAAAATGGTAAAAAACCGGTCATTTTCCCCAAAGCTTCAGCTCTTCTCATCGTAGTGAATGGATCTATGACTTCTGATTCCAAAGGATTTTGACCCATCCGAAAAAATAATTCACCCAGCGACAATTGTATTTCTTTTTGGATAGGAAGTAATTTGGCAACCAAACCTGCTGCGGCAGATATGACAGGTCCCGCTCCGTATCGGGGTTGACCGACTCCGCCGAATAGAATCAGATTTTTGTATTTCCTCGGGAAAAGACCATTGATGAGTTCGGGGATCCCTCTGGAAGAATAGCGTAAATCGAGAGATTGGAGCATGGGGAAACTCATATGAAAACCTGTTCCACAAACAAGTAGATCTGCCTCGTATTGACTTCCATCTACAAAGGTAAAAGTATTTCCCCTAACGCTTTCAATATTTTTATGTGGAACAATTCGTCCGTGTTGAAGGTAATACAAAAATAAAGAATTGATTGTGGGATGTTTGTCCAAAACAGTATAGTCCGGATTTTGAAGACCATATTTTTCAAATGATCCTATCTCCAGAAGAACAAGGTTTTGAACCAATTGTCTGAGCAATGGATCAGGAATCCAGGGTTGCAAAAACTCAATACTCGGAATTCCAAAAATCGATTTGGGTATGATCCAACGTCCACTCTTCATACTGATATGTGAGGAAATGGAAAATCTTGCCGCTTCCACTGCAATGTCCAGGGCAGAATTTCCTCCGCCGATCACTAAAACTCTTTTGTTCTTCAGAATCTCTGGATTCTTATAATCCTTGGAATGAATAATCTCTCCATCAAAACTTCCTTTGATGTCGGGATATTTGGGATCCCAGTGATGACCGTTGGCAATAATTACGAATTCATAGATTTTTTTCTCTCCCCCGGAAAATGTAAGTATCCATCTTTCTCCGTGAGGTGAAATGTCTATGATATCAGAGTCAAATTGAATATTTTCTTTCAGGTGAAATGTATCGGCATAGGACTCCAGGTAAGCCAGCATTTGACCGGAACTGGGAAAGTCCGGATAGGAGGAGGGCATGGGATATTCCTGAAAAGAAGTAGTTTTTTTAGAGGATATGATATGAACCGTCTCATACACTCCATACCTCCAATTGCCTCCGAGAGCCGGATTCTTCTCGTAATGATCAAATTCCAAAATTTCTTTTTTTAGTGCATAAGCCATTCCCAGCCCTGAAAATCCAGCACCGATCAAAGCTATTGATTTCATGCGACCTCCCTGTCTTCATACCTCATCCTGTTTAAAAAAGAATCTGCCAGGTGGACATTGTCTCGATCCTTTGGATGAAAGTCCGGACGGAAATAGTCAGAAACAACACCTAGAGCAACAGCCAGAGGATTGGAAGGTCTGGTTATGAATCCCCAGAAATCACCGATTGCTTTGGGTAGACTTAGGGTTTTGTCCTGAGCCATAAAATAAATCTGTCCGGATGAGGATGCTAAAAACAGGAGCACGGATGCCAGAATCATACCCGAAATCCGAACAGAATAGCTATCATCTACTGATTGCAATACATCATAGGCCACAGATTTGTGTTCCAATTCTTCTGCGGCATGCCAGAGTAATAGATTTTTTAGTTCTTCGGGAACTTCTATGAATACATCCTGAGTGTAAACGGATTCTGCAAAAGCAACAGTGTAGTGTTCGCAGGCCGCTGTCACCGAGAGGCAATATTTTTCACCCAGAAATTTCTTTACAAAGTTTTCCAGAAAGTTATAAAAAAAATCATCCTGGTATTTTAGGAAATTATGAATTTCATATCCCTGAGTTTCCATAATCTCCCAAAACTTTTCATGTTCTTTGGAGTGTTGCATTTCCTGCCCGACAAATCGTTTGATATCCTCTTTTAAGTCTTCTGAAGTGATTTTGTCTTTAAATGCGTTGATACTTCTGATAAAGAATTTCTCTCCAGGAGGAAACACCAGATGAAAACTATTCAATAAATGTGTAGAGAATGAATTATTATTCATCCAATGAACCGGAATATCTTTATGGTACTTAAAATCGGGTTTTCTTACTGTAATGGTAGTTTCATTTTGCATATAGCCTCCTAAATATTATCCAAATAATAATCTGAGAGCAGGTAAAAATTGCTCAATTTTCTCGGGTGGGCAATACCCGACGATTCCTAAAATTGTAAACTTGGCACATAGATTGACGGCTTTTTCAATGTCTTCCCTTTCTTCCGAAATCATTTTGTAAGCGATTTCTTTTACCATACCAATCATTCCATATCCAAATAATTCTTTTTCTGAGAGCAGGATCAGACCGGCTCTTTCTGCTCTTTCCAAATCCTCAACTATATCTTTTACAAAATCTGCTTCAAATTTTGATATCAAATCATCAACTTCCGGATTCAAACCTCTACTTGTCCGCATATAGATCATAGTCAAACGACTCTTTTTCACTAGAGAACGCAGAGCAATTTCGAAGGTCTTTTTGATAGTTAGGAGCTGTTCGAGCGGACTTTGGTATTCAATTCCTATCCTGAGTTCCTTTAGCTCTTTTCTAAGATGTGAGAAGAGTCGGGACATCAATTCTCTCAGGAGAAGTTCTTTTTCAGGAAAATACTTGTAAAATGTTCCTGTTCCGATCCCGGCCAACTTTGAAATCTCCTGGATACCGGTAGCTGAAAATCCATTTTTTGAAAACAGATCTTCGGCGGCTTCGAGCATCTTTTCCTTTTTGAGGTCTGCTGATTCTAAAGTTTCCATTGATTTCAATAATGATAATAGATATATCTATAGTCAACAAAAAAAGAAATTATGATATCTAAAAAATGATTAAATAGAAATTGTAATTTCTAAAATATGAAAAAATATATATTGGTTCTCAGAAATAATTGCCTGTTTCTTCATTTGGTGTTTAGGCATTTTATAGCTAGTACTTCTGTGAATGCGCAAACCTTCTGAAAATGACCATAAAAATCAAAGGGATAGGTCGATTTTAACTGATTCGGGAGGTGGATTGAGGAAGTTTGTGTTTGAGTTGAGGTTCAGTTCTCAGAAATAATTGCGTTTCCCTGTTTGTGGTAAGTAGCTATTTTCTAGCTAATCGAAAGGTGAAAACGCAAATTTGTTTATGTATGACGATAAGATCTGAGAACGGAAAGTTTGAGTAAACCGAGGAATAGGAGAATTCCAATGATTGATCCTGCTCCGATCAGGGTAACATCCACTGAAAATTTTGTCAGTGCGATTCCCGAGAGGAGTCCTGAAGTTGCGGGTACTACCTGACTTGTGACAGTGTAGACGCTGACCAATCTTCCTCTGAACTCGGGTTCACTTTCGGACTGGAGGATAGCAACAAGAAGGCTGATGCTCATTCCGGCTCCCAATCCACTAATCAGTAAAAATAGAATAGATAGATGAATGTCTCTACTCAAGCCCAGGGAGAGAATTCCTGAACCGGAAAGGAATCCGCTTAAAAATATAGTATTTCCCATTCCGAGTTTTTTGGCTAGGAGCAAAGAAGTTCCGCCTCCTACTAATAATGCCAGAGCCAGAGTTCCTAAAAATAGACCTCTGCTGATTTCATCCAGATGTAAGATTCCTGTTGCATAACGTGGTAACATGACCTGAACGGGACCCATGGAGAGATAGATGATAACGGCCAGGATGAGGGTTTGTTTCAACAACGGATTCCCGAAGGCGTAACCGAAACCTTTTTTGATTCGATCCAGAGCAGAACCCGATTTACCGAATCCGGGAACTTTCATTCCAATAAGTAGTACAATCGAAAGAATAAAGAGAAAAAAGCCTGATATGTGAACATATTCCCATGACCCCCATTTTTTACTCAGAGCGAGAATTGGTGGTGCGGCACCAAATCCAAGCATGACCAGAATATTGAAAACCACAGCCAGACTTTTTTGGTTCTTACCTGCCAATCTCCCGAGAAGTGCCATCCTCGCCGGAGCCAGAATAGCCCAACCGATTCCAGCAAATCCGGATCCGATTAGAAATAAAACTCGTGAAAAACTTTCTTCAGAAATGGAAGAAAAATGAAGAAAGCCGATAGAAGCTAAAAATGAAAAGTGAGCAATTTGAGCCAGTTTGGCAGGCGAGTTGGAGTCGCACCAAGCCCCGGCAAACCATCCTAAAAAAAGTGGGACACCAAAACAAAGAGCAAATCCCATACCGGCATATAGATCAGAGTTCCAGACATCCTGAGCGAATAGTATTACACTGTAATTTGTAAGGTGTCCGCCCAAAAATCCAAAAAAAGAGGCCATGAGAAATCTGGAAATATCTAAAGATGAATACTCTTTGTCCATAAGGTTTACTCTGCTGTCACTTCTATTAAAGTTGGTTGCCCATCTTCAATATGCCAGGATGGGAAGGCTCCATTGCAGGTGTATGCTTTGCCTGTACTACTGAACTCCACATCTCTGGTGAAGGTTACTTTTCTGGAAAGTGGATAGACTTTCCATTCTTCGGTTTCAATGTTTAGTGTCATCAAATTGTCCGATGAAGTTCCATTGACCCAAACTAGATTTCTCGGTCTATCCACATTGAGAGAGTAGGGTGTCTCTACTCCATCTACGGCTGTGGGGAGAGGATACATTGTGAACTTATCTTCTGAAGGAATGTACTTTGCTATCGCTCCTTCCGGAAAAGCTCCAATCCAGACATTATTATTGCTATCGATTCGAAGTCTGCGTGGTCCCTGAAAGGGTGTGGGGATATTCTTAACTTCATCTGTTGCCGGATCAATCATACCTATCGTATCCGCATGTAGTCTGGCAAACCAGATTGTTCCGTTGGGTGCCACATCTATACCGTAGGGAAGGGGCATTCCGGAAACTCTTTCATCCACAGGAAGAAGGTGCATGGGGAATCCCCAATTCATTAACTTAATGATCAGTCCACTGATCCAAAGACTGATAGATTCTTTTGTACTACGTGAAGGTAAATCATAGATCTTGAATTTTTTAGTCTTTCTGTCAAACATTCCTATTTGATTTGACAGAGCAAGAGTGTACCAGACTCTGTCTTCTTTGTCGATTCGAATCGTATGGGGATACAGTCCTACATCAAAATTATGGTCAGTAAAGACTCCCGTTTCCGGATCAAATTCTACGATTCTTTTTTGGAGAGAAGGTGTGATGAAGATATGTCCATCGACCTCGGACTCTGCCAGAGAGTGGACTCCTATATAAGTTTCATGTTTTTGAAACGTCTTCAATCGACCGGAAAGAAGTCCGCCCAAATCATCCGAATCCTGATGAGGAACCTTATGGACTTTTGACTTTCCGGTATTCGGATCAATTTCCCAGATTCTATCCTGAAGATTGTCACCTACATAGACTTTTCCATTTTTAGTATGATAGAGTAGATCATGCATTTGAGAGAAACTATCCCCCATAGGCCATTCCCGTATTACAGTGTTGTAGAGTTCTTTTCCCCATTCCCTTCCCGGTTGCACCCTTTCCGGATGAATCAAGAGATCTGCATATGCTGCGGATAGTATCTCGGGTAAACGTTTTTGTGATGTACCATAGGGTCTGGCACCATATCCAATCATTCGATTGATGATCTCTTCCCAATCTTTCGAAGAATGGTTTCTTCTCATAAAAAAACTACCCTGTTGATGACAGAAACCGCATTGTTCCATGTACACTTTTCGAAAATGCTTTTCTTCGCCGAAATCCAAAGCTGCTACCCAGCTATTGGATGGATACTGAGCGGCCAAGCTTCTGGCATCTGTCTCTTTTTCCATAACAAATTTCTCTTTCGAGGAAGATGAAAATACTCTTAGGTTTTTGTCTTTGTAACCGATTTTTCTAAGTCTCAAAACGACTGTCTCAGCATAGGGAAAGGGAATAGATACAAATCCTGATTTTGTAAACATGGTGACTTCGGGTGTGATCTCAAATTCCAAATTGGCAGGAGGGTAGCCATGATCATCTCTGGGATGAAGAGAAGGTTTTTCAGCTTTCACCGTCACCATGACCAGATCGAGGGGAGAACCGGCATCATCAGTGACTGAGACATCTATAGGATGGACTTGTAGAGCGGAGATCAGTATGAATAAGAAGAATTTAATTGGCATGGATTTTCATTCCTTTGGCGTTTAAAAATTCGAAAAAGGCTTCTTTGGAAGTGTATTTAGGAGTGTAACCGAATTCTGATTTTAGTTTTTCGTTCAACAAAACGGGTCTGTATCTTAGAAAATCAATTTGATCGGGACCGTATTGGGAAAGTCTTAGTTTGTGTAGGATCGCCAGGGAAGTGCTTACCAGACCTGCAGGAAGCGGGAGGTAAGTCTTACCCAAATAATCTGCGATCTCTTTTAGGCTCAGGGCTCCATCTCCTGCAAGATTGTAAATGCCTTCTTTTTTTTCCTGAATCCCTTTGAGAATGATTTGTATTACATCTTCATCCCAGATGAAAACGAAGGGACTCTGACTTCCGGAAATTCCCATAACTACGGGTTTTTTAAAAAGGTCTGTAATCAAATTATTAACAGTCTTACCCAAAACAGTTCCGGGTCTTAAAATCAATTGTTTCAATTGAGGATTTGATTTTTTGTAGTCTTCCATTAGGCTTTCTACTTCTTTTTTATGGATGGAGTAGGCGAAGGCATGGTGACCTCTGATCGGATCGGATTCTCTCAACCAATCGGGATTGTCTCTGTGATACCCGTAAGCGGCTCCGGAGCTTGTGATTATGACCTGTTCGGTTTTTGCCTGTATCGCAGAATCCAGGACATTTTTTGTTCCATCGACATCTATGGATCTTTGTATTTCTTCACTCATTCCCGGGGGTGGGTTGAGAATAGATGCCAGATGGACAATGCTGTCCGGTTGGAAGGATTGAATTGTGCGAACCACTTCTTCCCGGTTCACAATATTCAGGATAGAAAAATTAAAATTTTCATTAGCGATCTGAGACTGTGGGGGCTTGAGATCCGTACCGAATATCTTCCATTCCGGAAATTTCAAACTAATTTCCCGACATAAGCTATTTCCTATGTAGCCTGAGGCTCCTGTGATAAATACTTTCAACTTTTTTGTCCTATTTGATTTGAATTAGTACGGATTATTAATAAAAAAAATATGAAAGCAATCGAAAATGAAATTAAAATAAATGCAATCAGAATCCCTTCTCGTAAAGAAAAAAAAAGAGTAAAATTTAAGTAGATTAACAACCTTTTTCTAATTATTCTTTGGCTATCAATAAGAAAAAAAATTTCCGGATATTTTCTATCAGGACCCCGAAAATCAAATCGGGAAAACTTTTTTTTAGGAAATTTTAATTGTTTGTTGTGAAATATATCTGTTGGGATGCACTTTAATTCTTAACTCACCTTTCGCGATTTTAATTTCTTCTGAACATTTTAATAATTTTATACAAAATCATATTTTACTAGTAGATCAATAATAATAGGGGTTTGGGGACAATGAGTCCTTGGTTGGTGAGCTGGGTCGAACCATTACCGAAAGGCTCCTTCTGAATCTCATTAATTTTATATCAGAATGTCTTATGGTCAATTTTAAAAATATTTTCACATTCATAGAGAAATCATCTACAAAATGTTTAGATCCCCTAATAGGAAACGTGTAGGTATTTATGAGAATTGGTGAGTAGTCAATTTCAAAAAGATTTGAGTATTCACTATTCAATCAGCTTAGAATGGATTTCTAGGAAGTCTTTCTGATGTATTCTTAGTATCGATTCCGATCGGGTTCTTTGATGATTGGTGTAAATTTTGTTTGAATTCCAAATAATTTATCAAGACAAATTTTCAAATCACCTATATGCAGGTTCAATACTGAATTGTAGTCATCTCTGCGATACCCTCCAAAAAGGGATAGGCTGACCGGAAGATTTCCCATCTCATTTCTCAATTCAGAAATGCGCCCGTAGACAAGCTCCGAACATCTAAACCATTCATCTGTATTACAGCTACCTCCGAGATCATCCCATTCATGAGAATCGGCACCATGGCAGAAGACAAGATAATGAATCTTTTCCTTTTGTATCGCCGATGAAAGTTGATCTAATTTTCGCTCCAAGTTTGAAAGATATTCTTCGTGTCTTCCGTTGATATTGATATTGAATCCGGAAGGAATTGCTTCATTCAAGAGGGGCTGAAAGTTTCTACTGTCCTCAATTGAATTTCCGTAATGTCCATCCAAATCAATATAGGCTCCTGAGAGTCCATGTTTTTCATAGATCAAAACAGAAGCGATCACCTGTCCGCTGAAAGTGCAAAATCCACCACCGGATTCTGGATGTGCATGATGGAATCCGGAAGTGGGTGATAAGGCTACAATTTCAGGATTTTGAATGGAAAACAGAATCGCTTCATAAAGAGAAGCATTGGTCAGGCGGACAGAGAATGCTAAGTCAGGTGACCAATGAAGGCCACTTGAGGAATTGCCATTTTGAAAGTATTCCTTTACATATTTTGGGGAGTGTGCTTTTAAAAAAACTTCCTTTGAAAATGGTTCAAAATCTTTTACTTCGATGTAATTCCAAAGATCTGTCTTCTCGAGTAGTTCTTTGAAATACTTAGGTTTGAGTGGACTCTGAGAGGTGGATGATACAGAATTTAGAGGAACCATATCCTCTCTATAAAACATAGCAATCTTTGAAGTATGATTTTTCATTGGAGTATCCTTTCCATTTCTTTAAAGTAGAGTATACAGGATAGTGAAGACATTTTGACTTCCAAAACGGAATCATTTTTCAAATTGATTGAAATTTGAAATAAAACAATAGAATTCTGTTGAATTTAGGGCACCTCAAAAACCCCTTTGGGCTTTTTAGAGGTGGGATTTGCTAGGGGTTGCATCCCAAACCCCGCTTTTTTCAAGAAATATTGAAAAGCTTTTAAAATATTGTTTATTTCAAAATCTTAAAAAAGGGTTAATAGAAGTTCCCTTTACATATTTGAACCTTTCAAATTGATGGCAGGTTTCCTGAGTGGGCATAAAAAAACCTGCCGGATTGCTCGGGCAGGTTTCGGAAAACAAAAAGGATTTGAGGATTATTTCTTCACTACGATGTGAATATTTCCCGGCTTGACTTCCTTGCCGGAGAAATCAAAACCGAAGTCACTTTTTCTTTCCCTCATCTTTCGATACAGTGCATTCCCATTGAATAGCGCTTCCACTTCCAGGGTGATCATTTTGTTTGCATTGGAACTACCTTTTTCATTCACTCCATTGACACCCTTGATCTTTCTCACTATACTTACGAAATCACTGTCCAAAAATTCATCATAAGAAATCCCTTCGACAACAACTCGTACCAGAGTTCCGGGTTTCCATTTTTCAGAGACTTGTTCTTTTACTTTGGGATAGGCTTTGTTGACGGCTTTTTGGATGGCCTCCTGAGCACCTGTCTCTTCATTTACATGAGGATGAGCACCGCTGGAGTTGTCTGCCGCAATGATTCTGGCAGAACCCACATCAAAGATCTTGAAACGAAGGGTTGCCTGCATAGAATAGAGACCGCTACCTTCAATCTCTCCGGCATTGGAAACTTCTGTCAGACCTACTAAGAGAATTTGAGCTTCCATCTCTGCGGCTGCTGCCAGCACTTTCTCTTCTGCACTGGGATCTCCATACACGCCGGTAGTCTTACCGCCTTCTTTAGCTAAAATTCTCATGAATTGATTTCGATCGAGAAAATCAAATTCTTTGAACTTTCCGGCGATAGCATTTTCAGTGATTGTGACTTTGCCATTTGCCCGTTTGCCCATGACATTTTCATCAATCAACATGAGAAAACTTGGCTTTCCCAGGTCTTTGTAGCGCTCTTTTAAGGCATCTTCTATGGCTTTTTTATTGACTTTCCCTTTGGCATCAATTTCGACCAGCTGACCTTTTTTGCGTGTAGCTCCAATTTGTGTGTAGCCCAGGACATAACCCTCGACACTGGAGTTTACAATCTTTTCTTTGGATTCTCCGTCAATTACCTGAGAACTACCTTCTACGAGATCACCCAGACCATCTTCGAGAATCTTTCTTTTTGCATTGAGCTCGGCATCATCTTCATTGACCCCTTTGATGTTATAAACATAAATATAACCTTCAGGATCACGAGTTTGTCCCCCCGTACAATAGACAAAGGTGAATAATACAAGATAAGTAAGAATTTTCTTCATGATACCTCTTAGACAGTTTTGTTTAAATCTTCAGAACAGGATTACATATTTCCCGGTTCTGACAATAGTTTTTCAGATAAAAAAATAATTTCAAGTCAGATTGTTTAGTACTCATGGGTTTCTCCCTGCTTCAAAACTCCCAGGAATTCACCTTCTTCTACCTTCGGCTCTGTGGAGTAATGATAGAGATAGCATTTCTTTTTGATAGCAGGGTCGACCATTCGTATATCGTCAATATGAGAATGAACACCGGATTTGGGACCTGTTTCGCAATCCTGGTAGATCACCTGAGCTCTTTTGTAGAATCCTACCATATTGGGAGGCATCATCCAGAGAGTGTCAGTTGGAAACAGAATATTGTGTCCCTGAGAACTTCTGAACCTCAATCCATAGGAGGGCATGAGAGCTGTTCCTGCCAGAACATGAGTGCTGAGGACTGTGTCTACTTCCCAGGTCTTATCACCATCCTGAAATATATAATTTTCATTACTTTTCATCGGATGTACATCAAAATATGTGGATAGGCTTACTGATTGTACCCCCTGAATGGTTCTCAGACCGGGAGCGGCAGCCATCCAGAGCTCATCCAAAACAGATTTGTGTCCCCAGAGAGAGGGTTTGGCTTCATTGGGAATGTGACGGGAATCAAAAAGCCTGTCGTTGACTGTGTCCATTTCACCATCTTCATTTTTTAGCCATTCTACTTTTACTGAGTTCCAGAATGGATTGAATATGGTAGATAAAGCTATCCCTTCCATACCTCCGATGTGGTCGGCGTGAGGATGACTGCAGTACCATCCATCAATGTCTGCAAGCTTCAAACCACACCCCATCAGGGAATGTCGAATGTCTGTTCCAAAATCTAAAACAAATCTATAGACAGAATCTCTAACCTTACCTTTGGCATTAAACTCTATTAGGAAATTAGATTGCCATTTGGGTTTGTACAATCCATTCTCCTGGTATTCTCCTGTGGCAAATGCACTATATACACCCAGAGCGGTAACTTTCATGAGTTCCTCATTGATTTATTTTTAAGAAAAAGCTATTTACTTTAATAACTTAGAGAAGTTTCATTTGAAAACAATCGAAATTTTTTATCAACTGACAAATATTTTAAAAAATACTCTCCTGAATAAAGAGTCCGGGGTAATACAAAGAATTCAATGAGAAAGGTTGGAGAAGAGATTCGTAGTCGATTCTTTCCGGAGATCTGTTCATAAAAGAATATTTCCCGATTCCAAAAGTCCCTTGAATTCATTGATCGAAAACTCTCCAAAGATACAAAGTTTCTCCAATTGGCTTATTTTCAGAGAACCCTTTTGATCAGACTTAGAATAAGAAATAGGATATCCCAGTATCGAAATGAATTCAAACTGAAATTTGTAGTCATTTTCAAATGCATTTGCTGATTTCTAGAAGAATCTACAAGAAAATGCCTTCAAACCAAGAAAAGAAAAATACAAGGTCTTCAGGGAATCAGTGCATAATTCTTCACCATCTGATTTTATGATTTACCTAACCGAAAACTTCTCCTATTCTGTACAAAGATTTCCGGAGAAAACAATTGGAGACTTCAGTATTTCAGTTAAATAAGATTTCTAAAATCTATACTATGGGTGAGGTTGTCGTCCATGCTCTCAATGGAGTGGATCTGAACATTCATTCAGGAGAGTTTATTGTTCTACTCGGACCTTCCGGTTCGGGAAAGTCAACTCTCTTAAATATTTTGGGAGGATTGGACACTCCCAGTTCGGGAGAGATCTATTTCAATGGAAAAAATTTAACGGGAGCTGAAGAAGATGAATTGACGGGGTTTCGAAGAGATTCTGTGGGATTTGTATTTCAGTTTTACAATTTGATCCCTTCCCTTACAGCACGGGAGAATATACAATTGGTTTCCGAGTTGAGTCAGGATTCATTGAGTCCGGAGGAGACTCTGACTATGGTTGACCTTGTTGATCGCGGAGATCATTTCCCGGGTCAACTCTCCGGGGGAGAACAGCAGAGGGTAGCGATAGCCAGAGCTATATCGAAAAATCCTAAAATCTTACTCTGCGATGAACCCACGGGGGCTTTGGATTTCAAAACAGGTAGGTTGGTCCTTGAAGCTATTTCCGATGTGAACAGGAAACTCAGGACAACTACGATTGTAATTACTCACAATGCCAATATTGGTTTGATAGCAGATCGAATTATAGAGATGCGGGATGGTAAGATTCTATCGGATCGAACTAATTCTGAAAAAATGGATGTGGGAAGTTTGAACTGGTGAAGACCTTAAATAAAAAAATTTTGAGGCAAATCAAATCACTTCGTGTTCAGGTTGTGACCATAGGTTTGGTTGTAGCCTCAGGTGTAGCCATCTATATCGCTGCCAGAACAGCTTATGAATCCCTACTTTCAGCCAGAGATAAATTTTATATATCCTCATCCTTTTCGGATGGATTTGCTACACTGAAAAGAGCTCCGGAATCTGTTTTAGATGAGATTTCGAATCTCGAAGGTATCAGTATCGCAAAATCCCGAATTGAATTTGAAGTATTATTAGATATTCCTAATGATCCTATCCCTTCGGGAGCTAGGTTTGTTTCCATTACCGAAGGAATCAACACACCTCATATTCGATCGGGAAGATTGCCGGAAGGAGAGAATGAAGTATTGTTGAGCGAAGCATTTGCTCTTGCCAATCATCTGAAGGAGGGGGATAGGATTCAGGCACTTCCGGGAGGAGTTAAGAAGGAATTCCTCATCAGCGGTACCGCACTTTCCCCTGAGTTTATCTACATATTTCGCGGTAGCAATCCTCTTCCTGACGATAAGCACTATGGTGTGTTTTGGATGGAGCGTTCCGGAATGGAAAATTATTTCGGAATGAAGGGGGCATTCAATTCCTTAGTTTTCAAAATCAATCATGGAGTGCCCGGTAAAGCCTTGCTGAGAAAGATAGATTCTATTCTGGATGAATATGGTGGATACAATTCTTTCTTAAGAGAAAAGCTCCCCTCTCACTCTTTTTTGAAGGATGAATTCACTCAACTCAAATCTACAGCCCTTACCCTCCCTCTGATTTTCCTGGGAGTTGCTGCTTTTTTATTGCATATCGTATCATCAAGAATCATTGCTCAGGAAAGAGAACAAATCGCAACCCTAAAGGCTCTAGGATATGCGAATCTGGAAGTTGCCTTCCATTATTTGAAATTGATTTCTATCATCAGTTCTACGGGAGCTTTATTGGGAAGTATTTTGGGATACTATTTAGGAAGTTTGATGACGGATCTTTATGGTGAATACTACAGGTTTCCCAATCTTGTTAGTTTACCCGATATCATTCTTGGAATCAAAGGATTTTTGATAGGAGTTTTTGCCGGAATTTTGGGTTCTTTTCTATCAATTCGTAAAATCTTATCCCTGCAACCCGCTCAGGCTATGAGACCACCGGTACCGATTTTATTTAAGAAAAATTTCTTGGAATTCATTGGAGGATATCTCGGTATCAAGAGTAGAATTGTATTCCGAAATCTGACAAGAAAACCCCTCAGAGCAATGATTGTGATCCTGGGTATCTCATCTTCAGTTATGATTATGGTCCTGGGTTTGTTTTTTACCGATGCATTTGATCATATGATGGATTTACAGTTTGATATTCTTCAGAGAGAATCGGTTACAGTTTATTTAGCACGACCTGTATCACGTAAAGTTGTCTATGAAATGAATCATTATCCCGGAGTTATTTTTACTGAAGGGTATCGTATGGTTCCCATCAAAATATTCAAAGGAAATTTAGTGAAAGAATTAGCTCTTCAGGGAGTTCCTGATTCGGCTAAGTTACGAAGGATCATTCGAAAAGATGGAAAAGTAATCATTCCCCCGAAACAGGGTATTTATTTAAACTCAACAGTAGCGGATAAATTAGGTATTCAGATCGGTGAAAGTATCTCAGTCCAGGTATTGGAAGGGAGGCGGAATCGAAAAAATATTTATGTAGAAGGTACTATTGAAGAAATTATGGGTCAGGGAGCCTATATGCATATTGATTCGGTGAATGACCTTACCGGAGAGGGGGATAGTGTAAATCTTTTGGCTCTCCGAATCGACACTACTATGGAAGCCAATCTTTTGCAGGAGTTGAAAAATATTCCTCTCATCAATAGTATCTCTACCAGAAAAGCTACCCTCGGACTATTCAAGGAGTTGATGTCTCAGAGTATTTTAGCTACAGCTTTTGTGATACTTATTTTCGCATCTGTAATTTCGGTTGGTGTCATTTATAACACGGCAATGATAGCACTATCCGAAAGAACATTTGAATTGGGTAGTCTTAGGGTTCTAGGTTTTACAAAAAATGAAGTATTCGGAATCCTATCCGGAGAATTGAGTGTAGAAGTATTGATTGCTCTTCCGATTGGTTGCGGTTGGGGTTATTTATTTGCCTATTTGATGATCAATTCAGTACAGACGGAAGGATTTTCTTTACCTCTTTCCGTTTCATTTAAGACTTATTTCATATCGTTACTTACAACTATTATTACAGCTATTATCAGTAATGCAATTCTATATAGAAAAATTCAGAAGATGGATTTGATTTCTATTTTAAAAATAAGGGAATAGTTTGGAGAATAAAAATGAAAGTTCTAATCAAAAGTATATATTTTAAAATCCTCGTGGGTGTAGTAGTCATTGCTATTCTGTTCTCTATTTTTTCTAAACCCGAAGGATTCGATGTGGATACGGGCCAAATCACCCGCGGAAAATTTTCTCTAGAGATAGAAGAAATTTGTTATACAAAAGTAATCGAAAAATACTCCCTCTATGCTCCTGTAAGTGGAATTTTGAAACGGATACATCTCAGAGTTGGAGATAGGGTCAATAAGGGGGACTTATTGGCAATTGTGAATTGGGATTTCGATAGACTAATGTACTCACCCATTTCAGGAACCATTTTAAGAATTATAAGGCAGAGTGAGGGGCCGGTGGCTATGGGGATGCCGATTCTTGATCTGGGGGATCTTTCTGCTATGGAAATATACTCGGAGGTTCTTTCTAAATCAGCCGGAGAAATTCAGATTGGTGATCCTGTAGAGATTACAGGCTTCGGGGAAACTACTTTGAATGGAAAAGTGAAATCGGTTGAACCAATAGCCTTTACTAAAGTATCGACTCTGGGAGTTGAAGAAAAGAGAGTGAATGTCCTCATAGATTTTCCGATTCAGGAAAAATTAGGTGATGGTTACCAACTCAAATGTAAAATTTTAACAGGTATAGTAGAAAATAGTTTATTGATCCCTTCCGCTTCTCTCTTTCGGGAGGAGAAAGATTGGTATGTATTTCAGAAAAAAGATGGAAAGGCTTCTAGGGTAAAAGTGGAGATTAGCGGTCGTAATACAAATTATGCCAGATTGATGTCAGGACTAAAGGAAAATGATTCTGTGATTCTTTATCCCGGGGACAATATAAAAGAAGGAGTGTATTTAAAAGAATAATTTCAGTTGATTGTAATTTCTGTTTTTGAATCCAAAAATTTTTCCAAGGTATCTAAAATATTGTTTAATTTGGCAGGTTTCTTTAAAATATATCTGATTCCTTCCTGATTGCATTTTTCAAATACCTCACTGGTAGCATCACCTGTGAATGCTATGACTTCAGATGTACAATTCAATTCTTTAAGTTTTGAGTTTACATCAAAACCTGAGATATCGGGTAAATTGATATCCAGAAAAATAATATCCGGAGACTCCGATAGTGCTAAATCAATAGCATCCTGACCATTTTCTGCGGTTAGTAGATTTTTAAAACCTTTGCTATTCAACAAATCTTTGAATAAGTATAGATTGATTTCTTCATCATCTACGATGAGATATTTCATTTCTAAGAGATTATCTAAATTATTTAATTGCAATAAATCATTTTTGTGATACAAACATTCATTCTTTTTCATACAAACCTGTTTACTTTCAATCCAGTTTGTACATGAATCTAGCTTGACTGTAAAAATAAAACCGGCTCCCTCATGGTAGTCTTTTTCTACCCAAAGATCACCTCCCAAATCACGAGCAGCTTTCCTGGCTATATGGAGTCCCAATCCTATTCCTTTTATGGACCTATTTTCGGGTTGCAATTGAGTAAAAGCATCAAATAGAATTTCTTCCTGCCCATCCGGAATGCCCGGACCTGTATCACGAACACTTCCTCTCAAAGTATGATTTTCTTCAGACCAATTCAGATCAAAAAATATCTCTCCTTCCTTTGTCCATTTGATTGCATTTGAGAGAAGATTACGTATTATATCAAATAATTTCTTAGGATCACCATAAAAGTATTTTGGAATAGATTTCATAATTTGATAATTCAATTGTACTGTAGTATTGGGTTTGTATACATCTATAATTTCTTTTATTCCCTTTTCCAATGAGAAGCAAATATTTAGATTTGAGGAATTGTATTCATACTTAACAAAGTCAAGCATCTCTTCTATTAGAATTACTGTTTGGGAGAGTGATGACCTTAGGTGCTCTAAGGCTTTGGAATCAGATCCAATTAGTTCTACTGATGATAAAGCTGTTTGCATTGGGGTACGGAGTTCATGATTGATTCTTCCCAAAAATTCCGATTTAACCCGGGAGGCTTCTTCAGCTTTTTCTTTTTGAATTTTTAACTCCAAAGTTCTTTCTTCTACTAATTTCTCCTGATCATTCAATAATAGGGTAAGTTTAAGATTGTTCTTTTGGAGAAGGTACTCCCTATGCTGAATGATTCTTCTCATACGATCAAAAGCTTTAGAAAGTTGTCTTAGATCTGATCCTGAATATCTGATAGTTTTATGTTTTTGAAAATTACCACTACTGATATCCTCTGCACTCCTGATGAATTCCTGAAAACTTTTAGTCAATGAATATGAGAATACATAAGATAGGAAGAGTCCTAGTGTTAGAAAAATAATATATATGGCTATGGATATACTTAAGTCTTCCTTCAAACGAATTTTGATCTCTTCCGTAGATATAGATGCACCCATAATGTATTGTCTTCCGGATTTATCATAATAAGGAATGAGAACACTCCTTCCCGATCCCCATTTGTTTTCAAAACTGGAATAAACAGGTTTAGTTTTTCCTAAAACTGATGAAAATGAATTTGGATCCGAATGGAGATCAAAAAATTTAGCATGATCATTTTTTCTAATATCCTTTTCCGGAGAGGTTGCGGTAGTAAAATAAATTTTGTCCGGAGAAAGAACGATTACACTCCAGATATATTGTAGACCAATTTTTTTGCATATTCGGTTGTGTCTCTCAACAATTTCATTATAGGTATCATTTGTGATACTGTTTTGATTTAGAATTCGAGAATGGTAATCTGGAGGTAAAAATTCATGAGATGATACAGCTGAAGTGAAAAGAGTTTTGTCTATCCCCCTTGTGTATTCTTCAGATCTTGATTTGTAATTTAAATATCCGGAAATTGAGCAAATAAGAATGACTAAAATGGATGAAATTATAAACATTCTAGTTCGGACTGTAAAATTCATATTTTTGTACTCTGTCTCATGAAGGATCCCTAAGATATTTTTTTCTAAGAAAATTTAAGACCAATAAATAAAGAGTAGAATAACTTTCTAATGATGAAATTGAAAAGAAAAAAAATATTATAATTTTCATATAATTTTCTAAAATGATTCAATATAAGACTTAGAAGGTTGCTTATCGTAGCTTTTACTATTTCTTTATGAAATCATATCTATCTGCATGTTTTCTTGAAACAAAAAAACTTAAATTTTAGACACAAAAACAACTAAAGGGCACTTCTAAAAACTCTAACAGGGCTTTTTAAAAGAGATAAATTTATTGGAGTTCTACCCCAAACCCTGCTTTTTTCGGGAAATATGTAAGAATTAAAAAAAACTTCTACTACTAAATTCCAAAAAAAATGGTAAATAGACATTTCCTTAAGAAGGAATCGGGATTTTTTGAATACCCCAATATGGTAAAAGTTTATTCGAAATACACACTTATTATGTAATGAATTAAAAGTATAAAAAATTAGTCAAGAAATTATAATTAGAATAATTCAGATTCAAATTTCAGGATTCAATTGTGAAAATCTCTTTAGCTTCATTGATATGGTTCAAACCGATAGCTATGAGAAGAGGATTTATAAAATTATTCTTTGTTAAAACTGATTTCGCTTCACGGAGATTTGTTACAATGACTTCATTAGTTTCCCTTCCCAGATTGGAGCCTATGATGAAAGAAGTCTCAGGTGGTTTCCCGGCCTGAAGAAATTTATCTATGATATCAAAAATTCGTGAATGACCCATGAAAATAATATGAGCTTCTGTATTGGGGATGTCTACCGGTGAAATTTCCTTATCCCAATATCCACTCCAATAGGAAATACTACGGGCACTTTCCCTGTGTGTAAGAGATTCATTTAATTTCTTAGCTAAAAGCTGAGGGCTGGAGATACCCGGGATGAGTTCAGAAGAGATATTATTTTCTCTCAAAGCATTCAATTCTTCTGAAGATCTTGCAAAAAAACTGAGATCTCCGGCTTTGAGGCGCACAGTTTTTTTTCCACTTTTAGCATAATTGACTAGCAAATCATTTATTTCACTTTGCTTCTTACTATGAATTCCTTTTTTCTTTCCGACATGAATCCATTCTGAATTTGGATAGAAAACTTCAAGAGCTTCCAAATACATATCATGAAGTACAACCTCTGCCTGACTTAAAATACTGTGGGCTTCAAGGGTCAAATAAGAAGGATCTCCGCTACCTCCTCCGATTAGATAAACAGTATTTTCTTTAAATTTGGTAGGAGGAAGTGGTAGCATAATCCCGAACTCCTGAATTTGATTTTTGTTTTTTTAAAAGTCTTTCTTCGGCCAGTTTACCTACATAGGAATTGATTTGGGAAAGATTCATTTTATTTTCAATCTCTTCACGTATCATTTTGGCTCCGCCGGGAGATTTCCCATAAGTACTTATGAAAATTGTAAAGTTAGAATAAATCAATGATGAAGCAGAGATAAAATCAGATGAGTCTACCTGGTCTATGAAATTAATTAATTTACCCTTCTTTCTTGCTTCAAGAAATATTTTGTATTCTTCTTCCGGATCATTGATACCACAATAGATGACTGAATAGGGGTCCATGTCTCCTGTTTCATACTTACGTTCTATCAACTCAAGAAAATCATATCTGCGAAATTCTTCTAAAAATACATCTGAAATGACTCGCACTTTCTTATTCAATTGAGATAGAGTGCGTAATTTTTCGAGAGCGGATTTTCCTCCCCCTATCAGGAGGATGTCTTTATTCGAAATATCTAAAAGAATGGGTAGATATGTTTTCATATAAATTCCTCTGATGTGATCATACCTGCTCCTGAAGTGTTATTAGTTAATTCGTCAATCAAAATAAATGATCCTGTGCTTCTATTTTCAAAATAATCATCATAGACAAGGGGGCGCGAAGTTTTGATTATCACTCTAGCAATATCATTCAGTTCCAGAGAATTGATGTCTTTGATTTTACCTATCGTGCTTATATCAATCTTGTAAACAATATCCAGAATTATGCATTTTATAAGAGATGTACCATGTTGAAGAAAATACTTTCCACCCTTCTGTAAAGGTTTGGTATCCATCCAGCAGACATAAGTTATGATTTCATTCGAAACGATAGGAGGATTTTTCTCTGTTGTAATGAGATCTCCTCTACTTATATCCAATTCATTTTCCAAGCGAATTGTTACTGAAAGTGGGGGACCTGCTTTTTCGATTTCTCTGTCAAATAGATCTATAGCTTTGATAGTAGTTTTCAAACCTGAAGGATAAATTACTACAGGATCACCTTTACGAAATATTCCTGCTGAAATCTGACCTGCATAACCTCTATAGTCGTGATGCTCATCTGACATAGGACGTATTACCCATTGGACAGACATTCTACCCAAATCATAATTCCAATCTTCACTGATAGGGACAGATTCTAAATACTCAAGTACAGTTTCTTTTTTGTACCAATTCATATTTTGGGACCTTTCTACCACATTATCTCCCTGAAGAGCACTGATCGGAATGCAGTGAAGATCACGAATCCCTAATTTCTTAGAAAATTCTGTGTATTCATTTTGAATGCTTTCAAATATTTCTTCGGAATAATTTACCAGATCCATTTTATTAATGCATAAAATGATATGAGGAATTCCGAGCAAGGATACCAAAAATGTATGTCGCCGGGTTTGTTCGGATATACCTTTTCTTGCATCAACCAATAGAACAGCCAGATTGGCTGTGGATGCCCCTGTAACCATGTTTCTCGTATACTGGATGTGACCGGGGGTATCTGCGATGATAAATTTTCTTTTGGGAGTAGCGAAATACTTATAAGCCACATCGATGGTAATACCCTGTTCTCTTTCAGCTTTCAATCCATCTGTAAGAAGGGCAAGGTTAGTGTATGCATCTCCTCTTTTTTCTGAAGATTCCCGAATCGCTGCAATTTGATCCTCAAAAATAGATTTGCTATCAAATAATAATCTTCCGATGAGTGTACTCTTTCCATCATCAACACTTCCTGCAGTAAGGATTCTTAACATATCCATATTTAAATATCTTTGATCATCCACTAGAAATACCCCTCTTTTTTTCTATCTTCCATTGCAGCTTCTGAACGTTTGTCATCTGCTCTTCCGCCCCTTTCAGTCACTCTGGCTTTTGCCACTTCCTGAATGATGTCCTCTAAACTATTGGCTTCGGACAAAACAGCTCCCGTGCAGGTCATGTCTCCTACCGTACGAAATCGAACCTGCATTTCAGATACTTTTTCGTTGGGTTCTGCCGGTAGAAAATCTGATTCGGGGACAAGCATTCCATCCCGATAAAAACAATTCCTTTTGTGAGTGAAATATATTTCAGGGATATCTAAGTTCTCCATTTGAATGTATTGCCAGACATCCATTTCAGTCCAATTGCTAATGGGAAATACTCTGATGTGTTCCCCTTTGTGAATTTTACCATTGTATATGTTCCAGAGTTCCGGACGTTGTAGTTTTGGATCCCAGGCACCGAACTCATCACGAAAAGAAAAAATTCTTTCTTTTGATCTGGCTTTCTCTTCATCTCTCCTTGCCCCACCAAATGCCGCATCAAACTTAAATTCTTCAATCGAATCCAAAAGAGTGGTCGTTTGCAATTTATTTCGACTTGAACCCTTTCCCCTTTCTTCTCTAACTCTTCCGGAATCGATCGAATCCTGAACTTTTCTAACGATCAATTTCTCTCCGATTCGATCAATCAATCTGTCTCGAAACTGAATCGTTTCTGGAAAGTTGTGACCGGTATCTATATGAAGTAACGGGAATGGGAATCGGGAGGGACGGAATGCTTTTTCAGCAAGTCGAACCATAGTGATTGAATCCTTCCCTCCGGAAAAGAGAAGTACAGGTCGTTCAAACTGTGCGGCTACTTCTCTCATAATATAAATCGATTCAGCTTCTAATTGTTTTAAATGTTTGATTTTTTCATGCATCTAAATTACCTCATTCCTTTGTATGCAGACCGCATTCTTTTTGATTTTGATTTTCCCACCACCAGCGACCCGCACGTATAGATTCTCCTGGCAAGATCGCTCTCGTACAGGGTGCACATCCAATACTCGGAAATCCTTGATCATGCAATGGATTGTATGGAATATTATTTATTTTGATATGATTCCATACTTTCTCTTCAGTCCAATTCAATAGAGGATTCAATTTAATTAGATTAAATTTTTCATCCCATTCAGCGAATTGTATTTCAGATCTGGAGAGATCCTGTTCCCGTCTCAATCCTGTTACCCAAAATTTTGCCCGGTGAAGAGCTCTCCCGAGAGGAAGAATTTTTCGAATTCTACAGCATTCTTTCCTATTTTCTATAGAATCATAAAACGAATTGATTCCTTTCTCTTTGATAAATGATTCCAGAGTTTCAAAATGGGGAAAATAAATTTCAAATTTTTTCTTTAGTACTCTTTCCGATTTTTCTATCAAATTGTATGTTTCATTATAAAGTCTACCTGTATCCAGAGTAATCAGTTTGAAGTCATATTTATTTTTTATAAGTAAATCGAGAACAACCTGATCTTCAATTCCCAAACTACTCGTAAATACAACATCATTCTTATATTCCATTTGAATTTCAGCAATGACTTCAAATGGATCTTTTTCTTGAATGGAATCATTCAATTTTTGAATCAATAATTGATCTTTCATATGATATAATCCTCCTGGAAAATTCTGGATTCTCTCGGAGATAAGAAAACAAAATCACCAACTTTTATATTTAAAGACTTAAACTCATCATAAGGGATGTCTACATTCAAAACATTTCCTGAAGTGCTTGTTAGATCTAATTTTACTAAAAATCCGGCAGAATTTATATGCTCAATCCTGGACTCTAATTCCTCATCCGAATTCTTACTCTTAGAAATTTTCCAGTCAAAAGGTCGGATGTAAATTTTTGAATTTGAATTTTCAATCTCAGAAAATACTGTCTTCCCGGATTCCACCCTAACATGGAAAATATTTACATTTCCCAAAAATTGTATTACGAAAGGATTTATTGGGGAATGAAAGACTTCTGTAGGAGTGCCTATTTGCTGAAGCAAACCTTTATTCAGAATGGCGACTCTATCCGAAACTTCAAAAGCTTCTTCCTGATCGTGAGTCACCATGACAGTCGTAACGTCTATTTCTTTATGTAAATCTTTTAACCATTTCCTGAGTCCCTTCCTGACGTTTGCATCCAATGCTCCAAACGGTTCATCCAGAAGTAAGATCTTAGGATCCGATGCTAGAGCACGGGCTAAGGCAATTCTTTGTTTCTGTCCACCGGATAGTTGGGAGGGGTATCTTTTCTCCATTCCGGGAAGGTGGATGAGTTCAAGCAGTTCTCTCACTCTCTTCTGAATCAAACTCTTATCCTTTTTTTTAATTTTCATTGGAAAGCCTATGTTTTCTTCAACTGTCATATTTTTGAAAAGTGCATAGTGTTGAAAAACAAATCCAATACGATTTTCCTTTTGAAATTCCTGAATCACCTGTCCATCGATTAGAATATCCCCCTTGTCTGAGGTTTCCAATCCGGATAAAATTCTGAGTAGTGTAGTCTTTCCTGATCCTGAGGGTCCTAGAAGCGAGATCAGTTCTCCACTATGAATAGAGAAATTTAAATCGTTTAAGGCCTGATAGTTATCAAATTTCTTGGAAATATTCCTAATTTCTATATTCATTTGTAATCTACCTCCATGATAACTTTCTTTTCAAAAATGTATTTCATCAATAGGCTGAATAATGAGAAAACCAGAAGGATCAGAGATACCGAGAAAGCTCCGATTGTATCGTATTCGGTATATAATTTTTCAATGCGTAGTGGTAGGGTATCCGTCAATCCTGTTATGTGTCCCGAAACCATTGAGATGGCTCCGAACTCGCCCATGATTCTGGCATTGCAGAGTACTACACCATAGATCAATCCCCATTTGATTTTAGGGAGGGTTATTTTAAAAAAGATTGTAAAGAAACCGGCTCCCAATGTAAAAGCGGCTTCTTCTTCCTCTTCACCCGAAGACTGTAGTACAGGTAGAACTTCCCTGGCTACGAAGGGAAAGCTAACAAATGCAGTGGCGAGAAGCATTCCGGGCAAAGCAAATAGAATTTGAATGTTCATATCATTCAGAATGTTTCCGGCGAATCCTTTTCTTCCAAAAATAAGAAGAAATGTCAAACCGGACACAATCGGTGATACAGAAAAAGGTAAATCGATAAGAGTATTCCAAAAAGATTTTCCAAAAAAATCAAACCTCGCTATGCAAATGGATAAAATGATACCGGTTATCAAATTGAAAGGAATCGTGAACAAGGCAATGGTAAGATTCAGTTGAATGGCTGAGATAGTATCTGAATTTGTAACTTTTTGAAAAAAAATTCCAAAGCCTTCCCGGAGAGCATTTAAAAAAATGATCGAAACAGGAATGCAAACCAGAAAAAAAATAATTAGAAAAGAAATTCCTATCAGTAAGAAATTAGGAAAAATATTATTTCGATGCATATCCCCTAAGTCTCCTTTCTAATAAATGAATTGATAATAAGATAATAAAGGAAATGATCAACATGGAAACACCCAAGATAGATGCTCCGGTATAATCCAGTTCTTCTACTCGAATAGAAATAAGAAGAGGGAGAATCTCTGTTTTCCCGGAAAGATTTCCTGCCACAAAAATGACACTTCCATACTCTCCAATTCCTCTGGCAAAGCTCATAGCAAACCCGACAAGAAGAGAAGGTAGCATTTCCGGAAAAATTAGAAATCGAAATATTTGAAAATCATTTGCTCCCAAACATTTAGCGGCCAGTTCCTGTTCTTTATCTAATTCCTTAAGAACAGATTGAGTTGTTCTGACAGAAAATGGAAAGCTAACAAACATCAGAACAAGGACGATTGCAAAAGGTGTATGTAAGAGGGAAATATGAAAGTTTTCTTTTAAAACATACCCCGGAAAATTTTTAGAAGAGAGCAATTCGACAAAACTCAAACCGGCTATAGAAGTGGGAAGAGCCAGAGGTAGATCAATCATAGCATCCAAAATCTTTTTTCCGGGAAATTCGTATCTCACCAGTGTCCAGGAAAGGATGGTACCCAGAAAAAGATTAAGAATAGAAGCTATAAATGCAGATTGGAAACTTATTCGAAACGAAGACAGAACACGTTTGTTGATTAGAACTTCCGCAAACTTATCCAAACCTTCTCCGAAACTCCGAATAAAGATCGAAGAGAGAGGAAAGACAATGATCAGGGTCAATATCCCTATAGAGTACAGAATAAATGCAGTTTGGATACGTCCGGGAAAATAAACACTTTTCATTGCAAAACCCTATTCATAATACCTGACGCCGAAAAAATTTCTTTTTGAATTGTATTCCAGGAACCCAGCGATGCTTCGATATCAAAAGTATGAATTTTTGGGAAAATGTCTGCTTTTCTTAACATAATAGATTCATGATGAGTTCGAAATCCGGATTCGGTTATGATTTCAGCTGCTTCCGGTGAAAAAACAAACTGTATATAGTTTTCTATAAAATTAGTTTTTGTCTCTCCGGGTTGATTTATTAAAGTTTTGGATAAAACTATTTCCCCATAAATGGATGACTCGGGATAGACAGGTTGATAGGATAGATTTTCCTGATCACGAAAAAGAAAGTATTCGCTTTCCCAGGTTATGAGAATATCTCCGAGTCCATTTTTTCGAAAGCTTGTTAGAGCATTTCGGGAAGTTGTATCACCTGTTGGAACTCGTTTATAAAACTCTTTTAATTTTTTTATGGCTAAGGATCTATCGTTTCCATGTTTTTCGAGGAGAGTGGAATACAAATTTAGAAAAATCATCTTTCCGGTTCCTGAAGTTTTAGGATCGGGAAGAATTGGTATGATTGGTTTATCAAATAGATCATTCCAGGTTTGAATACCATAGGGATTTCCATTTCTGGTTACTATGATAAGCACGGAATAAAATGGACTTGAGTGATGAGGATAAATCTCCCTCCAATTTTTTGGGATAATATTTTCATCTGCAATCCTTTCCATATCGGATGGAATGGACAATGAGATTATGTCCGGAGAGAGTCCTGAGAGGATCAGTCCGGTCTGCCTGGAGCTTCCCCCATGAGATTGATGGATATGATAGCTTTTGTCTTCCTTATCCAAAAACTTTTGATTCAGTTTCCTGAACACTTCGCGGCTGGTATCAAAAGAAACATGGAGGAATTCTTTCTCTGATCGAATCTTCTGGCAGCTGGTCCCCATTGCAAAGACTAGAAAAAAAAGAAAAATTTTCATCTCACGATCTCCATAAACCATCTTGTGCCATGGGTTCAATATGTAAATCTAAAAATCCAATATAACAGAAAAAAATCTACCAATAGGAGATAATATTCAATATTTCAATCTCGATGGATCGAAAACCTTTCATGAACTCTATAAACTTTTTGAAGATTTGCTGAAGAATACTATTGAATCAGCAATAAAATGGCTACATTTCTAAACAGAAAAACACAAAAATTTCTGAAATCTCTTGAATCCGATAGGAGAGAATGGAGAAGGAATTGGGATGGGAAGGGAGCCCTTAGATCCTGTGGAGATCTTGAGAAATCGGGGAGAGGGGGAATGCTAAAGAAATTTGTCGGGGTGGATCGTTTCGTTAGAGAATGATTACAGTAATGCCCAGTTTTGATAGATTTTCAAAAAAATCTTCAGGATTGGAATTCTTACCTATATAGCTAAGTCCGGGTTGGTTGATTTCATCATTCAACATTTCGAGGGCAATGCTAAATGATGAAGCGGCGGGTAAGAAATATGAATTATTGTGATACAAAGAAATACTCCTCCTTTGCGCCTTACCGTCTACCTTTCCTCTTAAATCCAAATGTAGATAGGTGCCATAAAATGAATGAGAAATGAATTTATGGACCATGAACAGGATATTCGCAAATAAAGATTTGATAACAGAGTAATTGTTTTTTAATATAAATCCTGCCGGTTTAATGAGTATGTGTTCAAATAATTTTCGAAATCCATTGAAGTAAAAACCCAATTCACCTATTTGAGGATACTCATCTGAAATATTTTTTAGTTCGGGAAAGTAAAGATTCATACAGGAAATCTCTTTCTCATAGTAAGGAAATTGGTACTGCACTTCTCGATCTTCAGGAGATACCCAATTCCGATTTTTATATATTTTTTGTTTCGTTTGTAGAAAAAGATCCAGGTAACTTTCCAGGCTTTCTTCGCTAAAATCAGTCTCTTTCCAATTTAGTCTCACAAGGGAGTAGAAATTAGCAATTTCTAATTCTGAAAAATCATTTACCAGGTATCTGAGCATAAGTGTGGGGAGTCCGGGGAAGTAACTACCACTTCTTCGGTATTCTATTCCCATTTCCTTGATCTGCTGATCAAAAGACTCCAAAGATTTATTTTTTAGGGGTGAATTGACCAAATCTAATATGCTAATTCCTGATTCGATCACTGCTTCTTTTATTGAAAAAAAGGTTTCCGGTAATGTCGCATTGATTATGAGATCTTTTCCTTGAAAAGCATCAATCAGACCTTTCCTATCAAGGCAATCCAATTCTAATGGAATGAGACGTTCATTTGAAATTTGTCCGCTGAGTTTCTGAATTAAATTTTGAGCTTTTTTAAAATTCCTTCCAGTAATATAAATAGTACAATCTGTATTTAAGAAAAATAATTTAGTAATTGCACTACCGAGATTACCATAACCACCGAGGATAATAACTTTTTTCAATAAAGATACCATGTTTTGTAGAATCTCACTTTACCCGGTGAAGGGATCATTCCAATTGATATCCTGAAAACTAACCATAAAGAATATTATCAAATCCTTAAATACTTCAGACTCATTAAAAATTTTTCAATTTCAAATATATCCAATTCATACTGTCTGATTTTAAAGCTGATTTCTCTGTGAACAGATTTGAATATAATAGTTTTGTTTTTGAGTTTTGAAAACCCCCATTCTCTAGTTTTTTTGGCTTTACGCAATTGATTTCTGATGGCTTTGAGTTGGTTTTTGAATTCGATTTTCACATTTAAAAGTTGTGAGACACTAATGTCATCAGAAAAATCTCCAACATGAATATTTGATAATGCTAATAAAGTTTCGAGTTTTTCCAGATCGTTGTTCTCATAGGCAACCTGAACTTCATTCCATAAATCCTTAATGAACTCATTTTGCTCTTTTTGAAAATCAGGGTGAAGCTTACGGGCCAATTCTCTAAAAATTTGTTTCACCCGTACATTGGGTTCAATTTTCTCAGGTTCTTCCTCGTTCATTTGGTAGGAATGGTTCTTTTTTTCTGATTTAAAAAATTCTTCTTTGAATCGACTGAAGAGATATTCATACATTCCTTCCCGTTTGCTTTCTTTTTCTATGTCCGGATTGATTTTTAGAAAAAATTCAAACATTTCTTTCAAATCTTCTTCCTGAAACTCTGAATCACTCTCATCATCTTGGTAGGAAGAGGAGTGTCTGTATTCTTCTTCGGGAGGCGGGTACTTCTCCGGATGATTTCTTCTATCCATTACAATTTGATAAGCTTTGTGGACGTTGATTCGTTTCTTGTTTTTCAAATATTCGATTTCATAAAGAATGGAATGCAAATCTCTTGATTTCTCTTCCATGAATCGAAGCTCAGAAAGTTGCTCCCGGAAAGAGGAAAAGTACCATTTCTCAAAATCCGGGACATCCTTAGAATGGTAATCATTCCAATCAGACTTAGCTTTTTCGAGTTCTCTAATCGTTCTTTTACAATTTGAGATGTATTTTTTGCGAATCTTCTTTTGATCAATAGGAATCAATTGCTTGAAATCTGCATTGATTTCTTCGGTTTGCCTGACTGAATACCTCTTTTTCATATTATGTCTACTAAATTACCAATACTAAACTTAGTTTTGAATGTCTAGAATTATCTAAAAAAAACTCAGGATTCATTTCGTGCTCAAATACGATATTTTATGTTAAAAATAATTAGAAATTCCAAAAAAAACCTTGTTTGTTTATTACAATACTGAGAACAGAATTTCTTCTAAAATAATTCAACATTCATTTGAAATTTTTAGATTGTATAGAGAACTAAAAAATAAATCTTGATATTTTGGCGTATAAATCCTAAAATAAACAAATGTGATAAAAAATGCTCTATTGAAGACGAAATTATCATTAAAACTTTAATTTGTAAGCTTCTGACTTGCAAAGCAAAGGAGTTTGATAGGTTCAAAGGATATGGGAAGTACAAATGGTGCAATTTATGGGTGAAACTGAATCCTTCTCCTTTCCGAAAGGAAGTGAGAAAAGTTTTCATTTTCTTCTAAAAAAATTAGAGAATGAGGACTTTTCAAAAGTAGATGAGAAAGCTATGAATTTGGCTTTTCAATCTCTCTCAAAAATTTCTACAATTTTGGAATACAATAGATTTCAAAATTTATGGGATTATAAGCTCAAGCTTTTAGAAAAAAAAGTGGGGGTAGACTTTTTTAAGCGTTTTGTCTTACCCTTTCTCCCTGAGTCCGATATGAATACATATCAGAGATTGGGAGAGGATAGGCTCATGCTAGCACTGTCAGACTTCTTAGACCGAAAGACCGATGAGGTCGATAGATTGAGGGAAATCATTTTAAAAATCAAGCAATCGGAATACCCTAAGCAAACCTATCATTTCCTGAGTGTAATAACAGTTTCCAACCTTAAAAAAATATCCTCCCTTCTCGGTCTTTCAGATCAACTAAAAAGAATTCTATCAGAGAAATCTTTCCCTAGAAATATCCAAGATTTTCAACAAAATTCAGAACTAAAAGATATGATTGAGAGTATTCCATCTGAGTTTCCTAAACTAGTTCCGCTCGAAGATACTTAATCCCATTCAATTCTAATTCAGATTGGGAGTGTTGTATTCCGAATCGGGATATCTTCGGCGATTTTTCAAGCTAAATGATTCCAATTTCAAAATGAATTCTCTTTTCAAGTTTACAAATTTGGAATTCTAGGAAACCTGTTTCCTGAGAATTATTTCAATACAAAAGAGGAGAATGGAGTAGTTTTAAATGAAAGGAATCAAAGTCCATTCCTCAAGGTTCATTTTTACGATACATCAAAATTTCTTAAAATGAAGTTTGTAGTATCTATGCAGATCCGGTAATCTTAAATGAAATACTCCCTCTTTTTCCTCTTCTTATTTTTTCAATATTGTAGTCCGGTATTTGAAGAATTAAAGATTGGAACCAATAAATGGCAGGGATATGAGCCCTTATATTTGTCCAGACATCGGGGGCAATTTGAAAACAAACCTATTCACTTAGTTGAATTTGATTCTTCTTCACAGGTTCTAAGATTTCTAAGAAATAAGAAATTGAATTCTGCGGGGCTTACATTAGATGAAGCAATATTTCTCAAGGACCAGGGGATCAATATAAAAATCATAATGATCATGGACATTTCCAATGGAGCAGATATTCTTATAGCGAGAAAAGGCATTTCTTCAGTGCTGGATTTGAAAGGCAAAAGGGTAGGAGTTGAGAACACTGCTATGGGAGCCTACTATCTGGCCAGAATCTTAAACAAATATGATTTGTCAGTTAAGGACTTGGAAGTTATCCATTTGGAAGTTCAGGATCATTTAAAATCATTTGAATCCAATAAGGTAGATGCCCTGGTTAGTTTTTCATCTTTTGAATCACAATTTCATCGAATGGGGGGAAATGTAATCTTTGATAGTTCAATGATTCCGGGCGAGATAACAGATGTTTTGATTGTTGATCAAGAGTATTTGAAACAGAATCGTCCGATAGTTAAATCCCTACTAAGGATATGGTTCAAAACGATAGAAAGTAAAAATTTTACATCGGATGAGTCTATTCAATATATGGCAAAGAGAGATGGGATTTCTCTTGAAGACTTTAGATCTGTATCACATAAGTTGATCATACCCAATTTGAAGGAGAATTTTGGATTATTGACCGGAGATGAAACCGGATTCAGAAAGGCCTTCGATGGACTGGTTTCACATATGTTGAATAGTAATCTAATTACTAAACCTCTAAAATACGATGATATGATCGATAACAGGATTATCCAAGAGTTATATTATGAAGTTAAATAATTTCTTAATATCCTACAACCTACGTATTGTATTTCCGGTCATTGTTTCCTTTCTACTTATGATCAATTTTATCTTCAGCTCAATATTTGAATACAATGATCACATAAGAATTGTAAAGGAAGGCAAAAGAACGGAAATTGAGAATTATATGAATTTACTCATTGATGTGGTCGAGTTCAATACAAATAATAATTCTCCCGGGCAAATAGATTCTTTTATATCCAACATATCAATGGATTCACAGGTGTTAAATCTGATAATATTTTCAGAAGATGGGATAATCAAACACTCAAACCATAAAATCAATATTGGCGAAAACTTCTATGATTTGGAGGCAGATGACTATTCCGGTCCCAAGACACCAATGACTCTCATCAACCGGGATGAAAATAATAAATTTCAAATCAATATCGTAGAATTTGAAAACAAGATCATTGTATACTCTGCAATTTCTGCACAGATAAAGAAAAATGAGTTGAGGGATCTTTCGACTCTTTCAATTTATTTTGAGTACAGCTTAAGCAATCTTATTTCTAAGGAAGTAGATTCTATCGTTAGGAAAACATGGATGTCATTTGTCAAGGTGTTTCTGACTTATCTCTTGCTGTACTTTGTTTTCAAACAGTTGATTTCATTACGACTTCAAGCTCTCCTAAATATTATGGAGAAAGCGAAATCAGGAAACCTCCAATCGAAATTTACAGTACTGGGAAATGATGAAATTGCTTCTATATCAAGATCTTATATCACACTAACTGAAAAATTAGAAAAGCTACTGTATTTTGATTCTATTACAGGAGTCTACAATAGGTTTGCATTTGAAATCTATACAACCAATCAACTCAGTACTACAAAAATGCATCGGGGTTTGGTTCTTATCGATCTGGATGATTTTAAAGAAATCAATGATACATACGGACATCAATTTGGAGATGAAATTTTAAAAAAATACGCCGCAAATATCGAAGCTTATCTTTCGCTCGATGAAAGTATTGCCAGGATCGGTGGAGATGAGTTTTTGATTCTTACAGGTGAGTTTGAAAGAATAGAAGATTTGGAAAAATACATATCGGGACTATATGAACATCTAAAAACAGAGATCATTCATAAGGGAAATATCATAGAAGTAAGGGCAACCCTCGGTGTATCAGTTTACCCTGATCACGGCACTGATTTCAAATCACTATTGATCAATACAGATATTGCGATTTTCAATGCCAAGAAAGAAGGAAAAAATAAGTTTTTATTAATCGATGAAAAAGTTGTATCTAAGACAAATCGGAAAAATCAAATTTTAGCAATATTAAAAAATTCAAACTTTGATCAGGAATTTCAATTGTACTACCAACCTATACTTTCTGTCAAAACCAACATGATCTGTGGTTTGGAAGCTCTCCTTAGATGGAATTCAAAGGAGATGGGGTATGTACCTCCGGATGAATTGATTCCAATTATGGAAGAATCAGGAATGGTAAAAGAGTTGGGTCGATGGGTGATACGAACTGTTATAGCCCAACAGATCGATTGGATGAAGAGAGATATCCCCGTCGTAACGGTCAATGTGAATGTATCTTTCCAGGAGTTTTCCCAAAAAGACTATGTTTTCTTCTTAGAAAGTTATTTGTTCAAGCACAAGTTTGACCCAAAACTGATTAAACTGGAGATTACGGAAAGTGAGATCATGAAAAACTTGGATATGACTATGATCAATCTCAATCAGATCAGAAATATGGGTGTAGGATTGGCAATTGATGATTTTGGAACAGGATATTCTTCTCTAAGTTATCTAAAAAATCTCCCCATTACCCATATAAAAATCGACAAATCATTTATAACAGATGTTCCGAGAGATGTGAATGACAATCATTTGGTTCAAACGATTCTCAAATTGGCAATGAATTTAGGATTTGAAACAGTTGCGGAAGGGGTAGAATCAATCGAACAATATGAGTTTTTGCTGGAAAATGGATGTGATACTATTCAGGGTTATTTATTCAGCAGACCTGTTCCCGCACAACAGCTTGAACCTTTATTGAAGGAATATGTAAACAATCCTTATCAATTTAAAAAGTAATAATTTACCCGCCATACTCACTTCGTGCAAGAGGTGAGTTATTTACGAATTATTGTGTTCTCGTATGTCTCTATCCAATCCTTCGGACTTACTTTCTTTACAAGTTCGGATATCAAATCAAATGGAATTTCTTTTCCCGGCTTAAATCGAATACAACTTTTGCCCATATCCGGTTTCTTCCCAACCTGTTTTTGGTATTCATCCAGGAACCATTGATTCAATTCTTTTATGGAATATATGCCCATGTGATAGAGTGCTATAAAGTTTTTTTGAGAAGCCAGATTCATAAAGGGCAGGGGCAATTTGGGATCACAATGATATCCTGACGGATAGATCTTGTGAGGTACCACATAGCCGATCATATTGTAGTTGATTTCTGAATGAAATCCTTTCGGGAGGGAGTTTAAAATAGTTTTATGTATTTTTTGAATAATGATTTTTCGTTCGGGTTCCAGTGAATTTAGATAATCTGAAATACTAGAGTAGTCTTGTTTTTTCATAGTTTCACTCAAATAGGTGAATTCTTACTTTTAGATTTTTCTTTTTAAAATGTATGAATTTATCGGGTCTATACTTCGAAAGCTCTAGATTGTATACCTTACCCTGTTCGAGTAGGGTTGGTGCAAATGCCAGATGTAAGGATCTTGTACTTTTGTAAGTTCCTATCCCATTGCAACTCTCACAATAAATATCTGAACCCAGACAACTCGGACACAAGATTCGAACCGTTAGTGGAATACTAACCAGAACTTTGTGTTTTCTTTCCTTTTCATTGATCATAATTTCAAGATCGTGATACAAACCTGTATGTTTTTTTCTGTCACGGGTTCTCATACCCGATCTGAGTAGACCCATTCTTGCCAGATCTGCCATAGAGGATGTGTAGACAATTCTTCCCGGCGGAAGTTGAATGATTCCCGGTGTAGATAAATTTCCGGCTTTCGGTTTGGTAGTTGATGGAGGTGGGGATGGGGAGATGAATTCACGAATGTAGTACTCATCATATCTCTCTTTATTCTTACCGGTGAGAGTTTTGTAAGCCATATGAATTTCAAAAAACTTTTCACCGGAGCCTGTCATACGATTGTCAGGGTGGTAGAGTTTTGCCAACTTTCTGTATGAGTTCTTAATCTCTTCAGGAGAACAGGCAAAATTCAAATTGAGTATTTTGTAATAATCCGGTAATTTTAGTTTTTCTCTTTTCATTTCTGGAGATCAATTTTTTGGATTTCTCTCAAACAATCTTCGAGATTTCCCTCAAATAGAAATCCTCCTGATTCCATTATCGCAAATTCCATCATTAGATTGATAGAATTTCCAAAATCTTCATTCACTAAAAATCCATCCGGGTCTATTAAATATCCGGAGCTATGAAGAGAGCAGTGTAATTTTCTGGATACATTGACGGGTAAGGTGATTTTTTCTTTCAAATATCCAATAATTTTCTTTTTTAAAGAAAATGCGTATCCAATCTCAAAAGCAGTTCCATCGTCTATGAGGGGACCGCGGAAAGAATTGCAGTTTGCGAGGACTAGGTCTGAATTTCGAATCAAATCCAGATTAGAAAGAAAGATAGATTTTGCTAAGTCCAGACCTTTGAGATCTGAATGATGGGGGTCGAGGGGAGTTTGAATCGAAAAACCCAATTCATTCCCCAGATCTTTGATTTGATTAAAAAAGATAACCGGATTTGGTCGAAAAACATCGGGACCCGCAAGATAAATTTTCATTCATCACTGACGCTGTAGGGTGAAATACAGACTGAGAACGTTGCAACTGGTGGCACATCCCGCCTGGCAGGTATCTATGCATGCATTAGATGTGGGTGTCAGATTATCAGTAGAAGAAATGCCACAGATCGGATTGCAGGTACTATAGCATTGAGCGGTGGAACCACCTCTACAATCCAAAGCAAAAGCTAAGATAGCAGCTTCTTTTGTTGTGTCCTTGTGTTGGGTACAATTGGATTGAAAGAAAAGTAATAGTGATAGGAATAATATTTTGACCAAAACCATATTCACAACATTTTTATTAAAAAATAGTATGTCAATTACCATTAGGAGAACTTCAATGATTTTAAACGGAAAAGAATTCCCGATTTCTGAATTGATCGATAACTCTCTTCAGTCCCTCTTAGAGTATCATCATCTTCATCCGGATACTGTTGCGATTGAGAGAAATGGAGGAATTTTGGATAAATCTGAATTTTCTAAAACTCAATTGAATGAAAATGATCAAATAGAAATCATTAAATTTGTTGGGGGAGGCTGATGCTTTCCTTAGACAAAAAAATCTATCCCATCCTGGATTGGGAGTATTGTGAAAAAGAAAAAATAGATCCCTATTCAGTTTTGCGAGTTTGGGAAGAATCCGAGTTCATTTCTTTTTACCAATTACGAGCGAAAAACCTCGGAAATGAAGAATACACCGAACTTTTCAAATCAATGAAACGGAGAACAGAACTTCCCATTGTAATCAATGACAAATGGGAAATCGCTCTTCGTGAAAACACATATGGGATTCACTTGGGTAAGGAAGATTTTGGGGAATTGGATTCAGAAGGAAAACTAGAGATTGCAAAGAGAATCAAATTTCGAGGAACTTCTTCCCATAGTATAGAAGATTTGAAGTCTCTGGATCCGAATTATTTTTCCTATTCAGGGCTAGGCCCAATCTTTCCTACCCAAAATAAACTCAATCCCTCACCGGTCCTGGGTTTGGAGACCTGGAAGAGAATTTCCGGGCAATCACCCATTCCTCTTGTACCCATAGGAGGTATCGATGAGAAGAATTTTTGGGAATTCTTTCCAAAATTTTGCCCTGCCGGAATAGGTTTGTTCACTAATATTGAATTTATAGGTCAAATTTCCAAATCATATTATAAAAACTTGACTTGACGCTCTATCTAAGGGATAAATTATTCGTAACAACCACCATGAAAGATCAATTCCAGATAATCCACCAGTCTGCAAAAGAAGAAAGAGATTATGTTCTGGAGTATCAAAATATTGATGTCAATCTCAGACCCAAGATCAACCTCTCCGGAGTGGAAATTGATAATATATCCCGGGACAGAGCAGTAGCCATAATCATCGATTGGGTGAAAAAAAAGGAAAAATTCCATCATGTTCTCTTCCTCGATCCAATCAAACTGATGGAGATGAGAGAAGGGAAGTCTCTGAACCGAATTCCAAAGAAATCTTCCATGGTTCTGGCTGAAGCTGGCGGTATGGATTGGGCTGCTGAATGCACCGGTGAGAAGTTAGAAGAAACAATCTCCATAATTAGTTTGATGATGGATATTATTCGATTTTCAGAAAAGCAAAGTCTGACTCTATTTTTTTTAGGAAGTAAGGAAAAAGTAATCGAAAGACTCTTTTTTAATTTGATAAAACACTTTCCTGAGATTCGGATAGTTGGGCGACATTCAGGCTATCTAACTAAAGAAAGAGAGCTCATGGTCAAGGAAGCAATTCGTAAGACAGGTCCGGATATCATTTTTCTCGGAATGGACTTTCCCGATCAGGAGTTGTGGATTGAAAACAATACCGGCTATTTCGGAAAGTCAGTTGTGATAGGAACCTGGAGGACTTTTGATATCCTTTCGGGAAATCTGGATAAGGTTCCGGATTTTTTTCAGAGAAAAGAGCTCCATTGGCTCTGGAAAATCATTACAAAACCCTGGAGACTTAAAAAAGTCTGGATTGCGATACGCTTCTATTTTCATTTTCGATGGAAAAGAATGAAATCCAAACAACAGGCTTCACCCTGATCAAATAATTCTGAGGGAGGATTCTCATTGAACCTCAAAAGAAAAAACAATTGATTACCAAAACAGCATTTCTTCAGGGATTGAAATGCGATAGACAGTTTTATTGGATATCCACTCATTCTTCTCCTTCAAGGAAAAAAGAAGATTCTCATTCTTTCCGACAACCAGGATTGAAAAATGCGATTTTCCGAATCGCTAAAGAATTGTATCCGGATGGAGTGGAAGTAGCACATGATTCAAAATTAAGTGATTCTATTTCAGAAACCCTAGATCTAATTTCCAAAAGAAAGACTATTTACAATGCAAGTATAGGTCATGGGGAGTACTACTGTCGGATCGATATTTTGTGCCCCAAATCTGATGAATCCTGGGATTTGATTGAAGTCAGGACCCATTCAAACCCTAAGTCAGAAAATTGGATGGATTTGGGATTTCAGAAATTTGTCTTAGAAAAGTTAGGTATCAAAATAAATGAATTGTTCATACTTTATATAAATTCTACTTATGTTTTTGATAACTCAATTCGGCCGGATCAATTCTTTAAAATAAAAAATGCTACTCTTCAGGTTGAAAACAGATACTCTCAAATTTTAGAAAACATAACCTATTTCAACTCCTTGTTAGAAAAAGGTCTGCCTGAAAAAAATTCTAGGTCCTGTAAGAGTCCCAAAGATTGTAAATTCCAGGAGATTTGTTGGGAAGATTTGGGAGATGGAAATGTGTTTCAGCTGAGAGAAGGTGGAGAACTTTCCAGAAGTCTTTACTCAAAAGGAATTTATCATCTAAAAGATATTTCTGATGATGAGGAAACTTCAAGAATTCAAAAGATTCAAATTGAATGTGACCGTACGGGTAAGCCTCATCTGGATGCGAATCAGCTTCAAGTGTTTATTCAAAAATTGAGTTTTCCGATTTACTATCTCGACTTTGAAACCATCAACCCTGTAATACCGATCTATCAAAAATCTAAGCCATTTCAACACATACCTTTTTTGTACTCACTTCATATCGAAGAGGAGTCAGGTGAAATAAAACATTTTTATGATATGGAAAGGGAAGGTGAGGATCCGCGATTCACACTCATGAAGTCTTTGACTGAACGATTGGGAAGCGTTGGGAGCATAGTTTGCTTCAATGATATGTTTGAAAAGAAATGTATTAGAGAATCCTCAGAACATTTTAGTGAATTTTTGGATTGGTCGGGAACTCTTTGGGATAGGTTTTTGGATTTATCAATTCCATTTAAAGAATTGCACTACTATCATCCGAATCAGAAAGGATTAGCTTCCCTGAAAGCTATCTTAAAACCTCTTACCGGTTTGGATTACAGTGCATTGAGTATTCAGGATGGAAGCAATGCAAATAATGAATATTTGAATATCAAACAAAATGATCAGTTTACTCAAATCCAAATGGATGAAATTAGGACAAATTTAATCGAATATTGTAAGATGGATACCTTTGCTATGTACCGGGTTCTTTCAGAGCTAAAAATACTGCTCTCCATTGAGCCTAAAATCGATTATTCAATATAAAATTCTAAGTTTTCTGATTTCGTTCTTACCTTAAGCCAGGCAATGATTTTCTTCTTATCGTTGCGATTCAATTTGCCTGAGAATTTTGCAATAGCGATCGTTACCAATTCCAGATTGATACTTTCCTCTTTGGCTTTTTTAGAACTTTCCAAAACCAATGATTCACAATTGGGATATTGGGCTTTCAATTCCTCATAGATTTCACTGGTATTGAAGGTTCTATCTTTGTAATTTGCTAGTTCTAACTCCAGTTTCTTGATTCGTTCATTTTTCTGCTCGATTGTTTCTGAGTTTTTCTTCAAGACTTCATCCAGAATATTGGCTTTCATATTATTCAATTCCGATTCCAGGTTCGCGTTATTGTCCTTAATGATCAGAGTCGTGTCTTCGAGATTGTAATCTTTCAATTTCTCATTCAGACTTGATAATTCATTTTTAGATATTTTTTCTCCTGCGATAAGGACTTCGACTTTCTTGGATGCAAAGTCTATGTCTTTGTAGAGCACTAGCGTCTTACGATAATTGAATTCTTTTTTGAGAAATACATTCACCTTTGTTTCAAAAATACTCTTGGTTACGATCTTATACGCCAGAAAAATACTGGGTAGGATAGTGATGAGAACAAAACCTGTGATGAATTTCTTTACTTTTGATTCAGTTTCCTGATCTACAAAAGTGATGCGGGGAAATTTCATAAACCGAATCAGAATAAATGTCGCCAAACTAATAAAAACACTGTTGATAAAGAATAGATAAAATGCTCCAAAGAAAAAGTAAATATTTCCTTTCGCAATTCCATATCCGGCAGTACAGAGTGGGGGCATGAGAGCTGTGGCTATGGCAACTCCGGGAAGCACATTCGTTTTTTCTTTTCTGGTGCTGGCTATAACACCTGCCAATCCCCCTACGAAAGCAATGATTACATCCCAGATAGAAGGAGTCGTTCTTGCCAGAAGTTCCGAGTGAGCTTCACCGAGAGGAGAGATCAAAAAGTAAAAGCAGGAAGTTAAGATACTGAAAATAGCGGCAATAGTAAGATTGAGAAAGGATTTTTTAATCAGCTCAAAGTCAAATATCCCGACCCCCAGACCAATTCCCATGATGGGACCCATTAGCGGGGAAATCAACATCGCTCCAATGATAACAGCTGTAGAGTTTACATTCAGACCGATAGACGCTATGAAGATTGCCAGGATAAGAACCCAGAGATTGGTTCCCGATAATTCAGCTCCTTCTCTGATGTCCTCAATGATTTCTTGATCTGAAGCTTTGCCTTCATGCAATTCAAAACGTTTTTTGATTTCCAAGATGAGCATATTGAGAGGGGATTCATTCATTTTTCTATCCTAAATGGAAAATTCAAACTTGAAACTTGGTTTCTTTCGATGCATAAAAGTTTAGATCTCAGTATCAATTAGCGCAATTTCAAAAATGGTTATACAAAAGTAAATAAAATTATTTTTCAAAAACAAGTTTCTCTTCAAGTATAGATACAATTTTTTCTATCAAATCATTTTTAGAATCTAAAAAGTCATCCGTAGATTCTATTAGGTACTGAAGGTATTGTCTGGTGATATTATCTACCTCATTTTTATTGGGATCCAATTCAAAATCGAGATGGATATAATTCTGTGGAACATTATTCATCTTGTATATGTACTTCAATTGATACTCAGGAAGATCTACTGAGTTGTTCATGAAGATATTGAGAAGATAAGGCAGCCAATCTAAAGTTCCGGCCTCCGAAAAAAGATTAACACCGGGAGTTTTATCTTTTGCATACCCTGTTCCGAGAGAAAGGAAGAGAGAGTTTGAGGGAGTTAAATCAGGATAGAGTTTACAGGCTTCAATATAAGTGCATAGCGAAGGATTGTTTGCAAAAACTGCTCCATCCACAAAGCTATAATTTCTTCCCTGAAGGGACTGAATCAGAGCGGGTTTGAACATGGTTGGGGCCGCTGTAGCTGCTCTGGCAATGTCTTTCAAAAAAAAGTTTTCTTTCTTATCCAAATAATTATGAGCTGTAAAAAAATAAAGATATCCTCTCTTCAGTTCATGAGCAGGAATAAGAATAGGGATCTTTAAATCGGCTAGAGTAGATTTCCCTAGAAGTACCTCTAAGGATGCTTCTAGAGGTTCGGAAGGGTACTTGGCACTTTCCAGACCAAAAAGGGAATGTAGCAATTGAATAGGCGAAAGATAAAAAATCTTTTTGCCTTCTATCAAATAGTAATTGAGTACATCTTTTAATGTATAGACAAATCTATTCTTCTCATCTTTCAAACTCATTGCCAGAGCGATCAGAGATCCTGTTGAAGTTCCACCTATGATATCTATTGTATCAGAAAGGGAAATTTGATTGTTTCCCAATTTTTTCTGTAATATTTTTTCAATATGGTACAATATTCTTGCAGGAATGATACCTTTGATTCCACCACCATAAATCGAAATCAGTATGTACTTAATTTTTTCCATTCAAACTCTAATCTTTTATGTTTAAATACTTATAAACAGTAGAAGTCAATAGGTTTCTATCTATAGGTTTTGTCAAAAAATCATCCATTCCTGCTTCCAGACATTTTTCTTTTTCACCAAGAATGGCTCCGGCTGTAAGTGCAATGATTGGGACTCTGGTTGTGCTTGTCTTTTCCAGATCTCTGATCTCTCTACTGGCGGTAAATCCATCTTTTTCCGGCATTTGGATATCCATTAATATGAGATCGATTTTTGAATCTTTAAATCTTAAAATAGCTTCATTCCCATTTTTTGCTTCTATGGATCTTACTTTTTTGAAAGACCTGGACAGTAAGGATTTGACTAGAGTCATATTGATGCTATTGTCCTCCACTATCAATACTGTCTTTTGTATCTCTGCTATATTTTGAAGAGTGATAGATTTATCCGGATCTGTATTTCTCTCATGCGTAGAATCGTCATTTGCTGAAAATATATTCAGAATCTCACTTAGCTTTAAAGGATAATTCAATAATTGTTTTATATTCAAATTTTCCAGTTCTTTATAAAAAATTGGACTTTCCAATCCGTTATGCAACAAAACTATTTTTTGGGTGAATTCCTTCATTAGTTCAGGTGGAAAGTTGTTTAGAAAGGGAAGAATTTCTTTTCTTTTTTCGCAAAACCCAAAAATAATCAAATCATATTCCTTAAAAATTTGAATCAGTTTTAATTCTACATCAAAAGATGGGGTGTGAACTGTTTCTATCCCGAGATGCTGTAAGTGGTTTTTGAGCACAAGAGGATTTATCAATTGATTGTCGATTAAGTAAGCTTTTTTGGGTGGGTTTGGGATAGGAAGGGAAGCTTTCGTTGATTCAAATTTAAATTGTGCAATGAAATAAAATTCTGTTCCTTCTCCTTCATTACTATTGATTTTTAAGTCTGAGTTCATCATTTCCAGAATTTTTCTAGCAATGACAAGACCCAGTCCGGTTCCTCCGTACTTTCTGGTTGTAGAAGTATCTGCTTGAGAAAAAACCTGAAACAGTCTCTCCTGAGATTTTTTGGGAATCCCTATCCCCGTATCCACTACAGAAAATCGTAGTGATGCAGTATTTGATTCGATATTCTCGACCCTTACTATCAATCTTACAGATCCTGTTTCTGTAAATTTACATGCATTGCTCAGAAGATTGATAAAGACTTGTTTCAATCTGGTCGAATCCGTGAACAATAACCTGGGAGTATTGAAATCAACATCCAGAACCAATTCCAGGTTCTTTTTATGGGCAGTAGTCTTCACTACCTCGATAGAATTTTCCAGAATTTCATAGATATCTGTTCGTATCGATTCCAATTCCATTTTTCCTGCTTCAATTTTAGAGAAATCTAATATATCGTTGATTATATCTAAAAGAGAATGTGCGGATGTCTTTATGCTTTTTAAATACTGCATCTGTGCAGAATCTAAATCTGAAGAAAGCAAAAGGTCACTGAAACCGATGACTCCATTTAAGGGAGTTCTTATCTCATGACTCATATTCGCTAAAAATTCACTCTTAGCCTGGTTAGCATTTTGTGCTAGGTTTTTTTGTTGAACCAATTCAGCTTCTTTTTCTTTTAGATCTGTTATGTCCCAGGATGTTCCGAGTAGTTGTGAAGCCTTTCCTGTTTCATTTTTTAAAGCTATGATAGTCGACTGAACCCATTTGGTTTGGTTTCCTATTACTATTTCTTCATGATATGTTAGATAATTCAATCTAATAGCAAGTTTGAATTTCTCTTCCATCTCCTTACCGGCTTTCCCGAATACCTCTACCGGTGTCCTTCCTATAATTTGATCATAAGAAATTTGATTTACAGTTTCAGATTTCTTATTCCAGCCGGTATAAATGAATTCTTCGTCGGAGCGAACGTCGATTAGATATATTGCTTCTTCCAGATTGTCGAAAATTAGTTTTAAAAAATTCTGATTGGCTTTGATTTTTGCTTCAAATTCTTTTTGAAAGGTAACATCGGTAAATGTAGAAACTACGGCATAAGGAAGTGCTTCATTTTTTCTTCTCAGAGGTTCTGAATTGATTAAAATCCATTTCAGTTGATTGTCTTGATTGTGCAAACCTATGATTATATTTCTTTGAGAGTCTCCAGTTTTTAAGGTAATTTTTGAAGGAAATTCTTCTATTAAGAACTCTGTTCCATCTTCCTTTATGGCTCTCTTTTGATGAATAAATGTGGCAGTATTGTTTAAATCTTCAGTAGAAATTTCTAATATTTCCAGAGCGGCCTGATTGTGGGTTAGTACTTTTCCGTTTGATAGTTGTAGTACAACACCCTCTGCCATAGAATTGATAACGGATCTATATCTCTCTTCTTTTTCCTGAAGTTCGAATTCTGCCAATATTTCTTTATTCACATCTTCAAGGACAGATATGTAGTGAGAGATCTTTTGTCGATTATTCGTAACCGGGTAAATATTGGCTTTTACCCAAAAAAGTTTCCCTGATTTAGATTTATTGAGAATTTTACCGCTCCAGGATTGATTTGATGAAATAGTTTCCCAAAGTTTTTTATAGATCGAGTTGTCCAAGAGTCCGGATTTTAAAAATCTAGGATTTTTTCCATTCACTTCTTCTTTGGAATATTCTGAAAGTTTTACGAAAGCATCATTTACATAAATAATATTTCCATTAATATTTGTAATAATTATAGAGGAATTGTTTTGTTCTACCGCCGCATTGAACAAACTTTGTTTCTCTTCCAACCATTTTACTTCTGTAATATCCTGAATGGTAGAATATAATTTGATCACTTCTCCGGAAGGATCCATTAGTGTTGTAAAGGAATTAGCTATTTCTCTTATGGAACCATCTTTCTTAAAAATTCTGTATTGTAGAGATGTTTCTACACCGGTTGTAATTATTGCGGATAGATTCATTTCAAATCTATCTCTGTCTTCCTGATGAACCAAATCTGTAAAAGAGGATAAATTTATAGTTTGGTTGAAATCTAAATCAAATATGTGATAGATTTCTTTCGAACAATTCAGGATTCCTGTAGTACAATCATAAGTCCAGTCGCCCATTTTAGCGGCTTCCTGGCTAATACTCAAACGCTTTTGATTTTCGGTCAAAGCGGATTGAATTTCTTTTATGTCCTGAATATCTTCAATTTGGATGAAAAAATATTTATCACTTTCCTTGTCAGTTTTCACTAAAGAAATGTATTCTTTGATCCAAATCGGAGAACCATCTTTCTTGAGATACAGTCTTTCGGCGACATGGGAAGTCGATCTTGAGTATTTTAAATCTTCAAATATTTCTTCAAAATCTATCAAATCATCTATTGAGAGTAGGTCAATGTACCTGAGTCCGGTTATCTCTTCCTGAGAGTAACCCAGAATTGATGCAAATTTTGGATTCACCTGTGTCCAGAATTTCTCCGGAGTAAGAGTTCCCATACCTATACTGGAATGGTTGAGAGTATCAATAAATTTATTCTCAGATTTATTCAGTTCATATTCCAGACGCTGTTCTAAATTTTTTGAATCGGAAATATCCTGAATCAAACCGGAGATGATACGATCCCCCTGATAGGGAGCACCACTTCCGATCATACGATACCAATGTAATGGAGAATTTTCTTTCTCAATTTTGAAAATAAAATCAAAGGGTTGATCGGAAGAGAGGCTCAAATCGAAAACTTTATGGAAGATCAATCGATCGTATTCTGAGAGTTGACTGGAAAATTCTTCCGGTGTGATGGATTGATTTTCTGAAATCCAGAAATGAAGAGATGTATCAGTTTCGAATTGAATTCGATTGGTGCTTACGTGATAAATATATGTTGCGATTTTTGCAACTCTGGTTGTTTCATCCAGAATCTTATGTGTGATATTTAGATTGCTTTCAAATAGTTTTTCTTTGGAAATATTTTGACCTATACAAAGAATTTCTAAAACTTCTCCTTGTTTTTCCACTGCATAAAATTCCCAGGCTGTCCAAAAAAAAACACCATTTTGCCTTGGTTTTCTTATTTCTAAGTAAATTGGTTGATTTGGACGTTCAAAGCATTGTTTGATTGCTTCTTCACAAACAAGCCAATCTTCTTTATAAATTGAATTGAGGCAGTTTGTGCCTAAAAACTCTTGGTGTAAGAAAGAGAATGTATTTTTAAAATATTCATTTACATATGTATAACAACCCTTAAGATCTGTCTTAATTACATAAAAGAGTTGGGATTTTTCCAATAAAGATAAATTTTCAATATCCATAAACTTGTTTTTCAAATACCGATTGAGTGATTAAAAATTGATTCATTTGGAAATGCATAACCTTCTGACATTTTTTTAAGATAAAAATAAAGAAAATCTTTTTATTGTAAATAAAAGAAAGCTATTTATGAAAATTTTATTCCATATTATACTAACCGTATTCTTCTTCGCAAATCTTGTAAATTGCAATGACAATCCCAGGCTTCAAAAAGGCAGTCCAATTTCAAATGGTGTCCTAACGATTCCGAAAAATGATTCCGGTAAGATTGGGATTTTTGAAATCGAAGGCAAATGGAAGTTTATTCCCGGGCATTTCATTTTGCCATCTGAAATACAAACTTTTTCTACTAACGAATCTTTCCTCTGGGAGGTAAATGTTCCCGGTAGCTGGAAAGATTTAAATTTGGTTTCACTGAGAGATGAGGGCTTTGGAACATTTTTTATAAAAGTAGTTTCTCCCCTCCCTTTGAAAGATCTTGCAATTCGTTTTCCTCTTATCAGTTCTGCCTATAGTGTTTGGATAGGATCTGAAAATGAAATTCATAATGGAGTCATCTCTCAATCAGAAGAGGGTTTTGTTCCGGTGATCAGGACAGGATATGAAATTTTAAAAGGGGAAGAAAAAGAATTTTTCATTGTTTTTCATGTCTCAAATTTTTATGACAACTCGGGTGGATTTTGGGGTCCGATCGTCTTGGGTGAAAAGAAAGATTTGATTCAATATCAATTTTCCAAAATGCGAACGGATTGGATTCTTTTCGGTGTAATCTTTTTTATGAGTGCCTATCATTTAGGATTGTATTACATTAGAAGAAATGATCTCTCTCCTCTGTACTTCGGACTCTTTTGTTTCTTAATGGCATTTCGAAGTATTATTTCTCAGAATCGTTATTTCTCTCAAATCCTCGATCCGCAATGGCATTGGATAGAACACAAAATTGAATATCTAACTTTTTACTTAGCCATCCCTCTTTTTGCTCTGTTTATCGATTCCATATTTCCTCAGGATTTTCATAAACGAAGTTTAAAATATATAGTTCGAATTTCACTAGGTTTTGCTTCGATAGTTCTTTTTTTACCTTCTTCAATTTATAAGCAAACCTTAACTTTGTACCAGATTTTTACTCTCCTCAGTGGACTTCTGATTATTTATTCTTTAGGGAAAGCAATTTTCAATAAAAGGGAACACATTCTAATATTCACAATTGGTTTTTCATTTTTATTCTTGGGATTGATAGTCGATATTTTACACAATTTGAATATTCTTAGTATTGGATACATGACCGGAACGGGAGTTCTTCTCTTCTTCTTTTCCCAGTCTTTTTTACTCTCTGTAAAATTTTCGAGAGCTTTCTTTCGTGTGGAAGAGTTGTCGTCTTCCTTACGTTCAAGCAATCAAAGATTGTTAGAATTAGATAAACTAAAGGATGAGTTCTTGGCAAATACATCCCATGAATTGAAAACTCCTCTGAATGGGATCATTGGCATAGCTGAATCACTCATCGATGGAGTCGGTGGAGAACTCAGTCCTATAGCTTCCAAGAATATTAGTTTGATTGTCTCCAGCGGAAAACGGCTCTCATCTCTGGTGAATGATATATTAGATTTTTCTAAGATGAAAAATCATGAAATTACTCTCCAGTTAAAAATGATCAACCTTCATTCGATAGTTTCTATGATTCATCAAATTTCAGAACCGATTCTGAAAACAAAAAACATTTTTTTCAATAATCGAATCGATCCCAATCTTTCCTGGGTAGAAGGGGATGAAAATAGAATCATCCAAATTCTTCAAAATCTCATTGGAAATGCTATTAAATTTACGGAGGAAGGTGGTATTGAAATTGAATCCAAGCTGGAAAATAAACAGATATGGATATCTATTCGTGATACGGGAATTGGTATTCCGGAAGATAAAATAGATTCTATTTTTGAAGACTTCAAACAGGTAGATGCGTCTACATCCAGACTTTATGGCGGTACCGGTTTGGGACTGAGTATTGCAAAGCGATTGTGTGAACTTCACAAAGGAAAAATTTTAGTAGAATCCGAGATAGGAAAAGGCTCTAAATTTACTGTAGTACTGCCTGCAGAGAATGAAGGAATCAATCCCGGAGAAGTAAAATCTGAATCTTCTTTATCGAATGAGATCAATCGAAGTTTTTCTCAATATGATAAAGATGACCAATCCAATCCGACTTTAGACTCAGAAAAGTTTGATACTTCAATTTCTAATGATAATGTGAATGTACTCATTGTAGATGATGAACCTATTAATCTTCAGGTCCTTGAGAATATTCTTTCTATGAATAACTGTAATATTTTCAAGGCAAATAATGGTATGGAGGCTTTGGATCTACTGAAAAATGGAATCAAACCGGATATGATTCTCTTGGACATCATGATGCCACGAATGACAGGATATGAGGTTCTGAACAATATTAGAAAAGCTTACCCCGCGATTGAGATGCCCGTAATCATTCTTACAGCTAAAAATCAAATCAATGACCTGGTAGAAGGCTTTGAGTCCGGAGCAAATGATTATCTAACAAAACCGATCACAAAAAAAGAACTCATTTCCAGAATGAAGGTTCATATCCAATTGTCTAAAATAAACCAGTCGTACTCCAGATTTGTTCCCCATGATCTTTTACGAATATTAGAAAGAAATGATATTATGGAAATTACATTGGGCGATCAGAGGAAAAGGGAAATGACTATTCTTTTTTCTGATATACGTGGATTTACCTCTCTCTCCGAGACTATGTCCGCACAGGAAAATTTTAATTTTATAAATTCATATTTAAAAAGAATGGGACCTAAAGTAAGAAATAATAATGGTTTTATTGATAAATATATTGGTGATGCAATCATGGCGCTCTTTCCTGTTTCGGCTGATGATGGTATCAATTCTGCTCTTCAGATGCAAGCTGAAATGAAATCTTACAATGCCCATCGTAGCAAGAATGATTATGAACCCATTCAGATAGGAATTGGAATACATTCAGGAAATTTGATGCTCGGGATCATTGGAGAAACTCAGAGAATGGATGGAACTGTGATTTCCGATGCTGTCAATTTGGCATCCCGAATAGAAGGGTTGACGAAGGTGTATGGAGTGACTACAATATTTAGCGAAGACACTCTAAGCAAATTGTCAAAACCAGAAAAATTTCAGTATAGAATTTTGGACAACGTCAGGGTGAAAGGCAAAAAGAATAGTGTGAAGATCTACCACCTTCTCTCCTCAGAAGAAGAATCTATCCTCGAACTCTATCTCAAGACCAAATCTCAGTATGAGGAGGGGATAGTTCTGTATGAGCATAAGAAATTTTCAGAATCTATACAAATCTTCAAAGAAGTTTTGAGTCTCAATCCGGAAGATTCTGTTTCCTGGCTCTACCTTCAAAGGTGTAAAGAATTGCTGGAAAAGAATGTATCTGATACCTGGGAACCCATTCAGGAATACTACGAGAAATGATACGAAACGATTGAGTCAATCATTTGAAGCAGGAGTATCACTAAGCTCAAAAGGAAATGATTGAACGCGGGTGGAATGATCTGAGGAAAAGTTCAAAGAAAAGAAGATGACCGGATTTTTCAATCCGGTCAAAAGAGGAGAATTTAAAATATTGTAAAGTCTATCTTTCGGGTGCTAATCCGAAGTGAGCAGGAGATCTCCAGAGGCTGGAAGTGATTAGTTCTCTCATCCAGGTAAATTCTTTAGGAAGTCTGTCGTACAACTTCATAAAGAGTTCTTCATGGGATGCGATTTCTTGTTTCCACATCTCTCTATCGATGGACATAAGCTTATTGAATCTTTCTCTATCAAAATCAAAGTCAGTCATATCCAGATCTTCATACTTAGGTATCCAACCGATGGGTGATTCAACACCATAAGCTCTACCGTGAACCCGGTCAACAATCCATTTGAGAACTCTCATATTGTCACCAAAACCGGGCCAGAGGAATTTGCCATTCTCATCTTTACGGAACCAGTTGACACCAAAAATTCTAGGAGGATTGGGGAGTTTTCTACCAAAGTTTAACCAATGGTTGAAGTAGTCACCTGCATGGTAGCCCATGAAAGGTAGCATTGCAAAAGGATCCCGTCTGACTACTCCCTGCTGACCGAAAGCCGCTGCAGTAGTTTCTGAACCCATAGTTGCCGCCATGTAAACACCAAAATTCCAGTTGAATGCTTGATAAACTAGAGGAACTGTTGTGGCTCTTCTTCCACCGAAAATGATCGCAGAGATAGGAACTCCGGCTGGATCTTCCCATTTAGGATCAATAGATGGACACTGTCCTGCAGGAGCAGTGAATCTTGCATTGGGGTGAGCCGCTGGTTTTCCTGAGTTTTTGTCATAAGGCTTTCCTGTCCAGTCAGTCAGACCATCGGGAACTTCTTTCGTAAGTCCTTCCCACCAAACATCTCCGTCAGGAGTCAATGCAACGTTTGTAAATATGGAATTCTTTTGAAGAGACTCCATTGCATTTTGGTTGGTATCATAATTGGTACCGGGAGCTACACCAAAGTAGCCAGCTTCCGGATTGATGGCTCGTAGTTTGCCGTTTTCATCTGCTTTCAACCAAGCAATGTCATCACCTACAGTAGAGACTTTCCAACCTTTCATTGATTTGGGAGGGATCAACATCGCAAAATTGGTCTTTCCGCAAGCAGAAGGAAACGCAGCAGAAACGTAGGTTCTTTCACCTTCCGGACTTTCTACGCCGAGGATGAGCATGTGTTCGGCAAGCCAACCCTGATCTCTTCCCATAGTAGATGCGATTCTGAGAGCGAAGCATTTTTTACCGAGAAGAGCATTTCCACCATAGCCGGAACCATAGGATATGATTGTGTTTTCTTCAGGGAAATGGCAGATGTATTTAGTTTCTCTATTGCAAGGCCAGGATACATCTTTCTGTCCGGGTTGTAGAGGAGCTCCTACAGAGTGAAGAGCTTTTACGAAAGTTCCATCACTACCCAATACATCATAGACTTGCTTGCCCATACGGGTCATGATTTTCATGTTTACAACCACATAGGCAGAATCAGTGAGTTCTACACCAATGTGAGCGATAGGCGAACCCAAAGGTCCCATGCTGAATGGAATGACATAGAGAGTTCTACCTTTCATACAACCATCAAACAATTTATTGAGGGTTTCTTTCATCTCTGAAGGTTCAACCCAGTTGTTTGTAGGTCCGGCATCTTCTTTTCTTCTGGAATTGATATAAGTTCTATCTTCTACTCGGGCTACATCACTCGGATCTGAGAACGCTAAAAAGGATCCCGGTTTTTTTTCCGGATTTAGTTTGATAAATGTACCTGCTTTTACCATTTCATCGCAGAGTTTATCGTATTCTTCTTGAGTACCATCGCACCAATGAACATTATCAGGTTTCGTTAGTTCGGCGATTACTTTTACCCAATCGATTAATTTTTGATTTTTTACATATGAAGGAATTTGCATATTAGGAATACTCCGTTTTTCTATCTAATCACAATTTATAGTTTTTGGAGATTGAGTCAACTGATTTTAATAAGAATTCCTATATAATTTTTATTTGGATTGATTTTATAAAAAAAATTATAAAAAAATATTATTAGAGTTTTATAATATAATTATGTTTTCATTGTTTCAAACAAGAATGTCTGCACTAAGTGTATCACAAATAAACTCTCGGATTCAAGATAATAATAAATCTTAGAATAATTCTAAAATTTATTATGAATTTTCAATCCCATTGAAAAGATGAATTCCCATAGAATGGTAGAAGTTTCAACATTTGTGAATTCAAATGAAAGAAGATTGAAGAATTCTCTCATTGTACCAAAAAAAAATGAAAAAAAGAACCTTCCTAATTCTCAAAAATCTTTAAGTGAATCCTTAAGGAATCTATCCCAAGATGGATATGGGCGAGAATGAAGTGGATGAAAATTTGCCTTTCGATCGCAATCCGGGGGTGTGCTAAGAAAATCCTTCCTTAGTGGTTTGGTGATTCATTCTATAAAATTAAATAAATGAAATGAAGTGAATCTGCTCCCTGCATATGTCTGTTTTCAGAAATTCTTGTGCATTTCCTCCTGGGGAATCTAGCCATTTTGTAGGAGATTTTTCTGTGAAGGAACGAATGCTTTCGAAACTAAAAGTTTACCGATTCTCAAAAGCAATTGCATTTTTCTTCCTAAGATTTGCCTCCATTGGATCGCTAATTTTTCTGTGAATACGCAAATCTTTATGAAAACGACTAAAAATAGAAGGGCTTTTTGTCTCGTGAAAATTCAAATCTCTACTGGGAATTCAATTGAGCTGGTGTTTGGACATTTTATTAGTTCATTGATGAACGAAGATTTGTCGGGGGTAGATTTCCCGGTCCTGTGATTGATTTTGTGATTAGATTTTTTTGTAAATTTGAAGAAATAGAAATGATTTTCTTCTTGCTTCGATTAGCGGGAAGAAAATCATTTCCTTAACGGGGGATTAGCTCAGTTGGCTAGAGCGCTTCCTTGACATGGAAGAGGCCACTGGTTCAAATCCAGTATCTCCCAGGTTTTACTGTTCTTCAGTTCTTCTGCTTGAAGGACTATCGTTGCCCGGATTCCCGTCTTTGTAAGCTCCACTTGTGTGATGATCAGGTGTTCTGAACGCTGTCAACAGAGCAATGTCTCTTTTCATTTGTTCGCGAACATTGAAGTTTTCTTCGTACTGAAGAGCTTCTTTTATGTAGTGAGCACCATTAGAGACATCAGCAAAAGAAATTCCAATAGAAGCACGGATTCTTACTGCAGGTTTGTCACTTCTGAGCAACTCTACTAAATCAAAGAATTTCTCACCATTTCCCTTATTTAGAGCAATGATCGCACTCAAAAGAGCTGCTTTAGTGTATTCATCTTCTTCTTTTTCAAGAACTCCATTTACAGATTCCAGAGCTTCAGGACGGGAAGAATATGCCAAACCGTCTGCAGCACCACTTCTGATGTAATGATGTTCGTGAGCCAGAGCTGCTTTCAGGGTTTCCATACCGGATTTGATCGCATCATTGACAGGTTTGTACTTGGAAGCGTCTGCTTCTTGAGTTTCTTCCAGTCTATGAACTAATTTTCCGATAGAACGCAGTATTTCGGTTGCAGCGTTGACATTGTTCATGTCATCAGAGTAGGGAAGATTGACCTTTTCTTCTTTTTTCACGAGAGGCTCTAGGGCTTTGTACACATCTACCAGAGCACTCATTCCCCTTTCGCTACCTATGTCTGCAATCGCCTGTGCAAGAACAAATTTAAGTGCCGGGTCATTGTGTTCTTTGAGTTCAACGTTTACTAGAGGTTGGTCAACTTCGGGAGTCTCTGGTTGAACAACTCCTTTCTTTGGCTCTCCGTAGGTAGAAGAACCTCTTAGAGCAAAAATAAATGGACGCAAAGCACGTTTACTTTTGATTCTACGAAGATTCTCAACTGCAATCTTCTTTTCTTTGGTGCTACCATAGTTCAATTTCTGAACTTGTTCTTGAAAATAACGGTCGCTTTCCTCTTTTTGGGGATTCATGTCTTCCGCAAAAACCGGTATGAGCATGAGGGAAGTCGCCAATAATATAACTCTAACCATACTATTCTCCTACAGTTAATATCGTATTTAAAAAGAGCTCTCTTAAATTGCTAGCTATTTTTGAAGGATGATGATCTAGTCGTTTGCATAAGCTTCTTTTTGAAGAAGCTGAACCAAATCCCATCCCGTATCTGCACTATAAAATCTGGACTTGTTATTTTTATAGTATTTTCTTTCCTTCCAGCTGGCTTTTTTCTCAATATACTTTACAAAAATCGGATCGGTCTTTTTTCTCCAGGCCTCATCTTTTTTTGCCTGCGATTCAATGATTGCAATCGCATCTCCAGCCTTCATGCCCAAGTATTTCTCCTCAGACAGGGAGAAGTATCGACTGAGCTGAAAATCATCCGCTGTTTTCAGAAAGTTTTCTAATTTCAAAATCTCTCTACGATTGTTTTTGAGATTTCGATCTCTCCATTCTGTACCCTGGACTATGATCTGAAGCTGATAAAATGGCCCCACTTCCGGGTTGACGGGTTGCTTATCGATGTACTTTTTTCTGGGAAGGTAGTATGCCTTCATATTTTCAGGCATTCGCTTCTTGAACTCTGTTACATATCTCAAATTTTTCAAATAAACTCTTCTTTGCCGCGAGGGCTTTTTGTCCTTCGCATCCAAAAGGAAAGAGCTGGATAGAACAATTAGAAGTAAAATAATTCTCTTCATAATTATCCACCAATTTTAGTAATTGAAAAAAATTCAATCTGTTTATTGTCTCTCAGGCTGGCACGATTTCTGCATATTAAATCTACAAGAAACCAAAAGGTAGGGATTTGATCATGAGAAACAAACTAATTGCAATTTTTTTAAGCACAACTCTTGGACTGGGTGCAAGTGATTTGGACACTTTGGAGACAGTTTTCTCAAAACACAAGCCATCTGATTTGAATGAATTGGCTTTGAACCTAACAGCTCAGGCAAGTGTTAAGCACTCTAAGGGTGATTTCAAATCTGCCATTTCTCTTTACGATCAATCCCTAAAAATTAGAAAAGAAATTGGACAGCTTCACTCCAAAGGCTACGCAAACGTTGTTTTTCTTAAATCAATAGCCCTGCATCGAGATGGTGACTCCTGTTCTGCGGCAAGAGACATCAAGCACGCAATTCAGATTTATAATGAAATCGGAAATGTTGAGGATGCAAACATAGCTAGAGTAGAAGGTTTGGAAGTTTACAATATGAATTGTGAAGGAGGTTTGATTTCTCAGAAGTAATGAATTGGTTTTATCCCCTGAATGTCCTTTAAATAAGGGTTTTTCGCCCTTATTTCCCTGAGTTCCACAATGGAAAGAGAGCCGGAAAATAGGCTCTCCCTCTCGCCAGAATCGATCGACTTCCTCCCCCAAGGGTCAATGATAGCTGAGAATCCATTGTGGAACAGTTTTTCCTTTCTACCGGCAGAACCCACCCGATTCAATCCGAATACATATGCCTGATTTTCGAGCGCTCTTGCCTCTAAAAGTGACAACCAATGAGAGATTCTAACTGAGGGCCAATTTGCAATCACAAGATACAAATCAGTGATTCCTGATGTTTGACGGAAGGATTCCGGAAATCGTAGGTCATAGCATATGAGTGGAGTCAATTTCCAGCCCTTCCAATCCAAAACTATGAGCTCATTCCCGGGAGTATAAAACTTATCTTCACCTGCAAAGGAAAATGGATGAATCTTTCTGTATCTGGCCAGGACTCCTGTTGGTGAAACAAGGGAGAATGTGTTGAAAGGTAGAGCACTTCCGTTTTTCTCAATCCAACCACCTCCAACCAAGCTGCCTGTTTTGTGAGCAATATGTTTTAGGAATGACTCTGTTGCTCCTTCTTTATCCTCAGCGAATTCTAGGCTCTTCATCGAAAAACCGGTAGAAAACATCTCAGGAAGGAGGATCAAATCGAAATTTTCGAGTTTTGGGAGAAAATTTTCAACTTTTTGAAAATTTTTTTCCTGATCTTCCCAGGATATATCCAGTTGAATCCCGGCAATTCTCAGAGTTTCCTGCATCAATAGGGCCGATTTTTGTGAATATTGAAATTACCGGGTGGGTCGTAATTGCATACCCAGACCTCTTCCCTGCCGCAGATTGCAAAACCGCACCCCACTTTCTTGGATGTATTCCACATGACCTGGGTGTAGTGACCGCAAACCTTACCGGGTTGGCATTTGTTTTTTTCGTAATCAAAGAACTCAATTTCATCGTACCACATTTGAACCACTTCCTGAGATTTGAGTCTCTTTCCGCTTGCCCAGGCAAGATTCTCTCCGTATTGATTGGGTTTTCTGTGTTGCATTCTACATTTTTTCGTTTTCTTTAGATTCTCGGCCCAGTTTTGAGCAAATCGAGAGAGCTCCGGATCCCAAACAAGGGGAGCAACTCCAACAGTAGCTCTGAAGTCATTGTGTGCCTTGGTGATCCCTGCCAATCTTCCTCCCTCGGAAAAGTCTTCCGGTGGCTTTGAGTTTTCCAAATCTTTTTCTTCTTTGGCTATTTCTTCCTGACTATTCAGGATTAGATCGGGATCAACCGAGGAACCATTGACGATCAATTCACAATCTGTTGAAGAGGAGCACTTATAGGAGAGTTTGGAGACCTGAACTCTTTCACCGGATGCATTTTTATAGGAAAAAGTCTTTTTTAGTGCCTGAAATGCTTCTTTGGTTTTTTTCGCGTCGTACGCAGAAAGCGATAGGGAGATGGAGAGTAGGGAAAGTAGAAATAATTTCATAGAAATTGTGATAAGCTTTGATCACTCAAGGTCAATCCAAAATTTATTGTTCACTGAGACCGCAATGAAGATTTGTCCATTTTCCTTTCAAAAAATTTGCTGTGAGTTTGTGTCTTTCAAGAAATTGAGCTCTGAGTTGCAATTGAATAGGATACTTACTGAGAGCTAAGACCGGGAAATCAAACTCAATTCTATCTTCCAGGATACTTTCATTTTCTTTTGGAAAAAATAAGTGCCTGTGCCGAAAGAATCGAAATGGGCCTTTTTTTTGGGTGTCTTCAAAGAATTTGTTTTTTTCGTAATCGGTATGATGGGCTTCCCAGATGACAGAGATGCCGGGAAATAAAGTGATTTTAAAAATTGCTATCTCACCTTTCTGAATGGAACCCGGCTTCTGAAGAACTTTCACACCCTTAGCTCCGGTAACTAGAGTTTCAAATCCGGAAGACGATTCGTGGAAGTCAAAAAGTGTTTCCACACTACAAGAGAACTGTGATTTACAGATAAAGATTGCATTCATTTCACCCAGTAGTTTCTGAAATTATAAAATGACAACTCATAAAGGAGCGTCTATTAACCTTTTTTTCGATTTTGAACTATACTTTATTTTAAAAAGTTTTTCAATATTTCTTGAAAAAAGCAGGGTTTGGTGTGCAACCCCGAGTAAAGTACCACTTCTAAAATGCCCTGCAATGGGGTTTTTAGAAGTGCCCATAATTGTATTGATTCTAAATATAAGTTAAATAATATGACTACTATTGAGACAAATAAAGTAAACTAATGATAATTTTACAAAGTTTCGTCTAATCAAAAGTAACGAAGTTTTACTTACTTTCTTCCGGAGAATAAAATGTTACGAAGAATTCTAAAAGCTTACTTTGGTGGGAAGAAGGAAGAGGAAGGTTTGAATCTTTCTATCTTAAGGATCTCTGAATCAGCCAAAAACCGAATCAAAAAAGAAAAGAAGCTTCAATTTCGAATCGAATTGAAATACGGAAAAGATTCAGTGTCCTACTCGGTAGGTTTTGATAGCTTCAAGAGCTATGATTCTATAGAAGTATATCCTGTAAATATTGGTTTATCCAGGAGAGATGAATTGTTTCTGAGAGGGTCTCAATTGGATTATGATGAATCCACTGATTCATTTCTGATCTATCCGGACATTCACGTAACTGCATTAGATAGCTTTCGAAAGGATTTTGTACAATTCAATATAAACAGAAACTTAATCGCTCCTTTCTCTGAAGAGAGAATTATAGGTATGGACAGAGAGAGCTTTCAAAGTTCAGAAGACAATCCATTCCTCAATCAAATATTCAAGCATGAATTTGTTCAATCTCTAATGATTCAATCGAATACAATCTCTATAGAATTTAAAAAGGAAACTTATTCTAAAGAAACTGAAGAAATCTTAGCTGACACACTCTTAAAGTACCTTACCGACTGTGGTTATCCTTTAGCGGTACAGAATCATGAAATTGTCACCATCAATCCATTAGAAATTTCCTATATATCGAGTTAATGCAATAATAATATATTTCACTTGCTCTTTTCTGAATCCGATTTAAATGTAGTAATTTCCTAAATGGGTGGAGACCAGCTATCCTCATCATGAATCAATCTAATTGTATGAAAGCTTCTGAGTCAGAGATTTCTGATTTCCAAAAATATCTAAATCTTTTCATCGATGATATGAAATAATAATAAAGATTTTTAAAAAATCAAAGGAGTGTCCATGGGATCCGATAAAACAAAAAATCAGGATGAGTTGTCCGGTGATACAAAAGTAAAGAAAAAGAAAAAATCACACAAATTTACTTCTGAGGGTGAAGGAAGTTCCAAGCTTTCGAAAAAACAATACGAGAAAGCTCTGGCAGAGCTTCAACTTGAATTAGTAAAAATGCAATATTGGGTTAAATTTTCCGGAGCGAGAATTGTTATCATTTTCGAAGGTCGGGATGCCGCCGGTAAGGGAGGAACCATCAAAAGAATTCAGGAGCCTCTCAATCCACGGGGATGTAGGGTAGTGGCCCTGGGAACTCCCTCAGACAGAGAAAAGACTGAATGGTACTTTCAAAGATATGTACCTCATCTACCTGCTGCGGGAGAGATCGTCATGTTCGATAGGAGCTGGTACAATCGTGCAGGGGTAGAAAAAGTAATGGGATTCTGTAATGAAAAGCAATACGATGATTTCATGCAGGATTGCCCTGAGTTTGAAAGAATGCTTGTGCGCTCCGGGGTCATTTTGCTCAAGTATTGGTTTAGTGTAAGTGATGATGAGCAAGAAAGACGATTTCAATCCAGAACGACAGATCCGGCCAGAAGATGGAAGTTGAGTCCTATGGATCTTGAATCCAGAGATCGTTGGATAGAGTATTCAAAAGCAAAGGATGTAATGTTTTCCCACACAAATATTCCGGAAGCACCCTGGTTTACTGTGGAAGCTGATGACAAGAAAAAAGCGAGATTGAATTGCATTCACCATATTCTTGAAAAAATTCCTTACGAAGATATGACTCCCGAGCCTCTTCAGCTGGCACCCAGAAAACCTGCAGAAGATTATGTGAGACCTCCGAGAAATGAACAATTTTTTGTTCCGGATGTTTATTGATTCTGGCTCAAAGGTAGGGGTTCGTTTTTAATTTGTATTGCAGGGAACCCCTGCTGATTCCCAGGGCTCGGGCTGCCTCTTCCTGAGTCCTGTGTCTCTCCAAAGCGAGGCGTATGTATTCCGATTCTAATTTTTGAATGGCCTGATCCAATTTGAGATCCTGGATACTTTCCTTTTTCTTAACTTCTGAAGTAAATACTCTCTCATCTGTGTAGGAAGGATGTGGGTTCTCCGGTATTACATCCATGATCTCATGAAATTCTCTAGGGGTTTCCTTTTCTGAAGTGTGGATGGACTCAGGAAGAGATTCCGGGAAGATCATATCTGTCGGTGAGACCACACTCATGTACTGGATAGTATTTTGGAGTTCCCTGACGTTTCCGGGCCAGGAATATAGGGAAAGAGTTTCCATGACATCAAAACTCAATTGTTTGTTCTTTCCGTATCGATTGTTGAGTTCGGTAAGAAAATGATTCGCAAGAAGAGGTATGTCTCCTTTTCTCTCCCTGAGTGGGGGTAGTTGAAGTGGAATCACACCCAATCGAAAAAACAAATCCATCCGGAAATTCCCTTTCCCTACTTCTTTGCTTAGGTTTCGATGTGTTGCGGAAATGACCCTTACATCAATTTTGACTTTTTTGAAATCTCCCACTCTTTCAATTTCTCTTTCCTGTAGTACACGGAGTAGTTTTACCTGAAGAGATGGGGACATCTCAAAAACTTCATCGAGAAAAATTGTACCCCCATTGGCAAGTTCAAATCTCCCGGTATAATTTCTGTCCGCTCCGGTAAAGGCTCCTTTGACATGTCCGAAGAGTTCTGATTCCAGAAGGTTTTCATTCAGGGCACCACAATTTATACTTATGAAGGGTCCCTTTTGGCGATTGGAATGATAGTGAAGACTTTGAGCCACCATTTCCTTACCCGAACCGGATTCTCCATAGATAAGAACTGATGCATCCGTAGGACCTACAATTCGAATTCTGGACTTTATGAAAAGTATCTTAGGATCATATCCAATAATTTTGTTCAGGATGTCGTGATCTTCGTGGACTGACTCCAGGAAGTTTCTGTAATTTTTGTTTCCCATCAAAGCTTTGGTGATGATTGAGGAAACCTTTTCTATCGTTTGGATATGAATTGAATTGAAACAGGATTTTTTTACTGATTCAATATTCAAAACTCCTAAGATTTCATTTTGAGAGATCAATGGAATCGAAAGTTCGGAGTAGATATTGTCTATTAGTTTGACGTACCTTCTATCTTTAGTGACATCGGGAATGTAGATGGTCTTTTTGGTTTTTGCAGCTATGCCTGTGATTCCCAAACCAACGGGAAGACGGGCTGCAAGTTTTTTTTCTTTGTCCAGACCAACTGCAGATATGATGATGAGGACATTTTCAATCGGTTCTCTTAGAGATATATTTCCGGTTGTGGCATTGCAGTATTGTATTACGTCATTGAGAATGGAGTCAAGAAGATCAAAAATATTTTCTTTGGACCGGATCTTCTCCTTAACTTTTTCTAATATGTCTTCAGAAGGATCTTTCAATATTCTTATATGAAATAATTATAATTTCCCCTTCAATCCATCTTCCAGTGTTCGGGAAACCCGTAGCATTGTCTTCAACTTTGTTAGTTCGAGGATGGAGGTTACCTGACGTGTGGGAGCACAGATCCGAATGAATCCATTGGTTTTCATGAGCTTGGATTGAATATTTAAAAATGCGCCCAGACCTGAAGAGTCGATATAATTGAGCTCAGCAGTATTGATAAAAATCTTATTTTTACCAACCTCAACCAGCTTCCCGAGAATGTTTTTGAGGTGGGGAGTCGAATAGAGATTGAGGTCGCCTTTGATGTCTACGATAGCTCCATCATCAGGAAGATCAGGATGATTTTCGCTTCTGGTTATGATTTTTAAATCGGTGCCCTCGTATCGAAAGTCGGGTGAATCGAATTCTTCACTGTTCATAAATTAAACCTCACTATTAACTATTTCTCGAACACCGTCTGAGATTTGAAATGGAAAAAATTCTGCCCGAATAGAAAATTTTTGAAAGTATTTTTCCAGGACATTCGATTTGACCTTTTCGTAATTTCCTATCTTATCCAAAACCAAAATACAGCCTCCGAAACCCCCACCTATCATCCTTGCGCCCAGTACTCCTTCAGAGGACAATTCTTTCACCAAAAAATCAGTTTCCGGACAGGAGACTTCATAGAGTTCCGAGAGAGAGACGTGAGACTCTCCGAGTGCCTTTCCGGCGGCTATCTCATCACCCTCCCGGAATGCTTTTAAAATCTTTTGTGTTCTCTCTTTTTCACCGAGAACATGCATCACTCTTTTTTTTTCATTTTCAGTGAAGGAATAAAGGTCCGGATCGAATCCATCTTCCGGAGTGGAATAGAGATTTTTAATCCCGGGCTGAAGTTTTAGAATTTTTTGAAATGCTGATTCTGCTTCTTTTCTTCTATCATTATAAGAACTGGTCTCGAGAGAATGTTTTACATGGGAATTGATGAGGTAGAATTCGGCGTTTTCCAGATGGATGGAATGATAATTGAACTCTAGGGTTTCCGTATTGAGAAGAATCGCTTTGTCTTTTTGACCTACTGCAATTATGAATTGATCCATGATTCCACATTGAGTTCCTACGAAATTGTTTTCCGCCTTTTGCCCGAGGATGGCCAACTCGGGACGACTCAGGCTGAGGTTGAAGATTCGGGACAGTCCGTATCCAACTCCAACTTCTAGAGAAGCTGAGGAGGAGAGTCCTGCTCCCTGAGGAATGTTTCCATCTACAATGAGATCAAATCCATCTATCTTCTGTCCTGATTTTTTCAATTCCTCAACTACACCCAGAATGTAATTTGCCCATTTCTTCTCAGTTTGAACTTCCGGAGAGGACAATTCGAGAGATTCGTTGAAATGAATCGAATGAAGTCGAATTTTACCTTCGGAATTTGCCCTGATCGCTAAAAATGTAGAAAAATGGATCGCAGCGGGTAAAACCAGGCCTCCGAGGTAATCCACATGCTCACCGATGATATTGATCCGGGCGGGTGATTCGATGATGTGTATGGGGTTGCCTTTGCCCCAGATGGATTCCATTTTTTGTGTCCAATCCAAACTTTTTTCTTTCAATTCTCTCTTCCTCTCTGACTTCTAGCAATGATTGAATCACCTTAGAAAATATTCAAATTACTTTCTTGAAAAAATCTGAAAAGACCTATTCTTGGGTAGAGAGGAAAATAATGAATCTATCAATAAGGTCTAATTTTACAAAAGGTATTCTAAGTGATGCAGAAATTGATGCTCAGATTGAGCTCGGTTCTCAAAAAAAGAAATTACTCCATGACAAGTCGGGTAAGGGAAATGACTTTTTGGGATGGGTGGATCTCCCCAATCAAATTTCAGAAAATGAACTGAAAACCCTAGAAGAGACTTCAAAGAAAATTCAGAGCCATTCCGAATTCTTGGTCGTAGTGGGGATTGGTGGTTCCTATCTTGGGGCAAGGGCAGTTCTGGAAGCCGGTGGAAGTTCTCTCGACGTCTATTCTAAAGATAAATCCACTAAGATCATCTATGCCGGTCACCACATCGACCCCGATTATCACAATGAGCTTTTGAATCTTCTGAAAGATCGGGATTTTAGTATCAATGTAATCTCTAAGTCAGGTACAACTACAGAACCCGCCCTGGCGTTTCGATCACTCCTATCTCTAGCTGAGAAAAAATACGGAAAGGCGAATTTGAAAGATAGGGTGTTTAGTACTACAGATGCATCGAGAGGAGCCTTAAAAAAACTGAGCGATGAATATGGATTTCAAACTTTTGTGATACCTGATGATGTAGGAGGAAGGTATTCGGTTCTCACTCCTGTAGGTTTGCTTCCTATTGCAGCCGGAGGAAAGGATATTAGAAAAATTGTTTCCGGCGCGAAGAAAATGGCTGAAAATCTCAAAAATACAGAAGGAAGGGACAATCTGGCTATCTGTTATGCGGCATTGAGAAATGCACTTTATAAACAGGGAAAGAAAACGGAAATCCTGGTCAATTACAACCCCAGACTCTTTTTCTTTATGGAGTGGTGGAAGCAACTTTATGGTGAAAGCGAAGGGAAAGGTGGAAAAGGAATTTTCCCTGCCGCAGTGAACTTTACTACAGATCTTCATTCTATGGGTCAATACATTCAGGATGGAGAGAGAATGCTCTTTGAAACGCTTTTGAATGTTAAGAAGCCATTTCAGGATATGTCTGTCACTGAGGTGTCGGGAGATCCGGATGGACTCAATTATCTGGCAGGCAAAACTCTCTCTTATATCAATTCCAAAGCTATGGAAGGAACCAAATTGGCTCATCATGGGGGTGGGGTAGCCACTATCGAATTGGGATTGGAAGATTTGAGTGAAGAGACTATTGGGGAAATGATCTACTTCTTTGAATATGCCTGCGGAGTTTCGGGATATATGTTGGATGTCAATCCTTTTGATCAACCCGGAGTGGAAGATTACAAAAACAATATGTTTGCTCTTCTCGGGAAAAAAGGCTTTGAAGCCAAAAAAGCAGAAGTAGAGAAAAAACTAAAAGAATTATGAGAATTTTGATGACCGGAGCTTCCGGTTTCATCGGAAAACAGATTCTAAACCAAATCCTATCGGAGGGACATTCTCTTGTCTCTCTCGGTAGGAGAGCTCCGGAGATTCAGAGCAGTCAAGTTACCTTTCATCCTTTCGATCTGAACTCGGATAGATTGACATTTCCCGAGCCTCCCTTTGATACGATCCTTCATTTTGCAGGGATAGCTTCCGGAGAGGGGAAGTCAGAAAAAGAGTATATGGATATCAATTTCAAAAGTACGGAGAGGTTGGTACGTTATGCAAAAGACAATTCAATTCCACATTTTATCTTTTCCAGCTCAGCTTCAGTATACGGACGTTCGGATTCTATCGATGAACCTCTTAAGGAAGATTCATTTTTAAATGGTAGTACAGATTATGCTCGATCCAAAATCCTTGCAGAGTCTTTGATTCGTAAGGAGTTGACCGGATACACTATCTTTCGAATCTCATCAGTCTACGGGATCGGAGGGAAGGGATTTGTAAATAAGTTAATCAAACTGTACAGAAAGAAACTCTTTCCTTATCCTTTGGGGGGAAGAGGAAAAAAATCTTTCATCCACATTCAGGATTTGATAGAATTTGTGATACGTGGGTTGAATCAAAAAAAATTTGGAGTCTTCAACCTGGCCCATCCGGAGATCGTTTCCTATAAAGAGCTTCTCAAAGAAATAGAAAGGAATTATCCGGGATTTGCACTTCGGATTCCTCTACCCGGGTTTCTTGAAACCTGGGATTTTCCGAAGGGATTGAATTCCAAACTGAAACCCCTATTTTTGCAATCTTTGATCGATCCCCAAAGGGCGATCCATGAGTTCGGTTTTCAACCTAAAGTAGGAATGGTGGAGGGAATGAAAGGATTGAGAGCTTCAGAGAAGTTATGAAACCCCGGATTTCTCCGGGATTCCTCTTGGATCAATACTTTTTGATACTTTTGGCTATAGCATTGAGTTTATTCTGCCATTTCTTCCAACCCGGACCAAGGATGGAGATAACAAGAACGGGCTTTTTGGCTTCTAAGATGGATACACTCCACTCCACAGGATGATCATCAACAGTTCCTGTACCTTCGATTTCGATAGCATTCATTCCATTGATTTTGAGTTTTGAGGGCTCTCCATCTTTTCGATTCTTCAGGACCTGATCTAAAGCCTGATCAACTTCATCGATGCTGGCATCAATATTTCCGGCTGTGGACACATGAAACATCAGAAATATAGTTTCATCAGGTGAGTACACTTCCAAATTATCTTCATCGCCGGAAACCTTCCAATCGTCAGGAATCGAGATTTGAACTCTGGCTTTTTTGTCTTTGTAGACTTCCGCTGAAATCCCGGAAGAAAGGGAAAGTCCTAAGACGATTGTCATTAGAATTGAGATTTTTTTCATAGAATATCCTTTGGATAATTTGCCCAAATGAAATCATACTGAGATAATTTGGATAGGGAAGAAGATCGTAATTTTTCCTGATATTGTCAATAAAATTTCTATCTTTAGAAGTATTCTAAAGATAGTTGTTTTGTCTTTTGCTTTTGAGAAGTTCTTTGATCGTATCGATTGTGGGAGAAAGCCAATCATCAAGCAGGGGAGGAGTGTCCGCATTTCCCTTTTTGAAAACCATTTCCTTATTGTAGTTGGCAATCTCTGTGGTGGTATTGATCTTTCTTGCCATTTCGATAGATTTCCAGTAGTACTTCAGAGCTTGGGTAGTGTTCCCTTTTCTCTCATAGATCGCGCCAATATTATTATAAACAGCGATCAAGGTCTGATAGATTTCCTGGTGGGTGGATTCTTCCGGTACAGGATACTGGATTAGGGCTTCTTTTTCTTCAAAATCATCTTTGATTTTTAGATAATTTCCGAGACTGGCATTGATTTGATCAGTGTAGTAGTAGCTATTGGCTCTTCCCAGCATTACATTTGGATTTTCGTAATTGTCTTCCTCGCCGAGATTGGAAAATTCAGCCAATGCAGACTCATAATCACCAGTCATGTAGTTGATCCAGGCACGATAGTAGTAGAGTTCTCTGAGTTTGTCCGGATCCTGTAGTTTGTACTTCAGAGCTCCATCGAGGTAGGTCAAACTGTTTTGAAGAAGTTTCAGACGCTCATTTTCAGATTCGGTTCTTTCACGGGCATTTACCGGATAGACCTTACGTGCCGGAAATTCATCTATCTTGTCATCGCCATTGACCAAGGCTGAGCCCAGATAGATGATCTTACCCATGTTGAAGTAGACACGACCAAAATCTCCTCTTTTGAGAGTTTCATCTTCTTCCCGATTTCCGAATCCACCATTGAATTTGATGTATCTCTGCTCTGCATTCTTGAGGAGTTTCCAGGCTTCTTCATTATTGTCCTGACGAATGTAGTACTCTCCCATTTCCATGACAGCTAGATAATGGGCGGGGTCATAATTGGCTGCCAGTTCAAATTGTTTGAGAGCCCGAAGAGCCTCATTTTTGCCTATGTAGTATCGACCTCTTTGGTAGTACTGCTCTGAATATTCGTCTCCGGTGATTTTTATCCCATCTCTGGATTCAGACTTGTCAAAGGCTAAGTTTAGAATGTAGAGGATATTGTCATCGATATCCATATTGGTGACCTGGTCGGTTGGATTGACATTGTAACGGATCTTGAGTTCGGTTGGGTCCAGATCGATATAAAAACCTGCGAGTTTCGTGAGAACGAAAAGAGACAAATCACTCTCTATCCCCAGAGCATTTCTCACCTGTCTGTGGTGGTTTAAGACAAACTGAGGATTTTTATCTTTTCTCCACATTTCTATGTATGTGGAAATCAATCCACCATGCCCGATCGAATTTTTGGGATGTGCTTCGATGATCTTGCTGTAGTAGGAAGCAGCTCTTGCAAAGCTTTCCTGATTGTAATAGATCTTAGCCAGACCTGCTGTGGCTTCAATATTGTGCGGATCGCCTCCGTCTGTAAATACCTGTTTGTAGTAATTGATCGCCAATTCATCGTTTTTGTAACGTTTCATTGGTTTTGTGTTGGTAGGGATGCGACTCGGATCACCGAATTGGGTAGATTCGGAAAAGTCTTTTGCCGGATTGGAGTGAAATCTCGCCAGATTGATATAGGTTTCATTGTCGTGAATTTTTTTGCCCAATTCTGCAACAATGTAGGCTCCTGCTTTGATTATCCTTCTCTCGGTCTTGTCCTGAGCCACCAATCGGAGATAAGACTTGGGATCCAATTCTTTATTGGAGTTTTCACCATTGCTTTTTATGAGGATTTTTTCATTCCAGGATTGGCCGGGAGCCATGGTGATGTAGGGAACTTCTTCTCTTTTGTTCCAGGCATTATTGTGATTTGGATCTGATTTTTCTTCTCCGAAATCCGGCTCGACCACACCGAAGAGTTTTTCAAATGCTTTGTCATACTCGCCTAGTTTCATGTAGGCCATTCCGTAGCGATTCAGATAGTCCAAATCGTGAGGATTGATGTTTTCACCTTTTTTGAAACTGATCTCAGCATCTGTGACCAGTTTTTCCTTTTTGTTCGGGTCGGGCGAAACGACAGCTTTTTGTAAAAATTCCAATCCGTCGTTGTAGTAAGAGGCGGCTCTGAGAGGATTGATGATGTATTTGTAGCTTGCTATGGATGTAGTTAAGAGAAGTAAGGCCGCAGCCGCTCCCAAAAGTACGCGTTTGATGAACTGTCTACGTTCGAATTCACCTTTTTTGGTGTAGACAGGATCAGTAGAGATGATAGGAATTCCCTGTTCGGAGTAGAGCCCTGTATTGTCATACAATTCGACAGGGTAACCCAGATGTTCTGTCAGGTAATCCGCAATGTCTTCCGGTTTCTGAGAACTCTTTATGAGTTCGAGCAATTCTCTTTGTTCTTTGGGATTGAGCTTTTCCTGGGTGATTGCATCGATCACATGTCTCTTGAGCTTGGGGGGGTAGTGGATGATTTCTTGCTGAATGACAGCCAGTTCTTCATCAGTTAGATCGAATCCTTCTCCTTCCGGAGCGGATTCCTCTTCCATGAGACCTTCCAGATCTTCTTCCAGTGAAACTGCATATGTGTCGTGGGCAGTATCATCTTCACTGATTGTTCCCAGGATGTCCTCATCCCCTAAGTCCTCTGAAGTACCTGTCTCTGAAGGCGGTGAGTCGAAGTCAGCAAATGCATCCCCACCCTCTAAATCACCCTGTGCCGGAGGTGTATCGTCAAAAGCCCCGAACGGATCATCACCCGGAACAGTTTCCAAGCTACTATTGGTATCGAAAGGATCATCACTGTCTGAAGCAGGAGTATCTTCATTATCATTGTCAAAAGCATCGAAGTCCAGGTCATCATTGGACGGAATGTCTTCAGAGCCTACCAGAGGATCATTGCCATCTTCGTCTATGTCCAGATTGGAAAGATCACCAGCATCCTCATCTGTGTCCAGAGGTGTGCTTTCTCCCAGATCAGGAACTTCATCCAGCTCTGAAAATGGATCCCCATCTTCATTGCCTGAGGAAGCCTCATCCAATTCTCCAAATGGATCGGAATCTCCGCCGAGATCGGCAAACGGATCGTCTCCCGCTACTTCATCGGAAGGAGGAGTGTCTCCACCAGCATCGATGTCACCAAATGGATCGGAATCCCCACCGAGATCGGCAAACGGATCGTCTCCCGCTGCTTCATCGGAAGGAGGAGTGTCTCCACCTGCATCGATGTCTCCAAATGGATCGGAATCCCCACCGAGATCGGCAAACGGATCATCTCCCGCTGCATCATCGGAAGGAGGAGCGTCTTCACCGCCTGCGTCGACATCAGCAAATGGATCTGAATCCCCACCTAGGTCGGCGAATGGATCTTCAGCTGTGTCATCGGAAGGAGGAGTGTCTTCACCGTCTGCATCGATGTCTGCAAATGGGTCATCTGAATTGTCTTCGGGTGTTTCCGTAGGGGGCTCCTCTTCTTCAGGAGTCTCCTCTATAGTGTCATCTCCCAGACCTGCAAAGAATTCATCATCATCCGGTATGGGTTCATCCTGCTCGATTTCATCGGTAGGATCTTCCTCTTCAGGACTTGTGTCTTCTGGAGTGATTTGGGGTTCTTCTGATGAAAATGGATCGTCTTCCGGAGTTGTGTTTTCATCGGTCTGGTCAAATGGATCTTCGCCGGCAGGGGGCAATATATCTTCCTGAGAATCATCTTCTCCGGGCAAATCCGGTTCATCAAAATCGGATTCGGGATCTCCCTTACCGAGGTTGTCTATATCTACATTGAGTAAATCATCGAGATTGTCGTCTTCGTCATCATCGTCGAAATTTTTAAATTCCGGAGGTGAATCGGCATCATATGTGTCTGTAGAATCATCATCCACTTCTATCCCACCATCAACAGCGGGCTCCTCTGAAGCCTCCTTCGCCTGTGAAGTGTTGACCGGTTCCGGCTCTCCCTTGATTCTTCGAAGGGATTTAGCCATGGGATTCAGGCTTTCAGAAGCTATGGGGTTTTCATTTAATGGTGCTAGAATCTCCCTGATTCTATTCAGTTCTTCATCACTATATTTTGCCATATGGTTTCTTTACCGTTATCGGTAATTTTAGCCTTGAAAAGTATAAGAAAATTCCTATCTTTTTTTCACTAAATCCAAGAAAAATTAAAAATGATCTAAAATCATCCTGTTTTCTTATTTCGTATAAATTTTTCTCTAGTTTTCATACCAAATTGTTCGAAAATAATAAGGATTTTCGATCTCATTCTATGAAACATAAAAAGACAAAAAACAGTTTATTCCGGACATTTTTACTAATAGTTACCTTCTCCCTGGGTGGAGTTTTTGCTCAGGAAACCCTTGATTGGTTGGGTTCTTATTCCTCTAGAGAGATGGAAGGTCTCGAAGATAGGAACAATACAGGAGACAAGGTCTACTATTTTTGGCAAATTCAAAGTCTGAAGCGTGCAGTTCCTCCCCGATACATTCGAATGATCGATATTGAAAACTACACTACTTCTTATAGCTTTTTGAATAAAGGCATTCTATTTACTTATAATGGGTTGATGAATTCCGAAGTAGAGATCTGTGGGAACTTCAGTGCCTGGCGTTGCCATCCCATGAAACGAAATAGATATGGAATCTATTACCTCATCATCCCTCCTAATTTCAAAGGTAGAAATGAGACTGATGAAACCAGTTACGAATACAAATTTCGTGTGGATGGGATCTTTGATTTCGACCCTGAAAATTCGGATCGTATAGAAGATGGAGAAGGTTCATTTTTTTCTCTCTTCACTCTCAATCGAAAGGATTTTGAAAAGCAAATCACCTATAGAATCATAGATAGTGAAATTGAAGAAGATTTGGATTTTAAAACAATTGAGTTTCGAATTTACAAACCTGAAGCGAGCACTATAGCTCTGGTGGGTGATTTCAATCAGTGGAATCCTGAGCACGATTATCTGGAAAAAGAAAGCAACGGGTTATTTATTCTTAGGAAAAAATTAAAGCCGGGTGAGTATCTTTATAATTTTATTGTGGATGGACACACACAATTGGATACCTACAATACAGAAACCAGATTTCGGGTGGAAACAGAAGATCTTTGTTCGTACATCATGATTTCCGGTGGTAATGACAAAGATCTAGCCACCAATCCCTAAAAACAATTGCATTTTCTTCTGTATCGATTCCAATAGTTAGGGGAATAGAAATGTCTGAAGAAAAACCAGTCAATAAGATCAGGATCCGTCAGGATACGATTATCGCACTTCTTAGGGAGCACGCTGAGATGGTACGTCTTTTGGAGGCATTTCCGAAGGAAGTTGAAGCTCTCGGAGCCTGGATTCAAAAGAAAAACACTCTAATGGACAAAGTAACCAGAAAAATCCCCAGAAATTAATCAAATTTCTTCTATCGATCTTCATTGGATTCTCACATTAAAAAACGAATTGCAGTCCTCTGTCTCCTGATTTCATTATTCTTGAGTCATTGTAGAGAGGAAACGAAAACAACTGAAGTCAGGTTCATCGATCTGACAAGGGAATTGGTTCGGGCTGAAGTAGAAAATTTTGACTTCAATGAAGACAGAGATCTAAAGTACCATTGGAAAAAAAATCAGGGTAGGTACTCCGGTTTAAAAAGATCGGAGAGGTGGAAGAACACTCAGGTAACGTTTTTAAAAAACAATGATGTCTTTCAGAATGAATCAAAGGATTCTATCCTATTCTCACCGGGGAGCAAATACAAATTCTCAGAAACCAACGGAAGATTTACCTTCAAGTTTGCACTCGGTTTCTTGGGGAGAAATGGGATCAGTAGGGGAGGGATCTTTCGTATTTATTCAAACTCTAAACTACTGGCTGAGTGGGATCTCTCCAATGAGAGTCAGGAAAAATGGTTTTCCTATCAACAAAATTTAGAATTGAATACTGACCTAGTTCTGGAGTGGAAGTCTGAGGATTCTTTTTTATTTTTGGGGAATCCTATTCTGATCCCGGAGGAATTTGGAGTCAATGGCTACAATCTGGTGTTCATAGTGGTGGACTCCCTCCGATCGGATGCTCTGGGGTGTATGGGAATGCAGTTCCCGCTTTCCCCACAAATAGATAAGTTCTGCAAAGAATCGATTGTATTTGAAAATCATTTTGTGAATGCTAATTGGACCAAACCTTCTATGCTTTCTATGTTCTTTGGAGAGTATGCATCTAATTTGGGAATAACCAATACGGGTTTTTCTATCTATCCTGTCGAAAAAGAAATATTATACAATCTATCAATTAAGAATATTGTTTCTATCCTGAGAGAAAAGGGATACTACACTGAAAGTATAATGAATAATGTTTTCCTCCTGGATTATACTGGCGTGGGGATAGATCTGGGTTTTCATGAGCTCTCACAGATAGGGAAAGACATAGTAGACACTGAGGTCATAACAGAAGAATCTCTTTCTTTTTTAAAAAATTTGCCCTCCTCACCATTCTTTCTTCATATCAATTACAATACTCCTCATGGTTCCTACTCTCCTCCCGAATCCATATCTAAGATTTTAGAATCAGAGTCTTCTGTGAGTTATTCCGGAGTTCATCCAATTATCAAAAGATACTATGGTGAGGTGAGGTACACGGACGTCCAGGTTGGGAAGATAATTGAACAATTAAAGAACCAGAACCTGTATGACAATACTTTCATAATCCTAACTGCTGATCACGGAGACCTATTTGATGAAAAACATACCTTTGCATCCAATGGGGTGTTCGGAAGTCGATGGGGACACGGAGAAACTCATTATGATGAAGAAATCCGGGTGCCCCTTTTGATCAAGCCCCCCACTGCGATACAGTCATTGATAAAAAATCGAAAAATTAGAACAGCCTCATCTTCCGTATCTATTGTCCCGACGCTTCTTGCCCTTATGGGAGTTGAAAATACAAAATCAGGAAAGAAGGGAAAGGATTATTCCCCTCTAATTCTTGAAAATAAGGAAGTCAAAGAAGACTTCATATATACGGAAGGAAGACTGTCTGAATCTTTTCGAACCGATGACTTCAAATATGTACGAAGATACCCCGGATTTACAAATTATCTCCTGGGAGGTGCAATCCCTTCTTCTGAAAAAATGGAAGAGATATTTGATCTGAAAAATGATCCCAATGAGTACTACAATATTGCCTGGAAGAATCCGGAAGTTTTGAGTGAATTAAGAAATTTAAGAAAAACTCAAAGACTTAAGAAAAACTCATTTTATTTAAGTTTACCGCCCTCAGATCAGCCATATTCAGGGCAATTTTATATCTCAGGTGGGATCTATGACGTTGATATTCCTGAATCGGTACAAATTCAATTCGGAAATCGATTCTATATGAATTTTCGTTCCGAACCCGGGAAATCATCCTTGATACGTCTCTATACAAATGAACCTATTTATGAATTTCAATTGAAACTTCTTTCGGGATACTATCCATCAAAATTAAAAGCAGGGGCCTGGGGAGTTCCGGCAGGTGAGAAAGTACTTAAAGAAAAAAGATTTCTCTTTGCTAGAGTTGCTCCGCCCGGTTTTGAAACTACAAAAATCCCATGGATATATAATGACTTTCAATTATCCGGAAATTCATTGAATGGGGAAACAGCTATCATGGCAGATGAGGTGAAAAATATCTTAAAAAGTTGGGGATACATTCACGAATGAAATCTTAAAGGATTGAACTAATTTGAAAATGGAAAGACGTATAAAGAGCATATTATATTTTTGTATTCAGAATATAGGATTTCATATGAGTGTACAGGAAAAAAATTCAAAAGTTCAAATCGGAAAGATTAAAACCTTATGGAAGGAGAATGATTTGTATCTCGGTATACCTATCATAGATCTTCATCATATCTGGTTGATCTATTTGATTTTGGTTTTAGAAAATGATATGGCATTGGGCAAGTTTGAATCCGAATCTTATAATTTTCATAATATTTCATCAGAGTTAATTAATTTTACTATAAATCATTTTGCTGTTGAAGAAGAGTTGTTCCATAAATATAAATATCCCATTACTCAGGATCATATCAATCAGCACGTCCTATTCGTTAATTATATCAAAGAAAATACTGTAGTCGGAAAATTAAAAAATAGGAATGTAGTAGAAGAGACTATACTTTTTTTAAAAAATTGGCTATTTGAACACATACATGAAGAGGACACCAATTACAATAAATACTTTAAAAGTAAAGATATTGATGTAAATGAGTTTGTTATAAAACTTATTGAGCGTGAGATTGTAAAAATAAAAACTACCGACAAGCAGATTCAACTTTATAAGATAGTGACCGGTCTACCTTTTGAATTTCATGTTCAGTCCAAGGATGTAGCTACTGAGGTAATAAAGTTTTGGAAAACATTCAAATTGGGCATCGGTATACCAATTTTGAATATGCAGAATCTCTGGCTTTTGAAGCTGGTAATTGAGCTGGAATATTCTCTGGACGATCCCAGCCCGATCATGAGAAAAGCCGCTATTGTTAAATTATTCAAAGAATTGGATATTTATTTTTATGAGCATTTCTTAGTTGAAGAGTCAATCATGAGGGTTATGAGTTATCCTGATAAGATTGAACATATTAAGAAGCATGAATCGATAAAAGATTTGATCAAGCTAAGAAAGTCACAAATGGAGGACAGGCAACTCGGTAGAAACCTTGTCGTCGATCTAAAAAATTGGCTTGTATCACACATTGGTTTTGAGGACAAAACGTTTAAGAAGATTTACCTGAAGAATCAAAAGAAGGTTCAGGAATATGTAAAACAGAATATCATAGACAAAAAGTTTGTCATTCATCCCCATCAATTGAATCTTTATAGCGTAATTAAGGTTATGTTGGAATCTGATGCAGAAGGTTGAAAAGAGAAATTTTATTCTTCTAGTACAAAGATCAGCTTTGGTTCAAATTTAAGAGTTTTTAAATCTTGTTCAACTTTCAACTCCCCTGTTCAGACTTAGGAAAAGAGGTTTGAGCAAGAACAATAATAAAGGGGAGAGTAGGGCTATCAGACCCACCCAGACCCAGACCATGAAATGCTCCGGATAAGAGGACTGACCTTCAGGAGTGTATCTGGTCAAAAGATAGCCACTGATGGGTCCTGCTAGAATTTTTCCGAGAAAATAAGGAAGATAAGATAGGGCAATATAACTACCTTCTTTTCCTACCGGAGCGATTTCTGTAGAGAATTGCATGAGTCTGGGGGACCAAATCGCTTCTCCTATAGTAAAAAAGAAAATCATAATAAGTAGGGAGAAGACTAATTCATATTGTGATGGATTTTGGATATCCAACCATTCAATTAGAATCCATCTACCGAAATCAGAATCGATCCAATTTGAATAGAAGTTTCCCGGAATCATAATTGTTAGGATGGAAAGGGAAGAAAAGAGTGAACCTGTTATCAATAGAGAATAGGACTTTATTTTTTTTGTGAGTTCGGAAAATAAAGGAACCAGGAAAATTATCATGACAGGATTCAATACTCCGAAGAGATTTCCTATTCTCGCACCTTCTCCCAAAACCCGAATTCCGTACTTGGGAGAAGTGTAATTGAAATGATAGAAGGTCAATCTCACAAATACAAGAGATCCCAATAGAAGTAGATAGATCCAAAACTCCTTTTCACGAAACACATTTTTGGCGATATTTATTGTTTTGCGATAAACATTATGGATCTCTGAACTCAGAATCGATATTTTTAATTTTTTGGATTCAGAGTTACTTTCCTCCTCCTTCATGAGTCCGACCAGAATGATAGAGGGAATTGTTAGAACAAAGCAGATTAAAAAAATTATTTGATATGTCGAGATTTCTACTCCGGGAAGTATTGTGTAAAAGGAATGTTCACCCAAAGTACTTCTAATTCTATCAAAGAGAAAACCGCCCAGAGCCCAGCCCACATTCATGAGAGTGTAGAAAAGTCCAAACCCCAAAGCCATAGATTCCTGCCGGGTATATCTTTTGATTCCAACGGAAAGGACAGGCCCGAGTAGGGCATTCCCGATCGCAAGTGGGAAAAAACCCAAAACAATAATTATAAAAAACTGATTGCTCAGGGGAAGGATGATTCTCCCCAGTAAGAGAAAGAGGGTTCCAATTCTGAGTGTATTCTTAATGCCGATAGCATCAACAATTGATCCAACCAGGATGGAGAGAAGTGTCATTCCAACAGACCAAAATCCTATAAAAGAACCGGCTTCCATGTCGCTCAGTCCACAATCCGCAGAGAGATAAAGAGCAAAGCTCAGATTGGAGGCAGAAAATGCTGTAAATTCTATTAGTTTTGTAGCAAATAAAATCCATAACTCCCGTGGGGAATTTTTTAAACCAACAAAATATCGAAATAAAATGATCAGGAATATAAAAACTAAAGGACTCAGATACAAGGCTGTCATTATGATACTCTTTTTTTGTTACATCCTTATCAATTAAAATGGATATGAATTCGAATGAATCGACGTTAGGGTAGACCTGAGAAATGCTCCGATGAATTTGTATCCTGTATTTGATTCATGAAATGTTTCTATATGGGATTGAATTGATAAAGCAGGGAATTTGCGGTGAATGAGTCCTTCAAAGGGACTGTCCTTCGCAGTGCAGGCAAGTTCTAATTCATTTAAATTGATGTTGTATACTTCCTGTTCATGGCGGGCATGTCCGATGATTTCCTGACTATTGGAATAAAAATTTTTTAATCTGGGGTGTAAAATCTCAATAGAACGGAATCTATGAAATTTCTTCCCCTCAGCATCCTGCGGAGGATTTCTGAGATATCCTACCCCGGATCCATATACATGGGCAAATAGTTGGTGGGAGAAGCAGATTCCTAAAAATGGAATTCCCTTTTCGATAATATTTGATTTCAAATCAATTCCGAATTTCGTAACCCAATTGACTGAGTCTGTAAGATTAGCATAACTCCCTAAAGAGATTACGGAAATTGGATACATTCCTCGGGAACTCAATGAAGTTAAGAATCCTTCCAAGCCAATGTTTGAAACTGAAGGGAAGAAAAATTGGATGGTAGGGAGTGGAAAATCCAATTCCCTACCCAAATTAGAATAGATTTCTAAGATTGTATTGATGGCAGATTCAGCAGGTGTTTTTAGATATGGATCTATAAGTAAAAAATAGGGGCCGGACATCCTATTGATCCGAATCGCGGGAAGTTTGAGTAAGGATTTTTAGTTCCGATTCTAGATTTTCCCGAGCTTTCATTTCATATGTACTACGTATTACATCATCAAAAAATATTCTGTCACGTTTCAAGAAGTTTTCAAGAATTCGGGATCGACCTGTTTTATAATCTTCATCATTTACAAAAGAATACTCCTTTCGAATTGAATTTGAATATTCCTCATAACGTTCCGGGCTAGATCCTAAAATCAACAAATCAAAATCCAGAAACAATCTCACTTCTTCTGTATCGGGTTTCGGTATGTGATGAATCGTACTGTAAATAAAATCAGAAACTTCTTTAGTGATTGATTCAGGATAAGAAAAATCTCTTAAGATTTCTGAACAAATTTTTGCACTCATGATTTCATTTTCTTTTGATTGAGGGTCATAGATAAGATCGTGAAATAGAATAGAAATCAGGATTTTATTGTCTTTGTCTCTCCGGGGAATGTATTTCCCCCTGAAGGTAAGCATTTCTGAAATGTGGTTGAGATTGTGATAGTGACGATGAACTTCTGAGTAATACGAGTGAAAGAGGTTCCAGATATCCAACCAATCTCTTCCCGCGGAAGAAGTTCCGGGAAAGAGATTTGGGAATAATGCTTTCATTATCTTTTTATACTGATACTATCGGAGACTTTTTTGGCTTTTCTTCTGGCTTCTTCCAATGAATCACCGAGTGCCAATGCCACACCCATTCTTCTTTTTCCGCGTATTTCCGGTTTTCCAAAAAGACGGATGGAAGTATCGGGTTCGGTTAGAGCCTTGTTTAAATTTTCAAACACGGGCTCTTTGTACTCACCCTCAAAAAGGATAGCACTGGAAGCTGCATATCCATACGTTCTGAGATTGGGCATCGGAAGCCCCAGAATGGCTCTCACATGGAGGGCAAACTCAGAGTGATTTGAGGAGATCAAGGTAACCATCCCTGTGTCATGGGGTCTTGGAGAGACTTCACTAAAAAATACTTCCTCTCCTTTTATGAAAAGTTCGACACCAAAGAGTCCGTTTCCACCGAGACCTCCGGTTACTTTTTCAGCAATTTTTTGACATTCCTCCAGAACTGATTCCTGCATTGGATGAGGTTGCCAGGATTCAACATAATCCCCTTTGATTTGCATATGACCTATGGGGGGGAGAAAGCTGGTTCCACCTACATGCCGGATTGTCAATAATGTGATCTCATAGTCGAAAGGCACGAATTCTTCGATGATCATCTTGCCCTTCCCTGACCTACCACCAGTTTGACCGTAAATCCAAGCACTTTCTATCATAGATGCATCCTGAATAAGTGTTTGTCCTTTTCCGGATGAACTCATTATGGGTTTGGAAACGCAGGGAAAGCCAATTTCTAAGATTGCCTTTCGAAACTCGTCAATCGATTCAGCAAATTTGTAATTGGATGTTTTGATATTCAAATCTTTTGATACGAAATTTCTAATGTTTTCCCTATTCATAGTTAGGTTCACTGCATTGGCATTGGGTATCACATGAAATCCATCTTTTTCCAATTGAATGAGAGTTTGAGTAGAGATTGCTTCAATCTCGGGTACAATGAAGTCCGGATTGAATTTGCGTATCACTCTTTCCAGCTCATCATGATTCAACATATCTACGACCATGGATTCATGTGCAACATGCATTGCCGGGGCATCGGGATATTTATCTATCGCCATGATATGGATACCATATCGTTGTGCTTCGATTGCGACTTCCTTTCCCAGTTCACCCGCACCTAATAAAATAATTTTTGTAGCTGTACTGGATTTTGGAGTTCCTATTGATACCAAAGTTAAACCTCCGAAGATTCTTCTATTTTATATGATTCTCATTGAGGTAAACTTATTTTTCAGATTTACCATGGATTTGTTTTTGTTTTTCCCCTGATTTTCAATACATTTCGACTCAAACAATTTAAAAGTAAAAAATACCATATTTCATTTTGAATTTATAGAAAAATTCTTGAAAACTTAAGTATTCTATATCTAATAGAAAAACTTTTAAAAAGAGAGGAAAACTGTGTTTAAAGCAATATTTCCCGTATCGTTTTCAAAACTCCCACTCCCGATAATTTTGATTGGAGTTTTTTATTTATTGAATCCTGTCATAAGTTACTTAGCTACTGCGTATGTTTCCGGTATCCCTTTTTGGGAATTTACAAGTTTAGTTAAACTCTTTTCTGTCCGTGCTTTGGGACTCAATTTAGTTGGATTTGTATTGGGGGTAGGGATCCTGGGCGTCAAAAGATGGGGTTATTTCCTCTTCCTATTTTTTAATTTTCTATTAATTCTTCATGGATTCTATTTGTTGATAAGTTTTGGATTTACCCAGCAATTCATCTGGAACCTATTTGTTACAATCTTCCCTTTTGTACTAAATCTTTATTTTTTAAACCGAGAGATATCAACTCCTTATCTTACTCTCATCCCGCGTGGATTTAGAAAGAAATGGAGGATCGAAGTTCCTCTCACGGGAAAAGTTCTGGTAGAAGGGGGCTCCACTTCGTATTCACTCAAAAGTATGGACATCAGCCCAACCGGAATTCTTGCTAAAGTAGACGGAATGATTCTTCCTGAGTCTAAAGTGATCATCACTCTTGATCTGGATGAAGAATGGAGTGTGGATGCTGAGATGGTACGAATTGAAAATGGGAACTATGGTTTCAAATTTTTATATCTTTCCACAGATCCCCGTTTTAAAGTTCTGGATAAGTTTTTGAGTACGAAGCTACTTCCGAGATTCACTACCCGAAGACATGTAAAAATCATAGGAGAATCCGGAAGCGTTGAGAATTCAGAAATTATCAATATTTCAGAGCGGGGTTTTTTCTTTACTTCCACCAATCCCTATAGTATTTCCCAGGAAATCAGTTTCGATTTTTCTCTCTTCGGTATGAATTTTTCAAGTAAGGGAGCAATCAGTTGGGAAAACAAAGAAGGTAAATTTGAAAAACCCAGAGGATATGGTGTCTCGTTTAAAGATCTGGATAAAAACTTTGTTTTCCAGATTGCACTCTATGTGTTTTCGCTCATTCATGGAATTCGAAGGCAGAGAGATCGATGATCTCTCTTCATTCTTCCTTTGCACCCGCGAGAAGAAGAAGGTAGATAGCTGTTTCATTTTCTGATTGTCTGGCTATAGAGAGGGGAGTATCTCCTCTTCCATTTTTTGCATTGATGTCCATTCCGGATTTGATTAATTTATAGATGATTCCCGGACTATCATTCTCCACTGAAAGATGAAGGGAGGTATTTCCTTCCTTATCTACCTCTTCGGGCTTCAATCCATTCTTGAGTAAGATTTCCACAATCTCTTCTCTGTTGTACTTAACCGCTAAATGAAGTAAAGATTCATCATTATTGTTCTTTTTTAGATTTGGTTTCTTTTCTATGAGGGAAATCAGAAGGTCACTGTCTCCATTTTCTACTATCTTATGTAGTACAGTGTCTCCTTCTTCATCCTTAGCTTCTAAGCGAAACCCTATTTCCAGGAAGGTATCGAGAAGCTCGGGTTTGGACTCTGCACATTTCTGAAGAAATTGTGATTCTTTATTTTCTGAAATCTTGGGTTTTTCCGGGAAAAGTAACTTTATGATTTCGGGGGATCCTGATTCAGCAAGATTGAAGAGAGTGAGATTTTTAAGTTTTTCTGAAGCTATCCAGGAGGGGTAGCTTTGAAGGAAGTACTCAATGATGAGTACTCTTTTTCTGGAAATTGCATGATCGAGTAGACTATTATTGAATCTATCTTTAGATTTCAGAAGATTTGGTTTCTTCTTTAGAACAGTTTTGAGAATTGAAAGCATTCCATTTCTCGATGAGAGAAGGGCAAGGTTGTATCGATTCGGTCCTTTCCAATTGAAATTTGTTTCGTGCTTTATCAGAACTTCTGCAGATTTTTGTGATCCACGTTCTATGCAGTAAGCAAGTGGTGTGTATCCTTCCCTGTTTGCTGTATTCAATCGGGACTTCAGATTGGGAATCTTCAAAAGAGCTTTGTAGTTATCCGATTCACAAAGTTGAAATAAATTCGGTAGATTCGCACCGGAAGATTTTGATTTAGAAATTTTTTTTTCGGAATGCTTTTTATTTTTTTTGGGGGCTTTCGCATCAGAAATGCTAAAAATCAAAAGAAGAATAAAAAACAATCGCATGATTTAGTTTCCGACTTTACTCAGAGCCTGTTCTTTTTGATTCGAAAGATTTTCCAATTGCTCCTCGGCTCCTTTGAGAATTTTTTCAAAATCTATATTTTGTTCGGATGAAATCGGACCATCTTCTTTTTCTAGATCCACAAGGTACCTTATGATTTCGATTCTATCCTGAAGAACTTTTTCCTGAGATTCGTAGTAGTTTGAAATTTCGGATGGATTTGCAGAATTGGACTGTATGGCAAGGGCTATTCGGGTCATCTCTTTTGCCTTATTTTCTCTATCTAACTTGTCCTGTGGTGTGATACGCTTCGGAATCAATTCATTGCCAGGAAATACCAAACTGAGTTTTTCAAACTGCTCCATGGTCTCTTCATCGTAAGGCTTTCCTGTTTGAGGGTTTATGGGAATCTCACCCTTGTCTCCGGATTCGGAGGAATCTTCCTCATAGTTATCAGAGATTCCCACTTTCATAAAATCTCCATCATCAAATACAGAACTTGTTGCTGTTTTTCTCTGACCCCGACCTGTGTTTTCCTTTGGTTGGGATCCTCCCCCGCCCAGGAGAAGACTCAGCTGTTCGTTTCGTTTTTTCTTTGCATTCTTTTTGGCTTCATCTTCTCCGGAAAACATGAAAAATACAATAGCGATACAAATAAGACCTATGAGTACAATATAGAGTTTTTTAACTGTCATTGCTACAGAATTATAGATTCTAAGATCTTGAAAAGAAAAAACTTAAAAAATGATTCTGAATTCCATCTTGACTTTTCCATATTTTGAGAACGGATGGAAACTGTGAAGTTTCTCAGTCTCCTGCTCGCCTTGTTTTTGGTTCAATGCGGTAAAAATACAAACACACCGGCGATACCTCTGATATTTTTCAACCCTCCCTCGGTACCTCAGATTGTGGGTGTCATCCCCATCTATGACTATCCCGTCGAATCAAGTATGGTGGCGACAGGTCAGGCGGACAAGATTCCCTTCAAACCCCAATTTGTTCTGAAATACTATGTCACCAATACCGAACAGAATTTTGTAGGTTACAATCTTTCGATCACATCTGCTACACCCTCACTGTATGACACTCAGTTGGGAGCCTCCATTTATACAGAAAATGGAATTGTCCCTTCCTTTCCTCATCTTGCGATAGAGGCTTCTACTGAAGCTACCAATCTAAAGAGGAGAAAGATAGCCAATCGAATTCCTCCTCCCGGGTTGATTCCATTTCAGCATTGTGAGGTCTATACATTTACCCTGAGAGCTGTGTTTTCAAATGGTGTGATTTCCAATCCATCTTTCTCGGTGTCTCAATGTGCGAGTGTCTTTCCCTCGAAGTGTTCAGAGGGAACATCCTGCAATCCTACCTATTGTGCAACTTCGACTTGCTCTGATGCCGAAAAAGTCGCCTGCAAGGTAGGCACACTCTGCAATCCCTGTCTCTATCCGAGCTTGGAGTCTGGAGGGTGTGAATGTCCTTCTGGAGTTTCTCCTCCGGGATGCAACCCTTGACCGGAAAATTGTACATTGTAGGAACTCCTATCGGGAATTTGGAGGATATGAGTTTTCGGGCAGTTTCCATTCTCAAAGAGTCTGATTTGATTCTTTGTGAAAATCCCAAGAATTCCAAAAAATTACTCCAAAAGTATGAAATAGAAACATCCTACCAGCCCCTCTACGCCTCAACACGTGAAGAAGGCTTTGATTGGATCTTAAAAAAGCTTTCATCGGGTGAGTCGATTTCCTATATTTCCGATGCCGGAACTCCCGGGATCTCGGATCCGGGCAATCGTTTGGTTCGGTACGTGAGAAGTCATGGATTTTCTGTGGTTCCTATCCCCGGAGTGAGTGCACTTTCCACTATCCTCTCAGTTTCAGGAGCCCAAAATACCCCCTCCCTGTTTCTGGGTTTTCCCGGAGAGAAGAAATCCAAGACCAAGAAAAAATTGGAAGAATGGAAGGCATTCGAGGGTGTATTGATCTTCTATGAATCAGTGCATAGAATTCAGGATACTCTTGACATTGCCAGGGAGATTTTTCCGGGGGCAGAGATTTTGGTAGGAAGAGAGTTGACAAAGATCTACGAAGAAATGATACTCTGGAGACCGGGTGAGGAAAAACCAAAGTTTTCCGTCAAAGGCGAGTTCACTGTTCTGATAAACAATTTTGAGAAAAAAATTGCTAAAGAGAATTTGCTCTTGGTCGATACTAAAGATTAAGAGAGGTAGACGAATAACATGATGATAGATCGAATTAAAAGTTTCGGGCAGGGCCTGGAAACGAAAAAGACTTCTCCTTCGAGAAACATCAATAATGCCGTAGGAAATGACAACATCAGGATTTCCGAAGAAGCAAAATTGATGGCAGAAGAAGTAAAGTTGAAGTCTGATGTAGACAATATCAAAAAATCTATGCTATCTCAACCTGATCTTGAGCGTATCTCTAAAGTTCAACAATTGAAAGCGGACATCAAAAATGGTGAATATGATTTTGATTCCTATGAGAAATTGAACTCTACCGCTGAGACCCTAATCTATTCCTTCCTTAGTAATTAAGACTATGCCTCTTGGATTTGATATCTCTGGAGAGGCATAATTTATCATGCCAGTATTACCTGATTGGGTTAGTTACCACTTCCCACCTAAGATCCATCTAGAAGTTGATTGTGGAAGCAAATGTGGAAACTTCATTAAAAACATAGGCACACGTGTCATCATCATCACCACCCAAAAAGAACTACAAAATAAAAACGAACTTTTAAATATCAAGAAAAGCATTGAGAGAAACACAGATGGAGTTGTCATCTATGATGATATCGAAGTCAATGCCTCCCTTAAAGACTTGGATTCTGCCGCTCATTTCTCCCGTCAGGCTCAGGTCAACTGTGTAGTTGCCTATGGATCTTACGAATCCATCAATGCTGCAAAGATCATTTCCATTTTGGCAACCAATGATTTGTTTGCTGAAGAATTGGTTCTGGGTGGGAAGCCGATCCGAAAGCCACCGGTTCCTCTGGTCATCATCCCCACCATGCCTCTGATGGGTATAGAGTGTGCTCCATTTTGTTTTATCGTAGATGACAATGATGGAATGAGAAAGTACTTTGCTGACCAGGCCCTCTTTCCCGAACTCATCATCTCTGATGCTAAAATTGGTTCCCATATGAGTGCCTCAGATACAGCAAAGACCGGAACTTCCATTTTGGCTGCCGCTGTGGATTCCATTCTCTCCAAGTACTCAAATGATGTTACCAATTCATCTGCTCTTCGCGCGATAGAATTGGTACACAAAAACATCATTCCATCCATCCGGGATCCCAAAAACTTGGGTGCAAAGAACGCACTTTATTCTGCCAGCCTTCTAACCGGAATCTCACAATCTGTTAGCTCTCTCGGGATCTGTTTTGCTCTCTCTCTAGCTGCGGCGAGTATGACTAAGTTGGATGTTTTTCAAGCTATGTCCATATTTCTCCCTCATGTAATGGAATACAACCTCACCTCTTCAGCCAATAAATATGTGATGATTGCAAGGGCTTTGGATGAGGATACCAATGATATCTCGATCATTGAAGCCGCGATCCGTGCTGTAGAAGGAATCAGAAAAATTTACCTCGAATTGAAGATACCTCAAAAACTTTCAGAATATGAAGTAAAGAAAATTGAATTGCCCAATATTGCTTCTCTGGCTGTGAGCTTTCCCTTCCTGGAATCTTTACAAAGAGAACTACCCAAAAACGAAATCGAAACAATTCTGGTTGCAGCATACTAAAAAATTCTGGTTTTAAATGATCAGAAAATTTAGGGTGGTCTGGAGGAATATATGAGCGAAGAAAGATCGGATACAATTATCAGCGAAGATATAGTTTTTAGAGGTACACTTAGATTTCAGGATTCTTTACGTATCAAGGGTCACATCAAAGGTACGATCGAAGCCAATGGAGAGTTGGTTATCGATGATTCCGGAAAGGTAGATGCAGATGTTCTGGTCAACTCACTCATAGTCAATGGATCACTCAAAGGGAATATCGAAGCCCGTGAAAAGATAGAGATTGGAAAGACAGGTGTGGTCGTCGGCGACATGAAATCTCCAATTTTACAGGTGGAAACCGGAGCTAAGTTCACCGGAAACTGTTCTATGTAATGAAGTTCCAGCATGGACAGAATTACGAAACCCTTTCGGTAGGTTCATCTCCGAAACTCTCGAATCTTCAGAATTTTTTATTAGAGAAGTACTTTACCGGTTCCAATCCGGATGAATACCTCTCGGATGATTTCAAATTCACTCATTCACCCTTTCTGCTTCCCGATCTGGAATCATCGATTCGGGTGATACGAAAGCATTTAGACAAAAAAAACCACATTTTACTTTACGGTGATCGTGATACAGACGGGGTCTCCTCTGTATCGATTCTGGGGATTTATCTCAGAGAAATCGTCAAACGTAAGGGAGGAACCCTGAGCATTCGCACTTCTTCCCAAAATGATGATTATGGTCTTTGTGATACAGTAAATAAAAATATTCTCTCTATTTCTCCTGACCTTTTGATAACCATGGACTTTGGGACATCCAATTATCAGGAAATCAACTATCTCGCAGAAAAAGGGATAGAAATCATTGTCTTGGACCACCACGAAATTCCTATAGAAATCCCCAATTGTCAGTTGGTCAATCCCAAGAGAGAAGATTCAAAATATCCGGAAAAACGAATTTGTACATCTGTTCTGGCTATCAAATTGATTCAGGCTTTGGATTGTGTAGAGGAGCACCTCAGGGAAGAATCCCAAAAGGATGGTCTCTTATTTTCTGAATCAATGGAAATCAATTTCGGAAAGATTGATCCTTTAGAGATTTACAATCGTTCTGAAGCTCACAGAAAAAAGATTCGTTCGTATATGGATCTTGCCGCTATAGGAACTGTTGCAGATATGATGCCTCTTCAGGGTGAAAACCGAACCATTGTAAAGATTGGTTTGCAAACTCTCAATGAACAGTTCAAATCGATTCCTCCCGAAAGACCGGGACTCTATCTTTTGATGAAAAAAATGAATCTCTCCCCTCATAGGATTCTCTCTAAAGATCTGGGATGGAACATCGGTCCGGTTCTGAACTCTGCGGGTCGAATGGGGAAGACTGAGATGTCTCTAAAACTCCTCTTATCAGAAAATCGAACTGAAGCAGAAAAATTAGCAGATGAACTCATTCATATCAACAAAGAAAGACGGGAACGAACCAAGAGAAATATGTTCCGTGTGGAAAAGTATTTTGAACGTAAACCCGAACGCACTCAAAAAGAAATCATTTATTGCTATGAGCCGGATATGGAACCGGGTGTCTCGGGAATCGTTGCTTCCCGTTTGGTTGAGAAATACAAAAAACCGGTTGTTTTTGTGACTCCGGATCATGGAAAGGCAAGAGGAAGTGTGCGTTCCTATGGTTCAGAAAATGTTGTGGTCCTCCTACAAAATGTTTCCGAGCTCCTGGAGCACTTTGGTGGTCATCCCGAGGCTGGAGGATTTTCGATTTCTCCTAATAACCTACCCCTCCTGGAAAGCAGGCTGGAAGAAAAAGCTCCTGCCTGGTTGGAAGATGTCTCTAAGGTTGAAATTGAAACAGAGTCCATTCTTTCCTTTTTGCCTTCCAGTCTTACCGACAAGGTATTTGAGGAGATCTTGATTTTAGAGCCCTTCGGTCAGGGAAATCCTGCTCCATTGCTTTCTCTAAGAAATGTCAGGGTCTATCAAATCAAACCTATGGGAGATGGAAGCCATTTGAGGTTTTCTATGGAAGGAGTTTCCAATAAGATACGGGGGATAGTCTGGAATTCTGCTACCGAATTTCACAATCTTCTCTCTGAAAAGACAGAAGTTCAATTGTTTGGATATTTAGAGGAAAATTATTTCAATGGAACCAACTCGCTTCAATTTGTTGTTTCATATTTTTCTTGACCCCGGGAGTTTTTATTAATATTTATGTCACCTAGTATGGATCAAAATTACCCTTACGGAATTCCTGGTGCTAAAAAAGCAGCACTTTTGTTGATGTCTTTAGGAAAAGAAGAGGCAGCCCGGGTAATGTCTCACCTCGATGACAAGATGATTGAAAATGTCATAGCTGAGATGTCTCAGATTCGATCCGTTTCCAAGATAGAAAAAGAACGAATTCTAAGTGAATTTCGTGAAACTATCCAGGATTTAAAAATCCAAACTCAGGGTGGGATCGAGACAGCGAAAGAAATTTTGAATCGCACTGTTGGTCCCCAAAAAGCAGATCAAATCCTTAAGAAGATCGAAAAGAAAGATGTTTCTAATGAATTTGATTTTCTCAATGAAGTTGATCCCAAGATCATTTACTCCTTAATTTCCGGTGAGGGACATCAAACGATTGCTGTGACCCTAGCCTATCTCCAGCCCAAGAAAGCCGCAGATGTTCTGAGACTCTTTCCATCCGAGGATCAATCAAAAATTGCTCTAAAGCTTGCAGGTACTGCAAAATCTCACCCGGAAGCCGTGATAGAAATAGCTAAGATCTTAAAGAAAAGATATGAAGATCGGGATCGTTCTGAATTGTCCGAAGCAGGAGGAGCGCAGTCACTTGCAAACATCCTAAACCACATGGACAAGGAATACGAAGACAATATTCTTAAAAATATCACTGAAGAATCTCCTGATATTGCTCATCAGGTAAAAGACAAGCTCTATTCTTTTGAAGACATCATGAGTCTCGATCAAAAAGAAATGAGGACTCTTTTGACAAAAGTCAATGGAAATGAGCTTCTGACCTTAGCTCTGAGGGGTGCCGGTGATGAATTGAAGGCTCATTTTTTTGGGTCTATGTCTCAAAATCGTGCATCGGATATCATTGAGGAAATGGAAGCGAGGGGAAAGGTTACTTTCAGAGAGATCAACTCAGCCAGGACTGAAATTTTAAAAATCGCTCGAAGACTCGAAGAAATGGGTCTCATCCTACTCAAAAAACGAAAAGACGAATTCATTTGATAGAAAACTGAATGGAAAACCGATTCGTTGAATCCTGGATTTAGAAATCTGAAATTAGGGATTGAGTAAAATTAGAAGAGGAAATCGGAGCTGACGGGGCTCGAACCCGCGACATCCTGCGTGACAGGCAGGCACTCTAACCAACTGAGCTACAGCTCCTCTTGAAGACATTCTTTTTTAGGACTTTATTAAGTCAATCTAAAACTAATAATTTTTATTCGATTTCGAAAATTGAAAGGGATTTGAAGGATTTATTTTCTTTGACTTCCAGAATCGAAATCACCTCGGTTTGGACATTTTTCTGAATATTGAAGATAATCTGATCAGAGACTTCCCTACAAATGAATAGTCCGCGTCCATGTGAGTCTTTGATTCCATCGGGGAGACCGGTGAGAGGGTTGGCTTCCAGATGTCTGTCGAGACGGTAGAGAATCTCTTCTTTTCGGAGAGCACCAAAATTGTCCTTGGTAGTGATGATGAAGGTATTTTGAAAGTATCCATAGCCCAGGGTGAAGTAGTCATTTTCAGAGAGATGAATTTCCTGAAGAGAAATGATGAGATCCTGAGAAGGGAGTTCATATTGGTACTTTGAATTTCCTTGGCTATCTCTGGGGGCACGAATCATTGCATTGGAAGTGAGTTCTTCGATCACCTGATGAATGATCTGAGGTGCACCTTTTTCCACCAAAAACTTTCCTACTCTTTCACAGAGGTGAACCCGTTCGTTGTCCGACTTGATTTGCTTGTAGATCAATTGATTGTTTCTGGGGACTTCAAACCCGGAGTCCATCTCATCCTTTTGGATTTTCAGCTTCGGGAAGTACTTCTCTACTCCAAAAATATCCGAGTAAAGAAGCTTTTTGACCATAATCGAGATGTAGTCCAAATCCAGAGAAGAGTATTTGGGAATGATATTGTACACATTGAATTCTTTTGCAAAATGGATGAAATCATTGATATTATAGGCTGTGATCAATGCGTAGAGGATATTTGGGAAATGCTCCCGAATGTAGCGTATCAAATCCAGTCCGGTCTTTCCTTCCATTTTGATGTCTGTGATCAAAAGATCGATGGAATTGTTGTGAAGAATGACCACAGCTTCATCATAACTACCTGCGGACAGAACAGTATAATCGGCAATAAGCATATCTGAGATCGCCAGACGAATGGATTGAATGTCTTCAACAATTAGAATAGTCTTTTTCATCGATTTTTATTTCCGTAGGGTAGAGTGATGATGAATCTCGTTTTCCCTTCAAATGATTTGACGCTAATCTTTCCCAGATGCTCTTTAACAATCGAATGACAGATGGAAAGCCCCAGTCCTGTTCCCTGGCCGCTTTCTTTTTTTGTGAAGAAAGGGTCAAAAATCTTATCAATGATTTGATCTGAAATCCCACCCCCATTGTCTTCTACAACGATCTGACAATTGTTCTTTTTTCGTTTGATAAAAACATTTATCCTACCCGGTCGATAGTCTATAGCCTGAATCGAGTTGCGAAATAAATTTATGAAGAGTCTTTCCATCTTGAGGGGATTGAAATAGAAAAAATTGTCATTTTCATGTGTAAGATCCCAGACTACTGATTCGGAAAGTGTGGGGTAGAGTCTCTGAACTGTCTCTCTGGCTTTAGAAATGGTCTCCATAATATCAGAATAGGTTAATTTGATTTTTTCCGGTTTTGCGAAACTTATGATATCGGAGACTATATTGGAGGCTCTATGCAAATCATTTTGAATCAAAGACAGACGTTCTTGAAGTTGTTCGTTATTGTACACCTTGATATTTTTCATTAAATTCTGAAGGGTTAGGCTGATCCCCGTCAGTGGATTGTTCAACTCATGCGCCACACCCGAAACCATGATTCCGAGAGAAGCAAGGTTTCTCATTCTCAGATTTTCTTCTTCATTGTCCCGAATCTGAGTAATATTTCTAATCTTTTCCACAAATCCAATTTTTTGACCTTTGTGGATTACCGGAAAAAATGAAAGCTCCAGGTTTTCATTTTTTCCTTCTACTCTGGAAAGAATTTGTGTACTAAAACCGCTACTCACCAAACTCTTGAGATCGATCATATATTCTGAATTGTGAAATGTTTTTGGAAAGTTGTAAAACGGGCAATAGGGACAGATATGAACTCTACCATAGAGAAATTCATAGCATTTTTGAGATTCCTGAATCGGAGGTAGATTGGGTCGGAAAAAATCTTTGGATGCATGATTGATTCTTCTAACGACGAATGTATTGTCTATGAAGATAATTGGTTCGTTGATGCTATCAAAAATACTTTCTAATTCATCAACGAAATCGGGATCCGGAACCGGTTGCTCTGTTTCCTGCATTAAAGACCAAAATTATATCCATTAGATATCAGGCAATGATTTAAATCTAAGTCAATTTTTGTAAAGAAATGAAGGAATCATCCTTTGAGGTTTGAATCAAGAAAAACCTAAGATTCCAAAATCAAAGCAATCGGATTGGAAAGATGATTCCTGGATAGAAATTAGATTGCTCTACTTCATTTTCAAAAGTATTTGCGGATTCAATGAAGAACCATCTGCAAAATGGCTGCATGCAGAATTAGGAAAATTGCAATTGTTTATGAGTATTCGTAAATATTTATTGAAACAATTCAATAAGAAATTTTTGGAAAGAAAGAATTGGTTTTGAACTGCACTGACCCTTCATAGAGAGAAGGGTGCCTCTCCAGGAACTCTCAAGAAATTCTACTAAATCATCATTGGAAAGATTTAATTTTGTGAGAGGAGTTTCGGAGAGGTTCATAGTTTCTAAGATTTGATTTTTAATCTTTTTGTAGCACTCATGTAGAGTTTGATTGATCAGAACAGATTTTCCTCCCATCTCCAGAGATGTCCAATTGATTAAGCAGTTTTCATTCAAAAGCATCTGGTGTTTTGCTAATTTGATTTTATCTTTGTACAGGGAAAGAATTCTCTGACGAATCGGTAGCTTGGAATGAACTAGAAATTTTTTATTGTACTCCAAAACACTTTCAGTGTGAAACAAAATCGCTTCCCGAATGAATTCATCTTTGCTCTTAAAGTGGTTGTAAAAGGAACCTTTGGGGATACCGACTACTTCAGCGATTTCTGAGACACCTGTCTCCAGAACGCCCCTGAGATTGAACAGTTGAATGGCACCTGTAAAAATTTTTTCTTTTGAATATCCTTTTCTCCCCATAGTGTTTTGATTCTCGATTCGGCTAGGATTCGGATCGAGTCATTTTCCTAATTCTCTGAAGAAATTTTGAATAAAATTCCTGAGATGGAATCGTACCGTTTCAACTCAGAGAAATAGATTCTCGGTGTTTATAGTCATTTTCAAAAGGTTTGCGCATTCATAGAAAAATCAGCTATAAAATGGCTACATACCTTGAATAGAAAAACGCAAGTATTTCTAAGAATTGGTATATAGTCATTTTCAAAAGGTTTGCGTATTCATTGAAGAATTGGCTATAAAATGGCTACATACCTTACTAGGAAAAACACAATTATTTATGAGAACCGGGATATGAGAAGGATTCTACAAATCATTAATTTCTGAATAGATCAAGAAAATGATAGAATCTATACAATCGGTCAGGAGACTGGAAATCCTGAAATTTAGGTTTTGGGTTCCTTTGAAACAGGATGTCTGAGCTTGAAAATCGATCCGATTCGAGAGGTTGATTTCATTGGTTTTCAAATTTTTTTTGTTTTTGAGTTGATTCACTCAATGCTTAAAGTATTTTCAGAAGATACTGAATCTCTCCGGTATATAAATTAGAATGGGAAAATTTATTCACAAAATCGAAGTCTCCAATGGAATCTATTGGGTTGAAATGCCCGAAATCGATCTGAATATCCTATGTGGATGCCCGGCTGATAGCGTTAAGCACCTCATGAAACGGGGGTTGATCCAAACCCTAGAGGAAAAAGGTCTCAAATACGAAACAGGTCCCAATGCAATCTTACTTTCTGATGTAATGATTCAGAAAGGGATGTTTTCTAATATGGCAGAATTTCCCATTCTCCAGATGTTCTATAGACAGGGAATGATCATTCCGGGTCATCCTAACAATACTGGAGCTAAACCTCTCCTGATAGGTTCCAAAGAACAATTGGATGCACAAATCAATTATATCTACAGAGGCAATTATGGTCTGGTGAGCATAGAAGAATTGATTGAGTCCGGTCTCTCACGGGATCAGGCTACCGAAATGATGAGGTTGAAACTAAAATTTGCATTTGGAAAAATCACAGATCCCAAAAATATGTTTGATATCATATATCTTGAGAGTGACAAGATTCATATTCGGCAGGACTTATATATCAAACGAAAGAAAATTAATGTTTTTGAGTTTAGTTATAAGGATGAGTCAGTTACTGTTGATTTGAATATTGACAAACCTTATAATTCTCCTTATAAATTAGGTTTTTATAATACTAAACGTGATTATTTTTCAATAATTCACTCCGGTCAGGGAGATGGTTGGGATATTTACGATCCCTGTATGGCAAGTATTGTAATGTTTCAGGGAAAGATATATTTAATCGATGCGGGTCCTAATATTCAATATTCGTTAACTGCCCTGGGTATCGGGATCAATGAAATAGAAGGTTTGTTTCATACACATGCTCATGATGATCATTTTGCCGGTATCACATCTATTATGATGTCGGATCATAAAATCAAATACTATGCGACTTCCACAGTGAGACATTCCGTGATGAAAAAATTATCCGCTTTATTGAATATTGAAGAAGATAGTTTTTATAATTTTTTTGATGTTCAGGATTTAAAGCCTGATATTTGGAATCAAATAAATGGATTGGATGTCAAACCGATATTCTCTCCCCATCCTGTAGAAACTACAATTTTTATTTTCAGAGCGATTTCAAAGGAAGGATATCGAACTTACGGACATTTTGCTGATATAGTCGGCTTGAACACACTTTACAATATGGTTTCCGAAGATATCTCTTCTCATGGCATTTCATTGGATAACTTTAAGATAGTAAAGGAAAGATATTCCACTCCACTTACATTGAAGAAAATTGATATCGGTGGTGGAATGATACATGGGGAAGTCAAAGATTTCACCGATGATGAATCTGATAAGATAGTATTGGCTCATACTTCTGTAAAATTGACAGATGAACAGAAAGCTGTTGGTTCGGAGGCTGAGTTTGGTGCTATAGATGTTCTCATTGAGTCCAAACAAAACTACACTCAGAGATACGCTTTCGGAATGTTGAAAAATTATTTTCAAAAAGTTCCGATTGATCAGATTCATTTGTTATTAAACAATAATACTTCAACCTTCAATCCTGGGACGATCATTATAAAAGACAACCAGTCTCCGGACAATGTGTATCTCATTCTAACCGGAATAGTGGAGTGCATTAGTAGAAAAGGTGTCGATTCACATCTTCTATCGGAAGGAACTCTGGTTGGTGAAATCAATTGTATCAATGGGACTGTATTCAACAAAACTTATAGAGCCCTGAGTTATGTGCGTATTCTAGAAATTCCGAGTAATATTTTTCTGTACTTTGTTTCTAAAAATGGGCTCTACGAAGAAATTGAGAAAATCAAAGATAAGATAGAATTTCTTCAAAATACCTGGCTCTTTGGGGAGAAGATTTCCTATCCTGTTCAGAATCGAATCGCAAGCAAAATGGAATTAAAGATCTTTCCATCCGGAACCTGTCTTCCTCACGGAACTCTTAATAAATTCTATCTAATCAAATACGGAAAAATTTCATGCAAAATTGGTGATGAAATCTTAGAAACTTTGGAAAAATGGGATTATTTCGGAGAAGAGAATGCACTGTACAGTACACCGGCTCTTTTTAATTTTGAAGTAGAAGAAGAAGTGGGAGCCTACGAGTTGGATGGGGAGATTTTGGGTGAGATTCCTATCGTTAGGTGGAAACTCTTAGAAAAGCTGGAAAGAAAAAAGAAAAAAATTGATAGAATCAATATGAATAAAAAATCTCCCTTCTTCTGGAGACCTGAGTACAATATCAAAATTAAAGAAATAGACGCTGATCACAAAAAGATTTTTGATCTTGCAGAAAATATTTATGTTTCCATAAGAAAGAAAAACAGCAAAGATATTTTGGAAAGAGAGATTGAATACTTGATCAATTTTTCTGAAGAACAGTTTAGAAATGAAGAAGAACTTCTCAAAAAATATGAGTATCCCGAATACAAAGACCACTGCAAAAAGCATGGCATCCTTATGAAAAAGCTGAGAAACATTCAATCAGATGTTGACGTTTACGAATACAGTGATGAAGATCTGGTAAAACTTCTCAGGGATTGGATTCTGAATCATATTTTCGAAGAAGATAGAAGGTATGCAAAGTTTTTAAATTCTCTTGATGTGTATTGAAAAGTTCCTGCCCGGTAAGACCCCGGACAGGGAAAATAGAATGGACTACTCAGTCAGAATAGAGAGATAGAAAAAATAAAGATATGACTTCGGTTGCTCTTCTACTTTTAGACTGAAAGAATCTCCCGAAGGTTCCCAAAAAACTATATTCCTTCAGTAAAATCAACATATTCCTAAAACCTTTTTTGAAAGAAAGCTTTTGGTCATTTTCAAAAGTATTTGCGGATTCAACAGAAAACCGGCTAATCAATGGCGAGATACCGTGAATTGTAAAACGCAATTGTATCTGAGAATTGGTATGTATACCGGGTTTTCAGATACAATTGCACATTTGATCTTAAGTAGTGTAGTAGTATTTTTGCAGATTCTTCTATAAAAGTATACTACTTAAAAATATTAGAAAAGTCTAATGTTTGTAATTATTTTTACTACTTCACATAACGTTATTCCTCTCTTGATTTAGGGAAAAAAGAGGATTTCTTCTGTTCGTTTGGTGGTCTGAGTTTCTATCGGAAACCTACTTAACTGCTCGATTCATTTATCATTAGATTTCATTTTTGATTGTAGATTCATTAGAATCCGCAATCAAATGTCTCCATTGCCATTACAGGAAAATGAAAGCGCATCTATCTCCGGCATTCGGTCAAGATAAGAAAATTTTTTGAAATCGTATCAATAGTTTTTTTGATTAACTCATCTTACGCAGTATTTTATTTTTCTATTTTTTTTTAGTTTAAAATCAAAATCATTTTTTGCTAATAAATCAATAAAAATATGGGTTTGGGCGATAGCCCAAGCTGCCGGCAGGCTCCCTGAAACCTCACATTTCGCTTCTTTGCGTAATGTGAGTTAATTAAGATAATTTAGAAGTGAATAGAATCGATGATAGAAATGAAACCTATTCAATATCTTAATGAAATTAAATTATTTTTCTAATCTCTATTCAGCTACTCAACTTACAAAATTTTTTATTTTCCTAAACATTAGATTTTTTATTCAAAATCATATTTTACTAATGAATCCAGAAAAATAATGTTTTGAGGACAAAGAGTCCTGAATTTGCCAACATCTCCCTGTCATTGAATTCAGCTTTCACATGAAATAGATTCAATGCGTCAAAAAGTGGTATGTTCATGGAAAAATTCAAATTGAATCAAATCATCTTTTATAGTCATTTTCAGAAGTTTTTGCGCATTCACAGAAGAATTAGCTATAAAATGGCTACATAACCTTAACAGGAAAAACGCAATTATTTATGAGAACTGGTATATAAGAATCAACAAAAGAGTGAGAATGTTTTTATTAATGTGATACATTAGAAAAGTATAGAATCATTGTTTTAGTACTTCAGGATAGAAAATTTTACTAAAAACATTCTTGACAATAAAATCATGTTTGTGAGAATTTTACATATAGTCATTTTCAAAAGTATTTGCGCTTTTTGAGTAGAATCTACAATCAAATGGCTACATTCCTATCAAAGAAAAACGCAACTACTTCTGAGAACTGGTATGTCTACCTTAAGATTCATGTGAAATAGATTTATCATGATCGTTATAAGTATGATATCATAATAAATGGTTTTGTCGTTTTGTATCATCAGTTATTCTCCGGGCAGGTGATTGAAATGATCTCTTATTCAATTTATTGCAAATTTTCATTTCAATTTGTTCTATCTCCATGGGTCTCTATTATTCATCAAAGGGACACTCTAGATTATTGGAATTATTTTATAAGTACATGAGGATATGATGAAATTAAATATTAATAAAAAATTAAAAAGGATAATAATTGTCTCCTATCGTTTGCCATTTAGTATAATTGAAGAAAATGGGAAAAAAATACTCAGACAGAACACCGGTGGTTTGGTATCGGCTATCCTTGGTCTCTCATCTAAGATCCAATCAATGAATTCGGAAAGCTTTACATCAAAAATTCAATGGTTCGGGTATTCGGAACACACAAAAGAAGAGTTTGACTCAGTAGAGGGGCAAAGTGATTCGTTTGATATATTTCCGGTAAATATCCCTTCTGAGATCAATAAAAATTATTATGAAGGCTTTTGCAATGATACGATATGGCCTCTTTTCCATTATTTCCCTACGATAACCGAGTTTGAGAACTCTTACTATGATGATTACAAAAAAGCGAACCAAATTTTTTATGATACCATTTCTCCATTAATTTTACAGGGAGATTATGTATGGGTTCATGACTATCAATTGATGCTATTGCCCGGGATGATTCGTGAAAAATTTATAGATCTTTCTATTGGGTTCTTTCTTCATATTTCATTCCCTTCATTTGAAATATTTATGCTACTCCATAGGCAATGGAGAGAAGAAATTATTGAGGGACTATTGGGAGCTGACCTGATAGGTTTTCATACAAATGACTATAGTAGGAATTTTATTAATAGTGTCTCACGTATCCGTGGATATGAGATAAAAATGCATTATGTGATCACCAAAAGAAGAATCGTAAAAGTGGATACCTTTCCTATCGGAATCGATTATGATAAATTTTCCAATGATGCCCAATCAGAAAGAACTCAAAATGAAATTAAAGAAATCAGGAAATACATTCCAAAAAGTAAACTAATCTTTTCTGTGGATCGATTGGACTACACTAAAGGTTTACTGAATCGTCTTATCGGATATGAAAGGTTCTTGGAAGATTATCCGGAATGGAAGGAAAAGGTTGTCTTCAATATGGTAGTTGTCCCATCGAGAGATTCAATACCCAGGTACCAGGAAATGAAAAAAGAAATTGAAGCAGCAGTCGGAAGGATTCAGGGTAAATTTTCGAATCTGAGTTGGAAACCTATCGTTTACCAATACAAATCTCTCGAATACTTTGAATTACTGGCTCTTTACAGTACAAGTGACGTTGGTATGATCACACCGCTTAGGGATGGAATGAATCTGGTTTCCAAGGAATATCTGGCCTGTCAAAATTCAAATGAAGGAATTCTAATCTTGAGTGAAATGGCCGGAGCCTCTGCGGAATTAGGTGAAGCTATTTTGGTCAATCCGAATGATGCAAATGAATTGGCTGAAGCTATCCATCAGGCACTGACAATGTCTCCTGATGAAATCAGGGAAAGAGTTTCCCGAATGCGAATTCGTATCAATAAATACAATGTATTTGCATGGGCATTCGATTTTATAAATCAACTGACTTTAATTAAAGAGGAACATACTATGCTAGAGATCAAAGTTATGACGGAAATCATTGAAAGACAAATTATCGAGAAGTATAAAAATTCTATGAAGCGGATTATATTTCTTGATTATGATGGAACTATGGTCCCGTTTTCAGCTATTCCTGAAAATGCTACTCCCGGAGTGAATGTTCTGGAACTAATTAAGAAATTATCGGGTGATACAAATAATGAAATAGTGATCATTAGCGGAAGAAAGAGGATATTTTTAGACAAGTGGTTTTCTGATTGTAATGTGAATTTAGTAGCCGAACATGGACTCTTCATGCGGAGAAAAGGTCAGGATTGGGAACTAAAAAAAGATATAATTATAGATAAAGAGATTAAGCAAAATATTTCTGAAATAATGGAAAAGTATACAGATAGATGCCATGGAAGTTTTATTGAGGAAAAGGAGGCAGCAGTAGTTTGGCATTTTCGAAATGCTGATCCGGAATTAGCTTTTGTAAGATCTCAGGAATTAAAATCAGAATTATTTGATATGATCAATTATTACTCCGGATTGCAATTGTTGGAAGGAAATAAGGTAATAGAAGTGAAGAAAGCCGGTTTCAATAAAGGAACTTCGGTAAATGATTTTATTCAAAATTCAGATTATGATTTTATATTAGCTTTGGGTGATGATGTAACCGATGAAGATATGTTCCAGGTACTACCCGATAGAGCTGTTTCAATTAAAATTGGAAAAACTCAGACCTATGCGAAATACAATATAGTATTTCAGGAGCTAGTTCATAATTTTTTAGAGGGGTTAATCAAAAATGGATAAATTGCATAAATACAATATGGGAATCATAGGAAATTGCTCCTATCTGGCATATATTGATACTTCAGCTGCGATCAAATGGGCCTGTATGCCGAGGTTTGATAGTAGTTTTGTTTTCGGTTCCCTACTTGATGAAAATAAAGGAGGGCATTTTTCGGTTTCCCCAAGTAAAAAAGCTATAGAAAATCGTCAGTACTATTTAGAAAATACAAATATCTTATGTACAGAATTTACTACTGAAGATGGACGATATAGGGTGATAGATTTTGCACCTAGGTTCTATCAATACGATAGGTACTATCGTCCACTTATGATATGTAGAAAAATCGAAAGAATTGCCGGAAGACCCTCCATCAAGGTTACCTGTTCTCCTGTTGGGGATTATGGAAAAACAAAACCGGAAATACTCATAGGTAGTAATCATATTCGTTATCTGGGAATTGGTGACCAGGTTCGTTTGACTACAAATATTCCATTAAATACCATAGTTAACGAACAGTCTTTCATTCTTTCGGAAGATAAATATCTGGCATTTACATATGGAGAGCCTCTCGAAGCCCCACTGATAGAAACGATGGAAACTTTTTATACCAAAACACGTTCTTATTGGATGAATTGGATAAAATCTACTTCCATTCCAAATTTTTACCAAAAGGAAATCATACGTTCTGCCTTGGTCCTAAAGCTACATCAGTATGAGGATACCGGTGGAATCATAGCCTCCGGTACTACAAGTCTACCCGAAGCCGACAAATCTACCAGAAACTGGGATTATAGATACTGTTGGATGCGAGATGCTTATTATACATTAATGGCGTTCAACAGTATTGGTCACTTTGAAGAATTAGAAAAATACTTTTTATATATTGAAAATATAGTTTTGAATGAAGAAAGTCGGATTCAACCCTTGTACAGTATCATAGGGGAAAAAAATCTAACTGAAAACATTATAGATCTGGATGGATACCTGGGAAACACTCCGGTACGTATAGGGAACGATGCCTATACCCATATTCAAAATGATGTCTATGGTCAACTCTTAGTTTCTATTCTACCTATATTTACTGATAAAAGATTGAATACAAATATCAAATATCATTCTAAAAAAATAGTAGAATTGCTATTAAGTAAGATAGAATCTAAAATCAACGAACCTGACGCCGGTCTCTGGGAGTTTCGAAATAGGAAGCAATACCATACATACACTTATTTGTTTCATTGGGCGGGCTGCAAAGCTGCTCAAAAAATAGCTCATGCTTTCAATGATTCGGATCTTATGAAAAAAGCTGAAATGTTAGCTAATTTAGCATCTGACTATATAGAAAGGTCCTATAGTATTGAAAAAATGGCATATACACAAGCGGTTGATGTATCACATCTAGATGCCAGTGGATTGAATTTGGTTCTCATGAATTACTTGGATCCAAACTCAGAGAGAGCCATATCTCATATCGAAGCTCATAAAAAGGAATTGATGACCGATCAGGGTTTGTTTTATCGCTACCGTCATGAAGATGATTTTGGTAAGCCGGATACAACATTTTTTGTTTGTTCCTTTTGGTTTGCAGAAGCACTTGCAAGTACAAATCAAATCGATTCAGCGATTGAGTATTTTGAAAATCTATTAAAGTACTCTAATCATCTCGGACTTTTCAGTGAAGATGTAGATATAAATGGAGGACAATGGGGTAATTTTCCTCAAACTTACAGTCATGTGGGACTTATCAATACAGCATTTCGAATTGCTAAAAAATTAGATTATCCAATATTTTATTCGAAATAATTTTTCTTTAATAGGAATACCGCTGTGGTAGATTTGTTTTCGATAGATTTGATAATTAGATTTGATTTGTGAAGATCTGTGATTGTTTTAGCAATTGTCAATCCAATTCCCATTCCAAATACTACGGTCACATCGGGAGAGCTTCCCCGGGTAAATCTTTGGTAGAGTTTGGAATGTGTGGTTGGATCAATTCCGATTCCCGTATCCTCAATCTGTAAAATAGTATTGGTTCCCATTTTAAAGATTTTAATGGAAATCTTTCCATTTTCCCGATTATAAACGATACTATTTTTTATGACTGCTGAGATGGCAATTTTTAAACTCTCTGGATCGCAGATGTAATCGTCATCCTTGTATTCAATTTTAATTTCGAGTTTTTTCTTCTTTATTTCAGCTGAAAAGTGTTCAAGAATCTCTTCAATGAGAGAATGGAGAAAAATATTGGTATTTTTCAGTGCTATCCCTGAATCTAATTCCGTAAGATAAATCAAATCATTTAGGAAGTAATTCAAAACCTTAGCATTTTGCATAATGTCTTTATTTGTTTGTCGGACTTCTTTCGTAACTTCAAAGTTATTTACTAATTCTGCATATTTTTGAATCGTATTCAGAGGAGTTTTGATTTCAAAACTCATATTTGCTAAAAATTTATCTTTCGATTCTATCAATTTCTCGATTTCTTTTTTTGCTTGTATCACAGAAATAAAATTTTCTGAAGCAATAATTTGATTCCTTTTGCTTTCTTCCAGAGTTTGAGAAAACTTTAAACTTAGTACGAAAGATTGAGTTAGAATAAAAAAAATCAAACCCAGAGGAGTCATATAAAAAGTAGAAACAATAGTTAAATCTAATAAAATATCATTAATTGCTGTTAGAGATAGGATTAAGAAACCAAAACTGAACAAATAAGATCCTACAAGTTTGTTTCTAATAGCTCTGTAAAGTGTAAGAAGTGTTAGAAGGATGAGAAGAATTACTGCTACCTGAATGTAAAGTACATATCTATATTTGAGTTCTAATGGCGATAGAAGTGTTAGAGCTGAAAGAAGTAAACTCAGACCTATGAAAAGATAAATCCAATTTTTATGCATAAAGTTGGGATAAAAAGAATGAAGGTACAGGGAAAACAGAGGCACAATTAAATAAATACTGAGAAGTTCTATATGTACAAAACTTTGAAGAGAAAAATGAAATATGTGCTGGAGGTAAATTTCTTCCATGGAAACTGATCTGAAAGCTATCAAAATACAAATAATGGAAAAATATAAATAGGAGAGTTCATTTCTTCTTTGAGAGTACAATCCAATGTGATACATCCCGATAAAAACTAATGCTCCGAAGAGAAGAAAATGGGAGAGTAAAGAAATTTCTTCTGCTCTTTCCAGATCCCTTCGTAATCCGAGTTTGGGTTCACCAAACATTCCAAAATAATTTAACCTAAAATTTGATGCAAATAAATAGAGCTCTATTTCATTTTGATTCCCTTCTTTAGTCTTTAGGTCCATGCATTGAGACTTAAATATGGGATCTATACCTGAATTCGTTTCTGAACTCCCATTGTCTAAAACTAATTCGTTGTTACAGAAAAGTGTAAAATTTGAATAAAATCTCGGGATGCATAGATGGATCGGTAGCTCTGTATTTGTTAAAATTTTAAGATAAAAGGTTCCGAAGGTTTTAGAATTTTCTTTTGAATATACACCGGGAAATCGAAACTCTGAAGGAAATGCACTTCCTTCCGTTTGGGAAAAATTCTGAGGGAAGAATTTCCATTCACCCTGAAGAGAGATTGGCCCGTACCGGGAGAAATCCCACTCCCTTAGATCAACGATACCATTTGCAACTTTAGGAGCCGGATTTGAGGGATTTGATCCGCATTGAACTATCAAAATCAATGCTAATCCGAAAAAGAATGATCTCATTAGTATTAGTTTCATTAAAATTTCTTTTCCTTGATAAATCCATTCTGTAAGTGAATAATTATGTCTGTACCTTTCTCGGATGATCTTATGGTATATTTTTCATTGTGCAAACTCAATATTCTATCAAACAAATACAATCCGAGACCGAATCCTCTATTTTGTTCAGTCAAAATATTTTGAAAAGAGTAGAATTTTTTAGTAACATAGGAAAGAATCTCCTGTGGAATTCCTATACCTGAATCAGTGATACAAATACTTAAATTATCTCCCGGTAGAATAAAGATCTTAATATATCCTTTCTTTCTATTGAATTGTACAGCATTTCTCAATACAGCAGAAATGGCTCTATCCCATAAAATTTTATCTCCGGTGTACCTCAGTTCATAAGGTAGATTCATCTCAATATTTAGAAAAGAGGATTCGATTTTTTTTCGAAGCTCAAACAAAGCAGAATCAAAAACTGTATAAAGAGAAAATTCAGAATCGTTTCTTCTATATCCGGTATCCAATTCAGTACTTAGAATTAGATCACTCAAAATCTGTTCCAATCGATTTGTATAATTTAGAACCACGCTACTATACCTATGGGCTCCAACCGGAAGTTCGAATTTTTGAAGAGAATCAGTATGTTCCATCAATTGATGGAAGGGTTCTTTGAGTTCTTTTGAAAGATTGGCTATCAATATATCTTTAGATGAATCTAATATTTCAATTTCATTGTTTAATTCTTGGAACTCAATTTGTTTCTGAGTCGAGAGTTTTACAGAATATTCTGTTCTTTTCAAAGCAAACGATAATTTTGAAGATAGATAAAAGGATTGAGCAAAAATAAAAAATATCAATCCGTACGTTGAAAGGAAAAAATTAGTTGGTATCCAACCTAAAACACTAAGCGAATCTATACCAATGGTTGTATAAAATATTAATATTCCTGTGAGGAAAAGTTTGGATCCTTCTCTTTTTTTGATAAGGGTAAGAATCAAGAATGGAAAAGATAGAAGGATGAATGTAGCATTTAAAAACTGAAAAGGTAGGACGGTGAAGGAATTAAGATAGGTCGGAGAGACAAGGACTAAAACCGATAAAGCTAAATAAATATATCCAATGAATTTAAAAACTTTGTTTTTGAATTCTAGGGGAAAAATTTCCTGAATGTAGTGGGTAAAGATATATCCTAACAAATAGATACTTAAAAGTTCAAATGTATATATAGTCTTAAAATTTAGATGATTCAAAAAAATTAAAATTGGCACCTCATCTGTAAACATAGCACGGATAGAAATCAAAAAACAAAGTATTGAAAAATAAAATATATTTCTTTCGGTTGGTTTTCTGGAAAATAGAACCAGATGGTAGATGGATAGTATTAAAAATCCTCCGATTACAATCGATTGGATGAATAAATTTTCATATCTGGACTGTTTGAATACGTCCATTTCCGCAATTTCCGGAAAAGAAGTAATTCCTCCATTTCTATGATTTTGATTATTGACAATAATCAAAATTTCTGAATTTCCCGGAGGTAATGGTAGAACTAAGGGTTCATTTCCCGAAAACAAAATGGGTTTATCATCAAATGGATATTTTGATTTCACCTCCGGATAGGATGTAATACACACCGTAAAACTGGAATGAATGTCTTTCAGTTTTATAGAATACTTTGAATCTTTTGGTAGGTTCAAGGAAAGTTTGTATGCACCGTAACCGATAGAATTGTGAAAATTCCCATTAAATGGTTCATTCCATGGGATTGCAGGTCTGAATTCCTGACTACTTCCGGATTGAGAAGATTTGGTTTCGGAAATTAGATCCCCCATCCAAAAAAAATGCCAATCACCCCGGAGAATCCAGAAATTATTCAATTCATTGGATATTGACTTTATCTCCAGTCTGCCTTCATGAAAATCCAGAGGTGTAAATTTATATGTAGTACAATTTCCTAGAATGAATAGTAAGACTAGATTAAAAAATGAAGATTTAATAAATAGGAATCGATTATTTGAAAAAGAAAGATTGGAATTAAAAAAATCATTTCTATTTTGAAATATCAATAAATTATTCAAAATAAAATCTCTGATTGCAAGTATGTAGAATCGAATCTTCATAGGACTAAGTAAGGAGTATTTGAATGAATTTAAATTCGTCAAATACCTTTTCTATATTTCTAAAAAGTTAGGATTCGAAACACCTGAGAATTTGATTGTGACTAAGGACATTAAAAAAATATTCCGATGCTAAGGAAAGGGGGAACGTTACGTATGAATGCGATATACCGGTTTTCAGAAATACTTGCATATTTCATCTAAAGGTATGAAGCCATTTTATAGTAGATTCTTCCGTGAATGCGTTAATGCTTTTGAAAATGACTATAACAAAAATTATCATCTATTTTTTTGTAATTCTCTTTTGCACGTTTCCTCTTCTATCCGAAGAGGAGAGGGTACTCAGCATTCATGGGATTTTGGTAGAAATAAAGAAGGAAAATCTGAATGGGAAAGAAGGCATACAATCCATTACTATCTATTCCAAAGCTCCTGTTTCAAACAAACCGATTCGATATCAGTTGGACACATATTTAATTGATCCAAATGAGTTAGAAAATTTTAAAATCGGAGATCTGATGGAGATAAAGATACCCGCTTATGCAATCATGAGTAATGATGGAAAAGATGGGATTCCATTGTATAGCTATAGTATTTCTAAAGAAAAATACGAAATTCTCCTAACATTGAAAAAGAAAGTAAGTCCGAGGAAAATTGGTCAATTGTTTAAAATGGGAAGTTTTCACTTCACTGAATTTTATACTGAAAATCTAAAGAAAAAAGAAGAAGGAAAGAAATACATTCTTCATTTTTTGAATTCTGAAGATCAAAAAAAATTCTATTCAATCCTGGAAAGAAGTCGTATCGTTTATTCCTTTCAATTATTCAATCCTGTAAGTAAGATTCAGGAGAATCAAAATTAAAAAAATTTTTAATTTACAAAATATAGTTCCTATTCTAATTTGAAATTGAAATGAAATTACGAACTTCTATACTCATGACAATCGTTTTTGTATTAACTATTTTGATGAATTGTCAGTTTGGATTTCGTGAGTGTTCCGTATCAAAAGTCCCTCCCTGTCATTCTTCAGATACAAAATCTTCTAATTGTTGTGACAATGTACTCAGGGATTTTGTCGATCTGGAAAAAGAGTCCTTTCGAAAATTTGAGATAGCTTTTAAACCTATATTTTTCTATTCTCATTTCATTCTAATCGATCTGATTTTTCATGACTCATCCACTTGGGAAATACTTTCCTTTCAGATTCCAATTCTCACCTCTAAAAGCAAAACCACTTCCGTCATACTTCTTATTTGATTCATTGATTTTATCTTTTTTTTAAGTTCTAATCTATTAATGGATTAGGATTGAAGAAGCATAGTTACCCAATTTAAAAATTGGGAATTATTCAATTGAAGTTTAATAAAAGAAGAGAAATCGATGAAAAAAATTATCAAATTTGGATTCATTTTATTTTATACAATCATTTACGGAATAAACTCAGAAATTCTATCTGATGAATTAAAAAAACTTGAGAACCTAGTTTCTTCTCATCCGGAAACTAAGTCATTATCTATTCAGGTACTATCAAAAATTTCAGATTCGAATCACAGCGATGTGTACCCGGATCCTAAAATTGGGATAGTATACAAGAATTATCCCTACAATCGAGAGTTGAAGAGAACCCCCACAGATCCAAATACTCCGGGAATGACTGGTATCGAGTATTCTATATCTCAGCCCATTCCATTTCCGGGGAAAAAAACAAATGAAAGAAAAATCAAATTAGCAGAAGTCAATGAAGTAAAAGAAGAGTCGGCTCTGAAAACTTCTAGCTTTATTGAAAAGTTTTTAAATTTAAAATTAAATGCAGATATTCAAGAAAAAAGAATGATCTATCTAAAAGAAATGAGTGAACTGTACAAATCTCTGGGACGGGTCAGCGGAGCTTCTTATATTACAGGAAAAACAGATTTTGATACTTCGAATATGTATCACTTGGATTCTCTTATGATTTCAGAAAAAGCAAAAGAAGCAGAATACACATTAGCCGGTATCAACAGCGATTTGGCTTACTATTTACCTTATCTTGATTCCAAAGAGAAAATGAATTTGGAGCAACTTTTTGTTGAGCTGGAAACAGACCTGGAACAGGTAAATAGGATTTCACCTGATTTTGGAGAACATCCACTTGTAAAATTATCAAATTCTATAAGAGAAAAAAGAATTCGGGAAAAAACTCGAGGAGATCAGGATCATTATCCCGATTTTGAAGTCTTTGCATCTTATTTAAAAAGGAAGAATATTCAATATATGTTCGATGGAGGATATCTGGGAAATTATTCTATTATGGATAGTACGGAGTACAGAGGTGATTTGTTTTCTATGGGAGCAACTATGAAAATTCCGGTGTGGTCACTTTCTAAAAATTCAGATCTACAGGATCAAAATCGTAAGAAAATTCAGGAAGCTGAACTTTTCTTAGAAAAAACCGAACTCTTACTTCAAACTGAATGGAAAAAGAATATTTCACTTTATTATGGAATCAAGGAAAGACATTCCATGCTTTCAGGGGAGCATATTACTATATTAGAAAAATCTTTAAACTCTACAAAAGCCAACTATCAGGCAGGAAAGGGGAATTATGAAAAAATCGCAAAAATTAAATCGGAGTATTTGAAGGCCAAAATCGAAATGGAAGAGTTGAGAGGAAGGCAGTACTCTATACTAATAACTCTCGGATCTTTGATGGGAAAGTACTCTCAATTATTTACAGATCAATTATTCAACCCGAATGGAGAAAATAATGCAAATGTATCAAATTAAAAATCATATCAATGGTATTTTCTCTCAATATTTTTCTCTAATTAATATAGTTTTATTAGCATTTATGTATATATTCATTTCTGAATGTAAACTAAAACCAATCGGAGAGTACTATTGTCCTATGCACCCACAGGTAGTTTCCGATTCTCCCGGCACCTGTCCTATCTGTAATATGAAACTTGTGAAAAAAGAAAAGCAACAGAAAGAACAGGAGAATCATTCCCATTCATTGAATGATGAAAAACTTAATAAATCAAAGGTAAGATTGAGTATAGAAAAACAGGAATTGATAGGAGTTTCAACTGCTAAGGTGGAAGAAAAGAGTTTAAGTAGATCGATCAAGTTCCCGGCAAGAATTGCCTACGATCCGGAATTGTATGAGGCTCTGATCGAATATCGGGAAGTGATTTCAGGAGGGGCAGGAACGGGTGGATTGTACTCAGCAGTATTCAATAGAATCAAACAATTTGGTCTCAAAGAAAAATCGATTCGTTATTATCTTTCCAGAGATCCTTCAGAGTTGATTTTAGGAGGGAAATACGGAAAGTCCCATGTTTATGCACAGATTTATGAAACAGAAATACCTATGATTACAGAAGGTCAACCTGCAAGTGTCAAAGCAATAGCCTATCCTGAGATTAAATTTCAGGGAAGGATTCTAGCAATGGATACAATCCTGGATTCTGATAGTAGGACTCTCCGGGTTCGTATCGAGGTAGATGATAAAGATGGAATTTTAAGACCTCAGATGCTGGCAGAGGCTGAGATCTCATTTGTCAGGGAAAAGGCTCTGAGTATACCCCGTGATGCGGTTATGTATACAGGGAATTCTACAATTGTTTACAGAAAGGTAGATCAGGAGCATTTCCAGCCGGTAAGAGTTATCATTGGATATGAAACAGATACTACTGTAGAAGTATTATCCGGATTGAATCAAGATGATGAGGTAGTTGTGTCAGCAAATTTTTTGATCGATTCGGAATCAAAAATAAGATTTGGAACTGAGGATTAAGTAATGCTAAAATCAATTATTCGATTCAGTGTCCACAATCGTTTGCTTATATTTATCTTTACCGGTCTCTTTCTGGCTATCGCTTTTTATTTTATGAAAAAAATACCTCTGGATGCAATTCCGGATTTGTCGGATACTCAGGTCATTGTCTATTCAAAATGGGAGAGAAGTCCTGATATCATAGAAGATCAGGTAACCTATCCTATCATTACTTCACTTTTGGGGGCACCGGGAGTGAAGTCCATCCGTGGTTTTTCTGATTTTGGATATTCTTTTGTTTATGTAATCTTTCAGGATGGTACTGATATCTATTGGGCTAGGTCAAGAATTGTAGAATATATGTCCAGAATTCAGGGATTACTTCCGGAAGGTGTAAAAACTGAAATTGGACCTGATGCTACAGGAGTCGGATGGATATATCAATATATATTACGGGATAAGAATGGGAAAATTGATTCTAAGGAATTGAGAACTCTTCAGGATTTCAATTTGAAATATCTCTTTAGCTCCATTCCCGGAGTCGCTGAGGTAGCTTCCATAGGTGGATTTAAAAAACAATATCAGATTCTCATTGATCCATCAAAATTAGTAACCTATAATATATCAATCAATGATGTATTGAATAAGGTCAAAGAAAATAATTCTGAGACAGGTGGAAGGGTTATTGAAATAGGCGGGGCCGAATTTATGATACGGGGAAAGGGATATATAAAATCCATTGATGATATTAAAAATATTGGCGTCTCTTCCGATAAAAATGGAATTCCGATATTATTACAAAATATAGCTACAGTTTCGGAGGGTCCTGATCTGAGAAGAGGGATCAGTGATCTGGATGGGAAAGGAGATTTTGCGGGCGGTATTATAGTTATGCGACAGGGTGAAAATGCTCTGGATACTATCAAACTTGTAAAGGAAAAGATTAAGGAAGCCGAAAAGATTTTACCCGAAGGTGTAGAAATTGTTACCGTATATGATAGATCTGAACTGATCAAGCATACGATATCTAATTTGATATTCAAACTTCTGGAAGAGATGACCATAGTTTCCATTATCATCATGATATTTCTCTGGCACATTCCTTCTGCGATCATACCTATCTTAACTATACCTATTTCTGTAATACTTTCTTTCATTCCCATTTATTTGAATGGAGTGGGTTCCAATTTGATGAGTCTATCGGGAATAGCTATTTCTATAGGAGTACTCGTCGATGGAGCAATAGTAGAAGTAGAAAATGCCTATAAAAAAATAGAAGAATGGAATTCGACAGGTAGGAAAGAGGACTATACCCAAATACGTCTTGAGGCACTTTTGGAAGTTGGTCCTTCTGTTTTTTTCTCCTTACTTGTTATCTCTATATCCTTTCTTCCTGTTTTTGTTCTGGAGGATCAGGAGGGAAGATTGTTTCATCCTCTTGCCTATTCTAAAAATTTCTCAATGGCGATAGCGGCCATCCTGGCGATCAGTTTCGATCCTGCGATCAGAATGCTTTTCGCAAGAATAGAGCCCATTCAATATTTTAAAAGAGAAAAATGGAATCAGATCGCTACAGGATTTCTGGTTGGATCCTACTATCCGGAAGAAAAACACCCCATCAGTAGTAAAATAATTTCGATATATGAACCTATATGTAGAAAAGTCCTGGATCATCCCAAAAAAACAATTTCTATCCCTATTCTTTTGCTTCTCATTTCTTTCGTTTTGTACTACAGATTGGGTACTGAATTTATGCCCCCTTTGTATGAAGAATCTATTCTGTATATGCCGACAACTATGCCGGGTATTTCTATCGGGGAAGCGGATAGAATTTTAAAAATAATGGATAATAAAATTAAAAACTTTCCTGAGGTGGAACAGGTTTACGGGAAAGCCGGAAGAGCAGATACCTCTACTGATCCGGCTCCTCTCTCGATGTTTGAAACAGTAATTTCTCTAAAAGAAAGAAAGTATTGGAGAAAAACAGATAGGTTTTATTCCAAACTACCTGATTTACTTCAGGTTCCTTTTCGTTATATAATTTCTGACCGTATTACTCCGGATGAACTTATATCCCTCCTGGATAAAGAAATTCAGATCCCAGGATTTTCAAATGCATGGACTATGCCCATTCGTGCAAGAATAGACATGTTATCTACAGGTGTTAGAACACCAGTTGGAATAAAAATTCAGGGTCAAAATCTTGAAAAAATTGAAGAGATTGCTGTCGAAATAGAGTCTCTCTTTAAGAATTCCAATAAGATCTCTGCAATTTTCGCAGAAAGAAGTGCAGGAGGCTACTATCTGGATATTGAAATTAGAAGAGAGCAATTGGCAAGATACACTTTGAGCATCGATTCATTGCAAAGAGTCATACTTTCAGCTATCGGAGGAGAATCGATAACCCAGACAATTGAGGGTAGGGAAAGATATTCTGTGAATTTACGTTATCCGAGAGAGCTCAGGGACTCACCGGAAAGGATGAAGAGAATTTTAGTTCCCACACCCGCAGGAGCTCATGTACCCCTTGGAGAATTTGTGAATATCCGTATGAAATCCGGACCGGCTATGATTCGTGATGAGAATGGATTCTTAACCGGTTATGTATATGTAGTACCAAAATCCAACGATTTGGTGGGATTTGTGGAATATGCTAAAAGTTATTTAGATTCCCATTATTCGCTTCCTGAGGGATATACAATACTCTGGAGCGGGCAATATGAGAATATTGAGAGGATGAAAGAAAAAATGAAATTTATTCTTCCAATTACTCTTATCCTTATTTTTATTCTAATATATTTAAATACTAAATCTTATATAAAAACATTAATTGTACTCCTCGCTGTTCCGTTCTCTCTGATAGGAGCCATCTTTCTCCTCTCCTTTTTGGAGTATCAAATCTCTATGGCAGTTTGGGTAGGAATGATTGCTTTGATGGGACTCGATGCAGAGACGGGTGTATTTATGCTGATGTATTTAGATATATCATTTGATTCTGCTCTCAAAAATGGAAATCTAAAAAACCTAGCTGACTTGAGAGATGCTGTAGTACATGGAGCAGTCAAAAGAATACGTCCTAAGTTAATGACGGTTCTCTGTGCATTTCTGGGTCTTTTGCCTATACTCTGGTCCGAAGAGACGGGGTCTGATTTGATGAAGCGTATTGCAGTACCACTTGTTGGGGGCCTCTTTTCTAGCTTTCTATTGGAATTGATAGTATATCCTGTTCTTTACCTTGAATGGAAGAAAAGAGAATTTAATTTTGATCTTTCTACCGACTCTATTTCTCTCCGGAAAGAGAACGAATGATTTTCACAACAAATGGAGGTGGAGAATAATCTTCCTTTAAATAATTGGCGGGTATAGTTGTCATACTTCCATCCCGAACTGCAGAGTAATGAGGAGATAGAATCTCTATATCCGCTTCATTGCATCTGTCCTGAATATTTTGATGAAGTTCTGAATAGATATGGTTCATGATTTCGGGTTTGTCAGTATAAGCATTCAGTTCATAACTTACATAAAAATCATCCAGACTTTTTTGTAGTACATAAGGATCGGGATTTTCTAATATATTAGAAGTATCATTAGCAGCCTTTATCAAAACTTCATGAACTTTTCTCCAGGGTACATCATAACCCAAAGTAATAGTTGTATGCAGAATCAATCCTTTATTCTTCTTTCCTGCTGATGTGCTATAATTGATGATGTGTCCGCTCATAACACTTGAATTGGGAATCGTTATCACAACATTTTTAGTAGTATTGATTCTTGTTACAAGCAATGTCTTTTCAATGACATGTCCTTCTGTATCACCAATCTTAACCCTATCACCGATTTTGAAAGCATACATATAAGTGAGAATCGTTCCGGACACAACATTTGCTACAACAGAGGTTGATCCGAGGGAGAAGAGAATTCCAAGAAATAATGAGACACTTTTGAAGGCTTCAGATTGTGCGCCCGGCAGATATGGGAAAATCACAATCAATGTAAATATGATAATGAGAGATCTCACTATTTTATAAGTAGGTTCGGCCCAATCTCTGTGAAAATTATTTAGAGAAATATTCCCAATTTCAATTTCCCAAAAAAATAGTTTTGAAAGTTTGATAAGGTATCGATTCACAAAAATTATAGCTGCAATATAGAAGAAATTAGGTACGTAAGAAATAAAAGCCATAAATATAGTTTTGAACGGATCTAAAATGTATCCAAAAAGGATAGATGCCCAATTTTTCGTGATATCAAAAAAACTAAATATAATAGGTATCACAATATAAAAAAGTATTAAATTCAAAACACCCTGTAAGACAAATATGGATTTATGAAGTATATTCATTATTTGTTCTTCTGAAATGATTTCGACAGTTTTGAATTTAACTGCTTTGATAAATGAACCTTTCCAATTTGCTACATTTTTATCAAGGATGGATATGGAGAATTTTAACCCCTTATAGATACCGTAAGCTATACCTGTGGTGATCAAAGTTAGCAAAAACCCTCGGGTCAACTCCTTCATTTCCGGAGATTGAGTCCAGGGAAAGAGATAAAGTAGAAGAGAGATATATGCGTAGATAAGTCCGATTGCAATCAGAATTCTAAATCCCCGAATGATATTCTCCAGAAGTGTAACTACTGCCTCCTCACTCAAAAGGATATGGTTTCTAAAATGGAATGACTTAATGCTTTTTCCTTTTTTATCATAAATACTATGATTGAGTTTTATCGAAAATTTGATTAAGAAGAAAATGATAAAAATCTGGACCAACAAAGATAAGAATGCTATACCGGTGTGAAGAATGGTTGTTTTGTGTTCATTAAAAAATACTTTTAAATCGATAGAGTTATTCTTTTGAGATTCCATAGGTGGTAATTCAAAATGTTCCTGAATCCCCATTCGAATCGTACTTATGATCTCACTACTCAGATCATCTCTACTTCTATTTAGATATTTCGCATCTTCATCGGTGATAGATAGAATAATTAAACTATCATAGAACAGATCTAAAGAGATAGTACCTTCAGAATACTTCAGTCTCTCCGGATGAAAGTCTCCCTTGGATGTGATAACTTTTAAACGCTTAGAGACAATTTCGGCTCTTTCTGATGCACTATAAGGACCCAAAGGTTTAGAAATAGAGAAGAGTACTTTTTTATCTAATACAACAGGATAGCTAATTTCAGTTTCTTTTTCCTGTTTGACCGGTTCCTTTGCAGTTTGTGATAAAATCGGAGAAAGGGAGGTAAGATAAATAAATACGATAAGGAATAATCTAATGGATACCAAATAAATATTCATAATTCTTATTCTATCATCGGGTAGGGCTAGAATTAATTCAGAAGAAATATCTAGAAAATATATTTTAAATTCCCTACTCACCTTACGCACTTCGTACAAAAGATGAGTACAATGGAAGGAAGCCTTTCAGCAAATTGGGGACTCCTCGTCTCCAAACTCCTATATTTCTTGATTTATTTTCAAAATAATTAGAAATTTTGGTGTAAATTCATTTGGAAAATCTTATTCTAGTTCTCAGAAATAATTGCGTTTTTCTGTTTACGGGATCTAGCCTTATATACCGGTTTTCACAAATACTTGCGTATTTCTTCTTAAGGTATGTAGGCATTTTATAGCTGATTCTTTTTTGAATGCGCAAACCTTCTGAAAAAGACTATAAATTTTGGAGTAGAGGACAATGGAATATTCTTCTGGGGATGATAAGATTGAATTGATAAAAAAAGTAGAGCATCTTAAAAAAAAGATCTTCTCTTTCTATTCTGAATTTTCTGAAGATGAGTTTTTTCAAGTTCCAACCAAGGGTTGGTCTCCCGCAGAAAATCTTAACCATTTAAGTAAAGTAACTAATTCTCTTACTATGAGCTTTTTTATTCCAAAATTCTTTACTTCACTTATATTCGGAAAATCAAAAGTAGAAAGTCGGAGTTTTCAGGAAATGAGTAGGCTTTATCTTGCACTTTTGAAAGAGGGAAAAGATTCCGGACCTTTTGCGCCGAGGAGGGAGAAACCCATAGGTTCTAAAAGACAAATGGATCTTCTTTCCGCATGGAATATCTCGATAGAAAAATACGGGGAAGTTTTGAATCATTGGCAGGAGCAGGATTTGGATTCTAATCTGGTATTTCATCCATTTATGGGTAAAATTACTTCCAGAGAAATGTTTATGGTGGGTTTGCTACATCCAATCCATCACACAAAAATTGTTTCGGAAAGAACCGGGAGATCAGTTCAATTCTTCGATTGACTTACTTTTCGAATTGAATTTCCGGAGGTTTGGAAATCGACTTATCCATTTTCAAAATTTCATCTTCATTTTCCACCACAAAGGAAGATTTCACCGAATAACCAAAAAAACCGGCCCAGATCACTCCGGGAATCTTTCGGATGTATGTATTGTAAGCCTGAACAGATTTTATGTAGTTTCTTCTAGCTATTGCGATTCGATTCTCAGTACCTTCAATTTGGGCTTGGAGGTCACTGTAATTCTGATTGGCTTTCAAATCGGGATATTTTTCCACTACTACCAGTAGACGTTGAAGGGCCGATCCGAGTTGATTTTGAGCATGTTGGAATTTTTGAAATTCTTCAGGATTGTTTATTATTTCGGGAGTCGCACTGAGTCCACCTACGTTCCCTCTTGCCCTTGTAACATCAGTTAAGACATTCTTTTCAAAATTTGAGTAACCTTCTACCACTTTCACGAGAGAGGGGATGAGATCAGCTCTCCGCTTGTACTGATTGAGGATCTCTGCCATGTCGGCTTTGACCTGTTCGTCCAATTCCTGAATTGTATTGAATCCACAATTTTGAATCAAGAATGAGAAAAAAATGAGATAGGAAATAAATATGAATTTTTTAATCATAGAATTTTCTTAATAATTTAGATTCCGGGAATCTTCCCTATGGTATTTTTGGATTCCAGATACTTTACGACTTCTTTGTGGTTCTTGAAAGATGCATAGGTAAGAGCTGTATTGTGATTTTTATTGGTTATGTTGACATCTGCATTTTTCTCTACCAAAATCTTTACTATATCTAAATATCCGCGTGATGCGGCGTGAATCAGGGCCGTATCTCCATCTTTATCTTTGAGATTCACATCCACCCGTCCTTTGAAGAGAAGCTTCACTATATCGGTGTGCCCGTAGAGACTGGCCTTCATCAGAGGTGTCATACGATCTTGATCTTTTGTGTTTGGATCGGAATTCCTTTCCATTAAAATCTCTACGATGTTCTGGTGTCCGTGTTCTATTGCGTGAAAGAGTGGAGTCCAACCATAAAAATCTATATGAAATACATTAGCTTTTTTTTCTAATAATAATTTCACTATTTCCAGGTGTCCTTTGGCAGAAGCTAGCATGAGTGGGGTGGCATCGGTTTCATCTTCCCGACAATTTACATCTATACCACTTTCGATTCCTCTCAAAATTTTGATCGAGTCGCCTTTTTTGGCTGCATCCAGTACTTCTTTCCGTAATTGATCCTTTTTCATTACTGTCTCCTCGATAATAAGAAAATCTAAAATTGAATCCGATGACCTGATTAGAACGGTCTCTTCAGGTAGAGTTAAAAAAGTTCTACACAAAAGCAAGAGAGTAATCAACTATCTAATCAAAAATCAATATGCAAATTACCCTTGGTTCAGATTCCAATGGATTATATTTCAAAGATTTCTTCTAGAATTGGCAACTCTAAAAAGAAAAAAAACTAGAAATCTTTATCCAGTTTTCTAAACTTTGATTAATCTAAGATTTCTTTGATTTGATGAAAACTTTTACACACGGAGAACCCATATGAAATTCTTTCTCATTCTTATTTTTACATTTACTCTTTCCAATTGTGCATTTTTTAATTCCTTTTCAACGTCCAGTCAGTCTCTCGATTCGATTTCAACCTCATTGAATTCAGTTTCCACAGGTTTAAAATCCGTCTCCAGTCTATCCAACTCTTTAGCGTCCATCAGTGGATCTTCTTTTTCAGATGAGAAAGAAAAAGAAGAAGCTGAGTCTCTATTTCGAAATGATATGAAAATGACAACCTATCTTTCCATTCGATATGGAAGTGAAAACTTTGTGCGTCAGATAGAAACTGTCTCAATGGAACATGGAATTATTGATTGGACTAGAAATAAAAATTCATTTTTGGGAATAGGTGCAGGTTTGGCTAAGGCCGGATTGGGGCAGTCAGATCTTCAAACATTTCTATCCGATCTTTCAATTTCTTCTGAGAGAATGAATTGGATTCGGGAAGGTTTTCTTAAGGACTAATCTTACCTATAGTCATTTTCTAAAATATTTACACATCCATAGAGAAATCAGCTAGAAAATGGCTAGATACCCAAGTAGGAAAAGTGGAATTATTTATGAGAATTGGTATATGATACATAATTCATACATTATGTAATTTTTTTTAAAGAAACTTAAATTTTTCTTAAGAAATTCGAATAAAGTCTTATATAGTACGGATTTGTGATCGACATTTATAATATGAAGATCACAGATGTACATTCTCCAAATCATAGTTCAGCGGATCACATCAAAGAAGATGTGCGTATCCATTACAAGGGCCATGGAAAGCTGGAGAGTGCGCCTACCAGCTCTTCAATCATCCATGTGATAGCCCATGAGTTAGATCATGTAACGGAATTCAAAGCCAGGGCAGTCCGGGACAAAGTAGACATTCGAAATTTAGATATGAAAATAAATTTCGAGTTTCGGGACGGTAAGCTGGTTGCCGTCGGTGGAAAGACTCAGGTGACCACAAGTCCGCGTCCCAGAGATGATGATGACATGGACGGAAGAATTCTTACAGTTTATGAAGAACTGAAAAAAAGAAGCCGGCCGGATATCATTGAAGAACTCCAGGTCAATAAATCCGAAGAGTCATTCATACGGGATAGACTGGGAAAAATCCAACTTGAGTTGAAGACGATTCTGACTAAGGCGCTCTACAATGATCCGGAGCATGTTACCCTGGATAGTCTGAAGGATGAAAAAAAGCAAGAGACCTTCAAAGAGATTCGAAGTAAGCTTCAAAAAGAATTGGAAGAACTCAAGCAAAGAGAAGAAAGTGAAAGATCCAAACACCTGCTTTTGGAAATCGCAGAACTTCAGAATACGATCAAATCAGGCTTTTTAGATCCTGAAAAATTATCGATTCTAATCGATCCCGAAGCTCATCTGGATCTTTTGATTTAAAATTCTTTCAATAGATCTCTGATATCCTGGATTCCATCACGATTTTTGGATGAGGTGTGAATGCAGGCCAGTCCCGGATGTTCTTTGATGAGTGATAGAGATTCTTTCTTTACCTTTTCTTTTTCTTTCTGATTCAATTTATCAATTTTTGTCCGAACGACCACAGGTAAGATGTTTCTTTTTAAGCAGACTGGGATCAAATTCTTCTCTTCTTCGGGAAATGGACGCTTTGCATCGCAGAGAATGAAAAGAATTCTCAAGGTATCTACATGATTCAAATAGCCATTGACTACTTCTTCAAGATAGTCCCTCACCGAGTGTGAGGCCTTGGCATATCCGAATCCGGGTAAGTCTACCAGGAAAATTTTCTTATTCAATAAAAAGAAGTTCAAACTTCTGGTCTTTCCCGGAGTGGAGGAAACATGTACCAATTCCTTCTTCCCTAAAATTGCATTGATGAGGCTGGACTTTCCGGAGTTGGATCTTCCACAAAATGCAATCTGAGGCATAGTGGAGTTTTGAGGAATTTTCTTAAAATTGTGATGGGAAGAATGGTATTCTACCGTTTCGATCCAGGAATCATTCATTCTTCAAATCTTTGGATAATCCTTTTTTCTGTCATCCCAGAAACTCAATAGGATTTTTCTAACTGAATGGTTTTGAATGATGAGTGGAATATTCTTTCGAATCGGTGTAGGAACTCCTTCGCTTCTGAGGATTTCAGAAATGTCTTTGTACATAGCTCCGACTTTGATTTTGGGATATTCTAAAAAACTCCCCAATGATTCTCCGGGTTGGAGTTCTCTTGATTTTTGAATCCATTCAATACGACCACCATTCCATTTGGGAGGCTGAAGATACTCTGAATAGTTTGGAAACAAATACAAATCTGAACCGGGAGACTTCCAGTATCTTAGCTCTCCGGTTTGGATATCAATCACAGAATTCATTTCCTGGCATCTCTGGATTTCCTCTAAAATGGAACGGGATATGGGATGAAGTCGTAAAATTTTTAAGTGAGAGTCAAGAAGATGTTTTTTGTCAAATAAACTCAGACTTTCAAACAATTCGGAATGAATTCGTATTCTTTGTTTTCGTTGAGATTGACCTGTCAAGAAAGCATTTTCATGAAAATTCCAATACAATTTATAAGAATTCAATCCTTCATTCTTCAGGAGGGGGAGAATTGTATGACGTATTCTATTTCTGGTGTACTGATCCGATTGATTGGTTTCATCTTCAAATACTTTGTACCCCAATTCTTTAACAACAATTGAAATCTCTTCCCGGGTAAAAAAGACAAGAGGGCGTAAGATTTTCCCGTTGAAAGGGCTTAAGGTGGATAGCGCTCCCGGTCCTCCTCCCCGAATCATATGAATGAGGATTGATTCGAGATAGTCCTCTACATGGTGACCGGTCAGAATGATGGCATTGTTCTTTCTGGCGATTTTTTCTAATTGAGAATAGCGGAGAATTCTTCCTGTTTCTTCAGGACTTTTCTTTAGACGTTTTGAGAGAGAGGGAATGTTTTTTTTTTAATTGTAAAGTCCAAAGATAACGAATTCAGGAATTCTTTGATCTCTCTGACTTCCTGAGTTGTATCACGAATGGAATGATCCATATGAAATACACTCAGATTTCCACAGAGGCGATTGTCCTTCAAATACTTACAAAAACCCAGTAAGGCAGTCGAATCTTTCCCCCCGGAGTAGGAGAGAAGGAGGGGGTTTTGAAAAATTTTTTTGTCAGAAATTTTCGACCAAATTTTAGAAAATATTTGTTCGTGAATCTTCATTTTAATTTCTTCATTGCTACCAGGGTGATGTCGTCAAATTGTAGAGCATTCCCGCCAAACTTTTTTACATCATCATAAATTGCTATCAACATTTCGTTAACATCTTTTTGATTGTGTCTAACAAAAGATTCATGGAGACGTTCTTCTTCGTAAGGTTCTCCTTTCATATTGGTATACTCGGTAACTCCATCGGTATAAAGCAAAACCGCATCTCCCTCATCCAGATGGATTTTACCATTGGATTCGGGGACATCAGGGGCTATCCCCAGAACCATTCCTCCGGAAAGAACTGTTTCAACTGAATCTGTCTTTTTACGGTAAATCAAAATGTAACCATGTCCCGCACCTACATAATGTAGAGTGTTGGAATGATTGTCCAATTGAAGGATGATCATTGACATAAATCTCAATATCATGGAATTCCGATAATTGAAATACAGATAAGAATTCAATTCCTTGATAATTTCCTGGATGGAAATGGTTTTTCGTACTATCGAATGAATTATGGTTCGGGCTGTTGCCATGACGATTCCTGCAGGTATGCCTTTTCCGGACACGTCACCAATCGCCATGATGACTCCATCCTTTTCGGGAGAATGAAGAAAATCATAATAATCTCCTCCGATTTCCCTCGCAGGTATCATAAATCCACCAAACTCAAAATTGGGAATCTGTGGAGTCTCTCTGGGAAGCAAATTCATTTGGATGTCACGGGCAATTTCTACTTCTTTCTCGAGTCTCTCCTGTTTTGCCATCCTGTGATACATAAATGAGTTTTCTATGGTAATCTTAACAATCTCGGAATAAGCTGTTAGAATCTCCAATTCATCCTGAGAAAAGGATTTTCGACTGTATCGACCGACAAGGAAAGTGTACTTACTGCCCTGCAATTCAAAAGTTGGAAGTGCAAGTAATTGTCTTCCGCGAAACCCTATTTCTTTTGCAAAGCTTACTTCTTTCAGAGAAAAAACCCTGGGGCTATTCAGTGTCATGAAGGTATCAATATCAGTGTATCTCACAGAATCAAAATGAATTTGACTGAGATCTAGCTCATCAATGTCTTTGAATAAGCGGTTGACTGTTACTGTATTGATATTCGGTACATTCATCAGGAGAATATAAAGATTTGCCTCTATCAGTCCCGAAATGGAGAGTAGGGTCATTTTTAAGATTTCCTGAGTATTGTTTAGGTAGAGTCGATTTAAAGTTAGACCGGATGAATGGAGAGTTTTGTACTTTGAATATTTGGTATCCGATCGATTGTAGATATAAATATTATGGGCGATGGTTGAGATGAATTCGGTAAATTTTTGAATTTTAGTTTGGTTGAATCTAAAAGTATTTCTTTCTTCCTGAGTAGAAAAGTCGAAGCTTATGATGCCCAGTTTCTTTTTGTTGTGAGTGAGGGGGATGAGACAAAAATATTTTTTCCCGGATATCTTTGAATACATATCAAAAAACTTGGATTCTTTATTGATCTCTTCTGAGTCCACAAAAAGAGGATAGTTCAATCGAAAGCAGAGATTGTAAGGATGCTTTTCATCATCCAGTGATACTATGAGCTTGGAGAGATAAGTTTTCTTGATTTCGGGTTTTGAATACTCCTTTACCTTGAAATACATCTCTGCCGGATCTATTTCAACAAATGCCATAGCATCGTGATTGAACTCCAGTCTGGCATACTCCAGGCAATTGGAATAAAAGACATCAAGGTCTTGGGTGGAGTCGATAAGTGAGAGAATTAATTTTTCTTTCTCTTTTTCGGACATTATCAGCTCCTGCTCTTTTTATTCATTTTCAATCAGAAAGGCGATTGATTGAAAAGGTTCCAGCTTGATTTTTAAAATAGAAGTTTCCGCATCAAACTCATAAGCGGTAAATTTCTCATCGGTCCAATGATCATTTGCTTTTTCAAAAGGAAGCGGGTAAGGAAAGTAAAATTTAAGTTCTGAAGGTTTGTTTTCCGGATTCCAAAATCCATAGGCTCCCCCGGGGTTGTAAATCCCACCCGGAAATTTGCTTTCCATAAAACCGAGGGGAATAGAGTTATTTTTTTGACATTTCTTACTCAGAGCTAAAGACTTTTCTAATATAGGCATTCTGCTTTCATCCAGTGTGGATAAATTGTCACTGATGAGAAGCATTCCACCCGAAAGACCCATGACGGTGGCCATGAGAATCGTTTGAGGATATGTCATACTGTTTTTGTCTTTGCGAATGATCAAACAATCCGGATCGTTCAACCAAAAATTTCGATGCATAAAAGCACGATTCAGACCATTGATCAGAGCACTTTCTGTACTCAGCGCATGTTTGTCCTGAAGCAATTTTCGTAACCAGTGAATGGACCAGAAGGGAGTGACGTCACAACTCACCCTCATTCCATCAAAGATACCGATTGAGGGCATGATAGGTGCTCCGCAACCTAATAAAAATGTGTTTTTCCCGACTGTCTTACGAATCAATTCAAGAGCATTGCGATACTTTTGGGCCGGACTGATCTTTCCATTATAAGCAACTCCATCCAAAGAGCCCGCATAGAGGAAATCCAGTTTGAGATAATTGTAACCCCATTCTTTGGTCATAGTTCGAAAGACTTTCTCCAGATAGTCCAGAGCAATTGGATGGGTGATGTCCATGCAATAGGTATCATCCAGACCCCAGATGGGTTGCCAGATCGCCTGAATGGGATTCCCATTTTCGTCTTTCAGGAGGGCCTCGGGGTACATCTGATAAAATGAGGAATTCTTTCTAATGAGAAATGGAGCGAGCCAGATCCCGGGTTTCAATCCTACTTTTTTGATCTCGTCGGCCAGAAACCCCATACCGGCAGGAAATTTCTGATTGGGAATCAACCACTCTCCGATTTCCTTTTGATATCCATCATCAATCTGAAAAAACTCGATAGGCAGTTTTCTGTTTTTAATTTCATTGAGATTGTCTAAAATAATTTTTTCGGATATTCCTGTGTAGTAGTAGTACCAGGAACACCAACCGGTCGGAACAGGTTGATCGTTTCTCTTGACTCCATTTTTCTTACCCAGGGACTTTGCATATTCATCCATAGCCAGATAAGGATCATTAGTTATAGAGATTTGTTTGATGGTTGTGAGTTTGATTCCCTGGTTCCCTTTGAAGTCAGGAAGATGATAGAGATCATAAATGAATTCGATGGAGCTAATTTTATTTTCACGGGTCAATTGAACTCGAAATTTTGTGTTTTGCTCGGAATCATCTGCTACACCATAAATGAAACCTTTCTTAAGTTCTGAATTGTATAGTATTGTCAACCCTTCACTTATAAAATCTCCAAGTTTTCCTGAATGCTGGGTGAAATAATTTTCTTCGGAGGTTTTTAGGAATTGTAAGATAGGAGATGTATCACGTTCACTCCCATTGTATACTGTACTGAATCCCCAGGATTGATAACCATGTTGAAAAAAGGAAAATGAATTGTCTTTATCAAAGTTCGAAATGGAAATGCTTAGGGAAAGGAGTTTCAATCCAACTGATGGTCTCTGAGGACTCTTCCAAAACAAATCTCCCATATACAAAATATCATTATTTGTAATCTTAGTATCTAATTTTAGTTCGTAAGAGTTATCGTCTGATATCGTGGAAGAGGTGTTTGAAATCTCAAAATTCGTTGAAGACTTTTTCCCGAAAATTTCATATATTAATGTGGCTTTCATCATGTATAGTACCAGTATGGTAATAGTTACAATGCACAATTCCCCTTTTCACTACAACTAAAAATTCTTTTCGAAAAAGACCGGGGATACGCTTCTCTCTTGAAATATTTACAAAAAGTAAGAAAATCTTACTTCCTGGCTATGATTTAAGAAATTGTTTTTTTTAATTGTAATTCCATTCCACTCTTGAATCATTACACCTAAATAACGGAAATACTATGCCCAAATACGCCCCCCCTCCCAAACCTAAGGTTTTTCAATGTGATTTGGATGAAGAGTTTTTTGAGCTCTACTCTAAAGACAATCATCTGGCTATAGATTGTGAAATGATGGGATTGAATCCAAGACGGGATAGACTTTGTGTCGTTCAACTCTGTGATTCTTTCAATCATTTTAGTCTCATTCAAATTGTTCAAGATCAAACTTCAGCTCCCAGATTGAAATCGCTTTTGGAAAGAAAAGAAATTACAAAAGTTTTCCACTTCGCCAGAATGGATATGTTGTTTTTAAAGACATATTTAGATATCAATGTAGATCCAATTTTTTGTACAAAGATTGCAAGCAAACTTTCCAGAACCTATACCGATAAACATGGATTGAAAGATCTGATTAGGGAATTTTTCTCAGAAAACATTGATAAAAAAAATCAATCCAGTGATTGGGGAAAAAAAATATTAACTAAGGATCAGATCGATTATGCCTGTGAGGATGTGCGATATCTAATTGCTCTCGAGCAAATTTTGACAGGGATGCTCGTCAGAGAAAAACGTATGGATCTGGCTCAGAACTGCTTTGGATTCATACCGACTCAAATCGAGTTGGATTATTTAGAAATGAAGGATATTTTGGAACATTGAAAAAAACTCCCCGTCGTTTTGTTTGTCAGTCCTGCGGGATGGAGTATACGAGATGGGCAGGGAAATGCGATTCCTGTAATACGTGGAATACGATTGTTGAAGAAATCGGATCAGAAAAGTTTTCTTCCAAATCCAAACAATTAAAATTAAAATACATAGAACCCCAATCACTCAATAATAGTGATACAACCGAACCCGATCGCATCCTGACCGGGTTTAGTGATTTGGATAGAGTTTTTGGGGGAGGAATCGTTCCGGGTAGTATCGGAATCATCGGTGGTGAACCGGGAGTTGGCAAATCTACTTTGATTCTAATGATTGCCAGACATCTCTCGACATCCCGAAAAGTTTTGTACATTTCCGGAGAAGAGTCAGCGCCTCAAATCAAAATGAGGGCAAAGAGAATGAACCTTTCCGGGGAAAATATCTTCCTCAGTTCCGAAACCACTGCCGAGACGATTGTAGATATGATTCGCGGAGAGAATCCGGGAATCGTTTTTATTGATTCAATTCAAACCATAAGCCGTGAAGATCTTTCCAATCAGGCAGGAACTGTCACCCAATTACGTGAATGTACACAATTGTTTTTAGAATCTGCCAAGAGTACAGGGATCCCAATTTTTCTAATCGGGCACATCACAAAGGAAGGGAGTATTGCAGGGCCGAGGGTTCTGGAGCATCTGGTAGATATTGTTCTTTATTTCGAAAGTGATAAACTCAATTACTTTCGAATTCTCAGAGCAGCGAAGAATCGATTCGGTCCTGTAGGGGATTTGGCAATTTTTGAAATGAATCGAGAAGGACTACGTCAGATCGACAACAAAAACTCTCTCTACCTAACCGGTGAGGAAGAACTCAGGAGTGGAGCGGTGTTTTCTGCAATTCGTGAAGGCTCCCGGGCTATGACGGTGGAGATTCAGGCTCTGGTGAGTAAATCTGGTTACGCTCAACCCAGAAGAATGTCGGAAGGTGTGGACAATAGAAGACTCATTCTTCTGGCTGCAGTCATGGAAAAGTTCCTCAAGATTCCTTTTTCAGAATTTGATATCTTCAGTAATCTGGCAGGAGGACTGACGAATGACGAACCCGCCCTCGACCTGGCTATTTGTGTTTCCATTCTCTCTTCTTATAAAGAAGAGAGTGTATCGGATTCTACCGCTGTTTTAGGAGAGGTCGGACTTTCGGGCGAAATACGACCCATCAGCGCTGTGAACGTACGCATTAGAGATTTAAAAGGTTTTGGAATCAAGAGAATATTTATTCCCCATTCCAATTGGAAAGAAATCGAAGGGGAGAATGAGGGAATCTATGGACTGAAGCATTTGGATGAATTTGAAAAAATTTTCACCTCAGGAACAGGTTCGGTTCAGGATGTTTTCTGATTTTTATTTTTACCTTTTTTTAGAATAATATTTTACCTATAGATCGGTATAAGAAAACTATTAAGAAAAAGTAATCGATTTGGACTTAACTTTTGAATGATTTTAAGGAACCAATAGAAATATTAAGTTTTGAATAGAAATGAATGACAATACAATTTCACTAGGAATCAACACTAAAAGTTTAATACCCTACAATGTGTTGATCATTGACGACTCAAGAATGGATCAACTTCTTTTGCGTCAATTTTTACAATCAGAGATGTTTCATATTTCGCACATGGCTGAAACCGGAAAGGAAGCACTGGATTATTTGAATTTGAATGCTTCCAGAATAGATGTGGTTTGTGTGGATTATGATATGCCCGGGATAAATGGGGTTGAGACCATCCGTCAAATCAAACATTTTTATCCCCATATGCTAATAGTGATGATAACCGCACATCCGAACAAAGAAGTTGTGTCCGAGCTTCACAAGATGAGTGTGAATGCTATGATAGTGAAACCTATCAACAAAACTCAGGTCACGGAAAAATTTGCAATGGTTTTAGGTAGGAAAGATGTTCTCAGTAAGAGTGTCGTCGCGTACAAAAAAAATACAGGTATTGATCTCAATGACCTGAAAATCCCTCCCCAACCATCCGTATTGATCAAGGTACTACAGTTTGACACAAGTACTTCCGGAGGAAGTACTGAATTAGAAAAAATCATAGCTCCTGATAAGGCAATTTCTCTCGATATCCTGAGGATATCAAATTCAGCATTTTATGGTCGGGCAGGGACGATTACAAGTTTGAAAGACGCCATCACTCTTCTCGGGGTGAAGACGATCAAAAATCTTGTGATCCTTCAATCTAAAAAACATTTCTCCTCATCGCTAGTGGGTCAGATGTTCAAAACACATATCAATGATTTGCCCATTTTGACATCTCTGGTAAGCTTTGACTTATTGAATCCACTAGGGCAAATGAAGCTTCAAAACGATATCTTTACATTCGCTCTTTTTCGAAAGATTGGGTCTACCGTTCTTGCTATGAATTTCCCCAAACGATACCAGGAAGTACTCAAGCTTTGTGAGATAGGTACCAAGAGTCAGATTGCAATCGAAAAAGAAGAGTTCAATCTCAGTTCTATAGATGTAGGGCTAAAAGTATTTCGAATATGGAATATGCCAAAGCCATTTCATGATCATATAAAGAATATTAATTTCAATGCTCAAATGATCTCAGAGGTTGATGATAAGGATAGATTGACAAGATTGGCTGAGAATCTTTCCAAGAAAATGATGAAAATTCAAATCTCACGAGAAGAAGAAGATATTATGAATGTGATTTTTGATTACTACAAAGCATCTGACGAAATTAGAAATGCGTTCAGTGAAGAATATATGGAAAACATGAAGGATCATCCTTACTTTCTATAGATCTCCTGAATACAAGTTTTCACCTCCAATCTACCTGAGCAAAACTCAAATCGAGTTTTGCCCTTCCTTTCTCAATCAGAGATTGTATACATAGCGTATTCAGAAATTGCCTGTCTTCTCTTTTCTGCAAAGTCTTTGTGAAACCATAATTGTTGTGTATGACTTGCAGATTTCTTGCTCTGAATTATAATTCTTGTCATACACTCATCTACGGCAAATTTCATTGCTTCTTTGGAAGTTTCTCCCAGACCTTTATTACGTTTCTTACGGGTAAGAGTTCCATTATTCTTTTGGAGTTTAGCCATTAGAGCGTCATACTCCTTATCATCAATACAGAACTGGACTTCTTTTTTCCCATCCTTCCATTTGACTTCCACTTCATAAAGCGGAGCAGCAGAGAAATGTATTACACCCAGGTCGAAAAGTTCTGGCCAGTATTCATAGAAGAATGATAGCATAAGACTTCGGATTGCATATCCATCAAAATCAGCGTCTGTAATGATCGATACACGTTCATAATTCAGTTGGTCAACAGACTTTACTTTTCCATCCAAAGGAAGTCCGAGAATAGCTACAATATTCTTAAACTCTTCGTTTGCCATAGCCTTAGCCAGATTGATTCCTTTGCAATTCATTGGTTTCCCTCTTAGAGGAAAGAGTCCATGGAGTTTTGGATTTCTGGCAGGTCGTAATCCTGCTATGGCTGAATCACCTTCTGCGATAAAAAGAACTCTTCCCTTATCACCCGGCTTCCCTGTGGGGGGCATGAGCTTGGGGATATTATTCCTGGAAGCTTTTCTTAGTCCTTTTTGAGCATCCTCTAATTCTTTGAGGTGAGTCCTTTTTTCCATTTGAAGTTTGATTTCTTCCAGAAGGTTGGTTTTCTTAATCAGTTTATCAAGGTGTTTATCAACTGCTTTTCTCATGTCCTCATTCAAATCATTGATAAGGTAGGACTTATCCTGAGACTTAAATCTCGGATTCAAAATCCGAAGATTGACATACATATGAAAGCAATTTCTTACATCATTTCTTGTACTTTGAGTTTTGAGTTTCTTCTCGAGAGATTGAATGGAACTCTTCTTTCTGACTTCATCACAGATTCTGTTTTCGAGATACTCTATTGCGGAGCCTCCCTGGACTGCAAAATTCGAATTTACCCAACTCAGAGTTTTGTTTTGTCCGATTACAAAATAAGTCTCCATGTGAATTTGAGAAGCAGAAGTTGGATCGTTGTAATCCATTTTGTAATACGTTAGATCGGAAGCAGAGAAAATCTCATCCAGACCTTTCTTGAATTTAAATTTCTCAGTTTTGTTTTTGTGTACGAAATGAATTTCCAGACCCGGATTTGTGATAGCAATATCTTGAAGATATTGCTTTAGAAGTTTAACATCATACCGAATATCCAAATTATTGAAATACTTGGGATTCAATTCGAATTCGATCTTGGTTCCATGGGCTGTATTCCCGGAGTTTTTGATCGATTCGAGCATATTGTTTTTTTGCATCAAGGGCAATAGCTTTTCAATCTGATCCGGTTTCAAATGAGGACAATCACGGAAGGTGCCATGTTCATCAAAATATAGAAATATCTTATCGTTTATATCATTTGAAAATTTATAAGTCTTGATAGCTTTTTTTACATCTTCTGAAATAGTAAATAATTTCTTATAAGTTTTCGTTCCGTTTGTAGTTTCCACACGGAAATAACTGGATACCATTCGAACAAGAGAAATCCCCACACCATTTTGACCTGCGACATGATCTTCTTTTACTTTGTCGTCAAAGTTTTCTCCGTACATAAGATGAAGGAAAACTCCCTCCGCATTCTCGGATGGAATTCCTCTTCCATTGTCTTCTATCGAAACTCTCTTCTGATCTGTCGATAGGGTGACAGTGATTTTGGACATCTTGTCTTTAGGGGCAATGCTTTTGTCGTTTAGATTTTTTCTATATTCATCCACCGCATTCATGCATGCCTCATCAAGACATTTCAGCTTTGCGGGGATGTCAGAAATTTCTTCATGGAGAATTTCATACTTATCTGAATTTTTTTCAAAATAATGTTGTTCAAAAGTTGAAAGAGAATTCTGTCCCAACCACATTCCGGTTCTCATTCGAACGTGTTCTACATTGGATAGTTTCTTAAAATTTCTCTGTTGCTTTGTTTCACTTGATTTCATTCAGATTTCCTTTTCTAAATTTGGAATTTTGTATTCTCATTTGTCCCATTTGGATTTCAGTTCATTTAATTCTCCGACCATGAACTCAACCAGCTTGGGATCTTTTTTGTAAAGAGTTGTGTATTCTTCAAATTTAGCTTTAGCTTCAGTGATAGCTTCTTTACATTTCTTTACTTCTTCGAGTGTCATACGATAAACAGGGATAGTTGAAAGCCATTCAAAGTATTTGAACTTTGCTTTTTTTAATTGATCTTCAAATTCTGCTTTTGATTTGATTCCGGTAACTTTTTGGTTCCATTTTTCATTGATGAAGCGTATTAATTCAGAATTTCGATCGATTTTTTCCTGTTCGAGTCCGGCTAATCTCTTGAATCTGCGGATCAAGTGTGTTTTGCGAAAGTCGCAAAATCTTCGTATGATTTCTTCAGGATTAGAATTTTGTAATTTACCTTCGTGCGTGATGATGTTGTAGGTTAGGGCCTCTGATTGTTCTTTATTGAAAAGTTCCCTTACCTGTTCTTCTGTAGGCTTGTCACCCCGTTTGTAAAGAAGTTCAATTTTAAATGTCTGACTGGAATGATCAACATAGTCCTTAAGCCAATTGTCCTTTTTCTCGAGAAGGTCATCGAGGTAATTGATTACTTTTTCTCTATTCCATGACATCGGAGCGTCGGTAAGATAAATAGAATCGTCTACATAAGTAAAGCTGAAAGTAGTGGATAGTACCTCAGAGCCATTGGCACTTTTGCTGATTTTGATTTCACCCTTATAGTCTTTGTACCAGGGTTTGATCTTTTTGGCTTTTCCTGATTTCAAATAAGAAATTTGGCTATCAATGATATGACCGAGTTTGTGCCCCGGGATGAAACATCTAAATCCGGTCGCAATCCCCTGGATGTGATTTAGTAAAACAATAGGAACCTTTCCAACAAAAAAAATCGGTTCGTCTTCAGTCTCATCATAATTTCTTATATAGTCTATGTCGGGGAGACTTTCAAAAAATCCCAGATCCTTCACAAAATCTGAGAGCTTGACTTCTGTGTATCTGGGGGAAGCGATAGCATTGGGATCGAGAACGTCTCCAAAGGTACCTTCACCGCTCACAAGGGGAACATTGTTCGCAAAGGTAAAGTTTTGAGCCATAGCCGAGAGAGCATCCTGAATGGATTTGTCTCCATGTGGGTGGTATCCCATCGCCAATCCGGCTACTTTTACGGTTTTGGTGTACCTATTCCTGGCATCGGAGTTCCACATAGCCCATAAAATCCTGCGTTGAACCGGCTTCAAACCATCAATTTCATGTGGAATCGCCCGGGAGTCGCATACATATCGGGAATACTTCCTCTGATCATCGTGAACCTGATCTTCAAAGCTTACCTTGGGAGGATCAATGTTCTTCATTTCTGTCACATTATTTTTCATCTTTTTGCCGTTTTTAAAAATACCTATTCTGCTTGTCAAGAGAATTATTTTTTCTAGTCTTGATCTAAATCTATAAACCTATAATAAACAAAGAAATAGAAAGAAATACATTGAAAAACAAAGAAAACATGGTAAATTACTTGAATATCTTCATTAGGTCTATGTTTTTCTTTAGTATTCTTCCGTTTTTGAGCTTTTGCTCTTCACAAGAAAAAAGATCCTCCTCTCAGAAATTGAACTGGGAAAAGATCTTAAGTGAAGGCAATTTTTACCAAAAAGTTGATGGTAGAGACTCTGAAAACAGTTTTGAAAAAAGTAGTAATATAACCAGATTTTTATCTCTGAGAAAAATTGGAAGTAGTTACCAGGCAAGAGAGGTTGAGATCTCTATTTTCTCATATACAGAAAACTTTCTTCAAAAAATTCAGAGAGTGTTCGGAAAGAATACTCTAAAAAAATACTTCATAGAGCAAAAAATGAAGATTGGGAAAATGGTTCCCGACGAATCCGAAAGAGAATTTCAGATAGATTATTCCAATTTTTTTCAAAGAAAAATCGAAGAAGATGATCTTTTGAAAGGTATCGATTTGATTACCGAATTGGATTTTGAAAATCTCTCATCGAAGTCAAAACAAAAAGTTTTCTTTCAATTTAAGTCGGACGGAAAACTCTGGAAATCTCAGGAACAGATTCTTTACAAAAAGAATACATGGCTCAAATGGAAAAATTTCAATAGTGGACCGGGGATTATGAAAAGTATGGCATACGCTGAATTCATAAAGGAAGGGGAGAGTCCACTCTATTCAAAAATCAATAAAAAGTCACGTTACCAGTACAGGCCTATTCTCAATTCTCAAAAGGATCCTATTGTTTTATTTGAAAATGATGACTATCAGGTAAGTTTCCCTTCAGATACAATGGAAAATTCAAAAATCTCCGATCTGAATCAATCCAAAAACTCTCAATTTGAATTGTTTGATAATATGCTACCAATATTCGTTCATAGGAAAACAGGAAAAAAATAATGGAAATAAGAACACGATTTGCACCCTCTCCTTCGGGTTTTTTGCATGTGGGTGGAGCTAGAACAGCTTTATTCAACTATCTTTATGCCAGAGCAAATGGCGGTAAATTTATTTTAAGGATTGAAGATACAGATCAGGATCGATCTACAGAATCTTCCTTTCAAACAATTCTGGAATCGATGAAATGGCTCGGTATGAATTGGGATGAAGGTCCCGAGGTTGGTGGAGAAAACGGACCATACAAGCAATCGGAAAGATTAGAAATCTATAAAAAGTTTACCGAAGAACTAATTGAAAAGAAGCATGCCTATAGATGTTTTTGCACTACAGAAGAATTAGAAATTAAGAAAAAACAAGCCGATGCTATGGGAATTCCTTATGTCTATGATGGACTTCATGCCAATATGACAGATAGGGAGATCCAGGAAAAACTCGATGCAGGAATTCCTTATACAGTTCGATTTAAGGTTCCTCACAAAACTGTAATCGTTGATGATTTGATCCAGGGAAAGGTTAAGTTTGATGCTAAATTGATTGGTGATTTTATAATAGTGAAATCTGATGGGTTCCCATCTTATAATTATGCTGTGGTCATAGATGATCATTTGATGAAGATATCTCATGTGATTAGAGGAGTGGGGCATCTTTCCAATACTCCGAGACAAATTTTAATATCTGAAGCACTCGGTTTTGATCTTCCTGTATTTGCGCATGTATCCGAAATCGTAGGTTTGGATGGTAAGAAACTCTCCAAACGGGCAGGAGCGACTTCAATACTGGCGTTTCGTGATCTCGGTTACACAAGTGAGTGTATGGTAAACTATATGGCTCTCCTCGGTTGGACATCAGAAGATAGTCAGGAATACCTTCCCAATTCCAGATCAGCTGAGATTTTTGATGTCGCCAGATGTTCAAAATCCCCTTCCACATTTGATGTATTTCGAAAAATGAAAGAAGAGGAAAAGGAGACTGTCAACCTCACAAGTCTCAGTACTGAAGATCTGGCCGCTTATCTAAATCCAAAGTCCAAATTAAATTGGTTATCCAATAAATACATTCGGGATGCAGAGATACATGATCTTACCGAAAGAATTCATCCCTTTTTGAAGGATGTCAAAGAAATCCCGGAAGATATTAAAAAACCAGGAAATCCAACACTCATTTCTATGTTGGATTCCATTCGGGTGTATCTGGATAGGCTCTCACAGGCTCCTCCATATTTAGTAGAGTTTTTTAAAAATGATATTTCAATAGAGGATGAGGAAGCCCGAAATATCGCTACTTCAGGAAATGCAGGTTTGGTGATCCAAAAGTTTTATGCCCTTTTGAGTGAGTCTTCTCCTGTCACAGGTGATGATTACAAAGCTATGATGGATCAAACAGGAAAGGAAACATCCGAAAAAGGGAAAAATCTGTATATGCCAATTCGTGTGGCGACAACCGGAAAATCACATGGATTGGAATTGCCAATTCTCTTTCCCTTATTAGGAAAAGATAAATTATTGAATCGAATCCGTCAAATTGCCACAGAAATCAATTTGATTTTTTAGTCATTTTCAAATGAAAATTAATTGAGAAGTTGATCCAACCGCGTTGCGGGCTTGTAGTACGGAATTAAGTCTAGTGCGCGGTTGAGGGTGTTTCTTGCTTTTTCTTTTTCATTCAGGAGTCTATAGAGATCACTTAAATGAATAAGAAGAGTGAGGTTGCTTTCTTCGGAAGATACAACTTTTTCGAGAGAATCTTTCGCTTCTTCAAATTTTCCCAGATGCTTGAAGCAAATACCAATTTTTAAATTCAATTCAGAGTCATCCGGATTGTTTTGCATCATATTTTGATAGCAATTGAGAGCCTGATCATATTGTCGATTTGAAAAGAAAACGTCACCTTCCTGTCTGAGTTGACCGAAAGGATTGAGTATCGATACCGAATCAGATGAATCGATTATATTGATACAGCTTACTTTGAGAATTGATATATCATCAGTTAATTTGCCTGAGTTTTTAATTTCATGAATCAATTGATTTAGATCCCCATTGGATCTCTCTATTAGTTTTAAAATTAATTTTTCATTTTCATTGATGATTCTACCGTACATATTGCCTAATTCCAGATCGTCCCTGCCATCAGATCCACAGAATAAAATATCACCTGTCTTGAGTTGAAATTTTTGGATTATGATATCCTGTTCTTCGAGCATGGTTCCGAGCTTTCTCATGTCGGGATCTTCTTCTAAAAAAATAGCCTTTCCATTCCTAAAGAGGACTGTTTTGGGATGTTCGCAATTGAAGTAAAACATCTCACCGGTTCTTTCCCGAACCAATCCTACAGCTGCTGATATTAGCATAGATCCGTCAAAGGTTCGGAATACATTGTCTATTTCCAGAAATGTATTTTTCATCCAAATATCGGGATCAATTTGCAATACCCGATCATCTCTGGCAGAGTTTGCCAGGATATAATTCACTATGGCTCCCGCAACAATGGCACCACCCGCACCCTGCATCGATTTACCCATTGCATCTCCGTTGAAGAAGAATATATATCGATCATCCTTATCATAGAATCTTAAATTACCGGATATGCATATATCACCTCCCAGATCAGAGTTTCTACCCCGAAATTGAAAATGTTTTTTCTGTTCAAGGTAAAATTCAGTCAGTATTTTATTGGATTTATTGAAGTTTCTACCAAGAGGTTTGATGATCAATGAAGTTAGAAAGTAATCTCCTTCCTGCTGCTCGTTCAGAGATTTGATTTCATTCATGCTTTTTTGTACTTCAGCAGTTCTCTCCGCCACTTTTGATTCCAGGTTTTCATTCAATTCATCAGTTTGATTGTGAACTGTTACAAATTTATTAGCAAGGACAAACATAATTCCTGCAAGGTAGATCGGTATCACAATAGAGACTGTATAGAGATATCCCCAGTTGTTTAAAAAGTTTAGAGTGTCAAAAATAACTGCTGATAGGACCAGGATCACTCCTATACTGAGAGTTCTGGCTTCCCGATTTCCCTGATAAGCTCCTTTTAAAATAAAACCGAGTACAGCAAGAAGGTAGGGAAGGTAGAAAATAGTGCGGATGCTCCGGGTCATATACATAATTTCGTATGACGGCAGAGCGAGTAGAATAGTCAGAGCAATGACCAGAAGGACGATGAAAAAATTCTTTTCATTTTTGGATTCATTTCGTCCAACTATAATTGATGAAAATCTATAAACCGAATAATTACTTATGTAAAGTGAAGCAAAAACAATTTTTTGAAAATAAAAATATTCTATTCCCGGAAATAAGAAATGAATAATGGGAGAAAAAAAGTTAGTACTGTAAAGAGAATAGAAAAATGCAAACATCGCATAGAATAAATTTTCTTTATCCTTTTTTCTTTTTAAATAGATTAATAAATGGTATCCGGAAATGAGTATGAATAGGAATGCCATGACTACACTGAGATATTGATCCTGAAGATTTTGTAGGAATATGTAGTACTCCATATCTCTGGTCTCACCGATCAATAGGGTATCGGGGACCTGACCTTCAGTATCTATATAAATTTTCAGTAGTAGGACTGTTTCTTCATCGGATCGAATGATCTGTTCGGGTAGAGGGAAGATTCTATTGCTATTCCAATAATTCCAGTGATCATGATCCTTATCCAGAAAACTATAGAGTTTCATTCCATTCAGGTAAGTTTCTTCTGCCCAGTAGACCTTTGATGTAGAAAAAGACCTCAATACACCTTCTTCCTTCTCCGGTAAAATGAACTTAGTTCTTAGCCAGAGAATTCCTTTATTGTTAGGATGCAATCGGGCTAGATCCGAGTTTGACTCCCGGGGCAATCGAATGTAATCTTTTTGTAAAGATTCAATAATAGTCTCTTCTTCCTTTCCTATCGAATATTCCCATTGCAAAAAAATTTTCTCCGGATTCAAATGCGAAGAACAGTTGATGAAAAAGGTAAGGATATATAAGGGAATGAAAATTTTTAGTATGGTTTTTAAAATTACTTTCATGGCTTTGGAGAATCAATCAACGGAATTCAATTGTTCTCCCGATTCATTAAAGAACAAGACTTTTATAGATATTCAATTCAAATTGTCATCAACGATCTGAGTGCATCCGACAGAATTTCGACCCTTTCGCTTTGCGAGGTAGACACCCTCATCGGCTGTTCTCATCAGGTCTTCAGTAGTACTCATATAGGCATCTTTGGAGGCTACTCCAATGCTAACGCTTCCAAACCAGTAATCGGTCTCGCCTACAAGAATCATCAATTCTGAGACATCCCTGCGAATCTTTTCAGCCAAAATCAAGGCACCTTTGAGAGGAGTATTGTGACAGATGATAAAAAATTCATCACCCCCTAACCGACAAACAAGATCGTCACTTCTCACTGAATTTTTTAATTGGATAGCAAGAAATTTTAAAACTTTGTCACCTGCATCATGCCCGAATGTATCGTTGATAGACTTGAACTTATCCGCATCAATCATCATACATGAGACTTCTTTTTTAGCGGTTATAGATTCATTCCAACAATCATTGAGTCTTCTTAGAGCATGACGTCGATTGGGTAAATTTGTAAGAAGATCAGTCATTGCAAGATCTTCCAGTCTCTGATTGGCTTCTTCTAGAGCCCTGGTTCTTTCTCTGACTCTTTCTTCTAGAGTTTGGTTCAGTCGAATCAATTCCTGATTTCTTTCTGTGACCTGAGCAAAAAGACCGTTTAGCGCACTGAGTAGGGGACCTGTGGCTGAACTTCTGGACTCAATCTCAATTTTATATGCTTCACTCGGAGACACTCCTTTTTCTATTTCGCGGATCTGACGGGCCATACTTTGGTCTGAGCCCAATATATGATAGGCAAGCCAATGGGTAAGAAATTTAAGTAATGAAATACTCAGATTAGAATCATCGGGAGTAGCTCTTGATTTCATCCTCGTGACTTCATTTAAAAAGTTTTCATGTTCTTTGAAATGATATTGGATATGCTTTGAGTAGATCTTACTGTTCAGCATCAAAGCTTCTTCTTCTTTGAAATGATAGACAGCATAATCGGAAAGATCAAAAAAAACCTTATCGTACACAGCCGGATCTATGGTTTTTGATTCAGTCAATAATTTTCCAAATTTATTGATCTCATCAACTAAGTAGTGGTGTTGTGAATCAATTTCAGCTATTCCGGTAATGAAACATTGGTCCCATTGGAAGGCTGTTCCATCCATATTGTAATTATTGAGTGGTTCCATCTTTACATATTGACCTTATTTTTACATATCTTTGATTTGATGAAGATTTTTCATCTCCATTTCCAGTTCTTAAGAAAATATTAGAATGGAAAGGATATTTTTTTTTATAATTTAATTGAATGATAATGAAAAATCTGAACTTTTAGTCATTTTCAAAAGGATTTGTGCATTCACAGAAGAATCAGCTACAAAATGGCTACATACCAGAATAGGAAAAATGCAACTATTTATGAAAACCGGTATATGCAAATCATATTTTACTAATAGATCAATAAAAATAGGGGTTTTGTGAGATGAGTTCCCGGTTGCTGTGCTCGGTCGAACCATTGCTGAAAGGCTCCCTTTCATGATCTTCACCATTCGCACGAAGTACGTAAGGTGAGTTATTTATTTTTTTCAAGAGAGACGATGGCACCGCTAAAAATAATTAGAATAATTCCTGCAAGAGTTTCCAGATTTGGGATTTGATCTCCCAAAAATATTCCTCCAGGAATAGAAAAGAGAACTGTACTGTAGCCTGCTATTCCTACGATTCCACCTTTTCCGGTTCCGTAAGCCTTTGTCACATAGATTTGACCCAAAAATGCTGTGATTCCTATGACGAGAATAGAAAAGAATTCCTGTAAGTTTGGAGCTCTCCAGATTCCCTTGAATACAAGGAAATAGGGAGAGAAAATAAAATCGGGTAACAGGAATAAGATCACCGGGAAGAATATACCTAGGAGTAAAAATGAAAGTACTATTGTTCTAATTTCGTAATACGCACTCAGACCACGAATCGAAGTGTATGCCAGAGCCGTAAAGACTCCATTCAGGATGCCTGTGAAGTTTTCTAATAAAATTTTCCCCGGATTCAGAACAAAATATATGCCTACAAATCCTATCAGGATTGCACCCCAGGAAAATAGACTTATATTCTCTCTTAGATAAAAGTATGAAAATATAGCAATAAAAATAGGGGAAGTTTGAACATAAATAGTTGCTTCTGCCAATGAAATTGTTGCGGCATTATAAAAGAAAAGTAGAAGGGCCAGGGTTCCTATGAGGCCCCGAAAAATAAGTAGATAGATCTTTCCACCTTTATTTTTTAATGGTTTATTTCTTATTGAAATTCCGAGAAATATCAATCCGATTGTATTTCGAAAAAAAACGAGTTCTGAGGCGGGTAGGGTGGGACCTATTGTTTTCACCATCAGACCCATTATTGAAAACAATAGAGAGGCAGTGAGCATGTACAAAATGCCCTTTCTATTATTGATTTCGGGAATGGTTTCTAATTTTTGGTTATCCAAAAGATCTCAAAATATTCTTGAAATCGGGGAAAGATGTGTCAATCCAGGAATCATCATCAATTCTAAGATCAAGTCCCGTAAGAGCGGAAAGAATTTGAAAACTCATAGCAATACGATGATCGAGAAAGGATTGGATTAGGGCCGGATGGATAGCGTCTACTTCTTCGAATTCATACCCATCCTGTGATTCTTCAACCTTCACACCCATAGATTTAAGATTTGTCACCATGGAATGGATCCGATCCGATTCTTTGGCTCTTAGGTCTTCAGCATGTGAAATTTTGAATCCATTTTCTGAGAACAGTCCTGCTATAGTCAGGATGGGTATTTCGTCAATAATAGAAGGAATCAATTCAGGTTTGATATCAATTCTTTTTAGACCGGAGGGATGAATTCTTAGATCACCAATTTTTTCTCCGCATTCCTCGCGGATATTCTCTTCTTCAATTTTTCCACCCATATCCTTCAGGACGGTTAAAATTCCAACTCTTGCCGGATTGAGTCCAATATTTTGGATCAATAACTCACCTTTTTTGGAGAGAAGTGCTAAGACAATAAAAAAGGCTGCGGAGGAAATATCGCCCGGAACCTTGAATTCGGTTCCCTCAAACTCATAGGGAGGTTTGATGACAAATCTAAAATGCTCTTTTTTCTCAATTTTTCCACCAAGAAATCGGATCATATTTTCAGTATGATCACGGGATAGTTCTGACTCTTCGTAATCAACTTCTACATCGGATGAAATTCCCGCTAAGAGAATGCAGGATTTGACCTGAGCACTTGCCAGTTTGCTTTTGTATTGAAAGGGTCGGAGTTGCTTGCCCCTTATCTCTAGTGGTGCCCGTCCATCTTCTCCGAGTGCGATGATGTCTCCACCCATTGATCTCAGAGGATCGATGATTCTTTTCATGGGTCGTTTTTTTAGAGATTCATCTCCTGTCAAAACAGCATGAAAATTTGGAAGTCCTGTCAACAAACCGGCTGATAGTCGAATCCCTGTTCCACCATTTCCGAAATCCAATTCTGAATTTGGTGATTTTAGATTGTGCTTTCCCGGACTATTTACTAGATACTCTCCCGGAGAAGTTATTTTGAACTCCACTCCCAATTGAGAAAAAGATTTCATTGTATTACGGGGATCTTCAGCTTCTAAGAAACCGGTTATCTTTGATTTGCCTTTGGCCAGTGAGGAAAACAATACAGATCTATGTGATACAGATTTATCTCCCGGAACTTTGATTTGCATTCCGGACGGAATTTCTTTTTTGGATTCCAGCATTGTCAATTTGACTCCTGAAATTTATTGATTTTGTTGATAGGGGGAGAGTTTTGCATTCTTCTCATTTGGACTTCAACTTTCAAATGTTGCTTTCCCGAGCCTTTGAAGGTTCCCCGAACAGGTGATACATCATCGAAGTCTCTTCCCTGAGCCACTCGAATGTGTCGATCTGAAGAGCACATATCATTTGTCGGATCCAAACCAAACCATGAAAAATCAGGTATATAGACGTCAAGCCAGGCATGGCTCTGTTCGGAACCCACCATTCCCGAACTGGTTTCGGGATTGTATGTTTCAATATAACCACTCACATAACGGGTTGCCAATCCCCTTGCTCTGAGAAGTGAGATCATTGTATGAGCAAAGTCCTGACAAACTCCCTTTCTGGTTTCCAAAACTGTATCTACAGGAGTATTGATTTGAGTTGCTCCACTTCTGTATTGGAAGTCAGTAGTAAATAGATGATTTAAATCTAAAATTGCTTCACTCAGTTTTCTTTCAGGAGCTAAAATTTTTTTTCCGAATTCCCAAACAGCAGGTGTAAACTTGATGAATGGACTCTCGTAAAGATAATCATAAAATTCATATTCAAAATTTTTAAACCATTTTGCCGCTTCTCCGACTTTTACCTCTGATTTTAAAGGTTCACTGGAGGGTTTAAAATTTGTCACTTCGCTTCGTGAAATGATTTCTAGGTAATTGTGACGAAAAGGAACAGAGAATTCTACCACCGCATTTCCAAAGTAATCTCTGTGGTAATAAGTTGGAACATCCGGATTGAGAGTGATTGAATGATAGTCTACTGCCTGGCAGAGAGTTTCCATAGGAGAAATCTTTACTCTGGAGTAAGATTCCATCGCTTCCCATTCATAGCTGTAAATGGTTTTGTGTATCAGTGAAAATTTCTTTTGCATTATTCAGCCTCTGTGAATGGAGTTGGGGACGTCAAATTACTATATCGATCCATAATCTTGGTACCGAGTAACTCAATACCTGTTTTTAGGTCGCTAGCCCAGAATCCGGCTGAAATTTCTTTATTGGGGTGATTGAAGAATTTCCTTCCACGGGTAAATAGTCTTGATTTTTTTTGATCTGAGAAAGCTAAGTTCCCCCTCAAATCAAATGAATAGGCTCTACTAACAAGCATATCACAAACAGATTCGGGACTATTGTCAGAATAAGAAAGATCAGTGCTAACCGATATCAATATATTTTTAATTTTTTCAAGACTGGAAACTAGAGAATTATTGAAATCCCTATCTATGACCATCATCCGATAAGCAAGATAAGGGTCAAATCTGGATTCATAATTCCACTGATAGGCTTCCAGAGAGTTTAAAAATTTAAGTATTACAATAATAAATGGTTGGAGATTATTATAAATTTCTTCTTTCTTATTGGTTTCGATCATGAAATGAATTGTTGATTTTAAAACCAATACCAGAGAATTGCAGTGTTCTAATAGTCTACCCAACTGAATGAACTGCAATACATCCTGTCTGGAAAAAGTATCGAGGGCCGCTCCGTAAAATGATTGAGAGTATTGAATCACTCCTGATAGCCATTCCGTCAGATCTTCAGTGCTTGTGAGAGTATCTTTGTTGTTACCGGGAGCTTCAAATAGGTATTCTAAAAGTTTCTTCAAAGAAACCCACATATCATTGGAAAGCATATTTTGGATCTCACGGGCATTATTGATCGCATAATTGATATTTGAACTCATTGAGTAAGGATTGGTTCGATCCAGGACTGCATGTCTGAATATTGTTGTGTGCCAGGGATCTTTTTGTTTCATCAATTTTTTGAGTGGAGACCCGGTCAATCGGGAGATGGATCTCACTAAACTTTGAAAGGAAGCTTCATCTTTTCCGAGAAGGATATCAATTTCTGAAGTATAGGCTACCTGTAAGACATTTGCGGTCGTGTAAGCTCTATTGACATATCTTCCCAACCAAAATAAACTCTCAGCAACTCTGGAGAGAATGAAATTTTTAGATCTGGATTTTATGGAAGTAATTACAAATCTCTGAGAATTCTTTTCCGAATTTCCCATGATCCAAGTGTCCTTACTTCCACCTCCCCGGGAATTGGTCACTACCAGAGAATTGTTCGGAGGAGAGACTCTTGTCAGAGCACAGGTGCTGACCTGAATGGACCTACCCTGAAAAGAAAAAAATCTGGTTTCCAGAAATCTATTTTCTAATTTACTATCGTGATACACTGAAGATTTTGAAGGAAAGACCAGATCCTGGGCGATGTATTCATCCGGCTTGGATTCTACCTTTGCTGAAATTTCTTTCTTTTCGGCTTCTGTGAGTTCGCATCCGATTGCCAGTCCTATCCCGCCCGTTCCCTGAATAGGTTTGATGACATATTTATCTAAGTCTTTTAGAATCTCTTCTCTCTTCAATCGATCGGTAAGAGTATAGGTGGGTATTGTTTCAAAGATTGCATCTTCATTGAGATAGTACTTAATTATTTTTTGAGAAAAGGGTAATAAGGCTTTGCTGCTGGCAACTCCTGATCCTATTGCATTTGCTATGGTGACGTTTTCATTCCTAACACAGGAAAAAATTCCCGGAACTCCGAGAACACTGTCCTGAAAAAAACTCACCGGATCTATAAAACTATCAGCTATACGTCTATAGATTACATCAACACGCGATAGACCGTATACTGTTTTCATATAAACAAAATTTTCTTTTACAATTAGATCCTTAGGTAAAACGAGGGGAATCCCCATTCTATTGGCCAGAAGTTCATGTTCGGAGTAAGCTTCATTGTAGATCCCCGGAGAGAGGAGAATTACGTTGGGAGTCTCTGCCTGCTTAGGGGCACATTCTCTGAGTTTATTCAACATATTGGAAGCTGTGTCCCAGATTTGTTGAATCTTCATCTTATTGAAAAGGTTGGGAAATTGCTGACGTAGAACCTGCCGATTCAGAAGCCCATAACTGACTCCGGAAGGAATGGTCACATTGTCATCGACAACCTGAAACTCACCATTTCCCGTTCGTAATAAGTCAAAGGCACCTATGTGAAGATAAACATTATGCGGGACTTTCACATGAATGCATTCTCTCAGATAATTTCGATCTTTAAAAATGATTTCATATGGGATTATTTTGTCTTTCAGAATTCTCTGCTCGGAATATATATCATTTAAGAACAAATTCAGAGCTGTAATACGTTGCTTCACTCCTCGTTCTATCTTTTGAAATTCGGATTCAGAAATGATATGGGGGATCATATCCAATTCCCAGGTCTTTTCTTGGATTCCAAAACTGGTAAATTCACCAAACGTTATACCCTGTTCCTTAAGAACAAAATTGATACGTTTTTTTATAGAGGCAAGTCTTGATGGACCCAGGGATTGAAAATATGGTATTAAGGTTTCATATCCATCTCTCCATTCACCATCTTCTGAATAAAATTCATTGTATGATTTTGGGCTTGTTTTTTGGGTTTGGGTATCACCCGTTAGAATTAGGGAATCGGACATCAAGGACCTTCAGTGAATGGAGAATGATTTAATGTACTAATCTTACCTACAGAGTAAGAGTTAAGAATAGATGAATGTAAGAAGGATTTGGCTTTGTGAATCGCCTCTTCCACCGAATACCCAAGAGCGAAATAGGAAGCAATGGCAGATGAATACGTGCAACCTGTTCCATGGGTGGAGCGTCCGGAAATGTATTCGGATTCTAATGAAAAACTGATCTTTCCATCAAAAAAATAATCCGTTACCAAATTGTTTTCAGGAAGATGTCCACCTTTGATCAGGACGGGAGTTTTGTATCTTTCAAAGAATTCGATTGTAGCAGATTTTAGCTCTTCGCCGGATTCAAATTTTTTATTTAGAAGGAGGGAAACTTCATCTACGTTTGGTGTGACCAATTTGCTTAAAGGTATCAATTCATCCCGAAGTGCTTCGATGGCTGAGTCCTGTAGAAGCTTGGCTCCACTGGTGGCTATCATCACAGGATCCAAAATCAAGTCAAAATTGTAATTTTTTTGGAGAGTAACTAATTTTTGGATGATTTCGGTTGAGAATAGCATTCCCGACTTGACTGCCTTTACAGGGAAAAAGTCCAGAACAGCTCTTGCCTGAAGTTCCAGCATCTCTGCGGAGACCTCGAGAATTCCTGAAACCCCGTCCGGGTTTTGTGCTGTCAGGCAGGTGATCGCTGAAGTTCCAAAGACACCGATCGACTCAAAAGTTTTCAGATCAGCCTGAATTCCAGCTCCTCCACCGGAATCAGAACCGGCGATAGTGAGGCAAACGGGTCTAGTTTTCATTATCTGGCCAACCATATTGTTTTAAATCTATCTGTCCGTCATTTTGGAAAGGAATACCTTCGTGTTCAAGTAGTTTTCTCTGTAATGTCGCCCGAACCGGATCTCCTCCAAAGGATATCCTTCCTCGCGAATTGATCACTCTTTGCCAGGGAATTTCAGTTTCTTCTGATTTTTTCAATTGATTGAGAGCATATCCCACTGCTCTGGCAGCCCGTGGAACTCCGACTAAGACAGCAATCCTTCCGTAGGTCGAAACATTTCCCCGGGGAATTTTTTTTACAATACTATACACCTTCTGATAAAAATTCTCTTCCATTATTGAAATCTATTTCTAGATATCAGGTAGGTAAATAATTTTATATAGATAAATCCTTTCTTGATTTTTGCTTCAAGTATTGTCCCATGGGGAAATATGATTTCCGGAATTGAGAAATTCTCAAATTTTTTAAAGTTGAAATCCCATTGGGACATTTTAGGAATTCTGGGATTTGGTTTGACTGTTCTACTCAGTCTTGCTCCCTTTCAAATCTTTCCCCTGGGTTTTATCCCGTTTACTATTCTTATAGTTCTCGCAAGGAAGTATTCTACCGAATCAATTTTACAAAATTTACTTCTCTATATATATCTTTCCCTGAGTGTTTCCATTTTTGCATTTCATTGGATATTTGTCGGTATCAAAAATCTGGCTCAAACCGGAATTACGGGAGCACTGTTTTTGTTTCTTCTGTATTCTATTCTATCCAATTTAAAAATATTGATTGTGATACTTTCCTATCGATGGATTCGAAAATTTATCCCGGATTGGGAGATGGTTGCTGCTTCCGGAATCGCTTTGGGTTCAGAAATCTTTGTATTTCAATTCTTTCCCTGGTACTATGGAAATCTCATTACCTCTTTTGATTTTTTAAACCGGGCTGTTGCAGATTTTGGTGTCTATGGATTGAGTTTTTATAATTTTTTAATCTCATTTCTAATCATTTTTATAATAGAATGGTATCAAACAAAAAATCGAACTTCCCTTCTTAAGTCTATTCCCATAATCATTCTTTTACTTCTCTTTCATATTTCGCTCTTTAGGGAAATGAAGCTGGAAGGGAGTGATGTTCCAATCAAAATTGCAATGATTCAACCCAATACTGAAATTGGTTTGAAGGAAAAGAAAAATGATCCTATGTTTACCAGCAGAGCCCTGACAAAGTCAGCCAAATTGGCTCTGGATGCGATCCGGAATTCGAATGGAAATCTGGATCTGATGATTTTTCCCGAAACAGCCATTCCATATTATGGTACCAAAAAAGATCCTAAAAATCCTAATGAGGTTCACTATCTAAAAGAGTTTCATGGATTGATAACATACTTAGCCAAAAAAGGAAATCTGGATCTGATTTATAATGAAGTCTATAAAATTGATGATAAGATTTTCAATGCCGTCAGTATCTTTCAATCAGATGGGAAGATGGGGAATTCTTATACTAAAAAACGTCTGGTCCCCTTTGGAGAATACATTCCCGAACTCTTTTCCTTTTTGAGAGTTGTATTTCCTGAAGTATCTGAATATTCCGGTGGAGGGAATCCCCTTCCCTTAGGCTTTACTTTTGAGAAACCGGTCAGCCATCTTTATTTGAGTCCTGTGACGGAATCGGAATTGCGAATGATCGAAGATCCGGATTTCCTTTCCAACTATTGGCCGCATGAAAAAGGAAAGAAGGATGGAATTGTGTTAGGTGCTCTCTGCTATGAAGCTATGTTTCCCGAATTGATTCGGGAGAACTCTCTTCATGTACTACCGGATCTGATTGTCAATCCCGTAAATGACTCCTGGTTTGGTAATACAATCGAAAATCATCAGCACTATAATGCTTCCAAATTGAGAGCCATTGAAATGGGGCGTCCTCTGATTCGGGTAGCACTCAGCGGAATCAGTGGAGCTGTGGATGCTCTGGGCAATGAGCTCATTCTACCGATCCATATCGGAGAGGAAGACTTTCGTATCTTTGAACTTAAACTCCAAAAAAGGGACACACTTTATTTCAAATACGGAAATTGGACTCTCTTTGTTTTGTATCTATTCTTCCTGTCATTGGATAGAGTACTAAATAAAATTCTTCGAAAGTAAGACAATTGCATTCCTTACTTCCCCCGATTCCAAAAAACAATTTAGATTGATTCAAACTTTTAGAATCTTTAGAGTTTGAAATAATTTAGTCCGAAGTATGTAGTTATGCTCTGAGAATGATTTTCGCAAAAAAAAATATTTCATTTTTGATTAGATTTAGTAATGAATGATTGATAATATATATTTTAAATGTATTAAAATAAGGAAAAAAATATTCATTTCAATCAAATTGCATGCATATCGACTTGACGAATATTCGGTAGTACAAAGCCTTTAAATCAAGGAGTACTTTATTTTGAATTACAAAAATTTCTTTTTTCTATCCCTGGGGCTCTGGATCGTAGTCATTCTTTCCCTGGGTAAATTTTTTTTTATGGGACAGACTCATTCAGCCAGTGATGGTAGAAAGTATGTGGAGCTGAATCCGGATGAGAAGAATTATGTCCTGACTGAGATGAGAGGTCTCTTGACTGCGGTCAATGAAATCCTGGTCGGTATGGCAGCAAATGACAATCAAAAAATATCTCTCGCAGCTAAATCAGTAGGGATGGGTGGTCACAATACGGTAGAAGCCAATCACAATGCAATCATGTTGAAGCTCCCGGTGGATTTTAAGAAAATGGGGATGGATCTTCATGGGGAATTTGACTCTCTTTCGGAGTTAGCAGAGACCCCCGGAGTCAGTTCATCCGAATTATTATTAAAACTATCCGGTATTACAGGAAGATGTGTTCATTGTCATACAGGCTACCGGTTCTCTAATGATTGAACGGCTGTTTTGGGTTTGATTTGAAAAACTTCTGAAAACACTTCACCCGGCGAAAGGATAGGAAAAGACATCCAATCGATGCCGGGTGAATTCCAGGAATTTGTGGGATTCAGCATGGGCTCAATGCAGATATAGTCTTCACCTAAAGGAGTGTAGACCATTGCGGTCTTATATTGTCTTCCAAATAGTATCTCAGTTCGAAATTCTCTATGAATGGTTACGAAATGGGCAAAGCCATAATCATCTCTTTCAAGATCAGTATATCCTGTATCCAGAGAAACATCTTTTAGAAAAATGGGTTCGTTCTTCGATATTGGAATTAGCCTTCCGTCCGGAATGAGATTCTTATCCAAAGAGATTTCAAAATTAGAAGGAAGATGAAGGATGGTTTTGTTTCTATCCTCAAATGGAATTTTGAAATAAGGATGAAATCCTAATCCTAAAGGCAGGTCCTTATTTCCTGAATTCGTGACTTTTAAGCTGATGGAGAGATTTCCATTTTTAAGTTCTATACCCATCTCAATTGAATGAGAAAAAGGAAAATTTCTAAAGCACTCCAGTTGTTCATTGAAATTCAACCTCGAAGTCAATTGAATTCCATCGATACTTTCATCTATGGAGGTAAGATCCCAGGCCTTCTCCTTCAGTAAGAATCCGTGAAGGGGATTGGAAAATTGATCCCGAAATATCTCTCCTTCGAACTCGTAAAATTGATCTTTGAAGTAAAATCCTTTTCTATTCAAACGGTTGGCAAAAGGATAAAGAAAGGGAATACCGGCCAGGCTTTTATTTTCAGAATAATCTTTTGGATCGAAGGGAAAATAGAGCAATTCTTGTTTGTTGTGAATGAAGGAAGTGATTGTATGTCCAAGTTTTGGAAATACTGTAACTTCGGATCCTGTACCCCGATCAAATAGTCGTACAAAAGTTAGTCCCGAACTAGTACCTTCTTCGAAAGTATATCTACCTTTCATTCTGTTGAATACATTCTTTTAGAGGTTAGCTCGAAGATCTTCTCAATAAGGAGGTCAAAATTTATTGGCTTGGCTATGTATTCGTTGAATCCATTATTCAGATAGTATTCCGATGCCCCGCTCATTGCATCTGCTGTGACTGCTATGATAGGAATATTGGAGTTAGGAGAATTGGATTCACGGATCATCTTCGTGGCTGTGAGACCATCCATTACCGGCATTTGAATATCCATAAGTATGATATCATATTTAAAATTTAAAAATTCCTGATACGCCAATTCTCCATTTTCCACTATCAAATGATCAAGTCCTGACTTGGTTAAATATTTTTTCATGATGATTTGATTGACTTTTACATCTTCTGCAACAAGAACCTTAATGTTTTTTGTACCACCAGGTTCCAAAACCTTGGTTGCTAGGGTGGGTGTGTTAAAATTTGATGATTCCTGTTTTAATTCATTCAAATAAAAGATATCTTTCAGTAAGTAGAGATCAGAGATAATTGAAAAGTTAATAGATAAAAGTTTATAAAATTCTTTGATACTGCTATGGTAACCCGTAAATACAATAATGAAGTGAGTAGAATCTTTATTTTCAAGGTTAGACAGTAATTCTTTAAAAGAATCTATATCATCCTGAATCAGGTTATGATCTATGAAAATATGATTGTAATTATTCCTATAGGGGACTGATTTGAGATCATCTACTAAACTGGGCAATACATTTATAGAATTGAGCTGGTTGAATAAATGCTCTACATTATTCAATTTCTCTTTGATTATGAGTATTCGATTGATAGGTTGATGACGGACATTTCCCCATTTATTAGCATTGAGTAATGAAACTTTTTGTAGGGGAATTTCAAAGAAGAAAGTCGAACCGTTGTTCAATTCACTTGTGTAGTCAATATTTCCTTTCATCAATTGGATGATATGCTTAGAGATAGAAAGCCCGATTCCAACTCCTCCAAACGACCGTGAATGGGAAAGATCGGCTTGATAAAAGTTTTCAAAAACCTTACTTTTTAAGCTTTCATCTATCCCTATGCCTGAATCCTTTACAATGAATTGGATAAATCTCAAATCACTTTTTTCTTTTTGAAGATCTTTGATTTGGATCTTAATGTAACCTTTGTTTGTAAATTTTATTGAGTTTCCGATGAGATTCAGTAGAATTTGTTTGATTCTCTTTATATCTCCCCTGAAGTGATTTCTGGCATTGGGCTCTATAGATAAAGAAAAATTGAGTGATTTTTCTTTGATCCGGGGATAGACTAGAATCAATAGGCTTTCTATGGACTCTACTAAGTCAAAATCAGTAGTTTCCAATCGGAAACTTCCGGACTCGAGTCTGGAAATATCCTGAATGTCGTCTATCAGTGACATTAGAGTCGTCCCTGAGTTTAGAATCGTCGTCGCCATTTCTTCAAGTGATTCATCCGGATTGTTCTGGAGAATCAATTTGGACATGTTGATGATTCCATTCATAGGGGTTCTTAGTTCATGACTCATAGCCGCGAGAAAATAGTTTTTTGCACGTCTATTGGCTTCGGCTGCTTCCTTTGCGATACGAAGTTCGTTTTGGGTTTTCCTCTTCAGGCTAAAAATTGAATTGGAGGAATGGAGGGAGGCGACTTCAACATCAGAATCCAAACCTTTGGTAGATATGATTCTGGCTGTTCGAATGATTTGTTTGGATACAGTTTTGTATTCATTGACTTCAATAACCAGGTTGTCCTGAACATATCGAAACGTTCTCTCTTCACCCATTCCGCTATAGAGTAAATAAAGAAACTGTGGATCTAGGTCGGATTCCTCGAAGTGGTTGCTGGCAATTATTTTTAGAGATGAGTGGACAAATATCGAATCGAGTGAATTTTGAAATTCAGTTTCAAACCCTTCATTCCAGTCCAGTAAAAGGTGAGAGTCTGAAAAAATAGACATACTGGTTTCAAAAAGTTTGCTTTGGTCTTCGGGATGGCTCAATTCCATATTCTTGGATCTCTTTAATTCAAAAAATCATCTAAATCTAAAAACTAGAATAAGATTTCCAACATATTGATAAAGCCTATTTCTATTTAGTAAGAATATTTTTTTTAGGAACCAAGTTTGTCAGGTATCAAGAATTCGAATTGAGAAAGAACTTTGAGTATATACCAATTCTTATATACCAATTCACATAAATCATTTCACTTTTCCTCCCCACACCGACAGATTCTTTTTAAAAAATTTGATTTTATTTGAGTAGAACTCACACACTCTATCCTCCCGGAAAATACTCTTGGGTTCAGAGGCAGATTGATAAAAGTAACGTTTTGTTGGACATTTTTCAATAGAGAGGTTACTTTCTACTCAACTAATTTGATGAATTTTGGGTATTTATCCAAGATTCTTAACGTCATCATTCTGCATGGGGTAAAATCCAAGAGTTATGAGAGAGAATATTGAAATTTACTTCATTGATCCTTGTGTTCGGGTCAATGATCGGGACTGCTTTTTTCCCGTTCAATGAAACATAATGATCGACGGTAATATGGAAATCTTCTCTTCCTTTCTCCATTTCTCTTTTGTAAATTTCCTTAGCGAAAAGCCAGATCATATAGTGGTCTGTTTTCAGCTGACCCAGCTGCCTGTCGCTGAGTAAATAGTCGTAGTTCAAAGGAGTTTTTTCACCTGTAGTATTTGATTTAGCATAGAACTGATAGGTCCCGTTTTTTTGACAGGCCATGATATGCCAGGAAAAATTAAATCCTTCTTCAGTCCAGAGTAGATTCCCCGGATAAAAGAAGTGTCGGAAAGGTAGGGTGATCTGAAGAAAAACATAGATCAAAGCAAATATCAATAAAATTCGCCCCTTAGATTGCACTCTCTTACCGGAAGAAATTCTATATCGATCAACAAAAATAATTACTTTCTTGAATAATTGATTCCATTTACGTACTATTCGATAATGAAACCTATTGGAGAAGCAAATTGGTGTTAGGAAGAGCATGATCCAGGGGAAGAGACCTATCGGAAAAAGAGAAAAAGTCAAAAGATGGAAAACAATCACAAAGAAATAGGCAATCTTTCTGGTCTTTGGGTAAAGAAGTGCCGGGAATACAAATAAATCAAAAATCAATCCCGCATAGCTGAAGAAATACGGAGTGATTTTCCAGGAAAGCATATCCCCCAAAAGAAACATGTCTCGATTCATCAATAACCAGATCTTTAAGGGTTGGGCTTCGCGGAGCCAATCCGGACGCATTTTTGCTATCGCACCAAAAGTATAGACTACTCCGAGTTGAAATCTTATTAGAAATATATTCCAATTGGGGATACGTCGTATGGTTCCCCGGAGACTGCTTTCTGTAAGAGTGGTGTTGGTAAGGATGAGTAAAATGCAGAGTAGAAAAATAAGATAGTAGTGATTTAGATAGATAGCCTTTTCTAATAAGTGCTGATATGCAAATCCGATAGAAAAGAATAGTGCGGAAATCCGGGTATGAAATCCTATCAGGATAAAAAATGCCAGAATCAATAAAACTATAAATAATATGAACATGCTGATACCGGGCAAAGGACGCAGAATTTCAAATGGAAAATGTGGAAAATTAAATTGTATATCGATAAAATACTTTGATATCCATCCATATGCAAAGTATCTAATAAGCAAATAAATCAATAAACAACCGAGAACAACTCTATAGTAGACAAGTGGAAGGATAGGAACCTTTTTGTTTAAAATTTTCATTGACAGAAATCCCTGGAAAAAATTTATGTATATTGAGACTCAATCTCAATAACACGGATTATTAAACTTTTTAAAAGGTGCATATGAAGAAAATCAAAAAAACATTAGGGACAATCATATTTTTCCTCCTCAGTTGGAACGTAATGAATTGCAATGCTCTACCCGGTACATCCAATAAAGATACCGGTCCCGATACAAATCTACTTCTGGCCATGGCAGTTCTATCGACAGGGAGCCCGGTTCAGGTAACAACTTTAGACCTTTCTGAATCCGGAATTTCAAATTCCAAGGAAATTCTGAATCAACCTGAAGACATCACCATCGGTCAGGATGGACTCATTTATGTAGCTGATAGCAAGAACAATCGGATTGTGAAAATCACTTCAGAGGGTGTGGTCACTTCAATAGCTTCATCTTCCGGGAATGGAAGCACAGTAACAGTGATCAACAATCCGGAAGGTATTACAGCAGGACCCAATGGGATTCTCTATGTTGCTAACTCTGGGGCATCCTCCAAGACAAATTCTGCTTATGATGGTCACAATATTCTAAGTATCAATACTTCTTCCGGAAATACAATATCCTTACTCTCAGGAAAAGATCGACCCACATCCAGAGAAACCATTGATGGGGATCAGGGTACAAATAGATTTTACAAACCCGAGGGAATACGTTATGCAAATAATAAACTAGTAGTCGCTGAAAATGGAGGCTTCAGTATCCGCGAAGTCAATACAACCTCAGGATCAGTTACGACTCTAACAGGAGAGAAAACTACAGGGGACTCCACACCGACTCCGGGCACACCTTACAATACTGATGGTCCTGCCACTTCTGCAAGATTCAATAGCCCCAAAGGAGTTGTGGCAGATTCCAAAGGAAATGTCTACATAGCAGATGGTAAGAATCATTGCATACGAAAGTATGATCCATCAACAGGTCAGGTAAGTACCTTTGCAGGATCTAAATTGGGTTTTAGTGATAGTAATGCATCCGGATTCGTTGATGGTCAGGGAACTTCAGCAAAATTCAACAGTCTCTATATGATCACTATCGATGAAAAGGACAATCTCTATGTAGCTGATGCAGGAAATTATGCGATTCGAAAGATCTCAGCCTCAGGTTATGTGAGTACTCTGGCGGGAGGTCCTTCATTGAATGGTAGAGGGGATGGTTCGGGAAGCACCGCACAATTTTACAATCCTAAGGGAATCTATTACTACAAAAACACTCTTTACATAACTGATGTAGCAAAAAATAAAATTTCCGGTAATACATCTCTCTCGACTGATTACAGTGCGGTTCGAAAGATTTCAAATGTGTTTTAAGACTTCAAGTATTTAGAGACCGGATAGAAAAATTTCTAAAAATCAATGGAAACAAACTTATGAGAGACAGAAAAAAACTGATTTTAAAAAATTACTTTGGATATCCGGGACTCTTTGAATCGAGGAGATTAAGAAAGATGTTGAGTTCTATCACCCTAAATATATTTTTATTCCTTATTCTTTTCAACCAATTTGCCTGCAAACATTCAAACTCATCAACAGAGGAAGCGTCTTACTCCGGTTTGCTCGCAAATTTATTCAGTTCGTTCAATCCGAAACCGAGTTTGAAAAGTATATCTGAAAGTTTTATATCCTATAACTATTCAGATCTTGAGTCAAAAACAATTTCCTTTAAGACTCTTGCTTCAGCTCTTCCTGATTCATGCAACAGTCAGACCGGAAATTTAATAGGACTTCAAACTTCCTGGAAAGAATCGTATAGTATATTAAAAAAATTAGAAGTCGTTCAATTCGGTGCGTCAAGCACTTATACCGGAATTGATTCCTGGCCTCTAAATTACTTAAACAATCCTCCTGATACAGTAAAGATTGAAGCGAGTATTTCGGGAACTGAAACTTTAAACGAAACTACTCTTTCCTCTAAAACTGATAATGAAAATGGGTTTCCGGCGATTGAATACCTTCTGTTTGATAACGGTTCGGGATCAAAGGATGCGGCTTCGATTTGTGCCGGCTTGACAGGACGAAGAAAAACATATCTTCAGGAATCAATCAATCTCCTGTATACCCGCATATCGAGAATCAATTCAAATTGGAATCCGGTCAATTCCGGTAATTTTTCTACTATTCTTCAAACTGCCGGTCCCTTAAATGAATACTACAAATCCGACAAAGAAGTCCTCGATACCCTTATCAAACAAATCGTAAACATGGTTGAAAAAATTAAGGATGTGAAAGTTGGATATCCATCAGGTCTGGCTACTCAATCCGGGGGAGTCGTTAGAACAAGCTACATTGAATCAAGGTATTCAGATCGAAGTATAGAAAATATTCGCTACAATTTAGAAGGATTGTTTTCATTTTATCTGGGCGCCGGCGGTCCCGGTATCTCAGATTATGTTAGGTACTACAACCTTCCTCTGGATTTGAGAATTCGAGAGAAAGTAGCACAGGTGCAGAGCAAAGCAAATGAAATTTCAAACTTAAAAGAGGAAATCAATTCAGGTTCCACTAAAGTCAAAGAGTTTTATACTCTTTTGAATGAATTAAAAATTCTCTTTTCCGTAGAATTGGCCGCCAATCTGGGTTCCACATTCACTCCCGGTCTGGGAGATGGTGATGGAGATTAAATAAATTTTGATAGAAAACAAAGAAAAATAAACTGTATGAACCGTATTACTAAATTGCCTAACTTTCCGGGAATGAGCTATATCATTCCCCTATTTTTTTTATTTCATGGATTTTTGATCTCACAGGAAACAACACCTGATAACAATCGACCGAAAACAAGAGAAGAAGCTCTTGAAAAATGGAAGAAAATGTCGGAAGGAACTCAGATAAATGTGATCGGAGACAAAAAGGAAGATCTTCAGAAGATACCGGGATCGGCAACACTTATCAAAAAGAAATTTTTAGATGAAACACAACCTGTAGATGCAATGGAAATACTCAGAAGAGTACCCGGAGCGTCAACCCGATACATGGATTCAGCCGGTTTGACACCAAATATATCGTTTCGGGGTGTGAGCAATGAAGAGTCCAGAAAGACTTTGATTTTGGAAGATGGAGTTCTGACTTCCCTGAGTCCCTACGGTCAGCCTGAAAGTTATTATTTCCCAAATATAGATCGTATGTCCCGGGTAGAGGTTGTAAAAGGTTCGGGCTCTATTTTGTTCGGACCCTCCACTATTGGTGGGATAGTCAATTTTGTGACAAGAACACCTCCTGCAATTCCTACATTTTCAAACAAAGTCATAGCCGGAGAAAATGCATATTTTTCCAATTTTACTCAGTATGGAGGGAGATGGGGAAATACATCGATTGATGTATCTTATCTTCACAAAAAAGGAAATGGGTTCAGGGATTATAATGATTTCAATGTTAATGATTTTTATGCAAAACTCAGTCATCGTTTCAATGAAAAGCATACCATATCGATTAAACTCGGTCACAACAATCAAAAAGCTAAAGCATCCTATCTGGGACTGACCAGAGGACTCTATTGGAAAAACTATAGAATCAACCCAACCAGATATGATTTAAAACAGGTGGAGAGAAATTCTGCTGTTTTGGGTCATGAGTATACAATCAATGAAAACCATAAAATTATTACAAAAATCTACGGAACCGGTGCCTCACGAAATTGGCAGAGACAGGACTATGCTTATAATAATTTGACAGCCAATGGATCACCCGCACTTCCACCCTCCGATACCTTTGCCACTTATGCACCATCTTTTCTGGGAAATCAACCGGGGGATATTCTCTATATGAGAAATTCTGCTCCCATGAGAAATCAAAAATTTGCAACCTTGGGAATTGAAACCAAATTATCCAGTGTAGTACATATCTATGGAATAAAAAATGAAATTGATTTGGGAGTTCGGGCTCATGGGGAACAAAACTATATAAACTTCAAAAAAGCGATTTCAGTTTTCAATTATCCTTTTGTTCGGGATGGGCTTCCCTACAGCCAACAGGATAGAGTGATTCGTGCTTATGCCGGATACATTCAAAATCGAATCTTTCTTTCGGATCGACTGAAGATCATTCCCGGCCTTCGTTATGAAAGTGTTTCACAGGGAGTCTATACCCGAAGAAGATCAGCTACAGCCAGAGATGTTCGGGAGAGAAGAGCGTCAGCAATCGGTGATACACTCCTGGTGGATACAGGAACCGAGAGTTATACAAAAATTGCTCTTCCGGGAATGGGGGTAACTTATGATCTGACTAAAGATTATACCTGGTTTGCCGGTGCACATAAAAGCTTCTCTCCACCTACCTTTGGAACTGCTATCTCTCCCTACGGAGAGGATTATCGTTTGGGTGCTGAGACAGCTACCAATTATGAAACGGGAATCCGCGGTGATATAACAAAGTACTTTTACATGGAAACAGCAGTGTATCTCATGCATTTTCGGGATCAAATCATAGATACATCTGAAGCTTCCAATGAAACCGGAACCAGACCAATCAATACCGGAAAAAGTAGTCACAAAGGAATTGAGCATTCTATGACTTTTGATTTTGGAAAATTTATGAAAATGAATTTTGAGTTGCCATTTGATCTTGTCTATTCTCATATCAATGCCAAAAATGAATCCTATCAAAAATATCCACATGCAATTGATTCTGAGAATAATATTATATTCACAAATCTACCTATGGTTCTGATTGATCAAAATGGAAAGATTGTAAATCCCGATACGAATCATAGAAATTTACCTTATGTTCCTGAAGATGTAATCACCGTGGCTCTGGGCTATCGAAAAAATGGATTCTTTGCTCGGGCGGAGTATCAACATATCTCCAAACAATATGCCACGCTTTCTTCCTACAAAAATATTCTACCCGGACAATTGAGTATCCAAAGAGCGGGGGAGATTACCTATGCCGGCGTCTGGAATACTAACGATGAAACCCCCGATGGAAATAGTGGTGTGATACCGGCAGTAGGCTTAGTCAATGCCTCCTTAGGATATAAGCATCCAACTCAAAAATGGTCTGTATTTTTAGTAGGTAAAAACATACAAAATCGGGTTTACGTATCCGGACGATTGCCCACCGGAATCACACCGGGAGCAATTCGGCAGATTAATTTTGGAGTTTCGATAGAACTTTAATGGATTGACTAAATCTGACAAACACTATCATTGTCCTACGCGGATTGGAACTTTACTAAGGAGAACTTTCGGTGATTTGGATTTAAACTCTAAGTCTACATTTTAAAATAAATATATTAGATATATTAAATGTACATCGTTTTTCAAAAAAGTAACTAAATAAATTTTTTTTTGTGAGATAAGTTTCTGATTGATTCTTTCTCATTATTCTATACAATTTGGTAATGATGGAAAATTATGAAGCGCCCTGGGATTTAAAAGGAAAAGGGATCATACTTCCCTTCTTATCGCGAGATTTGATTCCTGCTGAGATTGGCTTCTTTTCCGAAGAGGATTCTTCTCAGTTTTCAGGAGGAGCCGGTGCAATAATGCTTGTCTCTTATGAGTCTTCAAACGTGGGACCTTATTTCGAGCTTCTCTACATCCCCGGGAACTTCAAATTTCGGCAAAAAAAATACAAACGAATTACAAAAATATATGTTTCCAGTGAATTGTCTGTGGAACACGGGAGAAAAAATTGGGGAATCCCGAAGGAATTAGCAGATTTTGAATGGGAAGAAAATGACAAATCCATTCAAATAGAGATCTCTAAGGAGAATAAACTCTTCTTTTCTATTGATTTGAAGAAACACTTCTTTCCCTTTCCTATTCATTCCGCTTTTTATCCGATCACCTTACTTCAGAAGTCGGATTCGGAATACCTGACGACTCAATTTCGAGGAAAAGGAATAGGTCATTTTTGTTCTGTAAATTCCTACCATTCTGACAAATCTCATTTTCCCGCAAAGACTGAAATTTCGAATGTTTTTTTACCCGGGATCTATGTGAATCCATTTTATCTGACCTTTCCGGTAGCGGGTAGATTGGAAAAATGATTCAAAAGGATGCTATTATTGTAGGAGCGGGACCTTCGGGACTTGCCATTTCTGCATTACTACGCAAATCCGGTTTAGATTTTGAAGTATTAGAAAAATCTAATCAAATCGCAAATTCATGGAAAAATCATTACGATCGACTTCATTTACACACTGTGAAAGATTTTTCTAATCTACCCTTGCTTCCCTTTCCTCCAGACTACCCCCGTTATGTATCCCGAAAACAGGTTTGTGATTACTTAGATTCTTATGCTGAGAAATTTAATATAAAACCAATATTGAATTCTGAGGTTGTTTCCATTTCTAAAGAGGAAAAGGAATGGAGAATAATGACAAACAATTCGGAATATCTATCAAAATATGTTATAGTTTGTACGGGATACAATCATCATCCGATCATTCCGGATTGGAAAGGAAAAGAAATTTTCTCTAATCCATGGATACATAGCAAGGATTATAGAAATCCTGATAAATTTTTGAATAAAAAAGTTCTCGTAGTTGGAGCAGGAAATACGGGAGCTGAAATCGCTTTGGATCTCTCATTAAAAAATATTCAGGTAAGTATGGTGGTTCGGGGTCCCCTCCGGATTGTTCCGAGGGAAATATTAGGAATTCCGACTCAGATCAATGCTATGCTATTGAATCTACTACCTCTGGGTCCTGCGGACATGATTTCAAGAGTTTTACTTCATTTGACAACAGAGGATCTTTCTTCTTTCGGTATCCGCAGACCTGAGATAGGTTCGGTGAGACAGGTTAAAGAACAGGAAAAGATTCCTCTAATTGATCTGGGAACGGTACGGGCTATCCGGGAAGGAAAAATTAAAATTCGTCCCGGGATTCGGGAATTTAAAAAGACGTCTATTGTATTTGAAAATGGAACAGAAGAAGAGTTTGATTCTGTAATTTTTGCTACCGGATACAAACCGGGGATCGATGGTCTTTTCAAAAAGCCGCATAAGTATTTCAATGACAAAGGCATCCCTGCAATCAAAGGAAGTGAGTCGGATCGGGGTCTTTATTTTTTAGGCTTTCACAATCATATAACCGGATTTTTAAGGTATATAAATATTGAGTCCGGGAAGATCTTATCAGACATAATGAAGCAGGAAAAGAATAATGTTTGAACTGTCTCACTGGCATCCGGTTTGCAGACTCTCCGACCTCAAATCAAAACCAATCAAAAAGAAAATTCTGGGTACGGACTATGTAATTTTTAAAACTAAGTCCGGGGTTGGAATTCGAGAGTCAAGGTGTCCGCACAGAAGAATGGATTTAAGCAGAGGAAAAGTGCTTGGAGAGAAATTGATCTGTCCGTATCACTCCTGGGGATTTGACATTCATGGAAACATTGATTCACCTTCGATAGGAAAAGTAGAATGCAGATCCCAGGGGTTTGAAACAAAAGAAAAGTATGGACTCCTCTGGTTTAGATCCCCCAATTCTACAGGATTCTTTCCCGAACTTGAACTGGATTCTTATCACAAAATTGATTTGAGCGAAAAAGAAATTTCCGCTCCACTTGAGATAGTTTTGGACAACTTTTCTGAAACCGAACACACGTCTACAGTACATGCGTTTCTGGGCTATTCCGAAGAAGACTTGAAAAATGTGAGTATTGAATACTCGGGAGACGGGACTACGACTCATGTTTTCAATAAGGGAAGACAAAAAAAAATTCCATTTTTGATACGATGGTTTTTGCATTTGGATGAGACCGATGAATTTGTAGATGATTGGACAACATACTTTACACCTGTTCATTCAGTATTTGATCAGTATTGGGTAGAAAAAGAAACTGGATCCAAAAGAAAAGATGCTTTGAAGATATATGTTTTTTTTGTCCCCATCGATGAGTCAAAAACCAGAATCTTCGTATTCACTTATATGAAATACAATAAATTGGGAAATTTGGGTTTGAATCTTATGGTTAAACCTGCGATGAAATTTATTGTAAGATTGGAAGTCGGACTGGACAAAAGCATAATTGAATCTATAGAAGATAAGAATGTTTCTCTAAAGGGATGTAGACTGAGTGGTTTTGATCGGGTTCTGGGTATGAATCGTACTCGAATTCAAAAAGTCTATAGAGGTCTGGATAAGAATGAAGGCAATCATGATTGAACTGAAGTCTTTTTTAGATCGAATTCTAAAAGGGGATATTCGCAAATTACAATTCTTCATAATGGCTACTATTCTTTTAATCGGAGTGATATTTCGTGATTTCTCTCTTCAACTCTCTCAGGTCATTTTCACAATGATTTCGGCTTATGCCACTCAGACTATCTTCGGACACTTCTTCAATAAAAAATCAAATCTACCCAGTGCCCTCATCACTTCTATGGGGCTTTCTCTTCTTCTCCGATCAGACACTCTTTGGATTCATCCACTGGCGGCTTTCATTGCTATTTCCTCAAAGTTTATTATCCAATGGAATGGAAAGCATCTCTTCAATCCTGCTATGTTGGGCGTCATTGTGTCTATCTATATATTTAAATCCTCCTGGATTTCACCGGGACAATGGGGGCATGATTTGAGTTTGGGACTCTGGATTCTGGGCTTCGGCTATATTATTTCAGGTAGAGCTGATCGAAGAGATATTTCTCTGAGTTTTGTATTCTTCTATGTTTTCTTTTTGTTGTTTAGAAAGGTCTATTATGGTTTTACATTTGAAGTTTTTATCCATCAGTTGAGTAGTGGCTCATTGTTTTTGTTTGCCTTTTTTATGATTTCCGATCCCCGAACTACCCCCAATCATATCAAAGGAAGATGGATGCATTCATTCTTTGTCGCACTTCTGGCTTATTTCTGGCAGTATCATCTCTTCAGACAATCATCATTGATTTGGTCCTTATTTTTATTGTCTCCTCTTGTCCCGATTTGGGATAAGATTTGGGAAGATAAATTGTACGTTTGGAATCAATAATAGGAAAAGGTAAATTATGAAAAAATTTGGTATATCAGTACTACTTATCACAATAGTTATGTTTCTTCCATATAGAGAGATTTTATCATTTTGTGGCTTTTATGTGGCCAGGGCAGATTCGAGTCTTTACAATTCCGCCTCCAGAGTGGTCCTATCCAGGAATGAAGACAGAACAGTAATTAGTATGATGAACGACTACAAAGGTGACTTAAAAGACTTTGCCATAGTAGTTCCCGTACCGTCAGTACTACAAAAAGAACAGATCAATGTGGGAGATCCAAAAAACATAGATCATTTGGATGCCTTCACAGCTCCCAGGTTGGTGGAATACTTTGATAGCAATCCCTGTGATCGATATCGGGAAATGGAAATGGATGGAGTTTCAAAATCTGTTATGGTCGAAGAAAAAGCAGAGGGAGTTCGTGCCAATTCTAAAAGCTATGGGGTAAAAGTCGAAGCAACCTACACTATCGGTGAGTATGATATCCAAATTCTTTCAGCAAAGTATTCAGACGGATTGGAAGGTTGGTTGAAGGAGAATGGATACAAAATTCCTGCAGGTGCATCTGCCGCATTAAAGCCTTATATCAAACAAAAATTAAAATTTTTTGTCGCCAAAGTAAATCTGGGTGAACAGGCAAAGACCGGCTTGATCTATCTAAGACCCATCCAATTTGCTTATGAATCTGAAAGATTTATGTTGCCGATTCGACTAGGTATGATCAATGCTTCGGGACCACAGGAATTACTTGTCTATGTTCTTACCAAGACGGGAAGAGTTGAAACTACAAATTACAGAACAGTGCGTTTGCCTTCAGATATAGAAGTTCCTGTCTTTGTGAAAAATGAATTTGCCTCTTTTTACAAATCAATGTTTGATTATCAAAGTAAAAAAGAAAATAACAAAGTCGTATTTACCGAATACTTTTGGAATATGGGTTGGTGTGATCCCTGTGCTTCCGATCCGATGAGCAATAAGGAATTGAAGTCTCTGGGCGTATTCTGGTTGAATGATTCCAGTCGGTTGGGAGGAGACTATCCTGTTTTTGTGACCCGATTGCATTTGAAGTACACAAATCGAACGTTTCCTGAAGATTTGATGTTTCAGGAAACAGGAGATACAGAAAATTTTCAGGGTAGATACATCATAAATCACCCCTGGAATGGAAGTGAAAATGAGTGCTCTGAAGCTAAACAATATTTTGATCAATTAGAAAAGAATAATGATACAAGAGCTAAAAATTTAGCAAAAATCACAGGATGGGATATCAAAACAATTCGATCTAAAATGAACTTGAAACAGAGAAATGAATCTGATTCGAATCAATGGTGGAAGAAAATCTGGAACTAGTCTTCCTCGGGTAGAAGGGGCGATAGAAAGTAGGCAATGAATTCTATTTTTCCTGTCGTTCCTGACTTTTGGTAAATGGAAAAAGTTTGATTTTCAACAGTTTTTAAACTTTTTCCACGCACTGCAGCTATCTGTTGATTTGAATATCCTCTCAGAATCAATAGGCTAATTTCTTTTTCTGCCTGAGTGAAGTTCCAGTTTTGAAACTGAGCAGAAGTGGATTCCCAAAAATCTTTATTGAGTGCTGAGAGTTTCTTATTTTGAGTTTTTAAGTGAGAAATTGCGTCCAGAGCAGTCGATATCTCCGATTTTCCCTTATTCAAATCTCTGAGTAAGAGATAAATTCCAAAAATTGGTAAGAAAGCAAATCCAACTTCAAGATAATCAAAAAATTTTTGAGTGTCTTTCAGGCAATCAGCGTTGATTCGTAGGGAAATGATTTCCTGGGTCACCCAGAGGATTACCAAACCCACATACAGAGCGAAAAGGTAGAAACGTTTTTCCTGCTGTAGCAAAAACCTCATAGGTAAATCCCCCTAAATCAAATTTATTTCTAGTAGTATTCACCTATAAACTATCTCCGCTCATGGGTAAATTCCTTTTTTCGGGAAATCACCTATTGCTGATTTCGAAAAAATTTGGGATCATAGGGACAGAGGTGATCGAAATGAAACGAGAAATTGGAATTATGGCTCTGGGTTTGATCCTGGTAAACTGTCAATCTACTCAGAGAGTGGACAACCTACCTGATTTAGCTTATCGGGGTGATAGAAATGCTATTCTTGATACTCTCAAGAGAGGAAGCAATGTAAATGAGAGGGATAGTTTTCAGAAAAAGTATACAGCTTTGATGGTAGCCTCCAAAGAGGGTGATTTGCAATTGGTCAAATTATTGATTGATAGAGGAGCCAATGTGAATGCAACCACTCCGGATGGTCATACAGCTTTAATGTATGCCTCTTACAATAGGTATCCGGAAATAGTAAAGGTTCTAATAGAACATGGTGCAAATGTAAACGCGAAATCGATTCAGGGACACACTGCGTTGAGCGAAATAGATGATTCACACAAAGAAGAAATCATTCTTCTCCTGAAAGGAGGAAAATAAAATGAAAAAGCTCCTATTCATAACTATTTTTGTTTTACTCGGAACCATGAATTGTAGCAATAGTGGTTCTTCAATCAGTAATTTTAATCTCTGCAGAAATCAATGCAGAACAAGAACGGATCTCTGCACTCTCATTATGCTCGATAGCAATTCGAATCGAAACCCGGCATTGGGATTTGCTACCTGTATGCTACTCGAACAGAGCTGTTATATGAACTGTAATTATTCTTCAGGAAGCTCCAGAAGTTCGAGGAGTTCCAGCAGATCCAGATCTACAGGAAGTCGTTCCGGGAGTAGCAGTTCTAGTTCTCATAGTGGAGGTTCGGGAAGTCATGGAGGTGGGCATTGAAAAATAGTTTTCAATCTTTTCGATTCCCTGAGAATGGGAGGTATGTCATTATTTAAACTAACGTCGGGATACAAGCCTGCCGGTGATCAGGTTCAGGCCATTGAGGATATCTACAGAAAATTTCGTGAGGGAAAAGATCAGCTTACTTTGGTGGGAGTGACCGGCTCCGGAAAAACTTTCACCATGGCTCATGTGATCCAAAAACTTGCACTTCCAACTATTATCCTATCACACAATAAGACTCTCGCTGCGCAATTGTTTCGGGAGTTCAAAGAGTTTTTTCCTGAAAATGCAGTGGAATATTTTGTGTCCTATTATGATTACTATCAACCGGAAGCCTATGTTCCTGTGACGGACACCTACATCGAAAAAGATTTGTCGATGAATGAGGAGATCGATAAACTCCGACTCAGGGCTACATCTTCTTTGCTCGAGAGAAAAGATGTGATCATCGTTAGCTCTGTCTCCTGTATCTATGGTTTGGGTTCACCTGAAGAATATTCTAATTCTATGTTAATTTTAAAAAAAGGTGAAGAAATTGATCGGGATCATGTAATCAAGAGGTTGTTACAGATTCAGTACAATCGAAATGATCTAGAGTTTTCAAGAGGTAATTTTCGTGTGCGTGGGGATAGTATAGAAATTCTCCCTGCTTACTCAGAGGAAGCCTACCGGGTAGAATTCTTTGGAGATGAAATCGAAAATCTTTCCAAGTTTCATCCCATAACAGGAAAGACGATACTCAAATTGGACAATCTAGCTATTTATCCTGCAAAACACTTCATTACCACAGGAAACACCATTGAAGAAGCGTCCAAAAAGATAAGATCTGAAATGGAGGAACAGGTCACAAAATTTAAAAAGGAAGGCAAGCTCCTGGAAGCCCAGAGAATCGAATCCCGTACAAATTATGATTTAGAAATGTTGAAAGAGATGGGATATTGCACAGGAATAGAAAACTACTCACGTCACCTAACCGGAAGAGCTGAAGGGGAACGACCTGCCTGTCTTTTTGATTATTTTCCCGGAGAATTTCTATGTATTATCGATGAGTCCCATGTGACGATTCCTCAGATTGGAGGAATGTATGCCGGAGATCGGGCCCGAAAAGAAACCCTCGTGAATTATGGCTTCAGACTTCCCTCTGCTCTCGATAACCGTCCTTTAAATTTTAAGGAATTTGAAAAGATCGTTCAGAAAATCATTTATGTATCGGCAACTCCCGCAGACTATGAAATTCAAAAATCGAATGGAGAAACTATAGAGCAGATCATTCGTCCAACGGGTTTATTGGATCCGATTGTAGAAGTTCGACCCGTTAAGGATCAAATTGAAGATCTATTGAATGAAATACGAATTCGCACATCAAAAGACGAAAGGGTGCTTGTCACTACTCTGACCAAAAAAATGTCTGAGGATCTTACTGATTATTTCAAAGAAATGCAGGTAAAGGTGGCCTATCTTCATAGTGAAATCGAAACCATAGAAAGAGTAGAAATCATTAGAGATTTACGGAAAGGAATCTATGACTGCATCATTGGTATCAATCTTCTCAGAGAGGGCTTGGACATTCCCGAGGTCTCTCTCGTCGCGATTCTGGATGCTGACAAAGAAGGATTTTTACGGAACAATAAATCCTTGATTCAAACCATCGGTCGTGCTGCGAGAAATGAACATGGAATGGCGATTCTTTATGCGGATAGGATCACTGCTTCGATGAAGCAGGCGATTGAAGAAACCGAACGAAGAAGGAAGATTCAGGAAGCACATAATAAGAAGTTTGGTATTACACCCATTACCATTAAAAAAGAAATTAATGATATTATCAAACGTGAGAACGAAAAGATTCTAACACCGGAAGAAGAAATTTTAGGTCAAATTGAAAAAGACTTTTCCTATAAAAAGTTCAAAGATAAGAAATCAATGAAAGAGGGCTTAAAGAAAGCCATGTTAGAAGCGGCTAATAATTTAGATTTTGAAAGAGCAGCTCTACTTCGCGATAAAATGATGTCAATCAGAGAAGAAGATTAAGTCTGAACTTGATTGGGTTGCTGATTCCGAATTGTCAAATGATACATCACATGCAGGTCCTGATACTTCAGATGAATCGGAAAGGCTTCCAGAATTTGTAAAATGATTGGATAGCAAATAGAAGACTTTTCTTTGTCTAAGGTTATCGTGCCTAAAATGTCTTCATCCATTTCAATATTTTGAAAAGAAAGATCATATTTTGAAAGAATGCTTGATATTTTCAATGTCCAGTTTTTGTTCTCTTCCTCCGAGAGATTCGAACGAAATACATCAATCTGTAAAAGGATATTTTCTTCGAGAGAAATACAAAAAATCAGGTCTTCTTCCGAATTCACAATTTCGATCTCATCTATTGAATCAATCGGCCTATGTAGAATCTTTATCAAATACTTGGGAAAATCATGGAGGGCTCCGGAAAAGACTTTTTCGGTGTACAGAGGTTTGTTGATCGGAAGGTTTGAGGAGCGCTTTGATTTGGAAAAAAATGCAATCCGTATTTTTTTTGTGAAGAGAAAAAATACAATAAATGCTGAGACAGCTGTACTTACCGGATAAAGAAAATCCATGATTGCTCCTCCACTAAAAAGAATGATTAAGGAAATTCAACAGTCTGGATGAGGTTCCAAATTATCAAGTACTAAATGATTTTGAGTGTATATTTTTCTAAAAGTTTCTGGTGATCAACGGAATCTCATAGCTTAAGAATTGTATTGATTTTGTAACATGAATTGAGTTGGGCAATATATCTATGGGGAATCAATTCAACCCGAAAAACATTCTAATAGAGGTTGCATCTTTGTTGCATTGCAAATTGAAAGATGAATCTATAGATATGCAGATTCTTAGAATTACTGACGTGTCTCCATTTTTCGTTTCAGGCAAATGTAAATATCAAATCAAAACATCATTCCTTCTGATTCGGGAGATTAGCAAATTTTGTATTTTGTAATCCATGTGTGGGTTCTGAATCTTTCCAGGGCCAGCCTCCGAACTGAGTTCTTCTAAAATCTGAAAACGCATTTTGAATTTCTTGCTCTGAGTTCATCACAAAGGGGCCATATTGGTAGACGGGTTCAGCTATGGGTTTTCCCTGGAGGAGGAGAATCTGAGTTTCTTCCTCACCATTCTGTAGGTCCACTTCTCTTTCTGAAAGCAAATCTATCCCATGGTAGGGAGGTATGGATTGCCCATCGATCTGAAGATCGGATCCTTTGAAAAAGTAAAGTGTTCGATTCAATCCCTCCTGGTCTTTTGGAAGAGTCCAGATGGAATGGGGAGACAATTGGATGAGCCAGATAGTTACTCTGTTTTCAGGAGAGCTAGCCCAGGAATCCGGAGGAGGGGAAAGGGCAGTTTTTTCACCCAGAGCACCGGCTATCAATTCTATTTGGATAGAGTGGTCGTTTCTGTCAGAAAAATTCAAAACAGGAATGTCTTCATTCCAAAACATTTTGAAATCGGGTTTCGCAAATTTATTACGGGAAGGAAGGTTCAACCAAATTTGAAAAAGCTCAAGAGGATTGCTAGAATCTTCTTTTATCAAAGGAAACATTTCTGAATGCTGAATTCCTTTGCCTGCAGTCAGCCATTGCACGTCACCATCACCATAACGACCGGAAGCTCCCAGAGAATCCGCATGATCCACATACCCTTTTCGAACGATTGTTACTGTCTCAAAGCCTCTATGAGGATGAGCGGGAAAGCCCGGAGTCCTTGTGCCATGATACATTCTCCAACCATCTTTTGGAACGAAGTCCTGTCCGATAAATCTTCCGTTTAGATCTGCATCCGGACCCAGTTGACCATTTCCCCGGGGATAAAAATCTTCATGATGAGCACAGAATAAAAACGGATCCCTAGTTTCCCATTGAAATCCGAGAGGGAAAACATTGCGTATAGTTTCTTCCATGATTTTTCCTTGAGATTAAGATTCTTTCACTAAATCTCTTCCAAAAGGGAGGAGGGAAATCGGAATCAATTTTAGGTGTTGATAGGCAAAGGGCAATCCGATGATAGTGACGGCCAGGATACCTGCAGAAGTTATGTGCATGAGAGCAATTTCCCAACCAAAAAAAATAAGCCAGATGATATTGAAAACTGTCTTTAGAATTCCATTGTCATCAGAGGATTTGTAGGACTTTCCGAATGGTGCAAAAGTTGCCATTCCCACACGTATAGCCTGCATTCCAAAAGGGATTCCAATTATTGTAATACAAATCAAGAGACCTGAGATAATATAGGAAAGACCTGTAAACAATCCTCCGAAGATCAACCATACTATATTGCCGAGAAAACTCATTGTCTCAACCTCCAAAAATATAGATATTTTTTTGAACAATCACAATTATATGAAAATCTTACAACCGGTGATTCAAAATCCAAAGACCTGATTTCGTTTGAAATAGAATAGATTTCAAATCTATGATTTTTATTTAGAAGGAAAGAGTCTATTTTTATTTTTTTATTCTTCGGGAATTTTAAATTTCAAAATTTATATATTATCAAAAGTATGTACAAAAAGAGTTTTGGTCTTCGGTACCTGGTTCTTAAAAGTACTTGCCTTTTTATTTTATTGGTATCTAACTAGTTTAGTATAGATTCTGCTAAAAATGTGGAAAATTTTGAAAAAGATTCAAAATAGTTGAAAAGGATCGGGTTGAACTGAACTGTAAACGATACCTTTGCTTTTTTCTCTCCATTTCCTTTATTTTGGTAATGAAAGTATAGATATGATCCCCGCAAATAAAATTAAATTGAAATGCATTTCTGTACTTATTGTTTGGATCCTTTTCCTCTTGGGTTGTTCAAACTCATCCCGTAGCTTTATTCATTCAGGTGTTTTGGACCTGGAAGGAGTTTCAATAAGCAATGACAGTATTTTGAATTTGGATGGAGATTGGGAATTTTATGAGAATAAGTTCCTGGATCCGATTGATCCGAATGAGACTCAGAAAAAATTCATGAAAGTACCTTCAGTCTGGGGAAAAGAAGGATATTCAAATTTTGGATATGCAACCTATCGAATCCACGTTAAAAACAATATCAATCCTAATCTAGGAATGTCTTTTGATCGGATAGGAACAGCCTATAGGGTCTTTCTCAATGAGGAGATGATCTTTACGGTGGGATCTCCGGGGACTGATTCAAATTCCAGTTCACCTAAATTTTTGCCCGATACAATTCTTTTATTCACAGATCCAATTCAGGATTTTGTTCTCACAATACATATTTCAAATTTCCATGATAGAAAAGGAGGTATCTGGAGTACCCCGAGAATGGGCAATTTCAATGACCTATTAAAAAATAGAGAAAGAAGTTTATTTATTGATTTTTATCTATTCGGAAGTCTATCCATAATTGGTTTTTATCATTTAGGATTATTCATTCTCAGAAGAAAAGATAAGACACCTCTAATGTTCGGAGTCTTTTGTTTATTGATTGGATTTCGTTCGATAATGACCGGAGAACATTTTTTGGTTCATTCTTTTCCTGATCTGCCCTGGGAAATATTTATAAAAATGGACTATTTGACTTTTTATTTGGGTACTCCATTCTTTATTTATTTTCTAATCTATATGTTTCCTGAAGATATTTATTTTAAAATCAATAGGTTTTTTTCAGGAATATTTTTGTTGCTATCCTTACTTGTGCTTGTTTCCAAACCCGTTATTTTTTCTTTTACACTTCCATTTGTTCATCTTCTTATCCTTCTGACTATATTTTTCACGCTTTATATTTGTATTCATTCCGTTATCAAAAAGAAAGAAGGTGCGAAAACTTTTTTCGGAGCACTTCTGATCTTTATTGGTTTTGTAAGCAACGATATCCTAAAAAGCAATGGTTTTCTCAATACTTCCAATCTCGCACACTTGGGATTTTTCATTTTTGTTTTGTCTCAATCTTTTATACTCTCTATACGTTATTCAAGAGCATTCAATCGGGTGGAAGAATTGTCCGAAGAATTGGAAACCCGGGTAGAAATTCGAACTAAAGAATTGAATCGGGTATTGAAAACGATTAAGAAGGATCTAAAGATTTCTCAAAAAATTCAAAAAACAATTCTAAATCATGTTCCACTGAATCACCCTAAAATTGATTACAATATCCAATACCTTCCCATGACAGAAGTAGGTGGAGATCTCTATTCTATTCATGAAATTTCCCCAAACTCAATCAGGATATTTCTAGCAGATGCTACCGGACATGGGGTACATGCGGCATTGATGATGATGACGATTTATTCGGAATACAGTAATGTAAAAAACCTCAATATAACTCCCGGATTGCTTCTTTCTGAATTGGGTAGACAGTACTACAATCGATATAAGACACTAAAGTCATATTTTAGTTGTGTTGTAATTGATATTGATTTAGAAAAGAATGAATTTGTATATTCCTCAGCAGGACATCCCGCTCAAGTTTTTATTCAAAATGGAGAAATTAATTTTCTGAATTCTTCAGGAGCTATTTTGGGATTTCGTGAAAAAGTAGTTTATTATGATACAAAACTTTCTTATTCACCCGGAGATAAGATTGTCCTCTTCAGTGATGGTTTGTTTGAAGTATTCAATATTCAAAAAGAAGAATTTGGGGAAGAGAGAATCTATAATTTATTAAAATCTAAATCCAATCTTTCGAGTCGTGAAATTTCGGAACATCTGATTTCCGTAGTAAAGAAATTTAGGGGTGAAAAAGAACAAATGGATGACATTACCCTACTTAGTTTTGAATTTTTAAATCCACAAAGTTAATTATTTAATCTTTTTAAGCGATCTATATCTGATTCTATCATCCTTTGAACAATTGTTTCCAGATTTGTTTTGGCAGACCAACCCAGAAGATTTCTGGCCTTGGAGGGATCTCCGATTTGATGGTTAGATTCCTGGATTCTATAAAACTTTGGATCTGTTTCGACGAGAAGCTCACCTGTTTTTTTGTCATACGCCTTTTGGTTGTTATCCAGCCCAACCCATTCCAAATCTACCTGAATGGCTTTGAATCCCAGATCGATAAATTCTTTGATCGGAATTCCTTTTCCGGTTGAGAAAATATAATCATCCGGCAAATTTCTATGCAATGCGTGATACATTCCTTCGACAAAATCAGGAGCATACCCGATGTCTTTGATGATGGAAATATTTCCTACTTTCAAAATCTCTTTTTTTTGCAATGAATAGGAGGCTATATGGGAAGAAACCTTTCGGGTAAAAAACTCCAAACCCCGAAGCTCTGATTCATGGTTGTAGAGAATCCCATTCACAGCATGAATCTGATAGATATCGCGGTAATTTTTTGTTAGGTGGTAGGCAAAGCATTTGCTGGAGGAATAAGGGTTTTTCGGTTCCATTGGCGTGGTTTCAGTTTGGGGGACAGACTGGGGACCTCCGAACATCTCAGAGCTTCCTGCCTGAAAAAAAAGTGCTCCGGGGGTAAAAACCCTTATCGATTCCAGGAGATGAATGACACTCTGGGTGTTTGCAATTCCGGTTTGGAGGGGGGATTCGAGAGACAATCTCACACTGCTCTGGCTGGCAAAATTGTACACCTCATCTGCTTGTATCGTTTGAATAGAATTGCGGATGGAATCTAAGTTCTCTAAATCATATTGAACAAGAGTGATTTTATCCTGAACCCCAAGATGTTTCAGTCTCCAATGGTCAGTATCCGGATTTCTACATCCCCCAAAGACCAGATAATCATTCTTTAGAAGATAATCTGCTAAAAAGGCTCCATCCTGCCCATTTATTCCGGTGATAAAAGCTTTTTTCATTCAAATCCCAAAATTTCAGCTAAAATTGAAAGGTAAATCATAAATATGTATTTGCATCTAAATTAGATTTTTAGTTCAATTGTTATATGGAAAGAAACAAAATTTTATTATTCTTTATTCTTCTTTTTACTCTTATTTCAACGATTCTAGGTCTGTTTACCATTACTTCCAAATCGAATAAACAATCAAAAATTCAAACTCAAAAAATAATGAAAGAAGGTGTGGGAGCGGTTTTGATCCGAATCGAGGGGGAAATCCATTCCGGGAAATCGACCTATTCTTCTACAGGTGCCGACACAGTTCTTTCTAAGATTCGGGAAGTATCCGAAAAACCTGATATCAAAGGGATTTTACTCGAAATCAATTCTCCCGGTGGTACCGTTGCCGCTTCACAGGAGATTTTTGAGGAACTTTTGTCTTTGAGGAAGGAAAAGAAAATTGTAGTTTCAATGAAAGACCTGGCCGCCTCCGGTGGGTACTACATTGCTTCCGCCGCTGATTATATCTACGCCGAACCGGGCACGATCACAGGTTCGATAGGTGTGATCACCATGTCCCCTGATCTCACCGGTTTGATGGAAAAGATGAATGTTAGAATGAATGTGTACAAGGCGGGAAAGTACAAAGACATTCTCTCTATGTTCCGGGAAGCAACTTCTGAAGAAGAGGGGATAATCAACGACCTCTTATCCGATACTTACAAAAGATTTCTCTCGGATATTTCCAGGGGTAGAAATCTCGCTCTGAACAAGGTGGAGAAAGCGGCAGAAGGTAAGATTTATTCCGGAGAGAGAGCAATCAAAATGCAGTTGGTGGATGCAATCGGAGGTAGAAAGGAAGCTCTCGAAAAACTCTCCGAACTCTGCGGACAGGAAGGTCAGTTGCAACTTTTTGAAGAGGAAGAGTCTCCATTCGATAGAATGCTGCATCTTTTTAATAATAAACTCACAGGTATCACAAATCATCTTCCGATGCACTCTGAAATCTACAAATCTCCTGTGCTACTTGTTCTGCCATCCGCTCTGAGGTTCTAATGGACTCGATCTTAATCAATAATCTTTATTTGGTTTGGTTTAACCCTGATGAATTTCCTTTCTTTTATGAGGAGAACAAGTCCAGGTGGAGGGAATTTTTGGTCGCACTCTTTGCGTCTTTCAGTCTCTCTGTAGCCGGAGTGTACATGACTCCTCCGTTTCATTCCGAAACAGGATTGATCATCATCTCTGCATTTTTGATTCATACTGTATTTTTGAACATGATTCCAGCCCTTCTCACGGGTTTGATCGATTTTGAAATCCGAAAAAATGGGGGGGAGGGAGATGTAAATCGAATGATCTCCTTTATCCGATACTCCTTGTCCATTTTTACCCTTTCTACTCCTATTTCTATCATTCTTGTTCAAATGGGTATCGAGGGATTGTTCGGATTTCTAATTATCATGCTCCTTACGCTTTTATTGACTATCTTTAATATATCCAGAGGTGCTGTCGCCATATACAATATTGATTTGAATAGGATGTTTCGATTGGTTTTTTCTTCTTACATTTCCAGCATCACACTACCGATCTTTTTGGTTCTGTACTATCTGAGTACCTTCCTGGGAATCGTTCTCTAAATTATGAATATATTAATTACTAATGATGATGGTATCTCATCGAATGGAATCAGAGCACTCGAAAAAGTCTTAGGGAAAAAACACTCCACTTTTTTGATTGCTCCTCTGAAAGAAAAATCTGCCACTTCAATGGCTCTCTCGATTTTCGATAAGCTCAGGGTAGAAAAGGTAATGGAAAATCATTACATAGTGGATGGATTTCCTGTGGATTGTGTGAATATAGGACTTCATGGAAATATTTTTCCCAAAATCGATTTGGTTCTTAGCGGAATCAATCGGGGTGTAAATTTGGGACATGATGTTCATTATTCGGGAACTGTTGGAGCGGCGAGGCATGGTGCGATTCATGATTATATGTCGATTGCTTTGAGTTCGGGAAATATAGATAAAGATTATTCTTATATTCCCGAAGCGGAAATGTTTTTGGAGATTTTGGAAACAAAATTAGATATTTTTCAAAAAGGAATTGTTTACAATATCAATTTTCCTGTAAATTTTGATTCGTCTCCCGATAAGATAAAATTGACTACTCTCGGAAAGCGTGTGTACTACGATACTTATGAAATCAATTCGATTTATGAAGGTATATCTGATTTTTTTCTAGGTGGTTCAGAGTTGGGAAAGGTGATTACACCCGGATCAGATTTTGAGGCTTATGAAAAAGGATATGTGAGTATCACTCCAATCAGTTTGTATCCATCGGATTATGATGAATACAAAAGATTGAAAAGTATTATTTCAGTATTTTAAATATAGAGGAAAGTGAGAATGGAAGAATTAAAAAACCTTGAAAAAAATGGAAATTATGAGGAGTTGATTTCCCGGGTTAGGGATCTTGTAAAGGAAGATGTTCGTAAATTAGAAGATCCTTATGTAAAGTCCTGGTTGGGCAAACGATGGCGCAATCTATTTATCACAGAAGCAGCTAAAGATGAAAATGCTGTTGCTGTGGCTACCGAAAAGAAACTTTTCGGAGGAAGTGATGATAGAGATCCACGTCAAAAAGTTGCTTTGAGATATCTCCGAGCAGAAGGTCCGGATGAATGGTCAAATGAGTATCCAAAATTAGACAAAAAACCAATTCAAAACACAACACTCGTTTTTGCACCCGGACTACTCACTGGTCTTCTTCCGGTCATGGCATTTCAGGATGAATTTCCTCTGGTCGAATCAGAATTTCCGATTCGAATCCTTCAGTCCGATTCCCATCCGATGAGGGGATGTGAAGCCAATGTAAGTGATCTTCTCAATGCTATTGAAAAAGGTAGGGGATTGGATGCCCATGCCAAACACATCGAAGAAGGGAAAGAACAACCTCCGGGAGACATATTTATCATTTCTTACAGTAAGGGCACTCCGGATGTATTGACCTTACTTTCTAAGCGACCTGATCTAAAATCCAGGATCAAGTGCATTTTCAATTGGGCGGGTGCTCCGGGAGGATCGTATCTGGCAAACTCAATGTACGAATCGCTCAAAGACATAAACATCAACCTATCTGAAGAATTAGCCAAGATTTTAACTTTGATCTCTCCGGTGATCGAGTTGCCTCAAAAAGTTCAGAGATTGCCCGAGTATGATATCAAGGGTGCTATTCTCGATCTGGTCACTACAAAGAGAGAGGAATTTCTTGAAGAAAATTTAAAGAAAATTGATGAATTGAATATTCCTATTTTCAATATTACCGGTTCAACTACAGCTATGGAAGTTCCTTACTTTCAAATTCAGGGAGTGATGGAGTTGAATAAGTACGATGCTAATAATGATATGCAGGTAACCCAAAGACATTCAAAAGTCAATACACCGATAGCTACGGATCTTGCAATGCTCCACGGACATCATTGGGATATTTCCTATGCTCCCTTTCCGCAGAGAATGCGATTTGGTTCACCAAATTTAGATCATCCTTTCCCCAGGAAGGCAGCACTCTCAGCTATGATCCTCTTTGCTCAGGAGATGGGATTCATCTCCTAGAGGCAGTTTTTCTCTGAATTCCCCAGTTTTTGTTTTGAAAAGGGCTGAAAGGTTTCGATCTTTTTTATTTCAAATTCTTTAAAATTCTGGGGAGTGCTGAATTCTAGATATTCACCTGAATTGGAAATCTTAGAACCGAATGAAGTTCCCGGGTAGAAACACTCGGGAAATACAGCTTCGGATTTGACACCTCCTTGAGTTTCCAACGAAAATAGTTTTCCATCTAACTTTAGAAAAAGTTTAGTACTATCCGATTTCCAACTCATTCCTGATTCGGGTCCATCCGTCCAGGTAGAAATTTCTTTCACATTACCCTTACCTGAAACTGTATCCAGGATATGAATTTTAAATCCAACGGGTTGTGTCATGCTTCCTTCTGATGAGACAACACCAATCCATTTTCGATCGGGAGATGGAAGTATAGACCAAATATTTTTTAATTCTGAACTGTCTGCTAAATCACTAGTCGTGTCTGAATTGAGATCATAAATAGAAACTACTCTGGGTGCAGTACCGAATCCGGTTCCTGATATTCCTCTTAAAAAATAAAATTTTGATGAAGCTTCATGAAAGAAAGCGTTGGGCGGAAGCACCCAATAGGGCAACTTACGAACTGTATTAGGAGAGTCGGCCAGACTCCCATCTTTCCAGTCGTAGACTTCAAGATAGGTTTGAAATTCAGATTTGTTTGTTGTCCCCATAAGTGGATTCCAGGAGTCTGATTCCTGAAAACGAATTTGATAAATTACAATTTTTTTACCGGTTTCCGACCAGGTAGCTTCCGGGAAGAGTCTGCCTTCGCGTGCAACGGAACAATTTCCTATGAAAATCGCAAGAATTGGGATGATTAGATTTTTCATTTGAGAGCCTCCATCGGTGCTATCATATTTTTACTATGTAAGTATTCTGATAAATTTAAAAATGCTTTGGATTTCAAATGATGTTCGGTGCATAGAACCGGAAGGTTTTTGCACTCTCCTCTTGCTTCATAAGGAGGTTCGGTTGTAAAAAGGAGGGCATTGTGTTCGTTGACGGTATCCACAAAAAACAAAGATTTTTCTGCCCATCCAAAAATATTCCCAAAGGCAATGTACGCATATCCATCCCGGGGATCATTTAAAATATCCCTTCCCATGCTGGAAAAATAATGCTCTCCATCGATGAGTCCGAGAATTGTCGGAATCAAATCAATTTGAGATGAAATCCGATGATTTACAGTATTTTTTGGAATACCTTTACCGAATATTAGGAAAGGTATGTTTCTATCCTGAAAATAATCCAGTTGCCTATGGCTTGTATGGTCGGACACAAGAACAAATACTGTGTTGTCAAACAAATCTGATTTTTCTACTTCTTTGAAAAAATCACCCAATGCCCAATCTGCATAATGAAGTGAATTGACGAAGAGATTTTCATCCCCATCTGGAGGTAGTATTTGAAATTTTTCCGAAGGAATTTGAAAGGGATGGTGGGTTGAGAGAGTGAGCAGAACAGTCAATCTTGGAGTTCGATCCGTTTTCGATTTTATGTCCAATAGAACCTCTTCCATTACATCCCTATCATTGAATCCCCAGATTCCCTTTTGGTATTTTTTCTTTTCTTCCAATACCGGAAGATCGATTAAATTATCAAATCCCCAATGTTTGATCACCGGTGTCAAATTCTCAAAAGAAAGCTCCCCACCATAGTAAAAATGAGTACTGTATCCGGATTTTTTTAGAATAGTACCCAGACCTAAGAAATTATTCAGAGAATACTTGGTGTGCACTACAGAAAGTCCCGGTCTATCGGGAATGCCTGTAAGTAAGGATACCAAACCATTTGATGTACGACCACCATTAGCAAAAAATTTTGGAAAGTACACACCTTTCTTTTGAAGTTTACGAAATTCTGGAGTGATTTCCTGACCGGACACGGAAGGTGAAAATTCATCATGTATGTACTTAGTTGGCCAGCTTTCGAGAAAGATCAAAAAAATATCAGGTTTCCCCTTATTGGTTTGATTGTGAGTTTTCCTATACAGGGGAAAGAGCTCATTTGCATTGACAGCACCCGGATATTCTATCATGTCCCTGACTAACTTTCCGGCCTCCAATACATTCATAGATTGATATTGTGGAAATTTTTCAACTCTATAGTCCAGAATGGTTGTAAAGATTCCATTCAATACAAATTGATTCAGTAGTGGATTGGATGTAACGATGGCATTGCTCGGGCTCAAGAAGCTTTTCTGTGTTCCCCCGCGAATAGAGAGGATGGAGACAAGAATCCAAAGAAAAATACCAAGAAAGTATCTCTTGGATAGTTTGGGAATGGTTAGTTCAATTTTCTTAAAAAACCTGAGAACCAGATAGAGGGAGCTCATTCCGGAAAGGAAGCTGACCAGGACAAGAAGGGGCTGGGAAAGAATTACCGAGGTGAACAAAACATAAAAATCTTTTCCAAAAAAAACAAATCCTTCATAACCTAAATGTTTATTTGCGTTTTGGAAATAGATAAAATCTCCAGTCAAATGAAATATAGAATATACTAAGAAAGGTAGGGGACCATACTTCCAAAATCCTAAGAAGTATTTATTTTTGATTTTTGGAGAGAACCAACTTAGAATTAGAAAGGGTACTAAAATACTAAAAATAATTGAAAGGTCGAAGCGAAATCCATGTGCCAAAACTTTTAGGAAAGTTGAAAAAGATTCGTTTGGGAAAGATGAGTTGTACGAAATCAGAAACGATACTCTAAAGACTTGAAATATGAGTAACCAGAGAAGAATATAGAAAAAGAATATTCTAGACACCTTGGCTGCCTCTAAAAAATTGGTTGCAGGATCGATTTTCCGCTGTATAGGAGAGTAAAAAATGGTCACATTGAATACTGAAAAACTGAAGGAAGATGAAGATTACCAGGCAAGACTGGATAAAAAAATCGAATCGATTGATCCTGTTGAAAAAAAAGAACTGAAAGCTATCCTGGAAAGATTGGTGAAGTCTATGATTGATACCCGTGAGGGTGAGAAGTAATCCATTTTTCTTCATATGAGTAGTATTTTGGATTCATTTCCATCCAAGTCAATCTGTATTCCGTTGCTGGAAGAATACAGGTTCGGTTTTTTCTTGACCATATAAGTGGCATTTTGCTAATAGTATAAGCATCATGTTGATGTCCAGTTTGAATCCCTTACTTTCTATTTCAGAAGTTTCCCTAGCCATGAATTCCACTTTAGATCCAGATCAACTTCTGGAGCTAATCTTAGACCATTGTATAAAGTTTTGTCAGGTTGAATCCGGTTCTTTAATGTTGATCAATGAAAAAGAATCAATTCTGGAAATAGTAACCTACCGGGGGCACAAACCGGAAATCAAGAAGTCAGTTCGTTTGAAATTAGGGGAAGGGATAACAGGAATTGTTGCTTCAACTGGAATTGGAAAAATTGTAAATGATGTGAAATCCGATACTAACTATGTTTCAATCAAACCTGATCTTCAGTCGGAAATGGCAGTTCCTATGATAGTTGAAAATCAAACTATTGGTGTGATTTCTCTGGATTCAAAAAGATTGGATTCTTTCACTCAGGAACATTTCCAGATCGTTTCTATACTTGCGAATCAGGCAGGACAAATCTTCAAAAATTTAACGAATTACAGAAAATTAGAAACCAAGAACCGGATTCAACAGGTATTGATTGAGATTTCCAAAATAGTAACTTCATCTCTTGATCTGGATGATATTTTTCAAAGAATCATGGAGATCATGGAAAAAAGCCTTAAGTTGGAAAAGGGAAGTTTGGTTCTCTATGAACCTCAGTCCGGTACTCTAAGGCTTGTTGCCGCAGTCGGTCTTTCTAATGATGAGGTCGAACGGGGAACCTACAAACCCGGAGAGGGGATAACAGGAAGAGTGTTTGATACAGGGGAACCTGTGTTCATACCTTCTGTCTCCACCCATCCTGATTTTTTAAATAGAGTGGGCTATATAAATTATTTTAAAAATGATCCGGAAACAGTTAGCCTGCTCTCCACTCCCGTAAAAAGTGAAGATACAATTATAGGAGTTTTGAGTGTTTTTATTTACAATAAGAAGGAAATAGACATTCAAACGTATTCGGATTTTCTACAGGTAGTTGCGACTCTGATCTCTCAGGGGATTAAGATTCACAATTTGGTTGAAGATGCCAAGAAAGAAATATCCAGAGAAAATTCATTTTTAAAGAGAGAACTCAAAGAAAAGTATAAATTTGGAGCATTGATCGGAAAATCCAAATTAATGGAAAAATTATTTGAAAAAGTAAGATTGGTCTCGGACTCTAGAGCGTCTGTCCTGATCACCGGAGATTCAGGGACCGGAAAGGAAATGATAGCTTCATCTATACATTACAATAGCAATAGAAGCGATAAACCTTTTATTAAAATCAATTGTGCTGCTATTCCGGAACATCTCCTAGAAAGTGAATTGTTCGGGCACACCAAGGGAGCTTTTACAGGAGCTTTTGCTGAGAAAAAAGGTAAATTTGAAATAGCAGATGGTGGTACTATATTTTTAGATGAAATCGGTGAAATGGATTTAAATCTACAATCCAAGCTTCTCAGAGTTCTTCAGGAAAAAGAGATAGAAGCTGTGGGATCCTTGAAAACCAAAAAAGTTGATGTAAGAATTCTAGCGGCGACCAATGCTGATTTGGATACCAAAATATCCGAAAAAAAATTCCGATCAGATTTATTCTATCGATTGAATGTCGTAAATCTAGTTATGCCACCGTTAAAAGATAGAAAAGAAGACATACCTTTATTGATCATGCACTTTCTCGATAGGTACAATAAAGAAAATTCAAAATCAATAAAAGGATTAACCAGGGAATGTCATAAATTACTTCTATCTTATGATTGGCCGGGCAATGTTAGAGAGCTTGAGAATATGATAGAAAGAGCGGTCGTTCTCAGCCGTAATACAATTTTAGATATTGAAGATTTTTCAGATATAACTGATAAGATTGATACTTCAAATTCAACTTCGTCGCGACCTGAGATGGTTTCTGTGATGAATGAATCAAATGGATTTGTATTGGATCAATCTAAATTTTATTCAAATACATTTTTGGATTCATTGGAAGGTAGAGCTCTGGACGTAATTATCGGAGAGGTAGAAACAAGACTCATACATTACGCTCTAAAAAGATTCAGATACACAAAGACTAGGGTTGCCAAGTTTTTGGGAATCAATCGAAATACTCTAGATAAAAGAATTCGAGAATTAAATATTGAATATTAATATATTATCAAAATATGTGATTCAGAGGTCGTAAGAGAAAAACTCTTTAAAACTCAGGAAATTAATTGATTATAAATCTATCTAATGAAATGTCTTTTGAAGAGATTGATTCTTGAGTCTTATTTTTATGAGTTGGAATTGCAATTCCTATCTTAAATAATCATAGGATGGTAAAAAGAAAAGGTATTTAATGACTCACATTACGCAAAGAAGCGAAATGTGAGGTTGCAGTGAGCCTGCCGGCAGCTTGGGCTATCGCTCAAACCCATATTTTTATTGATTTATTAGCAAAAAATGATTTTGATTTTAAACTAAAAAAAATTAGAAAAATAAAATACTGCCTAAGATGAGTTAATGAAATAATTTTTCTTTCATAATTTGTTAAAGGTTATAATCTAAAAAAGATTCAAGAAAAATTTTGAAAGAACTACAAATGAACTTTATTTAATTCCTAAATGTGGATTTAATCGAAAATCAATTGGATACTATCACATACTGATGTAATTTGAATTACCTTGATGAATAAAATTCCTCTGACATTTCAAATCTTTTTGTTTCTATTTCAGTTTTCAATTATTCTCTTCAGCCCTATCGGAAAAAATACATTTTTTGATTTGGGTATGATTTTCTTTATCCAATTCCTAATTTTTCAGAGGAAAAATAAAGTCCGATCTATTTCGGACAATTTATTTTTTGTTAATTCAAATTTACTTCTGATTTTAGTATTCGGCTACAATGCTGAAGTTTTACCGGTGACAGGATTCCCCAAATTTAAACTATTTATTAAGTTTTGTTATATTCTCTATTCATTGTATTTAAATTTTCTATCAAATTCTTTTAAAGATAGAGTAGAGTATTTCTTTCTTACAGTAATTATTTCATCAAACTTATTTTTATCTTATTTTTATTTAGGAGTTACAATTAAGCATCTTCCTTTGTTTGCATATATTCTGGTTGCCCTTATTTATCTTCGGAATCTTAATTTATCTATAAAAATTGATAGGATTTCAATATTTTCAATCATAATATTTATATTATTATTTATTTCTTATCTGTTTTCTTATGATAGTTTTAGTTCCTTCTTCGCCTTAATAAATTTTTTCACTGCCATATTGCTTTTTTTACTCTCCAGATCTTTAAATGAAAGAAAATACTCTTATCGTTTTAAAAGGCATTTGGTAGTAAATTTATTTATTACAATTGCATTGATGTTCTTTCTTAAAGTTTTTATGATTTTTAGTATAAGCTCATTAGGTTCATTGAAAGAGTACATTGCAGGATACAATATCAATATACTCGGAGGATTTATAACTGTTTTTTTAATTCCATCCTTTTATTATTTATTAAAATTTCATAAGAAACAATATTTACTTCAGATAGGTTTGTTAATTTTTAGTATTTTCATTCTGGTTTATATATTTTCCAGAGCTACATTTTTTGGAGTTTTCACAACCTCTATTTTAAGTTTTGCTTATTTTTTACATATCAATATAAAGAAGAAGGTTCAATTGCCTTCATTCACAAATTACTTTTTCGTTATAATTGTCTTAATTACTTTGATTTTCCTCTATACTAAAAGAGAAATGTTTCTCAATAGTAGTTCGTTTTTGATAAGAATATCAATTTGGAAATTATTTTTAAAAGAAATTTATACTTATTCACTTTATTTTGGTTTTGGATTGGATAGTCCTGTTTTGCATGCCTCTCTTCCACCTGTCCTTCCATTTGAACTTTCAAATAACTTTAAAGAATTCTTAAACCAATTCGGATTGTTTCTACATGCTCACAATATGATTGTTCAGATGTTGTACAATTTTGGAATAATTGGTTTTTTGATTTCAGTATTCTTTGTCATTATCATCATTCGGTATTACTTAAAGAATAAGCCTCGATTGTCTTTAGATAAGGTATTTACCTTTTCTTTAATGGGAATGGCTATTCATGAATTATTTGATTTTACTTTCTTTGATACTTCAATACTCATACCTTCGGTAATTCTTATTGGTTTACTTGTGCAATCTAAATCAGAAAAAGTGATTTCTGATTCTCTAATAAATAAATTTGTAGTTATATCTTTAGTCTTGATATTTTTCTTTTCTATCGATATTGTCTCGTTTTTAAATCAAACCAGAATTATACGTAATAATTATATCACAGATTCTATAGGAAATTTTATTATTAAGAAAGACGAAGTTATAGAAAAAGAGAATTTTGAAAGATTTGTATTTTATGATAGTCTGAGAATCTATAAAAAATGGAATTATAAATCCAATCAGCTTTCGGGTGAATTCTTTTATTCTTTGTACAAAAGAGAAAAAAAACCGGAGTTTCTAAATAAAGCCAATGATTATTATGAGGATTGCATTCAAAATAATAAATATTTAACTGTTTGTTACTACCGCTTATCTCAAATCAATAAAGATTTAGGAAATAATACAAAAAGTAAAGAAATGGAAGATAAGAGTAGATTATATGATAAATACAATATATTTGTAAATTTTTATAAACAATGGGACTGAGCTCTATTACAAAACTTGAAAATATTATGAATTTAGAAATGATAGAATTGTCTTTTTTTAAATTCTTAAACCTAATTAGGTATACAATCTACAAAAGAGTTAGTAAATAGATTTGGGTATCTACCTAATCTCATAAATAATATTACTTTTCCAATTTTGTTATGTAGCCATTTTGTGGCTGATTCTTTTGTGAATACGCAAACCTTCTGAAAATGACTAAAGGTTCCGATTTTGGATAGATCCATATTCCTGATTCGGATTGAGATTCAAAAAACCAATCTTACAAGCTGTGAGTGTCAAGAATAGAATGTATTCTTATTTTCTTATCCTAATTAATTGGTTCTAAATGTAACCATGGTATGTATAAAAATAAAATATAAGATAAAATAAAGAAATATCAATATTGATAAACTCCTTTTAGCAAAATGTGTTTTTGTATGCATATGATTCAAACTTCCTCCGGGTTTTAATTTTCCGGATAGTTTTCCTATAAGAATCATTAAAATAAGTAATACAAAACTAAGAATAAATTTATTTCTGATTCTTGGATCTATTCCAAAAGGAAAAGATAAATAATCATTCTTCTCTAAAAGAAAAAATCCCAAAAAGATACCGATCAATCCTAATGTACCGAGAAGAATAGAAGCTCTTTTTTCTAAAATATAGATTAGTCTAGAAAAATCATTAATATTTGAAGATTCATCCTGATAATAAAGTATTGATATCAATACAAAATATCCGGATAACCAAATTGTTCCTGTGAGTATATGAATTGATTTTATAAGTAAGTATGTGTCCATAATGGATAATTTTCCCAATTTTAAAAGTATTTGTAAAATAGAAAATAAGCTCTAGAAACTCATTACCATTTCATTTAACGGCCAGCGATATTTTAAGATAGCTTTCCAATCTCTCTATTTTTTAAAAAAATATGAATTGTTTTCCATTGTAGAGCAAATCAAAAATATTTTTTAGGGAGGTAACTAGACGTACCCGGAAATTTTACTTTCCTTAAAACATTTCTTTCTTGATAATACATCCTCTACTTTCAATAAATGGATTCTTTACAATGCAATTAGGCAATTCATAGATGATCTTAAATCTAAAAGGATCAGTTATTTTTAAATTTCTAATCTTATTCCTATCGAAAAATTTCAGAATCTATTCGAATAAGATATCGATACAGGGATTTGCCGGCTTTCAGAATTTCCTGAATAAGGTATCTAGACAGTTTCTGGCAGATTTTTAATAGAATGCAGTATTCCTTCTGAAAATGACTGTATACTCAAAATACCTTTAAAAAAAAAATTCATTAGATACTAACGAAACCATTCTTATTCAAATTTACAGAATTTTTACTTTTGAATTCATGAATAATCAGAGGTTTTTATGAAATATAGAGAACTAAAAATCAATGTGTTAAAAGACAACCTAGAATACTTAAATGATTTTCTGGATTCTTTGGGCACAGAAGGTTATTATGAGATTTTGTTTGATTCTGAACGTCCGAGACCGCCCGGAGGAGAAATCATTCGGGACGACACTTCAGTCAATGTTTACCTGGATGAAAAAGATCTTGAAAAAGAACTAAAGGTTATCATATTTTTAAAATCAAATTATCCGGATTCCTCCTATTGTGAATCCAGAATTGTTGAAACACGAGAATTTGAAGATGCATACAAGGAATTTTATAAACCATTTGAGATAGGTGATAAATTTTGTATCATTCCTGTTTGGGAAAAAGAATCCGAACAGGCACTCTCCCTTATTCAGAAAAATAAAATCCCTCTCTATATGAATCCCGGTATGGCATTCGGAACCGGACACCATGAGACAACCAAATTGATGCTGAGTCGAATCCCTCACCTAGTTAGGGAAGGGCAAAGAATTGTAGATATGGGAACCGGATCGGGGATACTTTCTATAGCTGCAGCTAAACTCGGTGTTTCTCAAATCCTCTCATTCGACATCGATCCGAATGCCGTAAAAGCTTCGCAATACAACAAATCAGAAAATATCTTTCATAAGGATATCCTTTACAGTATAGAAGAGGGTGGATTTGACCATGAATCTCTATTGGATTATGAATTTGACTTATTGTTAGCGAATATAACTTTTGCTGTTATTTCCAAGAATATCAATCATATAGTTAAATACAAAACAAATCATTTTCTTTTCAGCGGTATCATTACAGAGAGAAAAGAGGATGCATTTAAGCTATTCAAAGAAAAACTTGGTGGATCCCTGATCTATTCAGAAGAGTTCAATGGATGGGAAATTATTGAATGGAAGAAGGATTAGATTGTTTCTTTTTCCTTTCTCGTTTGATTGAAAAAGCAAGACCCATAGCATTGATATCTATATCAAATCGAAGAAATTCTAGTTCTTTTTCACCCAAACCTCTCGAATGAATTTCTTCAGATAGAATTGATTTTAGATAATTTGAAAGATGATTTTGAAGATCATCATCCTCAATGTCTGAATTTGAAAGTTTCAATCGGAACTCTTCAATTTTTGAAAGCATATCTTTCAATTGAAGGGCTCCTTCTTTCATGAAGTTCCATTCTCCAAAATGCGTTAGGTAAGCTCTTTCTGCATTTGTATGAATAATTCTATCTATGCTTTTTATAGCTTCTTCATAATTATAATCCGTAGGAGTGGTTGATGGAAATAGGAAGGGTTTGGAGCCTAACTGAAGATTTTTGTATCCCATTCCAAAGGAATCTCCGGTAAATATGGAATTGGTTCCGGAATCAAAGATAACAAAATGATGATTCGCATGACCCCTGGTATGCAGGAAAGTCAATTTACGATTTCCAAATTCAAGAGTGTCACCGTCATTGATTGTCTTTACTCTATCAGAAGGTACGGGCTCTATTTGACCGTAAAGTTCCAAAAACTTCTCTTCACCATATACCTGTTGGGAACTTTTTACTAATCTCTCAGGAGAAATGATGTGAGGGGCAGCTTTGGGGTGGGCCAGAACGGTAGCATTCGGGCAATGCTTCAGGAGTTCGGAAGTCCCTCCGGCATGGTCGAGGTGAACATGAGTGATGATGATGTACTTTACATTTTCTTTTTTTAAAGATTGATTCTCTAATTCCTTAAGTAAATACGGTATTGATTTAGAAGTATTGGTTTCAATAAAAATAGAATTTTCACCCTCTTTCATTAAAAAAGAAGCCGCTATTTCAGGAAATACATAATTGCAATCTATTGTGGTGATACTCATCTTTACTCCCAGGGTTTTTGGATAGGATATTGGTCTTCGCATTCGGGGTATCCCGAACCGCACTCAAAATAAAAAACATAATTTCCATAATAGGAGGGCTTTTTATCATTTAATTTCTGAACATGATATCCCCTGAGCTTTCCGAAATCTAAAGTCACAGTCATTTCAACTTTTACTGTAGAAGAATTGGATTTAATCAGTTCGTCTGATAGAGTATTCGAATATACTGATATAAAATAATTTCTGGCATTCGGAAAGCTAAGTAATACTTTCTTTTCTTGGTAAAAAGTATCTTCTTCAATAGTCCAATTTGTTTCGGAAATAATTTTTTTTTGTACACCGGAATAGATCATAAAAACAGAAACTATTCCCGTTAGAGTGAGAGCTGTTGCAGAAACAATAATATAAGCTAGATTTCTATGTATGGGTTCGGGAAAATATGATTTCCATTTGGGGTTTCTTTCGGTGATCAAATCGGAGAAAAAGAAAAAAGCTATTCCATGTATCACAATTAATGTACAAAGCATTATGGGAAGGATTGCGATTGCTTTGTTAAGCAATTCTAGTTTGGGTGAACTTGTTCCGGTTGAAAAAAATGCCTGAATGTAGTACAGAGAGGCGAGTATAGAAGATATTGAGGCAGTGATTGCCGCTTTTCTCGGAGAAAAAAGAAAAATAAAAGCAGATAAAAATATAAAGATGGAAGAGTAAAAAGCAACAGAGAGAAGGGCAGTCGATGATGCTCCCCAATAAGTCCAAAGCATTGAGTAATAGGACTGAAAGAGGATCATGAATCCGGTGAGTAGGTATAAGAAAAAAAATTTCATTCTCTTGTTTTCTTTAATTCCAGGTTTGAAATACTTTCTTTGTTTTCAGAATATACATAGTTTTCTAAAAATCTTTCAGCTTCTTCCAAATTATGAATGCAAAACCAATCTCCTTTGGGGTATGCAACCAGAACCGGTCCTTCCTCGCATCTATCCAAACACCCACTGGAATTTATACGTATTTTCTTTGACAATCCTCTTCCCTTTACTTCTGATTTTAAATAGTTTCTTATTTCAAGAGAATTTTGGTTTCCACAGGAGATACGTTTCCCGGGCTCCCTTTGATTTTCACAAACAAATATATGACTTTCGTAGTAATTTTCCATTTCCGGACTCCATTACCATTTTTTGCTATACAACTAAAAATTTCTACTTTTTCCTGAAATTGCATGAGTTCAAATTATCTCAAAATCAACACAGCCTGTCTTGAAAAAGACCTAAAGGAGAAGATCGAACTTTCCGAACCACCCGGGGAGGTGATCCTAAGCAAGTCAGGACTTCCGGTTTTAAGAATAGATTCTATTCTCTTTCACAGTTCTCATGATCCAATGAAAGAAGCTGTTAGATCGATGGAAAGTCTAAAAAAGGATGGTGGGGATAGGTTATTTATTTTTTTTGGGGCAGGTTTGGGTTATTCCATTCAACACGCTTTGGAAAATACAAATGTAACTGTAGTTTGGATGGAATGTGTATCCGGTATAATTAATTTAGCCTTTCAGTTTTATGACTATTCATCTTATTTAAAATCAAATCGATTGCGAATTCTTCTTCATCCATTTCATGAAGACACTCTGTACCGCTCCTTTAAGGGGATGAGTGCACATATCACAAGTTTTATTCCACATCGGGGAAGTCATCAATGGAAACCGGATTTGTATTCTGAATGCAAGATGGTCTGTGAAAAGTTTTTTAAGAAAAAAGATGTAAATATCGCCACCCTCTCCCGATTCGAAAAGGTTTGGACAAAAAATATCATTCAGAATCTTCCCGAACTTGCTTCAATGAAACCCATCTCACTTCTCTTCGGGATTGCTACTGGTCTCCCTATTGTTGTCTCTGGAGCGGGACCGGGCTTGATCGGGGACATACCCGAACTAAAAAAATTCCGGGAGAAATACCTCTTGATTGCTGTGGACACTGCTTTGCATGTTCTGAGTGGTCATGGAATTGATCCCGACCTGATTTATTCTGTTGATCCTCAAACCATTAATAAATCCTACCTGGAAGGATATACAGGAAAAGGAAAAATAGTATTTGATCCAACTTCATGCTACCATACTCTGAGGTTGGAAGGAGAGTTCACTTCCGGTTTTTTTTCGTCTTCCCCATTTCCACTTATAAAATTATTTTCCGATTATTGGAGCATTGAGTTAGGTGATATCCCATTCGGTGGTTCTGTCTCTACGAATGCTGTTAGTTTGGCTGAAATGATGGGCTCTTCATCAACGATTCTGGTCGGACAGGACCTCGCCTTTACTGGAGGGTTTGCTCATTGCAAAGGAGCAATTCTTGAAGAGAGGTTGAATTTTAAGGAATCCAGATTTTTTCGAAGGGAATATCATAATTTTAAACAATTGTTTGCCCTACCCAAATTACCGGTAAAGGATAGATCGGGAAATCTTTTGCATACAAATGAGAAAATGCAAATCTTTAGGAAATGGTTTTCTGATCGGGCAAAAGATCACAATTGGATCAATTCTTCTAAAGAAGGAGGAGTGATTGAGAATCTACCTTATCAAAGTCTGGAAGATTTTTTTTCAAATTCAGAAGATACGACCGAATCTGTAAAATCAGTGAAATTAAAAATTGAAAGCATTCTCCTGTCCAAAGAAAATTATTTTGATCAGGCTCGATTTTTACAAAATATTGAATCGGTGATTTCTGATTTGTCTAGTTTCCGGAAACACCTGAACACCGGAGTTGAATACTCCAATCGATTGTACAAAATGATTCTCGAAAAACGTGAGGGTTCCGGAGAGTTTGCTAAATTACTAAAAAAAATGGATGAATTGGATAGTCTTGTATCCAATAAAAAAGGATTGAATGAAATCATTGGCTTAGGAGTTCAGAGAATCATTTTGATGATTACAGAAGGCTATGATACACAACTTTCACTCGAAGAGAAAAAGAATTCCTCCCTGGGCATTGCACGGAAATCAATCTTATTGTATTCGGGGCTGGCAGAAGCAGCTGAAAATATCTCGATTCAGTTGAGAAAATCCAAATATCGTATGGAATCAAAGTTTTGAGATCAATGTACTTTTGATTGTTTTTAAAGTACCAACTTTAAAATCTCAAAGGAAGTCAATTCCAGATTTTTCTTTGCGATTTCTTTTTGCATGGAAGCTTCCATTGAACTCGGACCTCTGCAGATTGAAAAAAAGGCAGTCAAGCCGAGAGCATGCAATTGTTCGGGGTTTCCGGAAATAGAACCGGCAAAGGCGAGAATTGGTTTGGAATATTTTTTTGCCAATCCTGCTAATGCAGAAATTGTCTTTCCATTCAATGTTTGGTTGTCCAAGCATCCTTCTCCGGTAAGAATCAAGTCTAGATCACGAAACTTTTCTTCAAGGTTCATTTCATTTATGAGTAGATTCATTCCGGGAATAATCTTGGAATTTAGGTAGGCGAACAATCCTCCGGCCAGACCACCGGCAGCTCCACTTCCGGGAATTTTTTGAAGATCCAGATCTTTGGTTTTTTTTACGAGTCTATGGAAGTGTCTCAGACCACGATCCAATTGTACTACTATCTCGGGATCAGCACCTTTTTGAGGTGAGTAGACATAGGCCGCTCCTTTCTTTCCGTAGAAAGGATTGTTTACATCACAGGCCAGAAGGAACTCTGATTCAGTCAGTTCAGGGAAATGAGGTTCGATAATTTTATGAATAGAAGTCAAACTTTTTCCGCAGGGAGGCAAGAGGCTACCTTTTCTATCGAGAAACCTGAAGCCCAGAGAAGAGAGAGCTCCCATTCCTGCATCATTTGTTGCAGATCCTCCGATCCCTATTACAAATCTTCTAATTCCCCTATTGAGGGAATGTACTACACAATCTCCCAGTCCACGGGTGGAAGTCAATTCCGGATTTCGTTTGTCTTCAGGAATCAATGTAAGTCCTGAGGTGTCTGCCAGGGATAGAAATGCTGTATTGTTTCGAATCAAATACTTCCCCAGAATCAATTCATCCAACGGGTTGTGAATTTGAACCTGAATTGATTTGGAATCCTTGCTTCGATATGTTTCAAGAAATCCTTCTCCTCCATCGGAGAGGATCAATTTCTGAATATTCAGATTGGGGTTTATTTTTTTACAATTGCTCTCAACAATTCCATTGGCTTCGTCGGATGTAATACTGCCTTTGAAGGAATCGAAGGCGATTAAGATATTTTTCAAATCTAGATATAAAAATTGGCAAAAGTGAAATCACTTTTGCCAAAAATATCAATAGGAATGAGTTATTTTCCTTCCCATGCAGAAGAAATTTTCTTTAGGATTGCAGTCAGTTGGGACTCATCTTTTCCGCTGAGATTTTGACCGACAATCTTAATCATCTTCTCGTAACCATTGGTTAGAGGTTTTTTTAATTTCTTTCCTTTTTCAGTTAGTGTAATGATTATCTTTCTTCGATCGTCCTTGGATTGATCTCTTTTTACCAGATTGAGGTTTTCAAGTTTTTTAATAAGAGAAGTGATGGTGGACTTATCGCGATTGATACCCAGTGCCAATTCGCCCATAGCCATTGATCCATTCTGATTCAATAAATAGAGAATCTCACCGTGGGTGGGAGCTAGCTCGGGAAGACCCATAGAATTCATTAAATCCTGACGATATTTTATGGATTGAGATGCAACGTTTTCCAGTAATTGGATGTAAGAACTTTTTTCTGTCATAACTACCTCATAGTTTCAAGCTATAAATTTAGAGTAGAAGTACTTATAGTCATTTTCAAAAAGATTCGCGTATTCATTATTAGGTCAGCAATAAAATGGCTACATACCTTAATAGGAAAGACGCAATTATTTATGAGTACTGGTATATACTTTACTCTGCTTTCTTTTGAGTACCAGTAATTTGACTGCAATTCCATTCTGCAATAATAATTTATCATAAAATGATTTTATTCTATAAAAAACCAAATAAAATAGTTTTTCATTCAACATAATTATTTTTTTAGGTATAAAATTTGTAGAAAATGCAAAGGGAATACCCAGCTTTTTTCGGTTAGAGGTTTGGTATAGTTTGTTTGAAGATTTAAGATCTGTAAATGTTCTAAGAAAAAAACAAAGTCTTTCAGGGATTTCCCTCATCTAAAGAACTTTACTTTGTAAAATGTTTGGGATTCGATTTTCTGATAAAAATCTTCTTGTTATTGTGTATGACATTTTTCATAGAATCAATTCTAAGTTTAAAAAGTTCAAGTGTAAGAATTCGTTCGTAATTTTATTTTTTAGAAAGATTCACTCATCTTGAGTGTATAGTTGGAAATTTATAGTCATTATCAAAAAGATTTGCGCCTTCACATAAGAATCATCAATAAAATGGCTTCCTACCGTAATAAAAAAAATGTAATTATTCATGAGAATTGGTATATGTGAATAGGTAACTATCCTTTCAATACTGTTAGTATTGTATATTTCTATCTCCACAGTTTGAATTGTTTCTTATTTGTAATCTTTGTAATATCAGACTGACGGATCCTCCCCCTAAATGTATTCTTACTCTATTCTATCCCTCATTGAACTAGGGATACCTTCTTAGAAATCTATGTTTCAATTCTTATCACTTACTTTGAGAAATATTCAAAAACATTTGTATCATTTATTCTGAATCAGAATTGAAATTTATCCCGATCCAAAAGATAGAAAACTATTATTACTTTCCGGTGATTTCTTCTTTCTCTGAAATCTCTCCGATCTTAAAAATCTAATTAGGAAGTGTTGAACAAAAATATAAATTTAGAAAAGAGGATAGGCCAATACTTTAAAAAACAGTTTTGTATAATACAAAATGATTGTCCTTATCTAGATTGAATGAGCTATTCGTAGGAAACTAATCTTTGGTACATTTTTCAAGTCTACAAATTGAATTTCAGTTCTAAAAACAATTGCGTTTTTCTTTTTACCGGTATGAATCCATTTTGTACCTGATTGAATACAGAATGCACAAATCATTTTGAAGCTGACTTGAAATAATTTCGACGAAATCTAAATCTTTGATTAGGAAGGGTATTATTGATTTCTAATGTAAAAATTCGCGAACTTAAACCGGCTCTATTTCAGGATTCATTCAAATATAAAGTTTGTATTCAATATCCTCCGGAGTCTAAAAATAAGACAAACAGTATTCCACCCCTTTTTTATAGCTTAGGAAGGAAAGATATGCTTGGTGTAATAGATTAAATTATTGTTTTGATTCTTTGATTCTATAAATTGACAGGAAGACTCATTCTTCACAGAGTAGCTATGGGACAAATGTTCAAATTATTACTTTTGCTGGTTTCCTTATTCAATGGAACGGTAGTTTTTGCAGATTCTATTCTAAAATTGAATAAAAAAGGGCTTTCCGCTCTTTATAAGAGCAATTATGATCATGCTATCTATTATTTTGAGCAGGTCTTACAAAAATCTCCGAGACATCCCTTTGCCAATTACAATCTTGCCTGTTCCTACGCTCTAAAAGTCGACAAGGACAATTGTGCCATTTTAGATTACGAAGAAAAAATTTTTACCCATTTGAAGACAGCTATCGAAGAAAACAAATCCTATCGGAGTAAAATTCTCAAAGATAGTGATCTACTCTCATTGAAGGGAAAGTACCAATTTTACCACTTAGCCGGTCTCCCTCCCAGAAAAATTCTACCAAAAATTACCTGGTACGGACCCTCAAAGGGGATTTTCGGACCCATCGACCAATTTGAATTTCGATCCAATGGTAGATTTCTCTACAGGATGATGGAATTTGATGAAAATGGGAATATAAATCAAAAAGAACTCCCGGGACGGTACTATTGGAAGAAAGAAAATCTGCATTTGATTTTTAATAAACCCCTCCACAAGAAAAGAAAATACTCAGGGAAAGTGAAAGAAAATTTATTGGAAATAGAAGGGTTTGATCATCAGTTTACAGACAATAATGATCCCTGTTCTGCTTGATTGAAAGAAATCCATCCTCAATTTTTTGAATGACTGAAAAAGGTTTTTAATTTCTTTTTAACAATATGTATACATTGAGCCAATTGCAAAAGAAAATTCCGGGTTCTGAGATCATACATTGCGAACAGCCGGATATTGTAAAGATTGAAAACATCATTACTCTTCACCAGGACCTTCCGAATTCTCTCTCCTATGCCAGTGATAAGTCTTATCTAAAAAATGCATTAGAGTGTAAAGCGACAGTTGTGATGCTACCTAAGGAATTGGGAGAGAAAGTGAATCGACCGACTCTTTTGGTGCCGAATGTCGACTTTGCTTTGATAGAAATTCTTAACCTATATTTCCCACCAGAAAAGCCTAAGGGGGAGAGAGGGGAGTGGTTGGTGATCAAACCGGGAGCCGAAATCGGAGAAAACACAAATCTGGGCAATTTTGTTTCCATCGGTGAAAATACAAAAATTGGAAAGAACTGTATCATTTCCGATGGGGTAAAGATTGGTAGAAATGTAAGGATTGGCGATGATGCCCGTATAGGACCCAATTGTGTGCTTTTTGATGGAGTCCGTATAGGTGATAGATTCACCTGTTTTGGAAACACAACAATTGGAGGAGATGGATTTCGATTCGTAGAGTCAAATCGCATTCAGTACAAGATTCCCCAGGTCGGATCTGTCTGGATCGGGGATGATGTAGAGATTGGATCCAATACATCTATAGATCGGGGTGGGATTGATGATACTGTCATAGACGATGGAACCAAGATGGACAATGATGTTCAGATTGCACACAACGTAAAGATTGGAAAGGGTGTGATTGTTGCCGGAGCTACCGCCATTGCCGGAAGTGCAGTGATTGAAGACTATTGTAAGATCAGTGGAGCCTGTGCTATCGCAGACCACATCACTCTCCCCTCCGGAACAATGGTAGCAGGAGGTTCCGGTCTCAGAAATACTCCTCCCAAAGCTGATCTATATGCCGGATGGGATTGGAATCTCACTATTAGAGAATTTCAAAAGTTCAGAGCCAATTTGAAGCACATGCTCAGCCTCAATCTCATTGTCAGAAGGATCAAAGACCTCGAGGAGAAATTGGGAATCCCCGACAAGAAATAGCATACCCCATAGGGTATATTGCTTGTCAAATTTCCCTTCTGATTTTACACTGGACATCAGGAGGGAGATCCCATCATGAAATTTCTCAATAACATTCCCTATTCATCCTTATTCATGGGAGCAATCTTAATGGCCATGGCTCCATTTTTTCCGGAGCCTCATCTAGTAGAAAAATTCAATATGTTCAAAAATGGCACTCTGACGAAACCTCTCGATATTTTTGATGTATTCTGGCATTTCTTACCTGCCATACTGATTGGTTTAAAATACTACACTTCGCAAAATGAAAATGGAGTTGAAAAATGAAAGAATGGATCTTCGAGAATGCAACTTATCTTCGACTGGGAATTTTTGTAACTTTGTTCCTATCACTTGCAATTTGGGAAATTCTCATTCCTGATCACAAACCTGTTGTGGAAAGGAAGAAAAGGTGGCCGGCAAATATCTTACTCGTACTGCTCGACAATTTGCTAGTTAGGTTGTTCTTTCCAATCACTGCGATTCTTCTCTCCGAAAGAGCCATAGCTAATAAATGGGGTCTACTTCAGTTGTATGATGTTCCTGAATGGTTGGCAGTCCCGATAGCCATCATTCTTCTTGATATGATCATCTACATTCAGCATGTGATCTTTCATTCCATCCCGATTCTCTGGAAACTTCACCAAATGCATCACCAGGACTTAGACTTAGACGTCACTTCCGGGACACGCTTTCATCCCATTGAGATTTTCATCTCTATGGTGATCAAATTTATGGCGATTGTCTCTCTTGGGGCGCCGCCACTTGCAGTCTTTTTGTTTGAAGTAGTATTGAATGGAATGGCGATGTTCAACCATAGCAATATTTACATTCCTGAGAGAATTGAGAAGTTTTTGAGGTACTTCATAGTGACTCCCTACATGCATAGAATTCATCATTCCGTGCATATAGATGAGTACAATACAAACTTTGGTTTCAATCTATCCGTTTGGGACAGGTGGATGGGAACCCTGAAAAATGATTTCAGGGGGGAATTGACTCTCGGTTTGAATTACTTCCGTAAGTTGTACTACTCCCGTTTGGACTACCTTCTCCTCATGCCTTTTCTGAAAAAAGATCAGGAAAAATGAACTAACAACATCCCTTTTCAGGAGCACAGAATTCTTTGTGGGCTACAACCGTGATACTGAGAATCTTTGCTCCTCCCTTTCTAAACTCTTCTATACCTTCTTTATTCATAAAATCTAATAGAATGTCATCGGGTAGTACTATTTCTTTTTCTTTTTTGATTTGAATCTCCAGAAAGCCAGTTTCTTTTACTATAGAAAGGTATTCAGATTTTTGTATTGCACCTGTAACACATCCGGCATACATCTCGGCAGACTTCTGGAGGTCTTTAGGGAGATTTCCTTCCAGAACTATATCGGAGACACAAAAACTTCCTCCCGGTTTGAGAACTCTCATAATCTCCGAAAATGCTTTTTTCTTATCCGGAACCAAATTCAAAACACAGTTGGATATCACAACATCCACACGATTGGGTCCTACAGGGAGCTTTTCAATATCACCGGGTCTGAATTCTACATTGGAAAATCCCAGTCTGTCTGCGTTGTCTCTAGCTTTTTCAATCATGGCTTCTGTAAAGTCTACACCGATAACTTTTCCGGTTTCGCCCGTCAATGATCTCGCTACAAAGGCATCGTTTCCTGCTCCGGAACCAAGATCGAGAACTGTAGAGCCTTTTTGAATGTTTGCAAAAAGAGTAGGAATCCCACAACCCAGGCCGAGATCGGAATCCGCTTGATAGCCTTCGATTTGGGAATAATCTTCACTGAAGATCATGATATCTTCACTGCTGCATCCACCGGCTCCACAGCAGGAGGATGAATTTTGATCCTTAGATTGATTGGCGATTTGAGTGTATTTCTCTTTCACCATTGTTTTGATTTCGTCAGTTGCACTACTCATGGGTTCTCCTAAATTTGTTTCTTTCAGTTGGCACAGGAATTGGTTTGTTGATTGAATTCGGTCTTTTGGTCAGTCAGGGTTGAAGAATATTTCCCCTGCAATTTGAAGCACTTCATGGGTCTTTTTCCGGAAGCTTTGACTTCTGCAAAACAATCGCAAACCTCCTTAACTTTTTCATCGAAGCTTAAGTTTTCACCGGAAGATGGGTTGCTTAGATTGTTTTCACAGGCAGAAACTTCTTTTTTATAGTTTTCTTTGGCTTCTTTGTTTTTACCGATTTTCTTGAAATGCTTTTCCTGAAGGACAAGACATTTCCGTTTTTCCTTTGCTGATTTTGAAAAGTTGACTTTCAAACAATCACACATTTCCTTTGATTCATTTTCAGCGAAAAGATTTCCTGAAAGAATCAGTGACAGAGTGAGTATAAGATTGAATATTTTTATCATAGTTTTTCCTTTTTAATGCTCTAGTAAAGCGTGGAGTTTTTTATAGTTTTGGATTATGATTTTGGTTTTTTCCAGACCGCTTTTATTTATATCCGGATGGTAGATTTTTAGTAATTCGTTGTATCGCACTTTCAATGTCTTTCTATTTGTGGATTCGTCCAACTCGAAAAATTTTAGTAATTCTATAACTTCCCGGGATAGCTTCTTCCCTTTCTTAGACTTCTTTTGACGCGTCTTTCTATAGATTTCATAATAATATCTATCTTTGAATTCTTCGAGAATGGAAACAAACGAGATTTTCTTGTATTGGATTTGATCCCTCAGGTACTTCTTAAGATATTTTTCACATCCGAAGTAAGGTTCAATCGTATGGAGTTCGATAAAATTTTCAATGACCCTATTGAGAAGAGTATCCATAGAAAATTTATCTTCGAGGTAGGTGTCGAAGGCATCGTCAAATTTTAGAGTTGCTGAGGCCAAAAGGATGAGTAAGTCCCGATCGAGACGATGAGCCAAAAGCCAGTCATTTAGAGCTGTTTTGGTTGACTCCCTCAGTTTTCCGAGCATGGGTTCACTGAAAAAAATCCCACCACGTAAAAACTCTCCTTCGATGTCCTCGATTTTTAAAAGAATTTCCAGAAGTCGACAGAGATAAAAACCATCGGTCTCATGAAATCCACGATAGGTGGCAGGATTGAATTCAGAGTTTCTCAGTGAATAAAGAGTACGATAGTATTCTTCTTTTCTTATGTTCAGGACAGATATGAGTTTGTCTGAAGCAATGAACCACTCGCATTGATCCGAACTTGCCTGAATGTCTGAAATAATTTCTCTGAGATGAGCCCTAGCTAGATCCGGGTCAATTTGGATATTGCTCCGCAAATTCTTTCTCTCCGATAAATTGAAAATAGGAACTGAGTCCGGCAACCTTAAACACTTTTTCTAGAGGTGGTTTCATCTTTGTAAGAAAAAACTTACCTTTCTTTTCCTTAGTTTGGTTCATTAATTTGATCAACATCCCGATACCGGAAGAATCGATATAACTCAATTTGTCCATGTTAATGATGAAATTAACTTTTCCATTTGAAGAGAGAGCATCAATCAGAGTCTTTAGATCAGTGGCTGTATAAATATCCAGGGTTCCATTTAAGTCGATCACAGTCACATTTCCCGATTCTCTATGATGAAAAGCCATAAACTTAAGATTTTTCCTTCTTAGGAAGTTTCAAGTCTTTATTCCTAGTTTATTTCAAAATTAGAAAAATTTGAAAATGAGAGCTGTAAGCAAATTCCGGATCCATGGGGAGTTGATTGGAAATTTTTTTTAGAACTTATATAAGAAATAACTTGAATTTTGTAGTGCTTTCATATTATTTATCCTACCCAAAAAAAACATTAGGAGAGAACCTATGTCCAGAAATGGTATGGCTATCACCATTTTCCTTATTACCTGTCTGCTTTTCCCGGTTTTTGCCGAAGACACAACAGTCATTACAGATGAAAATAGTCCCGTAAAGGTAAAGACTCTTTCTGCAGTTCAGGAGAAAGGTCTGTCTGAGATCCAGAAAGATATTACCTATTTTCACAAACAACTTGAACCTCTTATGTCGTATGTCCTGAAAAATCGAAAAAATGAAATCAAAAATAATAAATATGTAAAGTCGTACAAAGCTAAAGAAACTTCAGAGCTGGGTGGGATCACCAACCGTGTGGTGACTGAGGACACTCAGGTAACAATGGCCGGGGATAAGATCGAAAGCATTAAGTTTATTGTGAGACGTGGTTATCTTAAAGAAGAAGACAATCCTTCTATCATTCTCACTGAAATGGAAAGTAAGTTTACTGATGATCCCAAAGATATCAAACTGAAAGTCATGTATCTTCCCTCAGATTCCGGAAGCCCGGAAGTCATCAACACTTATGATATCCAAAACATCCCTCAAAACCAGTCTAAAATTGATATGATCCGACAGTACAAGGAAAATGTTAGAAAACTAGTTAGAGAGATTGAGCATGATATCAAAAAAGATCAGACACGCACCACAAACCATGTAACTAGTATGCTCGTCGACTAAGAGATCTCAATCAATTTTATTTTTGAGCTCTCACCCCGTAACATCTCCACTCTGGAAATGGGAATACTTAGGGATTCAGCGATCATTCTAATGATCGCCTGATTTGCTTTCCCATCCCGGGCAGGTTCCTTCACACGAACGATCCATTCAGTTTCTGAGATTTTTTCTATTCCCGGTTTTTTTGAATTTGCTTTTGCTTTGATTTGAATTTTCATTTTTTTTCTGTAAGATTTCCTTAATGAATTGATGTCCCTCAGGGGTTAGGTGGGGGTCTTTGATGAAGTAGTAGTCCTCTAATCTCTCCAGCGGAAATTTTCGATGAAGTAGCAGGCATCTCATTCGATTCTTTCTGCAAAGAGCTTCCATTGAATTCAAAATCGAACTCTCCCGACAGATTTTAGAATCCTTACCTTCTTTTTGAAAGGAAATTGCAGCCTTTTTGCTTGGAATGTAGATCCAGGATATTTGAAGGTTCCTTTCTTTTCCAAAAAAATGAATTTTGTTCAGGTACTCTTCCGACTCCTCAGGAAATTCATTCGCTAGGAATTGATTTTGTAAAGAATTGGAATGGAGAATTTCCAATTCTTTTTTACTCAGGACTCCGGAATGAGGTTCCTTTCCGGGTTTAAAGAATGGAAGGATATCCTTTGAATCCCTAAGGTATCGATAGAACTCAGAATTGTCTAAGGTATCAAAGACTTGTTTTCCCAGGAAAGAATAAAGAAAAGGAGTCTGGATCTGAAAATTCTGAATGAACTTACGGTTTTGAATGTGGTTTTGCAGATCTCGATCGGAAACCTGAATCCAAATGTTTTTTCCCGGATTTTTTAATTGAGTCAGTTTGAAATAAATAGCTGAAAGAGAATTGTTCACATGAGAAAGGTTTTGAATTCCTGAATTGGGATACTCAGAAAAGACAAACTTCTCTTCCACTCCAAACCCAAACCCATAGGAGTCCCCAAAAAGAAGGGTGTGATAAGTACCCGGTTGACCTGTTAGTTTCCGGTACCCTTCCGAATTGATCTGAATCGGAATCCTAAACTCTTCAGAAGAGAGGATGGCTATTTTTTCCGGGAAGAAGCCCGTGATTCCGTTTTCGGAAAAGGTTCGGGTGATGATTTCTCGCGGAGAAAATAGGGAAAATAGGACTTCAATGAAAAAAATACTGAGGAGAAAGTAGATAGCAAAAAAGATCAGTTTGATTCGGGATGAATGTGTGAATTGCATTGGTTCCAAAAACCATTTCTTTGCATTCAAAATTTGGATCAAGACCAGATTTTATTTTTTTTGAATGGATTCTATTGAGAATTCCTCAAGAGGACTCAGGGTCAATCGGGAGTTGGATTGCTATTCCAAAAAACTTTAAATTTCTGTGTTTTTTCCTATTTAGGTTTGAAATTTCCTGTACAAATGTTACTTTGCCCTAAATGCTCGACCTATCTCCCATAAAGAAAATCTGGAAAGAAATTCCTCGATATAGGATCTATTCCTTTCTTCTTTTTCTTGTGTTTGCTGTTTGGGGTTTGCAAAGAGCGATGCACCGGCATTGGGTCTGTGACGATGCTTTTATCACTTACCGCTACTCCTTGAATCTTCAGGATGGATTGGGTGCAGTTTTCAATGAAGGGGAAAAAGTAGAAGGATATACAAATTTCCTCTGGATGCTTCTTCTTTCTATAGGTCTCAATTTTCATCTACCTCCGGAGAGACTGAGTCAGGGCCTCGGGATTTTTTCCTATCTCGGCTCTCTTCTGGTTCTTTATCTTTTTTCATTAAAAAATGATTTATCGGGGAAATACAAATCCGTCCTTCCCTTTGCGTCTATCGCTCTAGCTATCCAACCCCATGCTCAGATCTATGCAACAGGAGGGCTGGAGACATCCTTTTTCGGGTTTCTATTGGTTGCCGGGCTTTCGATTGTGTTTCATTCCCATCACTCCAAGCATCTCTTCTGGGGATTTCTCTTTTTAGGTCTGGCTTCTCTAACGAGACCGGAAGGATTCCTTTTTTATTTTTGGGCTTCGCTCTATGCTCTCTATGCCAAACCGGGAAAGGGAAGTCCCATAGACCAAATCATGAAGGTATTTTTTTACCAGCTTCCTCTTTTCTTTTTGGTCCTGCCCTATATTTTTTGGAAGATAGATTACTATGGATCCTTCACGCCCAACACCTATTGGGCAAAGTATGGACAGGGGATCTATCCACGTCAGGGATTGAGATACATTTTCTTGTATCTCAATTCATATTATGTTTTTTATATCTTCTTCTTTGTACTACTCTTGAAATACTCTCCCGATTTTCTCTTAGAAATCAACAATCGATTGGCTACTAAGACAAGAGAATGGAAGAGATCCCGTCAGTATAGGAAGATGTTTCAAATGGTAGTGCCCAAAAAGAAGAAATGGGAATTTCATCTGCCCCGGATTGGATTTCGTACTACGCCCGTTCTTATGTTTACTATACTCGCAATCATTCCATCCCTCCTGTATGTCATCTATCTCGTCATGATGGGGGGAGATTTTATGTTTGCCAGACTTCTCATTTCCTTCAGCGGAGTATTCTTTCTGGGGATGGAAATGTTTTTGTACTATAGATTGAAAGAAGGTTCCCGAATCTTTTTTTCTATCTTACTGCTTTTGAGCTTACCTTTGTACTACAATCCCTATGAGGGAACCAAGCTACCTATCATAGATGGGATCACAGAAGAAAGTTCTATATACAGAATCAATGAAGTCTATCGATTGAAACAAATCCTCTTCCCTCTGAGAGAAAGTTTTCAAAATGGAAATGTACATATAGCATTTTCAGGATCACAGGCAATGTATGCATACTATATGAATCCTCCCTATGCACTGGAAATTAGCACCGGGCTAACGGATACCGAGATAGCCAGAATGGGCTCCCAATCCAGGGGTCGGATCGGTCATGAGAGGTTGATTCCGGTGGATTATCTTTATGATAGAGGGATCGATATACTTTTATTTGATAGGGATCTACCCGGTCAGACGGACTACAATCTCTTGAGGATCAAAGGAATCCCAACCCCTTTTCGAATTTTGAAGTACAAGAAAAACACAATGAAGTACCTGAAAAAAAATCCCAGACTAGAGTTTATTGATTTTGAAGAGTACCTCGACAAGTACATTGAAAACATGGATTCGTATTCAACAACTAAGATCAAAAAGGACTTTCGGGAATTCAATAAATATTATTTTCACCTGAATCGGGACCCGGAAAGGAAAGTTCACTTTCTAAGTATTGTACCGGACAGGGATTGAAGTCTTTTTATTGTTCGACGCAATATAGTTTTTTGGCTTGAGAACATTTGTACTGTCCTCCGGGGCTCACATTATAAATCGCAGTCGAGTCGGTTGCATTGGCAATTCCAAAGATCCCATTATCATTGGTTGAATTTGAAGTCCAGGAAGTCGAACCGCATCGATCTGTTCCACCTGTATAGTCGGATTTCAATCCTGTGAAGACTTTGTCTGAACTAGTTCCAATCGGAGCAAAGAAGGATCCCGGCTTTTTGGAACCATCTGTTCTGAAGATACAATTGCCCGAAGAGTTGAAGTACCTTGTATCGGCATAGAGTACCCAATCGGTTCCTGTAACAGTTCGGGAAGTTGAGGTGCCTATGAAGGCTTTGTAGGAAGAACTATTGTAGGCAGTTACAGTGGCATCACTCTGGCATTTTGTATCAGCTCCTGACTTTCCTCCCAGGTTTCCATCGTACGTAGATGTAGAAAGCAGAATCACTTTGTCTCCATTGCTACCGACTGCCCCACAGTCTGCAGTAGCATCGTTGAGTCCCGTACCTTTGAGGGTGACTGTGTAGGATGAAGTATCGGGATCATCGCTTGCGATTGTTAAAGTAGTTGAGAGAAGTCCTGCAGATTGAGGGGTAAAGTTCACTGAAAAAGTGGTATTGCTACTTCCTGCGATTGTGGTATTGAGAGTAGAGTAAACAAAACTGGTGGTGGATCCGGTGATCGAAGTGACGGAAAGAGTTGATCCGCCTGTATTTTCGATGGTAAAGGTAATGGAATTGTTGGTGGATGTTTGATAGTTTCCAAAGTAGTACATGGATCCGGACGCGTATGTGGTTCCTGCAATTTTCAAATTTATGTTTGGAGCGGTTGTCCCTGTTCCATTGAGGGTAATGGTGTATGTCCCTTCATTTGAGTCCGTATTGGTTATGCTCAGGGTAGTGGTAAATGTCTGAACAGCATTGGGAGAAAATGTCAGGTTGAATCCGGTTGTCGATGATGAGGCTACGGGAGAACTAACACTTCCTGTGATTGTAAAATTTGAAGCATTCCCTCCGGATATTCCGAAAGCTGAAATGGATAGATTTCCGGTTCCTGTGTTTTCTATGACTACGGGGATAGCACTTGAGCTACTACCTGAGTAAATTGATCCGAAATCATAAGTACCTCCGGATGCAATAGAAGTTCCGTTGATCTTGACGTTGATTTCCGGAGCTGTTCCGGTACCTGTGAGAACAAGGGTAAAAGGGTTTTTATTGGGATCGTCATTGGGTATGGATAGTGTTACTGAATAAGCCCCGGTCGTAGTCGGAGAAAAAGTGAGAGTGAAGGTTGTAGTGCCTCCTCCGGAAGTGATGATTGACTGAGTACCTGTCGTATCGAGAGCAAAGTCAGCATTATTGGTTCCCGATTTGGTTATCCCTGCTGTTCCGCCTGTGATGGTAAGATCTTGAGTTCCGGAATTGGTAATTGTAATGGTCGCAACTGATGAACTCTGTCCTGTGAGCACATTTCCAAAGCTAAGAGTGGCTCCATTAGCAAGATCGGTTCCTGAATAAGAGACAGCCATAGAAGGTTGAATGGATCCTGTACCGGTGAGTACAATGGTAAAACTCGGGGTACTTGTGTCATTAGATGCTATGGTCAGAGTAGTCGTTCGGGATCCATTCGCTGAAGCAGTGAAGACCACACTAAAGGAGGAGGAACCTCCGGCTGAGATTTCTGAATTCAGATTGGTTGTTGTGATACTAAAATCCGAACTATTCGTTCCGGAGTTACTTATGATGGGACTTCCTGATAGAGTGAGACTACCCGTACCTGTGTTGGAGATTTGGATACTGAGTGCTGTGCTGGCAGAATGGATACTTAGGGTTCCAAAATCGTAAGTGGAGCCATTCGCAAAGCTGACGTTATTGACAGTTACAGAGATAGCGGGTGTAGTTGTAGTACTTGGAGTTACAGTAGTACTTGAAGTTACGGTAGCCGTTTCAGAAATTAAAGGGATGGCTAGCTTCAATGCAGACTTTGGAGAGTTAGGTAGACATCCTGTGAAAAAAGCAAAAAGCATAACCAATAAACTAGATTGAATCCATCTATGCATTTTTCTTGATCCCTTTCACTTTATCTAAACTAACTCAACTTCTATCTATTGGTCAAGAAAATTCTTTTGTAGAATTAGACTAGGAAAAAAATGAATTTATTCCAATGATTATTGTTGAGCACAATAAATTGCTCGTGTCTTATCGCATTTTAATAATCCGGGAGGAGAGCTATTTGACATAGAGGTACTATCCGTCTCATTTGACTTACCAAAGTTTCCGGTGGATGAGGTAGAATTGGAAGTCCAATCCGAACAAGTATTCGTAGATGCACTAAAGTCAGAGTTGAAACCGGTGTGTACATTTATCGATGAGGTTGAATACACACTTTCATGAAAATTAAAAGAAGGAACACCAGAGTTATCTGTTCTGAAGATACAATTTCCTGCGGCATTGAAGTAGCGTGTATTGGCGAGTAATACCCAATTTGTTGTTTTGTTTCTTGTTGTAGCTCCGATGAGAGCTTTGAAGGTTGTGCCTGAGTAAATAGTGACGTTTGCATCTACGGCACATTTTGAGTCTGCTCCTGATACTCCTGAAAGGTTTCCATCAAAAAGTGTTGCAGGATCAGTCATCACTAGCATCCTATCCCCACTCGGACCTGCGACTCCGCATGTAGCTGTCGCATCCTCTAGACCCGTTCCTTTGAGGGTGACAGTGAAGCTGGGAGTGTTCGGATCATCACTTACGATTGTGATACTACCTGTCCTGACTCCCATCGACTGAGGAGTGAAAGTAATATCAAAAGTTGTTGTACCATTTGAAGCGGCAACTGTTGTGTTTAAGGTGGAAAAACTAAATTCAGTGGTTGATCCACTCATGGAGGATATTGTAAGAACTGTCCCACCGGTATTTTTTATGGTGAAGGTGATCACCTGGGCTGTTAAGGCTACATAATTTCCAAGATAGAATATTCCGCCTGAGGATATAGATGTAGTACTTTGAAGAAGAGATATACTGGGTGCTGTAGTCCCTGTTCCTGTTAGGTTGATTACATAATTTCCATTAGTGATATCCGAATTCTGAACTGTTAGAGTTGCATTGAAGGTCGTTATACTATTGGGTGAAAACTTTATTGTAATACTTGAACTGCTTCCGGCCGCTATAGGTGTTGTGAAATTACCGGTTATAGTGAAGTTGGTTGGGTTGGTTCCTCCTAAGGTACTTGAGGTAAGCGTGAGAGACCCTGTTCCGGTATTCTCTATTGTGAATGTGATGTCTGAAGAAGAACCTCCATTGTAAACAGATCCAAAGTCATAGGTTCCTCCGTTTGCTATCGTAGTTCCGTTTCCTTTGATGTTTATATCGGGTGTGACCCCGGTTCCTGTGAGAATTAAAGTAAAAGGATTTTTTGTTTCATCATTGTTTGGTATGCTGAGTGTTACAGAATAAGTGGAGGTAGTGGTAGGGGAAAAGGAAACTGTGAATGTTGTGGTTCCTCCCGAAACAATAGTCGCGGATGTGGAAAGGGTGTTCACTATAAAATCATTACTACCGGTTCCGGAGGTTGTGATTGCACTGACTCCACCGGTTATGATTAGATCCATACTCCCACTATTTGAAATTGTAATTGTAGCAGAGGAAGAGGTTTGACTCTTAAGAATGGAACCGAAGTTCAATGAAGCTCCATTTGCCAGTGAAGTTCCATTATAAGTTAAACTCATACTCGGTTGATCTAAACCTGTTCCGGTGAGATTTATAGTAAAGTTGGGATTTGTGCTATCATTGGAAGAGATAGTTAGGGTAGTGCTCAACGCCCCCACAGACTTGGGTGTAAGGCTAACAGAAAAAATATCTGTATGTCCTGCTGATATGCTGGAGGGAAGTGAAGTTTGGTTGAGAGTGAAGGATGAGGAATTTGTTCCTGTATTACTAATTACAGGACTGCTAGAAAGTATCAAATCCGATCCACCGGAATTGGAAATCGTAAAACTAATTTCTGTACCAGTGGATCCCAAATTAAGGGAGCCCATGTCAAATGAACCTCCATTGGCCAGGGTACTTCTATTCACAGAAACTGAGATAGTAGGAGAAGAAACTATACTAGTAAGAGGTACAAATAATTTCATTGAATTTGATGGATTAGGGAGAGAACAAAATGAGATCAGGAGTAGAAAAAAAAACAAAAGGATCTTTCGGAAGGGATTAAAAATCTGTTTCATCAATCTATATTTCTCATTTTTCCTAAAAAAATCCGAATTAAATTAATTTCATTTAGAAATGTATAGTAGTTCTCATCAATAATTGCCTTTTTCCTAGTAAGGTATGTAGCCATTTTATAGCTGATTTAATAATGAATGCGTAAAAACTTCTGAAAATGACTATATTTTCTATAGTTTCCCATATTCATTTTTAATTAACAAAGAAAAGACTTCACACCGTCCAAAGTGAAACACAATAATTTTAGAAATCTATGATATAAGACTTAAAAAGCGGAGAAAATATTAGGTGAACAGAAAAAGTGAAAATCTTTTTAGAAATGTCTCAAAATTAGAATGAGCGAAAGTTTTTTTAGATTAGAAGTATTGAATTATAAAAATTGGATTCCCCTCTGCTTTAGGTAAGTCGAAGTAAATAAAACAGAGGATTCTATAGGCTAAGAAAAAATGACTTCTTTTTTTCCCGGTACTATCTCACCAATCTGATGGACTGATTCGCCAGCCTTCGAAAGTATTTCGATTGTTGAATCGAGTCTATCCGGTGATACAACCAGAATGAATCCTATCCCCATATTGAAGGTTGCAAATAAATCCAAAACATCCATTTGACTGTCTTTTTTGATTTTTGAATAGACATAGGTTTCGGGAATTTTATCAAAATAAATTTTTGCAGACTTGGATTCGGGGAGAACCCGTGGAATGTTTTCCTGAAATCCACCACCGGTAATGTGCACCATGCCTTTGACGACTTCCTGCTTGAGTAGTTTGAGTATGGATTCTACATAGATGCGGGTGGGCTTCATCAAATGTTCTTTGAGAAATTGAACTGTTTCTTCTGAATCCGGTAATTCTCTTCCATTTTTTAAATAGAGTTTTCTGAGAAGAGAGTATCCATTGCTATGGGGTCCGCTGGATTCCAATCCTAAAATGATATCTCCCGATTCAATACTAGAACCGTCTATGATCTCATCTTTTTCCACAACTCCAACTGCAAATCCGGCCAGATCATACTCATCTTCTTTCATGATTCCGGGGTGTTCTGCTGTTTCTCCACCTACCAGAGAGGCTCCGCACTGACGGCAACCACGAACAATTCCGGAGACGATAGAATTCATTTTTTCGATGTTTAGTTTTCCGCAGGAGATGTAGTCCAGAAAAAATAGGGGATGGGCTCCCGTCACCAGTAGGTCGTTGACGCACATCGCCACGAGATCGACCCCGATGGAATCATGAATGTCCAAAAGACGGGCGAGTTCGAGTTTGGTCCCCACACCATCCGTTCCTGAGAGCAAAACAGGATTTCTGTAATTTTTCAGAAAGGAAACATCATAAGCGGCCGCAAAACCACCCAGTCCTCCGAGCACATTCGGGCTGTGAGTAGAATGAACGTTCGCTTTGATTTTCTTAACAAATTCCATTCCCGCATGGGTGTCCACGCCCGCTGATTTATACGTAATACGTTCATCTGACATAATTTCTTGCATCCCTATTGTATGAATTTAAATAACGTTGAGCAATTTCCAATTCCTGTTCGCCCCCACCATTCAAATAGATCTGAATCTCAGATCCGGACTTATCCCGACCTGAATTCAAATTCAATGATTTAATCATATGTCGTATGGTGCCGGTGTTTCCATCATAAATGCGAAGTGATTCATCGAATTCATAGAAATAAGGCTTTACCAGGAGATAATGGGTGCAGCCCAGAACAAAGAGATTGATACTTTGTGAATGAAGGTCTTTTAATTTTGGAGAGAGAAACTCATGAATCCCGGAAAAATCTTCCCTGTCTATCAGAGAGGCCAGACCATCACAATTGATCGGTTCGAGAACATGACCGACACCGAGTGATCTCTCAAGAAGGTTGAATTTTTCTTCACGGAGGGTGAGAGATGTAGCAAAGACGGCGACTTTTTGATCAGGATTTTCAGTGACTGCGGGTTTGATCGCCGGTTCCATTCCAAAGATGGGAATGCTGTATCTACTTCGTAAATCAAAGGCAGCGGCTGAGGTAGCTGTATTGCAGGCGAGAAGGATAGAAGTACATTTTTCAGAAATGAAAAAGTTTACTATTTCTTCTGTGTGTTCGAGAACTTCTTTTTTCGATTTGGGGCCATAGGGACTATTTTTCAAATCCCCAAAATACAAAAAGTCCACACCGGAGACCATAGATTGAAATTCGGAGAGAACTGACAACCCTCCGAATCCTGAGTCCATAACTCCGATGAGAGGTCTTTGGGTCATATGCTCTTTAGATAGTTTCGAATGCTTCTGGCAAGAGTCTGATAGGTCTTTTCAAAAACATCAGGATTTTCTTCCAGGAGTGTGATACGGAAACCGTCCTTTGCCGAACAAAATGAGGAGAGGGGTACCACACAGATCCCGGTGGACGCCATCAGATAGAGAATGAACCTTCTATCCCTCGAAGAATTTTGTAGCAGAGTTTCAATAAAGTTTTTTGCCTGAACATTTGTGATTTCCAGCTTCATCTTGTCTCTAAGGACTCCTTCATCAAAAACTACAGTTAGAAAAAAGCCTCCCCGTGGTTCGACTACTGAAATTCCGGGAACCTCTTTCAGAATTTGCATCGCCATCTCTGCTCTTTTTTTGAACTTATCATTTCTCATTTGGAAATGAGGTAGGAGTTCGGGAGAAGAATAGATTCTGGGGATTGCCATTTGAGGTAGGGTTGTAGAGCAGACTTCAAGCATTTTGGCATCGATGAGAGATTTGATGTATCTATCAAAGAAATGGTCTTTCTTTCGATTGAAGACCTCGATCCAACCACAACGAGAGCCCGGCCAGGGCAGTTCCTTGGATATCGAACGGAGAGCCATTCCGCAGGCTTTGTCTCCTATGACTTCGGAGAGATGGATGGAACCATTTCCGGAGAAATTGACGTGGGCATAGGTTTCATCACAAATCAGGATGCAGTCGTACTTTTCACAGATCTTTACAAATTGAGAAAGAATTTCTTTGTCAAACACAGCTCCAGTCGGATTGTCGGGATTGATGAGAAGGATTCCGGCTATAGAATCATTGTACTTGATCTTATTTTCAATCTCCTGCATATCCGGCATCCAACCATTTTCCGGTTTGAGTTCATAGGTCAGATGTTCGTATCCGCTGTGGGCGGCTTCTGCGGAAGAATAGGTGGAGTAAGCAGGACTCGGACCGAGAATCCTAGCCTCCCGCTTCATGAAGGCAAAGATCTTGGCTACAGCATCTCCCAGTCCATTGAAAAATAAAATGTCATCGGGTGTGATTTTGGTTCCCCCGCGCTCATTGACTTTGAGAGCTAGATAGTCACGGGTCGATTCGTATCCCTGAGTGGCTGTATAGGCCCAGGACTGATCATCCTGAATCAGATCAGTAACGATCTCTTTGATCCAGGGGGCAACCTTTTCCCCTTTCTGAATGGGATCCCCTATGTTTTCCCAGGTGATCGGAACTCCCATTTTCTCAAGAGATTTTCCCAGAGAAACGATTTGACGAATTTCATAAATCAACTCATCCGCACCGGGATGAACAATATTTCTTCTCATACGGAATCTCCTTTTTTCTCCATCTTTGCTTTGATGAATTCAATGATCGCAGGAAGAATCGAAAGAAAGATGATCACAAAAATGACCAGAGTGAAATTCTTTCGAATTGCCTGTAGGTTTCCGAAGAGAAAACCGGCTATACTGAAGATCAGAATCCAGAGAATTCCACCGATCACATTGAATGAAATGAAACGTTTGTAGTCCATGGTTCCTATTCCGGCAACGAATGGAGCAAAGGTTCGAACGATGGGAATGAATCTACCAATAATTATGGTCTTTCCACCGTACTTATCATAAAATTCCTGAGTCTTTTCTATGTGTTTTTGGTTGATGAAGCGAATTTTTTCACCGTTTAAGATCTTATCTTTGAAAAAAGACCCCACCCAATAGTTTACTGTATCGCCGAGAACAGCGGCTATGATCAAAAGAAAAATTATGATACGAATGTCGAGGATCTCACGGGCGGCAATCGCTCCGATTGCAAACAATAGAGAGTCCCCCGGAAGAAAGGGAGTGACTACCAGTCCGGTCTCGGCGAAAATGATGATGAAGAGAATTAGGTAAGTGAGAGTGCCATATTCAGTAGTGATGGCATCCAGATATTTATCGATGTGAAGTACAAAATCGATTGCCTGTTTGATTAGATCCATGATTATCTGTCAGAATTCTAAAAACTGACAGCCTCCTGATACCAAATTGACAGGAAAGCTCAGTTTGAAAATAGAAAAATGGAAACTCTAAAATGAATGCAGACAAATTCCTTTCTGAATTGGTAAATTTTGAAAAAACCAGAAACAGTAATTTTTTTAGTGAATACAGTCTGGATGAGTTTTCAAACATTTGCACCAAGTTTCTGGGATCGGAGAGAAAAGGGTATAGGATTTCTATCGTAGGGACAAATGGGAAGGGTTCGGTATCCGGTTTTTTGAATCAGTTCTTTTTTCGAGCGGGGTTCAGCACAGGTCTGTATACCTCACCTCATCTTTTGACGTTTACTGAACGAATTGTTCTCAATTTACAAAATATCTCCGAAACCTATATTGAAAATTGGCTCACGGGGTTGAACGAAAATTCTTTGTCCGAGGTGAAACGATGTTCCTATTTTGAGTTTTTGACTCTTCTGGCTCTTCACTACTATCAATCCGAATCCACAGAAATTCAAATTTTTGAAGCAGGACTGGGGGGGAGGTTGGATGCCACAAAACTCTGTTTGCCCAATTCTGTGGTCTTGACTTCAATAGGAATGGATCATGTTGAAATTTTGGGGGACAATAAAAAAAAGATCCTGAGAGAAAAAATGGGAATCATTGTTCCGGAAACAAAATATTTCTTCAGTCCTGATCTGGGGGAAGAATTGAATTCTGAGATCTTAGAAGTTCTTCCTGAAGGAATTGAGTTGTATTCTTTCGAAGGATACAAACCCGAATTGGAAACCTACCTGGAATTCAATTTCCGATTTTCCGAATTTATTTTCCAGACCATTTCAGGAAATTTGGGAATCTCTAGAAAAACAATCCAAACTGAAATGAAAATACCTGTGATACAGGGACGATTGGAAGTGCTTCGTGAGTCACCCTTCGTAATTTTTGACAATGCTCACAATCTTCAGGCGCTTGAATCTCTCTTTCATTCTTTGAATGTTTTGTATCCCATGAATCAATGGACTGTAATTTTTGCCAATATGAAAGATAAGAATATATCAGAAAATCTAAGCTATCTGGTAAACAGACCGGATGTTCTCAGAATCTATCAGGTCATCGGAGATAACTTCTCTTCTGATTCACTTGAAAATGATAAGATCGGGGTTGTCACTCAAGATAGGATTTCTCAAATTCTTTCTGAGAATGATCCAATTCTAGTCACCGGAAGTTTCCGCCTCTATGAGAGAATCTTCTCAAGTCTAAATCAAGATTGATCCAAAATACATATACCGATTCTCATAAACAAGTACACTTTTCGTATTTTAGTATGTAGCCATTTTATAGTCATTTTTAAAAGTATTTGCGTATTCATTATTAAATCAGCAATAAAATGGCTACATACCGTGAATAGAATAACGCAATTATTTCTGAGAATGGGTATATAACTGATTCTTTTGTGAATGCTCAAACCTTTTGAAAATGACAATAAAAAAATACAATCCGATCACTGGATGTGAATCTATTATTGACTCACATTACGCAAAGAAGCGAAATGTGAGGTTGCAGGGAGCCTGCCAGCAGCTCGGGCTACCGCCCAAACCCATATTTTTATTGATTTATTAGCAAAAAATGATTTTGATTTTAAACTAAAAAAAATTAGAAAAATAAAATACTGCGTAAGATGAGTTATTGAATACTGTATAAAAAACTCAAAATGATATCATTTAATTTATTATTGGTTGAAGGAGAAACAATATTCCCGCCCAAAATGTGTTGGTCGCTATCTTCTGATTCTGTAAATGGAACCAGTTTTTTAGGACTGGATCCAAAGATTTCAAATTTTCGTTCCACTTCTTTTGCACTGATGACCCTGTCCTCCGGAGAATAAATTATGAGAAGGGGAGTTCGGACCTGACTCACATCCACTTTTTCTGCTACCTTAACTAATCCCATAAGGTTGAGAATAGCCTTATAGGGTGTTTTGTAGTTCCAATACTTAGCAATTTCTGCATTTTTGGGTTTCCATTCCCTATATTCACCCAGGGTCAATCGAACCAGTAAGTTTCCCCAGGGGAGAAGTGCCAGGTCAGAGAAGGGATCCTTGGGATGGAAGTTCGGTGAGATGAATATATAGGTATAGATGGATTCTCCTTCTTTTTGACCCATCAACCAATTTCCCAAAGTAGCACCGGTTGAATTTCCTATGAATAGAACGCGTTTGCCCAGAATCTTTCCTATAGCGATTGCTTCCCGGGCGTCATTCAACCAGTCATTCACTCTCGCGTATCCCAAATCATCCACTCCTGCTCCATGTCCACTCATCCTGGTTAGAAATATATTGGCTCCGAGATTCTTTGCGAGATTTTCAGGGATGGGGTGCAATTCCATACGGGAGGCAGAATACCCGTGTAAAAAAATGATTGAGTAGTCGGTCTGGTTTTTTAATTCGGGATTGTTCCAAAGTATGAGTTTGTTTGTGTTTTCACGAAGATTTTGGATCTTAGATTCTTCTTCCTGAATGTATTTTTCCGGATCTTCTATGGAATAGATTTTAGGAGTAAAACTTGTATCTACAGTGGGACCGAGTAGAATCGCAATAAGTAATACGGGTATGATGAAAAGGATAGATTGTTTTTTACTCATTTCTTTTCCTATTTTTTGGGAAAGTTCTTTTTGAAGTAAAAAATATAAATCAATCTCCTGTGAATTAGAAAATTTTAAAAAAAAATGAAAATGCTAGAATGGACTAGGACGAAGGATCATTCGATGTCTTCCTGATCTATTTTCTTCAGTTTGAGTTGAGACCGGAAATCCGTGTTTTTCAACCGATTTCCGGAGTTCAAATTCTCATTTTCAATTGAATCTAATTTTAGTTGCCTGAGAGTTCTCTTTCTAGTTCCATTCTTTTGGAGTAGAGTTCCGCCTCTTCTTTTCCTCCCAGATATTCTATTCTGAGCTTCATCAGTTTCTCTTCTCTGTCCTTGGAAGACAAACCGGGATTGGCTGTTAAGAATTCTTTTTCTTTGATTTGATAGGTTTCAATTTTTTTCAATTCTTCAGCATACTCTTCGCGACCTTTGGCGATTCGATCTGCGGCTTCCTTTCCAAAAATATTTTCTTCCATAGCCCGAACTTTTTTGGCCCGATCCTCAGGAGATAATTTATCAAGATCTGTTTGCCTCAAGAAAAGTTCAGTTTGATATCGATCATATTTTTCTTCTCTTTCCTTCATCGCCTCATAGTAATCTCCATAAATTTGTTTTTGGAGGTCGTCATACTCTTTCACTCTTTGGTCGCCGGAAAGTTTTTTGGTTTTCTCTAATAAATCCTTAGACTGTAGTACGAAATCTGCTTTTGACTCTTCCAATCCAAATACTAGCTTTGCTTCCTCATCATTGAAAAATTCTCTTCTTTTTTTCTTGATCATTTCATATCTTTCTTCAAAGCTGAGATTTTTTTTCTCAGGGTTGGATTCAAATTCTATCATCGCTTTCTCATAACGTACATAGTTTTTAAATAGATCGATCATAGATTTATTGTGGGGAGGAGGGTAGGTCTTTTCTAAAAATGCAACCACAAGGGCATTGCATTGATCATAAGAGTAATCTTTCGGACATTTTCGTTTGATTCCCCAGAGTTCCATAACCAGATTGACCCGCCCCGACCTGACACGGCTCATTAAATCGTCGAAGCTCAGCATATTGTCTTCGTTGAAAATAGATTCTGCCTGTTCCATATAAAAAGGATCCACCTCATCAAATATTGACATAGTACTTGTGTTTGATTTTGAAGGAGAAGGTCTATCTTCTCCTTCAGTACTTCCGGTTTTTACTTTCTTTCCCGGAATCATCATGTATGCGGTAATCAGAGCGATCAGTCCCAGGGCTCCAAAAATTAGAAATTTTTTATTCATATACTTCCTCTATCTCAACTTGAAAATTTATTTTAGTTCACAATCACAGACCTTTTTGATGGAAAGGCCAAAGTATATATAGATTTGTCTAAGCAAAAAAAAAGATGCCATCTTTCGATAGCATCTTTCTGATAAAGGGTATTCAGTGATTACTGATTGCTTTTGGCATTTTTAGCCATATTCAAAAAGTATTCTTCAACATCGTACCACAATTGACCGGTCCATTCAAAATTTGTAGCTTGAAGATGATCTACACCGGTAACTAATAAACCATAAGATGGTCCGCCTTTCCATGTTCCCCATTTTTGAGAGGTTAAAGGAACCACTCCATCATTCTCTCCTCCCTGACCGTTAAATACTCCACCTGTCCAACAAATCGGATAAGTGATACCCATGATCGGATGTTGAATGAGATCCAAAATGGTCATTTTAGAACCATAAGAGAAATATTTTACACCGGACTTATTAGGTACTGTTGTATTGAAAGTAGCCAGAGTTTTTGAAGTTAAAGAATTAGCCATTGCAAGGACATCCTGCTGATTGCTTGAATACATAAGGTTTCCAAACCAGTTGACCACTGTGCCTACAAATGGTTCTAACCAATCAGGTATTACACCCAAGCCTATATCAGCAACCGGAGATCCTCTGTGAACAGCGTTCAGAGTAGTTACAGTTGAGATCTTCCCGTACAGAGAACTCGAATGAGAAGCTATGTATCGAGAAACCAATCCTCCCTGAGAGTGACCGAGAAGGTGAACTTTGGTTGCTCCAACAGAATTCATAAAGTCTATGATCTGAGGAACAGTTTGACCGGCTCTTGTTGAGATAGAAGCCATTGCCTGAGATCCGGGGCTAATCACTTTCGCTCCCTTGCTCTTCAGATAATCGTCCATTCCGCCCCAATAAGTTAAGATACTTGCCGGTGGGTTCTTATCATCAAAACCAAGAATTCCGTGAATCAGGATGTATGGATGAGAACCCTGTAAGGGAGGGGTGCTGGATCCACCTGACGCAGAAACCGAAGTTGTGATGAGAAGGCTGAAGATGGTTGTGAGTAATATTTTCGCTAGTGTTTTCATTTAGATTTTCTCCTTGAGTGATTGGGAAGAAATTAACGGAAAGGTTTTTTTTGTAAAGAGTTTCTTAGAAAAAAATATTAGAACGCTATTCGTCTTCCTTCCTGTTTCAATTTCATATCTTAGTTTTAGTGAAAGTAAACAAAAGATAACCTTTCTTTGACATTAGAATTATTTTCAAACTCATTGCCGCATTTTAGATAAAATCTACAATGAAATGGTCGGATATCAGGAAAAGAAAACTCCAAATCCCCTGAGCTCAGCTGAACAAAAATTCTATCTAGTGTGGACAGAGGATTGGATTTGATTGAAATTCGATTTTCGGATGCGTGAGGAAAATCTAAAAAAATTGCTGAATGAAAATCTGAATAAAGACTTAGTCTCTAAAAGTATCTAATTTGAAGAGGTGGATCCAGAATTCAGATCGTAATGATTGTCTTTGAAATCACTGGTCAGGATATCATAGATATCCTTTGCTCTGTATGGCTTTTTCAGGACAAAATCTATACCTTCCTTCAGGCAATTTTGAATGGTAGTTTCCTCTGAGTCCCCTGTGATGGCAATGAGTAAGGGCTGAGGAAAGCTACTTGAACCCCGAATGATTCTTGAGAGTTCAATCCCTGACTTTCCGGGAAGATTGAGGTCGGTCAGTATTATATTGTGACCCATCTCTTCATACAGAGTCAAAGCTTCTTCTGCAGATTGTGATACGGTTACATTTTTAAACTTATATCCTATTAGTATTTCCTTAAGTAATAATAAGTTAATCTCTTCATTCTCGATCACTAGAATTTTTGAATTCAATAATTTTTGGTTGAATTCGATCTTATCGTCTATTAGGTTCGGATTGGTAATGCATTTAGAGCAATACGCAACTTCACAATTTTCTGATTTCCAATCCCGACATGGCTCCAGAGGTAAATCAATTTCTATTTGAGTTCCTTTTCCCAATTCACTAGAAATCTTTATATTTCCCTGCATGAGTTGAATCAAATTGTGAACAATAGAAAGTCCCAGCCCGGTACCTCCAAACTTTCTTGTGATACTTGAGTCTTCCTGTTGAAAGGGTCTGAATATTTTAGAAATTTTATCCTTAGAGATTCCTTTTCCTGTATCCATGACTGAGATAAGGAGAGTGTCTTTCTCTTCGTCCTTCCATCTCAATTCGAGAACAATTCTTCCTTCTGAGGTAAATTTAAAAGAATTGGAAAGAAGGTTGTAGATGATTTGACGTATTTTAGTTGGATCCCCACTGAAATGATTGGGAAAGGTATCACCGTAAATAATTCTAAAGTCAATGTTTTTGTCACCGGCAGTTGCTTCAAAGGAGAGAGAGACCTCATCTATCAATTCATACAAATTAAATGGGATACTTTCTATAGATATTTCGCGGGATTCTATCTTAGATAGATTCAAAACATTGTTCACAAGGGATATCAAATGATTGCTAGAGCCCGAAAGAATTTTGATGTACCTGTCTAGTTCTTTCGGATTAGATTTGTTTTTTTTCAGAAGCTCGACACTACTTATGATATTGTTCAATGGGTTTCGGATTTCATGATTTACATTTGCAATGAAAAGAGATTTTTCCCTATGAGCCTTCTCAGCTTTCAATCTTTCTTCAATATTTTCCAGGATGGAAGAATTGGAAATTTGGAAATACTTTCTGAAGAAGAAGAGTATCATAGTTATGAAAAATATTGAATTCAGGGGATATAGATACAGTTCATTGATTAGATAAATATAAAATGACTTTATCCCGATAAAAGTAACCAGGAATTCTGAAGATTCGGGAATTTGTGAAATGATATATAAATCGTTTTCTGATCTATAGATTTTGGTGTCTTGAAGCTGTGAATCGGGGGATAAATGGCTCAGGTATTCTAGACAATGAGAGTTTCTCTCTTTAGAATCTGATAGAGGTATGTTTTTACTATCACAGATAGAAGATAGAATTTTTGATTCGAATACTTCTTTTTTAAGTTTGGAGTCTTTACTTTTCTCTTCTAATCTGATTCCGGATTTTGTAAGTCTTAGTTCATTTTCTAAATTCTTGTTTTCATTGATTTGTACTAAAGTATTTAAGTGAAAACTGAATAGTTTTTCACGATACAAATTATTAGAGCTCAAGAAGAGAGATGTCATGAGTGAGGTGAAGATAATAAACAAAGCTAGAATACTGAAAAGGAACACTTTGTCAAAATTCATTTGGTTCAGTGTTTGTTCCTGATTCTTCATGACCTGCCTCCTTCCTTTATTCATTCTTGCTAATATTTGCCAGAACATCCTATACAATATTATAATTTATTGACTGAATGGCAAAGAGATTCTTCAGCCAAAATGTCCAAATAAAAAAAATATTGTCCAACGCATTGCAGCGTGAAATGTTTTTGGTTCAAACCTTAGACAAAGTCTCTATTCGTTGATTACGATACTCATTCTCAATAAGAAGTAAGGGTAGGGGAGTTGTTTGGAGATGGGCTGAAATCAAACTTTTTGAATCTTGTGATCTGTTTCCATATCAGGAAAATCATCTTGAGGTGGATAAGGAATCGAAAAATCTATTTGTTTTTCTAAATATCTTTTTTTCATACTATCCAAAATCTCTTTTCCACGAAACGGTTTGCTTAAGACATGATTCATTCCGGATTTATAGCAACTATCAATAATATTTTCAGAATTATCACCGGTGATTCCTACTACAATCGGATTTGTAGAGTTGTGATGCAATCTTATCAATCTGGTGAGTTCCAATCCATCCATACCCTGCATGTGAAGATCAGTCAGGATGAAGTCAAAATGTCTCTCCTGAATTTTTAGAAGAGCGTCTTCAGCTGAACTCACAGAGTGTATATTTGTGAAGTGATAGGAAGTGAGGATATCGTTCAGAATCATGACATTGATCTCGTCATCATCGACGATGAGAACTTCGGATTCGGTGAGTTCTGAATTTATGGTAGCTAACTCTTCATCACGGAGAGTAGAATTGGATTTGCATCCCAGACAATGCTTTTCATCCAAGCTTCCCTCCCTCCATCGCGCACAGACAGAAAGGGGGAGTACTATATCAAAACTAGTTCCCAATCCTAATTGGCTTTTTATTGTAATGTCACCATTTAAGAATTCGACCAATTTTTTTACGATAGATAGCCCGAGACCGGTTCCTCCAAATTTTCTGGTGATGGTAGAATCTTCCTGCTTGAAGGGTTCGAAGATATACTTGAGTTTTTCGGAAGAAATCCCTTTTCCTGTATCTCTTATCGTGATGTGAATCTTTTCCCGAGACTCATCCACCCATTTGAAGGCAATAGAGATCAATCCGGATTGAGTAAATTTAAAGGCATTGGAGACTATGTTAAAAATGATTTGTCTGATCTTCGTTGGGTCTCCCATAAAGTGATTGGGAAATTTATCCAGGAACTCAATTTTCAGAGGTGTGTTTCTCTTCTCGCTTTCCGCCTGGAAAATATTTGAAACTTCATCCATCAATTCATAGAGGTTGAATTTCGCTATATCTAGCTCTAATTGATTGGATTCAATTTTTGAAATATTCAGAACATTGTTTACGAGAGAAAGGAGGTGTGAGCCCGAACTGGAGATCACTTTCAAATATTTCTGAACTTCTTCGGGATTGTGAGAATTCTTATTTAAAAGTTCAATGCTTCCGATAATTCCGTTTAGAGGATTCCTGATTTCATGGTTCACATTGGCAATGAACATTGTCTTAGCTTTTGAAGCCATTTCGGCTTCATTTTTAGCTTTTGAATTCTCATCTATCAACTGATTGGAAATTTTATAATAGTACCTGAACAGGACAATGATAGTAAATCCAAAGAATAGTGAATTGAAGACTAGCACATAGAGTGATTTAAAAATTGAGAAATAGATAAATTTTTTATCAATTTTGTTTATCAAGAGTACAGAGTACTGGGGTAGGTTGGAAACAACCGCTATCTCTTTCTCCTTCAAAAGCTCGAGACTCGTGACACTTGCCTGAGATTGCTCAAATTTATTAATGAAAAAATCACAAATATTTGCTTTGTGTGAGTCCAAGAGACCTGAATCTTTGAGGTTAGGATTTTTGTACGGGCAAATCATTGTTTCTATACTGTCCTCAAAACTTTCGGCTTCAAAGAATTTATTTTTGGAGATACTTCTCAGGAATCCCTGATTGAAGATGCCGTAAGTCGGAACGTAATTTATCATCAGATTGGGATTTTCAATTAAAGAATTTTCTATTCTTAGATGATAGTTGGACAGAGTTTTTTTGTCTGCTTTCTCATCGATGAGGAGAATGTAAGCGATTTGAGAACTGAAGATTACAAGTAGAGCAAAAACAGTAAAAAGAAATATTCTTTTGAAAAGATTTTCTTTGTTTTGCTGATTGCTCAATTGCATCTGGAATCCTTTTGCGTATATGAAGACTATTTTTGAGTATGTATTTTCAATTACTTCAATTAGTGAGCAAATTTTTCGATTTCTTGTCAATATTGACATAAACTGACAGTTAGAAATGGATATCCGATGTATTTTTTTTGTAAAGGGAAAAACCAAAAAAAGTTCCAAAATGTATTTTTTTTATAGCATTCTGCAGGATTGTATCAGAATAGAAATGATTTTAGTGATTTTACTAGTGCTCTGGCAGAGGATTTATTCTTGAGGGATAGGAAAAATTATGATTTATACGTAAAAAATAACCTTGAGAGCCGGACGCTTTCAGTAAGTATAAAAATTTTCTCTTCCGGGAATCCTGGGAAGCTCATCTTTCATCGTGATATGCATGAATGGATCTCAGTGTAGATTGTTCTAGATCATCAAACACTATTGGACTTTTAGAAGCATTTTTAGGTCATCCTTCAATTCCCCAAAGTCAGGTTTGAAATTGTTTTGGGGGTTTTAATAGAATCTAAACGAATTCCACCTTCACATCCGGTGAAAAGGCCTGAACCCGTGCTTCTCTCCGGACAGGCTGAAATTTTCCATAGTTTTTTGCCCGGCGAAGCATTGGGAACGCAGGAAAGTTTTTTTTTTGCACCTCTTATTTTTTCGTTGAGTAACATCATTTCTTTTTGTAAGTCTCTTATCCATTCTCGAAAAGATTTTTTGCCAAACATTTTTTATAGTCATTTTCAAAAGGTTTACTCATTCATAGAGAAATCGGATATAAAATGCCTAGATACCGTATTAGAAAAACTGTAATTATTAACTCACAGTACGCAAAGAAGCGAAATGTGAGGTTGCAGGGAGCTTGGGCTGTCGCCTAAACCCATATTTTTCTTGATCTATTAGTAGAATATGATTTTGTAAAAAAATTAAAATGTCCGGAAGAATAAAAAAATGAGTAAGTAAGTTAATTTTATATATTTCTAACCGGAAAAATTTCAAATCAATTCGGGTCGATGTACATTGAAACAAAAGAAATAACCTAAGTAGTTAAGATATATAAAGAGAATATTTTTATGGAAGATCAGCTAACTGATTTTATATTTTTTAGAGTAAGATAATTAAATGATTAAATATATAAATATTTATTTTTTGAATTTAAAATTCTAATTTGAGTCTAACTATTAAAATCGGTTGTTATCCTCTCGGTAGGTTTTGAAGGTTCTCTTAAATGGAAAAATGTAGAAATTTAAAGAAAATAAATGTAGAAATTATTAAATTGAAAGGATTTCAAAATTTTTATGGAAAAGTAATGACGTTTATATGATAAGGATGTTTATATTCTGATTTGGTATAGATCGTCCTATGTGGTAAGGTATAAGAGTGAGAAATTCAGTTTATACAGAAGAATACCAGAGATTCATTTTGAAGTTAAAAAAAGCAAGATTGGAATCTGGTTTAAAACAAATAGAGGTTGCCAGGAAACTGAATCAACCCCAATCCTATGTTTCAAAGTGTGAGTCCGGAGAAAAGCGCGTGGACATAATAGAACTTTGCAGATTTGCTAAGATTTACAATAAGGAGATCAATTATTTTTTAAGCTGTTCGGACTAAAAAACGCTGACGACAATTTTCCCTGTTTTCAAAAGATGCCAGATTATGGATATAGATGCACTTCTGGGATATATTGCCGCCAGTCTGACCACATTTTCATTCCTACCCCAATTGATCCGGGTGGCTCTCACCCGAAAAACTGAAGACATTTCGAGGAACATGTACATCCTACTGAACATTGGTGTCTTCTTATGGTTTGTATATGGATTCAGAAAGAATGATTATCCAATCATGATAGCCAATTTGATCACCCTAATTTTTTGTATCACAATTCTTTACTTTAAGCTCAATGAAAAGAAGGATATCGAATAAAAACTGAGTATAAGAAGGAAGTCATCAAAGACGAAGTGGGAGTGTTTGAATCTTCAAAAGTTCGATTTTTTTTTAAAAAAGCTCATAAAAATTATGGAATTTTTGAAACATAAAAACCATTGTTTTGTGATGAATTTAGTCATTTTTTGAAAGTATTTCCACTTTCACTGAAGAGTCTGAGCTAAAATAGCTACATAACGTTAGAAGAAATAGAGAAGTATTTCTGAAAACTGATAGTTAGCAAAGAGATAATTCTTTCCTATGTTGATTTGGGATATTTTATTCATAAAAAAATAGAATGATTTTAGTTTAAGGGAAATTTTTTTCATTGGCATTTTTGTCTAAGGTATTTCTATTCATTTATGAAAACTAAAATTCTTTTTCTTGTATTTCTATTTATTACTCTTCCGGATCTATATTCGGAATCCAAGTATAGAACCTATCGGGGAGGGTGGTTTGAAGTTGACTACCCCAAGCAATTTACCGTACAACCCTCTATCCCTTCCTCAATGGATGGAAAGTACGATAGTGTTTATTTCCAGTCTCCGGATAAGAAAGTTAAATATTATATCTATTCCCCGCAATGGTCAGGGGATGCTACGGATATCGAGCAGGACTTAAAGCTAGAAGATGAAATCGATACTAAGACCAGTACGAAAAATGGATTCAATTACAGATGGTTTACATTCAGAGCTAAGAATAAGTCTTATTCCAGATCTTATATGGAAACAACCAATGAAGAAAATACTACAAAATTAATTGTGGGAATCGAATACAGGACACAAAAAGATTATGAGAAATACAAAAAAGATTATTTGTATTTTAAGAAATCGATCAAACAGTTTGCTGACTAATTATCTTCAAAAAATCAAAACTTAAGTTCTTTCTGATCGCAGTTTCAATTCTGAATCAGAAAGAACTTAAGTATCTGAATCTATTTTATATCACAAATTTCTGCTGTGAGCCCTCCTGCCAAAACTCGTGATTTCCATTCGGAATGAACTGATTTCAAAGAATCTTCAGATATGTCATCAATACATGCAGATAGAAAATCACCTTTGGATTCAGATTTTGAAACCAATTTCCCGAAAGTACCCATGAGATGATTTGAACCGTTGGCTACCATTGAAATATCATCTCCCTTGGTTGCAAATCGATATTGCAAAAGGTCTTCAGGATTGCTACCTCCTTCTGTATACAACTTAACAAATTCAGCACAACCGAACCCTGACTTACCCGGATTTTTGTCGTAAACTTCTATTACATAAGAATTTTGAGATTTGTAGTAGATTGCCTGACCATGACCCATTTCTATAGATTTTCCATCGGTTTCGATTTTCAGTTGACCGCAATCAGGAAGAGCGGGTGATTTCTTACAGGTGACAATAGGTACAAGTAGAATAAGAAAAAGAATTTTCTTCAAATGTATCTCCTTTTTGAAATATACTCATATCTACGTAAGAATGTTGATTGAGGCTAGTTCAGCGATGAATGACTCTATTGAAACTAAAAAATAAAGTAATCACAACACTCATAAGGACACCTCTAAGACCCCTTAGCAGGAATTTGTGGAGGTGATAAATTACTTAGGTTTCCACCTCAAACCCTGCTTTTTTCAAGAAATATTGAAGAATTTTAAAAAAATTTCTACTACAAAATTTCAAAAAAAGGTTACCGGACATTCCCATTATAGAAAGAAGTATGAGTAGACTTCGTTTTTTTCTGTCATTATTGTATTTATTTGCTTTTTTAGGAAGGAAAATTTGATATATGGGCACCTCTAAAAACCCCTTATCAGGGCTTTTGGGCGATAGCCCAAGCTGCCGGCAGGCTCCCTGCAACCTCACATTTCGCTTCTTTTTGTAATGTGAGTTAATAATACTGTATATTTCAAAATCTAAAAAAGAGGTTAATAGACGTTCCCGTAAGATCTTTTTTTCAATAAAGTATACATTATACAAATCTAAACTGATTTTGTTTTAGACTAAATTATCTTTTTTTCGGTACAATCAATCAAAGGTTTATGAAAGATAAGATAAGCAATAGCAGTGAGAGTACAAAGGATACCTCCACTTATCAATGAAATTTCAGCACCAAAGTATCCGGCTACAACTCCTGCTTCCAGCTCTCCGAGACGTGGACCGCTTTTGGATGTAAGAGTGTTTATGGCACCGATTCGTCCCCTCAGTGGATTGGGAGTCAAAACCTGTCTCAGGGAATCCCGTAGTACACGGGAGAGAATTTCTCCCCCCCCAATAAAAAGTATGGCCGGAATCGCCATATAGAGATTGGAACTCAAACCGAGAAAAACTGTTGCAAGACCATAGCCGATTACTGAGTAGACAATGGCTCTCCCGGGTTTGGTTGGATGTGGTAGGACTGTAATAAGAAATGAAGCCAGAACTGCTCCGAATGCCATTGTGGAAGTGAGTAAAGAATAAGTAGTAACGTCACCTCCGAGAATTTCTTTACTCACCACAGGCAAAAGAGTAGTTCCGGATGCGAAGAAACTAGCTAAAAAATCCAGACTCAAAATTCCCAAAAGAATTGGGGATTGGATCAAAAAATGAAATCCTTCTACTATCATCTCAGAATTTTTAGGGTTTCCCTTCATACCTTTGGGTTTGGATTTCATTAAAAAAAGAGCCAGGATGACTCCCAGAAAAGATAGAGCATTCAATAGATACACCATGGAAATAGAAAAGCTCGAGACCAGAATTCCCAGAAGAGCCGGTCCTAGAATTTCAGCTATTGTTGATGAAAGAGAATTCAATCGTATTGCACTGTTCAGTTCATTAGGTTGTACGATTGCAGGAAGAATAGCCTGTTTGGCTGGAATGTCAAATGCAGTCGCGGCTGCAGTTCCGCCGGCAATGAAATAAAGATGATAGACATTCACCCTCTCAGTGAAACTGAAATATGCCAGAACTAGGCTCAGGCCACCCATTGCGTATTGAGCCAGGAGCATTATTTTTTTTTGGTTTTGGGATCTATCGACTAGATTTCCACCATAGAGAGTGAGGAGAAGGATGGGTAGAAATCTCCAGAATCCGATGAGACCGAGGGAAACAGGATCCCCGGTCAATTCATAAGCATGCCAGCCCAAAGCTGAAAGTTGGAGTTTGTTTCCTATATAACTAATCGATTGACCCGCAAAATAAGACCGAAAGTCAGAGGATTGTAATGCTTTGAGACCTTTCAATTCTAATCATTTTTCAATATAGATTTTAGACTACGGAGGGCAAGCAAGGATTCTCTTGATCTCAATAACCATTTTCTTTTGGTTTTGCTTTCTTTTTCTAAATTATAGACCTCGGTGATCCACTCACGGATATGAATGATTTCAGAGATAAGATCCATTTTCAAAACACTAGGGATTGCGGGGGGTTCAAATTGAATGAAATTCTTCATAGGTAGAAAGCTTTTTGGAAGATCGGAAGATTCAGGTGTGGAATGATGGTTATCAAACTTTTCTTCCAATCCATTGTACTCAATCTCTAATTGATGAAATATCTTTCCGTAAGCATCGCATCTGTCGAGTGAAATTGTATAGATTCTTTGAGAATGTGATGATTTGATTTGGATCCTTCGTTTGATTCTTGTCATCTGAGCCAGCTCAGGATGGGCAGCCAGACTCCAAACATTGATGTCGATTTTTTGTTCGGGTCTCACACGCACTCCCTTTATGGATTCTGTCTTTCCTTTTATAATCCATCGTGCTTGATCCCCCCGGATATTCACATGATTTCCTTTGTAGTATCTCCGGATACTTTTGTTCTTTGTTATGGCGCACAACTCAAATCCGGAAGGTAGGGACTCAGAAATGATAGGGAAGTTGTGATTGTCTAATTTGATTTTAGTTTCAAATTCATACCCATCCACTTCAGTTTTTACAGGTATCCGATCGGACTCTCCCCTGTAATGGAAGGCCAGCCACCTCTTGGACATCAAAGGAAGTATTTCTAAATTTGACGTTAGTTTATTTATACGATTCAAAAGAAGAGAGAATGTATCTCTATAGTTTCTTAAATTTATTCCGAAGTGAGTGAATTCATCAATTCCGAGAAGCTGCATCCGACCTGAATCATCGGGCTTGTAGTACCGAACATTTGTATCCAGGATGAGATTTCCTCCGTATCCTAAAAAATTTCTCTTCTCTCTTTCGAATCGCACAATTACATAGGGAAGTACAGACTTCAGTTTCTCAAATCTTCTAATCTCCTCCATGGCAGATTTCAGTGTCACTCTTCCCCTCAAATCTATCTTGATTTTGGGATCCCTGATGAGGATTCGTTCGAAGGGTAGTTCGGAATCAAAATAATTCAATTCTCCGGAATACTCATAACGGGGAGATTGGGTTCTGGATACTTTTATAAGAGTTTCAAAAGGTAAGTTTAGATCTAAAGAGTCACAGAAAATCCATTCTTTACTGACTGACTCGGGCGGGCTCAGGAGGGGAGAGAGGAGTTCTAAGTATTTTTTAGAGTCAGAAACAATATGTCTCCCCTGGATGGCTAATTTTCTATGGTGTTTTGCAAAAAAAAACTTTTTACTCATATATATATGAATCCAATTCTTTGATAGGCAACACTTCTCTAAACTTTCCTGCTCTAAGGTTTTGTAATCATTTCGTATTTCTATTGTAATGTCTATTTCATTTTTTTGGATCCCATGAATTCTCTTCCTAAATCCTTGGAGGTCGATAGGTACTTAATTAGGAGGTAAGTTTACAGGGTAGTTTTCATTGAATTTTCCTTAATTGAAAGAAGAATTCAAACGGGATCCTTACAAGGGAAATGATTTGTAGAGATAAGAGTTTGATTTACGACAATCACTATTGGGATAGATTGAAGTTTACACAAAGTCAAAGAGAAAGTAAGTCTTTCCGGGGCTTCACGATTTCATTGAAGGATGAAGCTTATCTATTTCCATGTAAATTTTGAATGAATAGTCTTTACAGAATCTTGAATTTCTGAAAACATGAATGAAGATTCAGAATCTTCATTTTTTCGGGAGAGATAGTATGAAAACTTTATTTTTTAGAAGCGCAGGATTCGTAACCGTAGTTCTTTTGTCCGGATGGATACTCTCCTGCAATAATAAGATCATGAGTGTAGGTTCCAAGGCACAGAAGGAGTTGGCAGATATCGTTAGGGACGAGAAGAAAAATGGGAACACTCAATCCTCTTCCAATTCCCCCACTCAATCGTCTTCTAATTCAACCTATTCTAATCCCATGGGGACATCCTCCTCCATTCCGGGTCAGGGTTTGGGAATTTCGGGTTCTCCTGCTACCGGTGGCAGTTCTTTCGGTTCTTCGGGGGGACCTGCATCTTCTTCCTTCGGAAATGGATCGGTTCCTGTAACCCCTTAATTGTGAATTAGAATTAGATTCTCATTGGCAAAATTTGTAGGAAATAAATTTTGTAAAGTCTGACTCCCTGATCTTTTGATTTCAGATTCAATCCTAAGTAAAAGATGTTTGGGGAAATAGTAATTTAATTTTTTTATCCGGGAATAGAATGAAAAATGAATTAAAAATGGATACTCTATGTGTACGGGGTTTCAGTTATTTCGAAGAACGAACAGGCTCGATCAGCTTTCCAATCTACCAGAGTGCGACCTTCCGTCATCCGGCTCTCGGTAAAAGTACGGGATATGACTACTCAAGACAACAGAATCCTACCCGGGAAGAAGTAGAAAAGACGATTGCACTCATGGAAAAGTGTAGATTTGGATATGGATTTGCTACAGGGATGGCGGCCATAGCTGCTGTTCTTTCACTGTTTCGACCCGGTGATCATATCCTGGCTACTGACGATCTCTACGGAGGAACCGTTCGTATCTTCGATTCAATTTACTCCAATTATGGGATCAATTGTACTTATATAGATACCGGTGATTTAGATTTGATAGAAGAATCTATCTTACCAAATACTAAAGCAATCTACGTCGAATCACCATCAAATCCAATGATGAAAGTTTCTGATATTCAAAAAATTGCAGAATTGGCCAAACAAAAAAATATCCTCTTGATTGTAGACAATACCTTTTTGACACCCTATTTTATGAATCCCATAGCCCTGGGAGCAGATATCGTGATACACAGTGGTACCAAGTATCTCGGCGGACACAACGACACTCTCTCCGGATTTGTAGTTACCGATTCGGAAGACCTGTCCGGCAAGATTCAGTTCTATCAGAAAGCGGTAGGAGGGGGACTCTCCCCATTTGATAGTTGGCTTGTATTGCGGGGCATGAAGACTCTTGCCCTTCGTATGGATAGAATAGAAAATACAGCATCATTTCTCGCGGGGAGACTCAAAAATAATCCATTTATTACTAAAGTATATTATGCAGGACTTCCGGAGCATAAGGGTAACGAAATCCTCAAGAAACAGGCAGGAGGATTCGGAGGAATGATTTCTTTCGAAACAGATACCGAGGAAAGGGCAATCAGTACTCTTGCTAATGTGAAATTGATTCTCTTTGCAGAAAGCCTCGGAGGAACTGAAAGTTTGATTACCTATCCACTGGTTCAAACTCATGCTGACGTTCCTCCGGAGAAGAGAGAAAGGTTGGGAATAAACAATCGATTGCTGAGACTTTCTGTAGGAATTGAAAATGAAATGGACCTGGCTTTGGATTTAGAACAGGCTCTCGAAGGGAAGTCATGAGATTTGGCACCAAACTGATTCATGATGGAAATGGATTTGAGCCCGGAACAGGAGCAATCAATCTTCCTATCTTCCAAACATCTACTTTTCATCAAAAAGATCCAATGGTCGGACAAAAATATGACTACTCCCGGTCGGGAAATCCAACTCGCGAAAGTTTTGAAAAAGCAATCGCCAATTTGGAAAATGGTAGATTTGGATTTGCTTTTTCTTCCGGGATGGCGGCTACTTCATCTGTTCTCTCCATATTCTCAACCGGAGATCATATCCTCGTCTGTGAAGATGTCTACGGAGGAACCTACAGGGCGGTGTCCACTATTTTCAATCGATTTGGATTTGAAATCGAATTGATAGACATGACAGATCCGGATTTGGTTAGAAAGAAACTCAGGAAGAACACCCGTGCTATCTTTATGGAGACTCCCTCCAATCCCCTGTTGAAGATCACTAATATTCGGGAGATCGTAAAGATTGCATCCGAAAGGCAGATCCTAACCATCATTGACAATACATTTCTAACTCCTTACTATCAGAGACCACTGGAGTTGGGTGTGGATATTGTGATTCACAGTGCCACAAAGTTTATCGGTGGGCACAGTGACGTGGTGGGTGGAGCTGTGGTTGTCAAGGATGAAGGATTGAGTAAGAGAATCTATTCCATTCAAAATGGAATGGGTAGCATCCTCGGACCTCAGGATTCCTGGCTTCTCCTTCGGGGAATGAGAACTCTGAAAGTTCGATTGGACTTTCAGGAGAATTCTGTCAGTCAAATTGTCAAATTTTTAGAGAATTCAGATTCAGTGAAAAAGGTCTACTATCCCGGGCTTTCTGACCACCCCGACCGGGAAATTCACTTTTCACAATCAAGAGGTGGTGGCTCCGTTCTTTCTTTTGAAATGAGTCCAGATCACAAGGTAGAAACTTTTTTGAAATCCATCCAATTGGGCGCAGTGGCTGTGAGTCTGGGGGGAGTGGAAACAATTGTCAGCTATCCGGCAAAGATGTCCCATGCTTCCATGCCACCTGAAAAAAGAAAGGAATTGGGAATCTCAGATGAATTGATTCGAATTTCTGTTGGACTGGAAGAGCCGGAGGATCTCATAGAAGATCTGGAAAACTCTTTTCAAAAATCAAAGGTTGGATAGATTTTTCAAAGGATTTGTTCACTAAAGTGAATAAAAATATAACTTATTGGAAAAAAGTCTTGACAACTTGGAATTATTCTTAATATTTAATACAATGCTAGAGAAAGGATGAAGAAATGAAAGTAGATAATATTTTACAAACTATCGGAAATACTCCACATGTTAGGATCAATAGATTATTTCGGGAAGACTTTCAGGTGTATATCAAATTGGAGCGATCCAATCCCGGCGGGAGTATCAAAGATCGAATTGCTCTGTCTATGATTGAAGACGCAGAAAAAAAAGGAATTCTAAAAAAAGACAGTGTCATCATTGAACCAACCTCAGGGAATACCGGAGTGGGATTGGCAATGGTTGCAGCGGTAAAAGGTTATCCTATTATTTTAGTCATGCCGGAATCAATGTCAATAGAAAGAAGAAGACTCATGAGTGCCTTTGGTGCGAGTTTTGAGCTCACTCCGAGAGAAAGAGGTATGCCCGGAGCCATTGAAAAAGCGAAACAAATGGTCGCCGAACGCCCGAATGCCTGGATGCCACAACAATTTGAGAATGAAGCAAATGTTCAAGTTCACATGGAAACAACCGCGAAAGAAATTCTAAACGATTTTCCTGATGGACTGGATTACCTGTTCACAGGAGTCGGAACCGGGGGACACATTACCGGTGTGGCACGGGTTTTGAAAGAAAAGTTTCCCAAATTAAAAGTATTTGCAGTAGAACCTGCAGCTTCTCCGGTAATCACAGCAACTTTGAACAATGATCCTCCCAAACCGGGTCCTCACCCGATTCAGGGAATAGGCGCCGGGTTCATTCCAAAAAATTTGGATGTAAAGGTTTTGGATGGTGTTGTCGCTATCACAAAAGAAGAAGCTTTTGATTATGCGACCAGAGCAGCTAAGGAAGAGGGAATTTTCCTTGGAATCTCCTCAGGCGCCTCTCTGGCAGCAGTAGCCAAAAAAGCCGGTGAGATTCCTGCCGGATCGAAGGTATTGACCTTCAATTATGATACCGGGGAGCGCTATCTCTCCGTAGAAGGACTGTTTGGTTAAACATACAATTTGAGCTCTCTTTTCGGGAGCTCAAAATCTACCTTTAGGCAATTCTTCCTCTAAAAAGATTTTTCATTCCAAAAAAAAATAATTTTTTGACCGCATTGTCTTTGAGTTATCCTCTGTTCTTAGGTCAATGAGCCTACCTGAAAGCCCTTCTCATTAGAAATCTATTTCCGGAGAAGAACTTCTTTAATAAGAAAGATAGTTAATTTTTAGAAGAAATAGACAGATCGGAATCGGATGGTTTGGGGAAAATGTTGCTCATCCGACCAAGTATGTTTAATGATTTTTTTAAAAAAAACCTAATTATAGGATATAGGTTAAGGATGTAATAATGAGCCTAAATGAAATGATCGATGACTTTTCGAATATATCACAGAAGTTTTTAAAGAAAGATGGAATCGTATTTAGCGAAGGAGATTTCTGTGATGGGAAAATGTACTTTGTTCTGGAAGGTCTATTGGGTATTTATAAGAATAAACCCGGTGGAGAAAATATGGTTCGCGAGGTCAGTAGCGGAATGTTTTTCGGTGAGATGGGGATGATTGTCTCCGGAAAACGGGCTGCAACAGTTCGTGTCCTCTCCGATAAATGCAAGCTCGGAATGATAGACAAGGATATATTTGTAAAATTATGCAATACCCATCCTAATTTTCTATTGGCACTTCTGAGAAATATCATTAAAAACTTTATTACAGCGGAAGAGAAGATTCAACACCTGGAAGAACGAATTGTCAATATGGAAAATGGGAAGGTCTATGAGGATACCATCAAATCTGTTTTGGATATTTTGGACATGGATTCCCCTCATGTTGAAGAGATTAAACCTGAGGACAATCCATTCCATAAAAACTAAATCATTTAGTATCAAATGAATCAATTCATGGATTCATTTGATACTTATCTTTAAGTGAAAGGACCCGATTCCAGTTCTTTTCAAAAACTTCTTTATTTGAGATCGTTCTTCTGATCATTTGTGAGCAATAATTGGCCTGTTCGGGAGAACTGGAAGGACGTATCCACAATTCTGTACAGTATTTTGAGAAATCTTTTACTAAAAACTCAAAAATGCTATCCAGGAGATCTAAATCCAGATTTCTATTCTTAGCTTCTTCTAATATAAGCTGACCATAAACTATCCCGGCAAAGAGCTCTCCCAAACCAAGCATAAAATCTACATCCCGACTTTGCTCTTTGGAAGGTGGATATTTTTCCAAAAGGATTTTAAACATCCTGATCTGTTCTTTGAAAAGATCCAGATTGGGAGTACTGAAAGAATTGTATGCAATCTGATAGTCATGAAACTGAATCTTGTTTTGACCCTTGGTAGTTGAACCCTGATTGAAAAGATAAGAATCATTGGATGGTTTCTTTCCACTGGGAACTTCAGAATACTCTTTGGGCTGAAACATAAAATTCTGCATGAAATTTGTGACCAGGAGCATATTGATGTGAGCTGTGCCTTCCAATTTGGGAAGCATTCTTATATCTCTGGTAGCAGATTCAAAAACTACATCTTTTTCAAACCCTCTGGCAGCAATGACATCCCAAATGAGATCCATGACTTTTTCTCCCTGCATGGTGACTTTCAACTTAACCATGGGATTGTAAAGCAGGTATCGTTTGTCTTCAGAAGAAGCAACCTTCATGTAGTCAGCTGCCCGATAAGCAAAGAGTCTCATGGCGACCAGTCTCGCATAGGCTTCTGTGAATAGTAGTTGGATGTGAGAGAAGTTTGTTACGGGCTGTCCGAAGAGAATTCTATTGGAAGCGTGATTGATAGCTTCGTAGAAAGAATGTTCGGATAATCCTATACTGGCCGGACCGAGATTGAATTTCGCAAATGCAACTGTTGCAAGGGCAGAATCCCAGGCAGCGCGATTCTCAGAAATGATATCTTCTTTCTTGATCGGGTAGTTGTTCAATTCATATTCAGCTACGTATTTTTGGGAATAGACAACGTTTTGTTTCAGTTTGTATTCCGGTTTATCCGATTCAACAGCAAAGAAAACAAAATTACCCGTATCGGAATACTTTCCGAAGGTTGAGACGATAGCCGCTTTGTTTCCGTTTCCAATGTAGTACTTGTCTCCATTGGCGAGGTATGTATCACCATTTGGAGATAGTTTCATATCACTGGAAATGAGGTCAGCTCCATGTTCTTTTTCGGAGAGTCCGAAAGCAAAGATTCCACCGGCTTCGAGAGCTTCTGCCGTTCTTTTTTTTATCGCGGGATTCTGACTCATCCATAGAGGACCCAATCCCAAAATACTTACCTGCCAGGTATACCAGAAGGAAAGACCATAAAAACCTAAGATTTCAGAAAATACTGTATTACGATATGTATCCCATCTTTTCTCCGGATGATTGTCCCCGTTTTCAGAAGGAGTCAGAAGGGTAGCAAATACTTTTTCTTTTTTTAAAAATTGAATAAAATCATCGTACCATACTGCCTCATGATCTTCTTGCTTTAATTTAGCTTTTCCTTTGGATTCAAAAAAAGCTATCGTCTTTTTCATGATCTCGCGGGATCGCTCATCCAATTCTGAAAATGTTTCATTCTTGGGATGCAAAATTTCCATTCCTACTTCTCCTGGGTATTGAATTCAAAAGCAAAATTTTATCTAGATTACTTTCTTTCCATTTTTTTATCCGAATCCAAAGAGGCAATCGATTTGCACACTCAATTCCCGGGAGTATCGAAAACATTTCTCTATGTCAAACCATGTTAATTATTCCATTCTTTTTTCCGGAGGCCCGAATCTGAATGGGGGAATGTCTTCTTATTTTTCATTAGAAAGTTTTTATGAGTTCTAAATTAGATTCTTTGGATATTCCTGAAATTTTCAAAACTTTTTACATTTTTTTATTCACCTTAGGCTCTTCATGAGAAAGGTGAGTTAAATAAGAACTGAAGTATTCGATTGAAATCGCTTAAATCAAAAACATACTTTAATCATAGAATTTTGATTAGAGTGAGTTTTGGGTAAAATAAATGATTTAGAATAATCTAATGAATCGATATTTAAAGGGTATAAGGAGTGTGTTCCCAAAATTCCATTAGGCTTTTAATATAAAACCATCTCCGGAGGAAAGCAGAAGGATCAACCCATTTTGAGTTTACTAGTGTATCTCTTCCTAAGGGAGATAGTCATTCTCTAGCCGGAATTTCCTTGAATGCACAAGTAGTATTGAAATGATTCTATACCTGTTCTCAGAAATAATCGCATTTTTCTGTTTACGGTTTGTAGCCAGTTTATTGTTGAGTGAATATTGAATGCTCTCATCTTTTTGAATAGAATTCGGCTCAGGAATGGAAATGAATCCTTTAGATAGCTCTAGAAATTGTATGAATTCAGTTTTGAATTCCGGGGAGAACGATCGGACGTAAATAATAGTAGGTTTTTGTCAGATTGAACGTCTCTGATTTCAATTTGAGAAAGAGAGCCCAATTTCCAAATTGATTGAAAAGCAATAAAAACACTAAATTGCCGACTCTACTAAAAAGAAAAACACCCCTGATTCTTCCTGAAAAAAGCAATTGACCGAATCTCTACTCATACTGAAAATAAATTCGAAATCACTTACCAGATCCCCTGATAAAGGATAAACAATTAGGATCAAATATGAATAAAATACTTTTAGAAGAGAATGAAATTCCACGTCACTGGTACAACATCCAGGCTGACATGCCCAATCGCCCACTTCCCCCCCTACATCCGGGAACCAAACAACCCATAGGGCCCGAAGACTTAGCTCCTATATTTCCCATGGGACTCATCAAGCAGGAGGTATCCACCGAGCAATTTATCGAAATTCCGGATGAAGTGAGAGATATCTATAAGCTCTGGAGACCCACACCTATGTATCGTGCCCATAGATTGGAAAAACTCCTGGATACACCCGCGAAAATATATTATAAATATGAGGGAGTGAGTCCTAGTGGTTCACACAAAACCAATACGGCAGTTGCTCAGGCTTATTACAATAAGCAGGAAGGTGTAAAGAAAATCACTACTGAAACAGGTGCGGGACAATGGGGAACAGCTCTCAGTATAGCCTGTAATATGTTTGATATCGAATGTGAAGTGTATATGGTGAGAATTAGCTTTGATCAAAAACCATATAGAAAAGCAATCATGAATTCATTCAATGGAAAAGTTTACGCATCTCCCTCCGACCGAACTAAAGCGGGCAGGGATATTTTGGCTCAGGACCCCAATACTTCCGGAAGTCTCGGAATAGCCATATCGGAAGCGATAGAAATGGCTGTTCAGGATGAACATACCAAATACGCTCTGGGTTCTGTTCTGAATCATGTGTTGATGCATCAAACAATTATTGGAGAAGAAAGTCTTCTTCAGATGGAAAAAGCAGGAGACTTTCCCGACATCGTTATCGCTCCACTCGGTGGTGGTTCTAACTTTGCAGGGATTTCATTTCCTTTTCTACGTCACAATCTGAAAGATGGGAAAAAAGTGAGATGCATAGCTGTGGAACCGGCTTCCTGTCCCAAGCTGACCAAGGGCGAATTTAGATATGATTTTGGTGATACTGCAGGCTACACTCCACTCCTACCCATGTACACTCTCGGACACAATTTCCGTCCGGCAGCGATACATGCGGGCGGGCTGAGGTATCACGGAGCAAGTGTTCTCTGTTCTCAATTGCTGCGCGATGGATTAATCGAAGCCAATGCCATTCAGCAATTGGAATGTTTTGAAGCTGGAATTACCTTTGCCAGAACAGAAGGTATCATGCCGGCTCCTGAGGCAACCCACGGTATAGCTCAGGCGATTCGGGAAGCGAATATAGCAAAGGAAGAAGGGAAGTCCAAGACTATTCTCTTCAATCTCTGCGGTCATGGTCATCTGGATATGCAGGCATATCAGGATTATTTTGATGGCAAACTGAAAGATCATTACCTCACAGAAGAAGACTTAAAGTCGGGTATCAAAGAATTGTCCGATTATCCTGCTATACCCAATTGAAATTCAAAAAACTGTCCGATCTGAACAATCGGGCAGTTTTTCCTAGCTCTGATTATCTAATTTCAATAGGGAAGCCATTTCTTAAAAATCAATTCTATCGTTTCCTGAACTACCGGTTTGGTAGCAAAGTCATTCATTCCGATATCCAAACACTTCTCCCTTTCATCATTCAAAGCGCCGGCTGTTAGAGCTATAATTGGAATTTTTCGACCGATTTCTGATTCTAATGCCCGAATTTTTTGTGTTGCTTCATATCCATTCATTACCGGCATTTGGATATCCATAAAAATAAAATCTATAGGTTCTCTCTGAAACAATTCAACTCCGATCTGTCCATTTTCGGCTTCAAGAACTCTGGCATTCGGAACTAATTTTTTTATAAAAAGTTTTAGTAATTTGAAGTTGATCGTGTTGTCTTCAGTAACCAAAATAGTAAGGGAATTGGGATTACTGTACTTATCTTTTGGATTATTGAGGTGTGATGGGGTAAGTTGATTGGATTTCCTGTGTAGAGAATAGTTTAAATGCTTAAGGAGATGACTTGTTTTTATAGGTTTTAGAGCTCTGAATAAAATTTGTTCTTTTTTGACATTTTTAAAAAAATCAAGATCTTTAATAGATTGAAATATCAAACCAAAAGGAATGTTCTTTAGCTCGGAGATTGAGGATATTTCCATAAACAATTTATAAGATTCATCAAAGGGTAGATGGAAATCGTAAATGACAAGATCCGGATTGACCTCCCGGATGAAATTCCTATCGGGATTCAGATCTGAATCATAGATTGCTTGAGTTTGGAAGGAATCCAAAATATTCATTAGTACATCTTTTAAAGTTGAATTTCTGGATAGAATTAGAATCTTCTTATAAAGTGATGGGTGAGTCTGAAGCTCAGATGCTCTGGAATACTGCAAATTGAGATCAAAGAAAAATTTTGAACCCACTCCTACTTCACTTTCTAATTGTAAGTCTGAATCCATTTTTTCCAGAAGGGCTTTGGAAATTGTAAGTCCCAATCCTGTTCCACCGAATTGACGGGTAGTCGAGGAATCTGCCTGCATAAAAGATTCAAATACTTTACTTTTTTGGTTCTCTGAAATTCCGATACCTGTATCACGAACAGAGAATCTAAAGTTGCCTTTTTCCGATGAATTAGGAATAGGGTTGAATTCTACTCTGAGTTCTATCTCTCCGTATTCGGTGAATTTGATTGCATTCCCCAGAAGATTCACAAGAATTTGACGGAGTCTTAAGGAATCGATCATTATGTACTCGGGAAGATTTTTGGGAATGTTAAGATAGAGATCTATTTGTTTTTCAAGAGATTTAAATTTTATAATATCAATTACTTCTTCCAGAAACTGCAATAAAGCTATTCGTTCCATATAAAACTCAAGTTTTCCTGATTCTATTTTAGAAATATCCAAAACATCATTGATTAGATTTAAAAGAGAATTTGCGGAGTTATGTATGATTTCCATATATTGCAATTGATTGGAATCCATGTCTGTCTTCATTAGAATATCTGAAAATCCAATGATCCCATTCAGGGGAGTTCTGATTTCATGACTCATATTAGCTAAAAATTCGCTTTTGAAATGATTGGCTTTTTCTGCTTCCTCTTTGGCAATTTTTAATTTTCGCTCAATTAAAATACGTTCGGTGACATCCTGCACCGTTCCTCTTGATAAAATTGGGTTGTTTGATGAATCGTAAATTGTTTCGCATCTTTCATTGACATACAATAAGTCACCCTGAGAGTTAAAAATCCTATGGATAATGTCATACGGAGTTTTTGTAACAAGGGAATTTGTGTATGATGAATCTACTAAATCCCTATCATCAGGATGGATCATTTTTAAAAATAAATCATAATTGGCTTCTGTTTCATTAGGATCGAGTCCGAATAGATTGTAAATCTCTTTCGACCACAATAGAGAGCCGGTGGTTAAGTCCAATTCCCAGTTCCCAATTTTTGCCAGTCGTTGAGCTTCCTGAAGACTGATTCTGTTTTTTTCTATCAGTTCCATTGATTGTTTTTTTTCGCTTATGTCCAGAATCAATTGGATGATTTGATAAACCTTCCCGGTGATGTCGGAAATTGGATTGAGTGTACATTCAATCCAAATCGATCTATCTTGAATTTTGAACTCTTCTTCAAAAACAGTTCCAACTCCACTCAGGCAGGTATTGTATTTTTCTATCCAATTTTTAGAAATTTCAGAACTCAGGATTTCCTTGGGATTTGCATCAGAGTCATTAGAAAATTCTAAACCGAGAATCTCTTCTGCTAATTTATTCCATCTAATAAATTTAAATTCACCCGAGTCACAGATGGAAATAGAAATAATTCCTATCGGTGCTCTATTGTAAATTGTTTGCAGAAATGCTTCCTTGCTGCTCAATTCAATATTTTTTGCTATCAATTCCTGTTCTGATATTTTTTTCTCATGAATATTTTTGCATACACCCATGATATCTATTTTTCCATCCGATTCATTCAATATCGGTGATACTGAAAGTTCAAACCACAAAAGAGATCTATCTAATGTGATGAATTGAATTTCAATTTGTTTGTATATATTTTTTAAATATTCTCTCTTGTTTAATTGAGGCAATTGATCGAGGAGATTCTTTAGCGATTTTGCTGAATCAGGAGTCATGATTTCGAATAAGGAATTCACATCACTGGTTTGGTAACCAAGCACATTATAAATCGATGGACTTATGTACTTGATTGTTTCTAAATCATTATCCATTACCCAGATGATATCAGCTGTATTTTCGGATATCAATTTGTAACGGTTTTCATTTTCTATGATTTGAAGTTCTGCCTTCTTTAGCTTGGATATATCCCTGGATATAGAATACATTCCTACCCGTTTAGAAGTCTCTTTGTCATACAAATTCCAAGAATTAGATATCATCCATTTCTGATTTCCTGATTTGTCTCTATAAGCGTTGAGTCTATCATTTTTAGTTAATTCCGATTTCAGAAAAGAAGATTCATTTTCGGATATGAACTTTAGATTTTCCGGAATAATAATTTCATTGTCTTTCTTTCCTATCAGGTCCTTCCAGGATTTTTGATTCAAGCTAATAGCATACTTTTGACTACAGAATCTGTACTTACCATTTTCATCTTTAAAATAAATCAAATCATTTGTATTTTCTAGGAAAGTTGTAAAATCGAGAGAAAGTTCCTTCAATTCTTCTTCATATTTTATTCTTTCTGTGATATCATGTATGACAGAGAACAATACCTTTTGTTGATTCATTTCAATAGGAGATGAATGAACTTCTACCAAACGTATTGAGTTATCTTTCAATTTGTGAGGAAATACAAAGTAGTTTCTTTTTTCAATAAGAGCATTCTCCATCTCTATCTTTATACTTTCCGGTGAAAGAATGTTTATTTTATTTATTGGTAAATCAATCAATTCTTTAAAATTATATCCATAAAAATCAATGGCAGAATCATTTGCATACAATATCTTACCTGAGGTTGGCTCGATGAGTAACATGATTGCACTGTGGTGGTTGAAAAGGATTTCAAACTTATCAGTATTTTCTGAACTGCTAAATAGATCGGGAGGAGAATCAATATCTCTAATGCAGGTAGATGTGAAACCTGCAAATACATTTTCAGAATCATATAAAGGAGAAATATGATTACGGGTGAGCTTGGAAACTCCATCCTTTAGAATATGCAGGTTTACTGTTAAACTAGACTTTTGGTTAAATATTGACGTTAGAGTTTCAAGGAAGTTCGTACCCTGCTCGGGGCTAAGAAGTTCTGCAAACTCTTCAGGTGTTATTTTTTCTTTTTCTGATTGGATGAAATTACGGAACATTTGATTTCCGTAAATAAATTCATTCTTTTCATCTAAAACCCATATGGGTAGGGTGTGTTTCTCGATGATCGTCAAATAGTGTTTTAAAAATGGTCCCATCTCTAAGGTTTGCGAGAGAAATGATAATTTTAAATAATTGAACTTGCTTATTAATCTATTAGTAATAGAATAATTCTAAAAAACTATTATTTTCTTTCCATCTCTCTAAATAAGGAAAGTTTTTAAGGATTTTTTAAAACATCAAGGACAAAACAAATAATCATGAATTTGTTTCATAAAAGTTTTTGGGATTCCCTGACTTTTTTCAAGAATAGGGGTGATACAAATTTTCTTTTTTCCGGGACAAACTTATAAAATCCGAAATTCAAATGAGTTCTGGTTAAGAAGTGAGGTAATGAATTGAAAGACTTAAACTAGATTTTAGAATTAGAAATGACTTAGCTTAGAAAACTTCTTGAAGTATTTCTCATTAAGATATCTTTGTTTCATACATTAATATGGGGACAATTTCATGCTTTTCTTTCAAAAACTTGCATTCTTGCTGATTCTGATTCTTTTTTCCTGTGGGGGAGATGGATCCGGAGAAGAAGAAGGGGTATATCAGGTCAAAATGTTTGACAATGTTTTTGTCCCACCTTTAGCCAACCCCCCCATTGGCGGAAAAGTACGTTTTATCAATATTGGTAACAACCCACACAATGCCATAGCAACCGATAAATCCTGGAGCACAGAACCGATTTACGGAGATCTGGCAATTCCGCATGGGAAATTTGTCGATATTAGTTTTCCTGAAGAAGGCTCCTTTCCCTATTATTGCTCCTTTCATGCATCGCCCGACGGAAAACTGGGAATGGTAGGAAAGGTAGTCGTGGGAAATCAAACTCTTTCTTCACCTGAGGAAGATTTCAAGAGGAAGCCGGTTTCTACCTGGACAGGGAAAACCCGTCTTGTTCCCCGTGAGTACCCGAATATTCAAAATGCGGTAGACTCTGCCTCTCCGGGCGATCTCATCCTGATTGCAGATGGGATTTACAAAGAAGAAGTGATTGTGACGACACCATCTCTAATTTTAAGAGGAAACTCCAGATCCGGAGTGATCATTGATGGGGAGTTTTTGAGGGGAAATGGAATCATGGTAGTCGGAGCGGATGGAGTCACTGTCGAAAATATGACATTTAGAAATCATACTTTAAATGGTGTCTACTGGACCGGGGTAAACGGTTATCGCGGATCTTACCTCACTGCTTACAATAATGGAGACTATGGAATCTATGCTTTTGATTCTGTAGATGGAGTTTTAGAACATTCTTATGCTTCGGGATCTCCTGATTCAGGAATTTATATCGGACAATGCTACCCCTGTGATGCCATCATCTACAATGTGATTGCAGAGAACAATGCTCTGGGGTATTCGGGGACAAATTCCGGAGGAAATCTATTCATTCTCAGTTCTGTTTGGAGAAATAATTTTATCGGGATTGCACCTAACTCTTTAGACAGAGAACTCCTTCCTCCGGAAAGGGAAACCACCGTTCTGTACAATCTGGTCTATGAAAATAATAATATGAATGCTCCCAGTCATAAATTAGAATTTCCATCAATAGGAAATGGAATCTCTCTCCTCGGTGGGATCCGGAATCGTGTTGAGAAGAATGTAGTTCTGGGTCATAAAAACTATGGAATCAGTTCAGCTCCAAATCTGGATGAAAAATTATGGTTGGGGAATTCAAATGTAATACGGGACAATATTGTCCTGGACTCGGGTAGGGGAGACATTGCCCTGATGGGACCTGTGAGTTTTGGAAATTGTTTTGAAAACAATAAATACAATCATTCTTCGCCTGTTCTTCTGGAAGTATTTCAAAGCTGCAATGGACTGCGATATCCTTGGGTAGGAGACCTTTCCTCAACTCTCGGAATGTTCTCTCTTTTCATTCAGGTAAATAATGGAGATTTTGCCAGAGTCTCTTACAAAAATCAACCCATACCTCCCGACCAACCAGAAATGAGCACAGAAGAGAAAACTGTGATTGAACCGGCTCTTGGGGTTTTTGAGAAGAGAAAGTTTTTAATAGAAAAAGCCGAATTTCCCAAGGAAACAAATGAAAAAATCCAATTCTACAAAAGTAAGATCTATGATGTTTCCGGACCTCTCAAGATTCATTTCCCTACAACATTCATGACTTTTCTTTTTTATTGGATACTCTACCTTTTGCCCTTCGGACTCTACTCTGCCTGGACGGGTACAGCGATTCTGGATATCGTGAAGAGGTTCAATGAAGAGACATGGGTTTTGTTTTGGTTTCCTGCAATTTTATTCTTACCGTATTTGGGTAGTTTGATGTATCACTATATGGCTCCTTCTAAATTGAGAACTCCCGTGAAAAATACGATGATTTTAGGAGGAATTTTTACAATTCTTCTCCTCCTCGTCTATTCAGTTTATGGTTTAATCAATGTCAGTAATTAATGTAATGAGGTAATTATGGAATCAGTTAAATCCCCCGGGTTTCTTTTGTATCTTTCTTATTTTTATGCATATTTTTTACCTATGATTTTATATGTTCTTTGGACTCCACTTTCCATTTATGAATTGGGGCAGAGAAATGATTTGTCATACAATAAATTGATGACCTGGACGATGATCATTGTTCTTTTTCCCTGGGTAGGATCAATCGCGTATTTTTTTTCCGGGTTGTCAGGCTATTCCAAACGATTACGAATCCTATTGATCATACCCGGTCTGGTTCTGACAATTTTATTTGTTTTGATTTCCACTCTTACGTCCACCTGAGAGGCGAATGAAGAGAAAAGATTTTCTTGGCTGGCTCGGTTTGGGATCAGCATTCTTTGGAACCGGATATTGGTTTTCCCGTCAAAATAAGAATCCAAATTCAGAGGAGATCTGTGTTACTCCTGTAAGAAGTCAATCCTATTCCGGTTTGTCTCCCGTAGGCAATCCGGAGACTTCAGCTTTTCTCCACAATTCTTATGGAGGTATGTATCACGCTCCAATGACAATCCGGGAGAGTTATGGGGATAGATTTTATTTTCCTCCGGATTGGCAATCCGATGAAACTAAGAATTTCAAAGTCTCTCTCTATCCTATGAATCTATCTATTGCTAATAATATAACTTATCCGGCATGGACTTATGATGGTTTGGCACCCGGTCCTATTTTTAGAAAAAAAGAAGGTGATATTTTGAACTTTCATTTTGAAAACAAAAGTAGCGATCCGCATTCTCTCCACTTTCATGGAAATCATGATCCTGCCTTTGATGGTTGGACAGGAGTTCCGCCTTTTGGAAATATAGATTATACTATAGAATGTGATCCTGTAGGAATTTTACCTTACCACTGTCATGTGCCACCACTCGCCCAACATATATCAAAGGGACTTTATGGATGTCTTCTTGTGGATCCCATTCGGAAAAGAAAGAAAGCACATGAGTATGTACTCATTCTATCGGGTTGGGATTTAGAAGGAAAAGGAAAGAATGATCTCTATACCTGGAATGGGATTGCAGGATTTTATGATCGCTATCCTATTAAAGTACCTGTTGGTGAGACTGTGAGATTTTATATTGTCAATATGGTTGAATATGATCCGATAATGACATTCCATTTGCATTCTAAAACTTTTGATATTTATCGTTCGGGAGGAGAGTTTGTGTCGGATCATTCGGATGTAGTCAGTTTGGGACAGACAGAAAGAGTGATGATTGAGTTTACATTAAAAAAACGCGGTCGCTATATGTTTCATCCCCACCAATCTTATATGGCTGAAAGAGGTGCGATGGGTTGGGTCGTTGGGATATGAAACTAATATTCTTTTTTTGGATAAGCTTATATATTTTGACCTGTTCCGGGAATTCCGGAATAGAAACAATTCCATTTGAAGATTGGAAACATCTAAATCTGGTAGATCAAAATAGTAAATTGGTGAATCTATATGAATTGAAAAATACTCCTACGATTTTTTATTTTGGATACTCACATTGTCCTGATATGTGCCCTATGGCATTGTCCTCACTTTCCACAGTGATGAAGAAATTTCAAAACAAAAGATTTAGAGCAATTTTTATTTCCCTCGATCCAGAAAGAGATGATCCGGGTCTTTTGAAAAGATATTCTCTTCAATTCTCCATACCCTCCTTTCTAGCTCTGACAGGAGATTACAGGACGATTTCAGAAATTGGAAGATCGTTTGGAATTAGGTCAACCAAACAAAACCATGATGGTGGATACACTTTGGATCATACAAATGTCCTGATTCTAATCGATAGCAATTCAAGAATTCTCGCCAGATATCCGGGAAATACATCTCCGGAAACTCTCATCAAAGAAATCGAAACAAAAGTCAATCCAAAGTAAGATATCCGGCTCAGTCTGATTTTACCTTGATGAGGAAGGCATCCTTCCCGCCTTGATTTTTTCTCCGGAATAAATCTCCTGCTGTGGAGCCATAGAGGACAATGTTCCCTTCATAGTCAATGAGGGAACCTGTAATACTTTCCTCTTCATTGCTACCGGTTTGAAATGTCCAAAATCTTTTTCCTTCTTTGTTCAACTTCATTAGGAAAATATCATTTTTCCCTTCGAAGAAATTTCTATTTCCATGGAGATTTCCATTTGTAGTACCAGAAATAAATAAACTACCGGAGGTGTCGAAACTAAGGTGGGTAGGTATGTCCTCTTTATCCGATGAGAATGATTTTCTCCACTCCGGAGTGAGTTTTTTCCCTGAATATTTTGTGAGATAGAATCCACCATTTGCCCTATCCTTACTTATACCGTAGTAGGAAAGTCCATCGTCGGTGATGAATGAGACTGTATTTTTTGATAAAGAGATACTTTGTTTGCTTTCTTTCTTTTTTTCCAAATCAAAACTATAGGCATACTTTCCGGAATAATAAACCACACTGTCTCTGTAGTACAATCCTGAAGGAGATTCACTGATTTTGTGTTTGGAAACTTCGGAACCATCTTCCGGAGAAATAAAATGAAAGTAGTTCTTCTTAGAAAATCTTGTACCAACCAGGATCTCACCGGAATTTAAAAGTGTAAGAGAACTCAATTCTGTGTTTTTGCAGGCTCTTTTTTCTCCGAAAGAACGGGACCAGATTTCTTCAAATCCGGGTGAAAGTTTTCTCGCATAGATCGTCAGATTCTCATCTTTTTTGCATTTGTCTACCGTCTTACCATCCAGAGTCCCGGGTGCTATCCCCAGAACATAAATGTTTTCAGAACTATCCACGGAGAGGAGGGATCCCATGTCCAGATCTAAAGATTGAATGACCTTCCCGCTCCAATCGGTTTTCATTAACTTTCTTGAGGATGGATTGGTCAGAAGGATATAAACATTGCCCATCGGACTAATCGCAATGCTTTCGATGGTATCATCTTCTGATGTATTAGGCAATTCTACCTGATATTTATGAATCCTATCCGAAACTGAATTGGAACTGAGGTAGTCCTGAAACTCATCTCTAGAGAGATCAAAGGAAGACTTTCCTGATTTGTTTTCTATCATAGGATTGGCACTATGATTCAAGAGCAATTCGGAAGCCTGAAGAGTGGCGACCATATCTTTTCCGTCTCTGGATTGAACAGCCAGATGAAGTGGGGTGTCTCCCATTCCGTTTTTCACATTAGGATCTGCGCCGGATTCCAAAAGAGTTTCTAAAATATCTGATAAGTCCTTATTCTTCAATCTATCAAATCCTGCCGCCAGGATTGTCTTGTGAAGAGGGGTATTTCCATTGGGATCTTTTCCTGATGGATCTGCACCTTTTTCGATTAAGAATTGAATGAGCTTATTATTCTTTCTGTTGATGGCATAAGCGAGGGGGGTATTCCCATACTTATTGGATGCATTGATATTGGCATTTTTGGCCAGTAGTAATTCAATGATATCGAAAGCAATTTTTTGATTTGCGAATGCATCGACTTTACAGGCTTCTAAGATAAGGGGGTTTCCAAAACTATTTTTAATTTCTGTATTAGCTCCGGCATTCAGGAGAGACTTAATGTTGTCTTTATCTAGTTGTGATACAGAAACTGAGAGTGGTGTATCACCATTAGAATTGGGAAGGTTTACATCTGCTCCATTTTTGATTAAGTAGTTGACAAGAGAATGATACCTTCCCCTGGAGGCGCCCATAATAGGTGTATCACCATTCTCTCCGCGTATATTGACATCCATATTCTTAGATAGAAGAAGGGAAACGGATTTGGATTTACCCATGTTGGCTGCTATGTTCAAATAGGAATTGGCACCAACTTTGATTTCAAAATTAGCTCCTTTCGAAATGAGAAGATTGCTTATGCTCTCATTATCCCTTTCTATGTATTCCTGAAGTAATTTCTTTTTTTCTGAGGAGTTTTGTGAAATTGAATTGCCGGTATCTATATTTACATTTGCTCCTGCTTCCACCAGAGCAGTGAACATTTTCAAATTGGCTGAATTGTAAGTTTTCAATAGGGATTCATGAGAAAGCAAGAGTAATGGCTTCCCATTTTTATCAGGAACATTTAGGTCTACTCCGGACTTTGCCAGTGGAGCTAAAAATTGATAGTATCCTTTCTGAACGATAACTTCTATGAGTTTGATTCCTTCTGAATTGGATACATTCGGATTGGCTCCGGCCTTGATCAAACTATCTACCAGGGCTGTCTTGGAAAGGAGGACGGCTTTCATCAGAGGAGTGTTCCCTTCTGAATCCGGATTGTCTATGATCGGTTTCTGAGTAAGTAGCACTTTCAAGTTGGTCAGATCATTGTTCTCAATGATTGTATGAATGATCGGAACTCCATAAGTGTTCGCATCTGCAGAAGCGCCGGATTCCAAAAGGAGTTTAAAAATTTTAAAATTCTTATTCTTGTAGGCAAACTCCAGGGGAGAGTCTGTAAAAGATGCTAGATTTGGATTGGCTCCGAGTTTGAGAAGTTCTCTGGTATTATTGGTTTGGTTGGCACGTATAGATTCCATAAGTGGAGTCGATCCGGCATTGTTTTTGGCATTCAAATCCAAGCCTGATTCTACCATTGTCTTTAAGAACTTTTCCAATTTTGAGATGGCTGCAATGTGGAGGAGGCTATTGCCATCTCTATCTACCCTGTTCTTATCTGAACTGAGAGGCCAGAGAATATTTAAAATGCTCTGATTGCTCTTTGATACTGAAATCATAAGAGGTGTCATACCGGATATATTAGATGAATCTATCAAAATAGGTAAATCTTTAACAAGAGAGGAAACGTATTTTGAATCTCCATTCAGAACTGCAATATGCAAAAGATTATTTCCTTCTGAATTGGTAGCCCCGGGTTCTGCTCCTGCTGTGATGAGTTCTTTGATTGTGGACGTTTGTTTCTTCTCATAAGCAAGTAGGATGGGAGGGGTACCATCCGAGTTTTTCAGGTTTAGATCGGGAGATTTTGTTAGTAACCAGGATATGAATTTTGAATTTTTGTTTTGAATCGCCAGATGCAGTGGGGCAGAACCGCTTGTGTTGGGCAGATTTAAAAAATCGGAAATCCCACCTTTGGAGTATAGATCTTCAGCCAATTTCGTTTCTCCCCAAATGGAGAGAAGATGGAGAGCAGAGTTCTTTTCATTGTTCTGATAACTAAAATTGATATCCAGACTCATCAAATAGTTAATTAATTTGATATTTTTCTTTTTCAGAGCCAGAAAGAATATGGAGTCACTGTTTTCATCCTGAGTATTCGGATCGGCTCCGGATTCAATCGCTTTCTGAACGAGGGGAAGTGAACCCCTCTTTACAGCAAGAAGAAGATCATCCGATGGATCGGCATGAATGGATAAAGTGGAGAAGAGGAGGATGAGAGTAGGAAGAATTCGTAGTTTCATTCGTCTACTCCGGGAAGGGGAATGTAGTGACCCGGATCTAGATATTGTTTCCACATTCCGGTTCTCACCTCAAAGTGAAGATGGGGACCTGTAGATTTTCCTGTACTTCCTACTTCTCCTATCTTATCCCCGGCCCGTATCGCCTCATTTTGTTTGACTAAAAATTTTTGTTGGTGAGCGTAGTAGGTAACCAATCCATTGTCATGTTGAACAACGGTAAGATTTCCAAATGAAGTATTGGAACTCTGATGGATCACGACTCCATCACCCGCGGCGTAGATCGGTGAACCGAATCGCGCATAGGGATAAAGATCGATACCTGTATGTACGGTTCCTTTCTTTTTAGTCACGGGATCCACCCTCGGACCGAAGGGGCTTGTGATACGACTGTCACCCGGATCGGGACTTAGGGGATAGAGAAAAGGTTTGTCCAGTGAATCATTTAGTTTTTTTGAGATTTTTGTATCATAGAGAAAGGCCCCGAAGACCCAGCCTTTGGAGTCTCCATCATCGATTTTTACCCATTTGGATTGAAATCCGTTCATACTTTCTATTGTATTTGTAGTATCGATGATTTTTACCGGATTACCGTGAGGCATTATTGAGACAACCGTACCGAATTTACTCGGTTCATCCCTGACGTGAAGATTGGATGCAATTGTGAATTTTGATTTCCCTACCGTTAGAGAATCCGGAGTTTCTGGAGTGTACACTTCAGTGCTTTCACGGATATCAGTTAGATATCCACTGAATACCCAACCTCCGATGCTATCTTTCTCAACATACGCCCATTTTGCAGACTTTCCATCAATATAATCATCTGTATCACTGAACTGAGAAACAGTGACTTCATCATCCCGATAAATTGAGGTCAAAATTCCGGAATACCGGTAGGGTTCTTCGCGAACATAAAGGCTGCTGGCTGTCACATAGTATTTTTTGGGTTCCACATAGGCTCTTTTTCTTATTTTAGGAATGTTCTTTGGCAGTTTTGCCTGAAGAAAATGGTAGGGGATGTAGCCAATTTTTTGATTGAAACGAACCTTAGCGAGATAGGCGTGATTGGGATTGGTTGCTGCCAGATTCTCTTCTAGCTGAATCACTTCCACCTGATCTCCCGGATAAACAACGGTTATCAAATCTGTGTTTTCTTCAAAAGGCAATGCTTTTAAAGTATATTCTTTATTAACATAAAGAGTTTCCGTTGGTTCGGAGGGTGAAATCGAAGAATAGGAGATAATAATGAGTAAAAAAGTATATAGAAATTTCATTGCAAGTCCTTTCTATTCAATAGATTTATAAAAACAAGATTTTTTTCAAAGGTTTCGGGTCGGTATTTCTTTTTCAATCGGAATCGATTCCTCCTATTTAGGCTTCATAACTAAGAAAAATCATCAATTTGAATCAGCTAATTGAAATAATTCCGGTTCAACGACCAAACCGGGATGGAGAGCGAGACTCCAACGGGGATAAAGTATAAAATCCTAACCTAAAACCGGAAATAAGGATCGATTTAGATCAAAGAGCTAGAGTATCAAGTATGAAATTTGGATTCATAGAGTTCTATGAATTTTCCGTTGGGGAGTCTACCTTCAGAATGTAAAGAAAGGTCCGGCTTGATTCCGTTTACAAAGTACATTTCTATCCTTCCTTTATTTTTAACTTCTATACTACCTCTTGGGGAACATTCAAAAAAATCCTTTATTAATAAATAAGTTGAATACGAAATATTTATTTTTCCGGGATATCCCGATGACTCCATTCTGCTCGCTGTATTTACTGTGTCTCCCCAAACATCGTAAGCAAATTTCTTCTCTCCTATGATTCCTGCGATCACAGGACCTGTATGAATTCCTATTCGCAATTCCCAATAGGGCAATTCCATAGATTTGCGAATTGTTTGAATCTCCTCCATGAAACTCTGGATTTCAAGAGATGCAAGAATCGTGTCCACAGAATGGGAGTGATTTTGAATCGGAATACCACCAGCACACATGTAGCTATCTCCGATGGTTTTCAATTTTTCAAGTTTGTATCGATCCATCAATGAATCAAAAAATGAAAAACATTCATCGAGTTCTTTGATCAATTCTTTAGGGGATAGATTTTCTGCTACCTTAGTGAATCCTTTGAAATCTGTAAAGAGAATCGTAGCAGAATCATACAGGACTGGCTCTACATTGCCCTTCTCTTTTAGTTCTTTCAGAATCTCATCCGGTAAGATGTTTTTCAGGAGACTGTCGGCTTTTTCTCTTTCCTGTTCTGCTTCTTTTTGAGCCAGGATTGCGATTCTACTTTCAATCATAGCTTCTTCTTTTGCCAGATTGATTTCTGAAATCATTCTGGAATTATTTATGGCTGAAACTACCTGTTCTATGAGAAGGGAGATCTTTTTTACCATTTGAAAGTTTAGGTTGTTTTTCAAATCAAAGGATGTAAAACAAATCACACCTATGGATTCACCTTTTAGAACTAGTGGAATTTCTATGAATTTATTGGCATCGTGAAGAGAACCAATCAACCATTTATCAAATTTGGATACCAAATTTATTTTGGAGACTAATCTCTTGGTTGCCATAAACGTTTTTCGTGTTTCAAAAGTGCGGATCAAACTGCCTTTTTCTGTTTTGATTGATAATTTTAATTCTTGGATTTCTTTGATGATTTCTCCCGGGAGAGAAGGTGGATAGAGCACATTGTATGTGGTAAGTTTGGTTTTTTTCGGGTTGGAAAGAAGCGTCCATTGAAAATCGATTTTGTAAGTTACGAAGACATAGTCATAGATGACTTTCAGTACTTTGTCCAGGTTCGTATCCGAGTTAACCAGTTTATTTAGTTCATTGATATTTTCTAATTCCCATTTTTCCTTTTCAATTTTTTGGATCATAGATTGCATTTTGACCTTTGATTTTCTGAGTTCCTGATTAAAAACCTTGATCTGTTTGTTCTTTGTTTCCATGATTTGATAATTGTGATCCAATTGTCTCGATATAGGTCGAACTATCATAAATGTGAATGAAAAGAAGGAAAGATATAGAGGAGGAAATATCATAGTGATGTGTCTGACTGTATCTGCAAAGCTGGAGTACTTCAATAAAAAAATCCAATAGAGGGAAATACCTATAAGAATTGTTACACTTATAATAAAAATCATTCGATTGCTGAATCTACTAATGTTTCCCGGATTGGATTTCTTTTCTGAACCGAGCAGGGAAAAAAAGATAATCATTCCGGGAAGAAAGCTGAAATTAGAAAGTGGATACAATGCAATCCCGTTGGAAGGGAAAAGACCGGTAAAAATAAAAATCAATTCTAAAAGGAAGCCGAAATTCAATAGCTTGTATCTTCTATCGCTAGGATATACAAATATTGATCTGAGGGAGTAAAAGAAAACTAAGATTCCATTCAAACCAATGAGAAGATGTCCGTAGTAGCTTCCGGCGATTCTTCCGAATTCGTATTCATAGTATCCATGAAAAAAATAAGGGGAAAGTGAAAACAAACTGGAAAGAATAGAAAGTGTATCTATCAAAACAAATCTGTACCGGGGTTTGGAATGGTTCAGTTGCGAAACAAAACGGATGAATATGGAAGGAGAGAGAGAAAACAGGGAATAAATGATCTGCTCTAATTTTTCTTCGACTAAGGGATGAAGGAAAGATGCCCGTAAAGTAAGGATAAAAGAGAATAGTCCTATATTCAATAAAAGTATAGAGGCCATGATATTGGTTCGATCACCGGGGTTGGTGCCGGCGAGGAATACTGCTAAAAGGGAAGTTAGAAAAAAGGAAAATAGGGGAATTAGGTAGTACCAGTTTTTGTTCCCAAATTCAAATTCTGTTGGTTGGAGAAAGTACATGATGAGACAGGCAACCAAAAATAAAAAGAAAGAAAATGAGAAGGATACAAAATAAAATAAGAAGTTTTTCTTGAATAGGAATGTATTTAGATTGAAGAGGTCTATTTTAAAAATGGAATAACCGAGGTAGATCATAGGGAAAAAAAGAAAACTCCCCAGGGGTATGATCGAAAATCCGAGTAAGCTCGGAAAGTTTGATATAGAAAAGAAAATAATCAGAAGGGTAGGGATGATAAAGTGAATATTGATTTTGGGATATTTCTTTTTGTATGCATTAATGAGAGCGGGGAGATAGACCAGGAATAAACTCAAAATAGCAGTACTTCCCCAGACCTTGATTTTGAAATTTCCTGATGGAAATTTTCCAAAACTATATTGTATCCAACTATCTGAAAAAGCTATCCCTTTTACTAAATCTATACCGGTCCAGATACAAATTATGTACATAAGGATTAGATTGATCAGGACGGATTTGTACTTCTTTCCGGTTAAGAAATAAAACAATTGAGGAACTGACGTTGCCATCAATAGAACGGGATAGTACAAATTTAAATGAATTTTTTTAAGAATACTCTCATCCTGAATCAATCCCCTGAAGGCTATGAGGAGGGAGAGAGTTCCGTAGGAAATCGCTACAAGAGAAAAGGATAGATAGATTGCTTTGTCTTTTTTATAGAAACTAGTAAAAATTCCAAGTAAAAACAGCCAGAATCCAATCAAAAAAGAGAGTAGGCTGGGAAAAGCTAATGGAAGATGGTTCCAGAAGTAGGTCCATTCCAAATGTCCGAAAATAGAATCAGGAAGGAGCAATAATTTACTATCCATAATTTTAAGATTCACTCCCCCGAGAGTTTTTCTAGAAAAATCTTTTTGCTTATTAACTCATCTTACGCAGTATTTTATTTTTCAAATTTATTTTAGTTTAAAATCAAAATCATTTTTTGCTAATAAATCAATAAAAATATGGGTTAGGGCGATAGCCCAAGCTGCCGGCAGGCTCCCTGCAACCTCACATTTCGCTTCTTTGCGTAATCTGAGTTATTAAAAAATATGAAAGAGAATTCGGACTAATTCTCCCTTCCTATAAATTCAGAAGGTGCAGAGCCCATTGATCCAAGAACCCCTAATCTAATTCATTACTTATTGAAACTTCAATCATCCCCTGAGGAAGTTGTGGAATTGTCTGAGTCATCGGATACTTCCTCTTCTTCCGGAGGTGTGATCCCTCTTTTGATGAGTTCTATAAACAATTCTTTTCTCAATTCATTTGCCCTGACCGGATCATTTGTTTGAAGAATCTTTGTACTGTATTCGGTAATCAATCCTATGATCTCAGAGTTTTCTTCTTCATCTAAGTTCTTGGCAATTGAATTGATTTTTTCTAAAGTTTTAGCGATTTTGTCATCGGAATTCTCTGATTGGAAAATGTTTTTAACTGATTTAAAAAAATCCAAAATGTTCCCCTTTAAAATCATAATTTTGGAATGAAGAAATCGGAAGATTCTTACAAATGATTCTCTTTAAAAATCGACAATCCATTCATCGATCTTTATTTTTCGAAGAGTATTCCGGTTTTCAGTTCAAAGGATTGGATCGAATTCTAGTCTAGCTCAGTCCATATTGCAATCGAGAATACAATTGCGTAGATCCCGAATCGCCGGATCTTTATAGGAACAGGTTTCCATGATATTCAAAATACCATTTCTCACTTTCTCTTTGAATTCTTCCGGATGTCGGGAGCTAAAGATATCCAAGGGAAATTTATTGGAATTCTGTTTGCATGATTTTTGAAAATTCTCCCATTGAGGTCTATGTTTTTCTGTACAGGATTGAACACAGGATCTGGCCTTCCAACCATACTCTGTAAGAACTTCCATGAGTTTAAGAGTTTGATTTTGCCACTTCTCCCATTCTGTAGAAAGATTCTTTTCCTCACTCAGAAGTTTTCCGGAATGGAGGAACAGAAGTACTAGTAAAATTATTTTTAGCCAATTCATTTTCAGACAATCTCTCCTTTTCGAATTCTTCATTTCTACCAAACTAACGGGTTTCCATATTTTTGAGAATCAAAGAATTTTTTTGAGGAACTTGGATTCAATTGGATTATGGATTTCAGGATTCGAATTATCTTCAGTCATAACTACCAATTCTCATAAATCATTGCACTGATCCTAGTACAGTATGTAGCTATTTTATAATTGATTTCTCTATGAAAGAGCAATTGCTTTTGAAAATGACCTTAGTTCATTATTTTTTTTATTTTGATTTGAGATTTCATTGATAAAGTTAGGGTAAAACGATTAGAATGTTTGATGTCAAAACAAGTTCAATTAGAGAAATATGATATGTTTGAAATCAAACAGGAAAAAGAAAGAATAGTATTCTAGAAACTTCCTTATGAAATTTTTTATTTTTCAGAGCATTTTTTTTCAAAATCCCAGCACTCTCCTCTTGCAAGATTTGTGTAAATTGAGTTAAGAAAAACAAAGGTAAAAAAATAACCAGAAGATACCCAAAGTATGGAAAATTGAATTTCAGTTCAAAGTTTATTGTGAAAATTAGAAAAGTCAGAAAACATTTCGCTTTCATTTGTCCGGATTGATAGAGTTCAGTTGGATTGATTTTTTTCATTCCTCTTAGGAAAGAATAAGGGGCTCTACTCACTTTTCAGAGATTTTTATGCGAGCATTTCACCGACAATTTCACTGATTGATTTGGGACCGAATGTTGAACTCAGGAGGAAAAATGGGTTATGAATGTTTAAATTCTAAGCATTTTCTACCGTCCATTCCTTGTTGCTGAGATGGATGGTCCTAGACTTTACTTATGATTTTTTTCAATCAAAATGAAAAAAATGAATAGCTATAGAATCTTGAGATGCGATTCTACCTGCAAATGAAAGGAAGCTGGTTGCATAGGTTCTTTCCATCCGATTCTATGGTAAAAAAAGGAGATATTGGTGATTGTTTTAAGGTTTTTATTCTTATTCATTTTATTTTTTCAATTCTCACTCGTTGCAGAAGAAAGTCAATTCGGAGAGGTTGCCAATTCTCTCAGGGATAGCATACGAAAGATTCAATTGCAAAATGGTCTCACTGTCCTCATGATGAAGAGATCGAATTCCCCCACACTAGCTCTGTACACAAAATTCAAAGTGGGCTCCGTGGACGAGACACCCGAGACAGCCGGAACAGCTCATATGCTCGAACATATGCTTTTCAAGGGAACTCAAAATGTGGGAACCCGTGACTTCTCATCCGAAAAAAAATACTACTCCCTCATGAAATCGACAGGATCCGAACTGGATAAGGTGAGATTGGAGATTCGTAATCTGAAAGCCAATCACAGAAAGATACCTTATGACCTCGAAGATAGAGAAAAGAGACTTGCGAGGAGACTGAAGACCATTGAAGAAAAGCAAAAAGAGTACATTCTCAAAGCTGAAGATACCTATATTTACGAACAGAATGGTCAGGTAGGATTCAACGCCTACACTTCACACGATGTCACAAATTATCAAATCAAACTTCCTTCCAATCGATTGGAAATCTGGGCAAAGATGGAATCGGATCGATTGAAGAATCCCGTCCTGAGAGAGTACTTTACAGAGCGTGATGTGATCATGGAAGAAAGAAGGATGCGAATAGAAAATAGGGGGATGGGGATTCTGAGGGAAAAATATCTTGCCCTGGCATTTTCCGGATCTCCCTACGGAAGACCTGTAATTGGATACGAAACCAACATTCCTTTCTTAGATGTATTTGAAACTGAAAGATTTTTTAGGACGTACTACACTCCGAAAAATATGGTCATCACCATCGTTGGTGATTTGGATTTCAATGAAACCGAATCTATCATCAGTCAGTACTTCGGTGACCTTCCCGTCTCAAAAATCGAAAGGAAGGAACAGAGGATTCAGGAGAAATTCAATCAGGGAGAAAAAAGAATTCGATTTCAACATCCCGGTGGCTCTACCCTGATCATGGGGTTCAATAAACCAAACTTTTTTGATCCGGATTCACAGGTGTTTGAGGTCATAGACTTTCTACTTACCAAAGGTGCGGAGAGCCGACTCTATAAGTCAGCCGTCATAGAGAAAAAACTCTGTTCGGGAGTAAGTGCCTGGGCTTCTGATCCCGGGGAGAGATACTCCAATCTCTTTTCTATATTTGCAGTTATGAATTCCGACACCACTCCTGAGGATTTGGAAGCTGTGATCTGGGAAGAAATCGAGAAGTTAAAATCAGGAGAGATTACGGAAGACGAACTCCAGAAGATCAAAAACAAATCCACTGCGGACTTTCTCAGAGGTGTGGACAGCAATGCTTCCCTCGCAGATGGTCTCTCCTATTATGAGTTGGTTTTTGGATCCTGGGAGGAATTGTTTCTATCCTATGATAAGTTCAATTCCGTTACCAAAGAAGACATCTCCCGGGTTGCCAAAAAGTATTTTGTCAAAGAAAATATGATCATAGGACATTTGGATTCAAGGGGGACAAAATGAAGCGATTTTTGATATTTCTCATACCTATACTTATCTTAGGTCTGGCGGCAGATCCGGGGGATTTCGTTCGTGACATTGCCATCAAAGAATTGAATTTTGAAGTCCCCGAAGTAAGCAAAGAAGAAATTGCACCCGGGATCATGTACTACCATGATGAAAACGGTGAATTTCCTATAGTGTATTTAGATATCCATTTCTATGGTGGAGAGTCTACTCTCGGAGATCTTCCTTTGGAAACGAGCTCTCTACTAGCCGATACTCTGAAGTATGGTGGTTCAAAAGACCTAATGGATGAAGCTCTGGTCTCCCGATTGGAAGCTCTCGGAGCCTCTCTTTCCATCAGCCCCGGTTATGAATCTTTCTCGATTTCTGTTTCCTTTATGACCAAAAATCAGGAAGAAGTTTGCAGTCTTCTGGGTGATCTGATTTCCTCTCCATCCTTTTCTGAAAAAGCATTTGAAAATTCCAAAAAGAAAATGATCGAAGCCATCAAACGAAGAAATGAAAGAACTGAATCTGTAGGGTTTCGAAAAATTCGTGAAGTGATTTTTAGAAATTTTAAAAGAAGCATGCCACCTATGGAAGATTCTGTGAATAAGGTCAGTACTGAGGACTTGAAAACACATTTTCATGATCTATTGAAGAATCGAAATAAATCAGTTGTGGTAAGCGGAAAGTTAGATGAACCGGGAATGAGGGATTGGGTGACAGCTACCCTGGCGGCAAATGCATCTGATGAAGAAAAGAAATCGGATACTCTTATTCCGGCAGAAGTCATCTCACTTGAAGATTTGAAAAAGAATTTCACCGAAGACAAGAGGAACCAATTTTTCATTGAGAAGGATGTAAATCAATCCATGCTGATCTATGCGGGGTTGATTCCGCCTCACAATCATCCCGATTTTTTTGCAATTCAAATCTTAAACTACATCGTCGGTGGAGGTGGTTTCAATAGCTACATGATGCAAAAAATACGTGAGGAGAAAGGATTGGCGTATTCAGCTGCCAGTGTACCCCGATTTGAAAAAAAGTTTGGTGTCCTATATTTCTACACTCTCACCAAAAATGATAGTTTGAAGGAAGCCGATCAAATCCTGAGAACTATCCTTTCAGCAGAAACAATAGACAAGATCACTGAAAAAGAAGTGGAAGATGCAAAGAATGCTATTGTCAATCAGTTCGTTTTTCTCTTCACAAATCGACATGCTGTTCTCTCCAATCAATTGACCTTTGATGAAGATGATATGCCGGAAGATTATCTTCAGACCTATAGAAGAAAAATGTTTGATGTCCAGCTGAAAGACGTTAAGAGGGTAGGAGCAGAGTACTTTTATAAGGAAAAACTAAAGTCCCTCATCGTGAGCTCAAAAGCAAATTTGGACAAACACTATCCGGGAGAAAAGAAGATCCTTCAACCCGAGGATTCCATCCTGCCTCCAGAAAAATGAGCCCATCCAGGTTTTCACACAAAGGCCTTCATTGCGAAGGAATTTCAGAGGGAGGGATCCGTACCTCCCTTATTGTTCCTACCTGGCGCTTGATGTTTGATATCGGTGTACTACCGATAGATACTATTCGAATTGAAAATCTTCTCCTTACCCACGGTCATTTGGATCATTCTATAGGTGTTCCCTATTACATTTCGCAGAGATCCCTCCAGAATCTAAAACCGCCAAATGTCTATCTACCGGATAGGATATATGAAACTTACAAAAAAATCCTATCAGAGTATGAAATCTTGGAAGGCTTTCAGTATAGATACAATCTACATCCCGTAACAGAGAAGAAAATGTTCGATCTCTCCGGACATCTTTCTTTTCAGGCGTTTCCGACTCACCATAGAGTTCCCTCTCTGGGCTACACCATATATGAAAAAACCAAGAAATTAAAAAAGGAATACATAGACTTAGAAAAATCCGAGCTCATCCGACTGAAGGAGAATGGGGTCCTGGTTTCAGAAACCCGATCCGTACCGATGATGAGTTTTTCGGGGGACACACGAATTGAATATGTATTGGAGAATGAAGACGTCAGAAATTCAAAGATTCTTGTTCTCGAATGCACTTATCTGGATAGCTCTCGGGATGTGAAAAGAGCCAGGGAATGGGGTCACATTCACTTAGATGAAATCGTCAATCATGCAGATGAGTTTGAAAATGAAAAAATTGTGCTCATTCATTTTTCCAAGCGGTATCATCCAAAGAAAATCCCGGCAATGGTAGAAGAAAAATTACCCGATTCACTGAAGGGTAGGGTGCATTGCTTTCTACCGGATCGTTTTCTATAAAATTAAATTAGGAGTTTGTATGGATGCATTGATATCACTTTTAATTCTTATCCTGGTTCTCAGTCCATTTCCTCTTGTTATCGGGATTACAGTCTACATTCAAAAACAGAGAAAGAAAAAATTTCAGGAAATTGCAGTCTTACTAAATTTGCAATTTCAGGAAAAGAAAACCGCTGATCTCCCTGCCATACCCGGTCTCAGCCTTTTGATGAATTTTGTGGATACCTTTGAATGGGAACTCCTCGGAAAGTACAATGATCATGAAGTGAATCTACATTTGATAACCAGAGGATCCGGAAAAAGCAGTAAAGTCTATACCATCGTAGAAGTCTTTTTTGAAGAAGCCTTTGATTATGAGATGCAGATCTATAAAGAGCAGTTCTATCATTTTATCGGGAAGAAATTGTTTGGAGTTCAGGACATTCAGGTTGGGGATGAAAAACTCGATAAAGAGCTACTCATCAAAGGGAAAAATGAACATGCCATCAAAGATCTAATCACAGATCGAAATATAAAAGAAAAGATCTTAGAGCTATTTGCTCTCTATCCGGAGATAACCATCGAAGACAGTAGGATCATTTATGATGCTATGGGTGTCAAGAGTGACCCGAATATGATCAAAGATCTTCTGGAGAAAATGACAGAACTGGCCGGTTTGATGGCAAACGAAGATCAATTTGGGATGGATAATTTTTAAGGATGTTCGGATCCGAAAAGAATTTCGGATCCGTTACTTAGGTAGGATTTAGTTTCTTCTTCCGAGGATCGGACCACCGAACTTTTCGGTCATTCTTTCTTTGGTTAGGATGAGATCTTCCCGGTTGTCAGTTGCCATTTCGCCATTTCCGTCCAGGTAAATCGCTCCTTTGGGACAGGCTTCTTCGCAAAGACCGCAGAAAATACATCTCAAAAGATCGATTTCGAAAACTTTTGCATATTTGTCCTCAGGATGTAAGTGTTGATCTTCCGGAGTGACAGAGGCAGCTTCGATATGAATTGCATCAGCAGGACAGATCCACATACAGCAGAAACAGGATGTGCATCTTTCTCTACCCTGCTCATCTCGCTTCAGAGAATGCATACCTCTGAAACGGGAAGAATACTCTCTTTTCTTGTCAGGGAAATCGATGGTCACAGCTTTTCCCATAAATGCCACCCGGAAAAAGTGCTTCAGAGTAATCCACATTCCCACTCCGATAGAGTAGAAATAAAATTTTTCGTACCATTTGAATTGATGACGTTTGACGACATTCACTACATTAACGGTTGCCAACTAAAGCCTCCTCTTTCTTTTTTGCCATTTCCAGATTGAGTCTTTTGAAGAAATCTCCGGAAGAAGGCAATCCCAGGATGGGGTTCATAGCCATTTCAAAATTTTGTTTGATACCATTTTTGTTTGTAAAGCTTCCAACCTGCTCGGAAAAAGTTTTGATAGGGACAGCAAAACCGGCTTTCTTAGCAGAATCTGTAAGATTGGTTTCTAAGACCACAACAGTTCCCTTGGAAAGGTCGAGACCTTCGGGAATCGACTCTTTGATGATAAACAATACATCAATGGAACCTTTGTTGAATTCGGTGACAATCCCGCTTGCCTTGGAAGTGGAGATGAATCCTGCCTCAACAGCTCCCTTAGTATTGGGATGACGATCTTCTGTCAGTAGGAAGTCAACCTGTTTGGTCTCATTGTATTGAGAGTCATGAACTCTGGCTTCTGTGGTTACGGTATTGGACCATTTTTTGATTTCGGTTAGGATGATGTTTAGGTTTTCATTGGATTCATGAGCTCCGCCCAGAATTGCGATCTTACCTTTATTTTTTATCTTTGGAATGAGAGATGAAAATACCGAAGAACTTTCTGTTTTGTTTCCATTTTCCATGTAGGACTGAAGTCGGTTTTCATTCATCCAATCTACATCAAATCTTCCTGTATCACAAAGAAAGAACATTCCCTGTTCTCTATTTTCTCTTGCCATGTATCGATACATTTTATTGTCTCTGACATTAGCTTCTACATTGCAACCTGTAGAGCAACCGTGACAAACTGTCTTAGCGGTCTTGTACCACCAAACTCTGGATTTGAATAATGTCTTTTTGTTGAGAAGGGCTCCTGTCGGGCAGATATCGGAAAGAGCTCCCTGGTAATTGTGTGAGATCAAACTATCTCCGGCAAGACCGATCAGAGAATGATAGCCTCTTTCAAACAAGCCCAGATTGGATTGACCCACCTTTTCTTCTTCGAATCGAACACAGCGAAAGCAGATGATACATCGATTGTGGTTGATGAGGAGGTTTTCACCTATTTCTTCCTGGGGTACGTCTCTCTTTTTTAATTCAAAACGTGATACACCTTTTCCTGAGGAAAATGCATTGTCCTGAAGATCGCATTCTCCTGCTTTATCACAGACCGGACAGTCGAGAGGGTGGTTGGCAAGGAGAAACTCCATAGTTCCTTCCCGGGCTTCTTTCACTCTAGCACTTTTTGTAATGATAGAGAGTCCCGCCTTGACCGGTGTATTGCAAGCCGCTTGCAGCTTGGGTACACCTTCGATTTCAATAAGGCACATCCTGCACATTCCAACAACTTTCAATGCGGGGTGGTAACAGAAATAAGGGATATCTTCACCTACTTCTCTTACTGCATCAATAAGATTTTTGGTTTCATCAACCTCAAACTCTTTACCGTCAATTTTAATGGTGACCACGTACTGACCTCCGATCCTGCTTGTATTTCATGGATAGCCTAAAGGAAAACAATAAAATTTCCATTCCTTTTCTGCTATTCTTTTTTTAGTCTCTCAAATTTACATTGGTTTAAAAATTTTGATCCATTCAATTCTTTTTTTGCAAAATAATCTAAATAATCAGAAAGAATGATAACATTAGGAAATAAACCTTCTACAGATTCCAAAAGGAGATCAATGTACTTTCCAATATTTTGATAGAATGATGTGTCTGTCTCTAATTGAATCCTGAGAGTTTTGGGAAGTTTTTTGACCTTTTCTTCTTTTTGAATCGCAAGAGTGAGTTCACCCGGATCTAAGTGGGAAGGGATTCCACTCAAATTGATCTGGAGAGCGTTTCTAAGTCTCTGAATTTCAAATTGGAAAGGGTTGTGGGTCTCCGTTCCGAGAGTTTCCAGCTCTACTTCTAGGGCCTCTGCGATTTTTTGAATGAGTTTGGAAGGGGAGATGGGTTTCAGTAGATACAATTTGACTTTGGAGTTTTGAGCCCGATTGATGAGATGACGATCTCCCGCAGCTGTCAGGACAATAGTGAGGGACTTGGATAGATTCAGTTCTGCCTTTTCAAGAAACTCGAGACCATTGAGTTTGGGCAGATTGATATCTGTTATGATGATATCATAAAAATTATTTTGGACGAGGCGTAAGGCTTCCATCCCATCCACTGCATTTTCCACTATGAAATTGTATTTATTTAGAAAGAAGTTTATCAGTCGAATTGTGGGTTTGTCATCTTCCACATATAAAACTTTGTATCGTTTCATAGTTTCCTAGACCATAGTAGAAAAATCAATTGACATGCCTATTTTTTTTCCTAATCTCCCAATTGAAACAATGCCTTACCAATACAGTAGGCTCATTGGAGAGTGTAAGATTTTTAATGTTAAATTAGACTCTTTCCTATCTCTAAAAAAAATGTTTCCAAGAAAAAATGTCCTCATTTCAGAGCTTTCCCGAAACTGGAAATCTGACTTCCTTTCAATTCCAGGTATCCTTTTCCGGTGACTTTCTTTCCGGAGCGGATTCCTGAAGCCCGAACTCCACCTTCCCAATAGATATTCCCCGTACTGGATCTGGCGTCAAATTCCTGATGATTGAATTGGGGAGAAATCTCGATTTCCAGATCCGAGACCTGTATCTTCCACCGGAGGGGATACTTCCTTCCTGTGGATGGGCTCTTCCACAAATCTGATTGGGGAGTAAAGGACACTTCTCCTGCCTTATGAAAGTACTCCGGATTCTCTCCTTTTTTTCTGAGGCTTCCGAAGGTTTCTACGGGATCGGAGGGAGAGTTTTGAAAATTGAATACTGTCAGGTCTGTACCGTCTTCCAACCAGAGACCCACCCAGGACCAGGCACTTTCCTTTCCGCTGATTTTGTCCGATTCAGACTCCCCTGACTTTCCGCTCCATTCATGATCCATCCAGGACTCACCACCTGCTATTCTAAACCTATCTCCGGAGATTTGGATTTCTCCTCGGGTTTCCAATCTGGGAATAGAGTAGTACCTCGATTGGATACCGGGATACTTTCGACTTTTGGGAGAGATTCCATCTTTTCCCTGAAGATAGATGGGTTTGCTCTCCTGAGGATTGAGTTGGAGATCCAATTGGATAGATGAATCTCTCGGTTGGGCTTTTAGATGAAATCGATGGTCGGGTAGGATCTGTACCTGAAAGTCTCCACTCTGAATCATTGAAGTAGAAAAAACTCCGAGACCCGTGATCCCTCTCTCGATAGTTTGTGAAGTAAGATGTGATGAATTTTGAAAGTCCGAGATAGCGAAATGAACCGGATAGACAGACTCCTTTCCACTCAGATCCGTTCGGAAGAAGGAGAGTTCGTAACCAAATTCTCTACCTGTTTCTGTCTGAATCCAACCCACAAAATAGACCCATTCCAACTTGTATTCAGGATGAAAGCTATGGTCTTTAGGAAATTCAAATCCGGAAAGGATGCAAAATGGTAGGATACAAAGGAAAAGGACAATTCGGAAAAAGGAAGGACTGCGGGATAAGATGATTTCTCTCAACGTGAAGATTTTTTTTCCAGGAATCTGGTTAGGTGAAGGATTGACTGTTTGGCGACAGTGTGATTGGGATCGTGAGTCAGGATTCGATTGAGTGCATCCATAGCCTTTCCATATTCTTTTTGTTTTTGATAGACCTTGGAAATATTGAAAAGAGCCTTGAGGTTGGAGGCCCTCATGGAAATCGTTTTAAGAAATTCTAATTCAGCTTTTCCATAATTCTCCATCTTGTAGTAGCAGTAGCCGAGGATGAGATGGGAGTCTGCATTAGAAGTCTTTAGAGAGTTGTACTCTTCGAGGTGCTTGGATGCTTCCGAAAATTTCTGATCTTTGGCGAGATACTTACCGAGTTGGAAGAGGACGTTCATATCACTTGGGAAAATTTCTTTTGCACGGTACATGTATTCGCAGGCTAGATGGTAAATCTTTTCACTGTAGTACTTTTCGGCAATGGACTTGTACTTCAAGAATTCGGACATTTTTAGTGATACACCGATCGCGAGGAGAGTGATGTCGTCTCCCTGATCGGTTCCTCTGCAAAACTCATGAAATTCTTCCATGATAAAATCCACAGAGGACTTCACATCCATATCTATAGTTTTCTCTACCAATTCGATCAACTTCGTCTGTTGGAACTGAACTCCCTTATCCGTCTCTCCCTCAAGCAGTCCATCGGTATAGATGAAGAGCTTGTCTCCGGGTTCGAGTTTGGTTCTGTAGTCTTTGTAGTATTGGTCGGCATCCGCAAACATTCCGAGGAAAGTTCCTTCTCCTTCGAGAAGCTCCACTTCTTTGGTTCGATATCGGAGTAGTATAGGTCGGGGATGACCCGCAATCGAATAAGTGAGTTCATAATGGGAATCAATGATTCCGTAGAAACAGGTGAGATATCCCTGCTGTTTGACAAGATCAAGGAGTTCGCGATTTGTATTACAAAAAATTTCAGATGGGCTATCCAGTTTGTAGTTGGTGAATAAAAGTTTTGAAATCGCGGTGATGAATGCTGCCGGTACTCCGTGTCCGGAAACATCAGAAAGCACAATCCCTATCTTATTGGATCCGAAATTGAAGTAATCGTAGTAATCTCCACTGACTTCCTGCATGGGAAGATATCTGAAAGAGAACTGAAGACCTTTCCAATCCGGAATGTGCTGGGGAATGATCCCCCTCTGGATGTTTCTTGCCATCCGGAGGTCTTTGGATATGGCTTTCTGTTTGACAATGAGTTCGTTTCTGAGCGAACTTAAGACCTCTACAGCGGCTTCCAAATCCCGGTTTTCGATAGCCAGCTTGTGAGATTTGTCGATGACCTCATCTAGATCAATATAGGAAAATTCACTTTCTTCATTTTTTTCCATATTTGAGATCACAAAGGTTTGGGAGACCTTGTCAGGAATTTCATTGCTCAGGGATGTCTTTCCTACTTTGATCTTAGCCTCATCCCATTCGATTTTGACAAGAGATTGTTCTGATGATTCGAAGGATTCCTTCTGACCGCAATAACCGGGATTGAAATCAGGAATCCTGGTCTGAAGGAGTCTGAGATTCCAATTCTTAATCTGAAAGAGAATCGTGGTACCTTCCAGGATACCTTTGAGAAAACAGTATTCGTATGATTTTTCAATTTTGTTGGAAGTGGAACTTATGTTCAATGTCAGGGAATTGGAATCGAAATCAATGATCTCCGGATTCACATACAGTACATATTTCTTAAACATGAGTGGTAGACGTTGCAGAAAGTAGTCATAACTCAAAAGGGAGTCATCGTTGGGCAAAAGATCGAAGGAATCAGTTAGAAAGAATTCTTTTCCGGATCTATGGATCGCGTCTCCTATGTTGATACGATCTTTAAGTATTTCGTAAATCTTGAATTCATCTTCTGATGAAATCCAAAAGTTGATATCATTCAGAATTTGTTTTTGTAGATCTCCTGAAAATATATCTTTCAAAAGGTCTTCTAAGGAAATCTTTTCAGAGTCGAGGATATAGCCTATGACTCTGTGCAATCTTTTTATGGAGACTTCCGATTTGAATGGAAGTTTAGTGATTAGGGAAGATACATTGGTTTCCATATTCTGAATGGGATTACACCGGGGAAAATGCTATTTGTCTCATTAAAAATCTGTTAATCCTGAATTACCTTTAGATACTTGTTTCCAAATAAAAACAATGATTTTATTTTTTTCCTCATCGGGAATTCAAAAAAAATCTTTCTGTAAATTAATGAGAGGAGGAGTGATTTCTTTTTCAAATTTAGATTGAAGGAAAGGGAAAAAACCTTTACGAAAACTTCTATAAGAATGAACTCCTTATATAACCAATAGATCAAAAAAGAATATCCCCATCAGGGACTTCTCCCGGACTCAAAAATTGCGAACCCCTTTGGTACTCATCCTTAGCCTCGGATATCCCCTGTATCTCTTACTTCAATTGTGGGGGCTATCCTCCCTCTGCCCCTATCCGGATTTTCTTTCCTGGGATGGAGATCTGAGGTTTGTCACAACTTTGAAGTTTCTGAAAGCACTGGAAAGCTTTGACGGACTCGGATTTTTGGGATTGATTTTGGATTCACCTACCTGGCCTGTTTTGAGAAATCTTTTTTCAATACCTTTTTTTTATGCAATGGGAGTGAAGGGGGAAACTGAAATCCTTCTCACTTATTTGAGTTTTTTCTCACTCTTTCCCCTTAGTTTTTTTCTATTTCACTCCCTCCGTAAAAAACTCTCCGATGCTTTTCTCGGTGTGAGTCTTCTCACCCCCCTTCTTTTTAGCTCTCCTCCCTTCCTTCTCTATACCTCTTCTCCTATGCTGGAAGTTCAGGGTAGTTTCTTCTTCCTACTTTCTGTCTTTAGCTTTCATAGGTTTTTAAATTTTCACTTCCACAAAATCCTACCGGCGGCCCTGAGTATTTTCCTATTGTACCAAACTAAATATCCTTATGGATACATCTTCCTGTTCTTGATTTTTCTGTTTCTATTTTATGAGAATCCTCCTGAATTTATCGGGTTCGTGAAGAGGGGACTGAAGTTTCTTATCTCGGATACTCTCAATAGAACCGCTCTTATCGCAATGACTCTCTTGATTTTCTTGCCCCGGTTTCTTACTTTCTTCAAACAGGGAAAGTCGCCGAGATATCTTCTCTTTCTAACGGGTCTCATAGGAATTTCTATCCTATTGAAGTTTGTAGGGAAAGAATCCCGGTCAGAAGAGAGGACTAGATTTGAAACCTACCAACTAGTCCTGAAGTTCTTCTTCCTTCCGGTCTTAGTTTGGACTCTGAGTCATCCGGATCGACTCGGAAGCTCAGGGGGAACGATATCTCATGTTCAGATGGAAGGGTTTCAGGTGGGTGTGGAAATTGTTCGGGATTGGAAGTATTGGATTTTTTTTCTGAAAACCCTGGGAATGGATGTTTGGTTCTCACCCTTTCTCGGTTGGACTATTTCCGGGATTCAGATACTTATTTTGATCCATGGATTTCTCAGAAAAAGAGTTCGGAGTCTGGCTTTTGTCCTGAGTCTTTTTGTTTGGCTTTCTGTTCTGGGCCTGACCTTTCTCACTCCAAATCATCAGGCCAGACATGTCTATCATTTGATTCCTGCTCTTCTGGTATCCTCAATCCTCGGAGGGATGGAATTCTTGTCTCCTTACCTAGTCCGGGTACCGATTTTCATTGGGATTTGGATATTTAGCATTTTGAGCCAACCTGTCCTGAGTCTTCGACCCTATCTCTGCTTTGGAGGAGTGATCCCTATCTATGGAACTCCGATCTTTTTTGAAAAAAATCTCTCTCCTATGATGCAGGGGAAGATATTTCTCTTCAGCAAAATGCCGGAAGAACATTTGAATCATGCAGATACGGAACTGGTCTTTGCCCGAAAGGCATATGAATTTGGGGCTGAGGTTGAGTTTTCCGAAAGAAAATTCCTCAGGAATATCGACTCATTTCAAAAGATCATTTCAGCCGGAAAGGTCTGCGGTGGAGAAGCGGAAAAGGAATTTCTAGAAAAAAGAGTAGGAAAAACCCTCCTCTCTGAAATGAAAATTGAGTCAGAAGAGGGTTGTCTGGAATCCTATCACCTGATTATTTATTGAAATTGATTGTGGATGTTTCCTGGTTTTCGGTCTTGGGTTTGGGTTCGGACTCGACTAAGATTTCCTCTCCGTAGTCCAGATCCGGTTCGTCGTTCTCTTCCTCTTCTTCTTCGGGAATTGCATCGGGAATCGATTGCATCTGAGCGGTTTGCGACTTTGGATTGTTCATTTCCAGAGTCATGAGAAGACCATCGGTGGAGAGTCGGAGTGCCAGAAGTTTTTCCCGTATCTCTTCTACGGAAATGTCATTTCCAGCCTGAAACATATGAACATGCATAACCGCTGTGTTGTAGGAATTGTGAAGGTTGAAGAGAGATTGGGAGATCGTGGAGGGAGAAGAGATCTTGTTTTTGATGTATTGCTTTCTTGCATAGGTAACAAGATAGACCACTCCCGAGTAGAAATACGTAGGAATGAGGATGATCAGTCCGGAAGAGATGAAGCCCCAATCTCTGTACTTGTGAAGCATAAAACGGCTCAGAACTATACTTGCTACTACTGTTGTGGTTACAGCGATAGCTAGATGAAAAATTCTGGTTTTCTTGCTCACTGCATTTAATAAGATAGTAATTATCAGAGTTATCAGGAGAACGAATAAGAACTCTGTGGGAATGTAATGACTGAGCTGACTGAAAAACTCATTCAACTTGATATAACTTTTTAAAAGGGACTTTGCAGATCTTTCATAATTATGGTAGTCAGTCTTCAATATAGTGATAAAATCTTTTTCCTGTGGCATGTTTAAATCCCTTTCTTTTCTTAAGAATTTAATCGGCAGAATCCATTTTTTTTTTAAATCAATAAGTTTTTCAAAAAGGCTTCTTGTATTTTATTTTCTTTTTTCTCTCCCTTTTTGGTACTATCATGAGCGACATCTGCCGATATTTTTCTCTATTCCCCTAGTTTCGCTTGCCGGACTCCTCTCACTCCTTACTCTTTTTCTGAGTTTTTTCATTTTGAGCCTGTTTTTCAAGAAACCCTTTACGTTTTGGTTGGAGATTCCTTACATCGGAGGAATTCTTCTTTTTTTCCATGCTCTGGGAATCTTAGAAAATCGGGGGGGCTTGGTTTTCTTATTCTTAGTCTTTCTTGTCTTCTTGCTCTTTCGGATCACAAAGAGTAAGATCTACTATCAAATCATCCTGGTGGGAATCGCCATTCTGGCCAATGGACTACTTTCTTTTCAATTTCTTCAAAAATCGGAAGAAATTCTTTTTCAATGGGTATTTCATGAGAAGTACAGAGAGCCCGTAGAAGAGTTCTGGACCTGGGAGTATGATGAATCTAAGAAGATCTGGAAAAATCCCAGTCTTCCCTTATCCTTTCAACCGGGTGAGGAGTTTGTGTTTCACAATCCAAAGGATTTGAAGAGCAAAGATATGACGGGATCGGGAGGGATCATGGGGATCATCAACCCATCCTCAAAGGATCCCGGGATCTATCCCTATCTTCGATTTTTCTTGATCACCGGCTACAATCGGGCGGATTTCAGTGAAATCAAAGAAGAATTTCAAAAAATTCTCGAACATGAAGAGAGAAAGGGAGAGATGGAAAGCATCACTTCACTCGGAGACATCGAGGAACCGAAGCATAAATTTCCCGGACATTTTTGGAGATTCTATGACCGACTGAGACCGAGATACGGAAAAGCGGGATTCTATCTGGTTAGAATGGGGGAGGGGAAGGTTCTCATCATCGACATTCGTGAGATCTATTCTGAAGAGTCCCCTCATTCTGAAGAAATTCAAAAGGTTCTGGATTCTCTAAATTTTTCGGGTTCTTTTCAATAAAGGGATACTTCCAGAACTGAGAGCGGGTTGATCATCACCCCATCCACTCTGAGACCGAGGTGGAGGTGGGGTCCTGTGGAAACTCCTGTGGATCCGATCTCTCCGATCTTGGTACCTTTTTTTACAAAATCACCTTCTTTGACCAGAGTCTTGCTTTGATGCATGTAGAGTGAAAACATCTGGGATCCGTGATCGATCACGGTGAAGATTCCCTCAAAAAACATACGTTCTGAAATGAGAACCTTGCCGTTCTGAATGGCATAGATAGGAAAACCAATCTTTCCCCGGAGATCAACTCCTCCATGGGGTTTGCCTTTTCTCTTGGGATGGTAGTATCGTTTTGTGTAGAATGGGCTGGTGACGAAGAGAGTATTTACCGGAGAGACAAATCTTCCGGAGATCTGCATATCAGAAATGGTGGAGAAGGCTTTTTGTTTCTTGAGATCGCATTTTTCGATAAATCTTTGAGTTTCTGCGGAATATCCTCTGGGAACATACTTCTTAGGGACCCGAAGTCTGCTGTACATCTTTCGAACCGGAAATTGGGTGTCCCGAATGTTTATGGAAAATGTTTCTGTGGTGGACTTGGTTTTGGATTTCCTGTGAACGACTAGGTCATTCAGACCTACCTTTTGCTCCGGATGGATGGGAACGATGCCAATGTATCCTTTTCTTGTAGGGCTGAGAGAAATTTGAGTGTTTCTCCAGAGAATTCTGTACTGAGAGATGTCCAGTCTACACTCGGGATTATTGCTGTAAATTCTGAGGAAGGCCAGATTTCCCTGTCGGAATTGCTTTGCCCGGATCTTGATCACGTACCCCCGCCCTCTAAAGATCAATTCTTCGAAAGATGTGGGAATCTTGGTCTTTCTTTTGTACTTCAAGGGATCTACATAAGTGTATCTTGTTCTTTTTTTCTTTTTAGATTTCTTGCGAGAGTGAGTACGGCTGTGCTTTTTTTTATATTTGTAGGATACACTGCTTTTCTTGGAAGATGTAGACTTCTTGGATTTCTTTTTGGCATCCAGAGAAGGGACAAGAAGCAGGATTGTGAGCAATAGAGCAATAAATTTCTTCATAAACAAACAACTGATGTACTATAAAATCCTTTCTGACAGGAAATGGGGCTTCCTGCAAAGCATTTTTGGTAAATTTTGATATTTAGTTTAAATTTTTAAGAAAGCCGACTCCCTCCAAAGAGAGAGTCGACAGAAGTTTTATTTGAAAAAGATAAAGGTAAGAACAATGAAGAGGGGAATGAGAATCGAACCCGAGTAAAGTACATAACCACCAAAAGAAGGCATCTTTACATTGGTTTCTTCTGCCACTGCTTTTACCATGAAGTTTGGCGCGTTTCCGATATAGGTGTTTGCACCCATGAATACGGCTCCGACCGAGATTGCTTTGAGAATACCGGCATGTTCTGCTACGATAGTAGGAACACTGGCTCCATCAAATAGACCCTGAGCCAAACTTAGGAAGACTACGTACGTAGGTGCATTGTCCAGAACTGAGGAGAATAGACCTGTCATCCAAAAGAATTGGTACTGCTCGGTGACACCCAGGCTCTTTCCATTCGTTTCGAGGAGAACCAATGCGGGAATCATAGTGATGAAGATCCCTATAAAGAGATAGGCAACTTCCTGAATCGGATGAAAGGTAAATTTGTTTTCTACTCTGAATTTTGGATCTGAAGTAGCTTTGGAGATGAAGATCAGAGCTATCATACCCAGTTCGCGAATAAAACCTATGTAGTGGTTGTGCTTGATTGCTTCAATGTATTTTTCGTTGAGGAAAGCGGCACAGAGGATGATCCCACCCAACCAGAGAAAGTTGATTTGTCCTGCTAGAGAGATGGGTTCAATCTCAGTCTTATCTCGTTTCACATCTTTGATGGTTTCTTTTCCGTAGGCAATTGTGTCCCAGATGAAATAAATTACCGAGAGAATAGCGATCGCCACTAGCATTTCGGGGAGAAGGTTGAAGGTCCACTCGAATGGAACTCCTTTTAGATACCCGAGAAAGAGAGGAGGATCTCCTAGAGGAGTCAAGGAACCACCTATGTTGGATACCATGAAGATAAAGAATACGACTGTATGAACTACGTGTTTTCTTTCTGAGTTAGTTTTCAGAAGAGGGCGGATGAGAAGCATGGAAGCCCCTGTAGTTCCGATGAAAGAAGCCAGGAATGCACCCACTAAAAGGAAGAGAAGGTTGTTTATCGGCTTGGCTTCAATGTCACCCCGTAGAACAATCCCACCTGAAATATAGAATAGGGAAGTCAGAAGGATGATGAACGGAATGTAGTCAAAAACCAACTGATGCACAACATTGTGCGAGTAGCCATTTGGGAGTAAAATAACCAGAGCGACTGCTGAAAGTGAAAGAGAAATGATCAGCTTATTGGTATTGTTTTCCCACCAATGGGGTAGATGTCCCGGAGCTATAGGAAATATAGCAATGCTGAGAAGAAGAAGAGCAAAAGGAATGACTGTCCAAATCGCCAGAGGACTTTGGTGACCGTGATGATCGCCCTCTGCTTTGTGTTCAGTTGCCTGTTGATCTTTGTTTTCGGCTCCATCGTGATTTACAGGAGCATCTTTGGTTCCCTCATCGGCCGGTTGTTCTGACTGAACGGGGTCTTTGACAGGAGCTGATTCTTCTGCAAACAAATATCCGAGTTGAACATTACCAATGAGAAACAGAGTCAGGAAAAGACTGGAGATCTTTTTTATTTTCATACACAATCCCTAGAAATATTTTACTTTTAACAGGTTTTAGTTAGCTGATTTCGCATTCAAAGTTTTTTTTTCAATTTAAAAAAATTCTTATACTAATTTAAAACGATCAGGTAGTGTCTCATTTTTAATCTGAGTCGGATAGAGATTGAATTTCTTTTTCTTCTCCGTTGCCGAAAGCGAATCAGGATAAGAAATCGATGAACGAGTCCTGATTACCAGCCTACACCACTGTTGTCTCTTGCTTTCTTTCGAAAGGTTTGCTTTTCGGACACTGCTACAGCCAGAGAGCTAATCTGAATGAACTCTACATTGAGAATCTGCTCGACGATTTTCTTTCCATCGCTGCGGAACATATTTTCATCTATCCTGGAACGAATGAAGTAGTTGGGAGATTTGAGATCGCCCAGATCAAAGTCACTTCCCATTTGTTGGGAAATCTTGATCTCTTTGAGTTGGTCCTGTCGTTTTTCGGTTCTGAGTGTGTAGATTTTGTTCTTTATCATTTCCTGGACGAGAGCATTGTCAAATACATCAGTCGGGAGTTGTTCGGAAGTTTCATTTTTCGTTGGAGTGAGAGCGACGAAGATTCCCTCAGAGGATGGGTTTTTTTTGAAATAGACAGCGATCTTTTGGGTGATGATTCGTGCGGCCTCTTCCATCTCAGTTCGGGTGAGTCCACCGGTGTCAGACACCATGTCCGAGTCAGAATCCAATCTCTTGGCTCCGGAAGAGCAGGTAGCCAGCATGCTTAAGAGTATGAGCATGGATAAATATTTCATAAAATCCTCCATTCTCGATTTAGAGTTCTTTTTTAAATGAGATTGTCAAGAATTCTTTCCCCGGATTCCAGATTTCTGAAAAGAGGAGTTCAATTCTTTCGGAGTTCAAACTCATTCTGAGTCAGAGGAAGCAAAATCTGGATTAGAAAGTTTTGATTTTGAAATTTAGATTTACCAGAGAGCTGAATTTCATGAAATGTCTTTATTAGGAACCCAGGTCCGGTTCTTTTGAGAGAATTCTCAATTAAAAAATAGGAAAAAAGGTAAACAATATGGCAAACTTGAAGCATCCTAGAGAAGCACTATTTGAAGGGGAAAAACCATTCCCGATTATTCCTGCATGTGAGCATTTTGCGGGATCAGAAAAACTCATTACCAAAGCACTGGAATTGCAGAACAAACTGGGTGGAATGTTTGATATTACTATGGATTGTGAAGACGGAGCCCAAACCGGCAAAGAAAAAGAACATGCCGAGATGATAGTAAACATTCAAAACTCCGATCTGAACAAATTGAAAATGAGTGGAGTTCGAATCCATGATTATACCAACGCATACTGGAAACAGGATGTGGATATCGTTGTGAAAGGTGCCGGAAATGTGATCGCTTACATCACTATTCCCAAACCTACCAAAGCCGCTCAGGTGGAAGAGATGATTTCTTACATTCAGGAATCAGCAAAGAAAAACAATATCACAAGAGAGATTCCCATTCATGTTCTCATTGAAACTCACGGAGCTCTTCTGGATGTTGAAAAGATCGCTGCACTTCCCTGGATGCAGGTATTGGACTTCGGATTGATGGACTTTATCTCCGGACACCACGGTGCCATCCCTGCAAGTGCAATGAGAAGCCCCGGTCAGTTTGAGCATGAACTTCTCAGACAGGCAAAAGCAACAATGGTAGCCGCAGCTTTAGCTCACGGTGTTGTCCCCGCGCACAACGTAACCTTAGATTTGAAAAATCCATACCAAACTTACAAAGATGCAAGTCGGGCAAGATATGATTTTGGATTCCTGAGAATGTGGTCGATTTATCCAACTCAGATTCAGGCCATCATCGATGCTATGGCTCCTGACTATAGCGAAGTGAAGACCGGTTGTGATATCCTACTCAAAGCTCAGGATTCTGAATGGGGACCGATTCAGCATGATGGCGAACTTCATGATAGAGCGACCTATAGATATTTCTGGGAACTCGTTCAAAAAGCAAAAATCATGGGACAGAAACTTCCCGAAGAAGTCGAAAAAAGATTCTTCTCCTGATTTTCCAAACGATTGTATTACCTACCTACGGGTGGGTAGTACAACTCCTTCTCTTTTCTCTCTCCAAATAAAAAAATAAACACTGACGGAGCCTATTTACCGGTTCTCATCGATCATTCACTCATCAATACACTTCGTTTGAAAGGTGAGGATAATGAAAAGAAGCCTTTCGCCAATGGTTCGATCCGGCTCACCAACCGGGGACTCATCGTCCCCAAACCCCTATTATTATTGATCTATTAGTAAAATCTTATTCAAATAATAGGACGGGCTATGCCTTAGAAGAAATGAAAGTTGAATTGGGGTTGGGTTAGGGTTTGAATCGAGGGGTGAAAAATGAAAAAGGGGATGTAAGAGAACATCCCCTATAGAAAGGATAGTTAAGAAATTATTTTTTCTTAGCTGGTGCTGCTGCTTCTTCTTTTGTAGATTTTGCTGAATTAGTGATTGCTAATACAGCTGCTCTATCTGTGTTGTAAGTAGCGATCGGGCTGTAAGTATAGAGAACTAAAGATCCTGCTCCGGAGGGGCAAAGGATAACGTCTACATCAGCACTGTCTTTTTTGTCAGCAGACATAGTGTAGATAGTAGTCACTTCAATTTTATTAGGAGTTGTGTTTTTAGCTACACGACCACCAACGATCTCTTTGTTCAAAGTTGTTTTGATTTTTTCGATCATTTTGGTAGATACTTTTTCAACATCTTTTTCAGTGATTACATCGATTACGATATCAATTTTATCTTTCACAGCGTGTAAAACAGGAGGAACGGAAGGTTCAGCTTCGAGTTTCCACTTAGCTGGGATAGTGATTTTGATACCGCATGCATCCAGTTGATGTTCCTGAGCAGAGTCTTTGGGTTCTAATACTGTTGTTCTGGGGATAGCCACACCGCAGTTTACTACGAGAAAAGTAGTTAAGATAGAGAGTAGAGATAGTTTTTTAATCATCTTGTTTCCTTGAATTCCTAAAAATGGGATACCTATAGCTTAAAAAATCAGAGTAATTTTTGTAAATCTTTTTTCCAATAAGTAGAAAACTTAGGGTTTTTCCGAGAAATTCACTTAAGTCCAGCTATATATCTCTACTTGATCTGAAGATTCAATTCATTTTCCTTTGTTTTTTTTATGATTTTGTATAAAAATCTATGCTCTTTCATTAAAAATAAAGTCTAAACCTTTTCAAAAAAAATAGGTACATTCCGCCCCAAAATGAAATCCGGATTTGTCTGAAAATCAATTGGATATACTACTAAGAGGGCCCTTAGAAAGCTATTCCGAATACATTTTCAAGAGGGAATGCATTTGTATCGAAAGATCTAGATATACCAATTCTCATAAATACCTCACCGCACTTCGTACGAAAGGTGAGGATAATGAAAGGAAGCCTTTCGGCAATGGTTCGACCCGGCTCACCAACCATGGACTCATCGTCCCCAAACCCCTATTTTTAGATATTCATTTCGTTTACTGAAATACTCCATTTGAATAAAGATTGAGTTCTCCCGCCTGATAGAGAACTCCAACTGATTCTTAAATCTCATTGAGACTGAATTCTAAATTTGAAGCCGGAAAAAGAAAAAATAGGAACTTATGAGATTGGATTTGAGATGAATTAGACGGAAATTCTTCTCAGCCATTCAATCTGTGGATTCTAAGAAATGGATGAGTTCGTATTTGGGATGAGAGGGTAGGGCAAGGTTTTTCTCTTTCACATGGAGAGTGCAGGTTTTCAATAATATATTGGATTTTAGTTCGAGAATCCATTCCTCTGTGACTTCAATAGGGATGATCGTATCTTCTTCAGAAAGATGGATATGCAAACTAGGGGATTCATAAGCATCAAAACGAATGATTTTTCCTGTGAATGTAAATTCCTTCACTTTGTCCCCGCGATTCTCTCCAGAGTTGAACAGAGTGTCCGGTTCTATCTGAAGGAATTTAGAGTCTTCGAGAGAGGTGCTCAGGGTGAAGCTGAATTTATCCTTTTTAGCCTTTAGGAGAATGCTTTCGATGATAAGTTTTCTTTCTTCGGGAAGATCACGGAGGGAACCTGATTTTTCAATCAAAGACAGGTCATCCTGAAAGAGACGAACAAAAGGAAGGATAGTTATGTACCTGTGTCGGACTGAGTTATTTTCGATTCGAAATCCGAGTGAGGGAAAGTAAGCGGGCGAGTCAGAAAATACATTTTTCTCCAACTTTCGCATGGATTCCAAAATTCCACGAATATTTACATTGGCGAGTCTATTCTTTTCCGATTCGGAAGAATTGATTTGAATGTAAATTGATCCGGTTTTTTCCATAGTTTCCAATTCTCAATCCATTTCCTCTGTAGAGGAGAATAAGTCCAGAGATTTCCTATAGCCAATCGATACAGGTTATTGAAGTGATACAGCTGTCAATCGGGTAAGAAAATCCTATGGCAAAAAATCAAAAAAGGGGTTTGGGGAGTTCGTCCCCAAATTGCCGATAGGCTCCCTATCAAACAGTTTAGCACAAAATAGGTGAGAGATAAGGGTAAGAAAAAGAATATATACCGGTTTTCATAGATACTTGTGTATATCTTCTTCAGGTAATGAGTGTAAGCGGTAGTACAATTTTACAGGAATAGATATCATTAGAAAAATGATTCTGAATACTTCCTCCCATATTTGTAATACGGGATGCAATCGATGAAGTACCCCTCCCTTCCTGATTTTTATCGTAATTGGAAAAGGACTGTATCTCGATGGTTAAATTGTCGGAAAAGGTCCAGGCCCATTCACCGGCTCCATAACCGTACTTTAAGTCATTGGAACAGATTTCCATACATATGAGATACAATTGTTGGATGAACTTTACATTTGTAGCTTCGGAATAATTATTTAAAGATCGTCCATTCATTAATATCTTTATTTTTCTATGAAAGATTCCATATCTTCTGAAGAGGACTGATTTAATCCCGCTAAAGAAATCTTTCTGAATGATAGATGAATCCGAAAAAGAATTGATATTCATCCTGAGAGCATCTTCAACACGATAGATAATATTTAAGGTGAGTTGTTTTTTCTTTTCATCCAAATCCAGTTCATCTAGAAGTTCACTGAGATTCCATTTTAAATCAAGAATAGCAGATCCGAGATGATCATGTATGTCATCGAGAATGGATTTACGGGTCAGCTCAGCGGCTAGTTCTTTTTCGACTTCTATCCTCTTGATGGTTTCCCGTTCCAGGTTTCTCAAATACAATTGATTTGTATAACGGGTTCTGAACCAAAAAAAATTGAATCCCGAAGAAAAGATATAAAAAGGAAAAATATAGGTGAGAACAAAGATTAGGTTCTGATCCAGAAAAGAAGCTACAGGTGATAGTGCCAGACGAAAATAGTAATATAGTACAATAAAGAACCAGAACATCATATACCTACCGGGCCTTCCCCGAAAGTAAAAGGCATGGTAGAGCATAACTAAAGGAATCATTATCCAAACAAATGGATCATGAAACGAAGTAGAGACTGAATAGATTTCTGTTTCAATTTCTCCTAATATAAAGAGAAGAACCAGAATACGACTCCAATCAAATTTTGAAAGGGTAGCTTGTTTGTAAAAAACTACGTAAAGAAAGCAGATAATTAAGGTAGCGAATCTCGCTCCGGCACTGTAATGATTGTCATGTTGTATATCAAAATAGATAAAGTAGACCTGTCCGATGATGGCCATGAAAGCTAAAATCAATAGACCGAAGTTTGATTGGGTTAGGATGATATCTACAATATCCTGCTCCCATGAGGGTTGAAGTTTTTTCAGAAATCCTTTCAGGGGCAATAGGGATTGTTTAGAAAAATACCTCATATTAGGGATGTAGGAAAACCTTATAACCCAGTAAATAAAAATTCAAAATTCCCCCTCAAAATTGCTAGGAAATAAATTTTGAAGTTATATGTTGAAAATGTAAAAATTGTAAAATATACTAACGTTAAATATAGAATTAGTCCAAGGTTTTTTCCCGCTAGCTCCAACTAAAATTTATATTTAAATAACTAACATTACGCAAAGAAGCGAAATATGAGGTTGCAGGGAGCCTGCCGGCAGCTTGGGCTATCGCCCAAACCCATATTTTCATAAATACTTACAAATCTTTTCTTAAGGTATGTAGACATTTTATAGCTGATTCTTCTGTGAATGCGCAAACCTTCTGAAAATGAATATAAAAAAAATGTTCGGATGAATAAAAAATTATCTAAGGTCAGGAACGTAAAATGATTAGAGATGAAACAAAATGCGTACATGAAAAAAATGAAATACAGCTGGATGGAAAAGACCTGTGTGAGAAGGAAGGTTTGGGAAAGTTAAAGAATTAAAAATGCGTACGGGATGATGGAAATTTAAATCAGGAATTGAGTCTCAGGATAGAATTCCAAGTAAGTTTGCTTTCTTTAGCATTTGAACTCTGTTGGATACATGAAGAGCTTTGTAAATCCCTCTGATGTGAAATCGAATCGTACTTTCCTTTACCCTCAGTGCGGAGGCAATCTCCTGGACTGAGTATCCTTCGGATAGTTTTTGAAGTACCCTGTTCTCAGAATCGGTTAAGAAAGAAGCTGAACTCAGGTTTGGATTTTGTTTGGAATTGGTTTGATTCGCGAGTTTGAAATACATAACCAAATGAACGGCTAACTCAGGGGAGATATAAAAACCTTTATTAAAAATAATAGTAAGAATTTCTTCTATTCTAAGTAGGTCAGATTTTAAAATGTAACCCATAGCTCCAGCTCTTAAGGTATTGAAAAGTTCAGTTTGTGACTTCAGGGTTGTAAGCATAATCTTGATTGCTTTTGGATACAAGTCTCCGAGTTGTACAAGCAATTCGTTACCTGTCATTCCATCCAATCCAATATCTATAAAGAAGAAAGTGACTTCTTTGAGATCTTCTTTCAGACACAATTCAGCAGAATTGAATTCAAAAATTTTGGAGATCTTATTAGTTTTATGTAGAAGAGTAGTGAACTCTTTACGAAACTTCAAATCATCTTCTATGATGGCTATCTTGTACGCATTCATATTCTAAACTTAACTCAAAGTATTCAAATAATATATTTCGTAAACTGAAAATTCATATTTAATTTTCCTAATTCATAAGATCGGGAATTTTTTTTACAGGAATCCCTATCAATTTTGATAGGGTAGGGCAGACTTTCCATCTAACCCTAAAAGTCTAAAGAGGGATGTCCTGATTTACTTATGAATCAAATTTGATATCAAAATGGAATTGCGTACTTCTTCGCTTCTGCGTATGGGAATAGAAACGTAAGCCATTAGTTTTAGACAATAGGAATCAAAGTTATAGCTCACCTTACGCACTTCGTGCGAAAGGTGAGGATAATGAAAGGGAACCTTTTGGTAAATTGGGGACTCATCGTCCCCAAACCCCTATTTTTATGGATCTATTAGTAAAATATGATTTTGTATTAAAAAATTTTGTAGGGTTAGGATAATGAAAGGGAACCTTTCGGCTAATTGGGGACTCATCGTCCCCAAACCCCTATTTTTATGGATCTATTAGTAAAATATAATTTTGTATTAAAAATTTTGTAAGGTGAGGATAATGAAAGGGAGCCTTTCGGCTAATTGGGGACTCATCGTCCCCAAACCCCTATTTTTATGGATCTATTAGTAAAATATAATTTTGTATTAAAAATTTTGTAGGGTTAGGATAATGAAAGGGAGCCTTTCGGCTAATTGGGGACTCATCGTCCCCAAACCCCTATTTTTATGGATCTATTAGTAAAATATGATTTTGTATTAAATGATTTCGAAAGGTTAATTTATAATTTTATCGATTTTCCTATCAATTTTGATAGGAAAATTTATAAAAAAACTTAATATCGTACGCATATTCAATAATAAATTTGTTTATTTTTGAGATAGCTAAGTGTAACGTCATCATAATTGATAAGAATTTCATTATCCACATCTTACGTATTTCGTGAATAAGATGAGGATAATGAAAGGGAGCCTTTCGGCAAATTGGGGACTCATCATCCCCAAACCCCTATTTTTTTAGATCTATTAGTAAATTATGATTCACTTAATGGAAATGAGGAATGCAGAGCTATGGAGAAAATAGATAAGAAGAAATTTAGAGTTCTAACTGTTATGATTTTATTGATCTTTTCTTTGAATGTCTATCCGAACGATCCTTCTCAGGAAGGAGCCAATCCAAAGGAAGAGACTAAACCTGTTATGGAAAATTCTGGGTCTCCTATTTCGAATGATCCGAATACAGTTTCGCAAGAAAGCAATTCTAAAGTAAGTGAAGATGGGAAGACTGTAACAACTACAACCACTACAACTAAAGTCTCAGAGATCAAAGTCACTCACAAAAGAAAAGGGATAAAATTAGCTGAGGACATTGATGGGTTGAAAGCTCTCGATGAGGCTCAGGGTATTGGCAAGAGATATGCGATTATTATCGGTATCAATAAATATTCAGATAGTGGGATTTCCCAACTCTCAAAAGCAAGAAACGATGCGAAAGCAGTACATAAAATATTTAGTGAATATGGTCATTTTGACTCAATAGCTCTTATGACCGATGACGCTGATCCGGGTGATTCGGAGCGTCTGTTTCCTACAAAACAAAATATTGAATATAAGATTCGAAGTTATCTTTCCACAGCAAATTCGAATGATATGTTTATTTTTTTCTTTTCGGGGCATGGAATTTCCAACGGTCATGGAGACAATTTTCTTATTACCCAGGATACAAACTTAATTAATAAGGAAAAAGAGGCTCTGGCAGTAAATTGGGTGGTAGATGAGTTCAAAAAGAAAAATATTAAGAAGGTTTTGCTTATGCTTGATGCCTGTCGGGAAACCGTCTACACCACTAAAAGCGTCAGTAGAGATGATATCATTCCGAAAGACTTTAATGAAGGCAACGTTTCCGCTACTTTTTATTCTACCAAGCAGGGTCATTTCAGTTATGAAGATGACGAAAGTGATTACGGAGTCTTTACAAAGTATCTCATTTATGGAATGGAGGGAAAAGCTGATACTGACGATGACGGTGTCGTTTCCTTTAGTGATTTAAAAAAATACGTAGAAAAAGGTGTAATGGATTGGTCCCGGAAGAAAGGGAAAACTGCCCAACTCTCCCAGGTACCTTATACAAAAATTTATAATGAAGAGGTGAATGGAGATCTTGCTATCACCCTTGCCAAGAAACCCAAAGATAGTCTTGCAGATGATAACGAATTTTCAAGAACCTGGGATCAGGCGTTAAAAAGATCTGCAATTTTTCCCGGATACGGTCAATATTTTAAAAAGGAAAAATACAAAGCGTATTTTTTTGGAGCCAGCTCACTATTCCTTTTAGGTGGTTTGGCATCTACCTATTCATCCTATCAATCTGCTAAAAGTAATTATTCATCAGCTATGAATAATGAATTTCTGTTCAGTGCAGTCACCACGGATTTCGGAGCATTGAACCTTTTTGCTCTTTCTCAAACCAATCAGGCTAGATCTGTAGTTGAATCTAGGAGCAGTGCTATTGCCGGAGTATCAACCATTTTTGCAGGTGTGTATCTCATTAATCTAATCGATTCTGTAATCATGAAAAAACCCAAGGCTTCCACAGTCTTAGGGATTCCGGATGAAGGATTTCGATTCACATATCGGAGGGAGGTACAACCTTTTGCCGGTATAGGAACTACCGGTCAGGTAGGAAACTTTGGACTATTAGAATACTATTGGAATTTTTAAGGAGAGAGTATGAAAAGCAAAGAACCATATCAGAAAAATCAGGAGCAAGATGGAAAGAATTTTCTCATTCAGATGTTGAGACATCGTTACAAAAGACTTATTTTAGCAATGGTCATGATGATTTCCATATTTAATGGAATGATCATTTGTAAACCAGGAGTCCCGGGAAATGGTATGTCGACACTCTCTTTTATGAATAATTTCCGTAAGATGATAGCCGGATCCACATTGGTAGCTGAATCAGCAACAGTTACAGTGGGAGGGAGTATTTCTGATAGCTCAGGAGCCGCCATATCGGGAGCCGAACTTAGCTTGAGTGAATCCAAGGCAAACCTTTCTACGAAAGTTTATACTGACTCAAATGGAAAATTTTCTATGGATCTAAAATTAGGTAAATTTGCTGTTCGAGTAACACTCAATGGTTCCTATATTGGAACTTTCACAATTGAAGTGACAGGGGCTACTTCAGCTCCTTCCCTCTTAGGTTTGGAAGGAAATTTTAGTGTAAGCAATCTTTCAGCTAATCCTGTAGGGGTTCCTATTGATTTTACACCCACTGCTTATTTTGTATTGAGAGATGCAGGGTTTACCAGACTATATGAAGGGACATCTAGAGAGATTGGAATCGCAATTTCCGGAACTCTGAATGAAGATGTAACGATTAATATATATTGTGATACCACATCAGTTCAAATAGGTGGGACAATTACAGGTGGAACTACTGACGCCGGTGGAGTTACTTCCGGAGGAGTTATTTCAGGGGGATCTAATTCAGTTAGTTTGAAATTTACTAAGTCTAATTACACCACCTTCCAAAAATTATTGATCACGGCTATAGAGGACACTAATGCCATCAATGAATCTGTTACAATAACAATATCTTCTGTTAAAACTGCTGATAAGAGCTTAACTTTTAGTGTAAGTGACAAGGATGTTCTAAACTTTTCACAAACTACAGTGATTCCATCAAGTATTTTAGAGGGAAATTCAGCTACTGTTAGTGTTTCTTTGAACCAGGCACCTACTTCGAATGTAGTGGTAAATATTGAAATTCAGAATATAGATACTTCGAAAGTGAAACTCAATAACTCTATTATCAATCCGATAACAATGACTTTTACTCCGTTGGATTATACACCTAAATCATTTACTATCAATACAATAGCAGATTCTAATACGACTAATGAAATTTATGCTGTAAAGATAGCGGCTACAAATAACGAACTGACACCAATTACTCAAGAACTGATGATTGCGGATAAAGATCTTACATTTGTGTACTCCGGTTTAGATCCCAATCGAAGTTATATTTTAGAAGGGGGGGTTGCTACATTTAAGCTACACTTAGCTCAAGATCCAGGAGTGGATAGAACTATTACTTTATCACCTACCGGAAATGCTTCCCTTAGTTTGAATCCGTCCACTCTTACATTCACCAGAGATAATTACTCAACTGATCAGACAATAACAGCTACAGCAATCAATAATGATGGAAATGTAATAGATGAAACGATTTCCATCACAGGTGTCGGAACAGGTGTTTTAAGCATGAATTTCCTTACTCTAGAAATCTATGATTCCGGAAACTTTGTTTTGGATGTCAGTCCGCTAGATGGGACAATTAGTCTCTATTAAAATTAGGAAATAGTATATGAAAAGATTAATGATTTTAATTTTATTTTTTTTTACGATCTATTGTTCGGGTGCTCAAAGAGCCGCTTCCAATGAGCATTCTGTGTACAAAACTCCTATCAAAGGATTCACTCAATTTGATATCTACAAAAGCAGTGAAACCGAGCTGGAAACTCTGCTCGGATATGATGAAAGTTTGGGGTATAAGGTCTGTGATGGTAAAATTGGAGGTGAGGAAAAAGTAGAAAATCAGATTGAAATAACCCTCAATAGTGAGAATGAAAATAAATTGGGAGTATCCCTTCCTTCCGTTTTCAAAGCAGAATTAGAGAATAAGAATATTTCTGCAATCAATTTAAAATTAATCAATCCTGCGGAAATCCGACTTCTCAATCCCCGTCCTTCTTATGAAGCATTTAACAATAAAGATATGATGCAAAAGGAATGTATAGGTTCGGTATTGCGAGTTGATCGAATTGATATGGATATTGTGACAAAAGAAGGAATCAAGGTCTCCGGGGAAGCAGTAGTAAAAAAGTATGAGGTGGGAGGAGATGTATCTTTTAGTAACGACTCCAATTCAGCGTACTTTGCTAAAAATGCATACATCGGTTACAAAAAAGTAACTGATCGAATAGACAATCTTGCGCCTATCGTTTTTGATTATCAAATTCTTCATTTGGAAAAAGGAAGCAAAAAATGGAAACTTTTGCAGGATAAAGATACCATTCAGTCCGGAGACTATATCAAAATCCGTATGAAATCAAATTATCCGGTGTATGTATATTTGCTCAATATAGATGGACAGAACAATGTTTTTGCACTCCATCCCGATCCGAAGAACAATTTTAAGAATCCTTTGATAGAAAACAAATGGGTGGAGTTTCCCGGTGATACAAAGGGATTTGAAGTGGATAATACAAAAGGATTGGAAGAGTTGCAATTCTATGTTTTTCGCTCTGATAGCAAATCTTTAAATGATTTGGTCGAAAAGGTTCAATTGGGAAAAATCAAAGCAAGATCCGAGTACGATAAGCAGGAAGTAGTCCATAAAACCAAAGGAATCGGAAAAGTAGCTCAAACGAAGGTCTCTTCGGGTACAACAGCCGGAAACACAGATCTCCCGATAAACGAAATCAGAGGTTTGGCAAGCGATTACAAACAATCTATTATCTATAATCATCAGTGAGGTGAGGCGTTATGCGAAGAATTATTTTTTATAAAACAATTGTGATTTTATCTAAATCTAATTCTATCAATGAATTTGTCTCAAGGAAGGGAATTAATATATCCATATTATCCTCAAAGAGTTTTGTGAATCTTTCATTTCGTAAATTTCCTGCTACGATTAATACGAGTTTGTATGGAATTCTTTTTATAGTCATTTTCAAAAGTATTTGCGTATTCAATGAAGAATTGGCAATAAAATGGCTACATACCTTAATAGGAAAAACTCAATTATTTATGAGAACTGGTATATAATGAAAGAATTAAAAAAATCATTATTTTTCGAGATGCAAACACGAGACAGGCTTGGATATCTTCTCTCTCTAAATCTTCATAATCACCTAAGATTTCTTCATAAGGCATACCAGAACCTAATAAATCTAACATCCATTCAACTGAATAACGGTGATTTCGTATGGTAGGTTTTCTAAAACATACTATTGGATTCAAAGTTATTCTTTTCAATAATTCATCAGGAGTCATAAATTTCAAAATATTAGAGAGAAATACCTCTGTCCAGTCATAGAATTTTATGTTACCCAAGGAGCCAGCTCATGAAAACAAACCTATTTTCTAAAATCAAAACTTTCTTCCAAAATCAAATCGCAAAGGTAATTCCTTCGATGACAAAGGAAAATACAACCACGGACTCACACGGATGGTCACGGATCTGGAATCAAGAATTCTTCCGTATTATCCGCAGAGGAATGTTGCATGGTTTCGGATTCATGCTCGGAATATTTGGTACGGGACTATTGTTAGCAGTACCCAGTGGAGTGTCATCTCCATGGGCATCAGGTGATAAGTTAACAGCAGCTGGACTGAATGCTTTGAGAACAGCAATAGAGAGCATTCCCAATTGGACTAAGAATGGAACCAGTGCGTATTACACAGATGGAAATGTGGGGATTGGGACAGCAACTCCATCACAAACTTTACAAATTCATAATAACTCTCAGCCAATAATTCAAATGACTTCGGCTACAGGAAATCTCATGATAGGTGTAAATGATGCAAATGCTTATATAAATTCAGTAACAACAAGTCCTTTGGAATTTTATGTAAATGGAATAGAGAGAATGCGAATAACATCTAATGGAAACGTAGGGATAGGAACGACTAGTCCGAGTAGTAAGTTTCAAGTTTTAGATGGGAATGGGGGAATTTCTCTAGTTCCTTCTAATACCTCACAAAATAAAATCGAAATGTATTCTCCAATCCAACCAAATTTTAAGACAATATTTAGCTCTACAGCAAACAATATAGAAGGTACTACTGATTGGATGGGAATTTCGCAAGCTCCTTTGGCAGTCGGAGGTATTCTATTTGGTACCGCAAATGGATCTGGAAGTATGACAACTCTGCCAACTGCGTCTGCACAGATGGTAATTAGAACAAATGGGTATGTTGGAATAGGGACTACCTCTCCCTCCGTTTCCCTTCATGTAGCCGGTAATGCCTGTACAACCGGAACAGGCATGACAGCTTGTGCATCCGATAGAAGATTTAAAACAAATATCAAACCTATTGAAAACGCATTGGATTTGATTCTAAAAATTAAACCGGTTCATTTTACATGGAACCAACTCTCAGAGAAGGAGTTTGGATACAAATCGGGAACTAAGGACATTGGAGTTATTGCACAGGAAATTGAAAAAATCAATCCAGATTGGGTGAAAACTATCAAATCTGATTACAAAATGGTGAAGGATAGTTTTACGAAATGGTATACTATCAAAGCGATTCAAGAACTCAATGAGAAAGTAATTCAAGAAAACTCATCTTTAAATTTGAGATACAGTTCCTTAATCGATGAGCAAGTTTCTCTCAAAAAACAAAATGAAAAGCTGGCACTTCGACTAGGCTCAATGACCGAAAATCTCCGAGTAGTGACCGAGACAAATACAAAGTTGGAAATTCAACTATTGGAATTGAAGAAGGAAAATCGGGAGTATAAGGATAGATCTATTTCCTTTGAAGAAAGACTAAAAGCTTTGGAGGAAAACCGTTATGCGAAGAAGTGATGAATTACTTTTTTTGTTTGATCATTTGATTGTACTCTTCGTGAGAACCTATCCAAAACCAAATGTAGGTTTCCCATTTTTGAACACAAAGAGCTCTCCAATTCAATCCAATTCTTATAGAATAGATTTCAGGAGAATTGTCCAATTTTTTAAAATGAAGGGATGGGCGGTTTCGATTTTATTTCCAAAACTGAAAGATTTTATTGGCTTGAATTTGAATTTCCTTAGGAAGATTCGAGTAAAGCTTTTTGAAATTCTGATTTCTTACAGATTTCAATCGTCACCAAATCCATCATCTTCGGTTTTGCCTTCTTCGAAGTCCCGAATGGCAGAAAATGCCATTTCCTTTAGAACATCTTTACTTTCTTGGAAAGATCCTTCCCATTTTATCAAATCGATCAAATCCTCTAAGATGATAGAAGCCGCTTTATCCTGCAAATCATCAGATAGAGCTTCTAATTCCTTAAAAGCTTTTTCAAGTAATATTGTCATAACTCAAACTTTTTCCTTAAAAACGAAAAGTCAATCTAAAATCACTTCCCCATTTTCCAATTTACATCCCCAAGGAGCCAGCTCATGAAAACAAACCTATTTTCTAAAATCAAAACTTTCTTCCAAAATCTTATCGTAAAGGTAATTCCTTCGATGACAAAGGAAAATACAACCACGGACTCACACGGATGGTCACGGATCTGGAATCAAGAGTTCTTCCGTATTATCCGCAGAGGAATGTTGCATGGTTTCGGATTCATGCTCGGAATATTTGGTACGGGACTATTGTTAGCAGTACCCAGTGGAGTTTCATCACCTTGGGCATCAGGTGATAAGTTAACAGCAGCTGGACTGAATGCTTTGAGAACAGCAATAGAGAGCATTCCCAATTGGACTAAGAATGGAACAAGTGCGTATTACACAGATGGGAATGTGGGGATTGGGACTAGTAGTCCAGGTGCAAAATTGCATGTAAATGGAAATTTGCAAATAGGATCTGCTTCGGTAATTTATGAGGATTCAACCAATTCATTAACTGCAATTAATTCATACGCTCACAGTTTTGCGATTAGAAATGAACCCGGAACAGTAAATTTGTTAACTGTTAAATCTAATGGCTACGTAGGGATTGGAACTACAATACCAGGTTTACCTTTACACATTGTTGGCAATTCTGGTCTTCCCGCCTCATCAGGATCAAATTCTAATGGTGCAATAAGGATTCGTTCTGGTGTATTTACAGCAGGTCTTGATATTGGCGTAGACGGTGGTACAGGTAAAAGTTGGATTCAAGCCGCTGATAATAATGCTTCTGTAAATTATCCTTTATTACTAAATCCAAATTCTGGAAACGTGGGGATAGGAACAACTACTCCGGGTACAAAATTAGATGTTAGCGGAGATATCAAAGGCTCTTCACTAATATTAAAAGTTGATCAAGGTGGAGCAAATTATTCCTCTAAAATATTTATATCCTCTTCAGGTTCCTGTGGATCAGCAGCATCATTTCAACAAATTGGAGCTATTGCAGGTATAGGTGCATTGTGTTGGGGAGGGGTCTATTAAAAATATGGTGAGTAATTCTATAAAATCCGTTATGCGAAGAATTGATACTTTTATGGAAATTTACCTTATCAAAAGTAGAGCCTTTTCGGATATCTCTGATAAAAAAAAATCAATTTCTTCTCAATTCACACGAAGTATGGATTCAATTGTTTTTGTCGGAGAGTTTCCCCTTTTTATTAAAATGACTTTGGGTGAAAATCCGTATCTTGCTTACAAATTAAAAAGGTCATCATCTTTTGTGACAAAAGCAAAATTATTTTCTAAAGCAAAATTTCCAATATCGAGATCATTCTTTTCTAGATTAAAAGTAAACACATGGACTGAATTTGGAAATTCATCGTGTAATAAAGTTATAAGATCAGGAGAAAGATTCGCATCAAACAAAAGTTTCATAGAATCATTAATCTTTTATTTTGATCAGCGGCAAATGCCAGAACAGATAATAGGTCGTTTTTAGTAAGGTAAGTAAAATCATGCAAGATTTCATCATGGGACATTCCGGAAGCCATATAATCCAGAACATCATAAACTGTAATCCTCATTCCCCGAATGCAGGGTTTACCAGTGCGTTTACCCGGTTCTATTGTAATAATTTTTGTATAATCTACCATAGATTACAAAGTTTTCAATTTTTCAATTCTGTCAATTCAAATGTTTTTCAATTATTTCAACCCCAAGGAGCCAACCCATGAAACCAAATCTATTTTCTAAAATCAAAACTTTCTTCCAAGATCTTATCGCAAAGGTAATTCCTTCGATGACAAAGGAAAATACAACCACGGACTCACACAGACGGACACGGATATGGAATCAGGAGTTCTTTCAAACATTACGCAAAGGGATTGTAATGGGATTCGGATTCATGCTCGGAATGTTTGGTACGGGAGTAATGGCAGTTGCTGTCACCGGAACTATCAAAACCTGGGCGACAAACGATAAGTTGAGTGCGACGGATTTGAATACTGCGTTTACGAGTTTGAAGACGGCGATAGAGGGGATTACCAGTTCTCAATGGACAACCTCAGGAAGTAACATTTATTACAATACTGGTAAGGTTGGGATTGGGATTAATCCATTTAGTAAATTGCATATATATGGAACGAATTATCCAGAAATTCTAGCAATAGAGAGTACCGCCTCTGCTGAATTGTTGATGAGTCGAAATAATACCGATTATCTAAAGATGGGGTTAGAGGGGAGCTCGGCTGGAAATCGTATGAATGGAACCCTTGCATATTCAGGTTTTTTAGGAACTTTTTCAAATCAACCATTAACTTTTCACACAAACAATCAATTCCGAGCAATTATTTCATCATCTGGAAACATTGGGATAGGTACAACAAATCCACTAAGTAAATTTCATGTACTTGGAACAGGTCAAAATACTGCAAATATTTCTACATCGAACGGTTTAGGTGCGACACTATTATTGCAAGATTCAGATAGTGGTTCAAATAATGGAGGATCAGTTATATTCGGGACTGTTCAAGGTTTTTTTGCTGGAATTAAAGGATTAATAGAAGAAGGAACTCCTAATACAGCTGGAGCTCTTTCTTTTTCTACAAGGAATTCAGTAGCTGATGCAAATTTAACCGAGAGAATGAGAATTACTGCTTCCGGTAATATAGGGATAGGGTACACTAATCCTACTTATAACCTTCAGGTCAATGGTTCCATAGCTGGAACATCCGCCTACACCAATCTCTCTGACGGTCGCTTCAAAGAAAACATCCAAAACATATTCGGTGCGTTGGACAAAATCGAAAGACTTCGTGGGGTATCCTATACTTGGAAACAAAAGGAAAACAAAGATCTTAAGTTTAATAAAGGACGCGATCTAGGTTTTATCGGTCAGGAAGTAGAAAAGATCATTCCGGAAGCAGTTTCGAAGGATGACAAAGGAATCCTTTCTTTGGCGTATTCCAATATCATTCCTGTGGTTGTGGAAGCGATTAAGGAATTAAGGAGAAATCAGGATGATAAGATCGATGGAGTTCTCACTTCGACACGCTCAGTGACCGAGAAGTTGAGTTTAGTAACCGAAACTCTTCAAATTGTAAAGGATGAAAATATTGAACTTAAGATACAACTTTCTGATGCACAAAAACATCTTTCAGACTTAAAGAAAGAAAATACAGATTTCAAACTATCCGTTATGCAACAATTGAAGGAAATTCAGGAGAATCGTTATGCGAAGAAGTGATCAAAAGTGTACAGTGATGTCTGTAGGGGAAATTTCTATAACTGAATTGCTTTGTATCAAAGATAATAATTCAGAAAAATTTAGATTAAATATTTGGATGAGTCTTTTATTAGAAATATTCCCTGTGGTTATAAATATAATTTTTTTTGGTTCTTTCTTAATTAGAAAATTCTTAAGGAAATCATCATCTTTAGTGATAACGATTCTATCTTCACGATTGCAAATGTTGATGATTCCGAAATCACCAATTCCATTTCCCATTTCTAACTCAGATGTATGTATAGAATCGAATCCTTTTTCTTTAAAAAATCTAGATAATTTCCAGGGAAGATTTGCATCGATTAGAAATTTCACGCGGCAATTATTTTATGAATACTTTTTACTTTTACTAAAACACTTGCAAAATAAAGACATGCTTTTAAGTCTTCTTTTTCCAAATCCGGATAATCTTCTAAAATTTCTTCTTCGGTCATATCCGAGGCAAGGAGTTCTAACATGATTTCAACTGGATATCTCAGATTTCGTATGCAGGGTTTACCAAAACACATATCCGGATTGATGGTAATTCTTTTTAATAATTCATCAGGATTCATAAATTTCAAAATATCAGGGGAAAATACCTCTGTCAAGTCTTATAATTCTATTTTCCCCAAGGAGCCAACCCATGAAATCAAACCCATTTTTTAAAATCAAAACTTTCTTCCAAAATCAAATAGCAAAGGTAATTCCTTCGATGACAAAGGAAAATACAACCACGGACTCACACTTATGGACACGGATCTGGAATCAGGAGTTCTTTCAAACATTACGCAAAGGGATTTTAATGGGATTCGGGATCATGCTCGGAATGTTTGGTACGGGAGTAATGGCTGTTGCTGTGACGGGAATCAAAACCTGGTCAAGCAATGAGAAACTGACGGCTAACGATTTGAATACAACGATTACTAGCTTGAAGACTGCAATTGAAAGCATTCCTAATTGGACTAAGAATGGAACCAGTGCGTATTACAATGATGGGAATGTGGGGATTGGAACTAGTAGTCCGGGATACCCACTTACTATGAATGTAACTACATCATCGCATCCATTTTATTTAAAAAATAATACTTCGAGTTATTACTCAGGATTAATTTTATATAATGATCAAGGACATGCTTCCATTATTTCTCAAAATGGAGGTAATTATTCTCCTTGGGGAGGTGCGAATACCTTAAATATTGGAACAGTAACTAATAATAATTTAAATTTTCTTCAAAATGATACAGTTAGAATGACAATTAATTCTAATGGATACGTTGGGATAGGTACGACTAGTCCAACTAAAACGCTAAATGTTCAGGGAACAGGCATACAGATCGGTCAAACGACTACAAATATACTAACAGCTACTGATGGCAATGTATCTTCTTATTTAGAATCTTCAATTGGATATGGTACAAGACTTAGTTCAAATCACGATATTTCTCTAAGCCCTGGTAGTTCAGAAAAATTTAGAATCACATCTTCTGGAAATGTAGGAATCGGAACATCCTCTCCCTCCGTTTCCCTTCATGTAGCCGGCAATGCCTGTACTACAGGAACTGGTATGACGGCATGTGCATCCGATAGAAGACTAAAACAAAATATCAAACCTATCGAAAATGCATTGGATTTGATACTAAAAGTTAAACCTGTTCATTTTACTTGGAACCAACTATCTGAAAAAGAGTTTGGTTACAAATCCGGAACACAGGATATCGGTGTCATTGCACAGGAAATTGAGAAAATCAATCCCGATTGGGTGAAAACTGTGAAATCTGATTACAAAATGGTAAAGGATAGTTTTACCAAATGGTATACCATCAAAGCAATTCAAGAACTCAATGAGATAGTTGAAAAGGAAAATTCAGCTCTTAGATCTCGATACGCTTCTTTACTCGATGAACATAATTCCTTAAAAAAAGAAATCAAGGAATTGTCATTTCGACAAAGCTCAATGACCGATACCTTGAAAACAGTGAATGAGGAAAATAGAGAACTAAAGAAACAATTATCCATCTTAAGGAAAGAAAATTCAGAGAAATTTAGTTCCTTAGAAGAAAGACTCAAAGTAATGGAAAATCTTCAATTGGTAAGAAAATGATTCTATTTGAATTCATAAATTCATACAGCCTGTTTATATGGTTTGATACCATAATTTCTGGTTTCGAGGGAGTCTTTGAGGATCTCAAGATCATAGCGGTTTTGCAAATTAAGCCAAAACTCGGGAGTGGTCTGGAAAAAAATCGAAAGCCTGAGAGCTGTGTCAGGTGTAATCGATCGTTTTCCATTTACAATTTGACTGATTCGCATGGGAGAAACATAGATCTGTCGAGAAAGGGATTGGATCGAAAGGGAATATGGATCCATAAATTCTTCTTTCAAAATCTCCCCGGGATGAATAGGATTTATTTTTTTCATATTAAATTCCTTAGTGATAGTCTACAATTTCAACCAAATACGCATCACCATCTCGAAAATCAAAACAGATTCTCCATTGTAGGTTTATGGAAATGGAATAGAAACCCTTTCTATCTACTGACAAGACATGAAGTCGATTCCCTGGTGGAATACGTAAATCGTTTACATCTTTTGCTGAATCAATCATCAAAAGTTTCTTATAGATCAATCTTTGGAGTTCAGGAGGGAATTTCTTGGAAAAAAAACGATTCCAAAGATTCTCCGTTTCCTTATTTCCAAATGATTTTATCATTTCTTCCAAAGTATATCGAGATACGATATACCGTCAATCTTTTTTTTAACCCCCAAGGAGCCAACTCATGAAAACAAATCTATTTTCTAAAATCAAAACTTTCTTCCACAATCAAATCGCAAAGATAATTCCTTTGATGACAAATGAAAATTCAACCACGGACTCACACGGATGGACACGGATCTGGAATCAAGAGTTCTTAAAAACATTACGCAAAGGAATTGTACAGGGATTCGGTATCATGCTCGGAATGTTTGGTACGGGAGTAATGGCTGTTGCTGTTACCGGAACAATCAAAACCTGGTCAAGCAATGACAAACTGACGGCTAACGATTTGAATAATACGATTACTAGTTTGAAGACTGCTATTGAGGGGATTCCCAATTGGAATAAGAATGGAACCAGTGCGTATTACACAGATGGGAATGTGGGGATTGGGACTAGTAGTCCAAATCAAATATTTCATGTCAAATCTACAGGAAGTATGATATCTAATTTTGAAACTACTAATCCAAATTCATTAAATTATCATAATTTTATAGGTTCAGATGGAGATGCAAAAGGTGTTATAGGAATTGAGAATTCAACTGGGTCTGGAGCAATAAATAGTGGTTCTCCTTACGGCCTTTTTATGGTTTCTACTAGATCAAACAGTTTGACTTTAGGAACCAATTCTACTGCTAGAATGACAATCAATTCATCTGGAAATATTGGGATTGGTACGAATAGTCCAGGTGCAAATCTTACTGTAAACAAATCATCAGGAACAGGAAATTCATTTCAAGTAGGAGAAAGTGGAAATTATACATTTTATGGTTATAATAATGGTAGCGGTCATACATATTATTATAATGCGCAAATGAGTATGTTGAATACCAATCCAATCACCTTTTGGAGTACTGGAAATTCTACAAGTGTTATGGTTAGACATGGAACAACAGGTAGTTCGTTATCTATAGATGCATCAGGTGGAGTCGGCATCGGAACAACTACTCCCTCTGTATCTCTCCATGTTGTAGGAAATGCATGTACTACAGGAACTGGTATGACGGCATGTGCATCCGATAGAAGACTAAAACAAAATATCAAACCTATTGAAAATGCATTGGATTTGATTCTAAAAGTTAAACCTGTTCATTTTACTTGGAACCAACTCTCAGAAAAAGAGTTTGGTTACAAATCCGGAACACAGGATATCGGTGTCATTGCACAGGAAATTGAGAAAATCAATCCGGATTGGGTGAAAACAGTTAAATCTAACCTTATGACGTTTTAGAGGACACCTTTAAGCTGATAATTTTTCAAACTCATCTGGCGTTTTATAATCTAAATATGAATGAGTTCTCTGTCTATTATAAAATACTTCTATATGATCAAAAATGATTCTATTAGAATCTTCTAAACTATAAAAGTAATTTATTCCCATCTCTCTTTTTAATGAACTAAAAAAAGATTCAGCTACTGCATTATCCCAACAGTTACCTTTTCTACTATTGCTTCTTCTTAATTTATTATCTATTAGTAGCTTTCTTACCTTTTTAGAGCAATAATTTGATCCTCTATCAGAATGAAAGATCAACCCATGCTTCGGATTCCTGGAATTAATTGCTTTCTCAATAGTAGATATTACTAATGCTTCATCATTCTTTTCTGATATATGCCATCCAACTACTTTTCGGGAATATAAGTCTAGTATCACACAAAGATATAAAAACCCACTAACATTTTTGAGATAAGTTATATCTGATACCCAAACTCTATCCTGTTCTGTTTGTTCAAAATCTCTCTTTACCAAATCAGGTGCCACCCTTTCATTGTGATCTGAATCCGTTGTATATATTCTAAATTTTTTCTCCTGTTTTCCTTGAATTTTCAATAAATTCATGATTTTTCGAACTCGTCTTTCACCATAAGAACTATCAATTTTTTTAACTTCCGGCAATATACGATTCAAACCATATACTTTTTTATTTTTCTTCCATATGTAATAAGTTAAATCAACTATTTTTACATCATACTTATTACGTTTTTTAGCAAAATGATTCTTATATTTGTAATAACCCGATCTGGATACATTTAAGATTGTAGCCATACTCTTAACAGAAAATTCGGCACTCAATTTCTTTATTAGTTCGAATCTGGATTCTGATCCTTGGAGAGTATGGCTGCAAACTTTTTTAAAATCAAATTCTCCTCTTTCAATTTTTGATTTTCTTTTCTGAGCTTCCTTAATTCTTCACTTTCTTTAATCTTTTTATCTGTTTCTAGATTGTGATCTTTTCCCATTTGTTCCATATATTCTTTCCTCCAGCCACGTAGAACATAATAGTTTATACCTAGTGATTCGGAAACCTCTTTTATTGTAAATGAACCACTTAAAGTTCTTTTGACCGCTTGTTCTTTGAACTCATTTGAGTATCTATTTCTAGTTTTCATCCTTTACCTCTTTGCTTTTTTTGAGCTAAAAAGGTGTCTACTTTTCCGTCATAAGGCTAATCTGATTACAAAATGGTAAAGGATAGTTTTACCAAATGGTACACCATCAAAGCAATTCAAGAACTCAATGAGAAAGTTGAAAAAGGAAATTCATCTCTTGGATCTCGATACGTTTCTTTACTTGATGAACATAATTCCTTAAAAAAAGAAATCGAGGAATTGTCACTTCGACACAGCTCAGTGACCGCGAAGTTGAGTTCGGTGACCGAGACAAACTCAAAGTTGGAAAGTCAACTTTTGAAATTAAGGAAGGAAAATCGGGAGTATAAGGAAAAATCTATTTCCTTTGAAGAAAGACTAAAAGCTTTGGAGGAAAACCGTTATGCGAAGAAGTGATATTAAGCTACAATTTGAAGAATTCCATCTTCTTTCGAATACTCAAACTCCAGTATTTCCTTTTGATATGTATTCAATAGTTCTAATACGTGATTGGAAGTTTGATTTTCCGATTTTATTAAAATTATTTTGGGAGGATGCCCAAATCTTAGAGAAAGATGATAAAAATCTTCATCAAATGTCAGGATTACATACCCATTTTTCAATGCAAAATTCCAAATTTCAAGATCAGGAACCGGAAAATTTAGATTTGTCTGATTTACATGGATGGAATTTGGAAAATCTTTTAGATGTTTTAGCAATCTCCAGGAAAGATTTGCATCTATCAAAAGTTTCATGCGGCTATGATTTTCGTAATTTTCTCTCTATGCGCGGCATATTGGAGACTGGCAAGAATATGTTCTCTTTTCAACTCAGGGAAATCATCTATGATTTCTTCAAAGGACATACCACAAGAAAGCCAGCTCAAAATATCTCCAACAGTGATCCTAGTCCCAATGATGGTAGGTTTTCCAAATCGGATTTCCTGATTCAAAGTTATAAATTTCGTAAAATCTTCCATATCTCAAAAGAATTTCATTTAAACAAAATGTCAAGTCATCTTTCATTACAACCCCAAGGAGCCAACCCATGAAAACAAATCTATTTTCTAAAATCAAAACTTACTTCCACAATCAAATCACAAAAGTAATTCCTATGATGACAAATCAAAATACAACCACGGATTCACACAGATGGACACGGATCTGGAATCAAGAGTTCTTAAAAACATTACGCAAAGGGATAGTTCATGGCTTTGGAATCATGCTCGGAATATTTGGTACGGGACTATTGTTAGCAGTACCCAGTGGAGTTTCATCACCTTGGACATCAGGTGATAAGTTAACAGCTGCTGGACTGAATGCTTTGAGAACAGCAATAGAAAGCATTCCCAATTGGACTAAGAATGGAACCAGTGCGTATTATACAGATGGGAATGTGGGGATTGGGACTAGTAGTCCGAGTGCTAAACTATCTGTAGTTTCAGGAGAATCTACTATTTCCTTAGTACCATTAGGATCTGGTGTAAATAAAATTGAATTACATACATCTTCCACACCTAATTTTAAAACTCTATTTACAGGAATAGCGAACAATGTTGATGGGACCGGTGATTGGATTGGATTATCACAACATTATCAAGCTCCAGGAGGTATAATGTTTGGAACTGGAAATGGAACAGGTGCTATAGGGACAATGCCAACCATTAACCCACTCATGGTAATAAAGAATAATGGGAATGTTGGGATAGGAACAACAAATCCGGATGTTCCACTGACTGTCCAGGCACCCACCGGCACAACTGCTTTATCCATATACAGTCCATACACTGGTTTAGGTACTATTCCTTATTCATTTTACATGATGATGGATAATAATGGTTGTTCGGGAGATGGAATTAATTTGGGCTTTTATACTACATCGAAACCTCAATGTATATCTTTGGAGACTTTGGTATTGTCATTAAAAAAAAATGGAAGAGTTGGAATTGGAACAGCAACTCCATCTTATAATCTCCATGTCAATGGTTCAGTTGCAGGGACTTCTGCTTACAATAATCTCTCCGATGGTCGATACAAAGACAATATCCAAAACATCTTTGGTGCGATGGACAAAATAGAACGATTGCGTGGTGTAACTTATACATGGAAGCAAAAAGAATACAAAGAACTTAAACTTAAAAAAGGAAGGGATCTAGGTTTTATCGCTCAGGAAGTAGAGAAGATCATTCCCGAAGCTGTTTCGAAGGATGAAAAAGGAATTCTATCTTTAGCATACGCGAATATCATTCCTGTGGTAGTAGAAGCAATTAAGGAGTTTAAGAGAGATCAATCGATTAAGAATGATGATCTCTCACTTCGACTACATTCAGTGATCGAGGAAAATACAGATCTCAAACAAAAACTGAGTCTAGATCAAGCAAAGATCCAATCCTTAGAAAAACAACTAACCGAATTAAAGAAAGAAAATTCTGAAAAGCTGATTTCTCTGGAAGAAAGAATCAAGAATATGGAAGGATCACGTTATGCGAAGAAGTGATTACTTAAGGTAATGAATAAATCGCATTCTTATAAATTTCTAGATAAAATATAGGGTTTTGGGAGATATCCTGGATGTGCTTTAAATTCTTATCAAACTATTGGATGAGTTCATCATTAGAAATATTTCCCAGGACAAACCGAATGAGTTTTTTGGGTGTTTTTGAAAGTAAATGTGAGTTTTTGAAATCGGTATCTTTTGTGATTAATACTAAATCATTTAGATCTGCGTATTGTGAAATTTCCTTATCACTTGTATTCCACCTCTTTAAAATAAAATTCACATGGGTTGAACCATACCCAAGAGATTCTATGTGTTTGGAAAACTGGTAAGAAATATGAACATCACAAAGAAACCGCATCAGGCAACATCTTTTAAAAAATTTCCGGAGGAAAGTATTTTTAAAAATTGGAAGATTGCTAGAAAATCCTCTTTTTCTAACTCAGGATGTTCTAATAGAATCTGTTCAATACTCATACCCGAACCGAGCATATCTAAAATAACTTCCACAGGCCATCTCATTCCTCTTATACATGGTTTTCCATGGCAAATATCAGGACTAATGGTAATTCGATTCATATTTATTTCAGAGTTCATAAAACTCATAAATTCATATCAAAAATCAATTGTCAAGAGTAATATTTTAAATCAACCCCAAGGAGCCAACCCATGAAAACAAATCTATTTTCTAAAATCAAAACTTTCTTTCAAAATCTAATCGCAAAGGTAATTCCTTCGATGACAAAGGGAAATTCAACCACGGACTCACACGGATGGACACGGATTTGGAATCAGGAGTTCTGGAAAACATTGCGCAAAGGAATTGTGATGGGTTTGGGATTATGCTCGGAAAGTTTGGTACGGAAGTAATGGCAGTTGCTGTGACGGGAATCAAAACCTGGTCAAGCAATGACAAACTGACGGCTAACGATTTGAATACTACGATTACCAGTCTGAAGACAGCGATAGAGAGCATGCCCAATTGGACTAAGAATGGAACCAGTGCGTATCACATAGATGGGAATGTAGAGATAGCAACTAGAATTCCTCAAAGTGGATTTCATATACTTGGAGCAGGCCAATATACTGCAATTATTTCCACTACCATTGGATTAGGAGTGTCTCTTTTATTGCAAGATTCGGAAAGTGGTGCTAATAAAGGAGGATCTGTTCTATTCGGGGACTGTTCAGGCTATTGAGTACAAAAATTCAGAAATTCCAAGACGTATCCGGGATTGGTTGGATCGAATTTAAGAGTCCATGTCCATGCTCAATCGCGAAAAACTAAGTATCAATTTCTATAAAATCATGTTAGAATATTTTCATGTTTGCAATATCCTCTTGATTCATACAATACAACCCATCCGAATAGGTTAAAATGCAAATTTAAAGTAATGTTTGAGAAGAGATGATTATGAGAAAATTTACAGTATTATTATTTTCAATCGGAGCTGTCCTACTATTCATCACAGGGCAAATTCTTAAGGCAGATGACGACAATTCAAATTTCTTTTCCGAAATTCCTCCTAGGGCATCGGTATTCGGAAAATATTCCGGACTGAAGCAGCGCTTTCACTGCACTAAGGCTCTCTACAAAATGACGTTTCGGAATAATCTGAGAAATTTTCACGATATCGGCTTAAATAAAAAAACCGAAGACTGGTGCGGCACAACTCTTCAGCCGGGTTATATTGTTTATTACGGTGGATTGTGGTATGTCTGGGAAAAACAGGAAAAAAAGGATCCTTCAGACGAAATTCTCGCGACAATGAACGGAACCTATACCGGGCTGATCAAAAAGAAAAACTGTCGCAACAGTATGAGAACAAAAGGAAAATTCATAGAATTCGGTCATATAACATCTCCGATGTGTGACAGCCCGAAAAAATCCGACACCGGGTATTTTGTGTATGTAAAGCCTTATGTCTATATTTATGAGAAGAAAATTATTCCGCGACAGTACATGCCTGCTGATGTAGACGTTGGAGGAAAGTACAGCGATCTTATAAATGTAGTACGATGTGATTTGCAGGGTGAACAAAAGTATGACGAATCAAAGATGAAGGACAGTGGTGTGGTTCTCGAATTTGATGACGAGTATCAGCGCAATCGCCTCTGGCCGGACATGTGCGGAGAATCCCTCGGACAAGGCCACTATGTCTATAAGTATCCAAACTGGTATTCTTGGAAAAACAGTTCAGCTGAATCAGAGGAGTAAACTGATGGTACATTGGGGACTGATCGTCCCCAAACCCCTATGCATAAAGATCTATTAGCAAACTATGATTTTATATAAAATCATTATAATGCTATATCTTTGAACCATTTTTTCTTTTCTGTCAATCCTAATTCCTGAGGAGCCAACTCATGAATCCAATACCATTTTTAAAAGGGAAAACCTTCTTCCTGAATCTAATCGCTAAGATACTTCCTTTGATGAAATTTGATGACAAAGGAAAACTCGTCCATGGATACGCAGGTATGGAATTAGGAGTCCATTTTCCTATCTATCACAATGGTTTGATCCCGGCAGGGGGATCAGGCTAGTAATGTTTGGCATGCTAGTAGTTGTTACTGTGATGGAAACTCTCAGGAATTGAATGAAGAGATAGGTAGTCACGTCTAACGGATAGGTCAGAAGGCTAACTGTGTCCATTTGCAAAAAGTCTAATTTACTTTAGTCTCTGTAGATAGATAAGAAATTTTGAAATTTCATATCTATCTCACGTTCCAAGGTTCTTGAAAAAGTAACGGGGAACTTTTGAAAAAGTAACGGGGAACTTTTGAAAAAGTAACGGGGAACTCTGGAAAAAGTAACGGGGGAACTTTTGAAAAAGTAACGGGGAACTCTGGAAAAAGTAACGGGGAACTTTTAAGAAAGTACGGGGGAACTTTAAAAAGTAACGGAACTCTGGAAAAAGTAACAGGGGAACTCTGAAGAAAGTAACGGGGAACTCTGAAGAAAGTAACAGGGAACTTTTGAAAAAGTAACAGGAACTGAAGAAGTAACAGGGAACTTTAAAAAGTAACAGGGAACTCTGAAGAAAGTAACAGGGAACTCTGGAAAAAGTAACAGGGAAACTCTGGAAAATGCAGGAAACTCTGGAAAAAGTAACGGGGAACTTTTGAAAAGGAACGGGGAACTCTGAAGAAAGTAACGGGGAACTTTTGAAAAAGGAACGGGGAACTCTGAAGAAAGTAACGGGGAACTTTTGAAAAAGTATTTGGGAATACTCAAAAAAGTATTTGGGAATACTCAAAAAAGTATCTGAGAATACTCATTAAAAGGGACTCTGAAAAAGTATCTGAGACATACTCAAAAGTATCGGGAATACTCAAAATAAGTATCAGAATACTCAAAAAAGTATCTGAGAATACTCAAAAAAGTATTTGGGAATACTCAAAAAAGTATTTGGGAATACTCAAAAAAGTATTTGGGAATACTCAAAAAAGTATTTGGGAATACTCAAAATAGTATTTGGGAATACTCAAAAAAGTATTTGGGAATACTCAAAATAGTATTTGGGAATACTCAAAAAAGTATTTGGGAATACTCAAAATAGTATTTGGGAATACTCAAAAAAGTATTTGGGAATACTCAAAAAAGTATCAGAGAATACTCAAAAAAGTATTTGGGAATACTCAAAAAAGTATTTGGGAATACTCGAAAAAGTATCCGGGAATACTGGAAAATTCTCATTTTCAATGGGTCATTCCGATCCTGTTTACAAGAAATTTTTAAGAATTTTAGTGCAAATCATTTGCACTAATTCAAAATAGTCAATAAAATCAAGGGTTTTGGAGGGTGAACCACCATTTAAAGAAAGATTTCTTTTCCGGAGACGGGATCTCGATACAATTTTTACAGAAACTGTAGTACGAACCTAAGAAGAGATAAAGGTAGAGGATCTCTAATAGGGTAAAAATCACTCGCTCACCGAGTCCTTCTACCGGAAAGTATGCCTCCATGGAATAGAAAGATTTCCCGTATCTATCCTCTGAATGACAATAGCTCCATTCAATGGAAACCTCCTTCGACAACTAAAAAGCCCCCTGCAAGAGAAAACCACTAAACATAAAACAAGCAATATTTTCTTGACAAACCATCGAACCCATGATTGTCTAAACAATTATGGGACTTCCGAATCACATTCTGAAACAATTTCCAACCAAAATCCAGCCTCCCATTCAACTCTTGGGTGATTGGATCGAACAAAATTCCATCCCCAGAGAGGATTTCACATCCCTCAAAAACATTTTAAAAGAACTGGCAGAAGCTCAAAAAGAGTTAGCAGAAGCTCAAAAACGGACAGAGATCACAATGCAGGAAGGTTTCAAAAGAGTGAACGATCAGATATCTGCTCTGGGAAGCCGTTGGGGTATCCAAAATGAGAATACAATTCGGAATACAATTTCTGCCTTGATGGAAAAGGCAGGCTATCAGGTATCCAGAGGTTATTATGGAGATAGGGAAGTCGATCTGGTCATAAAAAATGGAGAGCACATCTTATTGGAAATCACCTCTTCTGCTTTGAAGAAAGATATTCATAATCTGAATAAATCTGCAGAAGATTATCTTCAAAAGACAGGAGTAGACCCCCGATTGATGATAGCCGCTGTTTATGTGTCTCCGGGCGTTATGCGGGAGATAGTAGAATCCCCCCGAAAGATAGAGATCTTTTCCGGAGAAGAGGAGTAAAATTTACTATTAGGTGTTTAGAAATCTATTGCCTATATGACTATTTGAATAGTCTATTCAGCCGGAGGGTATAGAAGATATCCCTTATTCAATATGATTTTATTAAAATCACCTTTCGCACTTCGTGCGTTAGGTGATTGGATTGAAAGGGAGCCTTTCGGCGAATTGGGGACTGATCGTCCCCAAACCCCTATTTCTAATTGTCTCTTTGCAAAATATGATTTTGAATTGGTCACCTTTCGCACTTCGTGCGTTAGGTGATTGGATTGAAAGGGAGCCTTTCGGCGAATTGGGGACTGATCGTCCCCAAACCCCTATTTCAAATTGTTTATTTGTAAAATATGATTTTGAATTGGTCACATTTCGCACTTCGAGCGAAAGGAACCTTGTATTACGGGAGAGCATCGGGAGGGAAAGTTAAATACAAAAAAGCCCCGCTAGCGGTAGTACAAAAAAAAATTCTTTTATAAATTTCTCATTTTGATCAAATAGCATTGGGGTCTGATATCGGAAGAAATATGTAAAATTAGGTTTTTGATAACCCCGGGGTGATTTATGAAAGAAGTAGAAGTTCTCGTTGCGGGTGCATCCGGTTATTTGGGAAGGTATATCACAGAAGAGTTGCTTACCCGAAAGATCAAAACCCGTGCTCTTGTGAGAAAAAAGGAAGGGTTCGGGATCAAGGATTCCAATCTGGAAATCTTAGAAGCTCAGGTTACCGAGCCGGAAACCTTACAAGGACTTTTGAATGGTACTACGGTTTTGATCAGTACCGTAGGTATCACACGTCAGAAAGACGGCCTGACATACATGGATGTTGACTTTCAGGCAAATGCAAATCTTTTGGAAGAGGCGCGGAATGCAGGAGTGAAAAAATTTATTTACATTTCTGTTTTGAATGGAGACAAGCTCAGGCATCTAAAAGGAGGGGCGGCTAAGGAATTGTTCTGTGACAAACTGAAAGAGTCCGGACTCGATTACTGTATTGTTCGTCCCAATGGTTTTTTTTCAGATATGGGAGATTTTCTGAAAATGGCAAAAGGGGGTAGGGTGTACCTTTTCGGAAATGGAGAGTATCGATTGAATCCTATTCACGGGAAAGATCTAGCAAAAGCAGTCGTCGATGAACTCGGAGGAAGTTCAAAAGAGAGGAAGATAGGAGGGCCCGATCTTCTAACTCAGAATGAAATCGCAGAGATGGCTCTCAGGGCTTATCGGAAGCCTGTGCGGATTGTTCATCTACCCGATTGGATTCGCAGGTGGACCTTACTTCTGATCAAAGCATTTACAAATGAAAAAACATACGGACCGATTGAATTCTTTATGACGGTCATGGTTATGGATATGGCCTCACCCTGTTTTGGAACTCATAAGCTGAGTGAGTTTTATGAGGAATGTGTTCAAAAAGAAAATCAGAGTTTTATCGATAAAAAATAAGGAAAGAAGCCATTTCCCGAAAAGAAAAAGGGAAGGTCTATTGCCCCTTTTTTCGATTTTGAAAGAAACAATAATTGAAAAAATTTTTCAATATTTCTTGAAAAAGGCAGGGTTTGGAGGGCGACCCCAAGCAAAGTACCACACCCAAAATGCTCTGCTAAGGGGTTTTTAGTGGTCTCCAAAAGATAATTGTATTGCCTGATTTCTTAGGAATTTTTCACTAATCTTAAGGTCATCTTCAATCGTTTTCTGAGAAAAAAGATTATTTTACTCACAGACAGGCAAATGTAGGGAGACAAAGTACGTTCCGGCTTATGCTCCAGCCTTCTGAGCTTCGATTCTGAGCGAATCTTTCTTCCAACTCAAAACCACCTGGATTTGACCGGAACCCATCAGACTTTCATAGAGGAGTTGATTCTGATCGATAAGCAGAGTAAGACTAGAAACATGAATTTTACCCATCCAACTAAACTTTTCCTATTCCTTTTCCTCCTTCCGGGGCTTCTATTTGCGGAAGGTGACGAAGCACCCAAACTCAATCAGGCAGACACTGTTTGGATGATTGTTTCCTCGGCCCTTGTGTTCTTCATGATCCCCGGATTGGCACTTTTCTACGGAGGGATTGTGCGTTCCAAGAATGTGCTCTCCACCATGATGCATAGTTTCATCGCCATGATCGTCATGACCCTGCAGTGGACCCTCTTCGGCTACAGCTTTGCCTTTTCCGGAGACTCTCCTTACTTCGGGAATTTCGATCTGGCTCTTCTCAACGGGATTGATATGAATACTCTGGAAGGAACGATTCCCAAGTACGTCCATTTTCTCTTTCAGGGTATGTTTGCCCTCATCACTCCCGCTCTGATTTCCGGATCGATTGCTGAGAGGGTAAAGGTTTCGGGATATGTTGTCTTCATCGCTCTCTGGGCGACTCTGGTCTATGATCCCGTCGCTCATTGGGTTTGGGCGGGAAATGGTTGGCTTCTCAATATGGGTGCTCTGGACTTTGCTGGCGGAACGGTTGTCCACCTGATTTCCGGGATTGCGGGTCTTGCGGCGGCCCTGGTTTTGGGCAAACGAAAGGGAGATCCCGGAACCCTTACCAATCCCAATAACATGACCTACACCCTTCTGGGTTCCGGACTTCTCTGGTTTGGATGGTTCGGGTTCAATGCGGGTTCCGGTTTGGAAGTCAATGGTCTGGCGGCGAGAGCCTTTCTTGTCACCTTCATCGCACCTGCTGCGGGGGGAGCTTCCTGGTTGCTTTTGGAATACTTTCACACCAAGAAAGCCACTGCTCTCGGCGCCGCTTCGGGGATTGTGGCCGGTCTTGTGGTCATCACTCCTGCCTCCGGATTTGTCGGACCGGGAAGTGCGATTGTCATGGGACTCTTGGTGTCTCCGATTTGTTACGGTGCCATTCTTCTGAAAGATCGATTCGGTTACGATGATACTCTGGATGCTTTCGGGATTCACGGAGTGGGGGGAGCTGTGGGGGCTCTTCTTACGGGAGTCTTTACCATTACTCTTGCAAAAGAAGTGACAGGAAGATGGGACCAGATCTATGTTCAATTCATTAGCATCGTGGCGACTGCTCTTTATTCCTTCGTGATTTCCTACGCCCTGGTTTGGGCGATTGAGAAGACGATAGGATTCAGAGTGAGAGAGACTCAGGAAATCGCCGGTCTCGATGAAGAGCTCCACGGGGAACGTGGTTACAATATCTAGTAAGGAGATCGTATGAAATTAATCGTAGCAATCATTCAACCCAGTAAACTCGAAGCGGTCAAAGAAGAGCTGAATAAAAATGAAATCTATCGTTTGACTGTAACGGATGTTCAGGGATACGGACAGCAGAAAGGCAAGACTACCGTCTACAGGGGGCATGAGTACAAGGTGAATCTTCTGCCCAAGGTCAGACTGGAAATCGCTGTGAACGATCCCTTTGTGAAACCGACTGTGGATGCGATTTTGAAAGCCGCAAAGAGCGGTGAGGGTCAGATCGGTGATGGAAAAATCATGATCTTGCCCATCGAAGAAGTGATTCGGATTCGAACGGGAGAAACAGGTCCTTCCGCTATCTAAGTCAGGATAGCCGGGATGTCTTCTGAAACGAGTCATTGCCCTCAAAAAGATTGGACATGAAGAGTTCTGTCCAATCTTTTTGAGGGATGCCTTCCCTTACACTCACTCAAGTCTATAAAAAATAGTATCATTCTAAGAAATAATTTTTTTACTAGTCTAAGTATATGTATTTAAAATTGAAAAGTTTTTGCTTTCAAAACTAATTAGAACAAATCTAGAATTCATTCAGTGCAGTCCCTAAAGATGATTGTGCTTTAGATTGTTATTATTGAGGAGATTTCTATGATCAAACTAGGAATACTTTTATTGACCTTTCTGTCCTTTCTGAATTGCCAAAATGTGAACAAGGACCTGGACAGAGACTTCCTTTCCTCTCTAGCTCTTTTCTGGAAACGATCCAATCAAGCAGAGATCTCCGGAACGGCGATCAAGGGAGCCATCAGCGGTGCGAGAGTACAGATTCTCCCTTTAGTGAACAATGCCTGTGACCGAACAGGGGGAACGGCACCCTACGCAGAGACCACAACGGATGTGGGTGGAAACTACGCTGTGAGATATGCGAAAGACGGAAAGCCTGTCTGTGTCCTCGTCACCCCCGCAAGCAATGGTTTGACGAAGATGTACGATGAATCCCTCAAGCAAAACATCTCCTGGACGGGAGCCAATTACTACATGGATTCCATCATTCAACAACCCGGAGGTCTGACCCAAAAAGGTGTGGTCTCTTCACCATTCAGCCGGATGGCATCCCGTGTATTCGCTAAGACGATGGAAAAATCCGATGCTAGTTTTGCGAACGCTGTAGCCAATGCCTCCTCGAAGCAGGTGGTGGCGATGTTCGGATTGAACAAGGGATTCATCAAAGGGAAATCAGCTACGAGAGGCTTAGGGGGAGAGAAACGAAGTCCGAACTCCCACCTGAGACGTTTCGGAAAGAAACCGATTCCCGGAGCCAAAGTTCGTTCTGAAGGCACTACCCGGGGAGTGGATGGAGTTCAATCCAGAAATGTCACCCGTGAAGTGATTCCGAGTCTGGAAGACCTGGGTCTGGACTTCAGTAAGACCGATGATCCTTATGTAGCCAAGGCACTGATCACTTTGAGCGGGATCTCGGCTCTTTCCAATAGCTATGCGAATGGAGTGACCCGTTCGATTCAGAAGGGTGGATTGACCCGTGACACGGCAAATGGAAATGCTCTGGAAAGAGTGATGGATGGATTTTCACAGGTGATCGTGAGCGGTGGAAAGAACACAGCGATCCTGAGCAGTGTCTTCAAGCGGGCGACAGGGAAATCCCCACCCGCGAGTTTTACCAAGAATCCATTGGAAGCCGCCATGCAGACAGGGATCTCTACCTTTGTCACCCAGTCGGGCGGTGGGGAAGAATGGGGTCTGAACGCCAACGAAATCGATTCTTATTTCAGCATGTCCTCGATTCCTCCTGCGAATCTCTGGGTGGACACAGCCTCGGCACCGGACTACCTTTACTATGCGGACAATGACGAAGAAGGAGCCATGCTCCTCTACACAAATACCTATGAATACTACTACCCCTGGGTAGAAGGTGGGCTTCCCACAAAGTATGAAGTAGTGAGTACTGAGACCTTGCCTACTGGGATGTTCCTGGATACCGTAACGGGAGCGATCTACGGAACTCCCGAAAGAGCGACAACCACCGCAGCAAAAATTTCAATCAAGGCAAGCAATAAGTACGGAAGCACCACCACAGCATTCAGGATCAAGGTTCAGAACTATCTTGCAGGTCAGGCGTTTGCTTACGTCTACAATTCGTCCTGTACCCAGAACACGACCTGCAATCTGGACATAGGGATAGAGGGAGTTCAGAACTACAATTATGAGGTGGTCAGTTTTATTTCCAACAAGGGAACCTTTACTCTTGTCGATTCCATTTTTGGTTCCTTTACGGGAACAGCGACTAATGATACAGGATCCCAAACCGGGACACTGACCTACAAGGATTTGAACGATGGGACACAAAAAACAATTACCAATGTATATTTCTACATTGATTCGAATGTCCCCAAGGCAAATATCTGGGGAAGCGAACTTGTCGCAGGATATGAGTTTTCCTACATCGCCTTTGATCTCGAAGGGGTGGGCGACTACGGGACGTACAGCTTTGTGCCTCAGGACTTCGGAAATGGAATGAGGATTGATGAATACGGTTCGATCTGGGGGACACCGACAAGTTCGGGAACCTGGTCTCCGACGATAACAGTGATCCTGGCAAGTGGAGCGACGGCTTCGGTGAGTCTGGGAAGTTTTACCATAGGAGAGGTGGGAACCACCCCGTCTTTAGTCTTAGGAGGATACTACCTCTTCTATACATTCACCTGTGCGGCTGATGGCGTCTGTAGTTTGGTTCTCGATCCGACCACATCGATCTTCCCGAATGGTTTGACAGCGGCAGATTTTACCTTCTCTGATGACTACAATGAACTCTATGATTATTACGGACTCAGTCTGGCCTCCGATGGAACGATCACAGCGGGAACCCCACCGTCTGATCCTTATATTTTTGCTACGGTAGTGGGTACTTCTTCCGGTGAAGAATATGATTTTAATATAGAAATTGATTTCACTTCGGGTTTAGGTGCAGAAGGAGGGGTGATTCTTACCTTAGATTCCATCGTCTGTGATGAAGTTAACTCTTCTTGCGAAGATGGTGGTGGAAATCCGGTCGAGTATTCCTCTTACCCGCTAGTACTATCCGGATTAGGAACGATTAGCAATGTTAGCACAACCTATCCCAGTTCTGTCAGCATTGATGTCGATGGGAATCTCAGTATCACCTTGGGTTGTACCGCTACTGATGATAATTATACCATTGATTTTGAAATGGATGGGGTTCCGTATTCCATCGGTTTCGAGATTTTTGGTCACTGTGGTCCTTAGAGCCTCACTTTTCCATCCTTTCTTTTTTGCTCCGGGAGAGGATGGATTCTTCCCTTTTTATCTCACCGAATCGTAGATCAATTCACAAAAAATGCTGAATGGCTTCCTAATTATTGAGATGTGAATTCAGGAGGAGTCGAAATGCATGCAAATCCCAAAGGAATTTATTGGAATAGTTGACATTTGACATAATAAAAAACATATAAATGCCAATAAAGCAATCAATATGTTGAGAAATCCATCATTTTCATGTTTTTTCTTTGACTCATTTTGAGATCAAGAAAGTCTTACATATAAGTATGTAGAGAAATCCATGTGCATGGTTCCCCTGCATTCTGATTCAAATAATTTCTCATTTGATTTGAGAAATAAGGACCGGACAAATGAAAAAATATCTCCTCCTGGCACTCATTCTTCTCAACTTTCAGGATTGCAACACGGTGAACAAGGACCTGGACAGAGACTTTCTATCCTCCCTCGGTCTTTTCTGGAAGCGATCCACTCAGTCGGAAGTTTCGGGAACGGCGATCAAAGGTGCGATCAGCGGTGCGAGAGTTCAGATCCTCCCATTGGTGAACAATGCCTGTGACAGAACAGGGGGAACGGTACCCTACGCAGAGACCACAACGGATGTGGGTGGAAACTACGCTGTGAGATATGCCAGAGATGGAAAGCCCGTTTGCGTCCTCGTCACCCCCGCAAGCAATGGTCTGACGAAGATGTACGATGAATCCCTCAAGCAAAACATCTCCTGGACGGGAACCAATTACTACCTGGATTCCATCATTCAGGAACCGGGTGGTCCTACCAAAAAAGGTGTGGTCTCCTCTCCATTCAGCCGGATGGCGTCCCGCGTATTCGCTAAGACAATGGAAAAATCCGATGCGAGCTTTGCGAATGCGGTAGCCAATGCCTCCTCGAAGCAGGTGGTGGCGATGTTCGGATTGAACAAGGGATTCATCAAAGGGAAATCAGCGACAAGAGGGCTTACCGGAGAGAAGAGAAGTCCGAACTCCCATCTGAGGAGTTTCGGCAAGAGACCGATTCCGGGAGCAAAAGTCCATTTGGACGGGACTACCCGGGGAATGGATGGAGTTCAAACCAGAAATGCTACGCGTGAAGTGACTCCGAGTTTGGAGGATTTGGGTCTGGACTTCAGCAAGACAGATGATCCCTATGTAGCCAAGGCATTGATCACATTGAGCGGGATCTCAGCCCTCTCCAATAGCTATGCGAATGGAGTGAGCCGTTCGATTCAGAAGGGTGGATTGACCCGTGACACGGCAAATGGAAATGCTCTGGAAAGAGTGATGGAAGGTTTTTCACAGGTGATCGTGAGTGGAGGAAAGAACACATCGATCCTGAGTGGAGTCTACAAACGGGCAACCGGGAAATCCCCACCCGCGAGTTTCACCAAGAATCCATTGGAAGCCACCATGCAGACAGGGATCTCTACCTTTGTCACTCAGTCGGGCGGTGGGGAAGAGTGGGGTCTGAATGCCAACGAAATCGATTCTTATTTCAGCATGTCTTCAATTCCTCCAGCAGATCTCTGGGTGGACACAGGCTCGGCTCCCGACTATCTTTACTATGCGGATGATAATGAAGAAGGAGCCATGCTCCTCTACACAAACAATTATGAATACTACTATCCCTGGGTAGAAGGTGGACTTCCCACAACGTATGCACTCGCGGGTAATGAGACCTTGCCAAATGGAATGTTCCTGGATACCGTAACGGGAGCGATCTACGGAACTCCCACGACAGCCACAACCACCTCAGCTCAAATTTCAATCAAGGCAAGCAATAAGTACGGAAGCACCACCACAAAATTCAGGATCAAGGTTCAGAACTATGTTGTGGGTCAGGCATTTGCTTACGTCTACTACTCGACCTGTACCCAGAACACGACCTGCAATCTGGACATAGGGGTAGAAGGAGTTCTGAACTACAATTACAAGATCACCGGTTTTACATCTACCGGCGGAACCTTCAGTGTAGCCGATGAATACTTCGGTTCCATAACAGGAACAGCGGCTAATGTGCCAGGAGCCATGACCGGGACACTGACCTACATGGATTTGAACGATAACACTTCCCATACCCTCACTGATGCTGTGTACTATTACATAGATTCGAATGTTCCCAAGGCAAACATCTGGGGAAGTGAACTTGTCGTAGGATATGATTTTTCCTACATCGCTTTTGATATCGAAGGAGCCGGCGACTACGGGAGCTACAGCTTTTTGGCACAGGACTTCGGAAATGGAATGAGGATTGATGCCTACGGTACGATCTGGGGGACACCGACTACTTCGGGAAGCTGGTCTCCGACGGTGACGGTGATCCTGGCAAGTGGAGCTACGGCTTCAGTGAGTCTGGGAAGTTTTACCATCGGAGAGGCGGGCACCACCCCGTCTTTAGTCTTAGGAGGAAATAACCTCTACTATTCATTGGTCTGTGCGGCTGATGGCACCTGTAGTTTGGTTCTCGATCCGATCACATCGACCTTCCCGGATGGTTTGACAGTGGCAGATTTTAGCTTCTCTGATGCCTACAATGAACTCTATGATTATTACGGACTCAATCTGGCCTCCGATGGAACAATCACAGCGGCAACCCCACCATCTGATCCTTATATTTTTGCTACGGTAGTGGGTACTACTTCTGCGGGTATAGGTTATGATTTTTATTTAGAAATTGATCTCTCTTCGAGTTCAGGTGGAGGAGGTGTACCGGGAGTGGGGGGAAGTGGTGGATTTCTAACATGGTCGGGAGTCTGTGATACTTCATCCTGTACTCTCTACCCGGACTATGCAGTTTCCGGTCTCGTCGAACCATCAAATGTTTTGTCCGGTATGGGGCTGTCTATCGATGGATCGGGAAATATCACCGGTACACCCAGCAGTTCGGGAACTCTCAATTTCTCCATAGATTATTGGGATGTTACTGAAAATGTAAACTACACTTCGGCCATTGCTTCCATCACAATCGATGCAATAGCAGTACCTAATAAAAAGTTATTCATCAGTACAACACCCTATACCCCGGGCAGTATTGGGACAGCGGCACCAGAACTAGCGAATATGGATTCTAAGTGCAATTCAGATGCGGGAGGTTTGACGGATTTTTATAGTATGCCACTCACCGGAACCTATAAAGCGATGGTATATAGCAGTGGATTGCGGGGTGGTTGCACTACGAATGATTGCACTTCAGCATTGGATTGGCCTATTGCCGCAAGTACGACCTATGAAAAGTACAATGATCCGGGTACATTTGACATCACATCTTCAGCGAATAGAACTTTTTCCGGAAACTTATCAGTCTATCAATCGACAGGTGGATCTGTATTTTGGACGGGGATGGGAATCGATTTTATAGGAACTAGTAATTGTACTGAATGGACATCGAGTTCAGGTAGTGCAGAAACTCATGAAAATGGAGGACAATCTCTCTATAGCTGTGGGAGTTCCTACTACCTTCTCTGTATTGAGCAGTAGAAACCTGATCTCCGGACGAATCATGATGATGAGCCCACTCATCCTCATGATTCAGACGAAACATTCTCATCCGAGGCTCCCGACGGATTCGAATACGTGAAATCTCTCCATTGCATGGGAATGAATCGACTCCTTAACGTAGTCTAAGGATTTTTTTTTCTTACCGCTGACGCGGGGTCTTCTTGAGTTCAACTTTCCATTGCATGGAGCCTCTTTTTCTAATCGAAGGATATTTTTTTTCTTACCGCTGACGCGGGGTCTTCTTAGTCAACATCTCTCCAAAAAAAACGGTCAGCGGAAACAGACCCGCTCTCCCTAAATTTTTGTTCCGAGATGTTTGGGCTGCGCAACCTTGGATTCTCTGAGAAAAGCATCATTGAAAGGCTGGTTTTTGGTTGGGGGATTCTTTGGTTGGAAGCATTTGTTCTTGTCGAAGGACTTTTTAGGTTAAACCGAAAGTGATACGCGATCCCAGAGCGTAGTCGAAGGGGAACTGTGTTCTTCTTGAAGGATTTTTTTTTCTTACCGCTGACGCGGGGTCTTCTTAGGTTCAACTTTCCATTGCATGGAGCCTCTTTTTCTAATCGAAGGATTTTTTTTTCTTACCGCTGACGCGGGGTCTTCTTGAGTTCAACTTTCCATCCTGATGCTCTTTCGCAATACAAGGTTCCTTTCGCTCGAAACTTTCGGGCAAAAAACGAGAGTCGGAAACGGATCCGACATCTCTAAATTTTTGCTCCGAGAAGTTTCGGCTGTGGAACCTGTATTTCTGTAGAATCAGGATGGAAAGGCTGGTTTTTGGTTGGGGGATTCTTTGGTTGGAAGCCTGAATTTTTGTCGAAGGACTTTTTAGGTTAAACCGATAGTGATACGCGATCCCTGAGCGTAGTCGAAGGGCAACTGTATTCTCTTCGAAGGATTTTTTTCTTACCGCTGACGCGGGGTCTTCTTGAGTTCAACTTTCCATCCTGATGCTCTCTCGCAATACAAGGTTCCTTTCGCTCGAAACTTTCGGGCAAAAAACGAGAGTCGGAAACGGATCCGACATCTCTAAATTTTTGCTCCGAGAAGTTTCGGCTACGGAACCTGTATTTCTAGAATCAGGATGGAAAGGCTGGTTTGTTATTGGGGGATACTTTGGTTGGAAGCCTGAATTTTTGTCGAAGGACTTTTTAGGTTAAACCGAAAGTGATACGCGATCCCGGAGCGTAGTCGAAGGACTTTTTAGGTTAAACCGAAAGTGATACGCGATCCCGGGGCGTAGTCGAAGGACTTTTTAGGTTAAACCGAAAGTGATACGCGATCCCAGGGCGTAGTCGAAGGGCAACTGTATTCTCTTCGAAGGATTTTTTTTTATTACCGCTGACGCGGGGTCTTCTTGAGTTCAACTTTCAATGATGCTAAAATTTCTCCTTCATAACAAGGTTGCTGCTTATCCAAAAGTGGTCGTTAGCTTTCTCTAATGTATTAAGGTATTCTTGATAATGAGAATTCTTCTGTGCCCTCGAGCCGGGCAGGCGATACAAAAAACGGTCAGCGGAAACAGACCCGCTCTCCCTAAATTTTTGTTCCGAGATGTTTGGGCTGCGCAACCTTGGATTCTCTGAGAAAAGCATCATTGAAAGGCTGGTTTGTTATTGGGGGATACTTTGGTTGGAAGCATTTGTTCTTGTCGAAGGACTTTTTAGGTTCAACCGATAGTGATACGCGATCCCTGAGCGTAGTCGAAGGGGAACTGTGTTCTTCTTGAAGGATATTTTTTTTCTTAACGCTGACGCGGGGTCTTCTTCGGAGAGAGGTGCCTGCCTTAGGGAAAAGTAAACCTTCCACGAATGGGTGCCCCCAAAAGCACATCTTTAGTTTAAGAGATTTTAGTGGCTATGCTAGCTCTGATTTCATGCATTGACATGATATCCAACAAATCAGTGTTAATAATTCGAGCGGATTGCTGAAAATCTTTGCATAATTATTTTTAATCTTTGACTCATTTTGAGATAATCCAAGTCTGATCTACTAGTATGTATCGAAAGTCCTAAAGCATTGATCTTCCTGCATCCTGATTCAAAAATTCATTTTCTCGATTCAGAAGAGAAATAAGGACTGGACAAATGAAAAAATATCTCCTCCTGGCACTCATTCTTCTCAACTTTCAGGATTGCAATACAGTGAACAAAGACCTGGACAGAGACTTTCTATCCTCCCTCGGTCTTTTCTGGAAGCGATCCACTCAGTCGGAAGTTTCGGGAACGGCGATCAAAGGTGCGATCAGCGGTGCGAGAGTTCAGATCCTCCCATTGGTGAACAATGCCTGTGACCGAACAGGGGGAACGGCACCCTACGCGGAGACCACAACGGATGTGGGTGGAAACTACGCTGTGAGATATGCCAGAGATGGAAAGCCCGTTTGCGTCCTCGTCACCCCCGCAAGCAATGGTCTGACGAAGATGTACGATGAATCCCTCAAGCAAAACATCTCCTGGACGGGAGCCAATTACTACATGGATTCCATCATTCAGGAACCGGGTGGTCCTACTAAAAAAGGTGTGGTCTCCTCTCCATTCAGCCGGATGGCTTCCCGTGTATTTGCGAAGACAATGGAAAAATCCGATGCGAGCTTTGCGAATGCGGTAGCGAATGCCTCCTCGAAACAGGTGGTGGCGATGTTCGGATTGAACAAGGGATTCATCAAAGGGAAATCAGCGACAAGAGGGCTTACCGGAGAGAAGAGAAGTCCGAACTCCCACCAAAGAAGTTTTGGAAAGAGACCGATTCCGGGAGCAAAAGTCCGTTCTGCCGGGACTACCCGCGGAGTGGATGGAGCGCAAACTCGAAATCTCACCCGTGAGGTGACTCCGAGTTTGGAGGATTTGGGTCTGGACTTCAGTAAGAGCGATGATCCCTATGTAGCCAAGGCATTGATCACATTGAGCGGGATCTCCGCTCTCTCGAATAGCTACGCGAATGGTGCGACCCGCGCGATTCAGAAGGGCGCACTGACCCGTGACACGGCAAATGGAAATGCTCTGGAAAGAGTGATGGATGGTTTTTCACAGGTGATCGTGAGTGGTGGAAAGAACACAGCGATCCTGAGTGGAGTTTACAAACGGGCAACGGGAAAATCCCCACCCGCGAGTTTCACCAAGAATCCTCTTGAATCTACCATGCAGACAGGGATTTCCACCTTTGTCACCCAGTCGGGGGGTGGGGAAGAATGGGGTCTGAACGCCAACGAAATCGATTCTTATTTCAGCATGTCTTCAATTCCTCCAGCAGATCTCTGGGTGGACACAGCCTCGGCTCCCGACTATCTTTACTATGCGGACAATGATGATGAAGGAGCCATGCTCCTCTACACAAACAATTATGAATACTACTACCCCTGGGTAGAAGGTGGACTTCCCACAAATTATGAAGTCGTGAGTACTGAGAAATTGCCTATCGGGATGTTGCTGAATCCTCTGACAGGAGCGATCTACGGAACTCCCACGACAGCCACAACCACCTCAGCAAAAATCACAATCAAAGCGAGCAATAAGTTCGGAAGCACCACTACAGTATTCAAGATCAAGGTTCAGAACTATGTTGTGGGTCAGGCATTTGCTTATGTCTACTATTCGACCTGTACCCAGAACACGACCTGTAATCTGGAGATAGGGGTAGAAGGAGTTCTGAACTACAATTACAAGATCACCGGTTTTACATCTAGCGGTGGGAGTTTTAGTGTAGCTGATGAATACTTCGGATCCATCACCGGAACAGCGGCAAACTCGAGCGGAGCCATGACCGGGTCTCTGACCTACACGAATTTGAACGATAACACTTCCCATACCCTCACTGATGCTGTGGATTATTACATAGATTCGAATGTTCCCAAGGCGAATATTTGGGGAAGTGAACTTGTCGTAGGATATGATTTTTCCTACATCGCCTTTGATATCGAAGGAGCCGGAGACTACGGATCGTATAGCTTTGTTCCTCAGGACTTAGGAAATGGAATGAGAATTGATGCCTACGGTTCAATCTGGGGAACACCGACAAGTTCGGGAAGCTGGTCTCCGACGGTGACGGTGATCCTGGCAAGTGGAGCGACGGCTTCGGTGAGTCTGGGAAGTTTTACCATCGGAGAGGCAGGCACCACCCCGACTTTAGTCTTAGGAGGTAATTATCTCTACTATACGGGAAACTGTACTGTGGGAGATACGAGCTGCAACCTGACCCTGGATACGACACTCTCAACATTCCCCGATGGATTGACAGCGGCTGACTTCACTTTCAGTGATGGATATTCTGAATTGGCTGATATTTGGGGACTGAGCATTGCTTCCGATGGAACAATAACCGGAACATCGAACGATGAGTTCGTATTTGCCACAGTTCTGGGAAGTGCGGCCGGGGTAGATTATGATTTCTACCTCGATCTCTACTTCACTCCTGTCGGTGGAGGTGGAGGACTGGGTAGTTTGGGAAGTATTTACTATTCCGGATTTTGCTACGATACGGATGCCTCCTGTACCTTTGCCACGGATTTTCTTATTTCTTCAGTTTCAGCTACGGGATTGGATGGTACATTCACCATTTCGGGAGATGGAACAATCTCCACAAACTCACCTGTGGCGGGAACATATAATTTTACCATCGATTACTACGATGATACCGAGCTTATTTCTTACACAGGGGTAGCCGTCTACATCGATGTATTTTCTTCCACTCCACCTCCGGCGAATAAGAAGATGTTTGTCACCTCTTCTACTGCTTCCAATCAAGGTTTAGCCAGTTATGATAGTTTATGTAATGGTGACCCCAATTATCCCGGTACCGGAGTCTTCAAGGCATTGATGGTAACTAGTACTAGAGGAGGTTGTACTGCGTATGACTGTTCGGGTGCTACTGATTGGCCTATCGCTCCCGATACCACTTATACTGATCACCAATACCCAACCATATATTTCACATCAGACAGTTCTTCAACTTTTGGAGACTTTGACCTGACTCCCTACAATACTTACTATAGTGGACAACCAAGAGTCTACAGTGGGTTATCCACTGACAAGTCTTGGACGAATGACTCAACCTATGGGAATTGTGCGAACTGGTCCAGTAATACCACCGGAAACTTCACCTTTTTTCGATTTGATACCAATGTTGTGGACTTTGGATCTTGTAGCGCTGTATCCTATAGCACCATTTGTTTGGAGCAGTGATTGAGAAGACGTATTTCTTTCGATCCACAGTCACGAGCATTGGAGCGGAACTGAACCGACTCCTGAGCGTAGTCGAAGGACTTTTTTTTATTACCGCTGACGCGGGGTCTTCTTCGGTTCAACTTTCAATGATGCTAAAATTTCTCCTTCATAACAAGGTTGCTGCTTATCCAAAATCTCTCCACAAAAAACGGTCAGCGGAAACAGACCCGCTCTCCCTAAATTTTTGTTCCGAGATGTTTGGGCTGCGCAACCTTGGATTCTCTGAGAAAAGCATCATTGAAAGGCTGGTTTGTTATTGGGGGATTCTTTGGTTGGAAACCTGAATTTTTGTCGAAGGACTTTTTAGGTTGAACCGAAAGTGGTACGCGATCCCTGAGCGTAGTCGAAGGGGAACTGTGTTCTTCTTGAAGGATTTTTTTTTATTACCGCTGACGCGGGGTCTTCTTGAGTTCAACTTTCCATCCTGATGCTCTATCGTAATACAAGGTTCCTTTCGCTCGAAACTTATTACTCAAAAAACGAGAGTCGGAAACGGATCCGACTTCTCTAAATTTTTGATCCATAAGATTTCGGCTATGGAACCTGAATTTCTTTAGAATCAGGATGGAAAGGCTGGTTTTTGGTTGGGGGGGGATAGGAGGCTCAAAAATATTTAGATAGGGGTTTGGGGACGATGAGTCCCCAATTCGCTGAAAGGCATTGGTGAAATTCAATTCTTTATTCCTAAAATCTATTGACATGATGTGTGTATGGGGATATGTATAGAAATGCATATGCGGTTTGAATGGGATGAAAATAAAGACAGGGAAAATCGCAAAAAACACGGTGTCTCATTTTCTGAAGCTCAGTATGCTTTCAAAGACAAATACCGGGTGATCGCTGAAGACAGGAAGCATTCAACTCAATCAGAAAAACGATACTTTTGTTTTGGTAAGGTAGATGAAGGGATCCTTACTGTTAGATTCACCATAAGAAAATTTATGATTCGAATTTTTGGTGCCGGTTTTTGGCGGGAAGGAAAACAAAAATATGAAAAAGAAAACAATCTATAAGAACGCTCCGGATGAAATAGGGGATGCTATAGTCTCTTCCAAAATCATAAAAGATTTTTTACCGGATCCTGAAGATCTTGTTTTTAAAGAAGAGACTGTTAGGGTGACTATCAATCTGAGTAAACAAAGCATTGATTTCTTTAAAAAAGAAAGTCTCAGGTTGGGAGTACCCTACCAGCGTATGATCAAAAATTTGATTGATATCTATGCTCAAAAGCATAGTTGAGATTTTGAAAAATCTTTTCCCATAGCATGGAGACGAATCGACTCCTGAGCGTAGTCGAACGACTTTTTAAGTTAAACCGAAAGTGATACGCGATCCCTGAGCGTAGTCGAAGGGCAACTGTATTCTCTTCGAAGGATTATTTTTCTTACCGCTGACGCGGGGTCTTCTTGATCGGAATCTAACTCTTGAAAATTCTAATCTCATAATCATCTATCAGATTTCCTATTGTCTCTAGTAATGGAGCCATGTTTGTGTTTTGATTGTCCGACTTCATCGATCAATTCATCCATAGCTTTTAGAAGAAATTTATATTGTTTTTCCGTGTGCGTACACTCAAAGATTTTATATCCCCCAGACATTTTTCACTTTTTCTAACTCGGAAATCATAAAATCATTTCTCCTTCCATTTGTCTTTGTCATACTCTGAATGACTTAGAACATGTCGTATATATACCTTAGATCGATTGAAGTGAATAGAAGCAATCACTCTAAAGTTGTTCTCCGACATTGAAAACTGTAAATTTTCCTACCTGATCTACAGAATTGAATGTCTTTTTAAATCGTTAAAGGATTTAAAATTCGAATTTTTCACGATTTGTAAGCTTGCAGTGGAGATGCTGAATTTGGGTGTTTTCAATAAACAAAGAAATCTTTCTCCAACTGATAACATGCATTCTTGTAGAAATATCTCAAAATGAGATATTTCTACAAGAATTATTTCTAAAAGGTTTAAATTTTTTTCTTACCTGACGCGGGGTCTTCTTAGGTTCAACTTTCCATCCTGATGCTCTCTCGTAATACAAGGTTCCTTTCGCTCGAAACTTATTACTCAAAACGAGAGTCGGAGAACAGATCCGACATCTCTAAATTTTTGCTCCGAGAAGTTTCGGCTATGGAACCTGTATTTCTGTAGAATCAGGATGGAAAGGCTGGATTGTTATTGGGGGGGGGATAGGAGGCTCAAAAATATTTAGATAGGGGTTTGGGGACGATGAGTCCCCAATTCGCCGAAAGGCTCCCTTTCAACCACTAACCTTACACACGTAGTGTGTGAGGTGAGTAATTCAAAATGATATTTTGCAAATAGAGAATAAAAGATAGGGGTTTGGGGACGATCAGTCCCCAATTCGCTGAAAGGCTCCCTTTCAAACCAATCACCTAACGCACGAAGTGCGAAAGGAAATTTTAAATAAATACGGAGGGAGACACATTGAATTTTTGACTCAGTTTTTTGATTTGATTTATGTTTAGATTTCTCTTTCTATTTAAGATTTCTGAGATGACTCCCTGGCTACCTATATCTTCTAAATCCTTTTGAGTTAGATTGTTTTCTTTCATCAAAAACTTTAGGGTTTCTATAGGATCGGAATCTAACTCTTGAAAATTTCTAATCTCATAATCATCTATCAGATTTCCTATTGTCTCTAGTAATGGAGCCAGTTTGTGTTTTTGATTGTCGCCGACTTCATCGATCAATTCATCCATAGCTTTTAGAAGAAATTTATATTGTTTTTCCGTGTGCGGTACACTCAAAAGATTTTTTATATCCCCCCAGACATTTTTCACTTTTTCTAACTCGGAAATCATAAAATCATTTCTCCTTCCATTTGTCTTTGTCATACTCTGAATGACTTAGAACATGTCGTATATATACCTTAGATCGATTGAAGTGAATAGAAGCAATCACTCTAAAGTTGTTCCCTCCGACATTGAAAACTGTAAATTTTCCTACCTGATCTACAGAATTGAATGTCTTTTTTAAATCGTTAAAGGATTTAAAATTCGAATTTTTCACGATTTTGTACCAAGCTTGCAGTGGAGATGCTGAATTTGGGTGTTTTTCAATAAACAAAGAAATCTTTCTCCAACTGATAACATGCATTCTTGTAGAAATATCTCAAAATGAGATATTTCTACAAGAATTATTTCCTAAAAGGTTTAAATTTTTTTCTTACCGCTGACGCGGGGTCTTCTTGAGTTCAACTTTCCATCCTGATGCTCTCTCGCAATACAAGGTTCCTTTCGCTCGAAACTTTCGGGCAAAAAACGAGAGTCGGAGAACAGATCCGACATCTCTAAATTTTTGCTCCGAGAAGTTTCGGCTATGGAACCTGTATTTCTGTAGAATCAGGATGGAAAGGCTGGATTGTTATTGGGGGGGATTGGAGGCTCAAAAATATAAAGATAGGGGTTTGGGGACGATCAGTCCCCAATTCGCCGAAAGGCACCCGCTAGTCAACCTTCTCCATCGCTGAATCCAGGAGGAATTTCACAGAGGGAAATTCCGAATACATTGTTTCTGTCAGCTTCCTTCTGTAGTACTTGCCTCCGGGCAGACCGTGGAAGAGTCCCATTGTATGACGTAGTACATGATGGATCTTTCCACCTTTTGAAATATGTTCCTCCAGATAGGGAATCATCGAGATCATCACTTCTTTTCTGGAGGGACAGGGACGGGAATGGAAATAGAATCTTTCATCCACACCGGCAAAGAGATAGGGAATTTCATAGGCGGCTCTACCGATCATCACAGCATCCACTTTTTCTAAAAGACTTCCGGCTATGTCCAGATCGCGGATGCCTCCGTTGATTTCGATTCGTAAGGAGGGAAATTCTTTCTTGATTTGAAATACATCTTCGTAACGGAGTGGGGGAATGGTTCGATTTTGAGCCGGTGAGAGTCCGCCGAGAACTGCGATCCTGGCATGAATTGTAAAGTCACGGATTCCCGATTGTGATACAACCTGAATGAAGTTTTTGAGATTTTCGTAGGATTCCAATCCATTGATTCCGATCCTATGCTTCACACTCACCGGAATCGAGACCGCAGACTTCATGGCTTCCGTGCAGGAGCGGACCAGATCCGGCTTTGCCATGAGGCAGGCTCCGAAATGCCCGTCCCGAACCCGATCACTCGGACATCCAACGTTTAGATTGACCCCGTCGTATCCGAAGTCTTCAGCTATCTTAGAGCACTCCGCCAGATCCTCGGGATTGTCCCCTCCGAGTTGTAAGATAAGTGGTTTTTCAATAGGATCGAAGTCGAGAAATCGTTTCCTGTCCCCTCTGAGGATGGCGGATGTGGTGACCATTTCGGTATAGAGAAGGGTTTTTTCTGTGATACGACGCATGAAGACCCGATAGTGACGATCCGTCCACTCCATCATCGGTGCTATGCTGATCGGAAAGGGATCTTTAGGTCGGTGTGAATTGGTAGTCATAGAGAGCTTTGTACTTGGAACCGAGAGCCATCAATTCTTCATGGGTTCCGTGTTCGACGATCTCTCCCTCTTCAAGGTAGTAGATCCGGTTGGCTATCTGAATGGTCGAAAGTCTATGAGCGATGATGAAGGCAGTTCGATTCTTAAAGAGTCGGTCGAGGGCTTCCTGAACCAGACGTTCGGTCTCATTGTCCAGCGCGGAGGTGGCTTCATCTAAGATCAAGATCTCGGGATTCAAGAGGATCGCTCGGGCTATGGAAATCCTCTGTCTCTGTCCTCCGGAAAGCATCACACCATTCTCACCGATGAGGGTGTCGAATCCATACTCGAGATTGTCGATGAAGTCGAGGGCATTGGCATCCGCACAGGCTTTTCGAATCTCTTCTTCGGTGTGTCCCGGTTTTCCGAGGGTGATGTTTTCACGAATATTGGTATTGAATAGAAAAATATCCTGAGTCACCACTCCCACCTTGGAGCGCACGGCTGAGATCTTGAGCTTTCGGATGTCGTTTGTATTGAAGAGAACCGAACCTTCTGTGGGATCGATCAATCTTCCGAGTAGATCCTTTAAGGTTGATTTCCCTGCCCCGCTGGGTCCCACAAAGGCTATGGTCTCTCCGCGCTGGACTTTGAGGTTTATGGATTTGAGAGCAAATTTATTGGAATCGGGATACTTATAGCTCACATCCACCAGTTGGATTTCTTTGACTTTCTTACCCAATTCAACTGTCTTGTTGGATTCCACGATATCCGGCTTCATGTCGATGATGTCGAAAACTCTTTCGGCAGCGGCGATTGCCGAGTTCAAAAGGTTGAACATCACACTCATTTGTTTGAGGGGACGCATGATGAAGACAAGGGTGAGGAAGAAGGCAAGAAACATCCCCTTGGAAAAATTCTCATTGGCAATGAGATAGGCTCCGAAGGCGAGAAATATCGTTGCGATCACTGATCCAAAGAGCTCGATGATGGCGGGACCGATTTGATGATAGAAATGTCCCTTAAAGGTTTTCTCGGAGAGGGCTTTGTTTATATCAAAAAATTTTCCTGATTCTTTCTTCTCCATTCCGAAGGCGCGTATCACACGAATCCCCGCGAGCATTTCCTGGAGGTGACCGTTGAGTTCGGAAAGTCGTTCCTGCTGACTTCTGGTGGCTTTTCTGATCTTATCCGTGAAAGCGGTGATCGGTCCCATGATCAGGGGTATGATAATGAAGACCAAAAGAAACATCTTCCAACTCAGGAAAAAGAGCAGGAGGAGGTGGGTGACGATATAAAAAAAATCGATGATGGCATCTTTGAGATCTCCGGATATGATCTTTCCGAGAATCTCAACGTCGTTTATGATCCGGCTCATAAGTATCCCCGTCTTTTCCTTCACAAAGGAATGGAGGGGAATGATCTGGATCTTTTCATAAATCTCCAGCCGCAGATCCCGTATCGCCATCGCCCCCGTTGAATTGATAAAGTAGACGGCACCCGTGAGGCTGAGGAGTTTCAAAATGTAAACAGGAAAGACAATGAGTACAAAGGTATAGACCACCTCATCCGGACTCAGGGAGGCGAAGTATTGGTTGATACGTTTTTTGTATCTCGCAAGCCTCAATTCCAGACCCTCGAGACGTGATAGGGGTTCGTGGTTTTTGATCTTGTCGAGGACGATAGTGTCCCGTTTGGTCATAGAAATCTGAAACTTGTAGTGAGATGTCTTTCCCATCGAATCAAATATGGGAACCATACTCGATAGGGAGACTCCATTGAAGATGGAGACCAGAAATGAGAGAAAGATTCCGAGACCCAGTCTTCCCTTGTACTGAAGGGAATATCTCAGAAGTCTTTTGAATAGGATCACTCTACTAACGAACTTAGAGATAGAATCATGATCAAGTCTTTTTCCAAACCAGAAATTTAAGTTTTTTAGGAAAAAGATTGCCAGATTCTGATTTCATAAAGAAATTTAACTCAAGAATTTTTAAAAGGAGGGGTTGAGATGGCCGTACCAATTCAGAAAAAAGCAAAACCCGGAGAAGGGGGAAGTGCAGGAGGGGGAGGAGATGTAATTGCCAGATTGGTTGCCGCCGCGCCCTCTGCTTTAAAAGCCAGAGCTATGAAAAACATTCCCATCATTTACAAAGAATGTATCAAAGCCGGAGTGACTGATCCGGGACAGATAGCCTATGTCCTCGCTACTGCAGAGCACGAGTCCAAACTCGGAGCCATGATGATGGAAAGGCAGTGGATCAAAGACGAAGCCGCCAATGTGAAGTACTTCAACGAAAAATACGGCGGAAGAAAAGATCTCGGAAACACTCAACCCGGAGATGGAGCCAAGTTTCGTGGACGGGGATTCTGTCAGATCACCGGACGTGTCAACTACACCGATTGGTCGAGACGACTCGGGATTGATCTACTTTCCAACCCCGATCTGGCCGCCAAGGACATCACCATTGCCTCCAGGATTCTTGTCATCGGAATGAGGGAAGGTTCTTTTACCAAACGTCATAAGCTCGAGACTCATATCAATGGAGCCAAGAGAGATTTCTGGAATGCAAGACGAATCATAAACGCACCGGAAAATCCCAAAAACCCCGCAGACGATGCCCAGAAAAAGAAAGCAACCAAAGAGATTGCTGAGATGGCAGAAAGATACTACAAAGCTCAGGTAGGCTGATTGATCTTCCAAAACTTTCAATCCGGCTCCTACTACGGAGAATTCGGGGTACTCGGAAGATCTGAAGTCCCCGATGAATTGTTTTCCGGTGGCAATTCCTATCTCAAGATCAAAAAATTTCTCTCTCTCCTCTTTAGATTGCCTCCGGAGAGTGTGATACTTCTCAATCAGGTCCATGGTTCGGTTGTCTTCCGGGTGCCCGCTGAGATCTCGGAGGAAGCAAATGGAGACGGGATCTTCACTACCTCTCCCAATTATCTCTTGGTGATCAAGACCGCTGACTGTATGCCGATCTACTTCTGGTCGGAATCAAAGCCCTTCATAGCCCTTCTTCACTCGGGCTGGAGGGGAACTCACAGGCAAATCACCGAACAATTTCTCTCTCGCATCCAATCTGAAATCGATCGGAAGGAACTCAGGTCATTTCTCGGACCCTGCATTCGTCAGGAAGACTACGAGGTGGATGAATTTGTGATCAATCATTTTCTCGAGTATCCCACTGCTTGTACGGAAGGCGTCAGAGAGGGAAAATTTCAACTGGGATTGGAAAAAGTTTTGGACTCGATTTTAAAAAAGGAAGGGGTCAAATTGGATGACTGCGGTATCTCTGTATTTCAGGATGAGAGATACTACAGCCATCGGAAAGGGGATCAGGGAAGAAATCTCAATTACATTCTACTCCGACCTTCTCCCGGTTCTACTTGACTTTAGGCATATGATTGAGACCGCCGGCATTGATTACATTCACGTATCCGGCGTTCATTAGCATTTTCTTCACGGTTTCTGCTCTCCCGCCCGAACGACAATAGAGAACGATGTCCTTATTTTTATCGCCACCAAATTCAGAAAGTCTGGCAGAGACCTCGTCTATCGGTATATTCTTAGCTCCCTCGTAATGGCCGGATGCAAACTCTTCTACAGATCTAACATCTACCACCAGGGCACCATTTTGAATCTTTTGAGAAATCTCATTTTTGTCCGCGTGGACTTTATTACCGCATCCAATAAAAAAGCAGAATGCCAGCAAAGCAAAAGCTAATCCGAAGAAAACACTCAATTTCATCTATTCATCCTTTTTTGTAGAAATTTTTAGAGGCAAGTACAGAGGGCAAAAAGAAATCACACTGGTCAGGATGAATACACCACCTAGCCCGAGAAGAACCATCCCTACCGTTCCTTCTACAACGTTCAAAAAATAGAGTGCAGCAAAAACTATAGCTACTACAACTCTGGCGATTCGATCGACCATACCCATGTTCTGTTTCATAATAAGTCTCCTAATTGATTACCAGTTTAGGAAAGATTCTTATCCTGTCAAGACTTATATACTATACTGGGTATATTATACTGGGTTTCTCAGGAAAATACAGAATTGTAGAGATTTGAGAATTGGATTTGAATGGCCGAAATGGGATGCTGAACGATTTCCTGTTTTTCTGAAAAAACTTTTGAAAGTTCACCGTAGTACCATTTCTGTTCGGATTTGGGTGCATTGAACCTCTTCCAGATCTCTTCTCCCAGAACCTCTCTATCCAAGTATACTGATTGTAAGTTATCAAACTTATCCACCAGGGCAATGGCAAGAGTGTCCAGTCGGGAACATTCTTTCAGATAGGAAATCGTATGGGTCTTTCTCTCCTTCCAGGTGGATGCTTCGGGCAGAAGAGAATCTCTATCTTCACTTGTGGAGAGAACAAGTTCAAGGATGTTTTCACCGAACTCATCCCTTATCCTTTCGGGAGTGATCTCTGTGTCTTCCAGAAGATCATGGAAGAGTCCTGCGATTCTGGTTTCCTCGGGAAGGTTGTACCTACTCAGGATCGAATAGACAGTGAGGGGATGAATGATGTAGGGTATCTCTGTAGATTTTCTAAACTGATGTCTGTGGGCATCAAAGGCAAAGCCCAGAGCTTTCTGAATGATTTCATGCATAAGATTAGTTTCAGGAATCCGAAGTCCAGCTCTGTGTGATACGGGATCCCTTTTCCTCCGTATTGGTTACTTTTAGATAGGTAGCTATTTCCGATTTCATTTCCTCCACATGGGAAATCAAGCCTACGATTCGGTTCTCATTTCTGAGTGATTTGAGTGTCTGAAAGACGATATCGAGGGATTCCTGATCGAGAGAACCGAAGCCCTCATCGAGAAAGAAGAAATTTTCCTTTGCCGAGACTGAGGTTGAGATTCGATCCGAGAGGGCAATCGCCATAGCCAGAGATGCCTGAAAGAGCTGTCCTCCCGAGAGAGTCTTGATACTTCTCATCTCACCATTATTGTAGTAGTCCCTCACCGAAAATGAATTGTCCGCTCCGAGTTCGAGACGGAGTTTATTTCCCGTAAAGAGGAAAAATCTCTCATTGGCAGATTCACAGAGATCCTTCAAAAAAATTTGTGATACATAGTTCACAAACCCCTGGGCTTCGAAGAGCTTTCGGATGGTCTTTAGATTGGCGAGTCGATCACTCAGATTCTTACGGATTTCCAAAAGCTCTATCTTCCTCTGAATTCTTTCTGTAGCCAGTTTGATATCATTTTCAATCGCTCCGGATTTTTGATTCAGTTCGGCATTCCATTCATTGAGTCGGGTCAATTCTTCGGAAACTTTTGCATAGAGTTCTTCGGAAAATTCATTTTTCTCCAATTCTTTCTTCAATTCGGAAATTGATTTCTTCAGAGTTTCCAGATTGTGAAAAAAGGCATCGATTTCTTTTCTCTCTTTTTCGGGATCAAAGCTTTGATTCAAAACCTTTTTGACTTCTTCTAAATCCTGAAACTTTGCCTTCTTGAGTTCGGACTTCAGTTTCTTATCCAGAATGGAGATTTCTTCCAATCCCGATTTTTTCTTTCTCTCCAGTTCCTCTATCGAGCCTTTGAGGTTGTGAATCGCAGAAAGGCAGTTATCCTTCGTTTTGCTTTCTTTTTCAAATTCGGATTCTATGTTGGCTATCAAATCATTTTGTAGGGCGATTCTCTTTTCTATCTCTTCGGGGCTGAGCTTGAGAGCTTTGGAGCTCACTTCCTCGGAAATTTCTTTCTCCTCCCGCAAGATCTTATCTTCCAGAATGGCTATGTCTTTTTCGATCAAATTGGTTTCTTTTTGAAGACTCTCTCTTTCCATAGAGATCTTCTTGAATTCGGATTCTTTTTTTTCCAAATTAGTTTCGAGATTCTGAATCTCAGTTGAATCCTTTTCGTAGATCTTCAATTCATCCAGAATTCCTCCGAGGGCTTTCTTGAGTTCCGGGATTTCCATTTCTGTGAAGGGGAGTCCTTCGAGAGTTTGTTGGTTGAGGGAGATTTCTTTTTCGATTTCAAGCTTTCTGGATTCTAAGACTTCCCATTTGGTAAATTCCTTCAGAAAAGCATTGCCGGTATCTATGACAAGAGTTCTCTTTGATTTCAAACTTTTTAACCCGATTTCGATTTCATCGGAAGACTTGATTTCGGTAAAGTGGTTGGAGTCATTGATTTCCGTACTACAGATCGGACAGAGGTCGCCCGGTTTGAGACCGGCTTTGATCTTTCGAATCGTTTCGGGGGAGAGAATCTCGAGAGCTTCAATTTCAGAATCTAAGGTTTGTTTCAGTTGATTCGATTTTTCTGAAAACTCTTCAAAACCTACAGGCTCTTCAAATATGTCTTGAATTAGGGATTTCAGAGTGACTTCCTTTTCCTGAAGTTCTTTCCGGATTCCTGAAATGGATTCAACCTGCTTGGAGATCGTTTCTTTCTTCATGAGTATGGTTTGGATTTGTTCTTTTTTTTGATAGATCTCACCCGAGTCTTTCCGACCTTTCTTTCTCTCTTTTAGTTCTTCTTTCCATCGGGAAATCTCCGAGTCCATGTTTTTGAAATTCGCTTCGATTTTCTGACCTGTTTCGGTCTTCCGGCTCAATTTCAATTTGAATTCACTGAGATTCTTCTTGGATTCCAGGACATTTTTAAAGTGATTCCATTCCTCATTCTTTTTGATTTTTTCTGATTTGGTATCCAAATTTTCTTTGGCTTTCAAATAGTTTTGTTGGATAACCAAATAGTCTGATTCCTGTTTTTGCAAACTTTCTTTTCCGGAGTTCAGCTTGGATTCCAGATCTTTTAAATCCTTTAGAACTCTCGATTCATCACTCAGAAGTTGATGAAATCCGGAGTAGCAGAGATTGAATTTTTCCAGATTGGAGTTTCTTTCCCGATAAGAAGGTTCTAGATCGGTGCTCTCTTCCATCTCTTTTTCCAGTCGGACCAGTTTCTGAAAATTATTCTTTTGAACTTCCAGAGTATTGAAGCTCAGAGTTTTCACTTCCAGTTCTTTTGCCAATTTCTTTAGTTCTTTAGCAATTGATTCTTTTTCTTTCTTTAAGGAATCGAGTTTTTCTTCAGAATAATCTTCCAGTTCTATCAGGGATCCATTGATGGTATCCAACTCACTTTCTGTTGTGTTTTCCATTCGTTTGGTGGATGCGAAGAGATCAAAGCGGTCCAGGTTGAATATGGACTTGAGCATCTTGGATCGATCGGTGGCGGAGAGCTGAAGAAACTCCTGAAACTTACCCTGAGGAATGATGATGGTTTTTTTGAAATTCTCGTAGCTGACGCCCAGGATTTCCTCAGTCTTCTTCTCGGTTTTTTCCCAGTTTCCATCTACCCACTGATAGCGGTTGTGGTCCATGGTTATGGATTTGAAATCTGTCTTTTTTCGTTTGCCCTTCGTTACAAATCGATACCTATCCTCTCCATTTCGAAATGTGAATTCCAGTTCGAGTTTATCGGAGGAAAGATTCATGAGGTTGTAACTCCGCCCGTCAGCCTTTGTGAGTCGATCCGTCTCACCGTAGAGGCAGAAAGTGATGGCTTCGAGGATGGTAGACTTTCCGCTACCCACATTTCCGAAGATTCCGAAGAGTCGGTCACTGACCAAACGTTTGAAGTCCACCTTTTGGACGGAACGATAGGAATAGATTCCGTTGAGGACGAGTTCTTCAGGTATCATGACTCACCTCCTGAGTTGAGAATCTCACGAAATAAAGAAATAATCTCTTCATTCGGTGGAATATTTTGTTTGAAATGAAAGTATTCGGAAAATAATTCTTCTATGGGCTTGTCCGGATCAATCGAGTGTTCGCTCTCCATTCTATCGGATAAGTTCTTAATTTCCGGAATGATATTGATGATCCTCGGGTGGGATTCCCTCAGACGTCGGTGATCTTCCGATCGGATGAAATCTTCAGTCTGCAGAGTCAGTTCTATGTAGATATCGGGATGAGAGCTCAGATATTCAATCGCTGAATCCGTATCGGGAAATTTCCTTCTGTGGATGGGAAGACCGGATTGGATTTGGTACTTTTCGAGTTTGGCTTCTGTTCCGGGTGAGACCTCTACGATAGAAAAGTACTTCACCTGATCGTCTTCTTTGAGTGAGTAGGGAAGGGGGGAACCGGCATAGACTATCGGATAGGGTGATTTTGAGACTACCCGATAGCGATGAAGATGACCTAAGGCGGCATATTGGATACCGGGAGGAAAGGAGGAAGTGTGAACTATGTCCGCCCCGCCCACAGTGAGAACAGATTTCTCTTCTTCCGGCTCTTCGGGTCTTTCTCCACCTTCCTTCATGACAAAGAGATGGGTGATAAGAAGGTTCACTCCATTTGTATCACAGTACTTTTCCGAGGTCGCCGCCCAGATTTCTTTTAAAATCTCACCGGGTGATTTTTCCGAATCGTTGTATCCCACTTTCAGTCTCTGTTCATTTGCGTAGGGCGTAAGAAGGATACGCACCGGAAACTCTATGTTCGGAATTTGGATTTCCAGAAACCCGGGATCGGATCTCAGAACCCGTAGATCGGAGGAGAGGGAAAAATGGGGAAGTTCCGAATCGGGATAACCGGAGAGTATGACACCCGATTCCATGGAAAAGGGATAGGGGGCTTCGATTCTTTCCGGGCTATCGTGGTTTCCGGCTATGATGCAGATGGCTCTCTTTCCGTTGTCCGAAATCTCTTTGCAGTACTTGAAAAACAATTCCTGAGCCCGGATGGGAGGATTGAAATTGTCATAGATGTCCCCGGCAACCAGAACCAGATGGATATCCTGTGATACAACTACCTCTTTGAGTTCCTTCAGGAAATCTTCCTGTTCTTCCAGTCTTGAAAATCTTCCGAGGAATTTTCCCAGGTGCCAGTCTCCTGTATGGAGGATTCGTAGGGGTTTCATTGTTCTGTCCTCAGATATCATTTTCCCGCGCTACACGTTCATTGATATTCAAAAGGGAAAAAAATTCAGACTTCGTGGGAGGCACCAAAAGGATGAGAAGAATCAGAACTGCAGAAGCGTAGAGACTGAATTCATATTTGTTTAAAAAATAAAAGACAGCATTTATGAGACTTCCACTTTCCAATAAGGCTGTCTGAATGATTTTATAGGTTCTGTATTTTCCAAATTTTTCATTGAAGGGAATCTCTTCCTCTGTAGATCCAATCGTCTTAGCGGGAAGGAATCTATGGAGCAAAACAGACACAAACCCCACACCGAAGCCTACAGTATTGAGAATAGAGGGAGGTTGTTCTTTGGAGTTTTGATAGGCGATCAGTAGGACAACTACCGGTCCTAGTGCCATAGCCAGATGGATGATTCTAAGCTGTTGAAGGTTCTGTTTGAAATTAGGCATGTGTCAGGGTGAATTGTACCAAAAAATGTGTCAATTTGTAAAACCTGACAAGACTGAGGGAACCGTCGGGATGGCGGGAACTATCCCGACGGATAAGATTTACGCAGCTTTGCTTTTCAGCATGACTAAAATGAAGACACCCATTCCAACCATAAATACGATACCACCCAAACTGATTAATAGTTTATAATCAAAGATCAACATTGCAGATCCTCCTACGATAAGATTTTAATTCAATTAAGGAAATCCTCAAATACTTTCAATCAGAAAATCGGGAGAGAATGCTTGTTTTTTATCATAATTAGTAAAAAAATTTAAAAATGATAGAGATTTAGAATCATTCTTTAGTTTTATCTAACTCTAACTCCATTTTTTTTAAAGATCCTGTCTAAATCAATCTGCACGAGAATGGAAAACTCTTCTTCAATTTCTTTCAATAGGTCAATGTATTGGCTGAAGTCCTCTTCTTTGAGGTGTTCTATCCTGTTCAATTTTCCGGAAAGTACCTCAAAAAAGACATTGGATGCACTTCCTTTCAATTTGTGTGTTCGTTTCTTCAGTGATACAAGATCTTTCAACTCTATAAATTTTTGACAATCCCTGATATAGAATTCGATTTCATCCATTGTTCTTTTGATGAGTGTTTCAATCAATGGTTGATTGTGGAATAAGTTTTGAGAAAGTTCACTGAAGTTGAAATGCTGATGGGATGTACCTGTTTCGGTGAGTTTTCTTAAAGAGGAGAGATTTGGTTTGGACGTAGAAAGCCATTTCTTTAGAACTTTTATGAATTCCTCCTGAACTATGGGTTTGTTTAGAAAGTCATCCATTCCCAACCCCAGACATCTCTCCCTTTCCCCCTTGATTGAACCTGCTGTGATGGCTATGATCGGAACGTGTTTGGTAGAGAAGTACTTTTCTTTCAATAATTTTGTCGCCTCAATTCCATCCATGATAGGCATCTGAATGTCCATGAAAATGATATCCGGTTTGTTAGCTCTGTACTTCTCTATGGCATCTTTTCCATTTTCTGAGGTGAAGATCTCTGAATCAGGTAGGAGGTATTCCAGAAGACTGGTCATAAGTAGGAGATTGTTTTCATTGTCATCGA
>JACKPB010000007.1 GCA_024233875.1 Leptospiraceae bacterium
TTTTTAATACCCTGAAGTTTTGTAATATTTAACTAGTATGATAGGCAATAGGATCAATCAAATGTCAATTTCTCAATCAGAATACCATAGCATACGTTCAAAGATTCTTAAAGCGAAAACACCCAAAGAATTTGTAGAAAAACTTTTCAAATCTAACTTATCCCAACCACAGAAAAGTTGGACTACTATCTTCTGGAGACGGAAAACAGGTTTTACGAAGGAAGACATTCAAAAAGCCAGAAAGGACAATCCCGGCTACAAGAAAAGGATTAAAGAAATTCAGAAAAATAGCACCTACAAGAGAATTCAGGCAAACAATTTCAGTAAAAATGGGAAAAAATGCCACTGGGATGACAATAAGTATTCTCTATTCTTTGATCTTCAGAAAAAGGGAGCTGTCGACAGTGAATTGGCTAGAACTTTTGAAACTACAATTCCGGCAATCTATTCTATTCGGAGAAAATTAAGATACTCCGAAAAGATTTTGTCATACAGCAAGAAACCGCTTACAAAGAAGAACATTCTTCTAAAAGCCAAAGATACAGAGATCAACCTGCGTCATGAATATCAAGATCTCTACGGACTAAAAAGAAAAACCAAACTTAAAAAATTAAAATAAACTCACTTTGGCAGAGAGATCAATTTCTGCCTGAACTTTCCTATTGTACTTCCATAATGGATTCTATCTTCTTTTTGAAATGGACTCAGGTCTATTGTATTTCTCTCAAAGATTAAGATTACAGTAGAACCCATCTCAAATCTACCCAATTCGGAACCCTTGTCTATGTAAATGTTTACATTATTGTATTCATATTCCTTAGGAAAGCGAATCCAAGAATTGGTAACGATCTTATTGTCATAGGTCACCCGAATTTTTCCGACATTATTGGCCCCCACTTTGACAACTGCCACTTTCCCGTATTCGGTCTGCAGAAAAGTGATGAGTCTTTCATTTTTCGGGAATAGACTTTTGATTCCAACTACTGCCATATCATTTACAGGAAATAGTTTTCCCGGCTCATAGTAGTATCCAAGAATTCTTCCATAAAAAGGAGAATGGATTCTATGATAATCCTGTGGAGAAAGATAAAACGTGATGAATTTTCCATTTTCAAATGCAGGGTAGAATTTTTCCGAACCGATCAATTCTTTCAAACTAAAATCGATTCCCTTTGCCTGAATCAAAGTGGATTCATTGACATCTCCAAAATTTGTAATACGCGCATCCACAGGGGAAACTACCGCATTTTCAGCGGAGTCAATGATACGGGCACCAGCTTTTAGAGATCGTGTAAAAAATTGATTCAGAGAATTGTATTCTGTGATGTTTAATTCAGCTTCACTGACGTTGATTTTATAAATCTTAGCAAATGCTTTCAGAATCGGAATCATTATGAACCGTGGAAGTTTGGCATAGGTCAAAATCCCAAATAACTTTGAAAGTAAATTTTTAGGGAGAAGAGTAAGTATGACAATGTAAAAGTCCTTCACAACTTCATAGCTTGCCCCTGACTCAGCAAAGTATTTGTTCATCTCCAACCTAGCCATTTTGGCAAGTAAGGCTAAAGAGACCAAAATAGGTATCGCTGTGATCACAGCCATAGTATATCCAATATGAAAAGAATATACTAAAACGATATCCCCCTTCTTGAGATAAAGATAAGATGAAGCGATCAGGATAAATAAAAACAAAATCCTATAGAAAGTGGTAAATTTCTCTCCTAAAATGTAATGCGCATTTTGTTGTCCCGTATAAAACCAGGCAGAAAGAGAGACCATTCCCATGATAATGAAGGAAGACATGAGTAAGGCTGACATAAACCACTGCCCCGAACCAAAGAGTGAATTCAGGAAATAGATTTGATCATCAATGCTTACAGCATTATTGGAAAACAATAAATAAATCGTAAATGTAGCTATGACCAATGATTCAAAAATCAATGCGAGCATGGAAACCAATCCCTGTTTGAAAGGATAATCGGTTCTCACCACACCTGCAATCCCCGCACTCTTTCCGACACCGGTTTCAGTAGTAATGAAAAATGAACCCAGGGATTGACCCAAAATAGAGAAGAGTGTCAGTCCTCCCCCGGCAACCATAGAATTCAATTCAAAAGCATTTTTAAAAACGATTTTGATGAACTCAAAAAATGGAATCAAGTCATAGGAAAAAAGCTGATAGTATGATATCAAAAGAAAAGTGAGACTCAGGGGAACCAGAGCTCCGGAAAACTTTCCGAGACGCCTGACTCCTCCTACACTGACATAGATAAGAATAGATACAGCAGTGATGGGTACAATCAAACCTTTGGAACCAAAAGCGTTGTGTGAAATATAGGTCATACTCAGAACGGGGACTATCCCTCCGAGAGTGATGACTGTCCCCAAACTTCCCAAAGCAAAAGCTATAGCAAGCCAATTGGCTTTTAACGCTTTCTCAATGAAATACATGGGACCGGAAAGATACATTCCATTGGGAAGTTTGGTGCGAAACTTCAAAGCCAGAGTAGAGCTAACAGCCTTCAGAGGTGATACAAGTATGGCACTGACCCAAATCCAAAACAAAACCCCCACCCCACCCACACTCAGGGCGAAAGCTGAACCCAAAACTGCACCGAGAAGAAGGGAAGAGGCAGTGCTCGAAAAAAAAGCCTGGGATTGAATCAGCTGACCTCTGGATCCTTTGTCATCCATTGCTCCGGAGAGTATCTTCAATGAGAGTAAAAAATACCGAAATTGGGGAAACCTCAATCGGAAAGATACAAACAACCCAACGAGAAGTACCAGAAGGGCATAGGAACTCAGAATTTCATTTTCAATAGGAACCAGATATTCAATTTTCATGGACTTTTAAGAATTCTTCCTTTTTTCTAGATTTTCAGCCAAATCCACCAGCAATCGAACTCCAAAACCTGTAGGTCCACTGCTCTGGGTTCCGGAGGGTTTTCCCCTCCAGGCTGTCCCTGCAATGTCAATATGCGCCCACCTGACGCCTTCTTCAATAAATCGGCTGAGGAAATGTGCTGCCGAGATAGTCCCTGCCCCGCGTCCTCCGGTTATGTTTCGAACATCAGCGATATCACTCTTCAAATCTTCTCCGTATTCATCCCAGAGCGGAAGCTCCCAAATTCGATCATCTGTATTTTTAGAGGAAACTTTTAGCATTTCAGTCAATTCATCCGAATTGGAAAGGACTCCCGCTGCCTCATTCCCCAGAGCTATGATCACAGCTCCTGTGAGAGTAGCTAAATCGATAAGGTAATCCGGATTGTATTTTTTGCAAACATAGGATAGGACATCGCCCAGAACCAGTCTACCCTCAGCATCCGTATTTTGGACTTCTACTGTGATACCATTGTATGCTGTGTACACATCTCCCGGTTTCGTTGCGGAGGCATCCGGCATGTTTTCTGCGACTCCTATGGCTGCGACTACAGGTATCTTGAGCCCCAGAGCTGCAATGGCGCCTATGGTGTGAATGGCTGTTGCGGCCCCACACATATCGTATTTCATTTCATGCATTTCAGCCGAGGGTTTCAAACTTATTCCACCCGAATCAAATGTAAGACCTTTCCCTACGATGACTAATTTTTCTGAATGAACAGGATTCTTGGGATTGTATTCGAGAATGATCATCTTGGGTTTTTTATCCGAGCCCTGAGCTACGGAAAGGATTCCACCCATTTTCTCTTTTTTTAGTTTGGCCTCATCAAAGACTGTTATCTTCAACTTATTTTCTTTAGCAATCTCCTGAGCTCTCAGGACAAACTCTTCCGGACCGAAATGGTTAGCGGGTAGATGCTCTACAAAACGAGTAGCATTCAGATAACGGCTCACTACTTCAGATTTTTTAATAGCAACAGCCGCTTCTTTGTCCTGCTCCGGAGTAGGAAACACCAAACTAATGACTCCGGTTGAAACCTCTTTCTCTTTATAAGTTTTGGAGAGTGAGTCAATCGAAAATGCTCCGATTTCCAATGAATTAGAAACCTGATAAGCAATTGGAGATACAGAAAATGCATCGGTCAATTCTTTATCAAAATAAATCTCCAAACCCACATTCTTCCATTTAACAATTTGCTCACCCAATTTGATATAAAATGAAGCGAGTTTCCTGAGAGTTAGTTTGGATAGGTCGCCCAATCCGAGATAAATAATCTTCTCTTTATGATCGGTGTACTGAGAACCTGCATCTCCTGAAAATATTTTATTCTTCGCTACCTCGCCTAGGGCAGACTGAAACTCTTTTGATATCGAATCTTTAGAAACGTGATACACCTTATAAAAAAAACCACTTTTTTGTTTTCCAGATTGGATTTGAAGATCAGAAATATGTAACTTCATGAATACGATTCTCCTATAATGACTTAATGTCCTGAATAATGTTTTGAACGTGTTCTTTCACTTTCACTCCCGGATAGATCTTCAGAATTTTCAAATTTGAATCTATCAAAAATGTAGTACGAACGATTCCCATAGATGTCTTACCCATAAATTTTTTCTCCTGCCAGACACCGTACTGTTCACAGATCTTTCCATCCGTGTCTGCTATGAGATCAAAGTTTAAAGAGAACTTATCTGTAAATTTCTTATGGGATTGGGGTGAGTCTTTGGAAACTCCTAAAATAGAGTATCCTAACTTTTTTAAGTCTTCGAAATGATCCCGAAAATCACAAGCTTCCGTAGTACAACCGGGTGTATTGTCCCTCGGGTAAAAATAAAGGACTAAACCTTTCTTTCCTACTCTATCAGACAATTTGACTTTCTCCTCTTTTGTATTGATGGCTGTGAAATTAGGAGCTTTCTTTCCGACTTCTAGACTCATAAAACTTCTCCGCAAATTTTATATATTTTCTTTGTCATTTTTATTTTATATTTAGAATTACTAACCATTATAATTCAGTTGGATTGTCTCAGGAAGAGAGCATTCAATTTGATAGGTCAAATCAAAAGAGATTAAGTCTTCAAAAAATGACCATCAGATTACATAATTTTCGAATTCTTTTTACTGTAAAGTGATTCCTGAAAACAGAAAGATTCTGAGAACGGGGGAGTTTTCAGAAGTTAGAATTTCTTTAACTGCCTGTTTCTATCAAAAAGAATGGGAGAATTTCAATTCAAATTGTGTATTGTGGATAGGATTGGGTGAGAAAGTAATGTTTTTAGTGGAAATACCTGCACCTATAGTAGGAAGACGGTTGATACCAAATGAAATTGTATCTTCTTCCGGTCCGTATTTGCCCTGCTTGGTGTATCGATAGACTTCGAAAGAATGAGCCATATAGAGGACTCCCATTCCTCCGATCGCCCCATAATAGAAATTCTTGTGAGAAGAAAAGCCACCATTCCCCCCCAATCCATTCAAGACCACCAGATTTCCATTGTAAACAAGGTAAGTGTCCTGCCCCTGAGAAGCTTTGACAGCAGCACTGTATTCAAGCGGAATCGCTACAGCCAAAAGTCCAAAGGCTGACATCATTCCTATTCCTTCCCACTTGTTGACAGGGTATTCCAGAAGTCCCGGAATTGTGAATTTCAAACTCTGCAGGGCATAGTAACCGAATCCTCTTGAATCCTTGACCCAATTTATCTCTTCGATTTCATCCTCAGCAAATGTGTACTCGATATTTTCGGAAAGAATTGTCAATTGACCCTGAGAAGGTTCAACCCGAAGTACTCTGCCCATCTTTTTATCGTTCTTGGAGACAATTTCGATGCGAATTCCCTGTTGAATCACAGAAGTGATCTTATCATTTTTTCTAAGTCTTCGAACAGAATAGGATTTGAGGGAAGAGAGAGAAAAAGTTTCTTTTTGGACCATCCCTTTCCCTTTTCCAATGATGATCCTATCCTTATCTACGTAGTGGAGGACACCTTCACAGATCTCATCCAGACCCTCCAAAACATAACAAAAGGATGATCCTGTATAGCCCATCTCCATTTTCTGGATCTCTGATTTGGAAATGAGTCGAGTTGTCCCATCTACGTCAAACTTGAGCTTCCCGTTTTCCTCAGATAGGTAAGTGCCTTCTAGTGTGCTTCCATTTTTCAGAGTGATGATATCTGCTTCAATTGAAAATTGGACAAAAGCAATCAACAATAGACATTTCAATAGAAATGAAATCATGAAATCAGACCTAACCTCATTGAGATCTTTTTTCTGGGAATCAGACTTTTTTTATTTGAAATCATTTCTATTTTTTGTCTCTAAACAATCTATATGAAATAACAATTTAATTACCAATTTTTTCAGGAATAGCTATTTTTTCACATAGAAAAAAATGGAAAGAAATTGATTTTGAGACAAGAATCTTTCGTGATGTAATAAACACTCATGAGTAATGTGATTCAGAAAATTCAAGCGTCCCGATCTCTTAGGGTACAGATCGGCATTCTTTATTCAATACTTGCTCTTATAAATATCCTATTTTTCTCGGTGATGATTTTTGAAAATCAAACAGAGCTTCTGGTCAAAAACTTCAACTACCAATCAGTAAATTTTGTGATTCAAGTGATGGACGACCTGAAAGACAAAGAAATTCCCCGGGAAAAAAATGACAAACTCGATAAATTCATCTCATCTTTAAGATTTCACGATATCCAAAATTACTCAATCTTTGACAAAAACGGATTGATTCTTCATAAATCCGATGACGTCACCATTACAGAAATCGACAAAGAAACCCTCAAAAAAGCAGAAGAGATTTCCGACACTTCCTCAATTTTTACATCTAAGTACAAACTGGAGTTGAATAAGGAAGACTTTACGATCAATTTTCTTATCCCGATGAAAGGTGAGGTTCCGGGAGAGATCTTATTTTTGAATACCCATCTCAGTATCCGAAACATTCAGGATCGATTGACCAAACTCTACTATCAAATCGGAATCGCCTTCATTTGGGGAGTATTTACACATATTCTTTTTGGTATTTACATCAATCGGGTCATCTTTTCAAGAGTGGAAATTCTCAAAAAAGCAACGGACGAAATGGGATCCGGAAATCTCAAAGCCAGAGCTTCCTGGAAATTTGATAGAGAGGACGAATTGGATGTTCTCGGTACAGCTTTCAATGGGATGGCCGCCAAGATCGAAGAAACTATCGAAACCATATCTACTTTGAATGAAGAAATTTCAAAAGAATTGAAAATCGGAAAGGAAGTTCAGGAAATGTTCCTCCCTCTGAACAAAAAATTCAAAGACTTCAAAGTGGCGACCTTCTATCGTCCGATGCGGGAAGTCTCGGGTGACATCTACCATTTTTACAAATTCCGAAATGCACGCATTCCTTCCCGAAAGTACACAGGATTTTTCTTTGCTGATGCATCCGGCCATGGGGTTTCCGCCGCCCTGGTGACCACAGTTACCCTCCTCTCGATTGAAAATATCATAGCCAAATCTATCCGGCCCAACTATATCATCCAGCAACTTGCCAATGTGATCGGAAATCGATTCCAATCTTCCTTCTTTGCTACCGGAGTTTTTTTTCTGGTCAATGAAAAGGGCAAAATGATCTGTAGCAACGCGGGTCACAACGCTCCTATTTGCTTTCGACCTTCTACAGGAGAAATGTTCTTTTTCAAAAGTTGCGGTCCTCCTCTGGGAATGGCAGATGACTTTGACTACAAACTTTTGAAGGCAAACACAAGAACAGGGGACAAACTCTTTATTTATTCGGATGGTCTTACAGAGTCACCCGGATTGAATGATGAACAGTTTTCCGAAGAAAGGGTAATCGATCTTATCAAAAACAATATGCATGCTTCCAATAAGGAATTGCTCAAGATTATTTGGGAAGAGTTGGATAAATTTGCTCTGGATTACCGGGATGATGTTTCCATGGTTCTTCTGGAGATTCCTTAAAAATGAAAAGAAATGCTCTCTATCTTGTTCTAATCCTTGTCATACTTGTATTTTTTATAAGTTCGAAGGCTATTGTCAGCATCAAGATTCAGGAACTCCGATTTTATCTCACTAAAGAACAGCTCTTGAATTATGAACTCTCCTCCAAAGTATTGAAGGAGAAAATCAAGCAAATGCTCCTTTCCAAAGATGATTTCACCAATGAAATCCGAAACAACATTCTCGAGTCCAACATCATGAACTCACAAATTGGATTGTCCAATGCAAAACTGGACTACCTGGACTCGTACGGACTTTTTATAGTAAATATCGTTCGATTTTTCTCCTTAAAGCAACCCCTAACTCTTCTGGAAGACCAAAATGATATGATTCAGATCCAATTTGCCTTCTACATGGAGAGAACCAGAAAATTTCCACTCGCTGTCAAGAAATACGAGGCCATCTCAGAGCGTTTTCAGAGGGTTGAAACCAATGAAAATGGTTTTGTGATGCTCCATCACGGATTTTGTCTGGCTATGATGGGAAATACTGAAGGTGCCATAGCCAAGCTTCAGGATGCTGAGGATACATTTCGGGGAACACATTTTGCGGACAATGCTCGAATCTTGATCAATGTTCTTTTAGACGGACAGAAAAGAGTCAAGGAATTGGAATCCAAACCCATCCCTGTAGAGAAAAAAGCGAATATTCTTTACGAAAATGGGAAGTATGCAGAAACCCTGGAAACTCTCAATAAGATTCAAAATAGAAACAATGGTCAGAATTTTATGAGAGCACGTAGCCTCGAAGAGTTGGGTCAGTCGGGTGAGGCGATCAATGAGTACATCAAACTGGTAGAACAGAAAAAAGATGAAGATGTTGCCAAAAAAGCCAACCGACGCCTCCTTCTGATCGGAAGCATTTATGACAACAACAAAGAATTGACAGACTATTCAAAGAAAAATGCAGAAAAATTGGGAGATCAGGAAGTAGTCAAGCAGGTGGAAGCAGGAAAAAACCTGATTGCAAAGGCTCAAATCATAGAAACTCTCACGAAAAAGCAGGAAGAGACAGGGGAAGTCGACCCTACCTTGGATGTTGCTGAACTAGAAGAACTGAAAAAAGAATTTGAAAAAATTGTATTTGAAGACAAGAAAGAAAAATCCGAAACGATTGAGAGTTATCTACCTCCCCCGATTCAGGAACCCAAACCTGTCGTCGTAGTTGTACGGGAACCCGATTTTGCACTTTTGATGTTCAAACTCATTGATGGTAGAGTTTTGATAGGCTCGTCTGCCGATTTTGGTGAGGACAAAATCAGCCTTGAGAGTGGGGATTTTGCCGTCAGTATCCCTGATACTGTACTTGCTGATATTGAATTCGATCGAATTCCCAAATACGAAACCACTAAGATCTCAATTGAAACGAAATCAGGAAAAATTGAAACAGGTGAGAGAGTCTACCGATTTGATGAAGTATGGAAGATTCAAAAAGGCACAGAAGAAATTGAAATCGATCGAGCTGAAGTGAAAAAGATTACCGTAAAATTCTAATATCAATACATTCCTTCCTACTTAACATAGGAAGGATGATTCGTATTACTTAAGATCAGTTTCGGAATTGTAAATTGTAAAAAAATTATCCAAAGATGAAAGTCTCAGCACTGCCATAATATCATTAGTGACATTCAAGAGAGCAAACTTACTACCTGCTGTTTTCATTTTTTTTTGGAGATTGGCAATGAGTGCAATACCTGAAGAGTCCATGTGAGTCACTTTAGACATATCTAAGACTAAAGAATCAATATCATCTTCATCTAAAACTGCATTGATTTCTTTCTTCATCTTGGATGCTGAGTATATATCCAAACTTCCTACTAATTCATATATCTTATGTATTCCCTTATCTCTAATTGTATATTCCATCTATTTCTCCTTGGTGTTCTTTTAATTTATATTTATTCCATTGGTAGTTTCAAGCAAAATTCAGTTTCTTCATCTATCGAGATGTACGTAAGAAGATCATCATTGGGATAAAACTTCTTTCCCAGTACAAGGATCATGCTAATCCCCAGACCTCCCCCTTCTTTTTGATGGGACTCGTTGTCCAAGAGCTCTGCTACCGAGTGCATCTTCCTACCCCGATCAAACATATGCTCCAGATTTTGCCTCTCCAGATTCGTCATGACTCCACGGTTTTTTACTGTCATGTAAAAAAAGTTTCTCACTTTTTGGAAGTAGATCATTGCTGAAAAAACATGATCCTGAGGAAAGTTTTTACCTTTTCCCTCATGGAGATAATGTTGAAACTCTTCAACATAATCCTCTTTAGGATGCTCGATGTCCCAATTGTGATTTTGAAAAAAAATCCTTTTCTGCGTAGCTTTGATTGCATTTTGAACCAATTCTTTAATGGCTGTCTGCAAGAAAGGCAGATAATCAGAACGGTTGTCCTGAGTTAAAATCTCCTGAGCGATTTGGTTGATATCCGCTAAATAATGAAAATCAAATGACTTGAGTGTAATAGCGATTTCATGACCTTTCCCATATGAGTCCAGATACTTTTTCGGTCGGATTTTGAAAGGATGAAGTTTCATAAAATTTCAAATCTAAACTGAATGTTTATTCAAATACGTCAATAGTTTAAAGTATTAATAAATTTAAAATACAAATCTATTTGATGCTTCACCAGATCAAAAACTTTTTCACCTTCGATTGAAATTTCATTAGCATCCAGATCTTCCCAAACATATGTCCCATTGTACTTTCCTATACTCAAATAGAAAATTGGATGAGGGCTCCTTCTCAGACCCTCTCCCCGGGGAGGTCTCAGGGTAACCGAACCCATGGCAGAAAATATCCATTCAAGTGACAGGTCCCCGTGCTTCATAGAATACCTCTTGGGCCAGGCTTCCGTATCCGTATCTAGCAGTTGAAAATGCGATTGGATCAATTGTTTCATATCCAATGACATTTTTTCCAGAATAGGAAAGTCTCTTTCTTCTAAGAGTTGCCTTGTTTTTTCGCTCTCTCCCATAGTACCTCTTTTTCTTCCAAACTCAGATCGGGAAAATTTTGATTTTGTTCTTTTGCAAATTTCTCCATTTGAGAAAATCTATAGAGAAATTTCTCATTCGCTTTTCTCAAAGCCGTCTCGGGATTGATTTTTAAAAACCTTGAGAAGTTTACAATAGCAAAAAGCAAATCACCCAATTCTTCTTCCATCCTCTCGAAACTCCCACCCTTAGTCCACTCCTCGTCCAACTCTTCCAGTTCTTCGGCTACCTTTGCCCGAACATCCCGGGGGTCTTCCCAATCAAATCCCACATCTGCCGCTTTTTTTTGAATTTTATGAGCCCTATCCAGGGCTGGCAGGGCAATCGGAACATCGATGGTTTCCTTCCTGTCTTTCTTTTCATTTTCCTTGATCTTTTGCCAGTTTTGAACGACTTCTTCCGGAGAAAGATCCGATTGATTCTGAAAAACATGGGGATGTCTTCGAATGAGTTTTTCTGAGAGATTTCCGGCTACATCCGAAAACTGAAATCTTCCCTCTTCAGAAGCAATCCTCGAATGAAATACGACTTGAAAAAGTAGATCTCCCAACTCTTCCTTCAGATTCTCATCATCCTCGTTTTCTATAGCATGGACAACTTCATAGGATTCTTCCAGTAGATATGGTATCAAACTTTTATGATTCTGTGCCCTATCCCAATTGCATCCACCCTCGCTCCGGAGAGTCTTCATCACTTCCAAAACCTTATCCATTTCATCCATAATACTATCCTTATATATCCAAATGAATGTCTGAAGCCGGGTAAGAACAACAGGTGGTGATTACTTTCTTTTCCGGACCGGATTCATCTTCACCGATAATTCGACCCGAGATTTTATTTACCTGACAAACCCTACACTTTCCGCGAAGACATCCTGTGGGTAGAATGATCCCTGCCCCCCGGAGAGCTGAAAGCAAACTAGTTTTTCCTTTGATATGAACAATTCTTCCAGATTTAGAAAATTTGATAGCATACTTCTTTTCGGAATCAATCAGTGATTCATCCACACTTACAGGTAAAAAACTTTCCATATGAAAGTTAGCGAAATTGTATTCATGTTCTTTCAAAATAGAAATTGTAGTGTTCATAAACTCTTCGGGTCCGCAGAGATAAATATGTCTTTCCTTCCAATCCGGAATCCGATTCATGATCACTTCTTTATCCAAATAAGAAAAGAAACGTATCGATTTGCCATGAGTAGGTGGGTATGTTTTTTTGATATCGGGATCAACTTTAGTGTAGACCTGAAATACCTTGAAACCTTCATTCAGGGATATATCTTCCAAGACATCTCCAAATAATTCCAAACTCTCAGATTTTTGAAAAACAAGAATATTCATATCATGCCCGGGAGCTTCACGGGAAATTTTTCTCACCATAGCAATCACAGGTGTGATTCCGGAACCGGCGGCGATAAACAGGGTCTTTTCAGGTAGATGACGTAAGACAAAATCTCCCCCGGGTTTTCCCAAAAGGGTAATTTTTTCATCAGGCTTCAATTCATCTATTATGAAATTGGATACAGTTCCACCTTTCACCCGTTTTACACAAATCTCATAAACCGGATTTTTCGAGTAAGGTCTAGTCAAACTATATTGACGGATAAACTTTTCACCATTGATATTAAACTCCAGAGAAATGTAAGACCCTGCTTCCCATTCCCTCAGGATCAATTCTTCTGGAATTTCTAATTTTAAAATAGCCGCTGAGTCCGAAGCATCTAATATCTTTTGTAATACACGAATTTCCTTCCTCAGAGGGTCCTTATTTCCGGAAAGGATTTTCAAATAACTCATGAATCCATCTGAAAGATTCGAGAGAAATGCAGCCGGATCCACAAGAGTATTGATCGTTCTCTTCAAGGAATTATTGGGTATAGGAAAGGATTGTACAAATAGATTCTCCAATAGCTTTCCGATTTGCAATAAGAATGGTCCTGTCTTATAGGCTATTCCATATTTTTCACAGATCTCCCGAATTTCGGGAGCAATTTTTTTCAATCGATTTGGGGGCAGATCCGGAAATAAGTGGTGCTCGATATGATTGTTGATTCCGCCGTAAAGAACTTCCAGATAACGGGGGATTTCATAATTGATCGTACTTGAAACCTGGCGGACAAAAAACTCACCTTCGGTCTCCTGCCACCTTTCCGGGAAAACTTCAGACTCACCAGTGAGATGTGATACTCCCAGGATGAATTGCAGATGATAATTAGATAAAATATTTGCTATAAAATTTCCCCAAAAAATAGAACCTGCCATCGGTCCTCCCAGAATTGGGAAGAGAAGATAATTGGTGGATGCATGAAGTCCAATTTTTTTAAAAGCACGTCGATAGTTTTCTATATCGAAAATATTTTTTCTCTCAGTCATGGCCCGGGACATAGCTACGTAGATAGGGAAAAATATTGATGATACAATCGGTTGAGTCAGAACAAGGGGAAGCTGAAAAAGATGATGGGGCTCCCAATTCTGGACAGAATTGGCTCTAAAAAATAAATACCCCAAGTCATTGTCCTTGCCCACAGTATTTGTAAATGGATGATGAACGAGTTGATCTTCAAATTTCCAATCTTCTTCATCTACTGTATTTTTCCAAACCCAGGAATCCGATTTGAACTTATGGTTCCCCGGGATGGATTCATATTGAGAGTGAAAGATATTGTGACCCTGAGAAAACTCTATTGTGTAATGAAAATTTAGAAACATGACTCCTATACCCCACTGAATTGGGTTTCCGGAGCTAATCATTGTTCTTCCCAAAAACTCAAGAAACTTCGAAGTATTGTCAGTAAATTCTGCGTTGTCTAAATCATCTCTTCCCAGGCTTGCTTTTTCACGGAAATAAATCTGTTTAATTTCATTACCAAAAGCTTCCACATTTTCAGGGGTGATATTGAAGGTTGACTTCACTCTCATTGTCTTCTCCTCGGGATTGGTTTCAAATTTTTAAAAAAATTTGAAAAATCTTTATAAGCAGCTGGATATCATCATTCTTTAAAATATTTCAAATTCTTAAAAATCTGATACCCAAGTAAATGGATCACTAATTGCGTTTATTGTATTCTTCATAGAGGATTTTTTCTTCCTGTCTGATCCTATTTCCGAGTGCGGAAGTGAGAGAACCGTAATCCCTTGCAAATTCAATAGTGTTGGAACCGGTTGAATACTTTTCAAAAAACTCCAGAGCGGCTTTGGTAATACCTTCCATGTCTTTAGCGAAAATCGAAAGTGTATCTTTTAGATCAGAATCGTTTTCAGCTTCCTTTTTTAAAAATGGATAGAGTTTCTCGTCTTCTTTTCCGAGATGGCTGAGAAGTAATGTTTTAGCGGCAAAAAGCTTCTGACGACCCTCTTCCGATCCTATTCCTGCTTTTTTCACGCTATTTAGCATATCTACTATTTCTAAATGATCTTTTTTTAGTTCATCGATTAGCATAAAACTTCTCCCTTCGAATATCATTTCTTTAATGATATATACATTTCAAATGCAAGCATTCCCACTAAAAATCAATCGAATAGGATAATTCTGCAAGTCGATTTTGTGTCCCAATTTCAGAAAAACTTTCGGACATGCGATACAATCGGGGAATGGTTAGAGCAACTAAAAGAGCTGAACTGTATTTCCCATGAGCTAGATCCAAATCATCAGGCCCTTTTCTCCAGAGTAGTTTGTCCAGAAGGTCTTTGGATCTTCTGGTATTTTGAGCATAGAGAGCGAAGAGACCCACAATCACAACATCGATAACAAAGTAGAGACCCATCTTCCCCAACATTTCCCAGGTTTGATAAAAGGGGGAATGATGACCCGAATACCAAACACTAAAAGCAGGAGAAATAAAATTCAAAGACAGGGATACAGCATGGGATTTGGTCTGAATAGGCTCAAACTTCTTTTCGGAATTCGTGATTTCAGATGCGATTTCCAACTCCTGTTCGATGATAGATCTAAAAACCTTAGTTTCACCTTTCCTCGGCGCCTCTATCCGAATGATCGCCCCTTCATAGTTTTTAGAAAATTTCCCTATGTAGAGATTGAATCGAAATGGAGTGTACCACCTGGGGGTGTAGTGATAATTGAATCCACGGGTTTTGTCTTCCAGGCGAATGGAGTCATCCGTAATATGATTCAATAATTTCGTAATACGTAAGTTTGTATCCTCAATCGAATACTGAGACTCTATGACTTCGGATGCAAAACCCGGAAAAATTGAAAGAAATACTAGTAAAAAAAGAAATGGTAATTTCAAAGAATTTTATCTCCTGCAAAATAAGCTGTCAACAATCCAAGAGAATTATAAGTAGCATGACCGAAGATTGAAACCCAGAGATTTCCGGTTCGTAGATACGTAATACCCAAAATGTATCCTACCATAGTTATGAAAAATGGGTTTACATAAGATACTTCGGGTGAGTAGTGCAGAATACCGAATAAAACTGAAGTAAAGAAAAGACCCGCTTGAGAAGCCCCAATTTTTTTGAATTGAGTGAGGAGAAATCCCCTGAAAAAGAGCTCTTCAATCAATCCTGTAACGATGCCAATTGTATAGATACCCCAACCGAGCAAGTAGTTATTGTCTTTCAGGGAAGTGAAGAGAAGTTTTTGAAATTCCGGAACAGGTGGATTGTAGTCAAAGATTTTTAAAAATACGGAAAGCAAACCAATCCACATAAATATCACGAATCCAACCCAGAGACCATACAAAAGAACATTGGGATTCAATTCCATGGAGAGATCAGGAGCAGGATGGTTTAATTTCTTGATAAAAATGAAATATCCCGGGAGAAGAAAACAAAAGGACCAGATGGCACTGTTCAAAAGGAGAAGAGAGGGAGTCTCGACCAAAATACGATTGTACTCGAGAGTTATATTTTTCTTTTTTTCTTCATCTTTTAATTCTTCCGTTAAATCCCTTATGATTTGATCATTGACATTAATTTTGTCTGTCTCCGACATTTTTACAAAATCTGCAGGAAGTCTGGAGACAATCACAACCGGAGTGATGGTACTGCTTAAAAATAAAAAAAGCAATATCTCACAAAAGAATGTTACTATCGTCTGAAGAAAGCAGAGATTGAAAATTTCCTTCGATGAGGGGGGCTCTGTAAAGATTTCAGGCATAAGTGAATTACATAATGAAAAGAAAAGGATACCTGTCATTGTTTTTTTTGTTTCCCATCCGAGCCCTGGTCTTACTATTTATGATTCAATTTGGTCTGGGAGCCGAGTCAGAAGTCTTATCGGTACATACATTTAAAAAGAATTATTTCCCGGGTGAACCCATCGTGATTCATACTGAAATTTCAGAAGAAGGATACCTCTACCTTTTGAATCAGAGAACCGATGGAACCATTCACCTGCTCTATCCAAATGAAAAAGAATCAGATAATTTTCTTCGACCGGGAAAGCATAGATTTCCTCCTAAAGAAAGGGATTATGAATGGACTCTTGAAGAAGATTCCGGAGACGAATCCCTGATCTTGATTTTGAGCAAAAAAAAGATAGCCTCCCTTCACAAAAACGACTTTCGAAAGGATGAATCTATTTTCAAAACCTTTTGGTTGAGGCGGCTGACCTCCACCCTCCATCCTTCCCGATGGTGGATTCGGGAATGGAAGTTTAAAGTCTTACCCGTTACCTCAGAAAATGGAACTCCCCCGTCCTGAGGGAATAGAATTTTTAGTAGGAAAGCTAGATTTTCTTGAATGAATTTAGACGTTTTGTACTAATGCTCTAAAGAGTAAGTGAGGATAAAAAATGGGCTTTAAAAGAAAAATGACTCCCGAATCAGCAGTGCAAAAATTCATAGATTCCAAAAAAAACCAAACAGAAGTCTCGGAAGAAGTTTTCGAAACCCTCAGAGATTTTGAAAAATGGGAGGAAAACTCTTTAATAGGCCTGCTCAATGCTTCCGCCTACTACCCGGACATTTATATAGTCGAAGACATGGAAAAAAAGATCTTAGCAAGGCTTGAGCATTTCAAAAAACGCATTGTTCCGGTCAATTTTTCCTGATGCAAGAACCTGAAATCATTTACCAGGAAACCAGTCCCTACGGTGCCTTTGCTGCCTATCTGGAAGATGATGGAAGAACTGTTTACCTCTATCTCCAATCCATCCACAACCCCGCCTGGAATATGAAAGCCGTATGGGTTCAAAACCGAATCCCGGCACCTGCATCCAGAGAAGAGAAAGATTTGGAAGATGGACTGGCCCCGATTCTCTGTGGTGGAGAGATTTTACCCAACTCCCCGATCGATAGGATTCTCCCTGATGACGTCTACTTTCTTTGGACAGAAGAAGGAGACAGTCTGGCCCTCTTCCATAAAGAAAAACTGACAGCATTTTTGCCACCCTGGTCAGGAGTGAAAGGACTGAGTGGCTACTCAAGATATGCGGCTGCAGAGACTATCACCGCGCATCCTCTCGGAGATCCGGATCATGGAGTCTTTGCAGAAAGGATGGAGCAATCACGAAAATTTTGGGAATACAGAAGTGATAAGAACACATGGAAATCCATTCAAAAAAATCGTCTGGATCAAATGGAGAGTATCTTAGGAAATCACAAAAATTATTGGTCAGCTGACGGAGGCAAGTTTCCCCAACTAGCTATCGTCAAATTTCAAACGGATGCATTTCAAAATGTTTCCATTTATTCAACCTTAGGTATGAGTGCTCAGGCTATGCCCTCAGTCGAACTCTACCACAAAGATTTTGAAAATTATTCCTATATTGAAATCATCTTTGCCATTCACTCCCCAAACGACGACGCAGACACCTGGATTCCTCATGCCATTGGTGAAATCATTAAATATCCCTGGATGATGGGAAAATGGTTCGGTCACGGTCATACGATTTCACTCGGAAGAAAAGATCCCAATGCCCTTTACTGCAACTTCACTCATCTTTTTCTCTGTTCTTCCCCTCCTTCCCCGGAATTAGGAGATTTGCCCATCCAAACCATTCACTCCGAGCATGGAAAAAAGATTTCATTTCTCTATGCGATTCCCATCACCGAAGAAGAAATGCATTTTGTTCAAAAAGAAGGCTCTGAATCTTTCCTAAAATTAATAAAGAAAGCAGAGAAAAATTGGATTCATGACTCGGAAAGAGAAAGTTTTTTCTAAATTAAAAAAAACTTGCAATTTTTAGAGTTTATTCGTTCTTTAATCGGGAAAAAACCCGTAAAAATAATAGAGAGGGGTTCTCATACATGAAAAAATACATCCTTACGGATCAAAAAACATTAGTAACGATTTTGAATCGACTAATCAATAAGCATATCAATTCCGTAACTGAGGATAAAAAGTACATCATCACAAAGGTAATGGCAGAGAAAGATTTGAATAGCTCTACCAATGTCATTATAGATGCTGTAGAAGGTGAGATAGAAAAACCCCAGACCATGGTCTCTATTATGAAAGAAAACAAAGTAGAGATCCGCCTAAAGCAAGAAAATCCATATCGAAATGACCTCTATACAGTCTTAGAAATCATCATTGAGCCTCTTGAAAGATCTGCCGCCAGAGCCTCTATTAAAAATATCAAGCTCTTGAACCTTCACTATGCTCCTCAGATGGACCTGACTTCTGTTCTTTCCCTCTATGGGAAGACCTCTATCATCACTCAGACCATCCAGCAGTTTCAAATCATGCTGGAGACATCCCTAAATCAATTTGGATACTTTATCACAAAAGTTCAGGTAGGATTTTACTATGCGGCTGACACTCCCCTATTGAATGCTCTTGCCGATGCCAAGTCTGCTTACTTTCTGAGAGATGCCTACAAGAAACAATTCTATACAGAAAGAGGATTCTTCAACCCATCCAATAAATTCAAACCTCAGGTTGTGGATGGAATGGTTCAGTCCCACCTTCTGGACAATGTCAAATCCATTCTCATCGTTCCCTTTTTTGGAGTGGGCAATGTTCTTTTGGGATATGTCGAACTGTACAGCAGTCTTCCCAATCTGGGAAATGATACCCTTCAAAAAGAAATCGAATCCGCCAATGGAATCGGTCCACTTCTCAACTTCATTGAATCCCGTTGCGAAGACTTTACCTTCGAATTGGAACTTTCCTATGTAAAAGAATGGAAGCTCTTTTCTACCAAAGAAGATGCTATCGACATCTCTCAGGATGGTAGGGGACTCGGAATCAGTCTTACAGGGGGAAAGGATTATGGCTTTCTCGACAAAGGTTGCAAACTGGCTTTCTCTATCTCAATCAACAAGAAGAATTATCTTTTTTACGCCGGTCTGAAAAACATCAAGAGACCCAAGGTGGATCCCAATGCCAATTGGAATCTGGGGGTTAGGATCTATACCTGTGACAAACAGGAAGGAATTGGATTGCTTGCGGCCTACGCAACTCAGTTGATTACAAACAACCTGGTTTAATGGACGAAAAATATAGCGAACTACTCATAGAAATCAACAATAACCTCAAATTGATTCTCTCTGCCCTAGAGTCCGGGCAGGAAGGAGGGGGTGGAAACTACAAAATAGTTCTCTACTCCGTCCCTATTGTAGGAATCATTTTTGGTTCAACCCTTCTTTTTTTTATTTTCTTTTGGTGGTACAGACAGAGAATCGAACTCATCCGTGCCAATCTCTACAGACCGATTGAATTTGATCTCCGCATGTTCACCTTTTTTTTAGGACTTTTGTTGACATTTACAGGTTTTGTACTTACTCTTGTCTTTATCATTGTACTGGGAAAGTCCATGGCAATGCTTGGAGGGTTACTACCATTAGCAATCGGGTTCAGTCTCTTGACTTTTTACAAGCTACACAAATAGAGGAAGCCCCGAAGCTTCTCTGTCATCCGGACGATTGGTCCTGGGTGCGCTCTGTTGTGCAGGGAGACTACACAGCCTTCGAAAAACTCATGGATAAGTATCAGGGTATGGTGTATTCAGAAGCTTTGAGATACACCAGAAGTCAGGAAGAAGCCGAAGACCTAACTCAGGAAATCTTCCTAAAAGCCTTCGAAAAACTCTCCACATTCAAGGGGACCTCAAAGTTTCCAACCTGGTTGTACCGCATAGGTCGAAACATGGCAAATATGAAATACAGAAAGAGAGTCCTCCCCGAGTCCAATAGAGAGCTTCTCTCTCAGGCGGCCTGTAGCAAATCCTCTCCGGAAAGAATAGCCATAGACAAAGAAACCCGGGGAAACATTCGGGATCACCTCTCGAGACTTCCGGGAGTCTATCAAAATCCTATTTTTATGTATTATTTTGAAAACATGTCTTACCAGGAAATTTCAGACAAGTTGAACCTCAAAGTAAACACCCTCAAGAGTTACATTCTGAGAGGGAAAGAATTATTGAAGAATTGGTTACAAAATGAGACATAAAGTGAAGCCTTTCGAATCTCCGGATGTTTTTGGAGCCTACCAACCCGCCCCGGGACACTTAAAACGTTTAGTTTTGTCTCAGGTGATACCGATTTCCTATATTAAATACATATCCTTTTCACTTTTTTATTTGTTTTTGACTCCTATCATTCTACTTCTGTATGTCGATCCCAATCTGATCGGAAAAGATGATTTGATCAATCCTCTGCTCTTTACCCTTACTTCACTGTTTGTAATTTTTTCTATCCTTTCCGGTTACATCCTCTCAACCAAGAAATTTCCGGGATTACAGGGATTAAAAAATATTTTCGGATACACAGAATGAAATCAGCTATTTTCTCATTTTTATTACTCATCACCCTCTCCTTCACTGTTTCCATCCTTCAGGCTCAGGAGAAGCCGGTCCCGGAAGCAAAAGAAATTTTAGAAATGAAACCCGATGATGCGTTTGCATCCATTCAGAAATTATCAAAATCTCAAGCAGAGGTTTTGATCTCACAGATTCGGGTAGAAGCACGGAAAGAATACAAGAACATTGATAAGTTTTATATTTTGATCTCTCATCTAGAAAGCATCCGTGCGATTGAAGAAGAAGAGAAGCGATTGAGAGACCTGAACATGGTGTATATGCTCGGTCTGTCACTAATGACGGGAGTCATAGGCTACACTCTATTCTCCCAGAGGAAATCCATAGATTCCATAAAAGAACACATACATTGAAATCCCAATTTTCAATCAATGAAATCAAAGGGCAGTCCATAGCCCTACAATTTTTTGAAACATATCTGAGAAAACCGGAAACCATCCCTCCACTTTTGATTCTCCACGGACCGGATGGTGTTGGGAAATGGTCCACAGCAGAAAGGTTTTGCTTCCAACTTCTTTGCATGGAAGGTACAGGATGCATGAATTGTCAATCCTGCAAACTTTTCTTAATCCAACAGCATCCCGATTACATACAATTCCCTGTGGATTCAAAGATTCCAATCGGACAGGATGAGAAAGAACCCGCAGAGTTTACGATTCGTTGGCTCATAAAAAAAAGAATTCAGTATCAACCCCATCTTTCAAAGTATCGGATCGTTTTGTTTCCCGATGCCAGTCTGATCAATCAGGAAGCAGAGACGTCCCTCCTAAAAACTCTAGAAGAGCCTCCCTCTCATACGAGATTTATTTTTATTGTTGATGATCTTTTGAAGCTTAAACAGACAATTATATCCCGGGGTATTACAATCCCATTTCAATTTCTAAATAGATCCCTAGTTAAAGAATTAAGTGATACACTCCAACTTCCCTCAGACGTATATCTCGGAGGAAGCCTTCATCCCTTAAATGTACCGAACGAAGTCCTCGACATCATGGAAACTCAGATTCGGGAAAGCATTGGGGATAGCTATCGAATGCTGGAATTGGAACTCTGGCTGAAGAACTACAAAGAAAGGCATCCTGAGTGGGAAGAGAATTTTGATTATCAGGAATTATTGGAAAGCTTTTTTCTATTGCTGATTCATCAATACTATATCTCTGAAATTAAGAATAAGTATGAAATCTTGGAAATTATCTATGAACATAAAGAAATCATTCACAGAAAGACTCCGGGATTGGAGCCCTTCCTCTTGAGCAATTTATTTAGTAAGTTGAGTAAGTTTGACTGAGACTTTCAGTCTTCCCATTTTTTGATTTCTTCTTCTAATTTGTCTGCTATCTCTTTATAGGTTTTTTCAACCACTCCACCCGGTTCTTTCAAAAGCTGAGGATTTCCGGATTCACCTCCCTGCATTATGTCAATGACATGAGGAATTTTTCCGAGTAGTTGGGTTTTTAGATCTGAGGCTAGATCCTGACCTCCACCTTCACCAAAGATATTGTATTTTTTGTCCGGCATATCAGGAGGAATGAAATAGCTCATGTTTTCGACTACACCAAGAACAGGAACCTTAACCTGGGCAAACATAGCCGCAGCCTTAGATGCATCCAGAGTAGCGACTTTTTGAGGAGTGGTCACGATCACAGCTCCTGTCAAATCTATCAATTGACAGAGGGAGAGCTGAACGTCTCCGGTTCCGGGAGGGAGATCCACAAGAAGGAAATCCAGTTCACCCCAACTTACCTGAAAAAGAAATTGCTCGACTGCTTTTCCGAGCATCGGTCCTCGCCACACAACGGGTTGATTTTCGTCCACAAGGAAGGCAAATGTAATTATTTTGATGCCATACTTTTCTAAGGGATGAATGATGTCTTCATCTACTTTGAGTGCAACGCGCCCATTGACACCAATCATTTTTCCAATCGAAGGCCCATAGATATCTGCATCCATGACGCCCACTTTGTATCCCTTAGAAGCAAGGCTGAGTGCGAGATTCAAAGTAACTGTGGACTTTCCTACCCCACCCTTTCCTGAACCAACAGCAATGATCCTCTTGATACCGGGTACTTTATTAGAATCATCTAAACTGAGATTGGGATCTACATCAAATTTGATTTTCAACTTCCCTTCAATTTGTTTTGAGACTGCCTGACGTACCTGAGCTTCCAGATTGATTTGTAATTTCCGATCGGCTGTAGGGGTTCTGAGTTTTACAAGAGTTTCGTTGTCAGAAACTGTTACATCATTTACCATACCCAATGAAATGATGTCCTTATTTAAATCTGGATGTTTGATCTTTACCAGTAATTTTTTTATCTCATCAGCTCCCATAGGAAAGCCTCCCTTTCCTTCCAAGAACATAAGATAGGAAATCTTTACAAGCTTTTTCTAAGGAAATTTCTTTTGCACCCCCAAACCGGACAGAAGAAGAACGAAAATACCTAATTGATTGAGTAAAAAATGAAGTTTGGGTGAAATTGATTAACTTCATAAATAGAATCATAGAAATTATTTATTATCCTCACCTTATGCACTTCGTGTGAAAGTTGAGGATAAGGAAAGGGAGCCTTTCGGCAAATTGGAGACTCATCATCCTCAAGCCCCTATTTTTATTGATCCATTAGTGAAATATGATTTTGTATTAAAAAATTAAAATGTTCAGAAGAATAAAAAATTGCGTAAGGTGAGTAATTTAATAGTTAAAAATCCTGTAGTACAAAATCTTACTCTAAGACTGTGGAAGCAAATAAGTCTGAAAGATATAAGGATATCTACAAATAAGAAATCATGCTCAGGAAAACTTTCGTATTACAGTATCAGTATTCAATCAATCGATCTTCACGAAAAGAAGTACCATCAAAGGAAAATCTCTGAACAGAATGATTCCCTTTTTCTGAGTATTCTATGTAATGAAATCCATTGTTTCTTTTGCTATCGGGAAGCATTGTACTGGATGCAGAGTTTATGATACCAAAAGGGATCTCCTCATCTTTTCTTCGATACCAATTTGTATGCTTGTGCCCGTGGAGAAAAAGAGATGGTGGATTTTTCTTCAATTCGTTCAAAAGGAAATCCCTATTTGTCAATCGATGGGATTCGGATTCCATGTGCTCTTCAGGATTCCAGATCGGATGATGACAAACTAAAATATAATCTTTGATCTTTTCATTTTTCAGAAGATTCTGCAATTCATTGATAGAATTTTCCTCTACCCGACCTGCAGCAATTCCTACTCCTGTTGGATACCCTGAATCAATACCAATAATATGCGTATTTCCAATTTTCTTACGATAGAGATAAGTTGATCCTGATCCGCATTTTTCACCCTGATAGTTCTGAAAGTACTTTTTGAAAAGATCCACAGGTCGGATGGAAGACTCCATGTATCGATCGTGATTGCCCGGAATAACAAAAGTTCTGGAGTCTAAAATCGGACTCATCGCGTCATAAACATTTGGAAATTCCATCTCATGAGAGACATTTGTAAAATCTCCTGAGATCACCAAAAGATTGTAGTCCATGGACTTGATCTTCAAAAGAAGACCATTTAGGACAGAAATGGGATAGCGTGACTTTCTCCTGAAAGCATAATTGAGGTATCCTGTGTACATTTTCCCCTTGAGAGAGAAAAATGGCAGCTGAGTGGGAAGATGCAAATCGGAGATATGAATGATTTTCATTAGATCGTGTCCATCTCCATTCTTGCCAGGACCTCTCCCTTTTTGATGATTGAGCCGTTTTCTTTAATGATTTCAATAATTTTCCCATTTTTGGGTGCCTCAACAGGAAAACTGGCCTTGTCCGTAACGAGCTCAACCAACTCTTGCCCTTCTTTGACCATATCTCCGGTCGAAACATACCACTTTAAAAGTTCAATTTTATCTGTATCTCCGAGATCGGGTGTTACCAAATCCAGATTTTTTTGAGTATTTTTTATCATTGTAATTAAAACCTGCTTGTCAAAGAATTCCTTTCAAGTAATTTACCATCTAAAACGAAAAATGAATTATGGGAAACCAGAAAAAGTTTTTAAATAGCAAAGAAATCAACGAAGACCTCCCTTCTATCATTCAAAGAAATTATCTTCATTTTGAGCTAAAGGGACTCACCCGGGATACCCGAGATCTTGTATCTAATCTCATCAACGGCATCCTCGAACGAATCGGAGCCGACCCCCTGTCTTCTTTTCACTTATTCAGTGGACTCATGGAAGCCCTGCTCAATGCAATCAAAGGGAATATACGATTTACGATTTTTAAAAATGAACTCTATGATAGACTTCAGGAAGTGGAACGCTCCAATGAAGAGATCGAAGAACTTCACGATGTGATTCTCGATACCAAGACTCTTCGCGACTCCATGAGACGCTACATTGTTCCCGACAAAATCAAAACAGAAGTCCAAAAGATTTTGTCCTTAGAAGAAAAAGTCAGGGTCAAGAAGCAGGAGATTTCAGAATTCGACAAAAATCTTCTCATGAAGATTCGTAACCAGATTGTAAAAGACAACCGCAAAATCTCTATGAAAATCAGAATCAGCGAAGAAACTCTTATGATCACTATAAAAAATGATGCACCAGTGATGGATAGTGATATGGAAAGGATCAATGATTCTCGCACAAAACACCACGAACTCTTTCTGGAGGGAAAGTCTCAAGACTTCTTCCGTCCCGAATTTCTGGATGAAAAAGAAAGTGCGGGTTTTGGGATCGCTATGATAGATGAGGGTTACTACAATATGGGTCTCAATCCACTAGAACTTTTTACTTATTTGCAGGGTAAGCATTCCACGACTGTTTACTTAACCTATCCTTTGGAGAAACTACGGGCGGGTGCCTTTTCATTCTGAAAAATCATTCCAATCCTTCCGATAGAGCTCAGAGGAACCTTTTCATCCGGGAGAATTGTCATTGAAGAAGATCATTTTTGTACTATTGCTTTTGTTTCTGGTCCACCCGAAAAAAGCAAAAGATCATGATATTCTGGAAAATTTAAATTATGACAATCCCCGGATAAAAAAACTTAGATCCAGTATCAAGTTCAACCTCAAAATCTCAAAATCCAGAAAGCCTGAAAAGTCCCTCAAACCACTCTATTTTCTCAAATACCAAGTCGTCAGGGGAGACAATTTCTTCAAAATCATGACCCGAACCAATACGGACATAGATACCCTATCCTCTGTGAATTCTCTGAGTTCACCTCAGGATATCAGAGAAGGTATGATCATGTTCATTCCGAGTATGAGGGGAATCTATGATGATGAGGACATGCCAAATTCCGAAAAAAGCCGAAAACGACTCGCCAAAAAATACAATATGCCGGAAGAATTGTTTGTTTTTGATTCTGAGTATCGATCCGAATGGTTCGTGCCGGGAAGAACTCTCGGGCGTATTGAAAAATCATTTTTCTATGGACTGGCATTCTCGCCTCCCATACACTCGGGTTACAAGTCTTCCGGATTCGGTGTGCGAAAGGATCCGTTTACCAAGAAGAAAACCTTCCACGGTGGAATTGATATTGCAGCCCTGAAAGGTACCAATGTATTTGCTTCTGCGGATGGTGAAATTCTACTGGCTAAGAAGAAAGGTGGGTATGGAAAATTGGTAGTGATCAAACACCTGCATGGATATGAAACCCGATACGGTCACCTGGATAAAATCCTTGTGAAAAAAGGGCAAAAAGTGAAAAAGAATGATGTGATTGGAAAAGTTGGGAATACAGGTCGTGCAACCGGATACCATTTGCATTTTGAAGTTTCCCGATTCAAAAAGAATCAAAAACCTATTTTCTACAAACATATGTAATACAGGTACTATCCTTGAAAACTTTTATTCTATTTTTTATTTTTTCAATCCTTCCTATACTTGCTGAAAATCCTCTTACTCCTTTAAAATTAAATTCACCGAGGAAAACACTCAAAGTTTTTTTAGAGTCGATGAACACTTATAAAGAAGGACTGGATTCAAATGATGAGGAAAAACTAAAAAAAATTCAGTTAGCAGTGAAATGTTTGGACCTTTCTGATCTATCCCCACTGATACGAAAAGACAAAGGGAAAGAGATAGCCATTTTCCTAAAAGAAACCATCGATCGTATCTATGTACCCAGGAAGGACTATTCGGATATTCCCGAATCCCAGGGTGAGATTCCTATCGTTGTGCGATGGGTCATTCCCGACACAGAAATCACTATCCTTTTACAGGACAATTCAGAGTACAATTCTGAATTCAGATTTTCTTCAGAAACAGTTCTTCAGGCTTTTGAATTCTATAGCAAAACAAAACATCTACCCTATCTAAAAAATTCAGGAAAGGGTGCCGGGTACAGCGGCTCCTGGAAAGAAAATTTTCTACCTGAATGGATGAAAGAAAGTATTTTAGGATTGGAAATTTGGCTTTGGATAGGAACTGTAATTTCACTCATCACCGGTATTTTCCTAAAATATTTAACTAATTTACTGTTTTATGGAATTCTGAAACTATCACAGAAATTTGATACCGAATGGAATGGAAAGATATATCAACTTTTTTCAAAAAATGGAACTTACATGGTTCCGATTGCCTATTGGTTCATTACCCTATACGCTTCCGGAATAGAAGGGAATGCTTTTTTGATTTTTAATATCATTCTGAAAATATTGGTCGGATTTATTTTTATTGGATTTGTATCCAACCTTTCCGATTTCATAATTGAAATTTATAAAGAACGACGTTCTAAAACTCCCGATCCAATTGAAGATCAATTCATTCCACTCATAGCTAAGACATTAAAAATTCTCCTCGTCTCTCTGGGTATCTTACTCTCTATTCAAAACCTGGGGATCAATGTGATTTCCCTCTTAGCCGGTCTTGGGATTGGAGGTTTGGCCCTGGCTCTCGCGGCAAAGGACACAGCCGCCAACCTCTTCGGATCCTTAATGATTTATCTCGATCGACCATTCAAAATAGATGACCATATCATCATGGGAGGAGTAGAGGGAAGAGTGGAAGAAATCGGGTTGAGGTCGACCCGGGTAAGAACCTGGAATGACTCTCTCGTATCCATTCCGAATTCTATAGTAGCCAATTCAAATATAGACAATATGGGTCTCAGAAGAATGAGAAGAACAAATACATATCTTTCAATCACCTATGATACATCTCCGATCAAAATTGAAGCCTTTCTGGAAGGAATAAAGAACATCCTGAAAAGAAATGAATATGTAGTACAGGAAAGAATAGTAGTTGGATTTCAAAACTTTGGTGATTCGGGTCTCATCATTCAAATGCATTTTTATTTGAATGTTCCGGAATGGAACATGGAAATGCACACAAAAGAGAAAATATTCATGGAGATCATCACTCTTGCGGCAGCAATTGGTGTCAGTTTTGCATTCCCTACCAGCACCCTTCACATAGAAACATTTCCCGAGAAAAAACCGAATAAAAGCTCTAATGAATTGGAATTTCAGGAATTTCTTGAAAAAGTCAAAGAATTTTCAGAAGGTGGTCTTCTGGCCAAACCCAATGGACAGGGAATTTACAAGCCGAGATATAAAGAAATTCAAGAAACCCCTACCCAAGGACAGGTAAAGAATGTTTAAAAATCTAATTACTGCAGTTCTAATTTTCTTCCTAACGTTGGGAATTGATGGAAATCTCTTCGCATCCAAAAAGAAAAAAAAACCATCCTCTAAGGGAAAAGAAGAAGTTAGCAAAAATAGTCATAAATCGAAATCAAAAAAATCCAGGAAGAAATCTTCACGAAAGAAAAAATCCACTTCGGTCTCCAAGAAACCAAGCCCTAAAAAAGCTATTCCCTATGAAGAACTATCTCCGGAAGAAAAATTAAACTATCTGAAAAAAGATATGCAATCCTCTATCCGGGATGCAATCAACTCTCAGGTCACAAGGGGTGGGTATGTAATCGTTCTAAAAAACAATAGGAAAGCCCTCGAAATCAATGAGGTTTTTAATAGTCGAACTATCATTCCTCTGGCTTCTCTCACTAAGGCATTCATAGCTATTGCGATTCTCAAACTATCACAGGAAGGGTTTCTGGAACTGGATGAACCGGTCTCCCTCTATTTGCCTGAGATTTTCAATAGCGATCTCGAGAATGATTACAATGCGGAAATAGAAATCCAGCATCTCCTTCACCATAGCTCGGGCATTCCTTATGAAGGAAAAAAAACAGAAAGAACGTTTACAATCAATAATCGCAATTTCACCCTCCCAGAAATCAACTCAGCTCCCGGTGAAAAATACATTTACTCAAATTACAACTATCGATTGCTCGGAAGAGTCGTCGAGGTAATCACCGGAGTAGACGCAATTACCTATCTCAAAGAAGAGATTCTGGATCCTTTAGAAATCGATGAGTACAAAACAAATAATTTTGATGCAGCATCCGGTCTGGCTATGTCTCCCCGACAATTTTTAAGATACACAAATATATATTTCCATAGAGGTAGATACAAAAAGAAAAGAATTTTAGAATCTAAATATTTCAAGAAGCTCTACTCGCTGCCGGATGCATTTTTCCATAAAAATTATTACGGTCTGGGCTGGCATGTTCTGGCCTCCGAAAAAAATAGAAAAGTTCATACTCTTTTTCATTCCGGAATCGGTGACTTTTCCTATTGCCAGGTTCGGATTTTTACTGATAGCGGTTACACTATGTTTTTCGCTACGGAAAATCCCGGAATGAATCGACACAAATTCAACAAACTCAATAAAAATCTGGAAACCCGACTGCATCAGTTCATTGCAGAACACAAGAAAATTCCCGAACGGAAATTGAACAAAAAAAAGAAAAAGCTGGATTAATCAGAGGTTATCCTTAGATTATCACTAATTCTTGAGACATGAGATCTTTGGCCAAATTATTCCAAATCATACTTTTCAGTTTGCTACTGATTTCTTGTGTACACGATGAAAAGCGGGATTCGGTAGCTGAAATTCAAAATCTTTCCGGACCGGATTGGTTCGTCACACTCACAGACAAAAAAGAATATGCATTAGAAAATTACAATCATTCCAAGTGGATACCCATAGAAGTACCATTCAATTTACGTTTGGCGCAACCTAATCACAGAGGAAGTTTCTGGCTAAGAAGAAATTTTGAATTCGACAAATCCAATATCAAGAAAAATCTTTCGATAACTCTAGGTAAAATCTACAACTCAGATGAAGTCTTTATCAATGGTGTCTTGATAGGATCAAACGGAAAACGTCCCGATGAGATTGAATCCAATTCACTAGCCTACAACCGATTGCGTGTGTACCCCCTCCCCCTCAACATCCTGCATCAGGGAACCAACGTGATTGCTATTCGTATCACATCTGATTTTTCAAATTATGCCGGCATAGTCTCAGGTGAGCTTGGAATCTCATCTATGTATTCAGCTGTTGATTACTTAATTTATGATTCAATGTCAGACATGGTTTATGTAACCGTGTTTCTTTTCATCGGAATATTCTTTCTGATCAATTACTTCAAGATGCCAGAAATGAAAGAGTATTTGATGTTCAGTTTATTCATCATTATTTTTTCCGGATACGAATTTTGTAAGAATGAGTTCAGATTTTTATTATCTGATAATTTCCTTATCTATAAATATTTTGAATTATTTTTCCTCTTCAATATTCCATTCTTCTATATTCTCTTTTTCCAATCTTTCTTCAAGATCAATCCTCTGAAATATCAGAATTACTATTTCTTAACTAATTTATTGATCGTGATTATTTTTGCTATATTCAGAAATCCATCACTCTGGTCTACAGTAACCTCCATCTGGTCGTTTCACCTTATATTGCCTCTGGGTTACACTTCGTTTTACTCATTAAAAAAGTTAAAAGATAAGAACCTTGATTCAATTATATTTTCCATAGCTGTTTTTTATTTTATGGTTGGGGTGATTAAGGAAGTTCTTATAGAAAAAGGCTTTTTAAACGGCGAATCTGCAATCGATGGTGCTCTCTTATTTTTTATTCTACTCATCACTCTCACTCTGAGGATTCGTTTCATTCAACTAAAACTAAGCATAAAAAAAAGATTCGAGCAACTTCAGGAACTGGACAAGTTGAGAGAACGCTTATTCCACTATATGCATCAGATTCTAATCGAACCTATCGAATCCAGCTTAAGGCTCATCCGGGCAATGAAAACGGATCTTCACATAGCCAGTAAAGATCAATTTGAAAAAATCGAGAATATCTATGAGGAAATTGACAATTCCCTTGATGACATTCTCGAGCTTTCCCGATTGGAAGTAAAAGAGAACTCACCTTTAAAAGATACAGTGAATTTTGTAGATTTTATCAAAACAATCATCCCGGAAAATCAAATAACATACACAATCAAAGTAGATCCCGCATTTCAAATTCACAATACCCTCGATCTCGTCAATTCCCTGATGATACGAATTATCGATTTTGATGGATTTCAGAACTTCACTAGCAAAGATTTAATCATAACTTCAGACCTAAAAGATCATCTACATTTTCGTTTTATGTTCTTTCATAAAGACCCACGGGTAACACAAAATCTATACAAACAATTATTAGATCCCAAAATTAAAAATATTGAAATAGTTAGATGGGTAATCATAACCCAAATTCTCAGACTATTGGATGGAAAATTGGAGATGGGACTCATCAATAAAAAATATCTGAGAATAGATTTTGAACTCCTGGCTCTTCCACTGGAAAAGACCAGTAATATTGAACCAATGCTCGATGATCAGAATCTAATAGTAGACGATACGAATCTTCCTAATCATAGGAAACAATTCAATTGGAAATCATGGGAGGATTGGAAACAAATCGAAATTAAATTACCGGATTTTAAAGAGTTAGCCAATAAGATCAAAAAAAAATAAATACTTCTTAGTACCGGTAAAATTTCAGACCATTGGATATTAAAATATGATTCACAAAAAGATTCTATTCCCAACCAACCTAAAATTGAATATTTTTTTATTACTGATTTCATTTCTATTCTTCCATTGCTCCAATCCTATTGAAAAAAAGAAGAAAGAGTTTCAAAATTGCAAAGTAGAGTTTGTTCAGGCAGAAGTTTTAAAATACAACCTCATCCTACTTCCACCCATTCCTAAAGTTTATTTTCGCATCATTCTATCAGTGGAAAACAATAATGATTCAGAAGTTACAATCGAGAAATTTCAATTTGAATTGAAGTCCATCGGAACAGAAACCCAAAGAGCTGACCTAAAAGTTGCCAGGGTGTCCAATCTCGAAGAAATAACTATTCCGCCAGAATCAACCAAGGAAATAGAATTGGAAATGATCACTTCTCTCGAAGAGAATCCGGATAAGGAAATTTACAAAATGGTTTTGAATATTATCAAGGCTTTGTTGAAAAACGAAACTATGGAATTTGTTTTAGACGGTAGTTTCCATTTTGATTCAATCATCGGGAAGATTCAGGTACCTTATGAAAAAAAAGTCACTACTAAAATGAGGCTATAGTGGATTATCAAATCATTGTTACTCTGGGAGAACCCGAGCTAAGAGAAATCAATAATTTCAATACAGAGGATATCGACGTATTTGAAATTCGTTTAGATTTATGTTCGAAAGATTTTTTAAAAAACGAAATTATTTCTATCTTAAAAAATCTAGCAAAACCTATTCTGTTCACCTATCGGTCGCGAGAAGATTCCAGCGAAAAAGAGTTTTCAGAATTGATCTGGATGGATATCAAACATATTATTGAAGAATTCAATTCATCTAATAATTTTTTAGATATAGATATGAAATCCGGATTAGGGAACAAAGAAATCGTTTCTAATGATTCTATTTTTAAAGACTTGCACAATAAATCTTATCAAACTATATATTCACTCCATAATTTCAAAGGATCTTTTACAGAGGAAGAATTCATTAGGAGTATAAATAATTTTCCGGAGAATCAATCCAACTCAATTTATAAGTTTGCTGTACTACCCAAATCCGGCGATGAGGCTTTAGATTTTTTAAAACTAGGACTGAAGTATTCAAAACAGTATAGATTGATTTTAATTGTGATGGGAGAATTCGGGATATTTTCAAGGTTGTTTGGAGACCAATTCGGATCTTCATTCACATATGCATGCATTTCCAATCCAAGAGCACCGGGACAAATTCAGGCCTCAAAAATTCGTGAGATACGAACCCTTGCAGGTTTCAAATAAGGATAGGTACAGATGGTAAACTTTTTAAAATTCAAACCAATCTATAAAGAGAAAATCTGGGGGGGGCGAAAAATGGAAAGCCTGGGCAGGACTCTCCCTTCAGGAAAAATCGGAGAGTCCTGGGAAATTTCAGACTATAGGAATGACATTTCCCAAATTGATGGTGGAGAGTATGACAACCTATCGTTTCGAGAAGTATATATCAAAAACCCTATCGATATCCTTGGAATTAAGTTTCGTAACAAAGCATTCCCTCTGCTTGTCAAAATTATAGATGCGAATGAAAAGCTAAGTGTTCAGGTGCATCCTGATTTCGATTATTCCAGAGATAAAGATCCCGGAAATCCTTCAAAAAAAGAATCCTGGTTGATTCTGGATGCATTAGAAAACTCAGAGATTGTTTGCGGTTTTTCCAGAAGTCTTTCCAGAGAAGAATATAGAAAACAGGTTCTATCAAACCAAGCAGAAAAAGATTTAAAGTACTGGAAAACTTCTAGAGATGATTGCTTTTTAATTGAACCGGGGACAATCCATGCGATAGGACCGGGCAATTTAATTCTTGAAATTCAGGAATCTTCAGACTCTACTTATAGAGTTTATGATTATGGAAGATTGGGCGATGACGGGATGCCCAGAGACCTGCAATTGGAAAAAGCTTTAGATGTATTAAAATTTGAATCCAGCAAAGGTGATGAACTCCTTAAGCCGATAAGAATACAAGATTCGGAAAGAGAACGTTATATTCTGACATCAAACGATCGTTTTCGAATTGAAACTATGGAGTTCAAAGGAAAGGTCTCCATCCCCTCAATGTACAATCTTCCTACTTTTCAATTGCTATCAGTTCTGGATGGTAGATTTCAGATTGAAGATCAGGAAATCAGAAGAGGAGAAACAATACTTCTCACCGCAACCGGAATGGAAAAAGGTGTTCATATCTCCACTGATATCAATACCAAAATTGCTATCTCCGGAATAGGAAACCCGGAAAATTAGCGAATCCTAATTTCTGATGGTTCAGAAAAAACCTGATGGATACTTTCAGGCAAATCCGAAAATACTTCATCCAATCTATTCGCAGGGTCATCGGGATATGCCTTTCGGATCAATATTTTATGCACTTGATTAGGATATTTCTTTGCAAGATCAGCATAGGCTTCGGGATCTTTTTCTCCATTATCCCCCACTAATATAAACTTATTGTCCGGAAGACTTTTAAATATCTTTTCAATCGTCCTAAATTTATATTTATCGGGTGATGAGAATATATTGAAGAAATCTCGATCTTTGAACCGGAAGTTTTTCATCAAATACACTCCCTCAGGAAAGGTTTCAGATTTAAAATAGTTAGATAGAACCGTATACATTTGCCAGGGACTAGCACTTACATAGAAGAAACGAACAGACTCTTTCTCTAATGATTGATAAAAAATTTCCATTCCATTGATTTTTTGAAAAGGAAGAAAGAATGAATTCTTCATCAATTGTTTCTTATTTCTCACATCGCTAAATTTGATCGTATCATCTAAGTCGGATATCAGACAGATACTATTCTTTTGTATCAAATATACTTTTCCCTCTGAAAATTTTGGATGATTGATTTCAACCTTTAAAAATCCATTTTCCAATTCTTCTGGGGAAATCCAAGAACGGGGTATCTGAATCAAAGTATGGGAGTGACCATTAGAGCGGGTTCTATTGAGCTTAAATTCCTTATCTCTTATCTTTGCCTTTAAGTATTTAAGTCTGGAATTATCGATCAAAAACCAATGCATCCTTTCTTTGAAAAGATCTCCCGATATGTCAGGATTTTTTATTCCGGAATATTTTTTTATATTGTGAATAAAAAATCTTCTGAGTTTGGAGTTTTCCTTTTTTTTAAACACATGGATATGCAAATCAAATTCTATAAAATCCTTTGATTCATCCCAATAGGAATAAGAGGGATACATCAGAACTGATTCTTCTGCCAGAATACCTGATGAGTTGAATAAAAGTAGTATGATAAAAAATAAAAATATTTTTTTCTTATTACTGAGGAGTCCATTTAAAACTAAATCAAACACCTGAACCATAAAATTTTTATTCGAACTCATGGATTCTTATTTATAATTGTACAATAAGTCTCTTCTTTTGGGTTCAAATCCCGCATCACTTATAAAACGAAGAGCTTCTTTTTCTGTTTTCAAACCAAACGATCTGAGAACATTTTCTTCTATAACAACTGAAGATATATCATCAGCTCCACTATACAGAGCCAATTGTCCAACACCTTTTCCGAGAACCATAACCGAGGTCTCTATATGAGGTACATTATCCAGAAAAATCCTGGACAGTCCCAAAACTTTCAGATACTCATGAGTGGGCACAGACCGAATCTTGAACTTTTTAGTTTGAGGTTGAAATGTCCAGGGAATGAAAGCATGAAAGCCACCTGTCCTATCCTGTAAATCTCGTATTACTCCTAAATGCTCTACAACTTCTTCATAGGTTTCTTCACTTCCGAATACGACATTGGCTGAACCTGTCAGACCCACTTCATGGCAGGTTTCCATTGCCCGGACCCATTCTGCAACACTTGCCTTTTTTGGGGAAATAATCTGTCTCATTCTTTCCGTTAGGATTTCAGCACCAGCTCCCGGCACGGATCCCAGTCCGACTTCTTTGAGAATTTCTAAGACTTCACGCAGAGGTTTGCCCGTGATCTTTTCCAGATTGATAATTTCCACTGGCGAAAATGCTCTTATATGGCAATCCGGATACTTAGACTTTACAGCTTGTATTACATCTAGATAGTAGTCGAAAGGCAAATCGGGATTGACTCCGCCCTGGAGAAACATTTGATCCGCACCTTCCCCATATGCATAATCCATCTTTTCTAAAATTTCTTCTTTCGTGAGATTGTATCCCTTCCCGTTTCCGATTTCATCCATAAAAGAACAGAATGAACATTCGACATTACAGTAATTGGTATAATTGACAACTCTAAACATAGTATAACTTGCATATCTATGGCTCAGAGTAGATTCTCTCTTTTGGCGGGCAACTTTTTGAATATCTAAAAAATCAGCTTCTTTATATAGAATCAGAGCTTCTTCCTTGGAAATACGTTCTCCGGCATTTGATTTTTCTAATATTTTTAATGCTTCATTTGTACTTTCGAGTCCAGTTTTCATAGCCCCCTCCTGTATGCAGTGTCCATTTTTCGGAGATAAGAAAAGTTGACTAATAAAAAATTACATCTTAAGCAATCGATTAGACTTTAAATTTATCCATTTGAATTGATAGCTGAATAACAGATTTGGAAATGTCTTCCAGTGCTATGTCCAATTGACCGGAACGATTTGTAATAGTATCAAATGTACTGTCCAGAGATGATATCTCCCGGGTCAAAGTTTTGATAGAGTTTGAACTCGTTTTTAAACCTGAATCAATCGCCGTACTATCATGCAAAACATCTTTAAAACTAGAATGGATTTCATTATTGGATTGAATCTGTCCATTGAGAATATGATCGATTTCAGTTATATCCTTATGAACCATTTTTATACCCGAAAGAATATCTTTCATGGATCTAATAGTTGTGTCTACTGTTGTAATACCAACTAGAATTTCATCTCTATTGAATTGAATCAATGATTCGATTTCTTTGATACTTCGATTGGTCTGTTCGGCTAGAGTAGAAATTTCTGATGCAACGACAGAAAACCCCCGTCCGGATTCTCCTGCACGGGCCGCTTCAATAGCCGCATTCAGAGATAATAAATTTACCTTATTTGAAATCCCTTTGATTATCTCCAGAATCCCTACCATTTTCTGTGAGCTTTTATGAATTTCTTCAATATTCGCATTCATATCCTGCATATTTTTTTCTGAGGCTACTGCCTTAGAAGTGATTAAGTCTGTATTTCTATTCGCTTTATGGATTGTATCTATAATCCTGCCGGAGTTTTCAAACCAGACTTCAACTTTCTCATTCAGTTTCTGAATTCTCTCGGATTGATTATTATTTAAGGTATTTAATTTCTCTAATACATCAGAAATACTGAAAATATTTTGATTTGCTGTGTTTACTGAACTTCCTGTTTTCCTGATTTCAGAATTAAAAGAGTTCATAGTTAAAGAAATTTCCTGTGATGAACTACTTAAATTTTCTGTAGATGAAGCTATCTCTTTTATAAGTTCATAGATTTTACTAATAAACAAATTTATATAGGTGGATAGGATACCAAGTTCATCTTTATTGTTCTCGTCCAACCTCATGCTGAGGTCTCCCTGTTTAGAAGAAAGCTCCTTTACTTTCTCTGAGATCTTCTCGAGTGGATCTACTGTAGATTTAAAGATAAAATATCCTACTGTAATACAAAGTATGAGTAAGGCGAAATTCACAAATATGGAGAAATACTTTGCAAACACTACAATTTTTAAGAGAAAATTTTTCCCGGTTGAGAGCTGATCAAAATAATCTCCTGAAATATCTTTAGTAATTTGCTCAAAATCTCTAATAGAATCTTTGTATTTAGATATTTCAATATTACCTTCTCCGGAAGATTTTAAGAGATTGGATTCATATCCCGAGACTACACGAGAAAAGCCAATTCTGTAAATATCCAGACTATTTTTGCATTTTTTAATTCTTTCCAGATCCTTTTGATTGGATGATCCCTTGAGTTGGGTTTCAAACTCTTCTAAGAGTGAATCCAATTCTTCATATACCCCGGTCCACTTAAGGTAGTACTCCGCTTGCTTAACTTTGTTTCCATAATTGAGAAAATAATCTTTCTCATATCTACGCAAGTTCAGTGACTTTATGGTCAGACGGGACGCTAAATCATTTAATTTGGAATTCTTGTGGATCACATTAGAGATATCTAAATAAACTCGATGATTCATCCATGAGGCAAAAACGCCAGAAATGCTAACAAAACCTATCAATAAGATTAGATTTAAAACAATCTTTCTTTTTATCGTCAAAGTCAATCTACCTTAAATATCATTTAATGATATTTAGAATTTACTAAAAAACATATTCAATATCACCGTCCAAATAAAAAAAAATTCAAGTAATATTTTTGATTCAAATATATATAGAAAATATCATTAGATTTGGAGTCGGGATTCAAAATTTCATTTTCGTTTATTTTATAGTCATTTTCAAAAATACTTACAAATTCATAGTGAAATCAGCTATAAAATGGCTACCTACCTTAAGAAGAAATATGCAAGTATTTATGATAACTGGTAAATCTACATAAAGAGTCTGTGAATTCGGAGGATTTTTATAAGATAAGATCGATCTCATTCTTTTTCAGTAGATTTTTTTTAATTCCATTAAAGAATTGTAATCGCAGTGACTATCTTTCGAATTATATTTTTTTGGAATCTCCTCACAATCTTTCCACTACTTTCGGATGCCATTCCCAAATACAAGATAGTAATAGATCCCGGGCATGGAGGAAGCAAACAAACACCATATGAAATTTATGGAGATAAGTTTGATACTGTTTCAGGAAGATATCTGGAACCTTTTAAAAATGGGGCTGCTTATAATGGGAATACCGAAATGGAAATCGTTTTGGAAATTGCCAAAGAGATGAAGAAGATTCTGGATCTGACTCAGACCAGAAAGGGTTTTAAAAAATTCAAAAACTATATAAAAATTTTCTCAGATTCAGATACTCCCTGGATAAAAATTGATTCCTCCCTCTCCCGTGAGGACAATTATAATGATAAGAAGTACAGAGAAAAAGAAGACAAAAATGACAAATACAGGCTCTATGATTATCCTGATTTTAAAACAGGGAAAATTCTTCCCGGTAGACTAACAAAAATCAATCGCGAAAAGCCCTATTTGGTCGTCTCCCTCCACATCAATGATATGGGAAGTAGAAAGGACAAAGATAGAGGGGGAATGGGTGTAGTTCTCAGCCCTTCTTATCAAACTTTCCAATTATTGAAGAATATTTCAGAAGGAAAAATTGACCCCAAAGAATTCACAGAAAAATCACCCTGGAGAAATTGGATGATCTTTCAGGGCGGTTGGAACTACCTTGAAAATGCAGTCGCTGACGCCTGGATTTATTTCCATGGATATTGGCCCAATAAAAGCGGAACCAAACCCAATCTAAAGCGTTTCGAAGGCTATCGTTACAATATGGTCACCTGGAAGTACAAAGACGATGAAGGCTGGGAAGATAAGGCTCTCAGAAAAGAAGGTCCCTATGCCCTTACTCACAATAACTACAAAGCTGTAGGCAAATACTGGGATAGGGAGAGGGGCAAACCAGAATTGATGAAAAGAGAAGATGGTCCGGAAAGTTTCGGCGGAGACAATCACTACTCCGGAGCAGAATTATTGAGATTTCTTCAGTATGGATTGCGACTTCAACCCAATTCTTCTGATTTGTATTCGGAACCCAATCCAATCATGGCACCTTATATCTCCACTTATAGCCTACCCTCTCTTGTCAATGCCATCTCAGCATACTTGGAACTTGGGGACATTCGAAGTCAAAAGGACATTTACTTTCTGACTAAAAAAAAGAAGAAAGTAGCAGTTTGCCTGGCAGTTGGAATCTATTCCCTTTTTCAGGGGATAGAAGTCAGGGATAAAAATTCACCAATTGTTCCCAAAGGCAAACGAATCGAATTTGAAAAGTACATAACGAAAACTGGTGAGAATTATTTTTTTGAAGTTGTAGACAAATAAAGAGAATGGTTTGCTTAATCAAATATTCAAAATGATAGTATTGGTGTGACCCGATATGGATTCAAATAATTACTTGGAAGATGAGCAATTTTCCTTAATCATAGAAGCCTATAGAAAATCTCTGATTCTCAGATACTCAGAAGAAAAAATAGAGAATTTCCCTGATTTAAATGCTCTCGACCGCGGTACTATCGACAAATTGATTCATTATTTTTTAGAACTTCTTTATCCCCCTTACGAAGAAAGAAAGCATCTGGACAATGCATTTCAATCCTTGAATAATTTTGTCCATTCTCCAACCAAACTCTTCGGGGTGATCGGAAACCTTCCCTATGCAATCATGAGATTTGGAAAGATGCTGATCCAAGCTCTTCAGGCAGGTATTTCTGCGCTGAGGAGTTACCTTGCAGCCCATAAATTCGAAAGAGTTTTGTACATTAAGGCCAAACCATTGATCGATCAGGGTCTGGATATTTCAGAAGAAAAAGTGTTCAATTCCTTGATTGCACAAATTCCCAAGAAAGATGCTGATGAATTTCGGGAGCAGGTCATCAAGCTCTTTGAAGTACTGTCCAAACGCGAACTCCTGGAAAAAGTGCAGGACGTGATGCAACATGTGATTGAAAAAATGGAATCCAAACCACGTCTCTATTCACAACAGGAAGTGGCAGGAATAAAACTAGGCTATGGGATTATTGAAAAGGGGAAGGAATTGTTTATGAATTTGAATGAACATGAAATCAGGATCATTCTAAGGGGAATAGATTTTATAGAAAAAGAATTCTATGAAAGTGCTATAGCAGAGAGTAAATAATATGCCGATGGTCGGAATCGAACCGACACGGAGTTGCCCCCGGTGGATTTTGAATCCACTGCGTCTACCAGTTTCACCACATCGGCGTTTGTTGTTTAGTCACCCGCTTCTAAATATTTACCTTTTCCACGTGCCACTATTTTTCCAATCTCATTTTCTATTTCAGCTCGATTTTCTATCACTTTTTTGTTCTTTTTTACAAACCATCCCCGAAGATGAAGGGGTTCATTGATAAATGCAGGTTGTAAGTACCGAACTGTAAGCTCTCCTGTCATAGTTTCAAAGTTCATCGCTTCATTGATTTTTGCCATAATCTCATCCAGAATAGTAGCAATCACTCCGGGGTGAATCATGTCAGGCTGACCTTGAAATTTAGTTGGACAAGTGTAGTCTCCATAAGCCGTTTTGGTGTCTTCATCAAAATTGATTCTAAGTTGAAGACCATCCTCGTTATCAGGGCTTGAACCAAAACTAATATTCTTTTTTGGGGCTGACTTCATATCTGTCAAAATTCAATTATTTTTAGATTGTGTCAACAACATTTTAGGCAGATCGAATATGATGCAAATGGAAGGAAAATGAATAGATATACAAATTTAGAGAAGGAATCTTTGATTTATGAATTTTGAATTTCCGGAATCAGAGTTCTAATTTCTTTGAAAAAACAAAACCTATAGCAGGATTGATCTTAAGAAAAAATCCAAATTTGCGGCTCAGAATGTCGAAAATAATAACAGTAAGCAGATTCTGTCTGAATAATCTAAAAACGGTGGGGTTCTCCCATAGGAGAAAAGTAACCAAATGGCTGAAGAAGAAATTGGAGTAGATTTTGATGAGGAAGAAATAAATCCTCCACATCTTTCAGATGATATCACCGGAAAGAATCCCAAAAATATTCTTCACAAACGACCTCTCTTAAATGCAGAAAGTCTCCTCAAAAGAGGAAACATCAAAAGTGCACTGGAAATCTATGCTAGGATTCTACCACGATTTAGGGATTCCCAAGGTGCTTCCAAATTAAAAGAAAACATAGAATTTCTATCCAAAGTTTTAAAAGAGAAGGAAGAGTCATTAAAATCAGAAATTCATTCCGCCATGGAAGAATTATCCCACAATTCAACTCCTGAGAATGAGTTTAGCAAAGTTCTTCGGGACCTCACCGAGACAAAAGAAGAACCGCCACCAAAGCCCAAACCCGAGAATAAACTAGAAACGAAAGAGAAATCTTCCTCTCTGAAACCTAAAGATGAAGAGAAAGCACCCGAGCTTGAAGAATCAAAAGAGGAAGACGAGACTCCTTCTTCTTTAGAAAAAAACATTGAAATCATTGAAGAAGAGGAACCCAAAGAGGTCTCTGAGGAAGATGAGAAGGATGGTCCTGAAGAAATCTCAGAGGATTCCGAATCGAAGAAAGAAATAGAGGAAGATTCACAGAAAACTCCTTCTGATGCTTCTACTGGATCAGGTGCAGGAGCAGGCGGTTCCCCCGGCACCGGTGGCGCTGGTGGACAAGGTCCCGATGGAACCCCATCCGATGCTTCTGCTGGATCTGGTGCAGGAGCTGGCGGTTTCCCAGGTGCTGGTGGCGGTGGAGGATTTCCGGGGGGCGGTGGACAAGGTTCGCCTGAGGGAATTTCTTCCGATGCCTCAGCTGGATCTGGTGCAGGTGGATTCCCCGGCGCTGGTGGCGGTGGAGGATTTCCGGACGGAGGTGGACAAGGTTCGCCTGAGGGAATTTCTTCCGATGCTTCAACTGGATCTGGAACAGGTGCAGGAGCTGGCGGTTTCCCAGGTGCTGGTGGCGGTGGAGGATTTCCGGGCGGAGGTGGACAGGGTTCTCCAGAGGGAATTTCTTCCGATGCCTCAGCTGGATCTGGAACTGGTGCAGGTGGATTCCCCGGCGCTGGTGGCAGTGGAGGATTTCCGGGGGGAACTGGACAAGGTTCTCCAGATAGACCCCCATCCGATGCATCTGCTGGATCTGGGGCAGGAGCTGGCGGTTTCCCCGGCGTTGGTGGCGGTGGAGAATCCAGGGGGGCTCCTCAGGGTGGCCCGGCAATTCCTGTCGAGGGATCCGGAATTCCACAAACTTCAGGAAGTCCGCTTGTATATGACCCTACTATGCCTCCGGTTGAAAGCAGTACTCCAGTTGCCCCAACTCAACAAAATATTACACAAAATTTATCCAACCAGGAAACCAAACTTGAGACTCAATCGCCTGCTTTCGGAAGTCCTCCACTTGGAACCGGAGGTTCGTCCATCCCCGGTCAACAGGGAGGTTCTTCCTCTATGCCTTCCGCACCATCGGTTTCAGGACCCACAGGATCTCAAGCGCAAGGCGATAGCTCAGCTCCTGTAGGAACTCCTCCTTCAGGTAGTCCCAATCAAGGATCGGGAGTTAGTTCGGGATTTCCGGGAAATGGATCCGGATCACCTCCGGTACAAAGTTCTGAACTCTCAGGTGACTCATCCGAGAGACCCGGATTCGGAAAAGATCCAGGTACTCCTGATTCTAGCTCCAACCCAAATGAAAATCTCTTACAAATTCCCGACTCTTTAGCCGGTGAGGGTGGAATAGAATTTGATCCCAATGCCGGACGGGGCGGGAAGACAGCAGAGTCACAAATTCCCGGATCAACAGGCCCTTCTCCGAGTTCGGGATTTCAGAATTTTGACCCATCTCTTACACCCAGTTTTGAACAACCACTCGATGAATCTTTCATTCCCAGACCCAATCTGAGTCCTGAAGAAAGAAAGAAGTTAGAAGAAAGTATGGATATGGGAATCCCGGGTGGACTTCCGGAGGGAGAGCAGTGGACTCCGCATTCAGAAATGCCACCACCCAGACCCTATCCGAATAAAATGAACTTAATCAATGAACTCCTTTCAAAACCCGATTGGCAGCCCTACAAATCCATGCCATTCAAAGAGAGAAGGTCAGGCCAGGACAGAAGAAAAGTAAAGAAAGTTGTAGCTAGAGATAGAAGGTCCGGACAGGATAGAAGAAAGTCTCAGAACCTTTTCAAAGAAAGGGAAGATTTTGTTCAGAATTGGAATCAAGAAGTACAACAGAAAATTCAAGAAATAGCAAGGAATGCTCCACCACAGTATTCGAACCCGGTTCAGGCTCCTCCCGCAGATTGGGATGAAAATAAAAATCCCTTTACTCCCGAATCTCTTTTGGGTGTTCCGAGTGAACCTCCTCCAATTCCCAATTTTATTCCTGTAGTCCTTCCCGAACCCGTACCGATTGATCCATCTTCTCTCCCCAAACCTGTGGATCAGGATCAGGTACAAAATGCAACTCCCCCACCTCCAAATAAGGACTTGCGGGAAGAGGTGGAACAACATCCCCCTGCCAATGAAGAGTACATACGTTACTCTCCCGAGATCATACTACCCAAAATCAATCTTCCCGATCCCGAAATCATTCCCCAGGAAGATTTTGAAGAAGCTCCCAAACGACAGATCATCATCGGTTCTCCTGAAGATGATATAGAAGGAATCGAAGAGCCGGAGGACATCCTCTTTCCGACTCTAATGGATGAAAAAGTCAGAGAACTCTTTAAAATAGATCTCCCCGCTCCCAAGGACAAACGATTTGGAGAAGAAGATGAAGAGGAAGATGAGTTTGATCCTGACATCGAAACTCCGGACATTGAACCAATCGGTGATATAGACGTTCCGGAAATCGAAGTACCTGAAGAACCCGAAGAAGAGAAGATGATTCATGGTATCCTCGAACTCAAACCGCCCGAGGTGGATGATGCTCCATTCCTTACCCTTACCTATGACTTCACCAAAATCCCTCATTCATTCCGACTGTCAAAAAACTATAGCTTAATGGAATATTCGTATTACAAATATAAGCCGATGCTAATGAAAGCTCAGGAGTTTGCAAGAAGGAAAATGCTTAAGAATGCTATCAGTTACTATAGGGTAATCAAAGCTCAGAATATTCCTCCCGAGCTAAAGATAATGATCAATAGAAATATTATCGATATAACAGAATTTCTTGAGAAATTTCTTATGAGCAAGGGAGGGGGTTGATTCCTTCCCTAAAGGATAATCTCTAAATCATCAGGAATCTCATTCACATCATTCTTAGAAACAGGGATGTATTTCTCTGCTGTGGCTTTAAACCGATTCAAACTATTGAGAAATTCTTCCGGGAATTTAAGATTCCAAATACCCTGAAATAGTGAATCAAATTCTTTCTTCTGAGCTTGAATGACATGAAAAGGGATTCGTGAGGCAACATTCTTGTCCTCTATCATCATAATAGTTTTTTCAAACAAGGAAACATATAGCAAAATCCCCTGTCTGGTGTTTGTCTCGTAGATCTTTCCTTTTTGAAAAAGGGCTCTTGCATAGATTTCAGCATTTCTGCGTAAGATCTCTTTGGGGATGAGAAGAGAGGAAAGCCCGGGGATGTACATCAAAAGATATCCGACAACAAAACTCAAAACGGTCGAAACAAAAATAACCTCATCCGCAATTTCAATGTCTATGAACATTTGATAGCAATTGAATGCAAAACTAAGTAGTACACCGGAAATCAAATGGATATAAAGATAATTTGCTGATTTTTTACCAACAACAATGACAACCTCTACTCCGGATACTTTTTCAATTTCTCCAATCATTCGATTCAATTGGATTCTATACTCTTTACTAAATAATTTCATATATTTTTCCTAATTTTTCTCTCTAATAGAACTCAAAAGCCAATCATCCGTAATTGCAGGTACTTCAGCGGAACAGTAGTCACAATTCAGAGAATCTGATTCAGGCAGAGGCGCTCCGCAATTCGGACAGGAATTCCCGGACAAACCATTTTTAGAATTAGATGAGGGTTGGATGGCTAGAGTAAGATAATGCTCTCTATGCAGGGACTCACTTAGATTTGTATCCGCCCCACTCCATAAGATCAGAACTTCCGCTTTTATTTTTCCTGATTCCATCTGACATCCATTCAAGTCTACAGCCCCTACCGCTACATCATGAACACCCGAATGATTAAGAGCTATGGTATCCAACCTTTCCTTTTCAGTCTCCCTGGAAAGATAAGTCCGGGAGTTGAAATATCCTGCCTGTATCCATCTCCAGAAGAGAACAGAGGCCCTATCTTCAATAATTTGACGACTGACCAAACCATTGGATGCTTGAAATTCGGAGAGGTCAATAGAACCGGAACTTAGATTGGGACGCCATTCCTCATGCTGGGTGATTTCCGCTAAAACCCAATCAAACTCTCCTGAGTTGACAATGGATCCACAATACCCGCACTTACTCAATTGTCCTTTCCCCGAGATATCCCCACCACAATTCGGACAATTTCCGGAAAGGAGGAATTTCCCCTGTTCTGTCTTCAAGCCCTTCTTCCTGACAAAGGACCAGATCTCTGAATAGTATGTCTGAGGAGTATTCTCTATAATATTCTTCTCCTCTTCAGGAGAAAGTCCCGTTGTGATATTTGCATCTCTCGCATAGGCAGTCAATTCCAGGTGAATGGTTTCATAGACTTCATCTACCTCTACCGATCGAATATTCAGACGACTGAGAACCCAATCAGCCATGATGTTTTTGGTTTTGTCTTTCAGCATCAAATCCAATTGGATGCGAAATCGGTTGTAGATTCCGGCAGATACCATATTTCGAACCAAATCCATTTTGTTTTCACACCAGGCCTGATTTAAAATTGTCGCCAACCGCTTGACACCTTTGAGAAATTCTTTGGGATCAAACTGATTGTCATTTTTTTTGATTTTGAAAACTTCTGCCTGTTCGAATTCCAGAGCCGTATCGAGAATTTTCTTAACCGGCCCTTTCTTGTAGGCAATATAATTCATCAACCAATAAAATCCCATTGAAGCCAGAACTATCGGTAAAGCTATTATCAGATATGGAACCATTCCCCCGGGAATAGCCTTTCGACCCATAGTTTGATTAAAAAGGAGAATGAAGGAAATGTAAACAATTGAGAACAAAAGAAAACTATTGATATTTTTCATTTCTTGCCCTCCGAAGAGGAAGCAACATAGACTGATTTCTTTTTTCCAAAAATCGCCTTGATACCGAGATACAGAAAAACTATAGGCGAAATCAGAACCACAAAACCCAAAAGAAAGAGAGTCTGAGGAGAATTCATAACACAGAGAGAAGCCAGAATCGCTCCCAGTACAAATCCTCCTATCACCATCAATCGCCTCTTCAGGTCTATTGTTTTGTCCTGAAAATCTATACCATAGGTAAAGGTTGCATAATTGATTACAGAGAGGACTATAAAAACGATGAGGAGTCCGGTTCCGAGATCCATCGAACCTCCTCCACTCCCGGAAGAGTTGAATGAGGAGCCACCTGATGAAGAACGAAACCCACCTCCTGAAGAACCGCGGTAGCTACTTCCTCCCCCCGGTCTGGCTGAAAGATTTGATATGAGATCTTCAGATAGAATAGCGAAGATCATAAAGAAAATGACTAGGATAACTTTTTTCAAACATTCCCTCCGATTGAAAAAACACCGGGAAGTCTAACTGAATTGAAATCCGAAAGAACCAATGCTAGTTTCAAACCGATTTCATACCCGGAGATTGAATAGGAGAAAGTATTCAAAAAAAATCAATTCCGTCAAAAACAAAAAAAAAGAGAGTTTAAAAAAAACTCTCTTTTCAATCCAAACCTCAGTATATAAGAAAAATTAAAGTTTCAGAGATTTGATTTTTTGAACTGCTTCTTCTACATCCTCTCTCTTACCAAATGCAGACAATCGGAAGTATCCTTCTCCGGAAGGACCAAATCCCGACCCGGGAGTTCCGACAACCTGAACCTCATTCAACAATCGATCAAAGAAATCCCAGGAAGTTGCATTTCCGGGGGTTTTCAACCAAATGTAAGGAGCGTTCACACCACCATAGACCTGAATGCCGAGAGCTGAGATTCCCTCACGAATGATTCTGGCATTCTCCATGTAATAATTGATGTTTGCGGAAATTTCTTTCTTTCCCGAATCAGAATAGCAAGCGGCTGCCGCTTTTTGAATCGGATAGGAAACTCCATTGAATTTAGTTGTGTGTCTTCTGTTCCATAGAGAGTTGATGCTCACTTTTTCTCCGGACTCAGACTCACCTTTCAATTCTTTGGGTACTACAATATAAGCACAACGGGTTCCTGTGAATCCTGCTGTTTTGGAGAATGAGCGAAACTCAATAGCGACTTCTTTGGCTCCTTCAATTTCAAATATAGAATGTGGGAGAGAGGAATCTGTTATGAATCCTTCATAAGCCGCATCATAGAGAATGATGGAATTATTTTTCCTAGCGTAATCAACCCATTCTTTCAATCTTTCTTTGGTGACTGTTGTACCGGTGGGATTGTTGGGATAACAAAGATAAATGAGGTCAGCTCTTTCTTTTGGAAAGTCCGGTTGAAAATTATTTTCTGAAGTACAGGGCAAATAAATCAACTTCTCGTACTTACCATCACTTCCTGAATTGCCTGTTCTGCCCGCCATAACATTCGTGTCTACATAAACCGGATAAACGGGATCAGTAACAGCGATTTTGGAAGACAATGAAAAAATCTCCTGAATATTACCCGTATCACACTTGGAACCATCCGATACAAAAACTTCATCTGAGGATAATTGAACCCCTCTGGATTGAAAATCATGCTTGATGATCTCATCGATAAGAAATCCATATCCCTGCTCGGGACCATAGCCCTTGAAACCTGCAGACGTTCCCATTTCATCGGATGCATCTTTTAGTGCCTTCACCACAGTTGGAACCAGAGGAAGTGTAACGTCTCCTATCCCCAATCGAATGATTCGTTTTCCCGGATTGGAATCTGAAAAATTCCTAACCCTTTTTGAGATTTCAGGGAAGAGATATCCCGCTTTCAATTTCAAAAAATTATCATTAATTTTCGCCACTAGTAAGTATCCTTTAGTTTAATTTTGTATTTCCCGAATGGGAACTCCGAGGCACAAACACAACAGAGCCATACGACTCACTACTCCATACTCTGCCTGACGGAAATAAGCAGCGTTGGGAAGATCGTCCACATCTGTAGAAAGCTCACTTACCCTCGGAAGGGGGTGTAGCACTGTTGTATTTTTCTTTGATGCCAAAATGAGTTCTTTATTGATCTTGTAAGTCTCTTTAAGCTTCTCATATTCTTTGTGATCCGCAAATCTTTCTTCCTGAATTCGTGTGACATAGATCACATCACAATCCCAGATAGCTTTGATGTCTCTGGTTTCTTCAATTGACATGGGATAGTCTTTCAGATCACGTTTGTAGGAGTCGGGCAGAGCCAATTCTTCCGGAGAGATCAAGACTGCGTTGATCTTATAAAATTTGAGTAATTTGATCAGACTGTGAATGGTTCTACCGTACTTTAAGTCTCCGATGAAACCGATGGTAATGTTTTCAAGAGTGTTTTTCTCTGATTTGATGGTATAGAGATCCAGAAGCGCCTGAGTGGGATGCTGTCCTGCACCATCTCCGGCATTGATTACGGGCATCTTGACCGCTCCGGCAGCGATCCGGGAAGAACCTTCTACAGGATGTCGAATGACTGCAATGTCAGCATAGGCTTCGATCATCTTCATAGTATCATAAAGAGTCTCCCCTTTGGAAATTGATGAAAACTGGAATCCGACAGTGGAAATCAATCTACCACCCAATCGTTCCATAGCCGATTCGAAGGAGAGTCTGGTGCGGGTCGAAGCTTCAAAAAAAAGTGATGCAAGAAGCTTTCCTCTCAAAATTCCGAAAGCCTTGCCACTCTGATAGATGTCTTTCATCCGATGGGTCATCTCAATAAAGAAATCGAGATCTTCCTTGGTGAATTGATCTGCATCTAGAATATTTTTATGGGGGAAAGAATACATAATTTGCAATTTAAAAAAAAGACATTTTGAGACAATCATAAATAATGGAAGAAAAGGTTGCTCATTTATGAAAATTGGAATTGATGCGAGGATGATTGAACACTCCGGAATCGGTGTTCGCCTATTTCATATCTGCAAGTACTTTGCGGCTCATCCTGTTCCCGGAAGAGAAATCTATTTGTTTGGAGATCCGGAAAAACTCTCCCAATACAGAGAATTGAAAGATTTTCCAGTCATACCCTATCTTAAGAAAATCTATTCACCGGGAGAGATGCTCGGTCATCCTGAAATGAAATACATGGCCATCTTAGATGTCCCTCACTTCAATGTTCCATTGCCCTATATCCAAAAGTGCCTGGTGACCATCCATGACCTGACTCCCTTTGTCATGAAAGAATTCTTTCCCGGTCTCTCCAAAAGAATCTACCTTCAGGCGATCCTCAGATGGGTCAAAAAGGCCAAAAAAATCCTAACCGTCTCCCAGTTTACCAAAAATGATTTGATGAAATACTTTCATTACCCCGAGCAACAAATAGAAGTCTCTTATAATGGATTGGACACAGAACTTTTTTATCCGAGAGATTCTAAAGAAGTAATTGAATTCCAAAAAGAATACAATCTTCAACCACCCTACTATCTCGCTGTTGGAATCGGGAAAGGTCATAAGAACTTTCAATTTCTACTCAAAGCCCTAAAGTCCCTCTGGATAGAAGAACAAACCCAAACACCACTGCTGATTGCCGGAACAGGAGGTGTACTGCCGGAGTTTTTAGAAACTCAAATCCTGGGATTTGAAAAATACATTCATGTCCTCCCACGCATTCCTTATGAGAAACTTCCTTTTGTCTATGCAGGTGCAGAAGCTCTTCTCTTCCCATCTCTTTATGAAGGTTTTGGCTTTCCTCTGATAGAAGCTCAGGGAGTTGGCTGTCCCGTGGTTTCTTCAAGAAGCAGTGTCATGCCGGAAATTCTCAATGACTCTGCCTTATTTTTCAATCCATATGACATCAAATCTTTCCACACTTCCTGGAAGGAATTGAATTATGTAAAGTATAGATTGATCGAAAAAGGATATAGGAATGCCGGTAGATTTTCTTGGGAAACGACCTGTAAAAGAATAAGTGAGATCTACACTGAACTGGAGACTAAGGCTTAGAATTCTTTTTGAAATACTCAGAATTGGATTCGAGGAGTTGGGAATCCTGGAACTCCTCCAGAATCTCAAAAATAGATTCGGTGTATTCACGAATCGATATAGCTAGATCAGAATTATTATTTCTTCCACGACTCAGGACATCGTAATAGAGATCAGAAAAGGAACGAAGAATGGAGTCCATCTCTTCAAATAAAACAGACCTCGTACCTATGAAGAGGTTTACGATAGGTTCTACTGCTGACTGTGACCTGAAAGATTGATTTATAATTCCTGATTTCATTGGGATTGTCCGATGCGTAGTGAAATTTATACATGATTTCGGAAAAAAAGCAAATAATTTTTTAAAAATTTTTATTATTTTTTTCAATTTTTTGAGAGTCGATCGAAAATGAACCTCTTAGTTTCCATACCCACAATAAAACATTAGCAAAACCTCATGAATCAAAATTCTGAGAGAGGGCCCGGGGATTCTGGTTGTACTAAGGAAAAACCAAATTTTCCTTGAGATTTTGATGATCACAGTGAATAGAAAGCAATTCAAATCGGAAAATTGAGAATTCTCGGAGTTTATCTATTTACATAGATTCTAATCTTTTGAATCCTGTAAAAAACTTCTAGCAGAGGCCGGTTTGATCTACATTAAAAATAGAACTGAAATCGAGAAAATGCGTGCCGCAGGCAGACTCGCGGCAAACTTATTGCTCTATATTGAACCCTTTATCAAACCCGGTATCAACACTCTCGAGATCAATGATCTCTGTCACGAGTACACCCTCAAGCATGGAGCAAAATCAGCCCCTCTTAACTACAAAGGCTATCCCAAAGCGATTTGCACTTCCATCAATCAAGTGGTTTGCCACGGTATACCAAAGAAAGAAGACGTGGTACGGGAGGGAGACATCATCAATGTAGACGTCACGCCTATCCTGGATGGATACCATGGCGATACCTCAAAGACTTTTATTGTTGGAGAGATTCCCCCGGATGTCAGACAATTGGTAGAAGACACAGAAAAAGCGATGTGGATAGGAATCGAACAGGTAAAACCGGGCAATCGGGTCAATGATATCTCCAATGCTATCGATGATTTCTTAACTCCCAAAGGGTATGGCATCGTTCGTGATTTGATGGGGCATGGAATTGGACGGAATTTTCATGAAGATCCACAGATTCCACACTTTCGCCAGAACCGCACTCTTGCCAAGCTGGAACCGGGGATGATATTTACAATCGAACCCATGGTCAATATGGGAACTTATGAAGTATCTTTTTCCCGAAAAGACAAGTGGACAGTCACAACCCGGGACAACAAACTCTCCGCCCAATTTGAGCACACTGTCCTTGTGACTCAAACCGGATACGAAGTCTTAACTCTTCCCTGATCCAGTTTTTAAGACCAACTCTGTGATCTCCGGTCGATTTCCTGTTCGAAATGGAGGTCCCCAGTATCCTGTCCCCCTGTTTACATAAACCATACTGCTTTCATGTCTGTAAAGCCCCGCAACATAAGGTTGGAAGAGGTAGATCAAAAGATTTCCGGGAAAGTATTGTCCCCCATGCGTATGACCTGATATCTGCAAATCAAATCCTGCTTTACTAGCTTCAAATATAGATCGGGGTTGATGGGCAAGGAGAAGTTTGAAATCACAGGATTCATTCCCTTCCATACAGGCAAATGGATTGGAAGCATGAGCTCCATTGATTCCTCTAGTGCTGTAGTCAGTGACACCTCCTACCAACAAACGACTCTTTCCGGATTCAATGATTTCAGATTCATTGAGTAAAACCCTAACTCCTAATGATTTTAATTCTCTAACCCAATCCAGAACACCACTGTAGTATTCATGATTTCCTGTCACAAAGAAAGTTCCGTATTTGGATTTCAATTTCTCTATGGGTTGGGTGTGTTCGCGCAAATTGGATACACTTCCATCAACCAAATCCCCGGTGATTGCAATCATATCGGGATTTCTGGAATTGACCATCCCAACAACCATCTCCAGAAAATCTTTTTTTATAGTCGGACCTATGTGAATATCTGAAATCTGAAGTATTCGAAACCCATCCAAGTCCTTGGGAAGATCGGGAAATTTGATCACTACTTTTTCTAATTTCAATCTGTACTTTGCTTCCACAAAGCTATAGAGACTAACCAAAGCCGAGGTGCCCAGAATCGCCGGTTGAACGAGATTTAGAATCGCTTCCTTTCGGGAAATATAATTCTCAGGAAAGTGGGACTCTATCCCGGGTTCGATGAAGTTGTACATCAGTTTGATAAGATCGGATAGGACAGTCAAAAACAGGAGAATGCTAAAAAAACCAAAGTTTATATAGGCCAGAGTGCCCAGGATCTGCCCCATTCGATCCGAACGAAATAAGGAAACTCCAACTCCTGAGGGAGTGAGTAACCAAAAAAATATCATTAGGATCAGGAATACCAGTAGATGATTTCTGACAAATTCTGATCTCTGATAGAATTTCACACCGATGTAAAAGTACGCCATTCCGGTGATGATCCCCATCACAATAACAAATACAATGAATCTACTCATTCCAGTTCATCCGGTAAAAAATAAAATAATTTTTAGACATCTAAAACAGGTAAAAAATATAGAGACTATTTGAGAATGAGATTATTCCATTTTAAAGCAATTTGTTCCGAGTTTGGAATAATTTTTAAATAATTTGTTTGCAATTTACTATAGGTGTTCAATATTTTCCTATGCTGAGAACGAAAAGGTCCAATCACTCGGTTAAGTTTTTTCATAAGACATTTGATCCTTTTACAGGAAGACCTTTTGCCCTCTATCCTCTCTCCGATCAGAAGAAAATTCTTAAGACTATCTATCGTGCCAATATAAATCTGAGAGATGAGTTTTATCAATCTACAGAATATCGATTTAAGCTTCTTTATAAAATCAGAAAGCAATTCTTCCTTCACCGAAAAGAATTTATCCAAATTCTATGCAAAGAATCGGGAAAACCAATTCGATATGCAGAAAGTGAATTTCGATACTCCCTCGATCTCTTTCGATTGGCAGCTGAAGAACTGAGCCAAAGGGAAAATTATCATCTCAAAGATAGATTTTTTGAAGAAAAAAATTTCCTGAGTACAGAAAGGACAATTGCTCCCGGCAATCTAGTTCTGGCTTTGCTTTCTTATCAATTTCCCCTGAGTAGTCTTGTCAAGTGCCTGGTTTCCACAATTGTATCCGGATCTTCTTTGATAGTAAAACCATCTTACAAAGCTCCCGGAATCAGCTTCCTGATGAGAAAGATAGTATTGGAAACTCTCAATTCCCCTTCATTTCAAAAACATCATTCTGCAGATTTTTTCAAAATCCTTTTGCCTTTGAAAATTGAGCTACCTTATCTGATGAATCATCCCGCAATCCATAAAATATTTTTTTCGGGAAAACCATCCACTCTCAATAAGATCAAAAAAAACTATCCGGAAAGACTGTATTTAGTGGATGAGACATCCTCATCGATTGCGATTCTTGACCACTTTATCAATATTCAAAAAGCCGCAGAGATAGTATCGGAAGGTATTACAGCATTCTCAGGTCAGAGCAAATACCCCATCAAGAGAGTGTATGTTCATGAAGACATTTATTCTGACTTCAAATCAATCCTGGTTGAAATATTACAATCTTACAATCCGGGCACTCCCTTTGATCAGGATACGATTCAGGGTCCACTCCTCAGCAGAAGTATGAGAGATAATTACTTAACCTATCTAACTATCTCCAAAAGGAAAGGAATGGAAATCCTCTGCGGGGATAGATTTTCAGGAAACTATCTCTATCCAAGTATTCTTGAAAACAATCAATCAATAGAAACAGATGACTTTACTCCACCGATGGGTCCCATAGCTATTCTGGAACCCTTTACAAGTTTTGAAGATCTAGTACGCAGGAAAATTCGAAACCGAACGTCGGTCTCTCTCTTTTCAGAAAATATACGAACGATTAAGACAGTACATGATTTGATGAAAGAAGGAAACCTCCTGGTAAACAAGATTCCTACATTTCTCCATGAGCCGCCTTCTTCCAATCGCAGGGTTTACCTTTCAGGACTTATCCATTCCTTTTACGGAGAGAAAACTCTACTTCTCAAAAAAGAAATATATACCAGTTCTCAGTACTAATTGAGTCTTTCTAATTACGGCATGTAGCCGGTTGATTGCCGGTTCAAAAGTGAATACGCCAATACCCTTGAAAACGAGGCTATACCAGTTTTCATTAATCATTGCGTTTTTCCTATAGCGGTAGGAAGCGATTTTATAGCTGATATTTTTGTAAATACGCAAATACTTTTGAGAATGACTATAATTTTTAGGGGATTGCTCATTTCTGATTGCAATTTCCATGAATTTGAATAATTTTGGGAGTCAATAAGGGACATTCTATTTGTTCCATACAGAAATTAGGATAGTTTCATGAATATATATAAAATCATTTTGGTTTTGATTCTTGTCACCGGAGGGATTTTTCCGGACGAAAAGAAAGGCGTCTGTACCGAGGGCGACTGTGAAAACGGGAAAGGTGTTTTTGTCTTTGATTCGGGGTTAGATGTTTATGAAGGTCATTTCCGGGATGGTTCCTTTCACGGTTTCGGGAAGCTGACAATGAAAAAATTTTTACCTGAATCGAAAGAACCCGTCTTTGCAAATTACGAAGGATATTTCGAAAAAGACAAATTCTCCGGGCATGGGATCTACACACAGGCAAATGGAGATATACTAAAAGGTGAATTCAAAAACAACAAACTTGAGGGAGTAGGATCAGCGATTGTAGCCGATGGGTATTTGGAATCAGGAACCTACTACAACGGTCAGTTCAAAAATAGCAAATTTCATGGATTGGGTTTCTATCATTTTCAGGACAATTCATATTATGTAGGAGAATTTGTAGAAGGGAAGATGAAACAATTCGGTGTGTTTGTAGACGGTGATAGCTTTACTTTAGTAGAGTCATTTTCTTCAGAAGGTCGCCCTGAATATGGTCTGGTGATCAACAAAAGTCAATCAGATGAATATCAGATTTTAAAAGCTAAGAAACTTCTCAAAAAGAAATTCACCAAATCAGATTCTGAAATTCATGCAGGAACAGTTATAAATAATAAATATATCGGTCCCGGCTACCTTTTGAACTCTAAGAAACAAATTTATTTTGGAAATTTTAAGAACAATAAGAGAAACGGTATGGGTATTGTCATCACCAAACAGGGATTCATCTATGCCGGAAATTATAAAGATGATTATTTAGATGGATATGGAATCAAATTCGACAAAGAAGGTGACATCATATATTCAGGGTTATGGAAAAAGGGAAAAAGAGTAAGCGCATCAAAATAATTGATTAATATCTTATTTTTCCAGAAGGATGGTTGTGAACACTCCTACTCCCTCTTCTCTTCCGAGAGCACCCATTTTCTCAGTTGTTGTAGCTTTCACCGAAACACAATCCGGTGAAAGTTTCAAAACCCTAGAAAGATTTTCCCGGATTGCATCCCGATGAGGTGCTATCTTAGGTTTTTGACCAACAATTGTAGAATCAAGATTTACAATGTGGAAACCAAGGCCATGCATGATTTCCAAGCAACGGTTTAGAATGATCATGGAGTCCATATTTTTGTATTGATCATCTGTATCTGGAAATAAGATACCTATATCCCCCTGAGAAAGTGCTCCGAGGATCGCATCCGAAATCGCATGTATCAGTACATCTGCATCCGAATGCCCGATAAATGCTAGATCGGAAGGAATTTCTACTCCTCCGAGGAGGAGTTTTCTTTCGGGATTAGTTTCCATTCGATGAAAATCGATTCCATTTCCAATTCTAAGCATAATCAGGATTCTCCACTAATTCTATGTCAGGATTATTTCTTATAAAATAATTGAACTCCCAATCACCTTCAAACATAAGAGCAGTTCTACCATCCTTGTCCTGAATCATATTGATTCCACCGGGAAGATCTGCAACCGATTCTTCTTTCACCCAACGACAAACCGTGTAGGGAAGAGTATTCAGTGTAGCATTTACATTGTACTCGTCCTTGAGTCGTCTGACAAAAACATCAAACTGAAGCTGTCCCATAGCGCCCAGGATTGGATTCCCCGATCCTATTGATCTGGATGTATAGTATCTCAGAATACCTTCTTCGGTAAGTTGCTCCACTCCTTTTTTGAATGACTTCAATGACAAACTATCCGTGCAGGAAACAGTAGCAAAAAGCTCGGGAGGGAAAACGGGAAGGGGCTTCAAATCAGGAGGGTTCAGGGATGAATAAAGAATATCACCAATACGATAAGTACCCGGATTGACGAGTCCTATGATATCTCCGGGATATGCCTCATCTACCGTATTACGATCCTGACCGAAAAATGCGAACGATGAGGATAGCTTTATGGATTTTTCAAGTCGGTTGTGATTGACCGTCAATCCTCTTTCAAACTTCCCGGAACAGATTCTTACAAATGCTATCCTATCCCTATGAACTTTATTCATATTCGCCTGAACCTTGAACACAAAACAGGAAAAGGGAGCGGTGAGGGGATCGAGATAACCTCCGGAAAGAAGCGGAACATGCTCGGGTGAAGACGCTAAATTCAGAAAAGAATCCAGAAAAAGCTGAATTCCGAAATTGTTTACAGCAGAACCAAAAAAGACAGGTGTCATACGACCATACTCATATTCTTTTTGATCGAAAGGATGAATCCCTGCTTCCATAAGATCAATTTCATCTCTGAATTGTTTCAATATGTCTACATCAATCTTATCCTGAAAAAGTGGATCGTCTATTCCAGATACATTCACAGGTGAGATGAAGGCACCACCTGAAGTCTTTTCAAAGAGATGAACCTGATTGCCCTGCCTGTCATACACACCCTTAAAATCAGGACCTGTGCCGATAGGCCAAACACGGGGAACGGCTGTGATACCGAGTACCTCTTCTATCTCATCCAATAATGCGAAGAGATCTTTGGTGGGTCGATCCATTTTGTTTACAAATGTAATGATGGGAATGCCTCGATCCTTACAAACCTTAAAAAGCTTTCTGGTTTGGGGCTCCACTCCCTTAGCGGCATCAAGAACCATAACTGCAGTATCCGCAGCAATTAGAGTGCGATATGTATCTTCAGAAAAGTCTTCGTGACCGGGAGTGTCCAGTAAATTGAGAACAAAATCTCTATATTCAAACTGCAATGCCGCCGAGGTAATGGAGATTCCTCTCTCTTTTTCGATTGACATCCAATCACTGGTGGCACTTTTTCTTTCTTTTCTGGCTTTGACTGCTCCGGCGAGCTGAATCGCTCCACCATAGAGCAATAGCTTTTCTGTGAGAGTAGTTTTCCCCGCATCGGGGTGGGCGATAATGGCAAAAGTTCTTCGCCTACGGGTTTCAGATTTGAGTTTTTCGTCCATCAAAACCAATATTTTTTATAGGGGAAATTTTTAAAATCCTTTCCAGATCATCAGGGATGGTTTTGAAGAGGAAAAGTTTAGTTAAAAGGCTCTCTTTAGTCTCTCACTTTGCCCGTGTAAGGAGGTTTGATGGGGAGTCTATTGAAATTTTGAGGTTGGACGGAATCCTAATCAATGAGGAATCATTAGATAATTCTAATTTAGTCAATTTACTTAAAAAAATCTAAACAATATTTTTTGAGTAAGGTAGGTTACATAGGATCGTTTGTATTCAGAGGAGGAAAATAAATATCTATCAAATCATCCAATTCATCGTCAGAAAGATCTACTTTTTCAGAACCGAGGAGGTCATTTTCCATTTCTAACATGAAACGTACTACTTCTCTTTTCTCGTACTGCTCATATCCTTCGAGACCGAGGATATTTTCCAGTTCATGTCGATGATTCCAATATTCTTTTCTTCGTTCTTCCTGTTCTTTCTTTCTTTGCTTTTTGATTTCACTCAATTTTTTTTTATTAGAACTTTCATCACCGGACATAGATACTAACCTCCTGCTCCTGAATACATTTACGATATGGTTTCAATCTGAAAAGTCAAATTAAAATATCAGAAATAGAAAAAATTCTGGTTCATTTCAGCGAAAACTTTTTAGAAAATCCTGATTGCTACAGGAAGACGGGGTTTTAGTTTTTGTAATTTTTTCAAAATGAGTTGTGTACACATGAGTTTCTCCTACAGGTGAAGAGTCATATTTGTCTTTGCAGAGAGTTTGAATTTCATACTCTCCGGTTTCTGATGTTTTCAACTCATAAATTCCAAATTGAGCTTGTCCTGCCGCATGATGAATGAATATAGCTTTACGATTCTTTCCCAATCCATCGGCTACACGTTTCAATATTTCGTCAAACTGTGATCTTGTAGTGTAAAGGGCTTCGATAGCATTGGAAAAAAATAGAACGGGGACTGTGTCAGGAAGAAATTGATAGTCTCCATCATGCAGAGCTGAAGTCTGAAGATCTACTTCCAGTAATTCAGAATACAATTTTTGAAAATCGGATAAAAATTGATAACATCGATCATGGAATTTTGCATAACAAATAGAATTGAAATCGACTTTTTCGACCTTTTCCAATGGTTTTCCATCAAACCTTGCTTTCCAACCCAGACTCAAGCTCTTTACTTTTTCAGATATTTGGTCCTTCGAACCCATCTCTTTCCTCTGAAAGAGTTGAAGTAATTGATAATGAGCGTCATGAATTCTCCAATCTATATCTATTGAAGTTAATTTTTCACATTTCAAAATCGTATGCATCCAATACGGTTGGAGAAAACCCACACTGAAACATTCTTTTTTTTGGTCGGGAAGGAAATGATTTACCATATGAAAATCCAAATCGGGACGGGTATCATTCAATTTAAAGAAATTCCAGCAACCTGCAATTAGCTTGGGAAGGGGATGTCCCCAATTATTGAATGGTTCACGGGAGAAGTTATTTGGAGAGATGAAATCATGAAGAATTTCATTATTAAATTTTCTTTTGGCCCAAACCATATCACAGACTGTATCACTTTTTTCTTTCATTTTTGAAAACAGCCCGGGGATTTCAGTTCCGATATAAACCTGTCGGTCTACATCATGAAAGTACTCTATATGTCGGGGAGAAAATTTTTGGATAATTGGAACAATGTCCGGTTTTTTTTTCTCTTTGGTTTGTTCCTTACAATTGAAGCCAAAAATAAGAATCATAACAAATAAAATGGATGAAGTAATATTGAGAAGTTTATTCATAAAGTCACCTAAACTGATTACCAGATTATTTAGTCTCAAAATTTGGGCATGCTATTTTTCATTCAGGGTTTGATAAGATATACTTTGTGGATCCCCTGATCTGAAAAATCTTCAGGTATAGTCTCCGAAGTGATTTCCTTGATATCAGAAGAAGCAATTGCCTGATGATTGAGTTTGAATTTACGAAAATTATTAGAGAAAAGTATGGTGCCACCGGGATTCAATAAATCCAGAGAGGAATTAATAAGTAGGGGATGATCTCTCTGGATGTCAAATTTCCTCAGCATTTTCTTAGATCGTGATACAGTTGGTGGATCTATTACAATAAAATCAAATTTCCAATTTTTAGATTTGATATTTTCAAAGAAAAAAAACACATTATCACGTATTACAATATGTTTAAAAGGATCCATGTTGTTCAAATCAAAATTATCTTTTGCCCAGGCACAATATTGATTGGACATATCCACAGAAGTCGTGTATTCAACTCCGGAATAAAATGCAGTGATACTAAATGCACCCGTATAGGAAAATAGATTCAGTACTCTTCTGGAACCCCTTACAAGTTTGGAAAATACTTCCCTTGTCTTCCTATGATCCAAAAATAATCCCGTATCCAAATAGTCTGTGAGATTGATTAGGTACCTGGACTTCCCTTCCTTCACAATCACCCTTTCTTTTTTTTCCTGAAGCTTTTCATATTGAGATCCATCTTTTTGTTGTTTTCTAATCTTAAAGATAAGATGATCCGAATTCAATTTGGGAAAAATTGATTTGAGAGCGTTCCAGGTTTCTTTTTTCAATTCTCCGGAAGAAAAATGCTTACTCTCATAAACATAGACGTGAAAGTAATCACCATAGACGTCAATAGTAACAGGATATTTTGGGTCGGTGCGATCCAATAGCCTATAGGCTTCGATTTTTTTCTCTTTTAACCATGGCCTCAAATGCTTGAGTTGATTATTGATAGCTTCTTCGAGCATTACAGGTTCTTAATGATCTCATTACGTAGCTTTTCTGCTAGTGGTTTGTCAGCAAATGGAAATCCATTCCCATCCCGAAGGTAAAACGTATCACAGGCTTTTATCGATGAAAGATCGGTTTCTATTTCTGCAGAGATGATGTCTACGCTGTTTTCTCTTAAAATTTTGGTAAGATAAAAAAGAAATCCTTTTCCGGAGTCCGCTTCGATGTACATCTCCGTCCAATTCTTACTCTGATCGTCCTCAAAAATCAATTCTGCCTGATCATGAAAAAAAGACTTGGTGCGCTTTTTGGAAAAAGTCTCTTTGTATATATTCTCTAAAATGCTATCGTCAGAAGAAAAGACAGTTTCCATAAGCAATCCGAGTTCTGTTGTCATTCTTGGTGACGATCCCGGTTCTGATTTCAATCTGAGGATATCATATACATAAGTTCGGCCATCTTCTTCGATAGTCTTGATGTCTCCCGAAAGGATGTCCCAATCGTATTTATAAATCACCGCAACCATTTTATGAAAGGTTCCTATCTGATTGATATCTGTTTTTAAAGTGATTTGAACCTCATCACCCTGACTTGAAAAATTAAATTCAATCACCTGTTCAGATATCCCTTTCTTATCTTATTTCCATGATTTATTTTCTTACTTTGCATTCACTCTTTTTAGATCTTTACTTCAAGTAAAATCCTGAATTTTATAGAATATGAATTCCAATTAGTATTCAGGGAAGGTCTATTAACCATTTTTTAGATTTTGAAATATACAATATTTTAAAAAGTTTTTCAATATTTCTTTAAAAAAGCGGGGTTTGGGGTGCAACCCAAGTAAATCCCACCTCTTAAAAGCCCTACTAAGGGGTTTTTGAGGTGCCCTTCAATTGGATCGAATTCAGAACCTCGAATCAATTGAATTTCTTTTCATTTTTTCAAATAGAAGAATTTTTGCAAAGATTGAATTTTTCTCACATCAATAAAGAATTATTTCAAATTTCAAATATTCACCAAAATCCCCCCCCTATTCATTAGAATTTGGAATTATAGTCATTTTCAGAATGATTTGCTATTTCATAGAGAAATTTTCAATAAAATGGCTACATACCTTAAGAGGAAACTGATAGGATTCTGATAACCGGTATATAGTCATTTTCAGAATGATTTGCTATTTCATAGAGGAATTTTCAATAAAATGGCTACATACCTTAAGAAGAAACCGATAGGTTTTTGATAACCGGTATATAGTCATTTTCGAATGGATTAGCTATTTCAAAGAGAAATTTTCAATAAAATGGCTACATACCTTAAGAGGAAACCGATAGGTTTCTGATAACCGGTATATAGTCATTTCCAGAATGATTTGCTATTTCAAAGAGGAATTTTCAATAAAATGGCTACATACCTTAAGAAGAAACCGATAGGTTTTTGATAACCGGCATAGGCATTCGATTCTGAAATTCTTTAAAAATACTTGCCTAAAATTTCCCATTGTTGCTTTCATTAATCAGACAACTAGTTTTTTAGTTACAGAGCAAGATTCCGGACTCAAGAAATCCCTACTTTCCATGCAATAAATTCTGATTTTAAGGATTTTTTAGGTTTTTCAGGTTTTTTCAACCCAAGAACACTGAATGAACTCTCAGGGAAGTCTTTATGATTGAGATGAATTTGTCGAAAGGATTACTATGAAATACTATCTTTTTCTCCTGTTTTTTTTCGGGAATTTTTTTACCCATCTTTCTTCTGAAAATGTAAAAACTACCGAAGTTGAGACAGAAAATATTCTACTCTGGGAAGGGGAGATCAATGCTATCTTCAAAGAAAAAGGTAGGATTCGAATCATAGTTCCGGCAGATCCCGATTGGACCGGGGTGACCTTTGCTGAAGTCAAAGAAAAGATTCTGACAGAAAAAAACTTCCCCATCCGACAGAAAATCACCAAAAAAGTCATAGGAGATTTTGAAGTCTTGGAAGTCCTCCTGGAAAATATCCTCGGTAAGAAAAAGGATGACATTCGGTTTCAGATCGTCCTCAATGGAAAGATCACCCTTCGAAACAGAAAAGCTATTTCGAAGATTTCAAATGATTTTTATATCTCCAAATTTAGAAAAGAAATTACTTATATAGACCCATCATCATTTTTTAAAGAAACAAGAACCCAACCTCCCAAACTTTTCATTCACCCGAAAGACAAGAAGGAAATGGTATTTGTCCCGGGAGGTATCTTTCTTCACGGTCAGGGGAAATACGGTGATAGCGATGATTACAATCCGGCCTTTGAAAATCCGGATTTTTCAAACTTAATGGATATCCCATCTTTTTATATAGATAAGTATGAAGTGACCAACCGAGAATACGATCGTTTCCTGAGAGAAACCGGAAACAAACCACCCTTTTACTGGGAGGGCTCTGAAATTCCACCCGGAAAAGAGGATCATCCTGTAATCCATCTAACATATCGAGAAGTAGAAGCCTATGCTGTGTGGTCCGGAAAGCAAATACCTACAGAATTTGAATGGGAAAAAGCAGCCCGGGGCAAGGGAATCAAGGAAACAAAAAACCGTCAGGATCGTTATGATTTTGAAATGAACACGATTCGATATCCATTCGGTAACCAATTTGACCCGGTCCTCTGCAATTCAGCTGAGTCGGGATACAACGATACTGTTTCGGTCTATGAACTTTCCGCAAAAGGAGCGAGTCCTTACGGAGCGATCGGTATGTGCGGAAATGCCGCAGAATGGACAAGTAGCTGGTATCTTCCCTATAAAGATCATAAGTTCACATCACCCATGGCAGGCAAAACCCTGAAAGTGATACGTGGTGGGTCTTATCTGGACAAAGGTAGACGTAGTACAGTTTATTATAGAACTTATGGAGGACTACCAAATCTTAGAGAAGATAGAAAAGCCGGATTTCGTTTGATAAAGTACTACAATCCCAACTAGAGGATTGTTTTAAAACAATCCCTTGATTGAGTTGGATATCCTACTGACATTATCTTTAGTCAGGTTGGGGTAGATTGGAATGCAATGTCCTCTCTGATAGAGTCTTTCTGTATTCGGATAGTCCTGATTTTGAAGACCGAGGATTTTGTATAGAGGCTCCTGAATCACTCGATCAATTCCTATTTGAAGAGATTTGTAGTACCGATCTACTTCATCAAAAGACTTGGACACGATGACCGGAAATCGATTGAACTGATCTTCGGAAGCCTTTTGAAAGTATGTTTCATGAGAGGAAGACATAACAGCCTGAAGATACACCTGAGCAATTTTTTTCTTCCTTTCTATAATCACTCCCAGCTTAGAAATTTGCTCGATTCCTATAGCAGCTTGAAAATCCAATAAATTGTATTCAAACTTAATCATTGAAGTCGATTTCTTTTTCAATCCGGGGAGATACTTATACGATCGAATCGTTTCTGCTAAAGTATCGTTAGGCGTTGTAATGAAAGCACCATTCCCTGTGGTGATCACATGCATTGGTGCCAATCCACAGATAGAAACACTTCCCTGCTTTCCTACTGAGATGGTTTCCGAATCAGCTCCCAGAGCTTCTGAATAGTCTTCAATAACGGGAGTGTCCCCTACTTCATATTTTGATAGGTTTTGAATGCAACCAAAAGGATGATCCAATAGTATCACAACTGGATTCTCAGAATTTTTCTTAGAAAGAAAAATCTCAGGGTCCATATGAAAAGAAGACTTAGCAAGATCAACCAGAACCGGGCGTGCTTTGACCAAAAGAACTGCATAAAGAGCGGGAAGAGGAGCCATTGCTGACATCAATACTGAATCTCCCTCTTTGACTCCCAGGGAAAGTAAGGTGAGATGATACGCCGCAAATAATGAATTCACGGAAATCACATTTTTTAACTTAAATGTAGATTTGAAATCTTTCTCAAATTTTTCGACAATAGATCCCGTATCCATAAGATCATCGACCAGACAATCAAGAACCGTTTGCAGTTCTTCTTTGGAAAGTGTGGGTTTGTGAAAATCTATGTTTTTCCTGGAATTAGGAAATTTTTCTACTGTGTTCGTTCCCATATAGTTTACAATATTAGTATTCCTAATTAAAGAGACATAATGTGTAAAGTAGAAAAAATTATTTTTTAAAAAAATCATAGGTTTTTGTACCGAAAGATTCATGCCATGGTACTAGCGGTACTTAAGAATTGGAAAAGAAGAGAGCGTCTCCAAACAATTTATCCAAAAATTTTCAATAGAATAAATTTTCATTAGATCCGGAGATTTTTTATTGTCGGAACCGGACGTTTATGCAATTCTATCAGTATCCAGATGAAAGATCTCAAGTTACCCAATTATAAAAACATAGCAGTAATCGGTGCCGGAGCTGTTGGCGGTTTCTATGGTGCAAAATTACAAAATTTTGGATACAAAACTACTTTCCAATCAGGTTTGATGAAATCCAAAAAAGTAAAGACTTTAAAGATTCAGAGTATCTGGGGTGACTTCACTATTCCCAGCACTGTAGTTTCCGAATGGGATGGGAAAGAAAAGTTTGATTTCATTATCCTATCCTCCAAAATCATTTCTTACGATAGAGACATCCGGAGTTTTTGTGATGCATTGGACAAGATCATTCACAAAACTTCTGTTATTTTGGTTCTCCAAAACGGAATCAATATCGAAGAAGCCATGGGCAAAAAATATCCAACCAACCCCATCCTCGGAGGTTTGGCATTCACCTGTATCAATCGGCTCAGAGCAGATACGATCTCCCACATTGATTTTGGATTGATTCGAATGGGAGCACTTCGCAAGGAGGACAGGAAGATCTGTCAATCTACTGTTCGACTTTTCAATGAAGCCGGAATCCAAACCGAATACCTACCCAATCTCAGAAAAGGTAGATATGAAAAACTATTGTGGAACATCCCGTTCAATTCACTTTCTGTTTTATTTCAAAGTACTACCGAAAAGTTGGTACTACATGAAACTACAGAAGTCATTGCCAGAAAATTAATGAAAGAAACTCTATCTATTGCAAGGTCAGAGAAAGCAGGTCTGCCCGGTCATTTCATAGAAGTCATGATCGAAAGAACAAAAAAAATGAAACCTTACAAAACGTCTATGCTACTCGATTTTGAATCAGGAAAAGAAATGGAGATAGAAGCCATCCTGGGAGAACCTTTACGGATTGCTCAAAAGAATAAAGTATCCTCACCTTATCTGGAGATGATGTACTACCAATTGAAACACTTACAAAACAATCACCCTACCCTTACCTAGAAGCTTTGCCTTATATAAACCTTCATCACATCTCTTAAAGCATTCTTCTATCATTTCCCCCTCTCTATATTCGGTGAGTCCTATACTGATTTTTGCTGGTATAGTTTTATCATTAAATACTAATGGATTTTCTACGAGAGTAGTGATTACCGTGTTCATGATATTTTCGCTATTTTCTAAACTTGAATTTTTAAAGTAGACAAGGTATTCATCACCTCCCCACCTACATATGCTATGTTCCTTATCCAGATTTTGGTCAATCATCTGAGTAATATATTTTAAAATCTCATCACCTATAAGATGTCCATAGATATCATTGATCTGCTTAAAGTTATCTATATCTACAATTGCAATGCAGAACCTTATATTAGGTTTTTTTAAGTCATTTATGATCAACTCATCCAGGGCTCTTCTATTTAGAGCACCTGTTAAATAATCTGTTCTGGCTTCCTCTTTTAATTTGAGTAAAAGTGATTGTATTTTATTGTAAGCATCCTCTCTATCATGAAAACAGGAGATTTCTCTTTCATTCAGAACTACTTTGATAATCAACATAGTTGAAGATAAAATAGTGATAAATCCATTTATACAAAGGATCGAATGAAACCCACCCAGCATAGCAAATGGCCCTCTCTGATTAATGGATTCATAAAGAACTATTCCTGAAAGAAGCAAAATAAAGATATGAAAGTAGAATTGTCGGGAACGAAAAGCTACCCAGAGTGTAATCGGAAAAAAAAGAAAAGGAAAAATCTTACTGGCCTCCGACTCAATCCGGAAAATAAAAAACACAATTAGAAGGAGAGAAAGTATCGAGATAAGGTATTCAAAACTGTATTTCTTCTGAAATTGAAAATCTTCTCTTCGAAAATATGAATATAGAATGGGACTTATAAGAATGATCCCAACGAAGTCACCCATGCACCAGGAGTAAAGGACTATTGCAATTTTCTCTATTGGTATGATATGGTAGTGATACAAAAGAAATGTTCCATTCAATCCGGCAATGAGACCGGATAGGAAAGCAATCATCAGAAAAATCAATACTACTTTTAAATGAAACATCCAATTGAGTTTAGAATATCTTTCCATTACAATAAATACAAGATAACTCTGGAAAGTATTCCCTAAGGAAGTAAGAAAAGAAATGTAAAGGATATATCGAAATCCTATCAGCTGGTTTGATGATAAATGATAGTAATTGGCGAGATAGGCACCCAGAAAGACACCGGGGAGAAATCTTTTTCCGAATACCAGAATGAAACCAACAGACAAACCGGAGGGCAGCCAGAGCGGAGTCACATTGCTACCCGGAAAATGAAACAATAAACTCCATTTGGAAAATAGAAAATAGGAAATCCCCAAAAATAAATTTAGTGTAATTAAATGTAAGATCTTAAATAGATTCGAATTTCTAGACTGTTTGTCATAGTACATATCAATTCTCATAAACAATTACACTTTTTCTATTACTGTATGTAGCCATTTTATAGCCGATTTCTCTATGAATGAGTAAACCTCTTGAAAAAGACTATAAAATATTCAATTTAATTTTTCGGATTGATACTTCTTTAATAACTTCACGATTCACAAATTTAATTCTATTACCTAAATCTCTTGAAAAACGAGATAGCATTTTCTGAATTGATTGTACACTTCTCTTAAGTTTGTCCAGTCTTTTTGTAATCAAACTTTCATCGAATACATGATTTTTTTGATTTTCCGTTGAGTAAAATCAAAACTCAGGAAAATAATTCATTTAGAATAAATCTGCTTACTATTGTCATTTTCAAATCTAGGAGAGCATTTACAGAAGAATAATCGAAAAAATATCTACATACAGTTACCAGAAACACTCTATTATTACTGAGAACCGGTATACACTCCAATGCATTTGAAAACGACCGGAATGCCAGAAAGATAAAACTGAAACTTTGCTGTTTACAGGTTTCTTACTTAAAACCGGGAGATACAACTTCTTATGAATTAGGTATTGTATGAGAGGAAAACTGTTTTTTTTATTAAGAACTCATCTGACGCGATTTTTAATTTTTCTTAACAAGTTCATTTATTTTATTGAAAATTATACTTTACTAATCAACCCTTAAAAATAGGGGTTTGGGGACGACAAGTCCCCGGTTTGCTGAAAGGATTCCTTTCACAGTACTCAACTTTCGAACAATGTGAATAAGCTTAGTTAAAAAAAAGTCAATTGAATTTAGCTTTTTTCTGGATTTTAAAAATCCCTACGTACTTATGCATAACGCGTTTATTGTTTTTTGTAGAAATGTTTCTTCCAGAGGACAAAAGCCATAAAGATTGAGAATATACTAAAATACTTTCCGAGGTGATTGGAACCGAGATAATGCACCAGTTCAGCAAAGATAAAAGCAGAAAAACCTGCCGGAATTACGATAGGTAAAATATACCTAACTTCTACATTGCCTTTTTTCCAATGACCGATCATTCCTGAAATAGTAGTTGGAACAATGACCAATAAACTCATAGTAATCGCTAGAATCATGTCTACACCATAGATTCCTGCCAGAGAGGAAACGATTACGATACCTCCTCCTATCCCGAGGAGGCTACTTAAAAATCCGGTACTCAATCCAATGATAAGAATTGGGAACCATCCCGGAAGATCAGCGACCTCTCCTCCAACAAGAGCTTCCCGTGGAAAGAAAAGGATTTTAACTGAAGTAAAAACCAGATAGGAAATATAGACTTTCAGGAGAGATTTAGTGGAGATTTTACTGACAACCTTAACTCCCAATTGAGCCGCAAGTACAGAAGAAGCAACCAATAAGATGATTTCCAGAACAGGGAGGTCTACAGATAATTTTCTATAATGGCTCAGGAAACTTATAAGGCTAATGGGAACAATACAGGCTATAGAAGTTCCTATAGCTTTCTTCAAATCCAGTTTGATGACAGAATTGAAAAGAGGAACAAATACAACTCCCCCTCCAACACCAAAGAGACTGGAGATCCCTCCTCCGAGCAATCCTATAAGAATTAATGTTCCTATTTCTTCCACAGATTTGCTTTTTTGTTTCTTTTCTGGAGATACAATAAGGTCAACATAACTCCATTAGAATTTTCTAAGTATTCAAAAACTTCATCTTCCGGACAGAGAAAAGTGAAAATTCTTTCATTTTCATCCTGAGCACCTGTGATACGATCCCTATAAGTGTCAAGTTCTACAGCAGACATCTCAACTTCACATACAAAGAAATATCCTGCTTCATCAAGCAATCCCGGGGAGGAATAAAGAGGTTTGTCCCAAATCAACTCCAATTGCTCTTTTTGGATCGTCAACCCGGTTTCTTCTTCGACTTCCTTCAGAGCAACCTTATAGGGATCAGTCTCACTATCGCACATTCCGGCCGGATGCTCATAAAAGTACCCACCGGTGGCTACTCTTCTTTGTTTAACAAGTAAGAAATAAGTCTTTCCTGATTCCTTTTCACGCAACGCAGTCAGAACAGCAACAAAACTTCCCCTCAGCAATACGATGGGTAGAAGTGGATAACCCTCTTCATCCTTAGCATCCAAATGAGCCAATGTAAAAAGAATTTCTCCATTTTTTTTACGAACAGAATATTTTTCTTCGACAGATTCTATTCGGATATTATTTTTTTTGAGTTCCTTTTCCCAGGTTTTGTATTTTAGAGATTCATTATATTTTTCCATAATTTCTTCCTGTAGAATTTTGAATTGGTTTGATAAAAAAATGATTGGGATTTGAATAGATAATTTTTAAATGAGATACAACACTAAAACCCATTTAGGGTTCCAATAAGATTCGATAGGCAACCCGATTGGCTTTCTCTTTTTCATCCGGATTGGTAGAACTTGAGGATCCATAACCTTTTACTAAAATTCTATTGGGGGCTATTTCCATTTTGACCAGAGCTTTTTTGATCGCTTCGGCGCGCTGGGTACTCAGATCCAAGTTTTGTTCTTCCTGCTTATTTGATGTAACAAATGCTCTAATCTCAATCTGTAGATCAGGATTGTCTTTTAAGATCTGAACTACTCTTTCCAGTTCATAGCTAGACTTGGACACCAAACTATCCTTTCCTACCTCAAAATAAACATTATTCAGAGCAACTTCCCAACCATTATTGATCGCACTTCCTATCGAGACCAGGCGAAAATCCTGAGTTCTAATTGGATCCACCTGACCATTTTTCAAATTGAGCGCAAGACTCAAATTGACATATCCCTTCTTTCTGGCGTAAAACGCATATTCGCTTCCGGAGGGCAGGGACATAAAAAATTCTCCCGTAACCGGACGACTGTTTAGTTTTCCGATGATCTTTCCCGTGTCGAGGTCCTGCCATTCTATCTCAGCCTGAATCGGATTATTGTACTCATCCGTTACAATACCCTGAAAGTATTGAACTTCCACTTCGGGTTTGGCTTTTTTGGGTAGAGAGGAAAGTGAGAAAATTTTTGACTGGTTGGGTTTTTCCTCTCTGGAAAGAAAAGACAAACTCGGTTGTGCTGTGATTTTGAAGCTTAGATCTGAAAATGGTCCATTTATCTGCTTACCGAGATGAACGGGTTCGGTCCAGTTTTGCCAGGTATCATCAAGTCGGACTGACTTGTAAATATCAAATTCTCCGAGTCCATTGAGTCCATTAGAACTAAAGTATAAGGTCTTACCATCTGAATGGAGATAGGGTGTCCGCTCCGAACCGGGTGTGTTTATGATCGGTCCGAGATTGATGGGGGTAGCGTAGGCTCCACTCTCTTCACGAAAGGAAACATAAATGTCTGAATTACCGTTAGTATTTCCGGAATAGTATTCGCCTTTGGCATGATAGTCGAAGTACCCACCGGGTCGATCGCTTACAAAAAGAATCCCCTTTCCATCCGGAGTCTTCGATGCGTCAAAATCAAAATACTCAGTATTGATGGGTTGACGGAAATGTCGAACATTGGTCCATCCTTTTTCAGTGAGAAAGGATGCAAATATGTCTTCCACTCCATAGGAAGATTTGTACCGTCCGGTAATGAAAAGTTCGGTTCCATCCATTGAAATCCCGGAAACAGTTTCATCATCATTGGAATTGATTGCAGCCAGAGGTCGGGGAGATCCCCAGATATCACCCTCTAGCTTGGATTCATAGATGTCCATCCCTCCCTTTCCTTCCGGTAGATCCAATCCGGAAATAAAAACTTTAGTTCCTGTCATTTCCGGAACGGGATAAAAAGATTTATTGAGGAAGTCGGTTCCAATTTCTTCAATCGTGAGTGGTGGCTCAGGTTCTTTTAAGATAGCTATGATTTTGAGAATGTCTTCTGATTTCTTAGGAAAGAATTTTAAATACTTTTCCCAAATTTTAATGGCTTCATTGTATCGCTTGTTTTGGATTTCGAAACCTGCAATTTTTTGAATGTACAGATAATTGGCATAACTGGGAGTTGGTTCTTCTCCGAGAATTTTTTTTTGAATTCTCTCGATTTCTCCCGGGTCATTCAAAAAGGATTGGATATTGACATACTCCTGAAAACTTAGTTCGGATCTCCATTGAAATTCCTGGATACGCTTCTGGCGGAACTCGGTCAAAAAGGGTGAGAGATTGAGCTCTCCGACCATTGAACCGTTTTTAGATTCTTCTCCGATTTCATCTTCTTTTGGATCTTTTGTTGTCGTCTGACAATCCCAAAAGAGGAAAAGGAGCAAGAATATGCTGAAAAATTTCATGATCTTCCCTTCATTTCTTCGATTTTCATACGGATCATCTCAAAACTTATAGGTTTTCCGATATAATCATCCATTCCGAGTTCTATGTATGAATTCTCAGTCATTGCATTTGCTGTTGTAGCTATAATTTTTGAGTATTTCCGATCTCCCCAATACTCAATCAGTTTCCTTGTGGCTTCCACACCATCCATTATGGGCATTTGAATATCCATAAAAATTATATCATAATTTTTATGATAAGCCAAATTCAGACATTCCTGACCATTGTTCGCGATATCAGGACTATGACCTAATTTTTGTAGATATTTCACAATCAATTTTTGGTTTAAAAGATTGTCTTCCACGACCATAATTTTTATATCCTTCGTATCGTAAAGCCCCTCTTTTTTAGAAAAAACTTCTCTAGTTTTGACCTTATCCTCAATGCCGGTTGGTATTTCGATAGGGAATTCAATTTTCACCTTTGTACCTTTATTGACTTCACTCTGAATACTTATTTCTCCACCGAGCAAATGTAGAAGAGATCTCGAGAAGAACAAACCCAGACCGATTCCTTCGTATTTACGTGAATACTTAGAGGACAATTGGTGAAAAGGTTGATAGATAGATTTCAATTTATCTTCTTCCATTCCAATTCCTGAATCCCGAATTTCACCTACGAAATTTAGAGAGAATGTGTTTTCATAAGATTCCACACGTAGTACAATTTCTATCTGTCCTCTCTCGGTAAATTTAACTGCGTTGGATAGGATATTGCCCAAGATCTGATAAATTTTACTTTCGTCGGATATCACTTCCTCGGGCATATCTTCTAAACCGACTAAGGTAAGCTCTAAGTTTTTGTCTTTAGCAATTGGAAGATATGTGGTATAGAGCACTTTCATCAGATCCTTGAAAGCAAATCGATGCATCCTTGCCCTCAGTTTACCAACCTGCATCAATCCATAATCAAAAATAGTAGAGATTTGAGAATTTAAATGCTTTGCATTATTATGAATTGTACTTAAAAATTCCATTTGTTCTGAGTTGAGGTTAGATCTGGAAATCAACTCGGTTAGACCTATGATGGCATTGAGGGGCGTTCTCATTTCATGGCTCATGGTCGCCAGAAATTCATCTTTCACACGGTTGGCTGTTTCTAATTTTTCATTGGTAGCCTGTAGATCCTGTTCAATTTTCTTACGGGAGGAAATATCCCTCCCAACAATTGAAAAGCATATCGTTTCATTGGACTCTCCGGCTACGCGGATGAACAAAATATCCATCGGTATGCTATGATTCCCATTCGGGACTTCAATTTCTTCAGAATAAAAATTGTTTTTAAAAATATTCTTCCAAATTCTCTTTTTTAATTTTTCATTTCCATAAAGAAAAGGTAAGGAGTAGATGGGATTTTTTAATTTAAGGGTTTCATGAAATAATTTCTCAAATTCAATGTTTGCAAATATTATCTGACCCTGAGAATCCGTAATACAAATATATTCTTTTGAGTATCGGAGTGTGGAAACTAGTCTCTTTTGCTCCTGAAGCAATAATTGAATTTGTTCTGTTCTCTCCAAGACTTGCTTCTCAAGTCTTTCCGAAAACAAATCCAATTCATTTATAGATTGAGTAGAATCAGATACAACAACGTATGACATCAAAAGAATTCCAAACGTCATACCAAAAGGCAGAACCTTAAAACTCAAAACCGAAATCTCGGTATATGAAAAACTATCCAGAATCACACATAGCAATATCACCAACACAATGATTAGAAATGGTAGAGAATGTTTTTTCTTCTGAATCAATGCAAGAAGAACTGTCAGAAATGAATAGGTAATACCGGGAATTAGAAGAATATAAAACAAAATTACCCTGGATAAAAAATCCAGATTACCCGGAATCAAATTAACGAATACATTTAAGAGAAATATGAAAAAGAGTATAGAATAAATTTTTTGACTCAATTTCAATCTAAAAAATTTATCAAGAAAAGTTGTGAAAAAAAATGTACTAAAACTTAAAAAAATATGAATCACCGAAAACATCAAATCCCAAGAAATATAGAAGGGACTTAGAAGAATGAACTCTCTTTCTCCGGTGAATAGATTGAAACTGGATATAGAAATACAAAAGATTGCAAAATGAATAAGAGTAATTGCTTTATTTCTAAACAAAAAAATCACCAGGTGATACAAGCCGACCATAAATGCAATCCCGGAAAAGAAAATATCATAGCTAATCTTACGCAAATACTGTAAGTCCAGATTGGCGTGATTTCCTATATAAATTTCATTTTTCATTCCACCGATATAATATCGAAAATTAGAAACATGCACAATCAAATCCAACTCCCTATCTTCTGAATCTTTCACCTGAAAGATAGCAGGAGAAGTTGCTTCGATTGTATTTTCTTCAGTTTTTCCGGGACTCCCCATTCTGCCGATTTCTAATCCATTCGCATAGATTCTGGCAGAAGTTAGCGGGTCGTTGAATTTCAAACTAATATTTTGAATTTTACCGGGAAGATGAATCTTCATCCGGAAAGTAGCTATTCCTACGGGAGGAAAGCGATTATTGTATGTCCAGGCCACACCTGTTTTGATATGCTCTTTCTGATTTTCATAAAGATGTATCTCACCGGGAAGGATGTGTTTTCCCCAGTAGATGTCCCAATAACCTTTGATTGGCTGTATGGAAGTATTTGGATTTAAAAAGAAATGTCCTTTTTCATTAGAAGAATGTTCACCGGAATCACAATGATTGAAAAATATCAGTACAAATATGATTATGAATCTTTTGAGAACATTCTTCATGGAAAAACTCTAGATCAAATCATACTATCCAATTTATCAGAGAAATAAAATTCGTGATACCTCTTTGTTAGCCATTCCTTATAGTACAATCTTATACTTTCATTGTCCAGAGCTGAAACGAGGAGAGGTGTAGAGTAGTTTATGATCCACTCTTTTTCTATACTCAGCTCCTTCAAAATCTCAGATATAGTTTTGTCTCCATACAATACATAAAATCTTTCCCAATGATGAAGGGTAAATCTCTCAACAAATTTGGACTTTTTTAGATGCTCCCAAAATATAGGCATTCTTTGAATGTATTTTATGACTTCCTCTTCGGGTAGCATGGACTTGATCTCCGGAATGGATATTTTTTCCATAGTTTCCCAGATCTCATTCAAAAGATCATCCATATTTTTATTGGAATCCAATTCTTCTAAAATCAATTCCTCGCTCTGTTTGATCCTCCCGGCTATTGAATTTCGTAGAAATTCAGTAATTGTAGTATCAAAATTCCCCTGCATTCCGGGAAGGTTGTTTAAAAAATCCTGACCGATCTTGAAAAATGAAGTAGCCAGGGGATTGTCTTTAGTCAGAGGATTTTGAACCAGAAAGTCTTTGATGGCCGCATAAATAATCCCTGTCATCATGCGTGAATATGCGGAGGAATGAACTACAAAATTTATAACCTTTTCTCTTGCCTTCTTCAAACCTACAGCATCGCGTACTACTTTAAAAAATTCATCTTTATCAATAACTTCAGATATTGATTTAATATCCTCCGAGAGAAATTCATAATTTACCTTTATAGCTTTTCTGAGGAGTTCGATCACCTCTTCATTCAAAGAATTATTTTCGATAAGATATTGAATCCTTTCTTTGGACTTTTCCGGTGGAAAGATTTGAGAGACTTTTTTGTCCATTGAGTAATCGAGTAGATTCGACAACTCTTTTCTGATTGATGAGTCAATATTTTCTGAATTGAATTTATCCAATTCAAATTGAATATGTGCATCTAGTAATTTTTGCCTTAATGTATTATCCAAACAGGTTTCCCTCCCCGGGGGTTATTGATTTTATGTATTCTAAATACGGTTTGACTTTAAACTTTTTTTTGGTTGAATCGGAAGACATGTAACGAATTGTTCCAAATACATTTCTCTCCGGATACCAGGGCCTATCAAAAAGCCCAAAACTCCAGAGAATTCCTGTGTAAGAATTGGGATCCCTTCCGTCGTATGCATATTTATTATTTAAATCTTCTAAATATTCATAAGCTGTGGCATAGTCTTTTGTCCATTCTATAATTTTTTTTGCCCAGAGCATCCTGAGATAATTATGCATCCTCCCGGTATGTACCAATTCCAGCTGAGCGGCATTCCAGAGTTCATCATGAGTTTTGGCTTTTTCCAGGTCTTTCTTTGAATAGAGATATTCTCTCTTGTCCCTGTTGTGTTTTTTTAAATTTTCCTGCAGCCAATTCGGTAGTACGGATAGACCTTTCCGGAATTCCGGTTTTTTGAAAAAGAAAAGATATCCAATATCCCGCCAGGTAAGTAGTTCATCCAGAAAAGAATTGATAGAATCATTTTCATGAAAATAACCTTCTCTCTTTCCCCTGCTGGACTCGTTGAGTAAATCGGGGGCCCAGATAGACTTTCTTTTGTAATTCAGAACTTTTTCCAAAATTTCATCAATAGATATGTTTCCGAAATGCAAATAAGGCGAGAGAAGACTGGAAGAGCCTTCCTCGGGAGATGAGGGTATTGAGCGTTGGGTGGCATAATCATTTACTTTTTTCGAAATAAATTCATCCAGAATTCGGAGAGCTTCCTTTCTCCCCCCCCGGATTCCCTTTACTGAAGGTACACTGCTCTCAAAACGGGAATCCTGAAGAGCTTCCCGAATAGATTTCTCCGTACATGGAAATATACTGTCACGATACTTATTCAAACTCTCCGGATTCAAAGCGGGAATCTTCTTAAGATCGGATTTGCTTATTTTGATAGATTTATGTATATATGATGATGGGAAGAGTTTGTGTACACGAAATCTCAATATCCTAGCAGCTCCTGCTACATCACCGTAATTTGCAAGTGGGATGATACCATTAGAATCAACAGCAAATAATGCACATTGAATTCGACTGCTTAGTTTTGAAATTTGAATAGGTGTAATAAAAGCAGGAAAGTCATCAGTAACGACCATACATGCTTTTTGAGACAATTCAAAAAGTATCTTATTGCGTGATACTTTTGAGGTTTCCACATAGGGCAAATAAGCCAGACCGAGTTCTTTGGCTTCCTGCTTATTGTCCAGGTATCCTTCGAGAATAAACTGATGAATTCGTTCGGATGACCAGGGGTAATCCATACGAAGACCTTCATAAATCAAAATTGGCTTTTTTAATCTTTCAGCCTCTGAAAGAGCAAACTCAAGAGCATGATTGTATTGCAGTCGTCTATAAGCCTGCATCCAATACAAAACATACTCTCCATCTGCATGGATAGCAACACGATTTACATCCCGAACACGAATAGAATTATAATCTGAAAATTTCATAACTACTGACTTAATATATTGATTCCCATTATATTTAGAAAGACACTCATTGTAAAAGGTAGAATCGACGAATCAACGTCACGATTCATCTCAACATATCTTCTTCCTTCTGTAGCAATAAGGGCTACATCACCTGTCGTGTCACGTAAATTTTCATACATTTCTTCTGAATTGATTAGCAGTGGTACGGTCCCTTTTTTTCCTTTCAATTTCTCAGAAACACTTCTTAAGTTTTTGACTGTTGTTCTCAAATCCTTTCGGTTTTCATCAATCAATACAAATGATCCCGAAAAAAAATCATCATAATAGCGTGCCGAGGGAGAATCATAATTGTGCTTTTCTGTGTAAGAAAAAGTTGGATGAAAAAGTGAACTTTCCTCACCACGAAAATCACCGGGATTTATGTCGATCGTCCTCGCTGAAAATACAGTCTTGGACTTGAAGGAGATATTGTAATTGTCCCAGAGAGTCACCGGTTGATTCAAAATCACTAAGATTTCTACAGCCTTTTCATCCTGCGGTGAAAGAAAACGTCTATCGGGGACTCTGGAGATGGGAACTTCCCGCAGTGATTTGACTTTTCCTGATTCGATTCCTAAAACCGAAACCTCTGTCCCCTCCCGAATTCCATCTGCTCTAGGAAAATAGATTTTCATTTTGTAGGGGAAGTTTGATTTTTCATTTTCTTTTTCGATGACCGTAAAATAGAAAATCCCTCCCAAAAAAAGAAAAAATAGAACTCCAACTATCTTAATCATTTCTGTAACTCACTTTGATTCATGCCATCCCAAGCAAGCATGATGATTTTAAAGAATTAAAAATCCATTTGCTTCAGAATACGATTGTATATTCGAAGACAGATACTTCGGAACGTCACAAATTCTATTGAAGATAGAAGTCGGGTAAAGAAATTTTTATATATTTTTTACAAAAAACGAAACCTAGATTTCAATACAAATTCATCTCATTTTCTAAAATCAACAACAGCCCGATAGCGAATCGAATTGTTTTTGACTTTTTCTATAGCGAGATTGATTTCATCTTTGGAAAATTCTTCTACAACCGGGAAGATCTCATGTTCTGCTGAAATCCTGAGCATTTCATTCATAATGAACCGACCACCTATAGGACTTGCAGTGATTTTTTTTCTTTTGGCAAGAAGTTGACCTACGTGAATTTTGAGTGGTGATGCGGGAACTCCGACAAAAGAAAGCGTACCATCCGAATCCAATTGATTGAGAAAGTAACTCCAATCCAGATCATTATGTGTAGTATTTAAAATAATATTGCATTTCTCACGGAGTTGGTCTTTGGAAGTTGGGTTGAGAACTACATCATGTGCTCCGAGATTCACAGCGAATTCAGCTTTGTCAGGACTGGTTGTGAAGGCTGTAACACGATTGCCGAGTTTGGAAGCAAACTGAATGGCGAGATGCCCGAGTCCGCCCACACCTATCACCCCCACTCTTCCTCCCGAGCCCATTCCTGCTGAAACCAGAGCCGAGTACACTGTGATCCCCGCACAGAGAAGTGGTGACGCATGGATGCTATCTATCGCATCGGGAATCTTGAACGCGAATCGACTATCTACCTGAATATGATCTGCAAATCCTCCATGTCTTCCTACTATGGTTGCTTTGTTTTCCGAACAGAGGTTTTCATCCCCCCTGAGACAATCCGGGCATTCCATACATGCTTCTGATTGCCAACCCACTCCAACACGATCTCCGACTTTCAAATGATGAACCATCTTACCCACTTCTACAATCCTTCCCACAACCTCATGACCGGGAACGAGGGGATACTTTGAAATCCTCCAATTGTTTTCAATCATATGGAGATCACTGTGACAAATCCCGCAGGTGGTTACTTTTATCCGACAATCCATCGGACCCGGTTCTTCGGATTCAAATGTATAGGGAGTCAATTTTTCATTTTTAGATAGAGAAGCGTAAGAGTTGAAGATCATAGTAAAATCCTTTCTTGGATGATTTTTCAAGATAAAAAAATATGCAAGAGATATTTTAGAATCATATCTTTGCAATTCAATTCAATTTTTCTAAAATATCCAAAAGATAAGGAGGATAAATTTCTCTCTGACTATCTCTCCAATTAGAAAGAAGATTTCCCCAAATTATAAAATATATTCCATAAATTCTTTTCATAATACGATACTTCTCCGAAGTCTCAGCTATTTTTTTTGTTCCATTTGAGTTGTAATACTCTCCCTTAAATACAATGGAAAGATGCGATGTCCAGGGAACAATCCCCAGGGTCAGGATAGAAATCAATAGATGGGAGACATTTCTTGAACTCATAAAAAGATTGCTACTGTCCCAGACCTGAAACTCCCTGAGTAAGATCAGATTCTGAAAGTTTGATTCGTATTTTAGAAATTCAGAATATTCCTCATCCGATTGAAATGGTAGATAAATCAATCCATTTTTTCTTTTTTCAAGTGTAAAAAAATTACCGGGATCTTTTATATCCAACCTCGGTTTTGAGATACCGAAGTAATCTTCAATCGCTAAATAAAGAGATCGGGATTTCGAATCCAATTCGACAGGATAGAAATCAGAGGACTCCTTATCACAGACTTCTTTTCCTGACTCGTCCTTAGTCTTTTCTCCCAGACATCTACTCTGAAAGCTTAAGACAATCAACCTGGTTCTATCGGGAAAATTAATATTCTTTTTTTGAGAGTATTCGTTTACTTCTTCTATACTTTCAAGAAAACAATTGCTTAAAGAAAGAGTAAGGAGGAAAATTAAGTATTTCATAAGTCCAGAATCTCATTGAAACCAAAGAGGTTCAATGAAAAATGAGGATGACTTCGCTATTCGGGTAAATTTTCTATGAATATCCCACCCAAAATCCCTTTGAGGTTTTGCATGATCTCTCCCAACTCATTTTCGATAGAATTTTTTTCCTTTTGAAACTCTTCGAGGCTCAGATCATTCTTATCGATACGGACTAGAAATTTTTTTCCTTCTGTATGAGAGTACCTGTTTTCATAACTCGACAATTCAGAGAGCAATCCCCGATTGTTCTGGACTTTCATAAGATAAGGACTCAATTCGGATGAGCTGAATACATCATTTTTATAAAACAAAATATCCTTACAATTCTTTCGGGCTTCCACGCCTCTAGTATTTTTCCATCTCCATTCCAATCCGGATCGATCCACCTGAGATCCCTGACATTTTCGAAAAGAAAGACCATTGGTTTTTTTTAAATATCTTCTCCTGTGTATTTCAAAATAGGTAAATTCCCTTCACCGAAAGATATAAGATTAATCGGTCCGGAGATATTACGAATTTCTAAACTATCTCTGATCGGATACACCCTAGCCCTGCGGAATACGATCGAGGAATAAGATGGAATTTCTGAATTTTCGAGTGGGGACTTTACTCTCTGAAAACTTTTCCGGGGAAACTCAAAATCACCTGAAGCAGGATCATTTCCGTATTCTGAATCCACATAGAATCTCTTTCCCGAGATAGGAAGAACCCGAATAGGAAACTTTTTTTTGAAGCACAAGATTTTGTTTGCAGAGGGTATCGGTTGGATTGTATTCTCCCGGCTTTGTATAGAGATGTATAGAAACAAATCCTTCAACAACTTTTGATCCATCTCCAAAATCCCACGAAACCCCAGAACCGTCTTGAGTTTCACCTGACGAGGGGTTCTTTCCTGTAATTCTCACTTCGGGTGAATCATCCAGAGCAAGAAGTGAAATGGCTGAAAAATAGATCCCGAAAAAGAAACATAACTTTCCCCAAAAACTTCTTTTCAATGAATTTTTCATAGGGAAAATCTCATCCTAAAAAAGATTACGTCGAGTGAAAAATTTAAAAATTGACAGAAGTTCCTTATTCAATTCTTTCAAATTAGAGAACTTTGATCAATTTCTTATTCTTTTGGTTTTCAATGGAGGACGGTAGCCTTGCAATTAGATGATATACTTTTTGATTACGATGAATGGAAGAAAAAAGAACCCTCGGTCGCCCAGAAGATCACAAGTATGATTGCCCGTCCTGCGGAATGGTTGATCAATCCTATCATTGACAAGATTCATCCGATTCTGGAAGAAACTCTAAAAAAATCAAATGCCAAAATAGCCGATATCATCCACACAACAGCCGATGAATTAGAAAATCCATTAGAAATGAAGGAAGAAGATTTCCTGAAATGGATGGAAACTCAGGATGAGTCCGTGGATCGTTGGATAACCGGAGGGATTGCCAGTATAAGTGCGGAAGGAACGGCAAGCGGATTCATCGGCTTAGCAGGTCTTCTCACAGAAATTCCTATTTCTTTCGGTACCATTTTGTTTTTTGCAAACAAGATTGCTTTCCAATACTATCTCAATATCACAGACGAACAGACCAACCTGGAAGTTCTCAAAGCTATCTCTGCGGGATCAGCCGCCAGTCTGGAGTCTAAAAAAGATTGCATTTCAGGATTTGAGTCGACGTCTTCTACCCTCCACAAAGACACCTGGAAGTCTCTTACCAAATCAACCGAAGGACTTCACCACTCAGTTTTTATAGCCAGATCAGTCCTGGAAACTCTCGGTATCAATATCTCCAGAAGAAAGGTCTCACAGATTCTCCCGGGTCTCGGAGCTGTAGCCGGAGGAGTGATCAATGGGGTCTGGGCGTCCGAAGCCTTAAATAGTGTAAAGTACTACTCGAGGTATTTGATTTTGAAGAATTATTTGGAACTCAACAATCCGTCGTACTACAACTTTTATATCAATAAGTAATCCGATTCTTTTTAGAAATAAATTTATTCGGGGATGCCGGATTCTAGTTTTTCCAGAGCTTCCCTGCGCAAATATCCGGCAAATCGATCATAATTCCCATAACACCATTCCGAATCTAAATAGTCGTATGTGCAATAATCTGACATGAATTCATCACCTGCTTTGAGAGAAACCAAAACCTGAGAATTCAAATCCGGGGAAGAATGAAGATCAGATCTCTCTTTTGACTTTACTTTAAAAAAAGTAGAAGGGAAGGGATTGGGAGAAATATATTCTTCTCTGAGATATCCTGTAATACGTTGGTTTCTAATCGTATGCCAGACTGAAGAATCGTGAATTTCTTTGGATACAGACTGAAAAGGTTCTCCCTTACCGAGATGAGATTTCACTTCTTTGAAAGAATCATCATACACCGGAGCACGGGATGCATTTGAATAATAAATATTTCCAGGACAGGAAATCGTAAACAGAAAAAGAAGGGGAACGAAATACAAAATAATATTTTTCATTCCCAAGTTTGAAAAATTGAGTTTTTCAGTCAAGAAAATCAAAGGTCTATTTACTTTTATAGATCTGTCTATATTTTGTTTATTTGCATTGCTTCGGATTGAGTATAGCTTCCAGAACCGGTTTCATTTTCTCATTCCATTTCTTTTGTTTTCTATCATAAAATTTGGTGTCGGAGTTCACCGCATGGGGAATTTTATTTTTTTTGAGTTCACAGGATACAAACCCGGCAAAAATGACCTGCTCGGATACATCGTAATCATTCCCGTCATTGTAATTCCCCGGCATCCAAGCCCCTACCCAGGAGAACAATCCGGTTTCTTTCTGCCAATCCATAGCATACTGAATCTTTTCACGAATCAAATCTTTTTCTTTTTCCGTCCCTGTAGTCCAAAGCTTATTCTCATTTTTCTTGGAAGGTCCTGCAGCATAGAAATGCCATTCAGCCAGAACGGAATCATTATGTCCTACCGGAATTTTCAATTCTTTTAAATTTTCCGGTGAGGATCGAAGGCGTGGTGACAGGAAGATGAATCGGGAAGGATTTGTTTTTCTAATCTCTTTCACTGCTCTGGCATACAATTGATTCAAAATCTCAGGATCCTTATTCAATTTGTCCGTAACCTCTATGATGATATCAAAACTGAGGAGGGGATCATACCCCTTATATCTTTCAGAAATCACTTTCCACCATTCAACAACTTCATTTAAAGTTTTCTCATTGGGATTGGTTTTGAATTGATTTCCCTGATAAGCCAGGATCGGAATCAATTTGTTATCCAAGCAATCTTGAACAATCTTATCCAAAAGTTCTAATTTATCTTTACTTAGCTTATCTTTCATTCGGATCCGGACATGGGACAATCCTATTTTTTTGAAGTCTTTCACTGTTTGTGTGTCGTAGTACTTCATGCCCTGTCCGGTCTTCATCCAATCTACGTCCAATCCCACTCCGAGAAGAGAGACGTATTTTTTTGAATTCACTACCTGTTTGTCTGCAAGCAAAGCAAAACCCATCAAAAAAAAGAAAAGTATTCCCATTTTGCGTAATAAATATTTTGAACTAAGATTGATCTTCATATGCCCTCATTGATTTCAATACCTTAGAGGTATCTTTATTAGTAACTCACCTTATGCAATTTTTCTCTTAAACATTTTAATTTTTTTAATACAAAATTATATTTTACTAATAGATCTATAAAAATAGGGGTTTGGGGACGATGAGTCCTCAATTTGCAGAAAGGCTCCCTTTCATTATCCTCACCTTTCGCACGTAGTGTATAAGGTGAGTTAGTAAAACCACTTTACTAAAGTCATTTTAAAAGTATCTGCTCGTTTCCAATGGAGACCACGATAAAATGAACACATACCAAAACCATTTTTTTTTAAAGTGTTTCTGATTTTCTATCATTCTCTACTACCGGATTAGGGATTCAAATAGGATGTAAGGATTCAGATCTAAATACAGATTTTTTGAAACCTTAGGGTTTCTTCTTTAGGCATGTAGCCATTTTTTACATGAACCCGCAAACGTTTTGAGAAAGACTAGAGATGAGCCTAAACTATCTATTTTCTCGGCCTTAAATATACATATTCATAGAACTATGAATGATATATCAACTCTCAAAAATAATTACACTTTTTCTATTACGGTATCTAGCCATTTTATAGCCGATTTCTTTATGAATGAGTAAACCTTTTGAAAATGACTAAAAATAATTGCGTTTTTTAATTTAGAGCTCATCTTACCTACTTCGTGCTATAGTCTTGCCGGGGGACTAAGTCATTCCTAAATCCTTACTTTTATAGATTCAAATGATTGTAAGTTACTGAATCATTTCATCTTTAAACTTCAATTGTGTAAGTTGAGTTAGAAATTTATTTTTTGATCTGAATTCTTTGAATTGCTCAATTTTTCTATTTTCCGGAATCTGGATTTACAAATCATTCATTCTGAATTAGAAAAATACTTTTTTGGGAGGTTTCTATGAACCGTCATTTCTACCTTATTTTGGGGATTCTCATCTCTTTGAGTTTTCTTTATTGCGGAAAACCCAAACCCATCTCCATCACCACAGGGGTTGCTTCCTCAGTCAATGGAACAGTAAAACTGACTTCTCCCGATGGTACTACAGTTGATCTCAAAAAGGAAATGCTGGTGAGTACAAACGATACAATAGAAACCGGATCCAAGTCTTATGTAGACCTGGAACTGTCTCCTTCTGTTTTACTCCGCGTAAAAGAGAAATCAAAATTCAGACTTTTGGAAGTAGACATTCAAGACAAATCTATTTTAGCAAAAGTTGAAATAGTTTTCGGGAAATTATTCATCAAATCCATCGGAAAGCTCAATTCCGGAAGTAGTTTCAAGGTGATGACAGCCTCGACCTTAGCCACTGTGAGAGGAACAGAATTTACTGTGGACTCTATCGACGAATCCAATGCAAAAATCCTTGTAAAAGAAGGATCGGTAGAGATGACCCCCAGTGTAGAAAATGGAGAGTCTACTGTCGTAGAAGAAGGGAAAAAAGGCATTGTTGAAGACAAGCTGACCAAGGTAGAAGATTTGAGTTCCGAGGAAATGGAAGAATTGGAATCTGATTCATCTGAATTGAAAGGTATCCCTGAATCCACAAGGGACAAAATCAATTCCATGAGACAAAATTTCGAAAATCAAAAGTCTAAAAACTCTGAAAACTTAAAAGATCAAAAAGAAATGAATCGGGACAATCTTCAGGAACTCAAAGACAAATCCATTCAGGAAAAAAAGGCTCTGGAAGGAAAAAATCTGAATGAAATGAATGCGATCAAAGAAGCCAATCAAAAAGCTCTATCGGATGTCAAACCATCAGGAAGAGATGCAAAGGATGCGGCCGGTTCTGATAAATCAGATATCGAATCCAAAACAAAATCCAGTCTTGAAGAGTTCAAATCCAAAAATAAATTGAAACAATAGAAACCAAAGTATCCGATTGATCAAACTCCGATCAGTCGGATAGAATTGATGACTTTACCAATCGATGGATACTAAACTATCTGTCGATTTCTAATGCTCTTGGGATTTTGGGATGAGGATTTCCTAAGTTTCCGACAACCTCCCTATCCCTGAACCCACCTTTCGCACGAAGGTAAGGCGACACGAATCAATATATTTTTAAATAGGAAAAATGATTTTCACAATGTATGAGATGCAGTTGAACCCACTCGTCTTTTGTCAGTTTGCCGAATACCGGATGCCTATTGAAGGGACCTACTGAATAATTGAATCGTTTGGTTAGCGAAAGAAGCCTATCCAATTCAATTTCTAAAGACTTTGCGATTGGATCTCCGGATTTTATAGGATTGGGAAGACCGTTGTCCATTTTCCCCTGCAAAATCATTTTCCAGAAGAGAACACGCCCTACAGTTGCCTGAATGACCTCAGGAAATCGATAGGCTCCCTCAGAATCTGAAAAAAGAAATTCTATAGAATCGGAAATATGAGAGAAGATTTGATCGGGTGACCATTTTCCAGTAGAAACCAATGTCCGTTTTTTTAGCGACTCTAAATAGTCTTCCGTTTCTTCCAATGAGTGAAATTTCATAATTTACCTTCTCTCCAATGGAAAATATATTTTTCACATTCTGGACTTCATTTCTTCTTCCCCTTCGTTTTCGAAAAGGATTTATTTTCTTTGATTCGAAATTTAATGATTTCCTCAATTAGCTGAAAAGGCATCTCCCTGTCCAGAGGGAACTGGACCGAACCCTTACCCTGCTTGAAGATAGCAAGTTTCTTGGAAAATTTTTCATGTCCGCTGGGAAGAGCATAGAGACCCAGATGATTTTTGTAACCGGCAAAATAGACGAGAGGTTTGCCATAAATCTTGTAGGAAGGCATTTTGTAGGAAATCCCTTCCTGGATCTCAGAATCTAAGTCCAGGATGAGCTTCCTCAATTGGATCATTCGTTGGAGAATCTCTCCCGAAAATCCCTCCAGATATTGGTCTACTGTTTCCATAAAATTTATCCCGATTCGGAAAGACCGAGTAAGAGTTTGTTCAATTAGCCCTTATTGAGAACAGCTCCACCGCTCAATCGCTTAAAGAAATCCGAACCCTCTCTCGAGAGATATTCATCATATGTCCCATTGAAATCAGAAATCTTTTCGGGAGTGACTTCAATGATCCTAGTAGCGAGCGAAGAAACGAATTCTCTATCATGAGATACAAAGATTACAGTTCCCTCATATATCGACAATGCATAGTTTAGAGACTCAATCGATTCCAAATCCAGGTGGTTTGTAGGCTCATCGAGTGCTATCACATTGTCTTCTGCCATGATCATTCTGGAAATTATGAGACGGGACTTTTCTCCCCCCGATAAAACAGAGGTGGATTTGAGAGCCATGTCACCGCTGAATAGCATACGCCCCAAAAGACCCCGTATCACAGTCTTATCCGTATCCGGAGGGGCATACTGATAGAGCCAATCGACTAAAGTAGGTTTGTCCTCACCGATTCCTTCTTTGTGATCCTGAGGAAATACAGATGCAGCTACTGTCATACCCCATTCCACTGTTCCGGAATCCGGTTCGAGAGACTTCAAAAGACATTTCAAAAGAGTAGTCTTTCCGACTCCGTTTGTTCCGATGATAGCAACTTTTTCCCCTTTGGCTATACTGAGGGTGACGTCTTCAAAAACCTTCAGATCTCCGTAAGACTTGGATATGTTTTTCGCCTCAATCACATCTTTACCTAATGGCTTTCCCACTTTGAATCGGATGTAGGGTGATACACGGGATGATGGTTTGATTTCAATCTGAGAGGACTTTAATTTTTCGATGAGTTTCTGACGTGATGTTGCCTGTTTTGCCTTACTGGCGTTGGCACTGAATCGATTCACAAAGTCCTGAAGACCGGAAATCTTTTCTTTGACGCGCTTGTTTTCATTGATCTGCTGTTCGCGCGCCATAGTAGACGCTTCCATGTAGTCGTCGTAATTGCCGGGATAGACCCTGATGACATTATAGTCCAGGTCAGCAATGTCTGTAGCAATCGAGTTGATAAAATGTCTATCGTGAGAGATGACGATCAGAACACCGTTATAATTGATCAGAAAATTTTCTAACCAGTTGATCGTTTTGATGTCCAGGTGGTTGGTCGGTTCATCCAAAAGTAGAATCTCAGGCTTTTGAAAGAGAACCTGAGCTAGTAATACACGGAGTTTGAATCCCCCGGTGATCGCTGACATGAGTTCGTTGTGAAGATTAGAAGGGATACCGAGTCCCTCTAAAAGACCGCCCGCATTGCTCTCGGATTCATAGCCACCGAGATCTGCATACTTTTCTTCAATCTCACTGACCTTGATCCCTTCCGCCTCAGTCATCTCAGGTAGGGAATAGAGTCGATCTCTCTCCTGAGCGAGCTCCCATAGCTCTGTGTGCCCCATAAGAACAGCGTTCATGATGGTTTGGTTTTCGTATTCGTAATGATCCTGTTTCAAATAACCCAGTCTCATACCTTTGTCTATCGAAACGTTTCCGGAGCTAGCCTGCTCCATGCCTGCAAGGATTTTTAAGAAAGTAGACTTCCCGGAACCATTTGCACCGATCAGTCCATATCGACTACCCTGTTTGAATTTGATGGTGACGTCTTCGAAAAGAGTCTTTTTTCCATACCTTACGGTAAGTCCGGACACACTAATCATGGTTTTTCCTGTAAAATTGGGGATTTATGTCATTTTTCTATTTGCCCTCTCATAGCCAAGCGAATTAAGAGTAACCTAAGGTTATTTCGTACCTTACCGAAAGGAGTATTATGAGCATTTCCAAAGCACTGATTGTCTTTACTTTAACATTCATCCCTCTCTTTGCAAAAGAATCAGTCATCACAGGGAATCTAATCGGTTCCGGTCAATACCTTGAAACCAAAGAAGGGGACACCTACACTCTGACCCATTCCGACCTCTCCCGTGAACTCATGGAGGTCTCCGGCAAAAAAGTTCGAATGCTCTGCCGGATCGAAGGAACGAATAATTGTGAACCCATCCGGTATGAAATCGCTCCTTTCTATACCGATAAGGATCTGACCAAGTGGACAATGAAACCCATTCCCAAATATGTCTATCATTCCATGACTTCTTTCAATCCAACCGTCACTCCTGATGGGAACGTCCTCTTCTGGACTGTCCTCGTTGAAAACGGAAACAATAATACACAAAAGATTTGGTATTCAACTTTAGATGAAAATGGATTTTGGAAGAAAGGACAGCAGATGGCAGCCCCTCTGAACAACCAGGCTCCCTCAGCGGTGATTGCGGCAATGCCCGGAGGGAATGAACTCTTCGTCTTCGGAACGTATGGAGATCAGGAGACCTACAACCAGATGAGAAAAGAACTGGAAAATAAGAAAATGGAACTTCTCAAGGCCTCCAAGAATCCCAAGGAATTTGAAGCCAATTACGCTCAGCTCAAAAAAGACTACCGAACCAATGTCGAAAAACTTGTGAACCGGGTTCCTCTCTATCGCTCCTCGAAACAGGGGAATGGATGGTCCAATCCCGAATCCATTAATTTCCCTGATTTTTATAATCTGTACCGCAGCGAGGACAATCCTAACCTTCAGGTCTTCGGTGGTTCGACTCTTTCCAGTTCGGGAAGGGTTTTGGTTTATTCCGCCAAACACAAAGACAATGTAGGTAAATTGGATCTCTACGTATCCATAATGGACGAAAAGAATGTCTTTCCCCTCGGAACCAACATGGGTAGAGTCATCAACACAGAATACGAAGAAATGGCTCCCTTTTTAGCCTCAGACGATAGGACTCTTTATTTTGCCAGCAATGGTCACAATGGACTTTCTGTTTATGTAACACAAAGAAAGGGAGACAATTGGTTGGAATGGGCGCCTCCCCAGGAAATCTCCAAGAATATGAAGGGAACGAATTTCTTCTCTATTCCCGCTTCGGGAAATTGGGCTTTTCTGAGCCGTCAGGGCTCACTCTTTATGACTTATTTACCCAAGGAAGTCAAACCGAATCCTGTCATATTAGTAAAAGGTAAAGTCAAAGACAATAAGGGCAATCCTCTATCCGCAGAAATTTCCTATGAGTCATTGACCACCAAACAAAAAATTGGTACTACAATTTCCGATCCGAATACCGGAGATTTTTCTATTGTACTACCCTTTGGTGAAAACTATGGTTTCTATGCTCAGAAAAAAGACTATATGTCCGCACACAACCATACTGATCTCAGAAACGTAGATAGTTCCTACAAAGAAGTTCAGGTAGAGTTGGTTCTTCCGAAAATTGAAGTGGGCGAAGAGATCATCATTAAGAATTTATTTTTCGAGACAAACAAGGCTGACATAAAGAAAGAATCCGAACCGGAACTCGACCGTCTCGGAAAGATAATGAACGAAAATCCGAATCTTGAGGTTCTCATTGAGGGTCATACAGACAATGTGGGAAAAAACGAGGACAACCTGGCTCTTTCACTCGCCAGAGCAAATTCTGTAGCACAGTACTTGATTAAAAATCATCGGGTGACTTCCAACCGTCTCAAAGTAGCAGGACACGGGGAAGAACTTCCTCTGGTTCCCAACGACACCGATGCCAACCGCGCCATGAACAGAAGGGTAGTCTTTAAGATTTTAAAAGGGGGAAATAAAACTCCCTAAGAAATATTCCAAATGTTTTCCCGAATCCATCCGGACAGAATCCGGGGGATCGGGCGGACAAAAATCTAAGGGAGATTCGGAATCAATCTCCCGAATGATTCGGATCCCAAAACTCAACCGCTTCTGGAGAAATCTTTTTTAGTACTTCATCCAATAGTTTGTTGTCTACATTTCTTCGAAGTGCTTCCGCTACATCACGAATGGCTGACTCCGGAGCGAAATTGTGTTCTTTGCGGAGAGACCGGACTTCTTCAGTCATTGTCTTACGGTCTGTGAAGGGTAATTTTTCCAGAGAAGGATCCCAATCGGCTACAAAAAGAGATCTGATCCCGGCTGTGAGAATATTAGAAAATGCGATCGCCTGAGAAACCTCGATGCGCTGTCGGAAGACGCGAAACACTCCCTGAGCTGTAGTGTATGCACGGTGGGTAGTCTCAATATCACAAATATCTCTCACATCTTTAAGGAAACCATAAAGTCGATCATAAATTCTTTGGTATTCTTCGGGAACAGGCATGGATAAAAAATGAATATTAGGGATCTCCTGTCAAGGATGGTTTAAAATTTTTTTGCTTTTCCTATTCCTGAATGTGGCCATTTTATTGCTGATTTTTCTGTGAATAACTCACCTAACGCATTTTTTTTCTTCTAAACATTTTAATTTTTCTATATATAATCATATTTTTCTAATAGATCAATAATAATAGGGGTTTGGGGACGATGAGTCCCCAATTTGTCGAAAGGCACCTTTTCATTATCCTCACCTTAAGCACGAAGTGCGTAAGGTGAGTGAATTAGTAACTCACATTACGCAAAGAAGCGAAATGTGAGGTTGCAGGGAGCCTGCCGGCAGCTTGGGCTATCGCCCAAACCCATATTTTTATTGATTTACTAGCTCACCTGACGCAACATGAATTTTTTAAAGGGATACTATGGAACTAAATAAAGATATTAAATCATTAGATTTTTCTAATGATTCAATATTTAAAGGGGTTTGGGGACGATGAGTCCCCAAGTCGCCGACAGGCTTCCCTGTCATTCACCTTCGCACAAGTGAAGTGCGTGCGTAAGGTGAGTTAGAAAATATTATTGAAAATGACTATAGAATCCAGTACGGGATAGCTATACTGGTCTCTGTAATTTTCTCAGGTGATTCGATTGCAGATAGGACAATCCCCGGAGCAATGCTTTCATTTGGAAATAATTTTCTGAATGTTGTGATACCCCGACAGTCATTTCCATTGATATGAGATTTTGTTTTGATTTCAAAGGGGAAGTAGACACCGCCATATTCCAAAATCAAGTCTACCTCGGATCCGCTTCGATTTCGAAAGTGATAGAGATTGGGACGGTAATCAAGATCAGAAATGATTTTTAAAATCTCCATCACCATATAGGTTTCCACCATTCTGCCCAGAAATGGATGAGTTTCTAAAATTTGCGGAGTGGGAATTCCCTGAAAGTAGGTAATGAAACCGGGATCGGTAAAGTATCCTTTTGATTTCCCGGATAATTTTTTGATGGGATTCCGACCAAAAGATGGGATTTCCAACCATTGATAGCTGGCGATTGCAATTTCTTTCCAGTGGATAGCAGTCTTTCGATCAATCCCCAATTCCCTTCCTAATTCTGTAGCATTGACCTCCTGAGCGGTAAGTGCCGACAGAAGTGCAAAGAATTTTCCGAAGGTATGAAGATTTCCTATATTGGACATGGACCTGATGTCTCTTTCGATATAGGTCTGAAAGTAGGATCTCCAATAACCACCCAGGAGATTGTCGGGAAGATGAAGGAGAGCCGGATAGCCACCCTTCCAAACATTGGCGATCAGGGTATCAGAGGGTGGTGTGGAGTTCTTAAATAGATTGCGAATCTCTTTTAGGTCGAGAGAACCTTTGGATTCCAGCCAGCTTTTTAAGAAAGATGTTTCGGATAGATTCTTATTTCTTTCCCTGAGACTCATAGGAAAGAGCTCCTGAACAAAGACCCTGCCGGCCAGAGACTCAGAAATAGATTTTAGAACGGAAAAATTTTGAGAACCGGAGAGGATGTACATCCCTTTTTTTTTCTCCCGATCCACCCGACGTTTGATTGCAGACAAAAGCTCGGGAGCATATTGAATCTCATCGAGGAAAAGTGGGGGCGGATGATTTTGAAGAAAGAAGTCCGGATCCTGTCTGGCATTGCCAATGTCTTCTGCGGGATCAAAGACTATGGTCTCCATCTCTGAACCAAAAATTTTTTCTACAAGTGTGGACTTCCCTACCTGCCTGGCTCCCGTAAGCACCAAAACCGGAAAATGGCGAAAAACTTCCCTGAGCCTTTCCTCTAAAATTCTAGAATAAACTTCCACTTTCCTGTAATTTTGGGAGTAAGGCTCCTATTTTGCAATAAAAATAATAAATTTTTCTGAAAAAATGAGATCTGATTTGCCAGAAAACTGAATCCGGACAGGTAGATAGAAGCAATTGAAGATGAATCGAAGATAGGTTGGTTTGGAAATTCTCTCCGAGAAAAGAGGTTCGGAAAACCTGAACGTCCGGGCACTCCTCCTCTCTTAAAATCAAAAATTCTACTCGGAGGCTCGAATTCAGCGACCGAAATTCCCCTGACTCACTCGAGGAGAAAGCTTAGTTTGCCATCCTTCCTAAGCTTGGATTTTCATTCTTTGAAAGTTAAAATATTTCTCTTGACTTGTCCGAATTCTCATTAAACTTATTGAAGAATTTTTCTAAAAATACCAGCTTACGGATAAAATAACAATAATGTTCCCATTTTTTAAATCCAATAAAAAAAGTGATGCTTCCTCAATTACAGGAAAAGAGTCCAGAAGTTTCGAAATAATCTTTTTCAGTTTAACAGCCTTAGTGATTTCAGTCATGATTGTCACCGGCTATAGCTATATAAGCAATAAAACAGCTATTGAATCTCTCTCGGAAGAAGTTATTTTTGAGATCAACCAGCTGGTTTTCCAGGAATCAAAGAACTACCTCATGACAGCTGTGGATATGACAGAGTTGAGTTCGAAGATCACAGGAGAGAGGGTAGACTCTCTCGATAGCAATGTCGGACTGAATTCCCTCATGATCAACATTCTCAAACTCCACCCGCAATTGACGAATTTCGAAATTGGAAATGAAGATGGTAACTTTCTCATGCAGAAACGGAACAAAGACGGTTCCATTTCTACAAAGATTGTGAAGCGGGATGGGAAAGGTGGAGATCCGACTGTAAAGTGGATTCACCGGGACAAAATGGGAAAAGTCATCGATGAGGTCGTTGATCCGAACGATAAGTACGATCCGAGAGAGCGACCCTGGTACCAGGGAGCCAAGTCAACCAAGACTCTCTTTTGGAGTGATCTGTACATTTTCGCTACAGACAAGGTTCCCGGTGTGACCGCCTCTTCACCGGTTTTCAATTCTCAGGATGAATTGGTCGGGGTTTTCGGGCTGGACATTCCTCTGATCACCATTTCTGAATTCTTAGCAAAACTCAAACTCGACCTACAGAGCAAAAATGTAGGGAAATCAAGTATCATTTTTATAGTAAATAGCAAGAAGGAAGTGGTTGCCTATCCGGACTCTTCCATCCCCATGATCGACCTCGGCGGAGGGAAATTCCGTCCCAGATTGGTATCCGAACTCGAACATGTTCCCCAGGTAGTTGAAAGTTATCAGTATCACATAGATAATGATCTGGATGAAAAATTCAATTTGGAAGTGAATGGGATCAAGTACATAGCTTCCTACCAACCCTTCAATCGGGACGACTTCAATAAAGATTGGACTATCGGTCTTGTAGTACCTGAAGACGATCTCATCGGACCGATCAAACGAACCAATAGAATGCTGATCGGTACCTCGATTGCCATTCTCCTGGTTGCGATCATTCTCGGTGGAATTTTACTGGGCATTAAGAAATCGTTAGACACCAAAAGCCGGTTCATCAAGGAAACTTTCGGAAAGTACCTCTCAGATGAAATCGTGAACAATATCCTGGAAACTCCCGGTGGAATGCAACTCGGAGGGGACAAGCGTGTGGTGACGATTATGATGACCGACCTTAGGGGATTCACCTCCCTAGGAGAACGCCTTCCTGCGGAAAGTGTGGTCAATATGATCAATATCTACTTAGATTGTATGACAGATGTGATCTACAAATACAATGGAACCATCGATGAATTCATCGGGGATGCAATCCTTGTGATCTTCGGAGCTCCAATGCAAAGGGAAGACGACGCAGCACGTGCGGTAGCCTGTGCCATCGACATGCAGAAAGCCATGCTGGAAGTCAACAAAAGGAATCGTGAAGAAGGATATCCCGAAGTGGCTATGGGGATAGGAATCAATACGGGTGATATCGTTGTGGGAAATATTGGTTCTTCCAAACGAATGAAGTACGGGGTTGTGGGAAAAAATGTAAACCTCACTTCAAGAGTTGAGTCCTACACCGTTGGTGGTCAGATTCTTGTAGCGCCCTCAACTGTGGAAGCCTGTAAGGGTATTCTGAGGATTGATGATCAATTTGAAGTCATGCCCAAAGGTGTCAATACTCCGATCACGATAAGTGAAATCGGTGGAATCGGTGGAGAGTTTGATACCTTCCTACCGGAAAAGAAATCAATACCTCTCAATAAAGTGAAATCAAAAGTAATCTTTGAAATCAATGTCCTGGCGGGTAAGCATGCAGGCAATGATATGCACGAAGCCACACTTCTAGAATTGGCTATGGAAGAAGCGGTTCTTGATGCACCTATAGAAGTAGAAAAACTAAACAATATCAAAATCACTGGAGTCCGAATTGGAGATCAGCATTTCAAGACAGATCTTTACGGAAAAGTGATCAAAAATATTTCCTCGAATCCCATTCATTTCCGAATCAATTTTACGTCTACACCTCCCGAATCCGGAAATGTCCTAAAAGAAATTCTAAGCAAGCATATTTAGGAGGATTGTATGCCGGACAATATTACAAACGATGACCTACTCTCAATTATAGACAATGCAACGGATCGTATTATGGATGATTCAGATAAAGTAGAACTCCCTAACGACAATCACTTTCAATCGATCAAACAAAAGAGAGATGAAGCGCAAAAGATAATTGAAGCGACCACAGAAGACAAGTTGAGAAAAGAACAATCGGAAATGCTTTCCGATGATATCAAAAAACGGTTTGCCAGACTCAGGAAGATTTCCAAAGACAATTTCAATATGTTCGAAGTTGCGATTCTATGCAATCAGATATCAAAGGATTATAAGAAATTGGCTCAATTGAATCACTGGGTAGAAATCGAAAGGATGTTGGATTGATAAGACAATCAGATCTTCTTACTCAAGAGGATCTTTTTGAACTCTTCAATCTCACCTTCAAAAACTGATCTTTTATTGATTATGTAAGCACGCGAAATTCCGAGATAGATAAATAGATACTTTTCAACTTCTTCAATTTTAAAGATCTCGGAATAAGCAACCTCGCCCTCAGCTCCCTCACTCGGAAAGCTTATTCCGGTTTCGGTCAATTCGACTTCCTTTTCACCAAAATCCTTCCTGGCTTCTTCTGACTCGTAGTACGATCGAACACTTTTTTCTAATTGGTTCTTAGTGGAAGATACAAGGCTTGTAAAAACATAAAAAAGTACTACACAACCCGAAGAAAGAAATACATACCATAGACCTGTGAAATAAGTCAATAGTATGGATGATGTAATCACAAAGACTGAGATTCCCAACTTTTGAAGTTTGAGTCGTCTCTGAACTCCGGGAGACTTATCAAAAAAATATAAGTTGTAAAATACCAAATCTTCAAGATCCAGTGTGTATTTTATTTTCATAACTCACCTTGTGCAATTTTTAATTTTTCTGAACATTTTAATTCTTTATTCAAAATCAAAGTTTACTAATGAATCAATGAAATTAGGAGTCTGAAGACGATGGGTCCCAATTTACCGAAAGTCTCCCTTTCATTGTACTCGCCTTTCACATGAAGTGTCTAAGGTGAGTTCATAATTAGTTTCTCCAGTTTTTTCGAGTGATTTATATTGAAAATGAATTTGGATCTAGATCTGTATTTTTTTCCTTAGGAATCACCCAGATCAAAATCGCCATTTCATCTTCGAATACAGTTGCGTTAAAATTTGCTATCACTTCTACTTCTCTCTTTCCCCGGGCATAGAGTTTTATTGTCAAACCCTTGATAGAATTGTTTTCCTGTAAATAGGCTTTGATTCCATCCCGTATATCTTGATTCACATATAGATCAATGGCTTGCTGCCCGACTTTTAAATCAAAGTATTCACTCATATTGTGATTTACATATTTGATAATTCCATTCACAGAAATCCCCACACAAATAGGGCTAGAATCCAGAATCCCCTGTAAGAACGATCTTTCTTCACGGGATTTATTGGCAAAATTTTTAGATTCTATCGCATCTTCTGCAAGACTCATTGCGGCGATTCTCTGCTCCTTTAAAAATTCCATATTTTTTGAAAGAGCTTTTTCTATTCTTTTAGAAATCAGTTTTTCTAAGGAAAGTTTGGATATCAAATTTGCAAATTTTGCTAAAAAACCCAGAATCTGGGGAAGTCGACTTTCTTCCATTACCGGCACTGAATTGATTGCTTCCATATAACTACTCTGATCGAATCCAAACTCCTCAGCCTGTTTTAAAAAGAAGGCCAGATTTGGTGTCTGGAGATGAAATTGACCTATAAAGATATTTGCGATATGCCGCCCTTCGACAATGACAGGAGATGCACAATCCGTAAGACCATTTCTACATTTATAAATCGCATACTCTTTTCCTTCCTGAAGTTTCAATGCCAGATCTGTATCACTTTCAATACATCTTTCACAGGTAGTCTCATTCACACGATGGAAGTCCGTACATGCTTTCTGCCAATTTGAAGATGCAAGAACGGTTCCTTTGAGATCAATAATAGCTGAAGGAACTCCTACTGACATACAGTAGTCATCAAATATTTCATTGATTTCCTTTGATGCTAAGAAATTGAGAATTTCTTCGTCCTCTTCTTCCTCTGTCAGTTTTGCATCTTCATAAAATCTCTGACCTTCGCCAAAACTGTAGTCATCCTCCTTCAGCAATTTATAAATCGGCTTTTGATCCTTATCCGCATAGATTTGATTGATTTCCTCTTTCAATTCAATTATACGTTTTTCCCTAGAGATTGCGAGGCGGTTGAATCGTTCGACTTCCAACATTTTTTCACGAATCTTTTCGCCTTCTTTTTGAGCTTCCTTTACCTGCTTGCTATCGGTCACATCCATTAAGATTCCTGCCAATTGTAAGGGTTTGCCATCTTTACTGAATTCTATTGACCTTCCGCGTCCGATGATCCATTTGTATTGACCGGATTTTGTTCTGATTCGAAATTCACTCTCAAAGAGGGGAAACTTTCCCTGCAAATGTCCATTCAGATTGGAATGGACAGACTCTCTATCGTCCTCATGAATCAAGTCCATAAAATCGGATAAATGATCCTTCATTTCTTCCTGCCGGTAACCTAAGAGTTCAAAAAAAGTTGCATTCGAATACACAACCCTTTCGTTGTACGCATCTAAAATCCAATAATGAGCACCCATATTGGTAAGGGAATTTCTCATACGTTTTTCATTTTCTATGATAGCATTTTGAATTTCTTTTTGATTAGAAATATCATGTACTATTGTAAGGAATAGCTTTTCTCCATGAATATTCAGGGGGACAAGAGTAAGTTCTACAGGCAACTCTGAATCATCCATTCGGGTAAAGATCCATTCAAATGAAGTTTTTCCTTCATTTTGTGCTTCTTGAAACATGATATTTGATTTATCTATCGATATACTTCCATCCGGTTGATATTCCGGAAAAAAATCAGCGGGAGACTTTCCTATCAATTCAGAGGAGGAATTGCAACCCAGAAGTTGCCACATGGTTTGATTGGATTCGATAAAAATATATTTTTCATTGATCCAGGCATACCCATCGGTGCTATTTTCCCAAACGGCTTTCATCTTGTATTCGGCTTCTATTCTTTCGGTAATATCATTAGATATTCCGCAAATAGCGAAAATTTCACCTTTGGTATTTTTCAATGGAAAATTGTAGGAGAGAAAATGTCGGAGTTTCCCTCCGTCAGGAATGGATTCTTCCAAAACCCTGATCTTCTTAGAATCGATCATTTCCAGATCATTTTTCTTAGTTTGCTCAACATCTTCCTGAGAAAAAAGATCTGAGTCCGTGCATCCGATCACATCTTCGATGTTTAGTTTTCTCAATTTGCACCAGGGAAGGTTGACCATCCTATATTTTCCGGATAGATCTTTGATATAAATCAGAGAAGGAGAATTGGAGATCACACCCTGAATCAGTTCCTGAGATTCTGCAAGTTCTGAGTACGCCATTTGAATCTTGTCCGCATCCATCCTGGCACGTATTGCGATACCGAGGTTATTTACAGCCTTATCCAACCAGGAGAAATAGAGTTTGTCCATCGATTTCAATAGCCCAACTTCCAAAACCCCCAGGAGCTCGCCATTGTACAAAATAGGTTTGTGAATCATCTGAGACAAACGAATCTTGGCCAATCCAACGTTGACTGTTGGCATATGTTCGCCTCTTTCAGTGATGATCGTCTTGGATTGAGCCGCTGATTGCCCGACCAATCCCGTTCCTTTTTTGATACGTTTGTACTTATCTGAATCTCCGGGATAGGCATACTCTGTAATACGTTCCAGATACTCTCCGGTTTCATCAAATAAAAATATGGCACCTATGGGCAGCTCCAGAAACTCAGCTATGCTTTTGATCCCGAAATCGGCTAGATCCTGAAGTGAATTGCAATCTTTAAATCGGGAATACATCTCTGAAATAGCCGATTCCATAGCCGCATTGATTTCAGCTTCCTGACCAAATTTTTCTAATTCTCTAATTCTTTCTTGATAGGTTGAGTTTGAATTTTTGAGTTCTTTTTCCAGGATTACTCTTTCTTTAAGTTCACCTTCGAGTAAAATATTCATTTTTTCTAATTCTTTTATTCTCTTCTCCAAATCAAGAGATCTGGATTGATTGAATTCCTGGCTTACGTCAACTAAACTCATAGTTCTAACTCCTATTCGGATAAGGAAACACCTGCATCAGATATACTCTGGGTAACTTCTTTTATCATAGCATCAGCTTTCTCTATTGATAGTTTGATCTCATCAATATTAGGATTTTCTTTTTTGATTTGTTCATTCAATACCTTAACAAACTTAAACAATTCATCCGCACCTATGTTACCCGATGTTCCTTTTAAAGTATGAATATTTCTCTCGGCAGTAACCAAATCATTCTTTTCAAGGAGTTGAAAACTCTCTTCTTTGAAATTAGCATAATTTCTTGTAAAATTTCTCAAGAGTTTTTCATAAAGTTTTCTATTGTTTGCTGTTCTTTTCAATCCGGCTGCGGTATCGACTCCCTTAATGATAAATTCATCACTCATAACTTTTTTCTCCGTAATTATTTTTTCTTTTTTCTCAAGTATTCGTCCTGTCCAGTGAACTAGCTTTGAATACAATTCGAATACATCAATAGGCTTGGCAATGTGATCATTCATCCCAAAACTCAAACATTTCTCACGATCTCCCGACATTGCGTTGGCAGTCATTGCAATGATTGGCAAAGTCTTGAAATCAGGCAGTTTTCTTAAGTTTTCAGTTGCTGTGTATCCATCCATAATCGGCATCTGACAATCCATAAGAACACAATCAAAATCATCATCATAAATTTTCTCCAGTGCCTCTTCTCCATTTACAGCTAGAGTCACTTTCACACCCGAACTTTCTAATAACTCCATAGCCAATTCCTGATTGATTTCATTGTCTTCAACCAGTAGAATTTTCGTTCCATTCAATAATTTTGCATATTCAGTGTATTCTTCATCCCCGATTCGTTCGCGAGCGATCTGCACTCTTCCCTTGCCCAGAGATTCCAAAATAGTATCCAATAAGGTAGAGGCACTTACAGGTTTTACTAAGAAACCATCTACATGAACCTCTTCCGCCTTTCGCATAACATCTTCTCTTCCGTACGCCGTAACCATAATTAAGGTGGGTATCCGAACCAGATTTAGTTCATTTTTAATTACTCTTATCGCTTCGATTCCATCCATACCCGGCATCATATAGTCCATTAAGACAAGTTCAAATGGTTTTTCAGCCCGAAGAAGAATATCGATACCCTCTTCGGCGGAGGAAGCCAGGACAGGAGTAAAATTAAAAGAATGCAACATTGCTTCCAGAAGCTCACGTGATGCGGAATTGTCATCTACAACCAGTACCTTCAAACCGGAAAGAATTTTTGCATGTGCGGCAAAATCTAAATTTTTAGAATTTGCTTTCTTTAGTTTGATTGTAAAATAAAATCTACTTCCTTTTCCGACTTCACTTTCAACAGCGATCTGCCCGCCCATCAATTCAATCAATTTCTTTGATATCGTTAGACCCAATCCGGTTCCACCATACTGCCTTGTAGTCGATGTGTCTGCCTGACTGAATGCCTGAAAGAGCTTTCCTATTTGCTCCTCTGTCATACCGATACCTGAATCCTGAACACTTATCTCCACGGTTACATTTTCATCATCCTCGGAATTTGTCTTAACGATCACAATGACTTCTCCTTCCTGGGTGAATTTCACTGCATTTCCGACAAGATTGATTAGAATCTGACCTATTCGTAAGGGATCACCGATCAGGTGACTGGGGGTATCCTTCGAAACATCAAAAAGCAATTCCAATTTTTTCTCAAATGCCTTGAGTCCGGCTATGTCAGCAACACTACGTATCACATCCTCCAGATAAAAATCGGTTTCTTCAATCAATAGCTTTCCGGCTTCAATCTTAGAGAAATCTAAAATATCATTAATGATTCTCAAAAGTGCCTGGGATGACCGGGATACTTTATCGAGATAATTTCTCTGCTTATCATCCAGTTGAGTTTTCAATGCCAGTTGAGTCATTCCTATGATGGCATTCATCGGGGTTCGAATCTCATGACTCATATTGGCAAGAAAATCTGACTTAGCACGGGTAGCATCTTCAGCGGCTTTTTTGGCAGTCAATAGATCAGACTCTACTTTTTTCCTCTGGGTGATGTCCTGTAGTATTACGAGGATATAATGCGCATTGTCTATTGTGTAGCTGGATAGGTGACATTCAAAATTAAATAAGGTCCCATCCTTTCTAACTCCCATAGATTCAAAATCCAAAACAGAATCTTCTATGGATCCGGTTTTGGACATAATTTCTTTTACCTTTACTAATTCATCCGGAGCGATAAGATCTAAGAACTTTTTACCGATTATCTCATCATCGCTAAGGTATCCAAACATTTTGTAATACGCAGGATTAACAGTTACAAGATTTTCATTTACAGTCACACCTATCGCATCGGAAGAGCTTTCAAATATTGATCTGAATCGAATTTCATTATCATGGATTTGCTTTTCCAATTTCTTTTGTTCTGTAATATCCAATGAAAGTCCTGCAATCTTTATAGGAACACCCTTTGAATCCCACTCAATGATTCTTCCTATATTCAAAGTCCAGGCAAAGTCACCATTTTTCTTTTTGAATCGAAACTCAGACTTGTGAATGGGGGCATTTCCACTGAGATGATTTTCTAAAGATTCAATTGTATGTTTGACATCTTCCGGATGCAATAGCCCAATATACTCTTCCTGGTTCGTTGAAATTTCAGACTCTAAATAACCGTACTGAGTAAAGAATCTCGGAGAGTCATAGATTAAAGTATTCTGTAAGCGATCTTCCACCCAGTAAAAGGCACCCATGGATTCCAATGAGAATCTGAATCTCTCCTGACTCTGCCTGAATTCCTCATCACGTTTTTTTCTTTCTGTAATGTCTTCAAACGCAACAGCAACTCCGGCACTGCTATCATCATTATCAATCCGGGCAGCACTGGTACTGATCCAAACCAAATCCCCATGGGGACGAATCACTCCCATGACAACATTCTTAACCTGACTCTCTCCCGCAAGGGCTCTGCTTGCAGGATACTCTTCGAGGGGCATGAGAGTCCCATCCGGTCTGATGATCTTCCACTCTTCTGACTGAAGACTTCTCATACGATGCTCATTCCCACTGATACCCAAGACATCTTCTGTGATAGAATTGGTTTGAAGAATCTTTCCATCAGGAGCGATCATAACAACACCCACCGGAAGAGCCTCGAACAAAGCCAGAAGTCTATTCTCATTGGCAACCACAATTCTCTCTACAGCTTTTCTCTCGGATATGTCCACGAAGGTTCCGACCAATCCACCGGGAACTCCATCTGCTGTTCTGAAGGCTGAGACGTAGTACAATGTATCGTGCATCTCTCCATCTTTGAATGGAATTTTCATTTCTTTCTGAATTTTGGAATTATTTTTTACACAATCTTCATCTTCTTTCGTATAGAGAATTCTATCTTCAAGCGGAAGATAGTCCAAATCCATAACAGTCTTACCGATGAGTTTTTTTCGATCTACTCCGAATGTTTCTTCGTAGGCTTTATTGAATCCGATGAACTTAAGATCCGAACTCTTAAAAAAGACAGGATAAGGGATAGTATCGACCAGAGCCTGCTGAAAACTGAGCTGGTTATCGAGAGCTTTTTGAGATTTGATGAAATTCGAAATATCCGAAGAAATTCCGCAGGTAGCGTAGACTCTTTCATTATGATCCACAAGAGGAATTTTATAGGAATGATAGTAGTCTAACATTCCTGAAGAATTGAATCTTTCTTCTTCAAATACTATGGAACGATTTTTTCGTATCACATCTTCATCATGACGGTAGTACATTTCTGCATCTTCAGGAGAAAAGAGTTCGATATCTTTCTTACCGATGATTTGTTCTTTGGATAGGGAAATGTTTTCACAGAATGGTTTGTTGACCATCAAATATCTACCATCCAGATCTTTGATGTGAATGAGAGTGGGAGAATTGTCCAGGACCGCCTGAAGCAGAGCCTGAGATTCCTCGACCTTAATGAATGCTTCTTTTAATTTCTCTCCATCCTGAGCCAACCTCAGGGAAACCGAGATAGATATCGAAGCCTTCTCCAACCAATCCAATTGCACCTGATTGAGATCTTCGAGAAGACCCAATTCCAAAACTCCAATGACCTCACCATCATAACTCAGGGGAATGTGAGTGAATTTTTTGGGAAAGATTTCACCAAACCCAAAGCTCACTCCTCTGTCGAGATCGAGTTCGGTACTGATCATTTTCCCCGTTTTGGCTACCTGTCCTACGAGTCCCTCGCCCAAATGAAATTCTTTCAAATCATCTGTATCGGGATAAGCATAGGAGGCAACACGTTTGAAAACTTTTGTATTTTCATCTGCAAGGAAAATGGCACCGGTGAATATATCCATGTACTCCAGAACCATATTTAGGGCTGTTTCTGAAATATTGATCAAACCTTCATTGATCTTTAATGAATTGTTCAGTTCGGTGAGAGCGATTTCCAGTTTTGTTCGAAATTCTAATTCTTCATTTAAAACCTGAAAGTCTTTTGCTTTTTGTTCGATCTCCGACAAATACTTTTTGGTTTCTTCTTCCAGTCTCGATTTTTCTAAGATTTCCCTCTCAAGAAGGAAATTCATATTCTGTGCTTCGAGTGCTTTGTTCTCTAACTCTTTTGTCCGCTCTTCAATCTTTCTGGCTAAGGATTGATTGGTCTCTTCAATGGATTCTATCAATTTTTGATTTTGTAAAATTTCTGAAATCGTTTGACGTGAATACGCTATGGCTATATAGACCAAAAAAATTGCCGAAAGAAATCGAACGGCTCCTATCAGTTTCATAACATACTGAGTGAGCTCATGCTGTTCTTCAATTTTTGAAATCAATTTGTCTTCTAATTCTAAGATCAGAGAGTGTAGAGTATTTTTTGAATTGATGTAGTTTATATCTAAAATGAATCCGGTTGCGGCTCCCCAGGATTCTGAGAGGATAAGATTATTAATGTTCTCTTCTAATCTATTGATTTCGGAATGGTTTTGAATGATCTTTTCAAAAGTCAGATTTGTGTCTCTATCAAAGAGTCTTTCTTTGAGTTCATTGATAGAAATTTCTATCTTTTCATCCTGTTTTTTATTTAATGAAAGGTAAGTTTTGTCTTTTGTGACGATTGCAGTTTGTAATCCCAGAGAGTAAGTATCTATAGTATTGAATAAGGTTGACGTTAGGTCATTGATTTTAATAATTTCCGATCTGGATTGTACTACTTTGCCTTCGAGATAGAATCCGGCAAAAAAAAACACAACAAAGAAAATAGTAATGATATAAACATAATTGATGGATAGTGTTAATAATTTTTTGGTTTTATTCATTTACAGAACCTTTTAATTTCTTCTGTAAGACGAAATACATCTTCATCTTCGGTTTATTTTTTGGTTGGATCATCCCGCGATATTCACATTCAAAATCATTTTGGATTAAGTGATACGTATCTTCTGAGATATTCACTTTTCCTTCCTGCCCGGTTGATTCCATACGACTGGCAACATTTACAGTATCCCCCCAAATATCATAAGCAAATTTCTTTTTCCCGATCACTCCGGCCACAACTGACCCTGTATGGATTCCAATCCGAAGATCCCAGGGCACCTTGCCCTCCTCGAGAGATTGAATACGTCTTCTATTCATATATTCCTGCATTTCAAGGCCTGCGAGAACAGTATCTGAAGGATGGGTGTCATTGCGTTTGGGGAGTCCTCCCACACACATATAGCTATCACCTATAGTTTTGATTTTTTCTAGACCGTATTTTTGAGTGATTTGATCAAATTCAATAAAATAGGAATTCAATTCATCCACGAGATCTCTGGGATTTAATTTTTCTGCAATGCTGGTAAAACTTACAAAATCAGTGAACAAGACACTGGCACTTTCATACAATTGCGGAAGAGCCATACCATTTTTCCTAAGTTCATTGGCTATCTCTTCAGGCAAGATATTCATAAGGAGAAACTCGGATTGATCCCTTTCTTTTGTGATCTGATCTCTCAGTTTTTTTTCCTCTAAGGAGTAACTCAACCTCAGTAGAGAATTATTGACCCTGGCACTGAGAATGTCAGGATCAAAAGGCTTGGATATAAAATCATCAGCACCGAGATGAAGACAACGAACAATACTCTCTACCTCATCATTGGCGGAAACCATAAGTATGGGAGTCTGTTTGTGTTTCTCTATTTTTCTAATCTGAACAATGGTTTCGTATCCATCCATAATAGGCATATTGATATCCAAAAGAATCAAATGGATATCTTTCAGTTTCAATACATCCAGAGCCTCGAGACCGTTTTCAGCAGGTATAGTATTATGTCCCATTGCTTGGATGAGAGCTTCGAGGATATCCCTGTTGTCCTCGCTATCATCGACAATCAATACATTTACCACTTCTATTAGCTCATTCATCATTCTCTCTCTTTCTTAAACTCTAGAATCATTCCAGAATTTCTTTTCCTCTGCTCTCTACTATCTACAAACAAAATTTCCTTAGGCTATCTTCAGGCCGGACAGGGAAAATGGGAATTTCCCTGAGTAGTCACCCTACTGACCTTCCTGTACAATCCAAATCATTGATGAAAATAGGAAGAAAAAAATGAAGAGTTTGGATTTTTTCCGTATCAATTTTGTACAATTCCTGATCTTTTTCATTAGAGTTCGGAAAACTTATTCTCATAACAGAAATTCACATTTCCCCGCTTCATCCCGGATCTTCAACCGGAAGCATTGAAGATTTCAACCCTCTAAACATTCAGTAAAAAACTAGTGAAAATATTAATATTTTTCTTGGAAAATCTTTCAAGACTAACAGTCTCGTAAATTAGTACCTGCATTCGCTTAGATTCTATTCATATTTAGCAGTTAGAAATTTTTCATTGAAAAGTATTTTAAGTATGAGAACTATCAGACCCCGGATTTTATGCGAAAGCTGAGATATTTAATATTTTTAAAAAAAGGGAAAGTATGACTGATTTAGAAAAAGTTAATATCCTAATAGTAGACGACAGTGAAGACAATCGACTGATTCTCGAGGAATTGATTAAAAGTTTATCCTATGAATCCTGCGAAGTAGAAAACGGGAAGAAAGCACTCGAACTTCTTCAAACAGATTACTCTCCTACTATCATTCTCCTGGACATAAATATGCCGGAAATGGATGGAATTGAATTATTGAAAATTATCAAAAGGGATGAAAACCTAAAAAGAATCCCTGTTCTAATGGTAAGTGCAATCGATGAAACCTCAGAAGTCGTTAAATGTCTCCAATACGGTGCGGATGACTTCATCCACAAACCATTTGAAGTCGAAATTCTTAAGGCAAGACTGGAAAACTCTCTCGCGAAACTAAGAGCATTTGCCATAGAAAAAGAACTTTTGGAAAAAACTTTCGTGGGAAGTGTAAAGATCTTATCCAATATCCTATCTCTCTTGAGTCCCAAAATATTTGGAAAGGCCGCTAAGATTCAGAGATATGCAAAATTGATCGCAGAAGAAATTTCATATCCAAGTATCTGGGAGATCGAAATTGCCGGATTGTTTTCACTTGTAGGAACCATAGCTCTTCCACCGGATTTAATGGATAAGATCATCAATGGAAAATCCCTCCTGAGTGAAGAATCCAAGCTTTTCAATACACACCCCCAGATCGGATTTAAACTTCTCAATAACATTCCGAGACTGGAAAATGTAGCTGAGATTATAAAGTATCAACTTCATCCCGTTCTGACCGATGAGACCATAGTTCACAAAGATCAGGTTCCGGTTGGATCAAAGATTTTGCATGCGGCTATGGACTTGGATTCAATAGCATCCAAAGTTGGGAATCCTATGGAGTTTATGAACCTTCTCAAAACAAAAAGTGGGACGATGGAATCTCATATCTACAATGCTGTTGAAAAGGTAGCGATTCAGGATTTCCAAAAAGAAATTGTAAGCCTAAAGATTTCACAAATAAAAGTAGGAATGGTATTTGCTGAAGAAGTATTCACAGTAACGAATGCTAAAGTCATAGGACAGTGGCAGGAAGTTACAGAAGCATTCCTGGAAAGGTTAACTCTAATTCATACGAAAATAGGAATCAAAGAGCCCATACATATCTACAAACCACCTGCTCACTGATTTCTGTGTTCATTTCCGGGAAAATTAATTTAAGAAGGATATCAAACTATCGATGAATTTATTTTGATAAAAAGCCAGGGATTCCATAAATGAGTGATACGAAAGAAAACTATGACGAAGTTCAACTTAAAATCTATGGAATGACCTGTGCGAACTGCGCCCTCCGCATAGAAAAAAACTTAAACAAACTCGAAGGGATCCAGTTTGCTTCTGTCAACCTGGCTCTGGAGACTGCAAAGGTTAGTTTTTCATCAAACCTAAGCAATGAAGAAGTGATACAATCGATAGAAAAAATTGGTTACGGTGCAAGTTTACTGAAAGCAGATCCGGATTCAAATTCTGAAGATCGGGAAACTCAGGAAAGAGTGGAGTTGAAAAAACTCCTGATCTCTTTTCTCCTGTCCTTTCCCCTAGTTCTATCGATGCTCCCTCATTCTGCCCTTCCCTTTGCCTTTTTACACAATCTACACTCTCCTCTCGTTCAGCTAATTCTCGCTACCCCTGTCCAATTTTTGATCGGCTGGCAATTTCACAGAGGGGCATTTCTTGCCCTGAAGGATTTTTCTGCCAGTATGGACAGCCTAGTTTCCGTAGGAACCTTTACGGCATATTTTTATAGCATCTACCTGGGATTTTTTAAACCGGGGAGTTTTCATCTCTATTTTGAAACCTCAGCCCTACTCATCTCCCTCGTACTTCTGGGTAAGCACCTAGAGCACCGTGCTAAGGGTAAGACCTCTAGTGCCATTCGCTCACTTCTAAAACTCCAACCCAAAACTGCCATTGTAGAAAGGGAAGGAATCGAAATGGAAATCAGGATAGAAGACATCCAAAAAAAAGATACTGTCATAGTCAAGCCGGGGCAATCCATTCCGGTAGATGGTCTGGTTCTTTCCGGTTTCAGTTCGGTAGACGAGTCCTTTCTTACAGGGGAAAGTCTTCCCGTCGAAAAGAAAGCAGGCGATCGTGTGTTCAGTGCTTCCGGCAATCGGGATGGAGTTTTGAAAATTCAATCCGAAGCTCTCGGAGAAGAGACTGTGGTCGCCGGAATCATTCGAACTGTTTCAGAAGCTCAGAGTTCGAGGGCCCCCATCCAGAGGTTTGCAGATCGGGTTTCTTCTGTTTTTGTACCGACTATATTTGCACTCTCCTTTCTCACCTTCCTTCTCTGGTACTTTCTCCTCTCTCCATTTGAGCTCTCCATAGCTCTGGAAAATGCGATAGCCGTTCTGGTGATTGCCTGTCCCTGTGCTCTGGGTCTGGCAACGCCCACATCGATCATGGCAGGATCGGGACGGGCGGCAGAGTTCGGGATTCTCTTCAAAACTGCCGAATCCCTGGAAATGACTCATAAGTGTGATACAATCATTCTGGACAAAACGGGAACCATTACTCTCGGGAAGCCCACAGTGGCCTCCATCCTCTCCCTTCACTCCTACACCGAAGAAGAGATTTTACGAATCGCCGCCAGTCTTGAAAAGTATTCAGAACACCCCATAGCCGAATCTATTGTAAAACACGCCCGTGATCAGGGACTGGCATTCGATGAAGTTAGTGACTTTTTCATCACTCCCGGTGGAGGCCTGGAGGGAAAGATAGGTTCCATGAACTGCCAGATCGGTTCCCCCCTCTTTATAAAAAACAACCTGGAAGAAGAATTTCAAAACAGGATCAAAGACCTCCAGACACAGGGACACACATCCATACTTCTGTCGGTCAACGGAAAAGTGGAAGGTATCATTGCCCTCAGAGATCAATTGAAGCCCGGGGTCGCGTCTGTAATACAAACTCTGAAATCTTCAGGCATCCATCCTGTACTGCTTACAGGGGACAATTCGCATACAGCCGCCAAAATTGGAAAAGAAGCAGGAATCGAAGAGATTTACTCTGAAGTCAAACCCGAAGAGAAAGCCAGGATCGTTAGGGACTTCCAAAAAAAGGGCAGGAAAGTGATTATGGTTGGTGATGGGATCAATGACTCCCCCGCTCTTGCCTCAGCCGATATAGGTGTTTCTATAGGAACCGGTTCGGACATTGCCATTGAGTCATCCGGTATCACACTGATACGGAAGGATTTTGACTCTCTCCTTTATATGCTTTACTTCAGCAAAAAAACTTTTCAAAATATCAAAATGAATTTATTTTGGGCTCTGGGTTACAACTCCCTCGGGATTCCTCTGGCCGCAGGTGGATTTCTCTTCCCCTGGGTAGCGGGAGGGGCTATGGCTCTGAGTTCCATCTCTGTCGTTCTCAACGCCCTCCGTCTTCAAAGACTCAACCCCAAAAAGGAAATCTCAGACCATAAGTAGAGGTTACAGCTATGAAAAACCCCTTAACCGGTATCCCTTCCCAGAGCAGTTTCTACAAGATCAATCTCGGTGAGAATAGTTTCTCCTACGAAGTTCACAGTCACGGAGAAAAGAAAATTATTTTTCTTCATGGATGGTGTGCTGCAAAGTACTTTTGGACACCTGTCCTGGAAGAATTTTTGGATCTGGGAGAATGTATTACAATGGATCTCCTAGGTCACTACCCTTCCCGAATCGCAAGCGGGTTTGAATCTTTTACCCCGGAGGATCTCTATCGAATTCAGGCTGAGGGAATTCAAAAGATAGCCGGTGAAGAAAAAGTCATTCTCATCGGTCACTCAACGGGGGGAATGTTTGCTCTCGCCATACATGCAATGTATCCGGATCTGGTCGAGAAATCTATTGCCATTACCCCTGTCATTCATGGCCCCGTCAAAGGTCTTCTCTCCTTTGCCAAAGTAATGGCTGATTTGAAAATGTCATTTTCCCTCGATTTGAGTTTTGAAATTTTAAAAAGATTCCCTAATTTATTTCATTTTTGGTTCGAGCAGGCAGTTTACGACGGGAAAGGATTTGTCCAAAGGGAGGATGTGAAGGAGTTTATTGAAGCGTATCGACCCCATTTCTTAAAATTGAATCCGTATACGATGGGAACCTATTTGCAAATTCTAAATCAATCAGACCTAACTCCCCTCCTGGAAAAAACAAAAATCAAATCCCTTGTGATCGGGGGAAAGGAAGACAAAGTCGTTCCCGTCACCCAATGCCATCATATCAAGGAAAAATGCAATTACCTGGACTACAAAGAATTTGTTCATTCGGGTCACATCCCTCTCTTTGAAGAAAAAGAAGAATGTGTTCAATACATGATTGACTGGATTTTAAATACCTAATATCCCTAATAAAATGAAATTCTATACCGACACAAAATCTATTCTACCGAATACAATACGTATCGTTGCAAATTTTTTTGTTGTCCTGTTTTTCAGTTATCAATTGATATCATCACTCTATGTTCTTTTGGTAATCAACTTTTTCTTTTCTATCGCATGGGCTCTTTCAGAGTACTACCTTACAATCCCCTATCAGACCCGACCGATTTTTCGTTACTTACCTATGATTTCCGATGTAGTGGTTAGTATTCTTCTGGTTTATGTCACAGGGAATCACCATTCTTTTTTTCTGATTGTTTTTCCGATTATCGTTCTCCTCTCTACTTTGTATTCCACCGATGGACGACAGGGGTATCTCTCTTATATCCTGATAGTCATCTCATATGGAATCATGCTGGTTCTGGTCGCTTTAGATATTTTTCCCCAGATTCCCCTACTCTCCAATCCACAAAACATCAATCTTTTGAGATTCCTTTCTTTTGTAGTAGTGACGTTTGCGACTTTCGGAGTCTACAAGATCATTCGCATCACAATATTTGAATTTCAAAGAGATATTGAATCCTATAATGTCTTACTGAAAAATTTCTTACCTAAATTTGCGATTCAAAATATTAAATCCGGGGTCATACCCAAACCCGAATACTACAATAATGTAGTCATCCTCATCCTTCAATTGGATGGTTTGGATGAAATCTCCAAAAAAGTTCCTTCCTCAAAAGTCTTTCAGGAATTGAATCTTTATCTAACCAAAATCGATGAAGTATTAGAAATTCATAATATTTACAAGTACAGAAGCATAGGAGGTATGCTGATCTGCGTGGCGGGACTCTCAAAAAACAACAGAGCACAGATCATCGAAACCGTAAAAGTGGCGAGTAAGTTGTCGGGCGCCATTTCTGATATCAATGCTATCAAGCAGAGTGCGAACTCATTGACCCTGGGTTTAAAAATTGCCCTCCATTCGGGAGATGTATTTGCCGGTATGACAGGAAACAATCATCTAAATTTTGAATTGATAGGAGACTCGATTTCAACCTGCACCCGATTGATCGAAATGACCGATATAGGAAAAATCACCATCTCAGAAACTCTTCTGAAGGTTATAGAACCTCATTTTGTTCTGGAAAGCAAGGGCACATACTCCAAATCCGATTCAACCAACCTCAAGTACTTCGAACTCACAGGAGAGAAATCCAAATGATTTTGATTTTTCCCTGGATGTCATTCAACGCACCTTGCATGCTTCATGCGTACGCTGAGTTAAATTGCAGGGAGGCAGTGGGCAATGATTCGACAGAGCCTACCAATCAGTCCCGGAGACTCATCGCTTCCAAACCCAGATTTTTATTTATGGAATAGTAAAATATGATTTTGAATCAAAAAATGAAAATGTTTAGAAAAATAAAAAATTGCGTAAGGTGAATTGATTGTATTTAACTCTATACCGATTTTTTATCAGATTACAAAATAAGAGGGTACTACCATGTTCAAACTTCTATTTCTCCTATTGATTTTTTTCCCCTTACTAGCCGAAGAAACATCGATTGAAAAACCGGCGAATGAAAAGACGATTCATACAGAGATTGCTTTGAGGGATGGATCCATTTTGAAAGGAACATTAGAACTTTCTAATTCTGCAATACCTTTTCATACAGAGCATGGAGATCTACAAATCAAGATCCAGAATTTGCTAGAACTGGAAATGGGGATTGTCAATCCGGAAGAGAAAAAAAATGAAATAAGAGATCTTCTGAAAACGAAAGATTTTGAATCCGCAATTCTGGAAAAAGGCTCAGAAATACTACCGATTCTCTATGAACTTTCCTCTGAAAACAACGATCCGAATCTCTTTTCTTTGATCTCTCAATTGGAAGAAATGAGCGCATCGGAAAAACCGAATTCACTGTATGACAAAGTAGTTTTGTCCAACGATTCAATCTTTTATGGGAGATTGGACTTGAAAACCTGGAATCTGAAAACAAAATTTGGAACTCTGGCGATAGATAAGAATAGCATTCAGGGCTTACGTATCTCTGTGAATGACTCCGAAATGGAACAGAAGCAAAGGGTCTTTCAACTTCAGGCCAACAAACACATTCCCATACAAACGGCTCCGGAACCGTTTCTCAATACAAAAATTCTCATCCGCAAGGGACAATCCTTTCGAATTAGCAGTTCGGGTCAAATCACTCTGGCAAGTCTCTCCAATCTCAGTTTTACACCCGCCGGAAATCTCTCTCAGGGAAATTGGAATGGGATTGCCTTCGGGGCTGTTGCGGGGAAAATCGGAGAGAAAGGGGAAACGTTTTTTATTGGAAGCAAGTACTCCGGTGTCGCCAAGCAAACAGGTATTTTGTATCTCTGTATTTCTGAAACTGTTTACAATGCTCAAAATTCAGGAGAATTCAAAGTAATCGTTGAAAAGTAATCAAAAGCACAAATTTACAAAAGGAAATCTATATGCTCAAATCAATCATTTGCATTTTTTTATTTTTCATTCCTGTCTTAGCAGAAGAATACGGATATAGGGAAAGCTATACCGAAAAGAAGATTACTTACAAGGACATCGGGACTCTATTCGAAAATCAAAATGTCCTGATCCTAGGTGAAGAGCATGATGATGAAGATGGTCATGCAGAGAAAAAAAAGCTATTTGAATATTTGGCTACAAACTTTTCACCGGCCCTGTCTCTGGAAATGTTTGAAAGAGATCAACAGGTGTATTTGGATGATTATGTAGCAGGTATTTTAAACGATGAACAATTGATCAAAGAAACTAGAGTCTGGCCAAACTTCGAGAAACACTATCTTCCTCTGTTGCAAATCGCAAAAGAAAAAAAACTTCCCATCCTGGCATCCAATGCACCGAGAAGATACACCCGCCTTGTTTCCCGAAATGGACTGAAAGCTTTGGAATCCATCCCCGTCGATTCGATGAGATATCTTCCACCCACTTATTTGATTCCTGCATTCTCACAGGTTGAGTATGAAAATAAATTCAACTCTCTAATGGGAAATCACTCAGGTATGAATATAAAATACATGTTTATGGCTCAGGAGCTTTGGGATGCGTCTATGGCACATACGATAGCGGAATGTGTCTCTAAAAAACAAATGCAGGTAGTGCATATCAATGGTCGATTTCATAGTGACGAAGGGCTTGGTGTTACCTATCGATTGAGAAAATCGGGGATGAAAGTCATCACGATATCTATGTTCAATCCGGATCGTCTGACCAAACCTATTTCTAAGAATGCAAAATTAGCTGATATATTATATTATTCTAAAACTCCTGTTCCAAAAGATGAAAGCACAGAGAAATAATACTACTGAAGAATACGAAGAGACCTGAATCTCCGATTTTAAAAGTAAGAAGTATGGAGAAAAAAGTTAGTTGATAAATATTTGATAAAATTAAGCAAATGAAAGTATTTACCAGATTTCAGAAATATAAGCATATTTCTTCTTAAGTTATGAAGGTATTTTGTAGCAGACTCTTCTGTGAATGCGGTAGCACTTTTGAGAATGACTTTAATTCTCTACACAAAACTTAAATTCCTAACAGTGTATTTTTTTTTTGGATATTGACAAATCTTCAATTCAAAATATTTTTTACATATATGATAAATAAGCGTATTCTCCTGGCAGAAGATGAAGCTCCTATCCGTAATTTTATAAGCAAAGCTATAAAACAAAACAACTATGACATTACAGTAGCGGAAAATGGTAAAGAAGCCTGGGATCTACATTGTGAAAATCCGTTTCCACTCATTCTAACTGATCTAGCTATGCCAATTATGAAAGGAGAAGAGCTAATCGAGCTGATTCAAACCAGCAAAATAGGAGTTCCTCCGACGATCATCGTCATGACCAGTCAGGATGATATAAAAAAAGTAATAGAAATAATGAAGTTAGGTGTTTATGACTATCTAATAAAACCTGTGAATCTTCCCGATCTAATGATAAAAATCTCCCATGCATTTAAGTATCATGAGTTGAATCAGCTTAGCATTGCTATGGAAAAAGAAAAAGAGATACGACTTCAGGAACAACTCAATTGGATAAAATACAAAGAGGATCTAAAAGGGAAAGATACTAATAAATTCAAAAACAATGTCATACACAATATGAAGCACAACCTTGGACAGTCCGGTGGGATAGGTACCCTTCTCACTCTAGTAGATCTGGTCTATCAGACTGCCAAGGAAGATGGAGATAATTATATTATAGGGAAAGACACATTTAACCTTATAAAAGAAAATGCCGAGATTCTGGATCATACCCTCAATGCTCTGGAAGAAATTTCATACATCTCAGAAAATCCTGTAACAATGGAAACCGGTACGGTAATGGATGTTTTCAATTTATTGAAAGAAGAGGTGGACAAAATGGATGACTTCTCCCTGATCAATTACAATACTATAGTCATCTCCGATCCCAAGCCTTCCTTTTCAGAGTTTACTTTAGAGTTTCACCGGGAATATCTCCAAAAAATGTTTCATGAAGTTCTGATCAATGCCTGCAAATTCTCAGAGACAAATACCAATATTGTGATATTTTTACGTTTGGAGTCCGATAAACTGATTTTTTCATTTCTGAATCAACCCTCTGCAGATCTACCTATATTGGGAATTCCTATAGAGTATTCCAATCTTGTATTTGAACCTTTCTATAGGATTGCGAAATTTGTTAAAGAGAAGTACCATTCTCTAGATTTAGGATTCGGATTGCCAATGGTTAAATCTATAATCAAAAAACACAATGGAAATGTTTCTATATCAAACTTAAAGGACTTTACCTCCCTTAAGGACAATCTAATCAAAGTCAATTTAGAAATAGATCTGCCTATTACAAAAAAATAATATGAACGAACCCACTTCTGAAATTCCGTGTGACCTCGAACCAATTCATCTGATCAACCAGCTTCAGGATCATGGTTTATTATTGATCCTCAAGGAAAATTCCAACTTGATAATCGCTGTAGGAGAAAACTCTTACACTTACCTGAAGCTCTATCCTGAAGAAGTTTTAAATAAAAATCTGACAAAACTCATTCCGGGAATCGAACCAATTTTAAATGATGCGAATAGGGTTCTAGCATCCGAAAATCATCATGAATTCAAATCTCAGCTCTATTTGCCGGGAGCTGTACTCTTTGCAACTTTCAGAAAATCTGAGAATTTCATACTCCTGGAAATTGAAAAAGAATTTCAGAGCAAAATACTTACGATATCCAATGAATTGAATGTTCAACTGTCCAATTTTCAATTCATGAATTCTCTTCAGGACATTTATAATTATGCTGTAAACGAAATACGAAGTATTATTCAATTCGATCGGGTTCTGCTCTATAGATTTTTTAAAGATTTTTCGGGAGAAGTGATAGCAGAATCAAGAAATAAAAATCTCCCCTCCATCATAGGCTATCATTTTCCTTCCAGCGACATCCCTCTACCGGCAAGAAATACTTATCTAAAAAACCCAATTCGTCTCATTCAGGCAGGACAACAGAGACCATTTCAAATCATCCGGATTCCATCATACAAAAACTACGAATTTGATTTAGGTTCTTCTAATTTACGTTTTTCTCATTCTCATCATCTGGAGTATTTACAAAATCTCGGAGTAAAGACTTCCATGTCTATTTCACTTTCGATAGACAATAAACTCTGGGGATTGTTCATCTGTCACAATATCAATCCAATCCAGGTAGGATTTTCGGCAAGAAACTACATAACCATGTTTTCCCAAATAACAATGCTTCAAATCGACCTGATGAACAAAAACCAAATCTCTTCGTATGAACTTGATCTAAAAACAAAAATTCTAAACATTATCCAAAAATTAAACAATTCTGATTATAATGATTTACTAACAAATCTTGAAAATGACATAGATTCATTGATGAATCTTTTAGAATCTTCCGGACTTTACATCAGACTTCTTGATAGGAATATTTCCAACGGAAAGGTACCGAAAGCAGAAAAGATAGAATTGTTTTTTGATTACCTTACAAAAAATCATGCCAATTCAATATTTCATACGGACAATCTCTACTCTTTGAACTTGAGCCACGAGATTGATGCTTCCTGCCCACCGGGTGTACTTGCCATTCCTATTTCAAGCAATCCGGGAAGTTGGATCATTTGGTTTCGGGAAGAATTCATAAATAAGAAGGCATGGGCGGGCAATCCGAATGAGCCCTATTCTACTAGTGGAAATCGAATCTCACCGAGGCTCTCCTTCTCGAAATTCATAGAAACAGTAAAAAACAAATCTAAACCCTGGACTGAAATTCAAATAAAAGCAGTCGAAGCCTTCAATGATCTTAGGGATGTGATCGATAAAAAAATCGCTGAACATGAACTAGCCAATACTCTCGAAAAAGTCAAAAAATCTGAAAAAGAATTGAGAGATCTAAACAATACAAGAGACAAATTCTTTTCGATAGTATCACACAATCTCCGAAGTCCATTCTCCGGATTGCTTGGATTTTCAGATATGCTTTTGGAATCTCTACAGGAAGACAAAAACCTTCCGTATGAGGAGATACTCGAAATGGCCGAGGCACTTCAGGTAAGTTCTCACAAGGCTTTTGATTTATTGAAGAATCTATTTGAATGGGGAAAGATTCAAACCGGAAAAATCAAACTGACAAGTGAATCTCTGGATTTATCTTCTATCATAGATGAAATTCTTTACAAAATGTCTGAGAGACTTTCCAAAAAAGAAATTCAACTCAAAGCTAATTACAAAGAAGATCTTCTCATTTATACAGACAAGGATGCTCTTTTTCAGATTCTTACACATATCATCCAGAATTCCATCAAGTACTCTCATAGGGGTTCCGAAATTCTGCTCAACGCAACTATGCTATCTGAATCTACCCAAATTGAAATCATAGACTCCGGAATTGGGATGAAGGAAGAGGATATCGAAAAACTTTTCAAAATCGAAGAGCATTTCAATATGAAAGGAACTGAAAACGAAGATGGCACCGGTCTGGGTCTCATCATCACCAAAGAATATCTTTCAAAATTGAATTCCTCGATTCAAATTGAATCAGAGCCTCAAAAAGGAACTAAGATTACACTTCTATTCCCCACAAATGAAAATGAATCCACAAAGGTCTAAGGTTCTCATCCTCGGAGGAGGAGCCGCAGGTATTTTTTCATCAATACAATTAGCAGAATTGGTGAAGGGAGATGGGGATACGGAGAAGAAAATCGAAATCTCCGTTTATGAAAAAAGTGAATCACCCTTAGGAAAAGTCAAGATCTCAGGAGGTGGAAGATGCAATGTCACCCACAACCTCTTTTCAGAAGAAGAGTTGAGTCATAAGTACCCACGTGGAAGTAGAGAACTCAAATATGCATTTATAAAATTTCAACCCCGTGATACGATTCAATGGTTCAAAAAACATGGAGTGGAACTGAAAGCTGAAGAAGATGGAAGAATGTTTCCTATCTCAAATTCTTCATCGACTATAATCAATTGTTTTTTAAAAGAAATCAAAAACAATGATATCCAACTTATCACAAAAACCGGTATCACTTCTATTTATTTTCAATCAGAAGAAGGGAGAAATGTTTTTCATCTAACCAATGAATCGGGCGAAGTCGTAACTGCTGATGCCCTACTCATCGCCTCAGGTTCCAATAGAAAGGTATGGACAAAAATTCAAGCCATGGGCCATAAGATTGAGGAACCCGTACCTTCCCTATTTACTTTCAATGTCCCTGACTCACCCTATCAGGAACTCCCGGGAATCTCTGTTCCCCATGTTGAAGTAAAGATCCTTCCCAAAGGAAAACTGCAATCGGGTCCGCTACTCATCACCCATTGGGGATTCAGCGGGCCTGCTATTCTTAAACTCTCAGCATATGAAGCCAGAGAACTAGCTGAAAGAAATTATGAATCCGAGTTTCAGATCAATTGGTTACCAAACCATTCTTCCGAATCCCTTTTTACATATCTAAACGATATGCGGGTCCAGAACCCACAAAAATCTGTACAATCGACTTCTTTATTCCAATTCCCTTCCAGACTCACAGACACTTTCTTTCAATTGTCCAATATAAGTGAATCCAAGAGATGGGCTGAGGTGTCCAATGAAGAAATTAGGTCCTTGATAGGAACTCTCAGAGAAACCAAATTGAAAATGAGCGGAAAGACTACTTTCAAAGAAGAATTTGTCACCTGTGGAGGTATCAAACGTAGCGAAGTCAATTTTGAAACTATGGAGAGTAAGAAAATCCCGGGACTCTTTTTTGCCGGTGAAGTCTTGGATGTGGATGGTATCACAGGTGGATTCAATTTTCAGAATGCCTGGACTACAGGTTTCATTGCCGCAAACGGAATAAAATTGTATTTACAAAAACACAAAATTATGTAAGTATTGCTATCACTTATCCTATTCAGAGAAAAACAAATAAGTTTTGAATAAAATATTTTAATTTAAGGAATCCCGAATGGATGTTGTCAAACTCGATCTCTGGTTTCGAAGAGCTATCAGCTTCACCGCATTTTTCTTTGGTGTGATTCAGTTCATCCTCAATGAAAGAAATATCTGGATAGATGCAGGCTTTGTCATCAGCATGGCGGGAGTCGTCGGCTACTATACAAATTTTTTAGCTATCAAAATGCTCTTTCAGCCCAAAAAAGGTAAGGTTCTGGGATGGGAAGGTCTCGTTCCCAAAAATAAAGCCAATATAGCGAAGAGTCTGGGAGAAAGTATTCAAACCAATCTCCTCGCTCCGGATATTCTATTAGAATATGTCTATGAGAGAAAGCTTATAGAAAAAGGGACAGTTAGCTTATCCCAATGGCTGGACGAACTCATAGACGATGAAAAATTCAGAAATCGTACTACTGCTAAGATCATATCTGTACTACAGGAAAAGGGACCCGATTTTCTTTCCGGGATTTTTAATTTTACCGAAGACACCCTCAAAGAATTAGCCAAGAATCCAGAAGAAATCAAGAAAGTCTGGGCTTCTATTCGTGAAAAGATTATCGAATATCTTCACGATAGAAAGAATCGGGAATACTTAGCTCAGATGATTCGGATTGTATTACTTGAAGAGCTTCCCAAACTCTCACTAATTTTAAACAATGCCATTGATACCTATTTGAAACAAACCAATACTCTCGCAGGATTTGGTCTGGGTATAAAGAAAGTCATATCATTTGACAATGTAGCTCTTCAGAACGTCCTGCAAAAATTTATCGAAGAGGAAGACACCAGTGATCATCTGATGGGTGTTTTGGATTTATTAGCCATCGAGCTTCAGAACAAATTGTCGTCTCCGGAGACTCAGGAATTCATCCTTTCCAAGGTATCCACCTGGGTAGAAGTTTCGAGCAATTATTCCCGACAGGAACTCCTTCCGATGGCTATCAATCGATTGAAAGCCTATTTAGATGACAGAAAGAATTGGAAAAAAGTTGGAGACTATTCATTTCAATTCATAGACTATGCAAAAGACAAGCTCATTGACTACATGAGATCTCCTGAAGGAAGTGAGTACCTCAAAGTAAATATAGCGAAAGTAATACAAAAAGTAAACGTCACCAATCTCGTAGAAGAGCAGGTAATGAAGTTAGACACCGACGAGCTAGAAAAAATGATCCTGGACAATACCGGAGGCAATTTAGTTGTCATACAGTTTCTCGGAGGGATACTGGGTATCATCGCCGGATTCATTCAGGTTCATATTTACTTTTCTGTACCTGTTCTGACCCTGGTTTTGGTAACTTATGTTGCATACAAACGAAATCAGAAACTTCACGGACTAAAGGACTAGACTCCAGAGTTCTTCTTCATCTATTTGGATATGAGATTTGATTTGTCGATTGATCAATCTTTCACTAAGAACAACTAAAGAAATCACATCCGCAGAGCAGTAGCGGATGAGTTTTGCTAAAGACTCAGAGTCCTTCCATTCTATCCAACGTATCCAAAGGGAGATAGCCTCCAGTCCATCCACTCCCTCCAGATCCGCCGGTCGTTTGATGCGAAGCTGTTTTTCTATAGATTTCAATCCCCCTCTGAACCCGGAATGGTAAGAGATCCATCTGAGATCCAAGTGGGGAGCAGGAAAATCCTTCAAATGATAGTTTTGAACGACAACAGGAAGATCAAAGGAGGCACCGTTGAACGAAACCAAAAGTTTCACATCTTCCAGAACATCCAGAAAGTCCTCCAGATTTTCATTTCTTGTGAAGGAATAGAGTCGTGATTTGTGATACAATGAAATGGTAGTGATACGATTGTAGTATCCATCTGTCTCAATATCAAAAAATGATGCCCGATCAAACTCATCCGCAAGAATCCTCCACTTATCTTTCGGATGAATACGATTCACCAAATAAGCAAGATCAGACTCCAAACAGGCAGATTCCACCTCGTCCATTTCCAGAAAAAATTCTTCTCTTTTGTGCGGAGACAGAGGAATCTCTTCCGGACATCGTCTGGCATCCTCCCAGGTGAGAATCCCCCTCTCTTTCATCTTTTGAAGTTTCGTCTCACCGATATTTTTGAAATGGTAAAAGGAACCGTTGAGAATCAAAGATAGAAGTCCCCTGCGGTTAGGATTTGGAAGGATAGTTGAGATGTCTCAGTCATTTGTATTTCGATTTCAATAGTTTGGGGAATAGATTATTCTCCATTCAATGCATCCGATGATTTTTTTCAATCGTAATGAGGTTTTCAGTTTTGGTTTTTAGATGGGGGATAAAAAGTTTAATTTCATTCATCATCCAGATCAAATTCTAATCACGGCAATTCTTTGAGACCCAGTTCCCTTAAAAACTGATTGTGAGTCTCCTTTGCCTTTTGAATCTTTTTGTCAATTTCAACTAGTTCCTTATTCACTTTCTTGATATCGATACTCTCTTCCGGTTCAGCTGTGCTGATGTATCTGGAGATATTTAGATTGTACTCATTTTCATCAATTTCTTTCATTGTTACAATGCGTGAATACCGCTCAGATTCTTTACGATACTGGTATGTGTCTACGATTTTATCGATATGAGAATCATTGAGAACATTTTGACGTTTTCCTTTTTCGAATTCTTCGCTGGCGTTAATAAATAAGACATTATCAAACTTCTTACATTTCTTCAGCACAAGGATACAGACAGGAATACCTGTAGAAAAGAAAAGGTTTGGTGGTAGACCTATTACAGTGTCAATATGATTGTCCAATAAGAGCTTTTTACGTATGGATTCTTCTGCCCCCCCTCTAAACAAAACACCATGGGGCAGAATGATAGCCATAGTTCCTTCATCACTGAGAAAATGAAATCCATGAAGGAGAAAAGCAAAATCTGCGGCTGACTTCGGTGCGAGTCCATAACTCTTAAATCGGAAGTCTTCTGCCAATTTTTCATTTGGTTCCCAACGATAACTAAAAGGAGGATTCACCACAATAGCATCGCATAAGAGTTTTTTAGCTGGATTCATTTCATTGAGAATGTCCCAGTCATTGTTCAAAGAATCGCCATGATGAATTTGGAATTCAGAATCTTTCAATCCATGAAGTAGCATATTCATTCTAGCAAGGTTATAAGTCGTAATATTCTTTTCCTGTCCGTAGATTTTACCAATGTTGTTCGGACCTATCTGTTTTCTAACATTCAGTACTAAAGATCCGGACCCGCAGGCTATATCTAGAAGTCTCTTAATCTTTTTCTTTTTGCCGGAAGCAGGGTTTTGGCTGTCCAGTATCACGATTCTTGATAGTATCGTGGACATCTGTTGGGGAGTATAGAACTCACCTGCCTTCTTTCCGGATCCTGCGGCAAACTGACCGATTAGATATTCATAAGCATCTCCTAAAATATCAATATCAGTAGAAAATTGGGAAAGACCTTCTGCAATCTTTATGATGATCGTACATAATTTATTATTTCTGGAAGTGTAGTCTCGTCCCAATTTTTCAGAATCCAGATTGATTTCTGAAAACAATCCCTGGAAAGTGCTCTCAAAGGATTCATTTTCAATATATTTGAAACCTGCTTGAATGGTTTTTAAAAGTTCATTGCTTTGAGTTCTAGCAAGTTCGGTGATTGATCTCCAGAGATGATCCGGTTTGACTACATAGTGAATTTTTCGTCTCATTTGGATTTCAAAATCCGGTATATCTTTTTTATTTTCTTTGTACCACACAGATAAGGGAGATCGTTTGTCGTCTTCTTTTAATTTTGGGTAATCCTTACCCAGTTCCTTCCGGCAGGCTTCTTCGTAGTTATCGGAGAGATATCGCAAGAAGAGAAAGGAAAGCATATAGTCCCGAAAGTCATCGGCATTCATTGCCCCACGCAATTGATCTGCGATATTCCATAAGGTTTTCCCTAAAAGTTTTTGAGTTTGGTCTGTCATTGCTGTATTCCTTGATTTTGTAAAGCGGGATGGTTTTTCAAAAACTCCATTACCTCTGGTAATTTATTTTTGATTTCATTATCTGTAAAATGTATTACAGTTAAATTTAGACTTTGTAAATATTCATCTCTTATTTTATCATATTCATATTTATCATCATGACTACTTCCATCAATCTCTATGACAACAAACTTCTCAGCACAAAAGAAATCTACGATATAGTTTCCAATTATCTTTTGTCTGTCAAAGTCCAATCCTAAAAGTTGATGTTTCCTCAGTTGCTTCCATAGCAATATCTCAGCTAGATTTCCAGCTTTCCGCAAAGCCGTTGCTCTGTCTTTGAGAGCCGGATTATAGGGTAGAGATTTGTAATTTGATGTATTACGCATAGATTTTACCATACCCTGTGTGACCACCCCCTGCCCCCTCCGAGGGAGGGGAGACTTTGGGTGGGGGATTCTGTTTTTTTAGGATGGTTTTGTTTGGGTTGCGACCACCCCCTGCCCCCTCCGAAGGAGGGGAGACTTTGGGCGGGAGATTCTGTTTTTTTAGGATGGTTTTGTTTGGGTTGCGACCACCCCCTGCCCCCTCCGGAGGAGGGGAGACTTTGGGTGGGGGATTCTGTTTTTTTAGGATGGTTTTGTTTGGGTTGCGACCACCCCCTGCCCCCCTCCGGAGGGAGACTTTGGGCAGGGGATTCTGTTTTTAGGATGATTTTGTTTGGGTTGCGACCACCCTGCCCCCCCTCCGGAGGAGGGGAGACTTTGGGTGGGGGATTCTGTTTTTTTAGGATGGTTTTGTTTGGGTTGCGACCACCCCCTGCCCCCTCCGGAGGAGGGGAGACTTTGGGTGGGGGATTCTGTTTTTTTAGGATGGTTTTGTTTGGGTTGCGACCACTTCTGCCCCCCCCGGAGGAGGGGAGACTTTGGGCGAGGGATTCTGTTTTTTAGGATGGTTTTGTTTGGGTTGCGACCACTTCTGCCCCCCGGAGGAGGGGAGACCTTTGGCGAGGGATTCTGCTTTTTTAGGATGGTTTTGTTTGGATTGCGACCACCCCCTGCCTCCTCCGGAGGAGGGGAGACTTTGGGCGAGGGATTTTGTTTTTTTAGGATGGTTTTGTTTGGATTGCGACCACCCCCTGCCCCCTCCGAAGGAGGGGAGACTTTGGGTGGGAGATTCTGTTTTTTTAGGATGGTTTTGTTTGGGTTGCGACCACCCCTGCCCTCCGGAGGAGGGGAGACTTTGGGCGGGGGATTCAATTGGTTTCTCCGGGGAATAGACCTTGGAGTAATGCTTTCTTGTGCGTTTTGAGAAGCTCTATTTTTTTAGCTTGAGCCGTGATGAGTTCGTCCAAAGATGAAAGACAATCAGCGATTTTTTGTTGTTCGGGGAGGGATGGGAAGTTAATAGATAATTTTTTTAGCTGTATATATAATAAATTATACTACAGTATCACCTTGGGCAACTTTAGAGATATCATTTTTCTTAGCACCGCTAAGATAATAACTTAAAAAAACACCATTTAAATCACTTCTTATAATATTCAAATCTCCACCAAGAGCAACATTTTCTATTAAAATACAAGATGCTCTAGCAATATCTTTTTTTGTTTCCCCTGAAGAAGGAATTATTACATCATTTTTTTTAGAAAAGAATAACAAATTTTTAGAAAGATTGGTTTTAGAATAAACATTATTTATTATTTCTCCATAAATAGTATATAATTGTCCATACCTAATACAGTAATATTTCCCATCTAATTCAATATCTTCCTTTGAAATACCTTTTCCTTTAAAGAATTCTGCAACATCCCCCAACTTCTTCAATTCCCACTTTCCCTTACCCCGAAACTCAGGAAATCTCATCTTTGGCACGGCACGAAGTTCCCTCCCTTGGAGGGGTGCCCCGAAGGGGTGGGGTGGTCTAAGCTTCCATCCTCAGAAGACTCCACTTCTTCCGGAAATAATTTTTGCATCAAACCTTTCTTATGTGTTTTCAAAACTTCCAGTTGTTGGTTTTCAGCAGTAATAAGTTCGTCCAAAGATGAAAGGCAATCAGCGATTTTTTGTTGTTCGGGGAGAGATGGTATAGGTATATTTAGTTTTTACTGTTTATTTCTGAACTATTAACTTGAATCAAATGTTCCTCCTTGAGAAATATTTCCCCATTTAGATTCATAGTTAATTAAGAATTGATACAAAAAATTTTGCTCATAGTCTTTATAACATTTTAATGTTGCTAGCCCTCTTCCTATACAAGCGTTATGAATTGATTTTGCGACAGTTCCTACTGGTGCTCGAACACTTAAGAGTATATCTCCAATTTTACATTCCTTAGTTATTTCTTTTGTATGTATTCTTGGAGAGGATTGTCGATCCTTTATATCCGCATTTCCTTGCAATAAAGGTAAACCTTCATTATTCTCATTATAAGCAGTTGAAGGTGGTGAAACTCCCATACTTATATCAGCAATCTGTTCTAATGAAAGATATTTCCATTTGTCATTCTCTTTAAATTCAGGAAACCTATACCTCGGAATCAAACTTTTAGTCTTTTTATTCATAAATACATCACTTTATTTCCTAATTTTCTTTTAACTTTTTTAAATTAATACTCAATTCATAAATCGCAGCTCTTAAAACCTGAAAGCATAATTTCGCTGTATGTTCATTAGGATGAAAATTTCTACTTAGTTGTTCATATGGATGAATATAATTTCTAAAATCTCTCAATGAATGACTAAACTTTTTTACATCCTCATACAAAATACCAATTTCATAGGCAACATCAATAAAATGTATTAGTGACCATTCATGGAATTGTTTCTGGTTTATCTTCCTTAGATTTAGGTGTTGGACTTAGCTTGATTAAATTGTCTTGGATACTTACTTGCACATCCTAAAAGAATTCCTTCAAGTGAATATTTCCACATAAAAAATAACAGCTAAATTTGCTTTTCCTTGTAAGCATGATTTAATCTCTTCAAGCCTATCATATATTATTTTTTAGAAATTATTGGATCAATTTCTAAACTTTCAATATTTATTTGATCAAATTCTTTTTTTAAAATATCATCCTGATTTTCGATTGGTTTTTCGTTTAATGCTTCAATATTATCTGTTCTTTTCAAATGTAATTTCCTTCAGATTTTTCTTACAACTTTCCAGTTATTAAATGCCAAATACAAGTTGAAATCCTTGATAAGACTATCTAAAATATCTATCCTTGATACAAAATTAATTGGATTGAATACCAATCTTATGCACTTATCCAATTCTGGTGTGCCATTTATTTTATTTAATCGTTCATCAGTATATATCCATCTAGAAGGAAAACCTTGACCGTATGAATCATTAAAACCAAGTTCTTTAAAGAACTCTACCAAATTCGATCCTGACCTATATTCAGTTTCTTCATTTATTAGATTTCTAAGTTTTTCTAATGTTTTTTTATCTATTAGCATATTGAATTAGTAACTCGTTAAATTTGCATAAATTATTATCATCACTAAAATCCAAATAAATCTTTATATTTATATAATATACCTGAAGCAATTATGCTCCCTGAAGTGCCTTCTAAAATATTTCTAATTGTTCTTAAGCTTTCTTGTATAATAAAATTAATTGTATTATATTTCTTTTTCTCGATTTCAATTTTTTGAATTTCACTTTTTAAATAATTTTTATTTTTGATTGAGAAATCTTTATGATCAATATTTTCTTTAATAGTTGTTATTAATTCCTCTAATTTTTCTAAAGAAATATTAGAATTATTTATACTTGAATCTGTTGAGCTATTAATAATCTGACTATTATTAATATTTTCATAAAAATTATTTACAGTATAATTTATGGATTGAGCATTTTTTATTTCATCATTATTAAAACTCATGTTTTCACCTATAATTCCATCCTCTTCTAATTTCAATGACCACTCTAATAAGATATTTTTAACTTTTTCAATAATAGCAATTAATTGTGAACTATCTATACTCAAACTAATTTTAGTTTTGTATGATATATATTTGGATAATTCATCAGGAAGAGGAATCGAAAGTCCCTCACCACTTTTTTGAATTAAATCTTCTAATTCTGGAATTGATTGAATTATCTCTTTGTTGGAAATTTGATCCTGAATTGATCTTTGTTCAAAGACAATATATTGCCAACTATGATAAGGGTTCCATGCCACTACTTGTCCATATACTTTTCTATATTCTGGTATTGTAACTTGTCCAATGTAACCATTGAGTTCTAAATGAATCCATTTTTCAAAATCATCAACTTTTAGTTTTCTAGAAATGATATATGCCATTCTTAAGATATTGGTTGCCCTAGAATTAGAATTATATAGTTCTTGCTGTAACTCAAATACTAAAGATTGATTCATAGATATAATACCATTAAATTAATTTTAATCCCAACCAATTCCATACCATCAATTCACTTTCCCATTCCACCAAGTGTAGAGTAGACTATTTTTCGGGGGTCTGAATTTTCCATTGATTTGAATATTTTGTAAGCACAACTTAATTTGTGAATCAGATACATTATCATTTTCTGTCCATTTTTTTATAATTTCCGGAGTTGTAAGTATTTTAGTAAAATTGATACGAGTTAGCTGATTCAATGCCGCCTTATCATCTGTTGCTATGTACCAGTTTCTATTTTTTCCAATAGAAAGGGTATAGGCTTCCCCATCATCTAGATTTTGAGAAACAAAATAGACCATTTCATCTATTTCATCATCTGTGGGTGATACGATTTCAATAAGATTCTTAGTAACATATGGTGCTAAAATGATTTTTTCCTTTTCATTTTTTTCATGATTAAAAATGGATAACACTTCATTTTTATAAACATAGATTGCTATTTTCCAATCCATCTTTATACTCGAAAGAATATCTTCAAAAAACCCTGAAGCATAGAAATTAATGATACAGCTAGCATCTAGAATCAGGGACAAACCACTCATCTAAAAATCAAACTCCAATCTCTTCTAGTTTCTTACTGGACAGATCAACTCCATAGATAGGTTCTTCATAAAGTTCTTTGTTTTTTTCTAAAAAATCCCTAGCATCGATTCTATCCAATTCTAAATACTTAGAAAAAGATCCTTCGGATATCAGACCATCATAGTAGGCTTGCATTGCTAAACGAAGGTATTGTTTTGGAAATTTATTCTCTACCTTAACTTCCTTTTTGATACCTAGCTCCTGTTCAATCTCAGAAGGTTTTATTTTATTTTTTTTCAATCTGTCATACAATCCCCTTGCTACCAGATCTAAAGATTCCAATCGATAAGTCATAGCTTGAAAGGAAATACCAAAATAATAAGCAAGGGATACAATATCTCTCGGAGTAAAAACTCCGGTACTTTGTTTGATTTCATAATATTTTGATTTTAATGCTGAAGAAGGTACCAAAAAATGAAATGCAAATCGTTCAGCAAATAGCTCACTATATGGAATTTTCTTTTTGCTTTCTTCTAAACTGACAGAAATGGAAAACCTATTTTCTAAATAGTGTGCATACTCATGAGCGAGAGAAGCTCGCCGTTTAGATTCCGGATGATTTGAATTGATGGCAATGCAACCACCCAATTCTCTGTCATAAGAGTAAATACCCGATATTTTAAAACTCATAGGAAGATAAAAGATATTCAATCCAGTTTTATCTTCTAATAAATCTCTTAAATCGGGAATTGGTAACTCTCCGAGTTCTAGTCTTACTCTTTCTTTCTTTGAAATCTCTTGGGCAGCATCATTGATGGGAATTCCTTGGATATTATAGGTAGGAGTAGTCTTTCCTATCTTTTTAAATTTACAAATCTCTTCCAGCTCTAGATAATTTTTACATAGTTTTTTTAGTTCGATAATCAACTTTTCTACTTCTTCTTTCTGAAGTTCATAAGAAGAGGAATGAAATCTTAGTTGAGGATTTTGAATTTCTAAAGAAATATCTTTCCTTAAAAAATCTTTTACAGATCTCCCATAGATTTCAGCAAAATGAGCCAGTTCGGATGGTTTAAGTTTTCTTTCTCCCTTTTCTATTGCAATAATGGTAGTCCTAGCAATAGAGAGAAGTTCTGCTACATCGGATTGAGTAAACCCCTTTGCTTTTCTCGCACCAGCAAGTTCTTTTCCAATTTCGAGTGAGTTTAATTTAGAAATAATATCTAAGTCCATCTTATGCCTCCCTTATTCAAACCTGGCATACAGTTTGAAGCCAAATTCATACAATGTCAACAGAAATAGGCTCATTAAAATAGAAATTGTCAGATTTTCATGACATTTTTGAAATACTTGATGAGATTCAAACCGCCTCAAGACCCACCCCCTACCGACTCATACCCACTTATCCATCACAAAAGAATTGAATCGCTTGATCTCCAGATTTCTGACAAAAAGCCGTATAGAAAATACATCCAACAAATCTACCCAAAAAAGGAATTTCTTTCATCAAACTGATAGCATAAGAAAAGTGTTTAGACCCATCTTTTAATTCCATATTTTACATTCCTATCACTTCCAAAATAGTTTCAGCCCAAATGAGGTGTATTCATTGAATTGTTTATCTTTAGATACTATTGTCATTTGAGAATGAATGGATTGCCAAATCAACATTCGATCAAAAGGATCAAAATGAGTTAGGCGTGGCAATTTATGAAAAGAACTAGCTACAGTATCATCCAAATGGAGGATTTCGAATCCGGATTTATTTATGTAAATAGGGAGCTCTTCCGGTTGAATGTTTTCTAAATTTAATTTTCCTATTCCATACTTCATAGATATTTCCCATAGGGATACAATACTTACATAAATTTCATTCTCATCATCTAAAACTAAATCTTTCACTTTTTTAGATAACCGTGAAGGTTCAAACAATGTCCAGAGTAGGACATGAGTATCCAAAAGATATTTCATAACCCCAAAAACTCTTCTTCTGAAATTTTAAAATTAGATTTGATTTTGAAGGATGCTTTCTTTTTTAAAATTCCAATTTTTCGATGTTTTTTTTTGGAATATTTTGCGTAGGGAACCAGTACAGCTATCTTTTCCTTTTTCTTTCCAAAGGAAATAGCTACTTCTTCTCCTCTTTTGATATCTTCAATAACTTCTGAGAAATGAGATTTGAATTCGCCAACCTGTAAAGTTTTCATGACTTTTATGATTTACTCAACTTGACAACTTGTCAAGAAGAATATCGAATCCCCTACCTACTCATACCCACTCAATCCTGATATCTCACGTCCCCCGGAGAGCTTTTTCAATATTGGAATCAAGTCCTTCATCAATTCACTCTCTTTTCGGGATCGATCTTTCCAACCGAGTTCCAGAGGTGTCATGAGTTCACTGAGTTTTTCCCCGTCAAATACCAATAGATCGATGATCACCTCTACAAAAACCTTTAGGGACTTAGGGGGGAGACCATACTTCTCAGCTATCGAAATCAATTCCAGATCTGATTTTTCAGATTTAAATTTTTGGTATCCATCACGAATCTCTTTTTCGCTCATTCCCCTGCCAGCTTTTAGGGTATTGATGTAGGCAAGGATATCCTCTTTTTCTTCCATGAGGTTTGATGTGGAAGTGAGAATACTTGTCAGCTCATCTCTACTCATCTTCTGTTTGGAAGGTTTGGTTTTTGTGTATTCCGAAATAAGTGATACAATGTAATCATAATCGATGATAGCAGAAGAAAAGAGGACAAACTCAAAATCCAATTGATTCAAATTCGCATTACCACCGGAATCTGTGCCCTTTTGAGATGATTTCAATTGGTTGGCTGTTTCTATATACATTGTGCGAAAGCCGCGTAAGGTGTTGATGGGAAGTTTTTCTTCTACAATTTGAGTTTGTTCTTCGGTCAGATCCGTATACTGATCGAGTTGAGTTTTGAGCTTCTGAATCTCTTTGAATTTATTGATAAACTCTCCCTGAGCCTTCTCACCTTTTAAATTATTAACTTCAGAAGGGGTAAAGTCTAATTTATTGCTCTTCATGAAAGATTCTAGGTCCTCAACGGCTTTATCCAACTTTTTTATAACTACCGCAGCAGGTTCTACAATCCAAATTTCTTTGGCTCTCTCACTATCATTTCCGGAAAAGAGGGTTATCGCCTCTTTCACCCGTTCTTCCTGCTGTCGGAAATCGAGGATATTCCCATAGGGTTTTGTATCATTCAATACACGATTGGTTCTGGAAAATGCCTGAATCAAACCGTGATACTTTAAGTTCTTATCCACATAAAGAGTATTTAAATATTTGGAATCAAATCCCGTTAAAAGCATATCCACAACGATCACAATATCAATTTTATTTTTTTGAGGAAAGTCTGAATGGGAATACTTTTGATTTTTGATTCTCTGCTGAACATCCTGATAGTAATGATCAAATTCACTAATTTTATGATTCGTTCCATAACGGGCATTATAATCTTTCAGGATAGTTTTCAGTGCTTGTTTCTTCTTTTCAGGCTCTTCTTCATTATCTGCTCTTTCCTGTTGAAGATCTTCCTGAAGTTGTTGGACATCCTTATTTCCTTCTGCAGGAGGTGAAAATACACAAGCAATATTGAGGGGCTTGTAATTTTCATCTTCCTGAAGTCTGAGATCCTGAATCTCCTTAAATAATTCATAGTATTCAATCGCATGATTGATAGACGATGTAGCGAATATGGCATTGAATCTTCTCTGATTTGTTGCTGAATTATGCTTTTCTAAAATAGACTCTACAATCGCTTTTTTGGTAATTTCTGCATCCGGTTTTACGGTCTTTTCTTTTTGGGAAGTATCTTTAGTTTCAGTCTTTATTTTGGGTTTGTAGAAATCGATATGAAACTTCAAAACATTTTTATCTGCTATCGCATTGGTTATAGTATAAGCGTGCAACTGCTTTTCAAAAATATCCTTTGTAGTTTTGAAGCTCATTTGTGTCCCATCAATCTGCTTAGTGGAAGAATTCTTATCAAAAATGGGGGTCCCTGTAAACCCGAAGAGTTGTGCATTGGGAAAGAAAACTTTGATAGCTTCATGATTTTCTCCGAATTGGGAACGGTGACATTCATCAAATATGATCACCATTCTTTTATCCCGAAGAACTTCCAACCGTTCTTTATAGGTGGATTTTCCCTGCTTTTTTTTAGTTTGGTTTCTTTTATTGTTCTCATCTAAAGCAAGTCCCAACTTTTGAATCGTTGTTACAATTACTTTGTCCGCATAGGATTCGGAAAGAAGTCTGCGAACCAATGTTTCTGTATTTGTATTCTCCTCTACACAACCTTCCTGAAATTTATTGAATTCCTCCCGTGTTTGTCTGTCCAAATCTTTACGATCCACAACAAAGAGACATTTTTCAATATCAGGATTGTCTTTCAAAAGTGTCGATGCTTTGAAGGAAGTAAGAGTTTTCCCGGAACCCGTTGTGTGCCAGATATATCCGTTTCCACGATTTTGATGAATGCAATCCACGATTGCTTTTACTGCATAGATCTGATACGGTCTCATAATCATTAGTTTCTTTTCGGTTGCAACTAGTACCATATAACGACTGATCAATTGGGCTATGGTACATTTTGCCAGAAAAATTTCTGAAAAATCATGAAGATGAGTAATCTTCTTATTGTTTTCATCTGCGAGTTGATAGATGGGTAGAAATCTCTCATCAGCATGGAAGGCAAAATGTTCTTTCTGGTTATTAGAAAAGTAGTACGTGTTCACTTCGTTACTGGCTATAAATAATTGCATGAAGCAGAGAAGTGAGTTGGTATAACCGTTCCCCGGATCATTTTTATAAGTAACTATCTGCTCCATAGCTTTCCTGGGAGTTCTGTCCAATGACTTCAGTTCGATCTGTACTACAGGGATTCCATTGATTAAAAGTATGACATCATATCTATGATTACTTACTGCTGTATTCATTCTCAATTGATTGATCACTTCGAACTCATTCTTGCACCAATCTTTGATATTTACAAGAGTGTATTGAAGGGGCGATCCATCATCCCTCTGAAATGTATTGATTTCTCTAAGTTTCTTAGATGCAGAATATACATCTGGGGTGATGATAGAGTCTTTCAATCGGGAGAACTCCGAATCACTCAGATGAACCCTATTGAGCAATTCAAAATGATCCCGAAAATTTTTCTCAAGATCGTCCCTATTTCTAATCTCAGATCGGTAGGTATATTTTAAATCTTTCAGTTTTTGAATGAATAGGTCTTCAATTTCTCTTTCATTTTTCATAGATTCCCACCTGCTATCAAAATAGATTTTAAAATTGGGTTAAATATCATGTCATTTTTACGAAGTTTGAAATCAATAAACCCTAACAATCTCACCTTCTTTGACAAGATATGCTTATTTTAACTTAGTGTTTCTAATTTAAACAATTATTTATACTTTTGTGGAAATTAAATACGTTCCCAGAAATCAACTTCCATAAAAGACGAATTCAACACTAATCCAAATAATCTTCATCATAGGTTCCGGGGTCCCCAAATCCGGAAAAATCCTCGGCAGATGCGATTTTAATTTCAGATTCTATCATATGCAAAAACGAACTCAAAACGTATTCCGTTAAACCACCATCAGGAATGGTGGGATCGATCACATTCCCTTTTCCGTCAGTATTGGGTGTAAACTGACCGAAGCGGATGTAATTCTTAAAAAAACTTTCCTACATATTCTCAATCCAATACTTCTTGCCTTTTCCCTCCGGCAATGACTGAATTCATTTTCTTATCCAGGCTTCTGCTTCTTCTCTTGTCACATATTTCCTTTTAAATAGATCTTTCATTTTAAATTCCTTTTTCTTTTTCCATCATTCTAGCGGAAGGGTAAGACATAGTATGAGGGAATTTTGCAAAATTTTGATCTCATCCCTCCGAATTGATCTAAAAAAAGATGATTTTCTACTCACAGTGGGAGAGAGAAACTTGTGAGAAGTATTGGTTCTCTCGGGAATAAATTACGGATTTGGAAGCAGGCTAGTTCGTTCCATTTATGGCACGTTAATCTAGACAAACAATATTCCTATAGACAATTTTTTCTTATGAAAAATGTTGTATGGTCACAGATCTTTAAAAGAAAAGATGCATGATTCTGTGCCCTAGATGAAGGTCAATCTAGTTGAATTTGTAGTACAGACTAGGACATTTGGTCTGTCTGTCAGAAAAATTCAGCCAGTCCAAACAAAGGCTACTCTTGAACGTTATGTGCTAAACAAGAAATAGTACAATTGAGGAAATAATATTTATGGAGATAACTAAAGGACTATCGAACAATAACAAAGGTCTTGTTGCAGATTTATTCCTAAATGCTCTTGGAGAAAAATTTACTCCCATTCTTGGTGATAAAATTAGAGCAAAACAATTGCTTGAGTCATCGATACATCCCAACAATTGTTTTTCTGCTACGACGGATACAGAATTATTGGGAATATTAGCTTTTCAAATCAATGATACAAATTTCTTATCAATTACATTTAATAAAATCATTTCTGTTTATGGTCTTATAAATGGTATCATAAAGGCTATCGGTCTTTCATTATTAGTTCATAATTCAAGTTCCGATGAAATTTACCTCGAAGCAATTGCTGTATGCGAATCTGCTCGTGGCAAAAGGGTAGGAACACAACTCATTGAAGCTCTATTCCTATTCGCTAAAGAAAATAATTTTAAATCAATAACATTGCAGGTAATAGACATAAATCCAAATGCGAAAAAGCTTTATGAAAGAATGGGTTTTGTAGTTGTGAAAAGGACGAGAATATGGCCCATAAACTTAATCATCAAATTCCCTTTTAAAGAAGTATTTTTAATGAAGAAGGAAATTTATACCGGTTTTCATAAATACTTGCGTATTTCTTCTTAAAGTATGTAGCCATCTTATAGCTCATTTTTATGTGAATGCTCAAACCTTCTATAAATGACTATAATTCTGAAGATTTCATGTTCACCGTAAGCATCAAAACTCTCTATCAGGTTCATTAAGAAGAAGTTAGAAAGAATACTAGTGTATACTAGGAGCTATAGCTTGCAGGATGCCGCTTTGGAGTTCTTCTCAAAATTTCCGACCTGTAATACCTCAGAGGAAGCCGAAACCCTTTTCTAATCCATCATAAGATGAGGCGAAATTTGCGGTTACCCCTATGGAGTAAAACTACATATACTGTCTTACAGTAAGAAATTTCTTTTAAGCCATAATATATTTTGGATTGACATTAGCTTTAAGTAAGACTACTATCCTATATAGCAAAATCGAGATAATATATCTAGCTACCAAAATCTGATATTGCGAGGTAAACATTATATGAAGAAATTTTTAAAAATATTTCTATCAGTAATTATTATTATCATGTTAATTATTTTTTGTATTATAAGTTTGAATGGAATAGGCAAGGAAATTCCTAATGAAAAAATAATTCATCATACTGAACCCGAAATAAAAACTAATCATAAAATTTCTTTAAATGTAATCGAAACTGCATTCGGGAGAACATTAGAAGGATTTGTAAGAGCGGGAGGAAGTTTCTTTAAGGAAAAATTAATATCTCACAATGCTGTTGTCATTAAACACCCAAAAGGAAATATAATGATCGATGGTGGATTGGGAATGAGAGAAGGACAGGATTTCAAACAAATTCCATTCTATTTAAAGCCATTCTTTTATTATAAATTCAAACAACCTGCAAAAGATGTATTAGATAAATATAATATTAAAATAAATAAAATCATTCTAACACATATGCATTGGGATCATGTGGGATCGATACGAGATTTTGAATCTATGGAAGTGATAACAAGGAAAGAAGAGTTTGAATTTGCAAAAACAGAAAAGGCAGAACCACCTGCTTATATAAAATCTCAGTATCTAGATTCTGAAAATTTTACTCTAATAGAGTTCTCAAATATTCCTTATGAAATATTTTCTAAAAGCTTTGATATTTACAATGACGGAAGTATTGTTTTGGTTCCACTTGAGGGACATTCTCCAGGTTCGATTGGGATATTTGTAAATATTTCTCAAAAGGAAAGATATTTTTTTATAGGAGATATAACCTGGATGTTGGAAGGAATTATTTATTCTTCTCATAAGTATTACATTAGCAGTTTGCTTGTTGATTTCAATAAAGAGAATTTAGGGAAAGAGATCAATCGAATTCACCAATTTGCGAAACTTCATCCGGAAATTAGAATTATTCCTTCCCATGATTTTGTAGCTTACTGGGGCATAGAAAGATTGAATTTGTTTGATCAATAAATTTTAAAGTCTATTAATTTCATTATTTATCGGACTCGACTTTCACCATACGAACTATCTATTTTCTTTACCTCCGTCAATAGACGATTCAAACCATATACTTTTTTATTTTTGTCCATATGTAATGTGTTAAATCTACTATTTTTATATCCTACTTATTAACTCACCTTACACAATTTTTTTTCTTTTTAACATTTTAATTTTTTTAAACCATAATCGTATTTTACTAATGGATCGATAAAAATATGGGTTTATGGACAAATTCACCACTAATCCAAAGAATCGTTACATTCATTCGAAACTGTTCATTAGCAGATTCTCCTGAATGCAATACTTCTTCCGATTGATTTATTTCAGGGGTGGTGCTACTTCCATAGGATTGAGGCCATTGGCAGCCCAGGCAAATGCCTGACCGAGATTCAATCCATCCAATTGAGCCATCTCTTTTTCGGGAATGGAAAAGGAAAACAAATCAAAGTTTTCTTTCATTCTTTTTTCTTTTGTACTTTTCGTAAGGATAGCGTAACCTTTTTGCAATGCCCATCTTAGAAGTAATTTTGCTTCGGATACATTTAAATCTTTGGAAATTGTATGGATGAGACTCTGAGCTTTTTCTTTTTTCTCGGAAAGAACGCCTCCACCCTGCCCTTCTTCTTTTCTCCAATCGGAGAGAGGAGCTAGAGAGCTATAAGCAATTGGTTCGATCCCGTTCTGTTTCATAAATTCTGTAACTTTCACCTGAGCACAAAGTGGGTGAAATTCAATTTGATTGGTTTCAGGTTTATCCATTCCGGCATCTAAAATTTCCCGGATTCTAATTTCATCATAATTCGAAACTCCGATATGCTTTGTTAGGCCAATCTTTTTTAGTTCTACCAATGCCCTCCATTGTTCTAATCTTAGTTCCGATAGCGGAGCATGAATTAAGTACAGATCTACATAATCCAAATTTAGCAATTGAAGTTGGCTTTTCAATGTGTTGAGCGTATCTTCATAATTTTTTTCCTGCATACCCCATAATTTATTTCCCGGAAATACTTTCGTTGTTATAAAAATTTCATCTCTTGCAATACCGGAGTTCTTAATCGCAGCTCCAGTTCCCTCTTCATTATTGTATGCCTCAGCAGAATCAATATGCCTAAATCCCGATTCTAGAGCCAATTTTACACTTTGTTCCGATTCCTCCTTAGAGATTTGGTAGGTTCCATATCCTACGAGTGGCATTCCCAGTTTATTTTTTGATGATTGAGTTATCTCCATACGATCCATGTCCTTTCTGAATAAATGATTGTTTTCAACTTTGAATCTTATCAGAATCGAAGGATGATTCAATACTCATTCCTGTTTAATATTGCCTAATCCTACAAATGAACCATTTTTTATGAATTAATTCTTGCATTTTATAGTATATTCTTGTATTACTTTGTTTTTATGAAGGTTTGCAAATGAAGACTCTAAAGCATCAAATGATCCAATTGCTGGAAGAAATTTTGCTTGAAAACAAGGTACACCAACCTCAGGTTTCCGGAGTCACACTCTTTCAGATCAAAAATTCCTTCAACCGTTGTCCGTTTGCCTATAATTCTGAAATCATCATTCTTGCTCGGGGAAGCAAAAATGTATACCTGGGAAGTGAGATTATTTCCTATGATTCTTCAAATTACCTGGTCCTCCCGATTCCCCTACCCGCTGAATGTTCGGGAGAAACAATCGAGGGAAAGGCTATTTTGGGAATGAGTATCACAATAGAACCTCTAGATATTAGTGAAATGCTTCTCGCTATGGAATTATTCCCGCAGGAACCGAAGCATGTTCCCCGAGGGATCTACAGTTCACCACTGAATGAACCTTTACTTGAATCCTGTGTACGACTATTGAAGGCTATACAAAATACTCAGGACGAAAGGATTCTAGCACCATTGATCAAAAAAGAAATACTTTATAGAATACTACAGGATGAAAAAGGACACGTACTACAATCCCTGGCCGAAAATAATAGAAAATTCTATATAATATCTAAAGTATTACAAAGAATACACAAGTCATACAACCAAAATTTTGATATGCAAAGTCTTGCTAAAGACAATGGGATGAGTAGTTCCAAATTTCATAGCTTGTTTAAATCCGTAACGAATATGTCCCCCCTGCAATACATAAAAAACATTCGATTGCATAAGGCTAGAGAATTTATGATTCAGGAAGGATTGAATGCCACCCTAGCCTCACATAAAGTAGGTTATGAAAGCACATCTCAGTTCAATCGGGAGTACAAGAGACTCTTCGGGTCAACTCCCGGTAAGGACACTTTATCACAAAGAGAAGATCGTTAGAAGACTAGACAGAGGATACATTGATTTAAAATCAATTCCGACCCCTACCCAAACAAATTTTTCAGAATTTTAGTGCAAATCGTTTGCACTAATTTAAAAAAACCAATAAAATCAATGGTTTTTGAGGGGGGAAGGGTATTCCCCTTCGACTAAGCTCAGGGTGCGCGTAAGAAAATCCATTTAACCAAAAGAGTTCTTCCCTACAACCGGGATCTCGATACAATTTTTACAATAACTTCAATACAAATGCGAAGAGAGATGAAGGTAGATATTTTCGAAAAGGGCGATCACCGAATCTTCTGCTCCATCCGGAACGTCTTCAAATAACCAATTCTTTCCTATGAACAAATGGACGGATAGAATTTTCAAGAAGGGGAGCGTCAGCTTTATCAATATAGATTTCACCATTAGGTTTCTAGTCATTTTCAAAAGTATTAGCAGATTCACAATAGGTTTAGAATTATAATGATTACATACCATATCCAGAAAAACACAATTATTATTGAAAACTGGTATGTATTCATTTTCTAAAGGTTTACTCATTCTTAGAAAATTCGGCTATAAAATGGATACATACCGTATTAGAAAAAATGAAATTATTTATGAGAATTGGTATATGACAGAAAAGTAGACAAAGGATGATTTTGAACAATGACTCTTTTTATATTAGAAATCTATGGAATGCTTAAAAGTCATTAGCAATTAGTGTAGTATTAGTACACCAAATTTAATATCACTTTCTTATTACAAATCAATAAATGCTTGAAGAGAGAAGAGAGTGAAAATTATTTTATAAAAAAATTATATATAGAAGTTCCTATACTATAGAAATCCTAGGAAACAATCCTCTTTAAAGAATGTGGGGTGTTTCCTTTGCCTAATTAAAGGAAAAAGAAAATGAGTTACCGCATACTTCCTTATGGAAAAAAACTTAGTTTTGGAATGTTTCTTTTATTTGCCATCCAGAGTTGTTCAACACCTCAAATCGCTCAATTGAAAGAAACCCCTCCAGATTTAGAAAAACTTGAAGACTTTGATACTAAAACTAAAATCAATCTAAAAAAAGTAGGTCTATTAGTAGATTCTCATACAGAGCTAGCTTTAGCAGGTGAATTTGGAAGCAGTTTTAAGAAGGCTACCTCAGATCTTGTTTCCAGTTTGGGAGGAGTAGAAGTTGTAAAAGAAAAAAAAAGCTGGGAACAACAGAAAGCGGAACAAAATCGAGAACTAAAGAAATTTCTGAAGCAACTCCAATTAGAACAAAAATTTGGTAATCAAGAATCCAAGATCAAAAAAGTAGAAACTAAATTTTCTGCCTGGTATGAAATTCATTCCAATCTCACCGGTGCTACCTCTAGAGTAATCTATCACCCCCCAAGGGAAATTGTAGTGAAAGATAAGGATGGAAATGAAAGAATTGAAATGAGCCAGCCTTATTGGAGAGCTAGTGTGACTGCCTATGTTTACTTTAAGGTAGTTCAGACAAACCCCGGACAACCATCGGAAGTGATACTTTTACGTAACATCCACAATAGTTTTCACAAAATTTTTCTCACTGAACCCAAAAAAGCCGAAGTGATAGCATTGTATCCTGAAGCCATCCTATACTGTTATGAGGACATTCGTGAAAAATTACAGGAGTTGTTTCCTGTAAAAACGGTACTCACTCAAATGTTGGATGGGAAATCAGTAGGAAAAATAAAAGGAGGCTTAGATCTAGATCTTACAGTAGGTCGAAAATTTGAACTTTACCTAAAAGAGTTTATGCCAACTCTAATTGGGGAAAGAGAGGTTTATCAAAAAGTGGGTACACTAACTCTTTTTGAAATCGGGGAAACGGAATCCTGGGGAAAAATATCCGGTCCTCTTATTTTGGGATTGGGAGATACGAAGGAAGTAAAACTAGGAGTGGAAGCAATCATCTTACCCGAACGTAGAACTATAATAGATTTTGTATGGCGCAAAATAAAATCAACCTTAGGTATAAAAGGCAATAACTTCTTGGAGGCAAAAAAATGAAATCGTATCTTTACTTATTTCCATTGTATTTAATCATTCATTGTACGGGTGTGAATCTTTTGGAGACTCCAATTACTGAAAAAGATAGATTTTCTATTCAGGACAAGGATAAACAACCTAATATTCGTATATCTAACCAAAAAGTTATAGTCTCCTCCGGTATAAAAATGGATGTACTGAAAGACTATAACGATATTCTTAATGCTATGACTATTGAAGCTGTAGGGAATCTGGGAGGAGTAGAAATCGTTGAACGAAGAGACCTTCTTCAGATCGCTAAGGAAAGAAAACTCATTGATAAAACAAAGTTTGAAGATCTATCCAAAAATCAAAAACTTGGAATTGAAACTGCTATTCCTGAATCCGAATTGAACAAAATTCAAAAAGATCTACAATTCTATAAAGTAAATGCTACACTAAATAATGCCAAGATGGATGTTGTATACAACCCACCTTCAAGTAGCGTGGATGAAAAAACGGGTAAAGTAACAAACTTCCCGGCGTCCTGGAAAGTAATCGTTGAAGCCGAATTAGAAGTATTCGCAGAGAACTCGGATAGTAAGGAAATCTTCAGAGATACATATAAAGAATCTTATTCTGATACTCTCTCAGAGCCCCCTCCCGAAGGCTCTGCCCACCAATATCTCCCTAAGGCGATAGAGTATTGTATCGAAGATGCAGAATATGGACTTCAATCAATTATTCCTATGAAAACCTATGTTCTTGCTACACGTGGAGGAAAGAAATTTGCAATGATCCTCGGTGGGAAGATTCACAAAATCAAAAAAGGTAGACAATTTGATTTGTTCAAGCTTCCTACTGATTTAGAACCTGCATCTACCGTTACAATCTTTCAGGTGAACTCAGAAGATTCATGGGGAGAAATTACAGGCAATCCTGAATTGATTTTTCCTGGAGCTGAAGTTGTACTTCGTCCTAAGAAATTCAACATTCTTGCGAAAATATGGAGATTTCTGGAATCAAACTTAGGATTATAAAAATAATGAAACCATAAGAAAGGTACTTTAGGATTTGAGGAATCTCTCAGAATAAGGGATTCCTAATCTCTAAAGTATATTTTTGTAGACAATTTTGAATGATCACTCAATGAGATCGGGATAGAAAACTACAATCCTAAGGGAAAGATAAATCTACCATCCCTATCTTAGTTTTCAATTGAATTTCATCTAATAATTCTTCTATAGTCACTTTCAAAAAGATTTGAGTATTCAAAAAAGAATCAGTAATGAATTGGCTACGTACCGTAATATGAAAACTGGAAGTATTTATGAGAATTGGTATATATTTGAATCTTTCCCACAGTTCACTGCTAAGAAAATTGTAAGAATCAGTCTAAATCACTAGTGAAATTTTCAGGTAAAGCGATCATTGTACTACAACAGAATTATTGGATAGAAAATTGCTCTTTCACTCTGGATCTCGATGCAATTTTTAACCACCCCCTGCCCCCTCCAAAGGAGGGGAGTCCTTAGATGAAATATTTTCTCTATTAAGTATTTATGTAATACTTAGCTAGTAAAATCCTTCAACCAGAATAGAGGCTTCCAACCAAAATATCCCCCAACAAAAAACCAGCCTTTCCATCCTGATTCTAGAGAAATACAGGTTCCATTGCCTGCCCGGCACGAGGGCACGGAAGAAAATCCTCCCTATAGAAATTCTTATCTTCGAGAGTAAATAGTATCGACAACTTTCGAGCGAAAGGAACCTTGTATGACGATCGAGCATCAGGATGGAAAGTTGCCCTTCGACTACACTCAGGGACCGAAATTGACCCACGTCAAAGGTAGTAGAAGAGAATCCTACTCCAAAACCGGGATCTCGATAGAATTTTTACAATAACTGTAATACGAACCTAAAACGGGATGAAGGTAGATCCTATCAAAAAGGGAAAAAATCACTCGATCACCGAATCCGTCGAATAGAAGAAGAGGCTTCCAACCAAAGTTTCTCCCAATAAAAAACCAGCCTTTCCATCCTGATTCCAGAGAAATACAGGTTCCATTGCCTGCCCGGCACGAGGGCACAGTGATATTTCTCTGTGTAAACTAATTCATTACTCAATATTTTTTAATTTTCCTATTAAATCGGAACAAAAACATCTCGGAACAAAAATTTAGAGATGTCGGATCTGTTCTCCGACTCTCGTTTTTTGTATCGCCCGCCCGGCTCGAGGGCACAGAAGAATTCTCATTATCAAGAAAATCTTAATACATAAGAGAAAGCTTACGACCACTTTTGGATAAGCAGCAACCTTGAGATAAAGGAGAAAGTTTAGCATCATTGAAAGTTGAACAGAAGAAGACCCGCGTCAGCGGTAGCCTCCTGAAAGGAAAAAATTGTTTTTTGCCCGAGAGTTTCGAGCGAAAGGAACCTCGTATTACGATAGAATATCAGGATGGAAAGTTGCCCTTCGACTACGCTCAGGGACCGAAATTGACCCACGTCAGCGGACATCCTTCGATCAGAAAGAGTTGAATCAAAGATTCAAAGTACGTTCAATAATATTATAATTTGTGAGAATCAAAGTATTGAATGTCAGAATCAGAAAAAGAGCTATGATAAAAATAATCACACCGGCAGAGGATACAATGAAATACAATAGATTTCTTATAAATCTGTATTGCAGAAAAATCGCTCCGGCAACTACTCCCCTAAATCCAACAGTGTTTTCTTCTTTGAGAAAGAAGTAATAATTGCGAATGTACAAAATAGAAAGAACAACCAACATAACCAAAAGGAGAATTCCGAATTCCGATGAATAGTTTTTTTGGAGTGAAAATAGAGGGATGTACAGTAAATTTCCAATCACCAGACCTGTCAGAATGATGTACACAAAATGTCTGAGAGTTGAGTTCGTGAATAGTCTCCAAACCAATTTTACAGGCAGGGAATCCAGGAACCAATTCAAGATTGCAGATTTTGTGAGGGGGGCTCTTTCTCTTTTTTTAATCAGGACTTTTCCTGTATTGCTGTCTTCATTGTTCAGAGAGGCTACATAGAGAGCATAGAAGTTCATCTCATCGTAATTGTCCATCTTCCCGAGTACCCGAAATCCCCAGATCATCAATATTAGGACAATAAGATTGTAAAGGAATGAATAGTAACCGAGAGAGGGGGCATACACGAGATGACTGATAGATATTGTAGTGTATTGAAAAGCTATCATCCCCGAAATAAAGGTCAAAAATCTACCCAGGAAGGGCGCATACCAAGCATTCATCAAAAGGGATACAAAAACAGCACCGGAAGTAAGAAGTAGGAAACCCAATAAGAATACAAGAATCCGGGTTGTCAGGATTGCTCTTTCCAATTTGTCAATGGTCTTTTCTAATTTCCCATCTGAGGGTATATCTTCTTCGATCAAATAGGAAATCGCTTCGGAGATCTTTTGTTGTTTGGAGTACATACCGTAGGAAAACTCTACAGTGGGTGGAGTGATATCCGAAGGATCCGGTTCGCTGTCTGTAAATGAGCTAATGGGTATGGTATAGTTGAACTGAACGTTAAAAAACATAGCTTCCAGACAGTAGAGCAATGAGAGGAAGGGTAGTATCAATAAGAGCTTTTTTTTCATCAGAGTATAAACTTGGATACGTCCACTTTCTTAAATTAAAGAATAAAAACTACCAGAATCCAAAGGATGGCTAAAATAACGATCAAGACCGCAGCAGGTACCACCCAGGACTTTTCCTTAGCCAGGGCAGCATCTCTTAAGATTTTTTCATCTCTGGACAATGAGGAGATCTCAGCCATTTTCACTCTTACATTAGGCTCTTCTTCTATGTACCTACCGAAAGTAGTTTCATTGATTTTGACAATCACTTCTATCTTATGAATGTCTTCGTTGTCTATGGAAACGATAGTAGCCGGGCAGGGGTGAATGTTTCCTGCTTCATCTTTGAGGTTCATCTGTCCGACAATGGCTTTTGCTTTATCATTGTCCTCCAGCAATTTGATCATGATCTGATCTCCCAACCTGAGTTCGGTAAGCACTGTTCCTGTAACTGGGGAAAGTACAAATTGGTATTTGATCAAATCCGAACCGGGAGGTACTACATCGGGAAGGGATTCTGTATTGCCCAGACTGTCACCCAATTCATCTTCCTGTGTTCCGATGACTTCCATTTCTTCAGCAGTCACTAGCATCACATTGCATAGACATTCGTAATCGGCTTTTCCTAAGACTTTATGTATATTCTGTTCAATCAAATGCTTTACTTTATCATCTTCGCTGTATTCCAGATAATGCAAAAGCTCAATCATATAGCTTTCTGATTGAAAGGAGAGCTTGTATGCGTTAGACAAACTATGGATAGAACTTTGAGAACCCTGACCTGCCAGAACGATTCGTTGGATTTTGTTCATGCACTCACGAAAACTATCAGTTGAGTACATGGCTGAGGCTTCTGTATTTTGAGATACTAATACATCAAACTTGTCTACTGAGTTTTTACCTTTGGGAATAGTGATTACAACCATGACGTTTGTCTTAGATGGGATGTCTCTGGCTGTAAATTTTATAAAGTAAAACTGTTCGTCCGGCATGTATTCCTCTCTCTAAAACCTTCATTTTTAAGATGATTTAAATCAGGTATATGAGTCAATTATTTTGAATTAATTTTCTCTTTAAATTAAATCAATACAATCTATTCTGGTACATAAAAATAAATTCGATGAGAACTGAACAAATCATATGGCATTGGTAAAAATTGAAAACCTCCGCAAATCATATTATATTTCAGATAGAGGTATATCTATTTTATCTGACATAAACTTTACTGTTGAAGAAAATGAAATCGCATCAGTAGAAGGCTCATCGGGTGTAGGCAAGTCCACTCTTCTCAATATCATAGGTGCCATGGATGATTTTGATTCCGGTTCGGTAGAGGTTTGCGGAGTCTCTCTTGACAATATTTCAAAGGCGGACAAAGAAAAGTTTCGTGCCCAAAAGATAGCATTTATTTTTCAGCATCATTTGCTTCTTCCTGATTTTTCTGCGATAGAGAATGTCATGATCCCCCTTCTCATCAATGGTACAAGCCCCACCACAGCCCGCAAAAATGCATCCGAAATGTTAGGAAAGGTAGGCCTGGGGGATCGTCTCGATAGTTTTCCATCCCAATTGTCCGGAGGAGAGAGTGCAAGAGTTGGAGTTGCCCGTGCACTCGTCGCCAAAAAGCAGTTGATCCTCGCTGACGAACCTACCGGAAACCTAGACCGAGAAAACTCCCGTCATCTTATGTCTCTTATTTTAGAGTTGCAAAAAGAATTAAATTTTTCTATGATCCTGGTTACCCATGATATGGAGCTGGCATCCATGGCTACAAAGCGTAACAAAATCATCTCAGGAGCCTTATATCAAGCCTAAACATTGCCCGGTCTGCGGACTCACGATTGATGAGTTTATTAAATTTGGTCGAACTGGATGCAAGACCTGTTATCATACATTTTTGAAAAGGAGGGAGTTTCTGGACATCTCCAGTTTTCGTTTTCCTTTTCAGAAATTATTTTCCAAACAACCTGAATCCAAAGATCTGGAATCCATAGTAGAAAAGATTCACGCCAAGAATGGTAAAGTTAGGTTTCGTGTAGCCAGAAATTTAAAGAATAAACTCTTTCCTTTCTACAATCCCATCGGTGAGGAAGGGATTCATCATTTGAAATCCAAAGTTCCCACATCCGACCTTCCTCCCAATTCCAGAATTTACTTCAACGATGAAGATCATATTCGTTACGAAGTATTTCCGGAAGGTGAATGGAAACTGAAAGAAATCATCCCTGATTTTTTGAATCGAAAGGATCTCTTTGAGTACTCTGAAGGGATTGGTTTTATCAATTCCTGCCCCACAAATACGGGACGAGGAAACAAGGCAAGTGTCTCGTTTCAAATCTCCTTTGAAAAAGATTTTGAAATCATCAAAGGTCTCATTAGATTTTATAAGTATGTAATTTTTTCGGAATCAGAAGGCGAAGGGAAAGAAAAAAATGATAGCCCGAGCCCAAGCCATCCGGGAGAAAAAGCGTCTATCATGCTCTATATCAAAAACTTCAACAACAATCGATTGAAGGAGTTCTTACAGGGATGTCTGGAAATTCAAAAACGACTTTCCTGCTGAACCTGCTTTTTTACGAATTCTTCCGTCTCCCCTTCTATCTTTTTGATATTCTTATCTTTTTCCCAGATACCTGAGAAGATCAATTCATGGTCTCTTGAAAACACAGTTCCTGTTCCATTGCGTTTCCCATCTTCGAAATCTCCGACAAAAAAGGAACCATCACGGTTGATGAGGGTGCCCCGACCATGGAATTTGTTTTTCTTAAAACTACCCCTGTACTTGTATCCATCGATAGTGATGTAAGTTCCATTGCCTTCGAATTGATTGTTTTCAAATTGACCGATGTACTTTTCTCCATCCTTCTCGAGAGTCCCGTGTCCGTTGAATCTATTGTTTACAAAGTCCCCAACGAATCGAAAGGTCTTCCCACTTCGTAAGCTTTCGAGGGTTCCCCTTCCTTCTTTTTTCCCCTGACTCCAAACACCCACATACTTAATCTTCTTGGTTTCGGATTCATAGGTACCGAATCCATTTCGTTTGCCATTCAACCACTCTCCCTCGTATCTGGAAGTGATATTGTAGAGCATGGTACCTTTTCCGTTTCGTTTGTTGTCTCTCCAATAGCCAGTGTACTCTTTTCCGGTCGTTGAGTCATAGGTCATGATTCCAAATCCATTTTTCCTGCCCCATTTGAACTCACCGTAGTAGGATCTTGTACCGGTCGAATTGTAAACAAAGGTTCCTCTTCCGTGTTTGTGGCCTTTATAAAACTCACCGAGATAGATCTTGTTATTCTTGTGCCACATGATTCCCATCCCATGGGGGAGAGAATTCAAAAAATTCCCCTCGTACCGAACCCCATTGGGAAATAGACAGGTCCCGTAACCATTTTCACAGTTACCGGAAGTACAATCTTTTTCCAGGGGAAGAAGGGATTGAAAGAGCAATAAAAATATAATTACGTATTTCATGTTAATCAAAACAATAGAAGATTATTTTGAGAGTACAAAAGTGCTTGTTTCGATACAAGATAATTTTCATCCAGCGACCAAAGAAATATCCAGGGCAGATCGCTTTCGAGGAGTTCGAGTGATTTTGCCTGAGAGTCGGCATCCAAATCTCCTTTCTGCCTTGATTTCAGGATGACTTCATCCATTTCAGGATTCCTGTAGAAGGTTCGATTCCCTCCATTTCCGGGAGAATTTGAGAAAAAAAGAGGATCTAAGAAATTCAAAGCCGAATCGAAGTCCAGGTACCAGGTGAGAAGGGTCAATTCCCCCTTCTTCTGTCCATTGTCCCTGTACAGATTGGCTTTTTCCAAAGGCAGTAACTTCACATTCAGAGAAAGATCTTTTAGGTTTTGATAAATTGCGAGCCCTTTGGCCCGATTCTCCTCATCTCCCCTCATCCTTAGCTCAATCGGTCTTTTGAGAATCTCGGGATAGCAGGAAGAAGATTCCAGATATTTCTTTGCCAGTTGGATATCATAGGAAAATTGAAATCGTGGTTTTCGATTCTCGGGAAATGTGTATTCGGGAGGAAAGGCCAGGTAGACACCGGATGCTTTGGAATGAAAGACTTTTTCGATAATGGTCTCCCGATCGATAGAGTGATTCAGAGCCAGACGGAAGTTCTTATCCAAACAGGGATCTTCCCAGAATATGGATATGTATTGAATCGATTTTCCCCTCACAGAAATCAATTGTTCCCTTTGAATCGCCGGGTTTTCCAGGAGGTAAAAGGGGATTCTCAGGATATCGATCTCACCCTTATTGAAAAGATAGATGGCCGTTCCTGTATTGGGAAGAATTCTCATCATGAGTTCGGGGGGAAGCGAGGTTTCCTCGGAGTTTCTGAGAATGAGATGAAGGAATTCTCCCCGTTTCCAGGTCTCCAATCGATAGGGTCCGTACGACACAAAGGATTCTGACTCGAGAAATTCTTTTTCTGAATAAATGGAAGCCAGAGGAGAAGCTAGAAGCTCAAAGACTTTCTCCGGACTCCCTTCAAATTGAAGTCCAACCCTATTTCCGTCCAGAACAGAGACCGACTTGAGATCATTGAACATAGACTTTCTGGGACTTTTTGTAGTACGGAGTCTATCGAGGGAAAACCTGACATCCTCTGCTCTTGCTCCCAACGCAGGATTTAGATTCAAAACCAGAAAAGTATTCGTTTTCAATTCATAAGATTCTGCGAGGTCAGGAAGGACTTTCCCATCCTTCAGGAGGAAGAGACTCCTGAAAAGAAGACGGTTCAATTTTTGAGAGACAAGATCCACTGCAAAAAGTGGATCCAGGGTTCCCGCATCGGAAGGAAGAGCAATTTGAAGCACACCTTCTTTCTTCTGTAGTACAGGTTTGCAGGATATGAATTGTCCTGCCGAGAAAAGGAAAATTGTGAAACTCAGGTGAATGATGACAAATCGAAACAATCGAATTCTCCCCGCTTCCGAACTAATTCCGGAGGAATTGAAATGAGGAAGAAGTGGTTTTATTTTTTATTGGAAGAATTGAAATCATTGACCCGTTTTAAAATGTGATACAGGGCGGCAGAAAATCCCAGAACCAAACCCAGGAGAAGTCCGATGGGTTTGGAACCGAACCGACCATCAATATAATTTCCTATGAAAATGAATCCTATAAAAATCATCCCAAATTCTGTTCCGAGACTTGAGAGATCCCAGATACTCATTTTAGGATTCGTCCAATCCTTTCCCACCGTATTTCCATTCTCGGAATCCTGAACCGAATCGTGCGATACAACCACCCGACCACAGACTCTCTCTGAACATCCCCATTCAATTCTGAAATATGGCAATGATTTTCCAATTCCGCATCATCATATCTATAGAGGAGGTAGGACTTGAGTTCATTGTCTTCGGGAATCTCTTTGAACATACAGGTATAGTCTTTCCAATTGATTGAAAAATAAATGATAAGAGCCTTTCCGAGAATATCTTCCCGCTTCACATATCCCCAAAATCGTGAATCCGAAGAATCATCCCGATTGTCTCCCATGACGAGGTAGTGGCCTTCGGGAATCTTACAGATCGAATTGGGGCAATTTCTTCTTATGAAACCATAGCTGGCATCATGAGGACCTTCGAGGACATAATGAGTGAAATCACGTTTGGATTCTGTAAAGAGGCTTCTTCCGATAGCCCGGGTATTGTCCAAGTCCTTTAGTTCTTTTCCGTTCGGGACAGGAGTGGGATTGTAGGATTTGAATTCGTCGGATCCATTTTCCTTAAACTCTAAGTAGGTGTATTCCACCGGATCACCGCTATAGCTATCCACCTGCTTTTGTATCACACGCAGCTCATCCCCAGGCATACCGACAACCCGCTTAACAAAACGTTTGGCAAATAGATTTCCGATGATGGGAATCTGCTTTCTCTTCCTCTCTCCGCCTACCGATTCCATGTCGGGTTCATCTTCATGAATCGCACCCTCCGGAGGAATGAATGTGACAATGTCTCCCCGTTTTGGATCATCGTAGCGAAAGATTTCTTCTTCGGAATACGGCATTCGAAAAGAGTATCTCATTTTGTTTACAAAAAGAAAATCTCCGATCTTCAGGGTGGGGAGCATCGAACCCGAAGGTATATTGTTCGCATCCAAGATGGAAGACTTGAAGGCGAAAACGAGTACAATGATAAAGAAAAATGAAATCAATGAGGAAAAGAAACCCGGCTCTGCAGTCTGCTTTTCCGAGTTCTTTTTTTTCTCAGACGAATTTTCCGATTCTGTCATATAAGGAAGAATTTCTCAGAGCCTTTATCTGTGAATACTTTTTTTCATTGATTGTTTTTCGATTCGATCCGAAATTTCAAGACCCTGAGAATATTTTCCTGAATATCTCTCATCAAATAATCAGACCAGATCCCGGCATACACATTGAATCGGGTCGAAAGCCTGTATTCGCTTTTGAGATGGAGAACCAGAGAGTTTTCGTTCAGAGGTTCGATTTCATATTCCCCGTAGAGCGCGTCAAAGTATCTCCCGCCCACTGTCACATGACTGTCGAGGGTAGTGATGGGAGTGGAATTGGGATCGACACGAATTTTGAAACCCAACTTTTTGTTTTCTTCCCAGATATTGATTGTCTCATAAAAGACCAGGCCTTTTTCGAAGACTGCATCCCGAACTCCCCCGATTCCATCGTGGGAAAGAGTCGCCTCAACAGGTCTCGGAAATCCCATGAAATAGAAGAATCCTTCCTGTTTCTCGGTAATTTTAGGAATCCTTGTGATATTCTTCCAAACGACTTCCGGGGTGGATTGAATGGTGATGGAAGTCAGGACTTCACGGTTCTCTGTGGGAAGGGGAAAGGGAGACTCCAGAAAACCAATCAAAAAAGGAGCCAGCCCAAAAAGTCCCAGAGTGAAAAACACCGGATTGGATTTTTGAAACACCTTGACCCAAATTCCTGCTATGACCCCGCCGATGGAAGAGCAGATGAGATAGATGGGAAGAGCCAAAACCAGGCAGATCGTACCCTCCCAGCCAATCAGCATAGCGAGGAACATACTCAAAAAAGAGACTCCCCAGGGGGCAAACAATTGATAAAGGAATGACTTTTGCTTTTCCGAAGGAGCTGTGTACACTGTAAAAAAGCCTAAAGAAATCGGAAAGACAAAGACAAAACCTATACTCATGACCAGAAAGACTTCTCTGAATGCATCCGAACGTGCGATTGCCTGAGCCAGAAGCCCGTAGAGTACAGAGACCAGAATACTATAAAAAACAGTTTTGGTGAATTTCATTACAACTGAACTTTTAGTATATTCTTGAAGATTCAATTCTTATTTTCAAGAGATAGAAACTACAGAATATGGTTCTATGAGTTTTTATGAGATTTCAGAATCGGGTTCGATTCGATCCACTATCTATGACGATATCTATTGGTCCGGTGATGGAGGGTACGGAGAGAAGAAATATGTATTCCTCGATTCGATTCAGATTGAAGAGAGATGGAAATCCAAAGCATCCTTTACTATTTTAGAATTGGGTTTCGGAGCCGGTCTCAATTTCTTAGTTACAGTGGAGAGATGGACTCAATCCATTAGCAATCATCTCAATTTTCTCAGCTTTGAAAAGCATCCCCTTCCCGGCGAAGCACTCGAAACCTTATTAAAAAACTTTCCCGATCTGGAACCCTATTCGAAAAAGCTTATCAGAAAGTACAAATACATTGAAAAAGGAATGCATGTCCTCGACTTTCCCGAATGGAATGTTACCCTGACTCTTTTCATAGGCGATGTATTAGAAGAACTGAATAAAATAGAAACTGGGGTAGATGTTTTCTTTCTCGATGGGTTTGCTCCGAGAAAAAATCCGGAGATGTGGTCGAGGGAGATTTTTACAAAACTCAAAAGCCTCTCCGACAACCAATCCATATTTGCGACCTACTCAACAGCGTTGAGCGTCATTGAAAATGCAGAAAAGTCCGGTTTTCTTACAGAAAAAAAACAGGGCTATGAAAGTAAGAAATACATGCTCATGGGCTACCCCCCTCCGAACACGAGCAAACCACCCCATCCCTACTACTCTTTTAAGAACTTAAGTAAAATGGATCATGACTCCATCGCTATCATAGGTGGGGGAATGGCAGGAGTGGCCATAGCCAGATCTCTTGCCCGATTGGGAAAGGAAGTCACTCTCTTTGAAGCTGAGATGGACATTGCGATGAAGTCTTCCGGAAATCCGGCAGGAATTTTCAATCCCTCTCTCTCAGGAGATCCCACCACAGCATCCACATTGGAAGTAGCGGGTTTCTGGAATCTTCTCAGGATTCTGGAGGATGAGATCTCTCTCCCGGAATCTGAGTTTGGAAAGGATGGAATCGAAATCATCTCGGACGAAACCGAAAGATCCAGACTTCTGAAATCAATGGAAACCTATGCAGTCTCCAAAAACCTAATCTACTTCTCGGAAGAATTGAATCGATTTGTTTTACCTCAAAGTGGTTGGATCCATCCTGCATCCTTCTGTAAAAGAATCATTCAAAAATATGAATCCCGAATCCATGTAAAAACCGAAACAGAAATCTCCGAATTGAAAAAAGAAAACGATCGTTGGATCCTGATTGATTCAGAAGGGTCCTCAGTAGGCAACTTCAGTGATGTGGTGATAGCCGGTGCCATTGATTCGAAAAAATTTCAACAAACTGAGTGGCTTCCTTTGCGTGAGGTGAGAGGTCAAATTTGCTTAATAGACAAATCAACTCTTTCCCAAGGCCCGAGCAAACCGGTTGTTTTTCCCAATGGATACATCATTCCCAAAAATGGCAAATTCCTTGTGGGAGCGACCTATGACAATTACAGCATCTCCGAAGAAATCAGACACAGCGATACAGAAAGGATTCTCTCCAATCTGGCAAACTACATTCCTCTCACCGAATTCCCGAACACTTCCGAACTCTATGCTAGAGCCGGGATTCGGGCGACAACTCCCGATCATTTGCCCGTAATCGGTCCGATTCCCGATTTTGACTTCGCGGTAGAGAACTATATGGATCTGAAACATAGAGGATTTCGCGCAGACAATTCAACCTTTCCCCCTATGGAATACAACCGGGGACTCTATGTTTTCACGGCTTTTGGTTCCAAGGCATTGCTTCTCGCTCCCTTCCTGGCTGACTTTTTAGCAGAGATCATCATCAGAGGAGAGACTCATCTACCCATTTCTATTCTTCATCAATTGATTCCCAATCGATTCATTCTGAGGTACATAGTGAATCCGACCGGGAAGAGAAGATCCTGGGAAAAAATGATAGAACTCATGCAAAGTAAAGGAATCTATTGAAATTCGAAGGCAATTTAGTTTTTTCAACTTGCACATTTCCTTACAAATCTAAAATCGAAATAATTCCGGGAGAATTCTATGAAAACCGTCTACTTAATCAGACATTCCAAATCCGATTGGGACAGTCCTTTCGTCTCAGACCATGAAAGAGGTCTCAGTCCAAGAGGAGTCAAAAATGCGAATGCATTGCGAAAATTTCTCAGAACCAGAAAGATACAATTTGATGTCAGTCTAGTCTCTTCAGCGTTTCGGGCCCAGGAAACCTATCGGATTATTTCTAAGATATCCAATCTCTCCCGAAACTTCAATTCCCTCCATGAGTTGTATGACGCGGAACCTGAAGTCTACATCCAAAACCTTCAAAAGCTTCCCGATACCATGGATAAGGTACTGATCATCGGTCACAATCCTGAAATGGAAACTGTGATTCATTCATTGATCGGTCTAAAGAAAGAAGATCAAACTTATTCTATATTCACAAAATTTCCTACTTCAGGACTGATTGCTCTGAACTTTGATACAGATGAATGGACAAAAATTCCTGAAACAGTGAAAGGTAGTATAAGTTTATTTTGGTTTCCAATCAAAGGTGAAAAGAAATGAAGATTTTGTACAGTAGCGAAGAAATTCAATCCAAAGTCAGTGAGCTGGCGAAAGAAATTTCAAATGACTTCCGGGACAAGGATGTTGTTCTTTTAGGAGTATTGAAAGGATGTCTGCATTTTGTTTCGGATATAGCCCGAAAGCTCGACATTCAGGTGAGTTTGGAATTCATCAAAAGTTCGAGCTATGGCGACTCCATGACTTCTAGCGGAAATGTGACCCTCAGTTTTGATATTCCCGCCAGCCTCAGAAACAAGCACATAATCATCCTGGAAGATATCATTGATACAGGTTTGACGCTAAACAAAATTTACAGTGAAGTTTCCCTCAAAAATCCTGAAAGTATATCTGTATGTGCCTTACTTGTGAAGAAAGACAAACACGAGTTTTCTCACTCTATTCGTTATAAGGGATTTGAAGTAGATGATAGTTTTATCGTTGGCTACGGATTGGACTACAATGAAAAGTATAGAAATTTTTCAGATTTGAGGATTCTTTCCTGATACGGAAGTGAGCTGATGACTGATGAAATGATAGGTGTCTTTACCTTTCTCCCGGAATACTACCATCCGGATGTCTTTCTGGAAATTCAGGTCAAACCGGAAGATTTACTGAAGAATGAAAAGAAAGAAAGAGAACTCTCCGAATTCATTGCCAATTATTATGCAGCCAAAAGAGTCAATGCCTATGAATTCAGACGAAATGAAATTATATTCATCTCTCTTCTGAAGATCAATGATGTTTTACTAAACAATGCCGCCAGGTACTCCCTTCACAAAAATGCAGATATCCAGATTTCCATTTTGGAGGACAATAGGATCATCCGCATAGATATTGAAAATAGACTCGGTGAGGAAGAATACAACACTTTTAAGGAAAAGATGAGAGAGCTTGTTACTGAATTTGATCAGACCAAGCACTTAGAAATCACCAATCCCTATGTGCCCAAAGCCGATGAAAATAGTTTGAAGTATCTACTTAAAAATTTTTCCGTCAAACTGGGAACCCGCTTCTTTCGACCGGCGGACGATATCTATGCTGTTACAGTTCGTGCGTATTTTTTTGTGGAAGATGCCATCCTGAATCATCATAGTAGATAAGACTCAGATTCCGACCCCGGCGGCAAATTGTTTCTCATACAACCTGGAGTACACTCCATTCAAGCCCATAAGAGATTCGTGATCTCCTTCCTCAACGATCATTCCATTCTCAATAACTAATATTCTTTTTACCTTTCGAATAGTAGAGAATCGATGGGCAATGATAAAAGTAGTTCGATTTCTATAGAGTCGGTCGAGAGCTTCATTTACTAATTTTTCAGATTTACTATCCAGGGCACTCGTGGCCTCATCAAGGATCAAAATCTCCGGATCTCTCAAAAGTGCTCTGGCGATGACAAGCCTCTGTCTCTGTCCCCCGGAGAGATTCAAACCGCGAATTCCCAGCATCCCATTGTACTTGAATTCCATTTCTGTAATAAAATCGTGGGCATGAGCCAATCTGGCGGCACGTATCACATCCCGAATTCCGGCTCCCTCCACTCCGTAAGCGATGTTTTCTGCTACAGTTCCGTGAAAGAGAAATATATCCTGTGTGACAATTCCTATCTTATTCCTGAGATCTGAAAGGCTATAGTCCTGAATGTCCACGCCATCAAAAAGTATCCTTCCCGAAGTCGGGTTGTAAAACCGGGGAAGCAAATCCATGAGGGTTGACTTACCACCCCCGCTCGCTCCCACCAATGCTATAGTTTCACCTCTTTGGACTGTAAAATTGATTCCCCTCAAAACCTCCTGAGGACTTTCCGGATATTGGAAATGGACATTTTCAAAACGAATGCTTTCCTTTAGCTTCCCCGGATTCTTGAGAGATTTTGGATCATCATGAGATTCAAAATTCTTCCTATCTATGATTTCAAAAATTCTTTCTCCGGAGACATTTGCCTGCGAGATCTTTCCCACCATCTGAGAGAGTTGGGTCAGAGGTCTCAATAAAAAGAGAAGCGTTAGGAGAAATGCCATAAACTCACCCTGAGTAAACGAACCATTGAAAATCAATCGGGCACCCACTGCAAAAAAACCCAAGACTACCAGAGAAGAAGTTAACTCCACCAGACTGGGAGCCATTTGAAGATAAAACTGACCTTTGAAATTTCTATGTGTGGCTTTCTGATTGATCTCAATAAATTTTGATTTTTCATACTCTTCCATTTGATAGGACCGAATGATTCTGATACCCGTGATCAATTCATGGATATTTGCATTCAAGTCAGCCATTCTTTCGTAAAACTTCTGAGTGGATTTGGTGATCTTCTTTGTGAAGAGAGTCACGGGGTAAATTATAATGGGAACTGTTACCGAGGCAAGAACCAGTAGTTCCAGATTCAGGTACATGAGAATCACAAGATGGGTGATCACATAAAAGAAATTGATGATAGCATCCCGTAAATTGCTGGAGATCACAGTAGACACAACTTCGGCATCATTTATGATTCGACTCATCAACTGACCGGTCTTCTCTTTATAGAAGTAATTCAGAGGAAGGGATTGGACTTTATTGTACAATTCCTGTCTGATATCCCGCGTCGCCATATATCCGGACGTAGCTATGCAATAGACAGAGAGTAGATAGAAGATTAATTTCAGAAGGGAGAGGGGAATGATCAATTTGCAGATCTGCCAGACTACCTCTTTCGGTTCCATATTTTTGATGTTTTCATTGATTTCTATTTTATATTGAACAATCAATAATTTCATCTTTTCCAGGCCATCCAATGACGACTCTCCAAAAAACTTCTCTTTATAGATTATGGATTTTTCGGGTAGGGTCAACTCCAACTCAAAGGCAGTCTTCTTGCCTGTTCCGAGAGCATCAAAGAGAGGAATCAGGACGGTAAGTGATACAGCATTGAAGAGAGCTGTGAAGAGAGCAAAAAAGATTCCGATTGTGAATCTATATTTGTAGTGAAGTGAATAGGACAGTAACCGCCTGAAGATACTTAGCTTTTTCAATTTTAGTGTGAGACATCAAATCTGCGGGAAAGAGAGAGCTCTCCTTCCCGCATGAGGCTTAGATGTTTGGACCTTCGATCCCTTTCCCATCATTCAGGAATTTTGAGATAATCACTCTCTGAATTTGAGAAGTTCCTTCATAGATTTGAAAGATTTTCGCATCTCTCATTAGTTTTTCTACAGGATACTCATTATTGAAACCGTATCCACCAAAAATCTGAACAGCGTCAGTAGCCACACGCATACACATATCCGCGCAGAAAGCTTTTGCTATAGAAGCCTGATAGGTGTTTTTGTAACCATTGTCGATGAGCCAGGCCGCCTGCCATGCCAGTAGACGTCCCGCTTCAATGTCTCTCGCCATTTCAGCTAGCATAAATGCAATGCCCTGATTGGAAGATATGGGTTTGCCGAAAGTATTTCTTGTATTCGCATAACGTAGTGCATGTTCGAATGCAGACCTTGCCACACCTACTGCTCCGATGGCAACTGCAGGTCGGGTATGATCAAAAGCCGCCATGGCGATCTTGAATCCTTCCCCTTCTTTGCCGACTACCTGATCGATAGGAACACGAACATCTTCAAAGGTCACAGCTCTGGTGTCCGAGCACTTCTGACCCATGTTTTTCTCTTTCTTTCCTATGATCACTCCATGAGATTTGGAATCGATGATAAATCCTGTCATACCCTTGTGCCCAGCACTCGGATCGGTCTTGGTCAAAACAAACATCCAATCACTCACACCGGCGTTGGTGATCCATTGCTTGCTTCCATTGACGATGTACTCATCTCCCTTACGGACAGCTGTAGTACGAATCCCTGCGACATCCGAACCTGCACCCGGTTCTGTCACAGCATAAGCGGCGAGCTTAAACTCTCTGGTCATAGGCTCGACAAATTTCTTTTTCAATTCTTTGCTGGCTCCAACGAGAACAGGTGCAAGGGCAAGATTATTTGCCAGGATAGCTGTAGCCACACCGGAACATCCATAATTCAATTCCTCAGCTACGATCATCTCATCAAAATCCGACATCTCCGCTCCATTGTTCTCAGCTTCAATGTGTAGATTCATCAAACCAACTTCCCAGGCCTTCTTGAGTATATCCATTGGGTATTCACCTGTCTCATCGTGATGAGCTGATTTGGGAATGATTTCGTTTTTAGCAAATTCTCTTGCCATATCCCGAAGTGCTTTTTGTTCATCTGTTAGTGAAAAATCAATCATTAGTGTATCCTCTCTTGGAGCAATCCCCCGGTATTCAATCTTTTTCTATTGTACCAAACTGAAGATGAGGAGATCTTAAAGTTCTCATCAGACTCCAATTTTAAAAAAAGAACCGCAGTTCAAAAATCGAATGAAGTGAAATCCAATCTATACCCATGCAATTCTTTATGGAAATAGCTATAAGGACAGACTTGATCCATGAAAAAGAATGTCAAGAAAAGAAGGATGGAATGAAGTGTTCATTTTGCACTCAGAAAGATTGACACTAGATATTCTTTAGAAAATCTAGTTTAAAATATTCAATAGTACAAAGGAAAAGAATTATGTCAGAAAAAACAGAAAAAAAGAACAAGAAAATTGCCAAAATGAACATCTCAGAAGTAGAGCAGGCAATGAAGAAAGCCACCGAAAACAATAATAATGAAAATTCCCGCTACATGATCCACCTCAACAAAAGAAAGCAGGAGCTCTCTGCAGGAAAGTAAAACTTGATCCAATTTATAGGTCTTAAACATCAATACGGACCCAATGTTCTATTTGATAACTTCTCCTGGCACATCAAACCCGATCAAAAAATCGGTTTGGTGGGTCCCAATGGGGCAGGAAAGACCACACTCTTTCGGATAGCGAGTGATCTGATTCAACCCGATGAGGGAAAGGTTGTTCGCTCCAAAGAAACAGAAATCTCTCTCTTCCATCAGATCCCCGGATTTGACCCGGAAGGTACGATTCTGGAGACAGCGATTGCTTCTCACAAACACTACAGGATCTACTCGGATCGCAAGCACTCCATTGACCACCGATTCGAAACCACAGATCCCGATTCTCCCGATTTTGAAACTCTTCTCTCAGAGCAACAGGATCTGGAAGACTACGCCAATGCTCATGGTGTTCACGAATTGGAACTTCAGGCTCAAAAGATCCTTTCCGGACTCGGATTTAGCAATTCAGACTTTTCCCGAAAAGTAAAAACATTCTCTCCCGGATACCAGCATAGGCTGGGATTGGCCATAGCTCTTCTCGAACCCCACACTCTTCTATTTCTGGATGAACCGACAAACCACCTGGACGATGCATCCAAACTCTGGCTGGCGGATTACCTCCAAAATTCGAAAACCGCTTTTGTTCTGGTCACTCATGATCCGGAATTTCTCAATTCCACAACCAATACAATAGCGGAGATTTCCAAATCGGGAATCATCGAATTTCGGGGTACACTGGAGGAGTTTTTAGAAGAAAAAAATGAACTCCATGAGAAATTGAAGCTCCAATTCCAAAAAGAAGAAGCCTATCTGCAAAAAAGAATGGATTGGATCAATCGGTTTAGAGCTCAGGCAACCAAAGCCAAGCAGGTTCAGAGCAAACTCAAAAATCTCGAAAAACGTGAGAAAGTCGATGACCCCGGAGAGATTTTTTGGAACAAAAAACCCGATTACTCCTTCACGGTAGAGTCATCGGGAAAGATTTCCTTTCGTTTGGAAGATGCCTCTTTTTCTTTTGGAGACAAATCCATTTTTCAAAACATTCATCTGGAAGTCAGTTCCGGCGAAAAAATCGCCCTGGTAGGACCCAACGGAGCCGGGAAATCCACTCTCATGAAATGCATTGCAGGAATCCACTCCCTGAGTAGGGGACAGATTTACCTGGGACCCAAGACCAAGATAGGTTACTTTGCTCAAACACACACAGAAAACCTGGAGCCGGGTCTAAATATCCTAGAAATCGTTCAAAAGTTTTATCCGGACATATCGGAGCCTGCCGCCAGAACTCTCCTAGGACATTTTTCCTTTTCCGGAGATTCGGTTTTCAAAAAGATTGGCTCTCTTTCGGGAGGTGAACAGAGCAGAGTGAGACTCGCACTACTTGTTCTCAACCCAACCAACACCCTTCTTCTCGATGAACCCACAAATCACCTCGACATGGTCACACGAAATGCCCTAAAGCGATCTCTGGAAGAATATCCGGGAAGCATCCTCATCATCAGCCATGATCCGGACTTTCTAAAAGGGCTCTGCAATAATACTTTAGAATTGAATAATGGAGTCCTGAAAGACCTGAATTGTAGTTTTGAAGACTTTCAAAAGGATCACAAAGAGGGAGTGTACTCACTGACTCAGGAAAAAGCCAGGCAGGACACCAAACAGGAATTTCAAAATCGAAACCAGGAAAAGAATAAATTACGCAAAAAACAGAAAGAATTGGAAGATTTAGAAGCTCAAATCGGAGAATTGGAGGATGAGATCAAAGGATTTGAAAAGAAACTTGAACTTCCCGAATTCTTTCAGTCAAATACTTATAGTGAAGAACTAAAAAAGTTTCACCAAAACAAAGAGGCTCTTGAGACACTAACTCAAAACTGGGAAGACTTAGCAAAAGAATTGAGTTAATAATTTTTTTTTATTTTACATTTGAAAGCATATAGAATCCTATTTCATAAAGACTTTTTAGACTATTCGCCTTAGATTATGCAATTAATACTAATCATCGATACTGATTTCAATGATGTGACTACTACTGAATACTTTCTTTCCGGTCTGAGACATCGGGTGATTAGTACTACAAAGGCCAAAAAAGGTCTGGAATACGCACGTTCCGCTCCGCCTGATCTACTGGTAGTAGGGCTTTCGATGACGGACAAGGAATCGATTGAGAACATAGTCTTCATCAGAAAAGACAAGATCACCATAGATGTCCCCATACTCGGTTTGTTTCGAAATGACGATCAGGTTTTCATCGAAAAGATGAAAAAAGTAGGAGTTCAGGAGTTTCTCGTCAAGCCCATAGAGAAATCAGCTCTCATCGAAAAAGTTTCCAAGATGCTGGAAATCTCCAAAGAAATCAAAAGCAAGACAGTCGAAAGCATCAAAGAGTACATCGTGGTCAGTAAGCTTGAGACCCATACCATGATCACCTTCCACTCAGGTCTCAAAAAGCACGTAATTCCGGAAATCAAAAATGTATTTAAGAAAGATTTCCTCGAATCCATTCTCAACACAGAGACCTGTCTTGATCTGAGATCACTTCCCGAACTCACAGAGGAAGAAGTTGCGATGCTTGAAAAAATCGTTCTTATCTTTGGTAATAAAAAAATCAGCATCCTGGCAGGTAGAAATCTAGGTCCGATTCTTACCCACGCCGACGAGCTGGAAGAGAAAGTGAATCTCTTCATGTCTCCAGAAGAATTTGAAGAATTCCTGAAAAACTCTCTCAACAAAAAATAAAACTTTAGAGGTGTTCCCATGAAGAAATTTTTGATATTTTTTCTATTCCTATTTGTAGTTGAATCTACATTTGCTTCGCCCGCTTCATCGATAAAAGCGATGATTGGTTTCATACGATACAATAAATCCGAGAAGGCTCTGGCTTTCATCGATGTAGAAAAATTCAGCGAAAAATTACTTCAATCAGAGTATTCCAAACTAAACGACTCTCAAAAAAAAGAATTTCAGGCCGCCGTTTCCAAGTACATTGTGAACAAATCATTTCCCGTAGCACAAAAGTATTTTGATAAAGTAGATCTCACATTTGAAAAAGAAACCAAGAAAGGGAAAGAAACTACAGTTCCCGCGTCCCTTCTCTACAAAGGCAGTCAGAAGATCAAGTTTGCCTGGATCATGGAAGAGAAAAGTGGAAAGTTTCTGGTCACTGATTTTCTCATGGACGGGAAAAGAATCTCGGATGTAAACAGAGAACAACAACTCCTCCCCCTACTCAAAAAGGAGGGATTTGAATCTATGGTGAAGAAATTAAACAAAGCATCTGATTGATAATGAAAAAATTTGTATCTAAGTTAAGCGAAATTATCCTCAATCGACCTCTGGTTTCAATTTTCATCTTATTGATTTTTGTAGTCCTTTCAACATTTCAAATCGGAAACATTTCTATAAACAGCAACCAAATCGACCTTCTACCTCCGGAATACCCTGAAGTTCAAAAGACCAAAGATGTGATCGAGATGATCGGTGGAAATGGATTCTTCATCATCGCATTGAAGTACAAAGATGAAAAAGGAAGAGAAGAACACATCAAAGAGGCCTTCATTCAGAAAAACAAGGGCAATCTCGAAAAGTTCAAAGAAGAAATGGAACTCGCAGAGAAAATTCGTTCTGAAAATCCCGAGTACTACAAATCCTTAGAGACCAAACTAAAAAAGACTTCCGATCGGGTCTACAAACATCTCGAAAAGGACAAGGACATTCGCTACATTTCCTACCGCTATGATGTGTCCTTTCTTCAGGATCGATTCCCGCTTTTTATCCTGCCCGATGATTTGAGGGAAGTGCGAAACCGGGTCAACAAACAGCTCGAACGCGAAAAAAATAAACTCAATCCTTTTTTCATGAACCTCGGTGGCGATGAAGAAGAAATCAATTTTGATGACATCATTCAGAAGTATGCCAAGCTTTCGAAAAGAGATATCTTTGATGAGTATACGATCTCCCAGGACAAGGGAATGCTGATCATGCTTGTGAAACCAAACGGTTCCTTCATCGACATAGAATTCACCAGAGCCTTTTCCGCAAAGATCCGAAGTGAAATGGAAAAATTAGAACTCGAGAAAGAAGGGATAAGTTTCGGATTTACAGGAACCTATCAATTGAACCTCGATGACTATGATAGTCTCGTCCATGCACTCAAACCGATTTCTATTGCTTCCCTGATTGGTATCATCATTCTTTTGCTCCTCTTCTTCCGAAAACCCATATTCATTATTATTCTAACGAATTCTCTTTTGGTCGGTGTGATCATCACCTTCGGTATCACAGGAAAATTCATCGGTCGCCTGAACACGATCACAAGCGTCCTATCCGCTGTTCTCATGGGACTGGGAATCGACTACGGCATCCAATTTCTCTACAGGTTTCGGGAAGAATTCACTCTGAGGGATGATTTTCTTTCTTCGGTAAAAGAGACCATCTATCATACAGGGATGGCTTCATTTACTTCCGCTCTCACCACAACCTCTGCTTTTGTAATACTCATGTTTTCAGAGTTTCGGGGATTTTCCGAGTTCGGACTCATTGCCTGCTATGGGATTTTGATGATTGCTCTGAGTATGTACTTTGTTACCGCTCTGCAAATCTCTCTCTTCCTGAAATACTTTCCCGAAAAAAAGAAAGTATTCTATTTTGAAGAATCTCAAAAATTAGAACTTGCCTTCGTCCATAAAATATTCGACAATCCCGCCAAAGTCTTACTCCTCAGCGGTGCCTTCATCCTTTTCTTTTCCTCCTTTTCTCCGCTTTTAGAATTCAATTACAGCGGGAGAGATTTACTTTTGGAGAATCAGGAATCCTTACTTCTCTACGATGAGATAGCGGATCGTTTTGATGTCAGCTCCGATCCTCAGGTGATTCTGGTAGATACTTTTGAAGAAACAGAACGCATAGCGGATTTCTTTACACCCATGCCGGAACATATGGGCGTCATCTTAGATCAGGTGGTCAGTGATTGGAACCTGGTACCGAGCGTTGAACAACAGAGAGAAAATTTAAACACACTCCGTTTGATGAGAAAGGATCTCGAAGAGCTTTCCCCGGAGATGGTTCCGGATGAATACAAACATCACCTTCCGACTATGGAAAAATACTTGAATGTCAAAGAATTTACTTATGAAGAAATTCCTATGCTATTCAAGAGATCTTTTCGGGAGATTCCGGGTAGTAAGAAAAAAGGATTCATGCTCTTTGTCTATCCCAAGATCGCCCTCTGGCATGGAAAAGACCTTATGCTTTTCTATGAAAAAGCCGGGAATTTTAAGTATCCGATTGTAAGCTGGAGAACCATAAATATACTTTTGAATTCTGAAAAAATAGATTACAATCGGGAACACGGAAAGTATCGGGTGGGTGAATTTTCCGAAGAAGAAGAAAAAATAATATTAGAAAAATCCAATGGACTTTCCTATGAGGACATGCTGGACTTAGGAATTCTCCCGGGAACAGCCGAGTTTATCATAAAAAATCGTAGATACAGTTCCCTTTCCGACCTCAGGAAATTCAAGGGGGAAGCGAGTACTGTAGGAAGTGTGATACTCTTTGCTAAACTCGCTCAGATTGTTCAATCGGAAGGATACTATGCGATTTTTGCTACCATTTTTGTTGTAACTATCATTTTGATTGTCTTGTATCGAAGCTTTATCGCTTCCATAGCTTCACTCATTCCCCTCCTCCTCGGAATCCTCGTCATGTTGGGAATCATGGGCATGTCCAATTTGAAGATCAACTTCATGAATATTTTGGTCTTTCCGATTATCATTGGCTATGCAATACAAAATGGAATCTATATCTACTACCGTTTCCAGGAAGAAAAAGACATAGCGACCACACTTGTCAAAGTAGGTCCCGCGATCACTGCATCCACACTGACTACTCTGGTGGGTTGGGCTGTATTGCTACTCGCCGAGCATAGAGGACTTCATTCTATAGGAGTTGCGGCTAGCATAGGGATAGCCTCTTCTCTTGTGGTTGCCCTTACCCTTCTTCCTTCTATTTTGGGTAGGTTTTTCTCTCCTCAGAAGCCACATTCCTCTACAAATCTGGGTTTGAATTATGATATCTCAGATTCTAACCCAGAGATAGAAATCCAACCTCCCCCTCCCGTTCTGGATGAAACTAAGGTGGAGCCCCTGGAATTTGTAGAGACAGACAGTTTACCCGAAAAACCTGTGAAGAAAAAAACGACTACCCCAAAAGTTTCCAAAAAGAAGGTAGCCGGCACAACCACGAAGAAGAAGTCGAAAGCACCAACTAAGAAAAAGAAAGCATGATCCGAAAAGTTTACAGGATACCTTCTGCGGGAAATACGAATCATCTCAAATTAGTGGAGGAGTCCATCTCCTCTCCCAAGGCTGACGAGGTACAAATTCAAATCCATGCCATCGGATTGAATTTTGCGGACATCTTTGCTCTAACCGGTCTTTACAGTGCCACCCCAAAGGGAAGTTTCATTCCCGGATTGGAATTTTCAGGAGAGATCATCGAAGTTGGATCCAATGTAGTTTCCTATCAAAAGGGTGATAAGGTCATGGGGGTCACCCGATTCGGTGCCTATGCCAGTCACATCAATTCTCTAACCGATTTCATTCACCCCCTTCCACAGGATTGGTCCTATGCCGAAGGATCTGCCTTCATTGCCCAGGCCCTCACAGCGTACTACGCTCTCCTCCCTCTGGGAAACCTGAAGAAAGAGCAGACTGTCCTCATTCATAGTGCCGCCGGAGGAGTTGGAGTTCAGGCGAATAGGATCGCCAAACACTTCGGAGCCTATACGATCGGAAGCATAGGTTCCCCATCCAAAATTCCATTCTTAAAAGAAGAAGGATACGATGCCTGGATAGTTCGATCTCCAAGTTTTTCAAAAGACCTTGAAGCAAGCTTGAAGGGTAGAGAACTGAATTTGGTCTTAGAGTGTATCGGGGGAAGGATTTTTGAGGAAAGCTACAGGGCTCTCGGTTCGGGAGGAAGAATTGTCACCTATGGATCAGCAAATTTTACTCCGACCGGTTCCAATCCTGATTGGCTATCTGTCGCCTGGAACTATCTCTTTCGTCCCAAACTCGACCCTCTTCAGATGACAACAGAAAACAAATCCGTCATGGCATTCAATTTGATTTGGATGTGGGATAAGAAAGAAGAACTGAATGCTATGCTGACCGAACTCTTGAACCTGGGTCTGCCACCTCAAAAGATCGGTAGGATTTTTCCTTTTCAGGAGGCTCATTCGGCTCTTGAATTCTTTCGATCCGGAGCCTCGATAGGAAAAATCGTCCTGGAACTGAACTAGCTTGAGCTTTTGAACTTTCGAATGACTTTCTGGTAAAACTTAAGCCCGGAACCTTTATCAATAGCTTTCTGAAGTCGTTTGATGAATACATGTTCATCATCTACAAATTTGATCTGATCCATGTATCGGGTTGCAGTCTCTGCATCTCCTTTGAGAGCAAAGTATCTTCCGATACTGTACAAATAATAGATCACTTCAAAGATATGAAACACACCCTTCTGGGGGAAAAGTTCGGTATAAGAATATTTATTGTCCAAAAACTTAGGGATTGAGTCCAATTCTCCTTTGATGAGAGCTGTTTCTATGAATGCGATTTTTCCGAACATGTAGTCCGGATACTTCTTTCGGAGAGGCTCTGCGACTTCCAATACCTTCTGATCCATATCTTCCAGATGATAGGCAGTCATGAGATAAGCCTGAAAGATTTGGACATCCGAGTATTCCTCTGCGAGTTCTAAAAGTCTGGGAATATTTCCTTCCGGCTTCTTTTGAATGTCATAGTAGAGATCTGCTATCTCTGTTCTGAGATCACCCGAGATTTTTCTCTTCGTATTGAGAGCATCCCAATGTATGCTAACAGTAGAAGCAGGATACACCTGTCTTTTTTCTTCCACAACCGCTGCAGTAGATTGGTTCTCTGCGATTGGATTGTCTAGAGCGGGTTGGGGTCTTTCTACTTTTTTTCTTCTACTTGATTTTCTTTCTGCCATATGATCTGAATTCCATTGTGTTCGATTGTAGGATTGTCTCATCAGTGTTCTGAGGACAGATCTCATTTTTAAAAAAATCCAAGCTTTAAAAACAATACCGTTCAGAATCGTAACTAAATCCCAACCGTAAATAAAGACTGGAAAATGTATTCTATTTTTCAAGTACATTTTCGGTTCCTCAAAATCCACTTTCAGAATCAAATTGAATTTCTTAGTTAGTGGGAAGATACAAATCTCCCGATAGAATAAATAGGATGAATCAAAATGAACTTCTGTATCTAATCGCAGGATTTTTAGGTGGTTTTTTTGTTCGTCATTTTTTACATGAGTTCCTCGCCGAAGAAGAACTAATCCTTCCCGAACAAACTCCTGAAGAAAAAGCTGAGGCAGGACCGATAAAAACCGGGGCTGAGATCGGACTGAAGAAAGTCTTCAACGCCAGTAGACTGGGTGATCCAATCACACCCGATGAAGTGATCTTTGACACCAAAGGCATTACCTTCAATGTCCGGGAATTGTTTTCCAATACAGAGAGTTTTGTTCTTTATTCGGATATTTCCGGAGTGGAGATCGTGGAGTCAATCATGCTGGCGACTATCAAAGTAAAGCCCAAAATACGCGCTGAAATCAAGATTGATAATTTTACAAAGAGTGATGCGAAGCTCATCAAAAAATACATTTTGGAAAGACTCCAATAAAAAAAGCCGGAGGATTCCGGCCTTTTGAGAAAAATTTAGTTCAAAACCTGAGTTGAATTAGAGTTTTATGTCCAGTTCAGCTTTTACGACATCGTTGATGATATCATCTGCTTTTCCTTTGTAAGTAATACCCCAGATCTGTCTATCAAACTCAACTTTTGCTTTTGCAGACTTGGGTGCATCCCCTTCATACTCAATTGTAGCTGGAAAACTGATGGATTTTGAAATCCCTTTCATTTCGAGATTACCGGTAATATCAATCTCAGTGTCAGATTTCTTTTTGACGTCAGTGATTTGAAATGTAACTTCAGGAAACTTGGAAATTTCAAAGAAATCAGTGTCTCTCAGATGACCTTCGAGTTTTTGCTTCATCTCACCATCCAAATCTAAGTTGACAATAGTAGACATATCAATCGTAAATTTTCCACCGGTTACATCTTTGCCTTCAACATATACAGTACCTTCTTTGAGTTTTACAGTACCATTGTGAGTCATGGACATCTTTGCCCCGTACCAGTTGATGATGCTATCATTGACATTGACAGGAGTTGGAGTTCCCTTGACTTCGACTTTAGTTTCTTTGGCTTCAGAAGTAGTGTTTGCCGGTTCAGATTTCTTACAGTTGAAAACTGCAAGGGATGCGATGATGAGTAAGTAAGTAATGTTTTTCATTTAAAATCCTCCAAAACCAAAATTTGGAGACTTTTCATTTTTGTAAATCTTATTTCATATTTAATCATTCGATATTTAATTAATTTTAAGATTGGAGAGATTCACTTCGGAAATCGACCAGATTTCCTAAAGGCTCACAAAAGAAATCGAATAGGATTACCTCAAAAAACCGGGCAATTGAGTCGGGTCAATGACCAAACTCGCCTGAATCAAACCTACCAGACCTCCCAGGAAGGCTCCGAGGAGAATCAATGTCATCTCATCTTCTTTAAAAACTGAATGAAGGATCTCTTCGAATTCTGCCTTGGAGAGTTGATTGAGACGCTCTTCCACAGTTTCCTCAATACGCAAACTTTTGGATATGTATTCCTGAATCCTATCCGAAACAGAGGGAATCAAAGAAACTATTTTCTCCGCGATAGTATTTTTGATCTTCATGGTCTTTTCGGAACCCAGGAAGAGAGGAGCCAGAGGAGCTTTTTCTTTAAGAATCAACTCAACTCCCTTATTGGCATTGTCCATAACCAGCTTGATGAGGAGGTCTCCCCCCTTTCCTTTGAAAATGAGCCGAACCAGATTGCCCGTATTCAAAACTTTGTGAGCTACAATGTTTGCCAGTTCTTTAGAAACCTCACCCTGTCTTCTGAGAAAGAGCCCCTGATACTTGAAGAGACCAAAATCTTTTTCTTCGAGAGGTCTAAAGATCATCTGAAGCGCAATCCAATTGGTAAGATAACCAACAATCACACCCATGATGGGAAATGTCCACCATTGACCCAATAAGGAAAGAAAGACCAACTGAATCAACCCGATGACAAAGCCAAAATAAATCCCGGAAATGATGATGAATCTAAATTCAGGTCCACCGCATCTCTTAAATAACTCAATTAGAACGTCTACATTCTTTCCGCAGAGAGAATCCTTAACGACTTCTTCAAAATCTAAAACAGAATCCAGATCATCTCCGTAGGCACGATAGACTTCTACAATTTGCTTAGGAATTTCCTCACGAATCTGTAAGGCTATGGATTTCTTAACAGGCTCGGGAAGGACTTCCCAGAGTCCCGGATTTTCGGATTTGATGATCTCTTCTACAATCTCGGAGGAGACCAGGTCGATCAAATCCCGGATCTGATGATTGATGGCTTCGGGTTCTACACGTTTGTACAATTCCCTCGGAGTCATTAATTTTTGGGTAAGAATCTCTGTAATCATACCGCTCATCTTGACGGCATGATGGGGAATGATCCCCTGCCAACCCAACTTCCAAAAGCCCCAGAATTCCTTGGGCTTAAAAATCATTTCAACAGCTACCCAATTGGTCGACCAACCGACAAAAGCACAGGTAATGGGAATGGAAATCTTTTCGATGAGTTTGGGATCATTTTGAAAGAGAGAAATCAGGAAATCCATAAGAACTAATTAGATATGAATTGATTTATTAGTCAATCTTTATCAGAACCCGAGAAGAAAGAGAATGCATACCGAAAGCCGTCTTAAGCCTAAACTCAGGAATAGAGAGATCTGAATGAGGGTATCATCAAAAAATTTTCAGAGTTTTAGTGCAAATCATTTGCACTAAAATTATAACTTTTTTCTCAGATACAATCAGTTCAATTGGATCAACTCATTTAGGATTAGAGATTTTTTCACAAACGACAAAAACCTTTTCATTGCTTTTTAAAGATTCTAGACTATTTTTTTTCAGTTGTTCAAGGATTTCTTCTGAATTATCACTATCGTGAAGATTGAAATACACATCTTCAGAGTAATTAAAGAGAGTATCATTATTTTCCTCTTCAGAAAGTACTTCAATTCGATCAGTTTTTTTAGTGTAAGATTTAAAATATACTGTTGCATCATCACACAAATCACAACTATCCATTGTATTATACATAACCCTAGAATCCTTCAGTAGATACAGAATATAAGATGTTTGTTTTCCTCCCAATAAACTCGCGATATGGTCATTGCAAGAATAGGATGATACAACAAGAGGATCAATTTCCTTTTCATTATATACAGAAAGAAATCCATCAAATACATACCCCTTCTTTCCTTCATACTGAATTTTTCTCCAGCTTCCGCTTTTATTGAGAATTTCAACATATTCAGCATTTGGATCGCGCTTTGATACCAAAACTTTTGTACCATAAGGTATCAAACCAATCTTTTCAGATTCCAAGTTAGGTTTCGAACGGATGATCAGACCTGAAGTGGAAGATACATACATTTCAACAGGTTCAAAACTCTCTTCTTCCAACTCAATCGGATCGGGTTGAGATTGGGTGTTTACCTGTACTTCTTGGGGCGGATTTTCTTTCTTACAGTATGTAAGTCCAATTATTATCAATAAAAATAAAAAAGAAAGTTTTGTCTTCATGATTGTTTACTCCGAATTATTGATTTCTTATCAGTTTTAGCATCTTTTGCATTCATCGCTTTAGGTAAAAATATTCATAATTCAGTTTAAGAACTCACTTTACGCATATTTTTTTTCTTCTAAACATTTTAATTTTTCTATATTTAATCATATTTTACTAATAGATCAATAATAATAGGGGTTTAGGGACGATGAGTCCCTGATTTGCCGAAAGGCTCCCTTTCATTATCCTCATCTTACGCACAAAGTGCTTAAGATGAGTTAAGAAGTAAAAAACAATTGCTTCATTGGAAAGTTATTTTATTGTATATCAATCAATGTAAGTTTTTATTAAGCTTTTTTCATATTACACCCGAATTCCCAAGAATATAAAATAGTATCTATCCCTTAGTATCCAAAAGATCTATCCTGTCAAACTCAATTCAAAAATGATCTCCATTTATGGAAAAACTTTTGCCATTCTGAAATTCATTTCGATATCTTTGGAAATGAAATCATCTCTTTTTAAGAATCAAAAAGAGTCTTTTTTTTGCATTGTGTAATACAAAATATTAGACACCAGAAAGACCAAAAGGGAAAAACGAATTCCCCCGGGATCAAAATGAATTTGATCTTTCAGTTCATTATCAATGATAATTTACTACTCATAGCAGGCTTTTGATTCTATTAAACACTTTCTTAAAAAAGGAATTGGATTCAGATTCATTATTCACAGAGACTTCACCGGAATAGTTATATGTGACGGTACCATCTTCTGATGTGGAAATAGTTTCGGTTATTACCCCTTCCATAGACGCAGCACAATCGTGAAGAATAAAATTTGGATAGCCTGCTGGATCTTTTTCCCTTTCTACATAGAGTAGCATAGGTCCCTGTAGGTTTTCTGGTAAATCGGTTCGATTTTTATTCCCTTTTAGTGGACCAATCTCTATCAGATTTTTTCCAGTTTGCTGATCGATCAAAGTGACCTTAGCTTCTTGTGCTAGATTTTCTGCTTCTAAGGATACAGAATAACGGATACTTGGGTCAGCTATAAAAATACTACTATAAAAACTATGCTTCCAGCAATAGTTTTGAGGAAAAATCTTGTTTGGTTCGCTACTTAAAATCTTTGCACTCCAATAGGAATCACAGGAAAAATGAAAATGATACTCTCCATCTAAGGGAAGTAGAACACGTTGTAATTCTTCCTTTTCTTCAGGAAAAGTGAGCTCAGAAATCAATTCACCCTTCTGGTTCATGACCTTTACCTTCGCTCTTGCTGATGGGGTCATCGATAGTATGACAACCCCTTTTTCTAAAAATAAGGGAGCTGACTCTGCAGTTTCATCAGACATAATTTCATAATTCCCCATTATTGATTTCTCAAATTCGATTACTGGCACAGGATTCTCCTAATGAAAAAAAGTTCTTAAAAAGACTTTTTCTTGATTCTTTGTTTAATTGCAATTCAAATCCAGTTACTTGTACGTACAGGATAGCTCAAACTCTGTAACATCATATTATCCAGTCCAAGTTGTGTTTGGTGGGGAAAGTAGGTATCATCACTAGGTTGGTGACTTTCTAACTCAATAAAAATAATGAAATGGAGCAATGGATTCTTTATTGTATTTGGGACTGATTGCAGTTTCAGCTCATAGCAAAAATTTAGAGATAGCCTACCCGGCTCGAGGGCACAGAAGAATTCTCTTTATTAATAACTCACATTACGCAAAGAAGCTAAATGTAAGGTTGTAGGGAGCCTCCCGGCAGCTTGGGCTATCGCCCAAACCCATATTTTTATTGATTTATTAACAAAAAATGATTTTGATTTTAAACTAAAAAAAAATTAGAAAAATAAAATACTGCGTAAGATGAGTTAATAAGATTTAACTCTATCTTTTTGTATTTTCTAATATCATTTTTTGCCCGAAAGTTTCGAGCGAAAGGAACCTGGTATGACGACAGAGTATCAGGATGGATAGTTGCCCTTCGACTACGCTCAGGGACCGAACAAGACTCAAATCAGAGTTAATAGAAAAGAATCCTCCTCCAAAACCGGGATAACCGGGATCTCGATAGGATTTTTACAATATCTGTAATACGAACCTAAAACGGGATGAAGGTAGATTCTATCGAATATGGTAAAAATCACTCGATCACCGAATCTTTCGAATAGAAGAAGAGGCTTCCAACCTAAAATTCCCCCAACTAAAAACCATCCTTTCAATGATGCTTGTCTCAGAGAATCCAAGGTTGCGCAGCCCAAACATCTCGGAACAAAAATTTAGAGATGTCGGGTCAGTTTCCGACTCTCGTTTTTTGAGATAGCCCGCCCGGCTCGAGGGCACAGAAGAATTCTCTTTATCAAGAATATCTTAATACATAAGAGAAAGCTTACGACCACTTTTGGATAAGCAGCAACCTTGTTATAAAGGAGATAGTTTAGCATCATTGAAAGTTGAAGAAAAGAAGACCCCGCGTCAGCGGTAGCCTCCTGCAAGGAAAAAATTGTTTTTTGCCCGAAAGTTTCGAGCGAAAGGAACCTTGTACGACGAAAGAGTATCAGGATGGAAAGTCGCCCTTCGACTACGCTCAGGGACCGAAATTGACCCACTTCAGCGGTAATACAAAATAATCCTTCGATCAGAAGAAGATGCTCCATGCAATGGAAATATCCTTCGATCAGAAAGAGATTCAATGGCACATCAAACCATCAATATCTTCACCACAACCGCAATAGAGAGGGTAACCATCAACCCAATGATGGTGTACAATAATTTCTCATGAAACTTAAAATGGTTTTCCATAGCCAGAAATCTCTGTTGGTTGATTTCTTTTTCAGATTTGATCTGTTGCTCCAGATTCTCTTTTGAAGATTGAATCTGTTGTTCTAGATTCTCTTTTGAAGATTGAATCTGTTGTTCTAGATTCTCTTTTGAGGATTGAATCTGCTGTTCTAGATTCTCACGAATGAAATCCATCTTCTGATCCATTTTCTCGAAACCGAGGTTCATCTTTTGGTCCATTTTTTCAAATCGGAGATTCATTTCCTTTTGCAGATTCAAAAAACGATCATCCATCTGCTTGAATCTTTCCTTCATCAGGGTAAACCCGTTTTGCATGGTTTCCGCGAGAATACGAATTTCGGATCGGATTCCATCAGTTTCTCTATGGATCGGGTAGATGTCTTCTTTCATGATCTTAGTTTCCTGATTGTTGATCTTAAAATCTATCCAGTTTTCCATTTCTGTCAAGAGAGATTCAGCTTCTTTTTCCGAAATTGGAGTTCGTGTAAGTGCATAGATGAATGTTTTCATAAGTTCTCCTTACATAGAGGGTTCCAAAATCTTTCACCCGAAGCAGATATTTTGAAAAAAAAATTCGAGTTTTAGAAAAAAAATTACATTGAACAATTCTGAGGAGGTGGTACAAACAATAATAATTCTAAATGGTTAGATTTGTCTATTTTAGAATTCAATGAAAGAGGGTAGATAATAAAATTTTTCAGAATTTTAGTGCAAATCATTTGCACTAACTTAAAAGAGTCAATAAAATCAAGGATATTTGAAAGAAAAAGCTGGTAATAGCCCTTCGGCTCCGCTCAGGGAGCGAAGAAGACTCACGTCAGAGGTAGTAGAAAAGAATCCTCCTCCAGAACCAGGGTCTCGATAGAATTTTTACAATAACTGTAATACGAACCTAAAACGGGATGAAGGTAGATCCTATCAAAAAGGGAAAAAATCACTCGATCACCGAATCCTTCGAATAGAAGAAGAGGCTTCCAACCAAAGTTTCTCCCAATAAAAAACCAGCCTTTACATCCTGATTCTAGAGAAATACAGGTTCTGTAGCTGAAACTTCTCGGAGCAAAAATTTAGAGATGTCGGATCTGTTCTCCGACTCTCGTTTTTTGAGATAGCCCGCCCGGCTCGAGGGCACAGAAGAATTCTCTTTATCAAGAATATCTTAATACATAAGAGAAAGCTTACGACCACTTTTGGATAAGCAGCAACCTTGAGATAAAGGAGAAAGTTTAGCATCATTGAAAGTTGAACAGAAGAAAGCCCCGCGCTAGCGGTAGCCTCCTGAAAGGAAAAAATTGTTTTTTGCCCGAAAGTTTCGAGCGAAAGAAACCTTGTATGACGACAGAGTATCAGGATGGAAAGTTGCCCTTCGACTACGCTCAGGGACCGAAGAAGACTCACGTTAGCGGTAATAACAAAAAAATCCTTCGACCAAAACAAAACCCATCCCGAAAAACTATGTAAATACTTAGAATTTCTTAGAAATTCTAAGTATTTACATAAGTACATACATGGAATAATTTCATCCCAAATTTCTCGATTCAAAAGAAATATTCACTTATTCACCGATTTTAACTAAATCTAATTGAAAGCTAAGGACTAATAAAAATTCTTAAAGTAATTTGTGAAATGTTTTGAATTTGGTTTGGTTGGGCTTCTCTGTCGTTTTAAGATCAGCCCCCGATAAACGAACATTTCACAAAACTAGTAGATAAGGGATTCGTTAAGTTCCAATGGATAGAAAGATGAAAATCAAAAGTATAATTTGTATCTCAGCACTCTTTACTTTGGTTGTATGCAAAGAAAAAAAACCTCTCTCTCCGGAAGATGCATTCGCCAGAAATTCTAAAAATGAAATAAAGAAACCTTCCATCCATACAGCACAAAAATATTTTGTTCTCAGAAAAGAAGGAACCAGGCTATTCAGTCAACCCGACTCAAAATCTGAACCCTCTGCTATTCTCTCTCCCGGTGATCAGATTCTTGTTAAAGATCCTAAAGATTTTAAAGTAAAACCGGGAGAAGGGAAAGTTTTTGTCCGGGCTGAACTTGGAGATAAACAGGGATACATTCCAACAGATCACATAGGGGTGGTTGATCCATCCTTAAAGGTATCATCCCGATTCAAGTGTGAAGTACTTACAAATTTTCCTGAATCAGTTGGGAATCCAACTACTATTGTTTTTTTTGAGAATATGCATTACAAAATGATTTATCTGAATTCAGACTCCAATCTCGAGATTACTGAAAATTTTGGAACCTACCTGAGATATGAAAAGTACTATCTCTTGACTCATGAATACAACAAAACTGAAGAACAGTACTATATCGAAAGAGATATGATTCTCGATCCGGACAATTACGAACGACTGACTCAGAGGGAAACAGGAATCATAGAACGATTGCTTAAGGAGAAAAATGAATATGATAAAAATCCTTACCCACCGGACTCTTTTTCACTCTGCAAAAAAACTAAGTCCTAATTTTAAAAAGACAAAACATACAAACACTCGGGATCGTGAACTCGCACGATCCTTTTTTTTTCAAGTTTAGAATTCATATTAGCTATTTGCCCGGACGAAGGTTAGAATCAGATGGATGTTCCTCCGAACTGCATCCATTCAATTTTCCATAATATTCTTTAGATTCTTCTAAAACTGTAGCGACTCGGTCCAAAAATTTTATTCTTCAATTTAAAAATTTCATATTTTTTTTATAAAATCTAACTATCCTGTCCCAATAGTATGCTAGTATGATCATTAGAAAAAAGAGTTAGAATCATTTTCAAAAGTATTTCTAAATTTTCAGTAGGATCTACAATCTATTCCCAAGTAGTGGTACTTCTGAGAACCGGTGCTTAGCTCTTCTCGAATCTGAATAGAGGTTACGAAAATGTTAGAATTCAATACATTTATTACTTCAGAAGAAATGAATCTTATTCTCTTGGTACTTGAGATGATTATGGAAGACGATGAGGAAGTACCCAGCTTAAACAAAATTCGAGAACTTTTGGAAGAGCATTCCAATATGCATCCGGAGTCTCTAGAGAAATTCGCAAATTTACTCCATGAGACCTTGAATTTCAATCGAGCGAATCCGGAACTCAGTTCTTCAGGAATCCTATTTGCCAAAACGTTTCAATTCAAGACGATTCAGAATTGGGCGGATGAACTTTATGATTCCGCAATGAAATTTAAGGAAGAGTATCGTATCTTTCCGAACATCCTCATAGCCAATCCACATACTCTCAATAAGATTGATATCATCACTCATCATCAAAAAGATGCAGTTCTCATGAATTCAGAGACCGGTCTTGAAAAAACGCCTGACGAATTTGTCCACCTCGGTGCTTTCTGTGCTAGCCAATTTGAAATCGAATTCACGATTCGAAGTTCTCTTTCAGACCTGGAATTCATTCTCGTTTACGACTCCGATCCTGACTTTGATGGGGGGGAACCGATTCCTGAAGAAAAGCACGAGAGGATTCTCCAGTTGATTGCTGCCTAACTGAAATGAGGACATTGAGACGGGTTAGGAGTTCTTAGTTTCCCCGTTTGCCTTTAGATTTAGCTCAAACTGAATCTATGAAATCTCATGATCGAATCGAGAAAATTCCCCTTGAGGAAATCATTTCCACTTCTCTTTATGGAAAAATGTCGGGCATAAAATCTATTATTAGCTTTGTCAATAGAATCTTTGATCGTTTGGAGTCAGCTTTTGAAGAGGATTTAGGGAAAAAGTCTATCGGACTGGTCCTGGTCTCAACATTTGTCTTCACTCTTTTTTTAATAGAATTGAAAAGTCGCAGGCTGATACCGGAGTATTTCGCTTCTTACCTCCCGGACAGTGATTTTGGAGCAATCAGTGTTACCTTCAACCTTCTTCTCTGTATTGAAATCATCAGCCTTATCTTAAATATGACACATTCGGTAGCAAATTCTGTTGGGAAACAGTTTGAGGTTTTGTCACTTATCCTTATTCGTGATACATTCAAAGAGCTCTCCCATCATCATGATGTTTTAGACTGGTCATCACTGATTCATTCTCTTCCTATAATCACCTCTACTTCAATCGGAGGTGTCATTATCTTTGCCTCTTTGGGTTTGTACTACAGAATTCAGAAACATCAACCTATCACCCGAGACCCCGAAGAAAGATTTTATTTTGTAGGCTTTAAAAAATTGATAGCCTTATTTTTATTTTTTAGTTTCCTCTATTTACTTCTCAGAAATACCTTTTTTTATATCCAACAATCCCGGCAGTTTCCTTCTGCCTTTGAATCCTTTTATACCCTATTGATTTTTTCAGACATCCTTCTCGTTCTTCTCTCAATGGTATATTCGAGTAACTATCATACAGCTTTTCGTAATTCCGGATTTGCTGTAGGTACCGTAATGATTCGAATAGCACTTGTAGCACCTTTATTCTACAGTCCATTTCTGGGAGTTGGAGCTATGCTTTTTGTCATCGGACTCACTTACTCTTACAATTATTTTACAGGATCCCAAAAAGCGATATGATTCATTTGGTTTCCAATTGTATTTCTTCCAGTCCCGGGATATTTATTTTTCTTTGGATCGATCTAAATTTCTAGTTACTCAAAAATAATAATGATTCAGGAATGTACTGCCTAAAATCCAAGCAGGGAGTATTTGAAATTTTAGACAATAAATATGGAACAAGTAAACACTTCCTATTTTATGATGAGCAACTAGTTTTTTTTTATAGACTTTTCAAACTTCATTTTCTCATTTCATTCATTTGATAGTTAGGGATCCTCTCAAAAATTTTTCTTTAGAAATCCTGAGAGTAGAATTTAAGAAATGAGTTGCAATTAATAATCTTTCATTTGATCTTGCCTACAGGATGCAAAAAGTTGTACTGATAGACAGAGATAGATACTACCATGAAGAATTAGGCGAAATGCTTAAGGATTATAACTTCATAGCAGTTGAAGACTATCACAAAGGAGTGGACTTATGTAAGACTGCTGCTCCGGATATAATTTTTCTGGGTATCAAACCACATATGGACCCCGAAGCCATGCAGGCTCTCAGGTCATTGAAATCTGACCTATCCACCCGTAAGCTACCCATCATTGCTCTCTATCAATCCATCGACAGACTCCAAATCGAAAAAGACAGGCAGGATGGTATTGAGTACTACCTGATGAAATCAGCCAATGAGATTGTAGTCAAAATGAAGGTTCAGGAGTGCATCAAAAATGCTAAAGCTCAAAAGCAATACGACACCTTCAAATCAAAATCCCATATCCATGTAGACTACACCTTTCACAATGTTGTAAAGATTTCATTTCTGTCCGGATTGAAATATGTCCTCCCCCAATTGAATGAAATCTTCAACATAAATTTTTTGAGAACCCTTGAAAATAGGGAGATTTGCTTGGATATCAGAGATTTTACCTCAGTGACAAAAGAGGAGTCAATTGTCCTCGAAAAGATAGTCTCTCTTTTTGGAAAAAAGAAAGTAGCCATTATCGTCGGCAAACACATGGGCGCCATCATTTCCCTGAGCAACCTCGAAAAGAAAGCGGATCTATTTCTTAAAATTGATGATTTCTTCTCCTACCTGACCAAACCCCAAACCAACCCATCCATAGATTCAATATCTTAATTCTTTTGGGCACATTGCCCGGTCATTCAAAGAACACACTCCAATTTTTGGATTGAAAATTATTAGATTTTGGGAATCATTTTTTCTTATGCAAAGATTTCTCATCTCCTGGAAATTCTCCCTGGGTGTCTCACTCATTCTTCATCTTCTCATTCTCTTACCCGCATTTATTATGTCTTATGAAGAAGAATCCAAAGAAGAGTTTTCCTTCCTGAAAGGAGTTTCTTTCACGATTCGCTCCAGCTCAGGAGCCCCCTCTCAAAAGCCAATCCTACCAAGTGATTCAGGGGACAAGTCTCAGGAAGCATCCGAATCACAGATGGAAGGAACCATTCAGGAGGAGATTCATTCTATCCAAAATTCCATCCATTATCCTCCCGATGCCCTCGAGCAGGAATTGGAATCAGAATGTGAATGGGAGGTGATTGTCGGTTCCGAAAAAAAAATGAAAGATTACAGGATACTCAAGCCCTGTAAGTACAAAATTTTTGAAGAAGAATTTGACAGGGTGATAAAAACTTGGAAATTCAAGTCTCCGGACAACGCAAAATTAAAAATTCCCATTCGATTCAGAATGGAAAGGTGAGCGAAGAATGAACTCTATTTTGGAAAAAATTCAAAAGGCGATCGCCAGTGAAGTAGACTCACTCATCCATTTTCAAAACAATCTCGATCCAAATTTTGAAACCGCAGTACGGATGATTTTAGAATCCAAAGGAAAAGTCATCTGTACGGGGGTGGGCAAATCCGGCGACATAGCCAAGAAAATCTCTTCTACCCTGACCTCTACAGGAACGCGTGCTTTTTTCCTTCACCCCACCGATGCCGCTCACGGGGATGCAGGATTGATCTTTGAAGAGGACGTAGTTCTCGCAATAGGAAAGAGTGGTGAATCGGATGAACTTCTCGCACTTCTTCCAACCATCAAAAAGATTGGTGCCAAACTGATTGCGCTTACAGCCAACAAGCAATCCAAACTAGCTCTGGCTTCTGAGATTGTCATCGAAACACCTATTCTAAAAGAAGCCTGTCCCCTCGATTTGGCACCCACATCCAGTACAACCATTGCTCTGGTTGCAGGAGACGCAATCGCGATGGCATTGATGGAGTTGAAAAATTTCAAAGAAGACAATTTTGCTCTCTATCATCCCGCAGGTCGATTGGGAAAACGCCTGAGCCTCGACATAGAAGATGTCATGCGAAAAGAGAATGATTGTCCTAAAGTCTATGAAGAAACACTTCTTCCGGAAATCCTCAATGAAATCACAGCCAAACATATCGGAGCGACCACAGTTGTGGACAAAGAAGGTATTTTGAAAGGAATCATTACCGATTTTGATCTCAGGAAAATGCTAACACGGGGAAGTTTGGAAAAAACTTTCACAGCAAAGGAGATTATGAACTCGAATCCGATTCAATTCCATCCGGGCAGAAAAGCCTACGACGTACTCCAGGAAATGGAGGACAGAAAGAGACCCATCTCTGTAGTTCCCATCACCGATGAAAAGGGATATGTGATGGGCATGGTAAGTCTCCATGACCTTCTCCAAAAAGGACTCAAATAGATTTTTTTGAATGTATTACATTTTTCACTCTCAATGACTAATTCTGATGAGTTCACTTTTTATTCTTTGAATTTATCGGAAAAACACCTCCTGAGAGGCAATCATTACTTTCCATCTCTGTACCAAACTAAATGGATACCGGTTTTCACAAATACTTGTGTATTTCTTCTTTTGGTATCTAGCTATTTAAGAATCGATCATTTCGTAAATGCGTAAATACTTTTGAGAATCAAAGCAATTTGAGATTTAAAGAATTGCGTAGGCAGAGAAAATGAATCAAACTTTGGGTAAGCTAATATTTTTTTTAAACTGAAAGAGGAAATCTACTAAATCTGTTTGCAAAATTATGATTCTTTCAGATAAAGAAGGATTATGAAAAAAGTAATTTCTATCGCAATTATTCTATTGATTTTTTTGACTTCCATTCTCCTCACTAATCTATTATTTTTTCCATCCAAACAGATTCGTACAGAAGCAATCTCTCCCGAACCAATTTCCATTCAACCCGCTATCAAAAGACTTTCTGAAGCAATTCAAATCAAAACAGTATCCAACCAGGAAAAACCCATTGATAGATCTGAATTTCTTAAGTTTCAAAAATTTCTGAATTCATCCTATCCTCTCGTATCGAAAAATCTAAGTCAAAAGACATTTCTGGAATATTCTCTTCTTTATGAGTGGAAGGGAACGGATCCATCCCTCAAACCTATCTTATTTATGTCGCATATGGACGTGGTTCCTGTTGAAAATGAGGAGAACTGGGAAGCTCCGCCCTTCTCGGGATCTATCGATGAGAACTTTGTGAGGGGACGCGGTTCATTGGATGACAAATCAGCTGTTCTTGCAAATTTTGAATCTATTGAATTTCTCCTGAGCAAAGGATACAAACCCAAAAGAACAGTTTATCTATCTATCGGTCATGATGAAGAAACTATAGGTCGGGGGGCAAGCGCCATCGCTGAATACTTTCAAACTCAAAACATAGAGTTCGAACTCATTCAGGACGAAGGGATGTTTCTCGCAGATGGATTTCTACCCGGTATCACAAAACCCGTCGCTATCATTGGAATCGCTCAAAAAGGATATGTAACTCTCGAACTAACGGTCACGGATTCCGGAGGACATAGCTCGAGTCCACCCAATCCATCGGCAGTCGGCATTCTGAGCCGTGCTCTGGTTTCTCTCGAAGAAAACCAAATGCCGGGAAAGCTCAGAGGAGTTATCAAAATGATGTTTGACACTCTCGGTCCGGAGATGGCAAATCCTTTCAAATTACTCTTCGCCAATCAATGGATCTTCTCTCCTCTAATTGAAAGTCAATTGTCATCTTCACCGGGAACCAATTCCAATCTAAGAACTACAACCGCCCTCACAATGCTCAAGGGTTCCGAAAAAGAAAATGTCCTTCCCCAGAAAGCTCAGGCTCTGGTCAATTTTCGAATCAATCCATCCGACTCGATAGCAAAGGTTGTAGAGCACGTAAAGAATGTAGTGGACAACCCTCGGGTTGAAATCAGAGTCCTGGAAGAATCCGCCAAGGAACCGAGTCCGATCTCTTCTACAGAATCCGATACCTATCAATTGATATCCAGAACCGTTAGAGAGATTTTCCCGGAAGCTATCGTTACACCGGGTATTTTTATAGCCAGCTCGGATACTTTTGCATTTGTTAAGCTATCTAAAAATATATTTAGATTTCACCCTCTCTACATCAAAAAGAGTCTATCGGATGAGAAGAGAATCCATGGCAACAATGAAAGAATTTCTATCAAGGACTATGAAAAATTCATTCAATACAATATCCGATTCATCCAAAATTGTTCGGAAAAATGAACATAGTTTACTATCTAACCAATGGTTTTTTTGAAAAAATTATCCGGTGTACTAAATGAAGTACGATATTGAGAGTCTTGTATCACAATCGCCCATCCCCAGAGAAAATTTTGTATTCTTTTGGGGTCATTCTCCCCGAAAAGATGGAAGACTCGGACCATCCAGCCTGAGCCAGTGGTGGATGTGTAGATTTGAGTATGACGGATTCTATTATTCGTCAACCGAACAATGGATGATGGCGCAAAAAGCCCTGCTCTTCGGGGATCATAATCTACATAAGGAAATCTTAAACTCCCAAACTCCAAAGATCATAAAAGATTTGGGTAGAAAAGTCTCCGGTTTCCAATCCGATATCTGGAACGAGCACAAGTTTGATATCGTAAAAAAAGGGAATTATTTAAAATTCAGTCAAAATGTTGATTTGAGTAGATATCTTCGCTCCACACGGGGAAAGATCCTTGTTGAGGCGAGTCCATTTGACAGCATCTGGGGAATAGGCCTATCTCAGGATGTAGATGAAGTCTATGATCCTAAACTCTGGAAAGGAAAGAATTTATTGGGATTTGCTTTGATGGAAGTAAGAGATGAATTGGAGAGCTGAGAAGATTTTATTTGTACAATTTATCTAAATTTTTTTTACCCAGTTTTTTGTTTTTGATATTCATTAAATTTCTGTATTGCGAAGTATTCAGTAACTCCTCAACTTCCAGTCCGAACCTCCCCATTTGGGTCTCACCCACTACATTTGCCAGACTGGATTTGTTCCTGGAGAAGGAACAGCGAAGATTTGGGTCCATTTCCTCATTGATCATTGTAGCCTCCGTGCTAGATGAATGAGAATTCAGAGGATTGCCTACCTTCCGTGGTTACTAACAATTCCCCTAATTTCTTTATCGTTAGACTGGAAAAATAGCTTAATCAGAAAAAAAATAATGTACATTTTTTGGTACCAGTTTATATGTTGAATTTATGACTATCAAGATGATCAATCGAACAGGAAAGAGATGGGGTAGATTTGTGTCCTATGAATTCGGTGAAGATCTATTTGGATACATCTATCTTGATAAAATCAAAGGAAGAGACAGAGGAAAGCTCGTTGACAGATGGGTTCTTCCTGACCTGGGTAGCCTCATCCGAACTCTTGACTTAGAAATATACAAAAGGGAAGTGGAAAACTACGAAAACACTCTCGTTGCATAATTTTTCCTCCGTTTTTTTTTCTAAAAGAACTCGGCGATGGAAGAGAATTCATAAATCAAACGAATCCCGACTCCAAAAAGCAGCCCTGTATCGATTGCTAAACTTTCTGGGCATCTTTCTCTCTCTTTCCATAGGATATGTATGGAAGGAATTCAATACGATCTCCTACTTTTTTTTCGTTCTCTTCATTCTCCTGTTTTCCGGTTCCGTCAGATACTTTCAAAACTTTTCAAATTACCAGGAAAGAATTGAATCTATCCTCTCACTCTTAAAGAGAGAGTCACTTCGAAATCAACGCAAAGTATCTGAGTTGTTCAGAGAAATCCCCGAAGTTCCGGAGGCTCTTCAGACCAACCACTACTACAAGGATCTCGATCTCTTCGGTAAATTCGGGTTTTACAATTATCTCGACACTACCGTAACCAAAAAAGGAAAAGAAGATCTCCTGAATCATCTTTTGATGCTATCAGCTCCCGATTCGGAAAAAATTCAAAAACGACAGGAAGCTTTGAAAGAATTTTTGAATAAACCCATCCTTACCTGGAAACTGTACTACTTGCTTCAGGAAATTTCTCCTGACAATGGATATTCTAAATTGATTTTTCGTCATTCGGAAAGCATCCCGGAATCTTTCTCAAAATCTTTTCTCTACAAGATTTCTACTTTCATTCCCTTTCTTACCTACGGACTTGCGATTTTTCTAATACTTTCCGATCTCCCTCCTATCTGGAGCAGTCTTCTCTTTTTGCATATATTCTTCTATGCATTTCGATTTAAGGAAAGAAAGAAGTTCCTAAAGAGAAAAGAGACGTACTACAAAACTCTTCTCTCCTTCCAAAAGATCTCTCAAACTTTTGAAAAAGTCCCCTTTCAATCGAAATTGAACCAAACTCTAAATACGGGAAAAGATGAAAACACGAACACTTTTCCCATTTTGAAGAGCATCGAAAACCGACTCTCACTCTCTTCCGTTCCCCTCATTGATTTCTTATTGAATTTTTTTATTTTTTGGGACTACACCCTTCTGAGAAAAATCAATCGTTTGGAAGCAAACTACAAAGACATCCTCCGTTCGGGAATAGAGAAAATTGAGTATCTGGATTCGATGTTTCCCTTTCTTATCTTCGCCCTACACAATCCGGATATGGAATTTCCCGAAATCTCTGAGGATCAGAAATCTCTCGAAGCGAAATCTTTTGGACATCCAATGATTCTCCCGGAACATCGGGTCTACAACCCATTGGAAAAAATTCAGGAGAAGGAGTTAGTCCTCATCACGGGTTCCAATATGTCCGGAAAGACAACCTTTCTGAGAACAATAGGGATCAATGTTCTCCTGGCTCTCTGCGGATCAAAAGTACCCGCCACAGAAATGAAGCTTCCTCCGCTTAAGATTCTATCCAGTATCAAAAATGAAGATTCACTTACAGATGGAATTTCTTTCTTTTATTCTGAGGTAAGAAAACTGGCTTACATTCTGGACACTCTAAATGCGGAGAATCAAACCTGTCTTGTCCTCATCGATGAAGTTCTGAAAGGAACCAATACCAGGGAACGATTGATAGCCTCTTCAGCTATTTTGAAAAAATTAAGTGCTTCCCGATCCTTCAGCTATGTGACCACCCACGACCTGGAATTGGCAAAAGAAAACAAGACTTACAAACTCAGACATTTTACGGAGATGGTAGTAGAAGAAAAAATGAGTTTTGATTACAGGATCAGAGAAGGTGTGATTACTTCCGGGAATGCTCTGAAGATTTTGGAAATCGAATGTCCCGGCTTATTTACTTTTAATTAAGTCTCTGGTCTTCCAGGTCAATTCACCATTTCCCAGAATCGAGTATGTTTCCCCCTTATAATTTCTTGGGATATCAGACAAAAATATATCCATCCAGGCAAGATTTCTGGCAAAGAACTCCCGGATTCGATACTTCACCCGATCATTATAGATATGTAAGTCCGACTCCATGACAGCAGTCTTGATACCGATCTTTTCTGCTATGAAAGAGGCTCGAGGCTGATGAAAACGTTGGGTGACAATCACAGCATCTTCCACATTGTATAGAATCTTGGCCCGAATCAAGGTGTCGTAGGTTCGGAATCCGGAGTAGTCCATAAATATGTCCTGCTTCCGAACCTTATTTTTCAACATATAGTTCAACATGGGAGTTAGCTCATTATAGGTTTTTGTTCCATTGTCTCCGGAGAGAAGAATTTTCTTTACTTTCTTCTTTTTGTAAAGCAATACAGCACATCTAAGTCTATCTTCCAGTACCGGAGAAGGCTTTTTTCCGTACACTGCCGCTCCGGGAACAATGGCTACGGTATAAGGACTCATGGTATCCAGATTGTCTCTCGAATACGTGGGGACAGTCAGGTAATTCATTTCAAAGAAGAGATCAATCAAAATGGCAGTCAAAAGAATAATGAGAAAGATTTTACTGCTCAAATAGATATAATGACCGATTTTATGAAACTTCTCCCTTCTGAACATGGTTTATTCCGAATCCAATCTATCTATAGATTGATCTATTTTTTTAAAAAATTTGTACAAAAATGCGACATCCCCATGGGAAGGATTGGATCTCTCCACTATTTGTTTGAGTCGCTTTACGGGAAGAAACTCATTCCCGTGAAATTGGTTCATTCCGAGCTTTTTAAAAACACCGGTAGTGAATTCGTAAAAATGCTTTTTGTCGGAAGGTGAATTGACGGGCTCTTTATTGGGCTTGGGTTGATACTTATGATTGTATAGAGTCGACAATACATATGAAACAGAATGAGAAAGATTCATGGACTTCTGATAGCCGGGCAAACGGAAGTCTATCATGCAATCACATTGGATCACTGCCGATCTCGTCAAACCGGTGTCTTCCCGCCCGAAGAGGATTCCCGCTTTTTTATCTCCAAAAGTGGAAGGCAGTTCATTCAGAGAGATGAATCTACCCCGATCACTTCCATGAATCATTCCTGTTCCGACCACTACCTCAAGATCGGAAGTAGCCTCCACAAAGTCGGGATAGTATTGGATCTTATCCAATTCTTCGCTGGAATTGTAAGCCATCCACTCCATTTCAAAGTGAAAGTCGACCGGATCTCCAATAATTCGAAGGGGAGGTAGACCGAAATTGGCAATCAGCCTACAGACCATCCCGATATTTCCCGGATATTTTGGATTTTCTAGCAAAATCACCGGAATTTGACCAGTCCAGCTCATACATACAAGTTTTTTCTTTTAGAAATAGAAAGAAACTACAATTCTCAATTCAATAGACAAACCTTCCGTCATCGAATTCAAGAATTGTCCTGCCCTTTTTAGTAATTTTTTCGCGAATGCAATCCACATAGACGACACCCGCCAGATCTTTTGTGAGATTGGGAGTTACCGGTTCCAGAACTAGATTCTGCAGGAGTTGCTTCCTACAGAACTCTTCCCTTCCTTCGGGGGTTGGCTTTTGGTAAGCACAATTTATAAAAATAAGAAGGAAAAGGTTTAAAATTTTCATGGATCAATTCCCAAAAATCATATGATTAAATCAATAAAATTTCCCGAGTTATGGGGATAGTTTTTCCCGGAATTGACAAAGTCCAATATTCCACAAAGAAAAGAAAGTCGAGAGTCAAATTTCATTCCTTTCTATTCTAATTGAATCCATATTTTAAGGGATTTGGAGAGTTTGTCCCCAAATTGCCGATAGGCTATCAAATCCCTTGAACGAGCCAAGCGAGTGCGTAAGGTGAGTTAATATATAGGTTTGTCGATTTATTATAGTCATTTTCAGAAGATTTGCGCCTTCACAGAAGAATCAGCTATAAAATGACTTCATACCGAATTAGAAAATGAGTAGGAATTTATTCACCTCACGCTATTCATGCGAATGCTGAGGAGAAAGAAAGGTAGTCTTTCAGCAATAGTTCGACCGGGTTCACCAACCGGGGACTCATCATCCCAAGACTCCTATTTTTATTAATCTATTAGTAACTCATCTTACGCAGTATTTTATTTTTCTAATTTTTTTTAGTTTAAAATCAAAATCATTTTTTGCTAATAAATCAATAAAAATATGGGTTTATGCGATAGCCCAAGCTGCCGGCAGGCTCCCTGCAACCTCACATTTCGCTACTTTGCGTAATGTGAGTTAGTAAAATCTGATTTTGTATTAAAAAATCAATATGTTCAGAAGAATAAAAAATTACCTAATAATGAAAAAATCAGAATTCAATTGAGATTTGAAGATGATTTCCTAAAACGCAAATCAGTCCTGATTGAAATTTTATTCTGATGGAGAGCCGGAAAAATTAAGTTTCCAAAAATCTTTACCCTGCTGAAATAGTTCTTTAGAAATGAATCTTTTTTCAAAAAAATACCCACTCGTTAAGCAGATAGAAGAAGAAGATAGAAATCAGGCGATAGAACTTCTCAACTACTTCTTCCGAAAAATCAATAGCTACCCTCTGGATGGGATTTTTGAAGTGAAACCTAGAGCCGCCACAAAGATGATCGACGTCTATCTTAAGATTCGTGAAAATGGTAAAGTACTCTTTCTGGGAGTATTCGACGAAAACAAAACCCTCCTTTCTATGCTCATGGGAAGGGTTGAAGAAAGACCCTATCTACAGGAAGGAAAGATTTTTTATATCGACATAGCCGTTACAAAACAGGGACAATCCGGAAAAGGATACATGAAACTACTCCTCGATTCTACTGAGGAATGGACGAAAAAGAAAAAAATTCAAATCCTCGAATTGCGAACCTTACTGGACAATAAAGAAGCGATTGAATTTTGGAAAAAAAGAGGATACAAAGATTTTTATATCCGATTTAGGAAAAATATATGAAAACCAAACTATTTGATATTATGAAGACCTATGCATATAGGTTTTCGGAAGAACAATTCACTCTTGCCAGTGGCAAAAAATCACATCACTACTTCAACTGCAAAGAACTTCTCCTCTATCCCGACCGATTGGAAATCTTAGCCAATTATCTGGTTTCCACTCATGTGCCCGAACTCGGTTTCCAACCCGAAGCCATCGGAGGTCTGACGATGGGAGCTGATCCCATTTGCTATTCGATGAGTCTTGTGTATCAAAGAGAAGGTATTTTAGTTTATCCATTAATTGTCAGAAAAGAAACAAAAGATCACGGAACGAAAAAGCAAATCGAGGGAGCTACCTCTAAAGTCAGTACATGCCTGGTTGTAGATGACGTGATCACCACAGGTGGTTCCACTCTTAAGGCTGTTGAAGCCCTCAGATCGGCAGACATTCAGGTAAATAAATGTGTCTGCATTCTCGATAGAGAAGAAGGCGGAAGAGAGAACCTGGAAAGAGAAGGCATAGAGCTCCATCCCATATTCAGAAAATCTGATTTTGCGCTGGACAAATCTTTACCCTAATCAGGAAGATTCACTTATGGCTAACAACGTATTACTGGAACAACACAAGTTCACCCGTCTGAGACTTCTGGCACTTCTGGACACCCTGGAGAAATCAGGTCACGGTGAGGAAGCTCTCTATTGGAAACTCCCCTTCGGAGAAAAAGGTAGAGCCCACATTGCCTGGCAGGTGCTTCATTGTGCCGCTACACTCGAAAAGTATTTTCATATTCGTTTGGACAATTCTGAAGTTGTGAATAAAGAATTGGTAGAGCATTTTGGAAGCGGTTCGGTTCCCGATACAAATCTAAAGCATGATTTTTCTACGATCAGAAATCTCCTGAATTCCTCTACAGAGAAATTTTATTCGTATTTCAACAAACTATCTCCAGACCAATTTGACAGCAAACCATTCCCGGATTCAGAAAAAACCAATAATGAAATTCTTATTTTATTGAATTGGCATGAGGCCGAGCACACAGGACAGTGTCAGATCACCTGGAATTCCTTCAAAGCCTCTAAGGGAATCTAATCTATTCCACAACCACCCCGGGTTTACCCTTTTTCAGCTTACCGAAGACAAAAGCATCATAGCGATTTTCGGTAAGCATCTTCAAACAGGAATTTGCAAGCTCCTGAGGAACTACACCCAGGAGACCACCCGAAGTCTGAGGATCATAAAGAATCCTCGTTTTCTTAACTGAGGGACTGAGCTGATTTTCAACGAATCCATCATAGGTCATGAGATTGGCAGGAAAGAAGGAACTATCAATCACAGGATAGATTTCCAGGATTTCCTCTACCCCATCCAAAACTCTTATATCCGACAATTGTAAATATGCTCTCTTTTTGGATGCCTTCAAAATAGTCGCCAGGTGTCCGATCAATCCAAACCCCGAAATATCAGTGCATGCCCTGACCTGATGAAGCTGGAAAATTTCCATGGCTTTTTTATTGGATTGAAGCATTTTATTGATTGCCTTATCTATCCATTTTCCATTAGCCCGATTTCTCATTTCAGCGGCAAAGATCAATCCCGTACCGAGAGGTTTGGTGAGGATCAGAATATCTCCTTCCTGAGCTTCAGATTTTCGAATCTCTTTCCCCTCATCCACAAAACCATTGCAGGAAAGACCCGCCATGTAGTCAGAGCTTTCAGAGGTATGTCCACCGAGAAGCCGACAATTTTCCTCCAAAAACACATCATTGATCCCCCTCATCAAGTGATACATCTCCTCTTCGAGAACTCTTTCATTTTCAAAGGGCATATTGAGCAAGGTGAGAGCCGAGTCAGGAATACCGCCTACAGCATAGATATCATTCAGAGCATGATGAGCCAAAATCTTTCCGGAAAGATAGGAATCCTTGAGAATCAATTTAAAAAAATCTATAGTTTGAACCAGATTTTTTCCTTTAGGAATTTTAATGATGGAACTATCATCCCCATCGTGCATTCCCAGCACTACCTGAGAAGAGGATGGAGAATTGATTGTAGAATTAAAAATCTTTTCAATCTTAGAAAACAGGGACGGAGGTTCAGAGTCCTGATTGATGTTTTCTAATTGGAGACGACTCAAAACTTTTTGTAGTACCAAGCTAGAAACCTTTGATGCACAACCATTGCACTTAAACACCTCTCCCGATACAGGCTTCATCTTCATCATTGCAGGTGGAAGATTTTTAAATTTTTTCATGAAAGAAACATCGATACTGTCTTTCATTTTGTACAAAAATGGATACGGTCCGAAACTCCATCTCCCTTTGGTGGCAATGGACTGTCTGTCTCCGGTATTCATGAGAACTAAAAAATTTCTTTGGGGAAGGTATTCTTTTAGTTTTTGTTTTTTGATGTATCTAAATATGTTTTCATAAAGAAAAGGTGCATGGCGAACTGCATACACACCCGACTTGGGATGTTCATTAGTTTCCAGACTCGCAATGTCCCCGGCGGCAAAAATATTTTCAACATTTACAGACTGTAGGGAATTTCTCACCAGGATGAATCCACGATCATTTGTCTTCAGTCCGGTTCTGACAATCCAATCAGGAGCAGAAGCATTTGTAGTACGAATGATAAAATCTGATTCTATAGAAAATCCGGAATCACAAAAGATTTTTACTCTTTGAAAATTCTGAATATTGAAAGTATTTCGAATGGGTGTAATACGGTTTACATTTTGATTGGCATAAAACTTTATATTTTTATCTTTCAATAATTCCAGAACGATTTTCCTGAGTTCTTTGTTATTTTTCTCAGCGGGTTCTTTTCCCTTGTGCAGGATGGAGATTTCAAAATTACAATTCAATCTTTCCATTCTGGTTTTCATCGCCAGAGCTATCTCCAGACCACCGATTCCCGCACCGATGATAGCGATTTGAATCAATTTCTCCGTAGGTTTGGACCGGATATTGTAACTAAAATTCTCAAGTGAATCCAGAAAATAAGAAACCGGTTTTACAGGATAGGCAAACTCAACTCCGAGTATGTTTGAGATATCGGGTGTACTTCCCGTATCAATAGATAGAATATCATAATCAACTTCAGGGTGATTTTTTAGAAATAATTTCTGCTTTTGTATGTCAATATTTACCGCCTCATCCTGAATGTACTTCACACCACCGAATGTGCACAACTGACGTAAGTCAATATGAACCTCATCAAATCTATAGTCACCGGTGATGTAGGAAGGCAACATTCCCGAGTAAGGTGTCATTGTGAAGGGAGAGACAAGTGTTACATGCAACCCCGAATGCGATGACATACCCATCTTTTTCAGAACAAGAGCGTTGCTATGCCCGCCGCCTACAAAAACGATTTTTTTCATATATTTTTCTTTGGTTCAAGACAAAGTTTTTACATCGGCTTCAATGATCAAGATACTACTTTAAATTCAAATTAGAATTTTAATAATTTTTTAACTTCAGTTTCATTGACAGGTGAGATCACTCCCATCTCCGTAATGATCCCTGAAATCAAATCGGAAGGAGTAACGTCAAAAGAAGGATTCAAAGCCAGGGCTGTTTCCGGAGAGAGGATGCCCGGGGGAATGTAATTCTTTCCATCGGAATCTTTCAAAAATGAATTTTGTGTCAATTCATCCGAATTTCTCATCTCGATAGGGATTTCCCGACCGGAAGCAATCGAAAGATCAAAGCTGGTTCGGCTCCCTGCGACAAAAAATGGCACGGAATGATGCCCGGCAATGATTGCGTGTGAATAAGTACCTATTTTATTGGCTGTATCACCATTTCTTGCGATTCGATCCGCGCCGACCAATACCGCATTGATTTTTTTCTCATTCATCACGAAGGCACTCATACTGTCTGTGATGATATAGTGCTCAATCCCCTCTTTTCCCAATTCCCAGGAGGTCAAGCGGGATCCCTGATGATAGGGTCTGGTTTCACTGACATAGACGGTCAATCGAAACCCTCTATCCCGCAAAAATCGTATCACACCCAAAGCGGTCCCGATCCCGGCAGTCGCAATTGCGCCCGTATTACAATGAGTGAGGATATTCAGGTCTCCGGTATGATCTTTGAATAGATCCGCACCATTGGAAGCTATCTTAGAATTTGTCTCTATATCTTCCTCAAAGAAACGATTAGCGAGGGTTTCCGAATCTCTCCGTATCCGATCCAATCCGGACTCCCTCCAATAGCTTTCCGTAAACTGATTCAGGTACTCTTCTGTCGCCAAACGGAGATTTACAGCTGTAGGTCTCGACTCGACAAGGTTTTGAATTTTCATAAGAAAATCAGAATAATCAGGCTTTTCCGATACAGAATTGAGATACACACACATTCCGTAGATTCCTGAAATTGCAATCGCCGGTGCTCCGCGAACAATCATTTTACGAATCGAATCAATCACATCTTCCAAACTGTATTGCTCGATAAATTCTTCATGACCGGGTAATTTTCTCTGATCGAGGAGAAACAATTTCCCATCCTGCCAAAGAATCGATTTGACTATATTGTTCTTCATTTAAAAATCCAATCCCCTTTCTGAAATACCCTGCTTGACGTACAATCCCATTTCAACATTCTAAGGTATATGGCAAATAAAAAAACCACGATAGGACCGACCATATTCGGAAAATCGATTTTCCATCCATTGAACCTTATTTTGCTTGCAAACAGTATTATCTTTTTAATCCAACTGATGTTGATCGATGACAAAGATCCCAGTAGATCTCTTTCTCTTTCCATACATAAGATATTCGGTTTACAACCCATCTCTTTTATGAATGGAAGATACTGGCAGATCCTTACCTATGGCTTTCTTCATTCCACAGCCAGTTCCCTTCCCTTACATCTCATTTTCAATATGTATGGTTTTTATCTTTTGGGTGGATACCTCGTCCCCCTTTTGGGGAAATGGAAGTTTACTTTTCTTTACTTTACCTCCCTCATTTCCGGAGGACTGATGGTCGTTCTCGCGGCGTATTTGGGAGTTCTGGTCAATGGAAATTCAGCATTTGACGGACTCATCACCGTTACGATCGGTGCGAGTGGTGCTGTCTTCGGTTTGATGTCCATGTTCGGAATCTTTTTTCCCGAGATGGAGCTTTTGATCCTCTTTTTTGCGATTCGGGCGAAAAATGCAGTTTGGTTTTCTCTGATTCTGGGGGCTGTCATGACTTATTTCGGCAGTGCTCCTATCAGCAATACCTGTCATTTTGGTGGTGCTCTCGGTGGATTTGCCTTCTATCATTTCTTTGTCAGAGGAAAGCAAAAAGAAAGGGGAAACCTCATAGATATAGTCGTTGAAAGTGTTCAAAAAACCGAAGAGAAGATGATAGAGGTTACTCCCGAAGAGACAAACAAAAAACACATCCAAACAGTCAAATCTCTAAATGACATTAAGAAAAAGGAAGACTATCTGAAATCCTACCAGGTTCCCTCTGCAAACATCTGTCCTCCTTCTACTTTCAACACAGAAGATTCTTATTGTTTGAATTGTGAATGGTTGCCCAATTGCTTACTGAGAAAAACCAAAGATGAGGCTTAAAAAATGAGTTTAAAATTCAACGGAAAATTATTCCTAATCTTGCTCGGACTTGTGATAAGTTTCGGGATAGCGAATTCCTGGGATGACATCAACCTTCCCGACAAAGATGGCGATGGAATTTATGACAAACTGGAGATTGCCGCCGGTCTCAACCCCGATCTGGATGAATGCCAGCCGAGCAATTGCAAGGATGTTTCCATTTATGGAATCACCGGAGATGAGTACCTCATTATCATTCTCGATCAAAGTTTGAGTATGAATGATGCGATGACTGAATCTTCCACAAAAATGCAGTCCGCAAAGTCTGTTGTCAAAAGTTTTATCCAAAGAAACCCACCATTTTTGAAACTGGGTATGTATGCCTACGGTCAAAATGATTGTTCGGCTCTCGATGAGGTTCGATCCCCCTTTACCAATTTCTCCAAAGAAGAACTTCTTAAGGATGTAGATACCCTCGAACCCAGAGGCTCCACTCCTATTGCCGCCACTCTTGAAAAGCTAAGGGAAGAATTGAGGGGCAAAAAAGGAAAATTCAACATTCTCCTAGTCACAGATGGAGTGGAAAGTTGCGATGGGGATCCTGTAGCGGCTGCCAAGTCCCTGACCAGTATCAATACCCTCGATACAGGCGTGAAACTTTTCATAGCAGGCTTGAAAATTCCTCCCGGACAGGGAAAACAACTCGAACAGGTAGCAATCGCGTCTCAAGGAAAGTACTACCCCATCGATTCCGAAGCCGAATTTAAGAATATTTTCGATCCACCTCTCAAAGAGATCATCAAAAACCTGGAAGGGCTTGTCTGTCTCCAAATCGAATTGGACAAACTCATCAAATGTGAAAAGGATCGAATGAACAAAATTCGACTGGTTTCCAATAAAAAGCTCATCAATCCTTTCAACAAAGACTTCACGCCCGAAGAGAAGGAATTCCTGAGAATCGAGATCCCAAAACTCGAAACAAAAGCCAAAGGAAGGATAGATGACTACAATCGAATCCGGCACGAAGGAAGCAATAAGCACAAAAAGAAGATCGTAGATCTCTCCAAACTCCTCAAACCCGGTTCCTGACCCAAAAAAAAAGCCCGATACTCATCGGGCTTTTCTCATTTATAGGCTCATTTCGCTCTTATTGAAGTTCGAATTTTCTTCTAAATCCCAGGACTATCCTCTTAAAGTTTTCATCCTTTTTCATATTGGTTTCTACTTTTTTTAAGGCAGAGATCACAGTGGTGTGATTGGTATTGAAAATCTTTCCGATCATTGTTTTGTTTAGATTGCAGATTTCATAGATCAAGTACATGGAGACATGTCTGGGAATGATGTACTCTGATTTTCTGGACTTACTGGTAATCTGGGACTTTTCCTGGGAGTAGTATTCACAGACAGTGTCCAGGATTCGATCGTGTTGAATATCGATCTTACCGATTTTCTCGATTCTTGACTCCAGAATCTCCTTCACCTTTTCATCGGAAAATAGCAGGAGATTGTACGTCTTTCTGTACAGGGACAATTCATTCAGACAACCGGTGATCGATCTCATATCAGATTTAAAATTGTCCTGAATGAATTGAATGGAAGTATCACTGAGATTCAAACTAAAATCTTCTGATTTTTTTTGGATCAGCATCTCCCGAATCTTTGAATCGGGGGGCTTGATCTCTACCTGGTACCCGGACAAAAACCGCGAACGAAGTCTATCCTGAAGGGGCAACTCGTGCACGGGACGGTCCGCAGAAATGATGATCTGACGATTTCTCTCAAATAAAAAATTATAGAGTTGGAAGAATTCTTCCTGAGTCTTTTCTGCAGTACTGTTCAACTGATGAATGTCATCGATGATGAGACAGGTATAGGATTGAAATCGGGAACGAAATTGATCCAAACCATTCTTGATCTGGAGATTGTAGACAAACTCAGTGAGAAATTGGCTGATGGAGAGGTACTTTACATTCTCATTCTTTTCCTGAAGAGCCTTTCCTATTGCCTGAAGGAGGTGAGTCTTACCGACTCCTACCCGACCATAGATGTACAGAGGATTAAAAATACCGGGTTTTTGAACAACTTCCATTGCCGCAGTAATCGCCAGAGCGTTTGAATCGCCTTTGAGAGTGTTTTCGAAGGAGTAGTCCGGATGAAAAACAGACTGAGTCTCATTGAATCGGTTCTCAACAAAATTGGAGATCGGATTGATAGACTGAACGTCTGCTGAGATCGAAATCTTCAGTCTTGAACCCGAGATTTTTTCAATAGCGTCCTGGATGTACTGCTGATATTTTTTTTCTACGTGCTCTTTGATTGTGGTAGAGGGAGCATGAAGAAAGATTTCATTCCTATCGAACTCTTTGATAGTCAGAGGTTGGATAAAAGGATCATAGTACATAGAAGGAATTTTCTTAGATACTTCTGCTAGTACATCGTTCCAATTAAGCTCCATTTTTTCTCCCTGGGTGGTGTATAATTTTCTATCTATAAAATAGAATAAGGCAAATTGTTAAATCTAAATTCTATCCAATTGGAAATTTTTCATGAGCTGTATCTAACTTATAATATTTTTATGTCTCATTATTTTTTTTCAAATTCATCACTATTTTTAATTTTGCGTACTGGTGCTGGTATGAAATTTTAAAAGTATTTTACCTTGTACTATTGTAGTTTTCCGGTCTATGAGCTTTCGATAAAATGATTTTTGTAATCACGCGATCCTATCTGCCGAAATTTCGTTATCATCTATTGGAAAATTTTTTTTTCTAATATCTTTTCTGAACAATCTATCGAAGATTGGAAAGAGTTTTGAATAGAATTGGTGTGGGTTCCGCACACCCGGATACCGGGATTCTGGAGGAAAGAGATTGTTTTCAATCAAATTTAGATTTATTATCATTCATCTTCTGATTTTGTTTCTCTTCAGTAATTGTGATACAAAAAAAAAGATAGATGACAACCTACAAATGCAATTTGCCTGCTATTCCCTTGCCATCTGCACAAATGATCGGGGAACTAAATTTGGAATGGTGGGAGATAGTTGGACGGATCTAGTCTTTGGAGTCAATGCCATAGAAACCCTTCGCGTTCAATTGGAAAAGTACCACAACTACCAGATCAAAGGGGCAACACTCGGAGGAACCACTCTCAGCGGAGCCTACCAACGCGGTGCACACATTCAAACAATCGACGAAGCGGGACCTTCCATAAAATACGTTCTTGTCAGTCTGGGAGGAAATGACCTACAGTTCACTCCATCCGCCTATGTGAATAATTTTTCAGCTGAGAAGCAATCCAGATTCCTAACCATTTCCGGGCTTATCAAGGACATGATCACATCGGGGAATGCCTACAAATTGAATAAATGGGGAGGGGATCCGCTCATCTGGATTTTCCACGGCTATGACTATCCCAATCCGGACAATGCCAACGGCTCTACCTCCTGTCGGGACACTCTGAAAGCCGCCGGATTTACGGACACACAGGTTGATGTAGACATGAAAACTCTTCTTGATGATTACAATTCTCTTCTTTACAATTTGGTCTTTCAAATAGAAAATTTCCGATACATCAATCTGAGATCTACTCTGGGAACTTCTGTATCCGAAAAACAATATATGTTTGATTGCATCCATCCGAACAGTATCGGATTCAGATTATTGGGCAATCGTTATGTGTTATCCCTGGAGGCATATACCAGAAATGAAAGATAAAATGCTAAAGTATCTCCTCACCTCATTCCTGATGCTTCTTCTTCCCGGACAAGTTTTTTCTGAGAATTCACAGTTCCTCCATCCCCTGAGAATTTCCGCAGGAGGTCTGTACTCCAAGATTCATGTCAATGGGTCCATCGATGAAAATTCCGAACCTTCTCTGTATGAGAGGAATCGTAACCTTTCTCTGGAAGGAGAATGGAAGGTTATGGACTACCTCTCAATCGGTGGAGGGGGAGGCCGGACAAAATACGAATCCTCCGGAAATGCTCCCATCACCCAAACTGATCGTTGGTTCGGAGCCATAAAATTTGCCAGAGAAACCGGAAATCAATCCAATGGAACTTTGATCGGTGCGGGTGTCAAAGTCTTCGATCGGATGATAGGACAGTCTCCACGATACAATGCGGCTCCCGATCTCTATATCGTACGACCTAATTTGGCATTTGGGTACAGATGGAATGGTCTGGAAATTCTCACAGAACTAGCGATTCAATCCGAGACCAATACCAGTTTCAGGGAAGAACCCCGTCAGGAATTTCAACGTCACTACCAGGCCGGATTGAGCCTTGCGTATCGAATCTCGGACAATGTCAATCTTTACCTCGAGATGGAGTACCGGGAACCCTATGAAAAATCAATCACTCCCTGGAACCGATTTTGGAATGTCTATCCCGGTTTTGCCTGGAAACCTTACGGGAATGGGATGATTTCAGCTTCCTTCTTAGTTCCTATCAGAATGGAAAGCACATCCTGGGATCACGGTCTCAAACTCGGATACTATCATTTCTTTTAATTGATCCACAAGAAAGCAGTAAATGAAACAGAGCACCCGAATCTTCCTTTTCTTATTCTTTTGGTTCTTCACCCTTGTATCACTTTCTCTGGTTCAAAAAAATATTTTTGACAAAGAGGAAGTTTACTACTTTCCTAAGCTTTCCGAACTCAAACCGGACTTCATTAGTTTTCTCGAAGAGACCTTCTTTCCCGTGCCCCCCGAACCCAAGGTCATCATTCCCGGGTCGGAAAATTTATTATCAGGTGAAGAATCAGCCTATCTAAAGAATTTTTTTACCAAACTCAAAGCCCTGGAAAAGGAAAAAAAAGGGAAATTGAGAATCCTGCACTACGGAGACTCGATCATCTGGGCTGATATCCTCACCTCACGTCTGAAAGAAAATTTCCAAAAAGATTTCGGAGATGGGGGTCGGGGAGCAGTTCCGGCTTTTTTCAAACTGGAACGTGCCATGCTGGGCCACAAAAACCTCAGTTCGGAATCGGCTTTCACAAGGGAAAAAGCCAAACCCTGGGGCTCGCTCAACCCGAAGATAGGTTTTACCGGTGATACATTCCTTCCCAATTCCCCTCTTTCCAAATCCATTCATGTCCTTCAGGAAGGAAAGAAGCCCTGGACGGGTGCCGGAGTTCTCCTCAGAAAGCGCGGAAATCAGGGCAACCTCCAATTGAATGTGCGTCACGATTCAGGAACGTCGACACTACCCATTCCCGAATTTCCGGATTTATGCGAAGTCATAATGGTGGATATCCCACCTTCAGAAAAACTAAGCTTCGATTTTGAAGGTAGTACCGGAGATCTTCCTTATATAGATTCTTTTCTCATGGAAACAGATTCCGGGATTTCTTACTCTCCCGTCTCCATGATGGGAATTGAATTGTATGACCAACTCATCACACCCGAGGAAAACTTTGCATGTGGAATCCAAAAGCTTTCTCCGGATCTCATCATTCTCCAGTACGGTGTCAATGAGTCCCAAAACCTCTGGAAGTACCCCGAGAGAACCGAAGAATTCTACAGGAAAGCAACCTCAACCGTTCTGGAAAGATTCAAAAAGCATTCGGGCTCAGCAGATATCCTTTTCCTCGGTCCTGTAGAAAGGATGCGTCCGGGTGGGAATGGAAAGATGATTTCTATGCCGGAATTGCTAAGCATTCACGAGATAGAAAAAGAAATCTCCGGTCAACTGGGTATAGCGTACTACAATTCGATCAGCGGACTCGGAGGTCCCGGAAATACAGATAGTTTGGTAAAAAAGGGAATTGTTCAGGAAGACAGGACTCATCTGACAAGATACGGTGGGGACATTCTAGCAGATGTTTTTTATACAGATTTTTACAATCAATACCAAAAATTTCTGGGCAATGAAGAATTGAGGGTTTCCGCAGAAAAAGAAGCTCTCAAAAAAGAAAGTAACAAAGCTGTAAATTTCACCTCACGTGCTTATTTCAGTTTTCTTTTTCTTGTATTTTTAACAGGATTTTTATTAAAAAACTTTCCTTCCCTCAAGCTTTTCTTCCTTCTTTCCTATTCCTATTATTTCTACATGACCTGGAGTGTACTACCTGTATTACTCCTGGTGTTTTCTACAGTCAGTGATTATTTTCTCGGATTGAAAATCGAGAAAGAAAGGATCTTGGGTCGGAGTGGAAAGTTTTATTTATTTCTTTCTCTCTTCTTCAATCTGGGTCTACTTTTTATTTTTAAATATTTCAATTTCAGTTTAGAAATTTTGAATTCTTTTCTGAGTTCGATTCATTCCCAAACCAGCTTTGATAAGTACAATATCATCTTACCTGTAGGGATTTCTTTTTATACCTTTCAAACCCTTTCCTATACCCTTGATATCTATCGCGGGAAAATGGATGCGGAACCGAGGTTTCTGAGATTTGCACTCTATGTGACTTTCTTTCCCCAATTGGTTGCAGGTCCGATTGTTCGGGCAAAAGAATTCATTCCCTGGATCAATGACTTCGGGCGACATTTTACGATTAGCTTTGAGAAATTCTCTTATGGAATTTTTCTCATTTTGTCCGGACTCTTCAAAAAATTAGGAGCCGACTGGCTCGGAACCAATCTGGTGGATCGGGTGTACACAACTCCCGAAATGTATTCTACAGCAGAAACAATAGTTGGAATCTACGGATATGCATTTCAGATCTATGGAGATTTCTCGGGCTACAGCGATATCGCAATCGGATCAGCCGCTATTCTGGGATTTCACCTAACGGAAAATTTCAATCGCCCCTATCAATCCCAATCGATCACAGAGTTCTGGCGTCGATGGCATATCTCATTGGGAGGCTGGTTCCGGGATTATCTCTATATCTCTTTGGGTGGAAACAGAAATCACGTCTACACCAATCTATTCATAACTATGTTTCTCTGCGGTCTCTGGCACGGGGCAGCGATCAATTTCGTCATCTGGGGACTCTATCACGGAATCCTACTCGGTATCGAAAGAAAAATTGGCTATGACCAATATGGTATTTCAGAAAAGATTCTATCCGCAGGTTCCCGGGTGCGAAGTGCTTTTTCAATCCTGAAACTTTCAACAGAAAATTCCAATCTCAGGTTTTCCCTACTTTGGAAATCAATCGGAGATCTAGTCTATTACAGTATCCTAAAATATCTTCGTGTCTTACTGGCATTTCATTTGGTTCTCTTCGGTTGGATAGTTTTTCGGGTGACGGGAATGGATAATTTCGGAAAAATTCTGACCAATCTTTCCGCGAACAATTGGGAGACACCCAACCTGGATTATAAAATTATATCTGCGATTTTGATTTTTGCAACCTGGCACATCTCACCCATTTATCTCAGAGAGAAACTCTACCGAATCTGGTCTCTTTTGCCTTCGTCACTTGCCGGAATCGCTACAGGAATCTTGACTGTTGGGATCTATCATCTGGCGCAGACTGAAGCACGCCCCTTCATTTACTTCCAATTTTAACCGTATAGATTCATTGATGTATGTCGCATTACAGATTTCAAAATATCACTTCTTGTGATGATTCCTATCAATTTATGATCTTCCCGATTCACTATGGGGACGGAACCTATCTTGTGCTCAAACATGATTTTAGCAATTTCCCGAATCGCTGTGTCCGGAAATCCGGTGAGGACTTCTGTCATCATGATTTCCAAAATCTTAATGTTCGGAGTGAGATGCATATTTCTCTTGTAAGAATTCAATAAATGCTTAAAAATATCTCTTTCGGAGATCATCCCAGTCAGATCGCCCTTTGAATTGACAACAGGAATGTGTCGGAATTTTTTAGATTCAAACTTGCTTTCGACGTCATCGATCAGGCTATCCTGTTCGATTGTGACAACGTTTCTTGACATTATGTCTCTTGCAAATACGGGAGGATGGGATTCATCAGGAGAGAATTCCTCCTGCTCATAGGCTTCAGCCGCTTTCTGGGTAAATTTCTGAACTACGTATTGTTTTCTTTCGTCATGTTCATTGATGGAAACTGACTTATCAGGAATCCCGGGATGCATGGGATTGACTCTATGAATCGTATCATGCCGTACTGTGGGTATGTATGGCTCTACTGTACCATTTCGAAACCAAATAAACATTTTTCTTCCCCTTCCCTTCGTTTTTTATCGGACAAAAAAAGCATCAAAAATAGGAAAATAGATTTGATTTTTACATGCAAGATTGTAGGTTTCTAGTATGTTATAGACATTTGTAATAGAAATTTTTAAATCACTCAAATATCTCTTTCTAATGTTTACAAACAGACTGCAATTAGCATGCAGTTATAAAAATAATGTATAATAAATATTAATTCAATGAATAAATTATCAATTATCTTAACGATCGCAATTTTTTTACTCTCCTGTCAGAAAAAAAAACTGAAAGGCTTGGATGATCCTGCCTGGAAAGAAAAATCATTGAGTATGACTCTGAGTGTCTGTGAAAAAATTCTAACCTGTTCAGAGGGATTTGAAAAAAAGCTCTCACCCACCTCCGAAAAGTTATTTAAGGAAGAGTTGAGCAAAGAGAAATGTCTGGATACTTTCAAAAAAAGCAATGTATACAATCTCAGAGGCGGTGATCCAAACCTGATTCAGGAGCAATACGAAAAATGCTCGATCAAAATGCAAAACTCTAACTGTGAAGAGATTCAATCCAAATCATTTTTGAATGACGATGCCTGCAAAGCAATCCAGAGCATCCAATCATTATGAATTTTTAATCATGCAATCTATAAATTTAGATTTCAAGAGATTATTGAATGCAATTCTATTCTTTGCTTATTTCTGCATCAGTCCAATTTTTTCCGATAGCCTCATTCTTCTGGAAAGAGAGGTAACGTCTCAAATCCCCGGCTCAAAATTGTACTTTCTCTCAGACCAAACAAATTCCCTTACTATCGAAGACATTCAAACTGATTCGTTCAATGAGAGATTTGTTCCTTACGGAGATGAATCACCGGTTCTCGGATTTTCTTCGTCTACGTATTGGTTTAAATTTCGAATCAAGAAAACTCACAACAATCCAAATCAATACTATATTGTCATACGAAACCATTCCCTGGATAAGATTGCTTTTTATCAATATCTCTATTTGAATGATTCTAGTTTATCCCTTCGTCATACAATTGCAGGTGATAATTATTCTTCAAATATCAAAAAAGTAAAATTCAGAGAATACATATTTGAACCGGATTTAAGCGGTGATGGAATCAGTACAGTTTATTTCAAAATCGAGAGTACCGCCTCACTATTCATTCCGATCTATATTTATCAAAAGGAATATTTCGAATCACTTGTCTTTCGTGAAGAATTGATTTACGGGATTTTTTATGGAACTCTGATCACTTTGTTTTTGTACAATTTAGCGATTTTCTTATATTCGAAAGAAGTTACTTATTTTTATTACATTGGATACATTTTATCTTATTTACTTATGGAGGCAAGTTCATTAGGCCATACATATCTCTATCTCTGGCCCGAGAAACAGGGTTGGGAAAATGCCTCCGTTCCATTCTTTGTCGGCCTGACTATATTCTTTTCGACACTTTTTTCCAAATCCTTCCTCAAACTGTCTATCTATTCACCTTTTTTCAATAGGATATTTATTTTGTTTTCCATCTTTGGACTTTTGGTATCAGTGATTGTATTTTTCTTTCCTATGATGCTAATAAATATCATCATAACTTTGCTCAGTCTCATTGTTCTGAGTCTGATTTTATTTTCCGGAATCTATATCTATAATAAAAAATTCAAACCTGCCGGTATCTTTATTTTTGCCTGGGTTTGCTTTACTATCGGATCAATCTTCACTATCCTCAGATTGTTCGGATTGATGGAATATTCAATTCTTAGTGTCTACGGGATTCAGTTCGGATCTTTCATTGAAATGATTCTACTCAGCATAGCTCTTACCAAAAAAATTGATATCATAAAGGATGAAAACCAGGAAGCCATAAAAAGAACCATCATCTTTCAGGAACAGGCAAACGCCGAACTGGAAAAGAAAGTGAAAGAAAGAACTGCGGAGTTGAACAAATCTCTTATTTCCATAGAAAAAGATTTAACAATGGCACGTAATATTCAAATCAATATACTACCCAAAAATTTAGATTCTATACTTCACTTTAATATCAAATCTTTGTACATTCCCTTAGACAAAGTTGGTGGAGATTTTTATGATGTATGCTTACTCACTCCGAGAAAATTACGAATTTTGATAGCAGATGCTACCGGTCATGGAGTTCAGGCTTCCATGATCACCATGTCCATCAAAAGTGATTATGAAAGTTTAAAGATGTTTATCCTTGATCCCGGAGAACTCATCGATGAATTACAAAAACGATTTTTAGAAATCTATCGAAAAATGAATACCTACTTCACAGCATTTATTGTCGATATAGATCTGGATGAAAATAAAATCATCTATGCCTCAGCAGGGCATCCATCTCAGTATTTGATTCGCAAGAATACACTTATAGAATTGAATCGAACAGGACATATCCTCGGTCTTGTATCAAACAAAACCTGGATATCGAAATCTCTTCCATTTGAAAAAAATGACAAATTGTTTTTATTCACAGATGGTCTCTATGAAGAATTCAATCATGATTACGAACAGTTTGGAGATGATCGCTTAAAAACTTTATTGCAGGACCATATAAATAGCTCTATAGATGAACTCATTGACACCTCCCTGCTAAATTTGAATATTCATTTGGGAGAAAAAAAGAAACAGGATGACATCACTATAGTAGCCGTCGAAGGAGTTTATGATGATAAATAAATACAAACCAATTATAGTTTTAATAATCATTCTGGGATCTATCTTTCCAATCCTTCCTTACTCACCTCCAAATGATGAGAAACCCTCAGTAGAGACTTATAAATTCATCGAACACCCACAAAGGCAAAATGTAATTAAATTTTTACGGACAGGACTGTATGTCAGCTCTCACTGTGTCTTCAAAAAAGGATCTAAGTTTTTTCGGAGAGATTGTGGAGCCTGGAAACCTATGGACGTTTTAGAAAATGGAAAGTACAAAGCCTATTTTAAGCCCAATAAGGTTCTACCTGACCCCAGAAACCCACGTCTGGTGAGTATATTTATCTGCGTCCAGGCCGGAGGAACTATAGCAACCGAAGTGAATGAATTCGGGAAATTCGGTAGACCGGCAAGTCCCATGGACTTTTGTCAGTTTGAAGACCAATCACTTTTGGGACTGGTATCTATAGAACGTTATTTAAGTGATTTAGCCGCTATAAAAAAACAATCGGGATCCTCAAAATGAGTTTGTCCGATTTTCAATTTTCATTTGAGGATGATAAGAAACTGATCACAGTGGAAGGTATGCTCAAAGACTACAAAAGTAGAGTGATCAATTCCGGAGGGAAAATTCTCTACGTTTGTGAATTTTCTATTCTTGTCTTTGATTGCAACGATGAGAATGCAGAGAAGATAATTTCAAAAACCTTACCTTTTATTTCGTTCACCACCTCACTTCCATTCCCGGAAACTCTTCCTGAAGAATACTATGCAAAAATTGAAGCACTCAAATCGGAAGTGTTCCAGGAAGAAGAAAAAAAGATTTTAGCTAAAAAAATTAAACTGTATCATTAAAACTTTGTAACCAAACTGAAATTCGTACCTGTGTTGAATAGATTGCGAGAACTTGCTGAAGTAAATATATTGGAAGACTCTGCTTCATTGATTACACCATTTTCGATATAATAACCACCGGCTTTATTGGGATTGATATAAGGAATCTGTGCAAAGTATCCAATCTTGAACCCAATATTCTCAAGAATTTTAATCACCACTCCCAGTTCAAAATGATAGATAAATCCACTGAAATTATTAATCTTCAATGAGGCCAGAGAAACATTTGTTGGAATGGGACGAAATTGATCGACAGTGGAAGTATTTGAAAGAGAAAGAGAATTCAATTTGTAGGTTCCATTGATTATCTGAAAATCATTCAGAGTATAGAATCCCAAATATTCCCCCGTCCAACTACCTCCAAAGAGTAAAGAGTATGTTTTGGAACGGAAATCAACTGTTCCATTTCCCTTAAGTACAGTCACATCAGTAAACTGTCCCGAAGAAATTCGGGGAGGTTTGAATCCAAAAAGATCATAGGGACCCTTCTGTCTGCTCTCTTCGTATCCAAAAGAAATTTCATATGAGGAAGAACTCAAATAATCCAGAGGGCCGTAGCCTATCCGAAATCCCACCATATTCTCTTTGGTAAATGTTCTATCCTGAATGAAACTACCTTTATTGCCCAATGTATTGCGATCATATTCATATCGATGGTTTGAGGAAAGCTTTACACCCAGAAATGCGGAGGAGGTAAACTGGTGGCTGTAGGATAATTTTGTATATTGACCTTTTTCTCTACTCTCCTGAAAGTCTTTGAAGATTTCTCCTTCATTGGATAATATACTATTTGATTGCCTGAGACTAGATACCAAAGAGCCAATATTCTCACCACCCCGCGTATTTCCAACAGAGGAAGACGCAGATATTTCTAATATTTTCAATAGTCCTGAGTCCAAATAAGAACTATCAGAACTATCTTTCTCTTTTGAATAGATAGAAAAAGTAATACAAAAAAAAACCAAAATCATTTGGGGGTATCTTATTGTACACCTAACACATTTTTGGGTTGATTTGAATTTATCCATAGTGTTATTATTTTTAGAAGGATAAGAAACGAAAGATTTTTTTTATGACCCAAATACCTATTTGTCAAGAAATTATATATCAGTTCTCATAAATAATTGCGTTTTTTCTAGTAAGGTATGTAGCCATTTTATAGCCAATTCTTCAATGAATGCGCAAACCTTTTGAAAATGACTACAAAAGAGTCCACCAGAACCCTGAGAGAGATTCATACTCCGGATAAAATCTAAAGAAAACTGAGAATTCTTCAGGAGGATATTGCTAGTTTTGGTGAGAATTTGAGGGATTTGGAAAGTAAATTTTTAGTTGGCAAATACCGTTAAATAAAAACCAATGATCTACAATTGAAAAGAGAGACTATCACTTAGAAAAAACTTAAAGTCAGTTTCAATACTTTTTTTCCTTCAGACAGGAGAGTTATTTCCTATTTCCATAAATCGGAGTTCAGAAGTGAAAGGTGAATGATTTTAAGATTTGATCTCTCTCAGACTTGAACTGGGATGAGTAGATCGAAGTTAGGTATTTATCCTTCAAAAGATCAAAAAGGCAGTATGACTCCGGTTTGAAAATTTAAAATCTGAGATTAGAGACTACAGAAAGAGAGGAAAACAATATGAGCAATACAAAATATACTCATCCGGGACAGTCAAAGGTGCTTTTTAAAATTCTTTATTGGATCGGAAAATATTTATATATGTTCCGATTTAAAATTGTAACAGAATACACTACCTCTCTCCACACTTCAGGACCTCTCCTCATTCTCTCCAAGCACAGTAGCAATCATGACATACCCGGTGGGATTCCATCTATGGTAGATTACATAGGCAGAAACGCCTGGTGCATCATCAAAGATTCCCTCACATCCCCCTACTTCTTCGGTTTTTTTCTCAAGATAGGAGGTATCCCTGTTGATAGAAAAAATCCTGAGAAAAGCAAAGAACAGCTTCTCTATGCCAGAAAAGTTTTGCATGAGGGAAATGCCCTTGTCATTTTTCCCGAACAATCCAGACACATGGGAAAAATGGGACGGGGGAAATCTCCCGGTTTTAGATTCATCACAGGAAAACCATCAGAACCTATAGACATTTTGTGTGTGGGTATGGAATACAGTAAGGGTTTGTTTCGAAGAAAACTAATCATCCGATTCGGAGAGATAAAGAAATATTCCAAATCAGACAATCCGGAGACCTTTCTTCATGAGTGTATGCTGGAGATAGCCAAACTTTCCAACCTGGAATACAAATTTCCTAAGCCGGAAGAAAAAGCCAAAGCGAAAAAACCGGAATAGGAAAGGATTTATTTAGATTCATTTACCATTTTTTTGTAGATTTCGGAAAGATTCAGGGCATCATCTATCCCCCGATGATGCTTTCCTTTTAAAGGCAAACCCAGATACTCCAAAGCGAACTTCATTCCCGATTTGCCTTTGATTTTGTATTTCTCTAAAAATTGAGTTTTTAAGTTCTTATGATTCTCCAGATGGTTTAAGATCGAACCGGAGTAATTTTTAAACTTTGATTCTTTAATAATTTGATTTTTATCGTAGTATCCCCAGGAGTATAGGACTGATCGGGGAAACCTATCCAACCAATTTGAAAAACTGTCCATCGCAGAAGAGTATTCAAAAGCCGAATCCACATCTTCCTGTACGATGGTAGTCAGAGCAGTACAAAAATCACTTAATTTTGGATGGATCACCGGTTTTATAAATTGATTGAAGGTACTTTCTATTTCTAGATCCGGAGTCAGACGAACTGCTCCGATTTCTATGATCTCGGAATTCTCCAATTTCACATTTTTTTCACAGGTAGCTTCCAGATCAAAGATGACTACATATCCATCCATTTTTCCTCCAGGGACATCATCAAAAACCCCGTAAAGGCAACGTTGATTGGAGATAGTGATTTATTTGTCTTTTGAATCATGTTCATTATCAAATCCTTATATCCCTTATAAAACTCATAAGTAGGTGTGGGTTTATAAATCAAATCCTTTACTTCAAAAAACTCTAATATAGATTTCGCAGTCGTAGGTTTTACAAACACTTCTTCCTTAGGTTTGAAAAAAACAGGGATGGTAGTGAGAATGGGCCACTTAGCAATCTTGCCCGGAGTCAAAACATGAGTCATGGCTTCAAATCCGGCTCTTGGATCCCCGTACAAAAAATCATGAAGTCCATTTGCCAGAATCTTTTTGTCCTTTGTAGAGAGGGATAGCGCATAGTCCTTGAATTTAGGTTTTTCAAATACGGAAACGACAGACGATCTCGAGATAATTTTCGTCATGGATAGTATTATATCATCCGGTTTCTTAAATTTCTCTTTTTGAAATGCTTCCGCCGTCATTTCAATCAATTTGTCAGGATTGTGCTTTTTTAGGATAACCTTAAATTCAGGTTCTGCAAATCCCTTTGGATATCTTGATAAAAAATTCTTCTCTAATGTTTTTAATTTACTATAATTCATTTACTTTCTTCCTTTTCTTCAAAAAATAATATATTCCAATAAGATTTTTTATCTCTGAGTTTCCAAATGAATCCATCCAAAATATAATGTGTTGCCTGGGGTACAGTAAGGAGAGGAACTACCCAGGAGAGAATAGTTTGAGATTCAATTTCATTCAATCCGGAAAACAAAGGAAAAAATTCCAAATGCTCCCTCCAAACCAGAGCCGCCCAAAACCCTTCTTCAGTGTACCCCAAAACTAATAAGAGTAGAAGAAAGAATATCACACCGGGAGTTTTAAAGAAATATTTATAATCTAAAGCATTGAATACTTTCAAATCCTTATTTTTTTTCTCTTCCTTCTTTCCATAAATCCAAATCAAACCTATATAGGGAACGCCATGCGCGACAACGTTTGTGATTGTGAATATGAAATCATTATTAAAAAAAACAATTCCGAAGTACCAACTCAGAGCAGTTCCCGAAAGAACTAAGATTTTAGTTATATTAATAGATTGGAATTTTAGTATCAAATAAGTCTCTTTGGAAAGAAAAATAATGAAGATGAGGATATAGAAAAAAAATGTAATTCTTTCCAGAATAGGTGGAAGATGAAAAATAAAATCTCCTTCGATAAACCAATTGAACTTTCTCGGTAGATTCACATGCCAGAAAACAATCGGATAGAGAATCGATACGTACAAAAGGATACTATCTACCCATTTTGAAACTGCGTTGTATTCTTCCGATCTACTGTACAATCTCAAAAATCCATATTGCTGTCGTGCAAAATGATAGACTGCAAAGTAAGCCAGGACACTCCAAAAAACTTTCATATGAATCGAATAAAGAAAGACACCTAAAATCCAGACTAAAATGGGTATCAGAATGTAAAGGGGACGATTTTCTTTAAATTCTATCTCATGAAGATATGTCCTGAAGATAGTACTGTACACATGAGAAACATCTATAAAAAGAACCAAAATCACCCATGCATAGAGGGGCATATCCGAGATTGCTAAAAATTGATCCTGAAAGTAATAAACAAGACCTAAGGTGAAAAAAGGTGGTGATAGTATAAATATCAAATCAAAATATTTATTGTACAACCAATTTTTAAGAACTATCATACTTTAATTTTTCTCAGAATTTTTTTTGCGGCTTCACAACCTCTGTATTGCGCTTCTTCAAATACAGAAATTCCACTCATATCAGAGTGAGCAAACTCAATTCCCCGAAACGGTTCCAGCATTTTTGAGCGCTTTGAGTTCCAGAGGTAATCTATACCGGGGCTGACCATACCGTGCCCCCAGATCCATAAATCGATTGATAAGATAAAATCCGATATCCCCGGGTGCATTTTTTCTAAATCAGGAAGAATCAATTCAATCCAATCTTCATATTTCTTTTGTAGTACATTTTTCCGTATCTCTTTTAAGGAATCCTTATCCAAAGGACGATTTTCATCCAGGGGAAGGTAGTATGTGATCACCCCTGATCTTCTATTGAATGTAAGATCCTGATGATTGGCAAATATATAACCTAAAGATTCACTATAAAAACTGACATTGTCCCAGGAGAGGGGTGCTCCTTTTCCTCCCGGTCTTTCAGATAAGGTGATATTGGCAATCAACCATGGAGAAAACAAAAGATCCTCATGGTACTTCAAATCATATCCCTCTATCACTCTCGAGGCAGAATATCTCGGACCGGCAAAGATGATATGATTTACAAGATAGCGTTTTTTGGCTCCTGAAGGGGAAATCGTATCCACCCCGTATCCATCCGTATCACGGAAATGAATCTTATAGACTAAAGTATTGGTTTGAATCTTACCGGAATTGATTTTTGATAATTGATTTGACAGCCATCCATTTCCCTCAGGCCAGGTGACCACCGACTGAGAATCAGTGTTCATGCCCTCACCGACACGTGATGCAAAGTAATGCAATCCTGCCCATGCGGATACATTTTCCAAACTGACTCCATAATCATCCCTGCAACAATAATTTACATACCAGAGTAAATGCTTTGACGTCCATCCTCTTGATTTCATAAAGTCCGACATACTGATTGTATCCAGTTGTAGGTACTCTGGATCTCTAGAACTCAATTCAAGAGGTATATTGAAAATCGGTTTTCCATCGTTTCCAATTTTTTGTTTTAAGATTGAAATGAATTCAAAAAATTGAGAGTATTCCAAGGTTTCATTTTCAGAAACTCCTCCGGAAGGAACCAATCCTTCCTGCCACCTTCCCTGAAAGAACAATCGATCATGAGGATCCGCACAAAGAAAGTATTCATCATATATGGGTTTATTATTCTTGTATCCATTGATGATTCCCAACTCCTGAAACAAGTCTCTCACATATTCAGCTGATTTTCCGGGAAGTGGTACATAATGAGCTCCCCAGGGATACTTACTGACATCATTTTCACCCGAAGATGAATTCCCACCTGTATGATCTTCCATCTCAAGAATTTTGTAATTTTGATAATTGTTCTTCTGAAACCACCATCCTGCAGATAGACCCGAGATCCCCCCACCAATGATAAGAGTATCTATACTTTCCTGTTCCTTAGGTTCTTCAGAAATTGCCTCACGCAATAAGTGGCCAAATTTATAGTTTGCACCATGAATTTTTCCTTTGAAAGGAAACGATTTTGAATTTTTCAATACTTTGAAAATTGAGACTCCTCCGAGGAGGGAAATCCCAACACCGCCCAGGAGTTTAAGAAATTTTTTTCTTCCAATATTTAGATCAGTGAACATACTCCGACCATTCTTCTTCAAAATACCGGACAAGAATTTGATTGTTCAATCGATTCACATCATTGATCTTTTGCAGCATATCTCCGGGAAAAACAGTCAGAGTTGCGGCTACATCCTTATTGATATAAAGAAGACCCTCCGGAAATTCTTCCGGTACCCGAAAAGTGTTTCTGGAGATAAGTATGTACCCCCAATCTCCAAAAGCGGGAACAAACACATGATAGGGAGTAGTTTGAAATCCTACTGATTTCAGGGTATTGTCCACACACCAAAAGGATTTTTTAGCAACATAAGGAGAGGTGCTCTGGATGACCCCAACTCCATTCTGATCGAGAGTTTTTTGAATCAATCGATAAAATGAATCTGTATAGAGTTTTCCCACAGAGAAATTGCTCGGATCGGGAAAATCGATTGCAATGAAATCAAATTTCATCTCATTTTGTTTCAACCACAAAAATGCGTCATCATTGATCACTCTTACTTTTTCTGATAGAAGTGAATTTTGATTGAGTCGGAGTAAAAATTCGTTCTCAGAAAAGAGACCAGTCATAGCGGGATCGAGATCTACCAAAATAATTTTTTCTATAGAGGGGTATTTGAGAATCTCCCTGACAGCCAGTCCATCTCCCCCTCCCAGAACAAGAGCAGTCTTGGGATTTTTGAGAGATGCCAATCCGAAATGAACCAGGGCTTCGTGATACCGATATTCATCCCGTGAACTGAACTGTAGGTTCCCATTCAAAAATAAGCGCAGGTCGGTATTGGATTTTGTAAGCACTATCCTCTGATATTTGGATGTCTTAGCATATAGGACATTGTCCTGATACCCTATGGACTCGGCAATGCTCATGATTTTTTCTGAAAACACAAATCCTAAGATCAAAGAAATCAACACTAAAAATGCAGAACCTTTCATTACTTTCAACCATCGGACTTCCTTTTCAAAAAGATAGATAGTCCAGATTCCGACCAGGACATTGATGATACCGAACATAAAGGACGATCTAACCAAGCCGAGGTGAGGTACCAAAACCAAGGGAAAGAGAAGAGAAGCAATGAGAGCACCTACATAATCAAAAGTGAATACCTTGGACACCAAATCTTTAAATTCAAAATGAGATTTTAGAATTCTCATCAAAATAGGAATTTCTATTCCCACAAGAATTCCTGTGATAGAAACCAGGGAATAGAGTAAGATTCGAAATGAAGATACATACTCAAAGCTTAAGAAAAGAATGGATGTAGAAAATCCACCCACCAGACCGATCAATAATTCTACCTGAATAAAAAAGGAAATGAGACCGGTATTGATGTATTGGGAAAGGAAAGAGCCTACCCCCATAGAAAAAAGATAGACTCCAATAATTGTTGAAAACTGGGTAACCGAGTCACCCAGAAGATAACTTGCCAGAGTTCCGGCTATGAGCTCATAGACCAACCCACAGGTCGAAATAATGAATACAGAAAGAAGCAATGCATAAGACATCTTTCAGGATCGGATCAACCCTTAATCGCTGCGGCGATGATTTGAGCTATAGCCAGTACCATTGCACCCGCTGTAATCGCAAGGGCTACATTTTGTTTCTCAACAATTTCATCCCAGAGCTCGTTAGGAGTCATCTTGTCAAAGACATAAAATGAGATTGATAGAACGATAATTCCAATTACAGAGAAGATAAGTACATTGATAATATCATTCATATTTACAATTTGATGTGCGATTTGTTTATCCATAGTTTTATAATCCTTTTCTGAAAAAATATATTAAATTTTATTACAACTGAATGTATTTACTTGTGGTAGGTGCTTCTACCTTTGGGACCCCATTTCCCACCGCTGGATATAAAATCCATATAGCTGAATCCTTTTATATTTGAAAACAATAAGGAGAAACATAGGAATGATCCCCAGATTAAGTATGCGTATTTCATAATAGTCTCCTAAGTTTCAATATGGTGAAAAGTCACTATTGCTCCATCTTTGGGATTCAAACGAACGATTCTTCCAAAAGCTGATGATTGGATAGATGAGAATTAAGAATAGAGACCAAAAGAAATTTGACCAGTTGGTAACATCACTTCTTAATTCTACAATCACATCCAAATTTGATTTGAGACCGTCGTTCTTGAACAATTCCTGAATGGAATTGGTGGGTTTAGCAGGATCAAGAATAGGAGAATTTGCGGAAACATTGAGATGATACTTTCCCTTAGGAATTGATGATAGGAGTTTTGAAGTGTTTTGCGATCCTTCAGTCCAACTCTCTCCATCATCCACACCATGATAGTATTCTATTCCACTAACCAAATCTATTGTATCACCGGTTGTATCATTTACCAAACTTAAATTGATTTCTACCCAATTATTATCTACAGGAGATGCCATTGAGATTTCAAGATTGGATTCATCATTTTTGATCTCGAATGCCGGAGTGACTTTTGGTTTGTCATTCTCTCCTTTACGGAATTCAAAAACATTTTTATATACGACTTCATCTTTGGACTTTATGCAGAAGAAAGTTTGGAAGAAAAACAATGCTATGAGCAAAGCATAAAATGTTCTTTTAACAAATTGATGGGAAGATTGAACGGGTGAAGGTTGGTTGGGAGCTACCCCGAAAGTGCCGGGTGGTCTTTCAACATTAAATATTTTATAGACTTCTTTGGATTCGATGTATTTTCCAAGAGACCAAACAATTTCATCCTTTACTTCTTCTGAACTCAGCATATAGGGTGGTGAAATATAATCGGTAGCTACAGACATATTTCCTACCCTGACCCTCCAATAAAACTCACCCATCACATAGGAAACTTCTGCATTTCCTTTATTGTAGATAGAATATTCTAAATTTCTAAGATTTACTAATTTGAGATTTTTGCGGTTTTTGACAGGTTTGTCTTTGATGGTTCGGAAAAGATTCCAATGACCACCATTTTCCACCAACCATCGATAGCCCTTGTAGGGATTGAAGAGGAGGTATTCACTCCAGTAATAATTCCCATCTTTCTTTTCCAGATATCCGATCACTTCCCAGAGAGTGTCTTCTATCTTACCCCTGCTTCCGAAAGGAATGACCTGACGTCGACTACTCTTGCTCTTAACAGTTTGAACAATCTGATAATTTTCATTACTTGTATCAATCACTGATTTACAGGACTTACACACAACAGTCAATGATTGACCCTGAACACGTATATCGACATTTGACCCGCAATTGGGACAATTGAAAGTCTTCACGCTGAGTGGGGATATATAATTATTTCCAGCCATCTAATTCTCTCAAATACTTGAATTGAAAATCTTCGAATTCAATATATTTACCCAGATAAACAAAATTCCCGTCATTGGCATATACGATATTGCAAAAGTTATTGTCAGGTCCGCTCAGATCAACACTTAGGGCTTTGCTTCCTACCAGACTCTTAACAGGCAACTCACCCTCACATCCGATGTATGTGATCTCTTTGATATCATCTATACTGAATGGAATCTTATTGATCTGAACCGTAAGACCTACCTTTACAGAATTTTTATTAGGTATCTCTACACCTTCTTTGACTTCGACGCTAACCATGTAGTACCCCTGCGCCTCCGCAAGCCAACCATCGGTGTAGTCACTGAAGTAAATGTACCATTCATTCCAAAATCCATCCGAATAGGATGCTTTTTGTCTTCCTATGATTTCAAACTTTTTGCTCCCGTAGTTTCCTGTAGTACCTACCTGAAGCGGACTCATGTCTTCCTGAATCTCGCTGACCTTTCCGAGGTTTTCTAAATTCATATCGTGTCTTACAATTACAGAATTGCAGTACTCACAGACTGTCATCACTGAAATCTTTGACTTGAATACAAGCTCGGCACCACAGGAGGGACAATTGGACTTCATACTGATTCCTCTACTATCAAATCTTGACCGACCTCTTCTTTGAACATTTTGAAAAAATCATAATTGCAGCTGGAAAGTTCCAGATAGGACTTTCTCTCTTCGGGAAAGGTATGGATAGCAAAATGGCTTTCCCCCAATAGCCAGAGAGCTGTGTAGCCCTCGGGTTGGAAAAAATGCTCCTGAAATCCTAAAATCTCAAAACCACATCTCTCCAGGAGAAAATGAAACCTTTCTCTGAGGGAATCAGGTCGCACCTCGGTTATCCATGCCGAAAAATTAAAAATCCTTGCTTTGACTCTGACCTGACCCATTTCTCTCAGACTACTCTCTTTTGAAATTCAATTGCTAAACTCCAAAACCCCGAATTTAACTTTATTCAATATCTTATTGTTAAATAAATTGAAAATCATTTTTTTTTTAATAGAAAATTTATGATTTCCATAGGATAGGATTGAGAGTTTCCACTTAACTTTCTCACATCTCTCTTGGATCTACCCCAACCTTAAAATCGTTCTATCTTTCTCCGGGAGGTAGATTGGGGAATGCACTTGAAACTCAACCTTTTTTCCCGGATCTCACCTCTCTTCGATTCCGGAGTAGAAAACATCCAGAGAGTTTTGTAATTTTCTGGAAAGTGAATGGGAATTTGGCCAACCCGCAACCCATTCCAAACAGAGCTGAACCTGGACGGCATTCAAATAGATTGCCAGTGTCTCCGGATTCAAGTTTTTGGAGAACCTTCCTTCATTCTGACCTTCCTGGAGAATTTCTTTAAAACAACGGATGATATCTTTCATTATCGCCCGCTGGGAAAAATGTCTGAGGTGATTGATCCCATCCGCAAGGATGACCTGAATCCAGAGTTTTTTTTCTTTTTTGAATTCCTTAGCCAGGTTTCTGTAGATGTAAACAAATTTTTCTCGCGGACCGAGCTTCCATTGAGAATGGACTTTTGTATTTTCCAACCAGGAGAGGAGGCGTTTGTTTACGATTTTTACCATTATGTCCTCTTTGGAGGCTATATAATTGTAGATCGTTTTTCGTGATACAAACGCTTTTTCAGCAATGCTTTCTATGGAGGTTTGAAAAAAGCCATTCTCTGAAAATAAAATTTCAGCCGCTCTCAGAATCTCGCCTTCAGTCCTATCCTTCTTAAAATCTCTTAATGTATTCCCCATATCTAACCTAAATTCCAAAGCTATTTTTCTATTACCGAATCAGTTTCCAGTTTCTGTAAATGAAATTTTTTACACTCAAATGTATTTTTATATTCTATATTTTATTTATACTTAGATATATATTAAATCTTCAATGAAATGATTAAATCGTTTACGAATAGGTTCCCCGAGTGAAATCCTGAACTTAATTTTTCAATAAAAATCTCTGAATAGAATCCACTCATTCAAGAAAATGGAAAGCGAAGTCCAAATATTCAGAGAATCAGGAAGGAAAAGGCTTTTGATCAAGTCGATCATACGGGAAGCCCGGGAGATACCCAAACAAATTGAAAAAATGGAAAGAGGATGAATCATGAATTTTTTGAATCCCTATTTGAATTCCGAAGAACTTGAATTTTATGAAAACATTAAAAATTTCTCCAAATCTAGAGTCCTACCGGGAGTTGAGGATCGGGATGAAAAAGCTCTCTGGAGCCGGGAGCTCTGGAAAGAAATGGGGGAGATCGGACTCAACGGGATAGCCATCCCCGAAGAGTACGGAGGTCAGGGAGGAAACTGCATGCAATGCTGTATTGCATCTGAAGCATTTTCATCCGGAGCCTCCGATGGAGGTTTGGGTCTGGCCTGGGGAGCCCACACTATCATAGGCACCATGCCGATAGTTTTGTTTGGTACCAAAGAACAAAAAGAAAAGTACCTACCCAAACTCGCTACCGGAGAATGGATAGCCGGTCTCGGTCTCACCGAACCCGGTTCCGGCTCGGATGCCGCCGCCCTACTCACAAGGGCAAGACCAGAAGGAAATCATTTCGTTGTCAATGGATCAAAGATGTTCATAACCAATGGTCCGGTGGGTAAGGTATTCATTTGTATGATACGAACCAAAGAAGGAGAGTCCAGAGGTCCACTCGGAATTTCCGCCTTCATCATTGAAAATAATTTCAAAGGGTTCTCGGTTGGAAAGGTACTTAAGAAACTCGGAATGCACACTTCTACCACTTCCGAATTGATTTTTGATGAGATGAGGGTTCCTGAAGAAAACCTTCTCGGTCCTTTGCATTCCGGATTTTTACGTATAGGGAAAGCTACTCTGGAGTGGGAGAGAACAGTTCTTGTCGCTTCTACTTCAGGCATGGAAGAGTTTGTTTTGGAAAGATCTCTCCGATATGCAAGGGAAAGAAAACAATTCGGTAAGTCGATAATTACCTTTCCGGCGATTCGGGAGAAATTAGCTAAAAATTGGGTTTATCTTCAAGCAAGTCGACGTTATATCTACTACGTAGCCCAGGCCAAGGATCGCGGAGAGTCCCTTCCCATGCAGGCAAGTATCCTCAAGCTTCTAGCTACAGAACCCGGGGAAGAGATTGCTCATGAGGGAGTTCAGATCCACGGAGGATACGGATACATGAGAGAGTATCACATGGAAAGGATTTATCGGGATGTAAAACTGGGAACCATCGGAGCGGGGAGTAGTGAAGTCATGCGCTCAATTATCTCGTCCATCTATCCCGGATATGATAAATTCATAGAGTCCATGCAAGGAATGAATGATGAAGAAACTCGAAACTCTTCAGAAAATGTGTATCGTGACAGTATCGCAGGAGAACTGGAAGTCCTCTATGAATTAGAAACTCTTTTGAAAGAAGTAAGTGCTACGATCAAAAAATTTCCCGGGCAAACTGAAAATTTTGCATTTGCCAATCTTATCCTTGTTTACTCTGCTCTGAAACAGGCATTCTGGGATTGCAATACAAACTCCGGATCTTATAAAATATCCGACAAGAAAAGAGATTTTGCCTTATTGACATATTTTCTTATATCCAAGTACTTTCAATCCTTCCATATCCTACAAAAAATCATCCCGGATGGTTCCCGTAGATTTCTCATAGCATTTTTGAATATGAAACATATTGATGAATTGATTCATGATTGTGTGAACTACCTGGAAAGGAGTGATACATGAATAGATATCTGCTGATTGGTGGCAATGCCATTTCCGGTCAGGCGGCTCTGGCAGGGATTCGGGAAATGGATAAAAACGCTTACATCTATTCAAGTACTTCGAAGGATACTAAGGTTTCGGGAGCAGATAGCACTTTCACAAATTTGGACCTCACCCATTCTGCTTCCCTGGGGAAAGTACTTCAGGAATTGAAAGGGAAAGAAATCAATGCTCTGGTTTACATTCCGGCCAGAGGAACAGTTGGAAGACCGGTAAACTATGTAAGTCCTGAAGAATATGAGGAAAGCCTTAAATTCTCTGTACTACCTATGCTGACTCTAATGAGGGAATTGAACCCAAGAATTGGAGTCTGGTTGTCCGGTTTCATGTGGTTGAAATCACTCATGAGAATTTATGGACCGATGACATACACAAAGATCACCATGGAAGAGATCACTCTGCAAAATCCCGAGAAACTGAAAATCATCCGATACGGAATGTTCAAAAGTGACTCCACACGCGGAATTTCCATCTTAGCTCAAAAAATGCTCAGATCAGGAATCTATCCGGAGTTGAATGAAATTGAAAGTGAATGGAGAGCTTCCGGAAAGAAGTTCAAGGATTTTTTCTCTGTGGAAAATCTCAAAGAAGAAGAAACCGTCCTACAAAAAGAAGGGAATTTCACAAGTCCCTACCGACCTCTTGAGTTGAGAGACATTCAATCAGGAATTCAAAAAGCCATATTTCATAAAACAAAACCCATCCTCAATCTGGTCGGAGATTGGTATTGGGAAAATGATAGTTTGCCGGATTGGCCGGAAGAAATCAAAGCCAATCTCAATCTAATAGAGAAATGGAAATACAGCAAAGTTTAGGAACAGATCATGAAAGAGATTGAGTTAGGTAAAGAATCCTTCCTACCAAAATCTAGCTTCAGACTTCATCGGTAGAAATTACTATTCGGATAACCGACAGAGAAGAAGATAGGCAGATTGATGGTATTTGAGTAGGTTCCTCAGGGTTGGGAATTGAGTTGTAGTTTCGAAAAGTATTTGCGGATTCACTTTTCTATCAGCAATAGAATGGCTACCCACCCTAAATAGAAAAATGCGAGTATTTTTAAAAACCGGTATATAGTGATATTACAAATAAAAGAAGAGGATTTAGTTTATGAATTTACGACAGGGATTGTATTACGAAGAATTTACTCTGGATCGTGTGATACGAACACAGGGCAGAACGATCACTCAGGCAGATATTGTCAATTTTGCAGGTTTTACAGGAGACTATTCCGAAATACATGTGAATGAGGAGTATTCCCAAACCACACCTTTCGGGAAACCGATAGCTCATGGGATGTTGAGTCTCTCGGTAGCCACAGGTCTGGCGATTCTAACAGGCGCTCTCGATCAGACAATCATTGCCTTTTCCGGGATTGATGCCTGGGAATTCAAAAGACCTGTATTCATTGGTGATACAATTTATGTTGAAATGAAAGTAATAGAAAGAGTTGAAAAAAAACTCAAAGGTGGGCTCCGGGCAGGAGAGATATCCATAGAAGCATCTGTTCTAAAAGGACCCCTACCGGGAAAATTATGCCAGAAAGGGATCTGGAAATTCCTCGTTAAAATGAAAGAGTGAAGCAAAAAATTTTCCTCCCTTTACGTTAGGTGTTTGTACTAAAAAAATTTTACGGGAATCTCAAAATATATTTTTTCTATTCTAGAGTCTGATGGATTCTTCCTAAAACCCGGAAAATCCTTCGGACTCTCATCCTATGCGATTGGAATCAAAGTATTTCAAACCCAAGAATCAGGATAAGGGAAGGTCAATGAACCTTTTTTTGAAATTTTGTCGTAGAAAATCTTTTTTAAATCCTTCAATATTTCTTGAAAAAAGCGGGATTTGGCGGGGGACCCCAAGAAATCCATCACCACTAAAAAGACCAGTAAAGAGGCATTCAGAAGTGCCCGGAAATCGATTAGATAGCTTAACCTTTTACGGTTTTTTCAAAAATAAGCCACTGAAACAAATATTTATCATTTTTAAATCAAATTAGAATAATTGTTTACATATTTATTTATGAAATAATATTTTTACTATGGATATCATTGTAAAGCAATGTGATTACAAAATCGGTACCGCACCGGACAAATTGATCACATACAATCTATCCACCTGTGTGGCTGTAGCACTCTACGATCCAAAATTAAAAATCGGAGGTCTCTGCCACTATCTCTTGCCCAACGATGAAGGTTTCTCCAGAAGATTGACGGTCAACACATTCGGTAATTTAAATCTAAGAAATATGTTGGATGATTTACTTATCAAAGGCTCTCAGGCATCCCAACTGATTGCAAAAGTTTTTGGAGGATGTTCGACTTTAGAACACATGGGAGCTGATGTCTTTGATATAGGGTATTTGAACTCCCAAACAGCTTTCAAGTTTTTGTATGAAGAGAAAATCAGAATCAAATCCAGAGATGTCGGAGGCACCAGTTATAGAACTGTCTCATTCAATTTAGATACCGGTAGGGTTCATGTGAGCAATAAGGTTGGAATGAATCTACTTTATTGAATTTTTCAAACTCTCCTGGGGGGAAGGTAGACATTGAAGTCTATGTTTCTTTGAAAGAGGATTGAGTGAGGGTGATTTTGATCTTCCATCGACACCAAACCCAGAGAATTCAGGAGGGGAATTTCAATCTTTTTTGCCCTACCTAAGCTCGGATTCATTTTCTCATGCCAGATCGAGTACGAACCCAGAACCCCATCCCTTCTATAAAAATAACCTTTCAAGGGGTGGGTCAAAATAACCAGTCCTGTTTCCAGGTCCCTGAATCCATCCAAAGATTTGACAATTTCTCCGGAGTCCTCGAGTTCTAAATTTGCTCCCGTCCATTTCGATTCTGCTTCTACTTTATAATTTGAAAATTTACTTAGGTTAGAATCCCATTCCACCTCGAACCGGATACGACCATTGTGCCAGGGCAACTTCCATTTGTATCGGGGGATATTCACAAGAATTGAATCCAGTAGGGTTCCAAAAAACCAAACTGAATGCTCTTTTGTGATACGATTTCGAATGTAGGCCCGAAAATTGATCTGACCGAAGTTGAATTTCAAAAAGGGAAAAGATTTGTAATGAAAATCCAGATCTAAAAATGGTACTACAGAAATGAGAGAAGACTCCCGACCGGATTTGTCCGTTATTTTGACCGGCTCAAATTGTTCGGGTAGATATCTTGATAGATTTTCCGGTAGGACAGAGTAAGTAAGGATACAAAAATTGGCAAGAGTTGTTTTGACATCCCAGAGCTTGAGCTCAGGTGGGGTCAATAAATCCTTGGTAAATTTGAGTTCCATTCAAATTCCCATTTCACAACCCCAGCAATGAAATCGATCTGTATTCTGAAATCACAGGCTTCAACCAACTGTTGAATTCAGTTAAAATTTGAATGAAGTATTCCGATTGAAAATTTTTAATACTTCGAAATGCAAATCCAAGAGATTCCCGATCTCCTCCATTATTTAGTGTTTGAATTGTTTCCTCTATGTCCTGGCTGATATTTGACCAGATTTCAGATTCTATGATTCTAAAATCATAGGGTTCAAATGCCGGAAAATATTTTATAATGAAAGGTTCTATCCAATTAAAAATATCATGATCAATAAATAATGAATTCTCATTCCAAAATTTTCCATCAAACTTTCCCGGTAACAACTCAATGTATCCCGTACCATTTAAATTCTTTGTTCCTCTTGTAAAGTAGACCATACTTTGATTCATTTCTGCAAACATCTCATTTCTCCCTGCGAGTGGAAACTAACCGAATTGTAGTTCTCACCTCTTTATATTTTTCAAAATTCCATGAACTTCAATTCTTCGCATAACAAATAGGATATCTTAGGAGATTGGAATTGCAAACTCATAATCAAATCATAAAGGTTTCCTAGAAATTTTTTTCTTTTAGGGATGGAATTTTGCAATCTACTCCATTGATATACTTTACATTCTTATTCTAAGAAATTAGGTTTTAGCAAAAAGATACACCCAAAATGAATCTTTCATTTAATTTTATTATTTTCTTCAGTATGCTTGACATACTTTGTAAAAATCTATAATTGGAGTGATTCGGAGGGAAGCATGAAAGTAGAAAATCTATTGTCATCCAAACCAGCAAATTTAATCACAATCGGTCCTGAAGCTTCGGTTTTTGATGCTCTTGAAATTATGGCAGAGAAAAACATAGGAGCCCTATTGGTCACTGAAGGAAAGAAAATGATAGGCATTCTCTCGGAAAGAGACTATGCACGAAAAGTCATTTTGAAAGGGAAGGCTTCAAAGGATACCCGGGTGAAAGAAATCATGACTTCTGAAGTGATTTCTGTAAGCACCGATCATATAGTTGAAGAGTGTATGCACATCATGTCTTCCAAGCACATCCGCCACTTACCGGTACTCAATGATGGTGAATTGAAAGGGATAATTTCTATAGGTGATGTAGTGAAAGCTATTATTTCTGAAAAAGAATTTACTATCAAACAATTAGAGAATTACATTTCAGGAACCGGTTGATATTTCACTACCGCAAGTATTCTAGATATTTGCGGGATCAACTATTCTTTCTAAGAATTAGATTCGAAATCTCTACATTCAAATCGAAATCAGACAAGAACCTAGAGTCATTTTCAAAAATAATTACACATTCATAGAGAAATCCGCAATAAAATGACTACATAATGCATTAGGGAAAATTGTAATTATTAATGAGAATTGGTAGACAAACAATCCAAAACTTTAGTATGGATGCATCCCAAAAATTTTTTTTATTCAAACTAAGAGATTTGTGTTTATAGGAACAAAATAATTATAGTCATTTTCAAACAGTTAGCGCATTAACAGAAGGATCAGCTATAAAATGGCTACATACCTTAGGAAGAAATACGCAAGTATTTATGAAAACCGGTACATAAATGTTTTTACAATTTCAAAACAATAAATAGGAGCATCTTTTTGTTCAATCGCAGCTTTCATATCCTCACTACTTTTCTTTTCTCCTCTTTCCTGCTTGCCTGGTCTCCTATCGAAGTAGACATATGGAACCCACCATTCAATAAGAATCAATCCCATTCTAAAGATAAGTACATAGCACTTGAGAAAGCCAAAAAAAAATGGAGGATTTGTGTATCCATTCCCCACTTAAAAGATGCCTATTGGTTAGCTGTGAACTACGGTCTGGTAGAACATGCAAAGTCTCTCGGAGTTTCATTGAATATTTACTCTGCTGGAGGGTATGACAAACTAGACCAACAGAGAAAACAACTTCAGAACTGTCTGACAGAGAAATATGATGCCGTCATCATAGGGGCTATCCAAAGTGATGGACTGGACGATTTGATCCAATCTTTCCATGAAAAAAAAATTCCTGTTATAGATTTAATCAATGGAATTAGCTCTCCCTTAATCTCAGCCCGAACAGCCGCAGATTTTTTTGAGATGGGAAAAGAAGCTGGAAAATACACAGTTAATAACTTCTCCCAAAAGAAGACTTTGAAAATCGCCTGGTTTCCGGGCCCGAAAGGAGCCGGTTGGGCTGAGGCGGGAGACAAGGGATTTCGATCTGCTTTCAAAGGTAAAAATTTCAAAATTTTAGAATCTGCTTATGGTGATACAGGATTGGGTGTTCAGACAAAAATGATTCACAAAGCATTTCAAGATCATCCGGATATAGACATAATAGCAGGAACAGCAGTCTCGGCAGAAGCCGGAATTCAGGAACTGAGACGTAGAAAACTTACTTCAAAAGTTAAGATCATTTCCTACTATTTTTCTCCCGCAGTCCACAGAGGTATTCAGAAGAAAGCAATAACTGTATCACCCAGTGATGTTCCGGGTCATCAAGCTAGACTTTCAGTGGATATAGCAGTGAAAGCCCTCGAAAAGCTTCCTTTCCCCAAACATCTGAGTGCTTCCATTCAAATGATAGATTTTTCTAATATTAATAAAATTGATTTATCGGGAAGTCTGGCACCGGAAGGATTCAGAGGAATCTTCAGTGTGAATAACTAAATTAATGATATCCATTTTAAAAAATTTATCTTTTGATAAACAATCAAAACTTCTTTCCATTTCAATTGTATTGATAGGTTTATTGACTACTTTTTCATTCGGACTCAATATTCAAAAACAAATCATAACGAGTTGGGAAGAAAGAGCAAAGCAGGAAGCCTCCCAGCAATCATTTATCATACTGAGTTGGGTGGAAGAAAGTTACAATCTACTTTCAGGGTTAGTTGCCCTTCTTGACAATTCAAACTATGTAGATAGTGACGAGTTTTTGAATGCTGTGGAAGGGATGGAGACCCGAGCAAAAGTAAACTTCATGCCGGTAAAGTATCTCTTAAAGAAGAATGGTGATTCCTGGAGGATCAAGTACTCCTCTGAAAAATTAACCGAGATACCTGAAGACTCCAATGATTCATTGATTCCCGATACTCTTTTGAGTACAGTGATAGAGGCTGAATCAATTCCGAATGAATGGTTTATGTCAATGCCTGTTCAATCAGAACAGGGAAAGAAGTTTGTTTATATAGCCATCAATCCAATAGTAAAAAATGACTATGTTGTTGTAGGACTTTTGGATATAGAGGTTATGTTGACTAATATATTTAAAAATTCAAAAAAGACGGGTATTTATTTAGATATATTTTTAAAACCGGAAGTATCTGAGGTAGCAACTCATTTCAAAAATCATAAATCAGATGTTCCTATCATTTATCAGAGTAGCGTGACAGCCTACTCAGCAAGAACTAATATTGAATTCATATGGAAGTTTTCAGAAGAGTTTGATGGTGGAATCAATAAAATATTCTTTTATCTGGTGATCTTCAGCGGTATTTTCTTAAGTTTGATATTGGCTTTATTTATAAATTACCTCAGGAATCAAACTGCAAACATTCAGAAAAAAGTAGATGAGGCTACAGCGGAACTGGAAGAAGCATTGGGGAAAGCAGAAGATGCTACCAGAGCCAAAAGCGATTTTCTGGCAAACATGAGTCATGAAATTCGAACTCCTATGAATGCAATCTTAGGGATGAGTCATCTTACACTACAGACAGATCTAAATCCAAAACAGAAAAATTACATAGAGAAAGTATATAATTCTGCTGAGAATCTTCTGGGAATCATAAATGATATCTTAGATTTTTCTAAAATTGAAGCCGGTAAGCTGAATATGGAATCTATTGATTTTCAATTAGAAAGTATTTTTGAAAATCTTGCAAGCCTGATAGGAATCAAAGCAGAAGACAAGGGATTGGAATTACTCTTTGAGACACCGTTTGACATGACAACTTCTCTCATCGGAGATCCATTACGTCTCTCTCAAATCATATTAAATTTATCTAATAATGCTATCAAGTTTACAGAAAAAGGTGAGATCATCATTGGAGTAGAAGAAATTCAGAAATTTTCTAATGAAGTAGAATTGCATTTTTGGGTACGGGATACAGGGATTGGAATGACTCCCGCCCAACAATCAAATTTATTTCAGAGTTTTAGTCAGGCAGATACTTCTACAACAAGAAAATACGGTGGGACAGGTCTTGGATTAGCGATTTCTAAACAATTGGTTGAATTGATGAATGGTAGGATCTGGGTAGAATCAAAACCGGGACTGGGATCCAGTTTTCACTTTCATGCAATTTTTGGAATACAGGAAAATCCTGTTGCAAGTCCTCAAAAGATCGATCCGAAAGAATTTCTGGACTTACGTATTCTCGTAGTTGATGACAATGCTATTGCCAGAGATATTTTTAAAAATATGACCACTTCCCTGGGAATGAATGTGAGTTCTGCTTCCAATGGAGAGTCTGCTCTCGCCCTTATTATCGAAGCAGAAAAGAATGCCATACCATTTGATATCATACTAATGGATTGGCAGATGCCTAAAATGGATGGAATTGAGTGCATAAAAAAAATTCAATTGGAAAAACTTCAAACTCCTCCCAAAATCATTTTGGTGACAGCTTACGGTAAAGAAGAAGCGACAACTGCTTTAAATAATTTAAACATCAATTTAAATTCTATCCTAACCAAACCCGTAACTCCCGGTCATCTCATCGATGCTATTGGTATTGTTCTCGGAAAGATTGAGTATTCAGAATTACAGAAATCAAACAAAAATGAAATCTCCCAAGATCTGAAAATGAACCTATCCGGTTCCAAATTATTACTTGTCGAGGACAATGAAATGAATCAGGAACTGGCAGTCGAACTTCTCAAAAATGTCGGAATAGAAGTAGTTCTAGCTGAAAATGGGAAAATAGCATTAGAAGTTCTTGAAAATACCAAAGATTTTGATGGGATCTTAATGGATTGCCAAATGCCCGTAATGGATGGATATACTGCCACCAAACTGATACGATCAAATCCCGAGTTCGGGGAGATTCCAATCATTGCTATGACGGCTAACGCTATGGTAGGAGACAGAGAAAAAGTACTTCAGGTAGGAATGAATGACCATATCTCAAAACCAATCAATATTAATAGTATGTTTACTACTCTATCTAAATGGATAAAACCTTCCAGACCCGGAGTGAGAATAGAAGTAAAATCCTCCCCTCCACCCGGTGATACACATATACCCGAATTGAAAGGAATAGATCTGGCTACCGGTCTCGGCATCTCTATGAACAACAAAGCACTTTATAAAAAACTTTTAGTTAAGTTTTATCAAACTCAGAAAGATTTTGGAATTAAGTTTGAAGAAGCTCAAAAGAGCTCCAATCACTCAGAGGCCATTCGATTGTCCCATACCCTAAAAGGTACTTCAGCAAATATTGGTGCCAATGCAATAGCAGAATATTCAAAAGAACTAGAATATGCATTAAAAAATGACTCTCAACCGGATGTAATTTCAAGTTATTTTTCCAAAACGAAAGAAGAATTGGACATCACAATTTTGGATATAAAATCAAAAATTCTGGATACAATGGATGAAGAATCCGATTCGAAAGAGAAAAACCTTTCTATGGATAAAGAGTTGATTGAAAAATTTATTAAAGAATTGGAAGAATATGACTCAGAAGCAAAAGAAAGCTTTGAATCAATGAAGAAATATATTTCAGATCCAAGCATTCTATCCGGCATATCTCAGGCACTGGATGCCTATGACTTCGAAAAAGCCTTAGAAATATTTCAGGGATTTATAAAAACTTAATTCCAATTGGATTGGAAGATGCGATTCCTGAATCGAAAGAACCAGGAACCGCAAAAACAAGAGAGAAATTTACTCCGAGAGGAGACTTCTGAGCATCCAGGCTGTTTTTTCATGCAGGGACAATCTTTGAGTAAAGACATCCAGAGTTCCCTGATCATTAGAATTTTCAGCTGATTTGTAATTTTCACGGATAGTCTTGACTACTCTCTCGTGTCCGCTAACAAGATTTTCAATCATTTGATTTGCCTTAGGAACTCCTGAATCCTCTTCGATAGAAGTGAGGGTGGAAAATTCCTTGTAAGTGCCCGGAGCGTAGTAACCCAGAGATCGAATCCTCTCCGCGATCAGGTCAATGGCAATCCACAATTCATTGTATTGCAATTCAAACATCTTGTGTAGGGTATCAAACATGGGTCCTGTAACATTCCAATGATAGTAATGAGTTTTTAAGTACAGTGCATAAGTATCTGCTAATACTTTCTTTAAGCCCAGTGCGATAGCTTCTCTTTCATTTTCTGGAATTCCTATATCAATTTTCATAATATTCATTTTCTCCTAGGTTTCGTATTTTCTAAATTTTTATCTTAAGTTCATAACCTTAGATCGGGCATTTTTCCATTGGATACTTTCGGAAGAGGAAAACCCAAATAAGCTTCTATGATTTCACTTTCATATTTTTTTACTAACCATATTTCAGATTCATTTAAAATCAACCCGGAAATACTTTTTGCTTTATCTAAAATCCAATCGGCATAAGGCTTATTCTTTTCCCATTCTGCCATTAGCTTTCTACGAGACTCCTGTAATTCTACTAGTGTATGATGGATATCCATTCTAGTTTCATCGGACAGGTTCGGATCGGATAGTACTTTTTCTAATTCTTTGATACCCTGATCTATACTACTCATACTTTCTGTATTTAAAGAATTGAATCTATCCATCCCCGATTCAGCCTGAAGTAAACTAATGATGGCTCCGATTTTTGCATTTGTCCAAACAAAATTTTCATAATTCTTAAAACCACCTTTCTGAATGATTTTTAAAAAGAGTTGAAATCCTTCCCTTTCAGAAATATTGGATTCAGGTCCTGTGTTGATAGATTTCAGTATTTCAGGTGCTTGAGTTCTTAAAACTTTATACACACTAATATAATTGAGAACATCCTGCTCTTTCAATGTAATCTCATTTTTTATAAAACCACAATTGGAAAATATAAGTAAAAAAATTATTATGTAGAGCACCTCCAAAAACCCTTTAGCAGGGCTTTTTAGAGGTGGTAATTTGCTTGGGGTTGCATCCCAAACCTTGCTTTTTTTAAGAAATATTGAAAAACTTTTAAAAATATTGTATATTTTAAAATCTAAAAAAAGGGTCAATAAACATTCCCTGTAGTAACTTTTGAACATAGTGATTTAAGATTAATAACCTTTGAAGATTTGTAAATATTTTTAATACTATTTGATTTTTAATTCTTTCTTCAAACTTAATTACTTGAATCTGAAAAAGGATGAATCTCTCAATCAACTACAGCTACTTCAATCACCCAAGTCAAATTTTTTTGAATTGATTATTAAAAATGAGAAATTTCAATGAAATTTATTTTAAAATCTATTAACTTACTTTACAAATAATTATTTATATTAGATATAACTAATTGATCTATTTTTAGAGATTTGGAGAGTCCATCCCGGAGCTGCCAACTTCCTCCCGATCAAAAATCATAATCAATGCAGAGTGATTGTAAAAGTTGATTAAATAAATTAAGGAAAATTATTTTATAGTCATTTTCAAAAGGTTTGCGTATTCATTGAAGAATTCGCTTTAAAATGGCTACATTCCTTACTAGGCAAAACGCAATAATTAAGGAGAACTGGTATATGTCAGAGAGAAATAAAGAATTGGAACAAGATTTCAATCCGGAATTGGATTTGAAACTGGAAAGAATCATTGATCTTCCCAGGGAATGGATTTACGAAGCATGGACAACTCCTGCTTCTATAAAAGAATGGTTTTGTCCCAAACCGTGGGGTGTGAGTCATTGTGAAGTAGATCTAAAACCGGGAGGGCTATTCAGGGCAGTCATGTTGTCCCCGGAAGGTGAGGAGATACCCAACATGGGATGTTATCTGGAAATAGTTCCCAACGAGAGAATTATTTGGACAGATGCACTTCTACCCGGGTATAGACCGGCTCCCGAACCTGTTTCCGGTGCGAATCTTTATTTTACCGGAATGATTCTTCTTTCTGAAACTCAGGAAGGAACAAAGTATCTTGCGATCTCCAAACACAGAAATAAGGAAGATTGCAAAAAACATGAAGAAATGGGATTTCATCAGGGATGGGGAATCGTTTTGGATCAACTCATTGAATATGTAAGATCTATCAAAAAATAGATCTAAAGTATAGATTTTTAGTACATTCAATTCAGAATATTTTCGAGACCTCAGTCCTGATTTGAATCAGGACTGATCCTCTTATCTATCCAATCGGAATGGTCTAATAGGGACTATTTCTTAATTCCAATTTTTTGATTTTGAGTCATACACTTTGGATCTACCGGTAGAAAGGCCATACCAGACTATGTATTCACTATTATTTTTTTTAAGATAGTAGATCGGACCTGATTCCTTTTCTTCGATTCCAATTTCTGAGAGACTCAAAGGCAATCTGTTTTCCTGTTTTTGGAAACTTTCAATTTTTTGTATGACATTTTCTGCCATTTGCATCTTACTATCAGAACAAAAATTTAAAAACAGGATTAAAATAGCAAAGATTTGTATATTTTTCATTCAAAATTACCCGGTTGTGTTTTCATCCAGTTTTTTTCTCGAATCGAAAATAGCATTAAGTATTCATAAGTTTTCGGATTTCTTAGGAAGATGTATTGCAACTTTTAAGATTCCGGACAGGAGAATCCAGTAGTATGAAACTAGAAATCAGAATAAAATTCTTTCAGATCTTAGAAGTAAACAATTCCCAAGAAAGTACTATAAGAGAATTTTGAACTTACGCAATTCTATTTAAATTTGTAATGCGTACTTTTAATCAATTTTGAGATACATTCATTAATTCACCTTTCGTGCGAAAGGTGAGTTATTGAAAGGGAACCTTTCGGCAAATTGGGAACTCATCGTCCCCAAACCTCTATTTTTATAGATCTATTTGTAACTCATCTTACGCAGTATTTTATTTTTCTAATTTTTTTTAGTTTAAAATCAAAATCATTTTTTGCTAATAAATCAATATAAATATGTGTTTATGCGATAGCCCAAGCTGCCGGCAGGCTCCCTGCAACCTCACATTTCGCTTCTTTGCGTAATGTGAGTTAGTAAAATATAATTTTGTATTAAAAAAATTAAAATGTTTAAAAGAAATAAATTGCGTAAGGTGAGTTCAATAAGAAAAGTTTTGATAGCTCAGTAAACCTACTAAGATTGAATTCTGTCCCATTCATCTCTTTATTGAGTAAGGTTCCTGTTTTGCCTGCTCAGAAGACATAACCAATAAATAATTTATAGAGGATGAATGAATTGAGTCCTAAGTATTTTTGAATTGAAGTCATTTTCAAAATAAATTGCCGAATCACGAGAGAATCCGATATAAAATGGCTAAATCCCTCAGGATGAGATACGCAAGTATTTTTGAATACCGGTATGGGGCTCCGGAAGATCCTCTAGGTAAACTCAGTTCTAGAAAAATAGTTTAATAAATTTCCCCAGAATGAATAGTGAAAATGCTTGTATATACGTCCTATGAATTATAGATAGTTTTCACTAAAATATCCAAGTGAAAACTATTCAAAAATTAAAATGAAGAAACATTTGAAATACATTCCAATCGTTTTATCTGGATTGATTTCTTTATTATCATTACTTGGATGGATATTTGATATCCCTATCCTTTATTCTTCAATGAATCACATCGATTCAATGAAATTTTCTACCTCCATTTCTTTACTGAACCTAGCGATCAGTCTGGCTCTTTTACGTTACACACCTTATAAAAAGCTAGGTCATGTATTTTTGATTTTTCCTCTTTTTTATTCTATAAATAGTCTTGTTTTGCAGCAAACTAATATATTTCCTAACTTTGAGAATTTACTGATTCATGACAATTTAAGTGGAATCAACGGAAAAATGTCCTTATCCACTGCTACTGTAATCTTATTTTCCTCCCTATCCATTCTATTTTTTCAATCTCAAAATAATTTCTTTTTAGTATTGGGAAATATTTTATTACCTTTATCATTTGCTATTGATTTCATTGGATTTTCTAGCTTTCTCTTCAATATTTCTATAGACAAGAAATTACCTTTTTTCCAGTCTATGTCCCTGCAAGCTGTACTAGCAAATATTCTAATTATATATGAAATATTACGTTTGAGAGAAGATTACGGGATCAGCAAGTTTATACACTCCGGAAGAATAGGAAGCCGACTGACTATATTTTTAAGCATAGCCTTAGGTATCACAACTCTTTTCATAACTTCAATTCGAGTCTATTCCCACAAACATCAATTAGTAGACGTCGAATTTGGAATTTTACTTGTAGCTATAAGTATTTTCTTTTCTTCGATTCTAATCCTGCTAATTACAGGAATCAAAATAAATAGTTTAGATGAGAAGAGGGAATCCGCCGAGCTTGAGTTAAAGAGATACAATGAAAATTTAGAATCTGTCATAGATGAGAAGACAAAAACACTTTTAGAAACTCAAATTTTTCAAAAAGATATTTTGATTTCCGCGCCCAATGGAATCATCAAACTAAAAGTTCAGGAAATCGAAGAATCATCAAAAATCTATTTTATTTGGGAGTATATCAATCCCGCTGCCCAAAAAATATTAGGTTTTACTGAAGAAATGTTACTGGGAAAATATGTTCATGAAGTTATGAATGATTTTTCTGTTAATAATCTTTATAAAAGTTTTCTGAATGTATACCAAACCGGTAAATCAATTTCCTTAGAATACAATTACTCATATTTTAACAAAAATATCTGGTTAAACATTTCTGTCGTAAAATCACAATCTTCATTGATTATAAATATAGTCGATATTACAGAATCTTACATTCAACAAAATGAACTTAAAAAAGCAAAACTCGATGCTGAATCAGCCTTAGAAGCAAAATCGGGATTTCTTGCTGCCATGAGCCATGAAATACGTACTCCCCTGAATGGTGTTATCGGTATGGGAGAATTGCTATCTCATACGAATCTAAATCCAGAACAGAAAGAATATGTTCAAAATCTAAATATCAGTTCAGAACTCCTAATGTCTATTCTAAATGATATTTTAGATTATTCAAAATTAGATTCCAATAAAATGCTTCTACATTTTGAAAGTGTAAATATTAGAGATTGCATATGTGAATGTATAGAACTATTTACTTTAAAAATTACAGAAAAGAAATTTCATGTTTACTTTGATTGCGCTTTAGATGTGCCTGAGTTTATTCGAACTGATCAATTTCGAATCAAACAAATTTTGAACAATTTGTTCGGAAATGCTTTGAAATTTACTAATACGAATGGGGAAATTACCCTCCGGATTAGAACAAGCAAAGAAAATGAAAATAAGTTCTTACTTTTCCAAATTGAGGACAATGGTATTGGAATACCGGATGACAAACAGGAAAAGTTATTTTCCCTTTTTACCCAGGTCGACTCTTCCACTACCAAATCATACGGAGGAACCGGTTTGGGTCTTGCGATTTCTAAAAAAATTGTTCTGCAAATGCAGGGAGAGATTTGGTTGGAGAGCAAATGGAATCAGGGTTCAAGCTTTTATTTTAAAATTCCATTGATTCCAATTGGAGAGAATCATTCAGATTATCTTAAAGAGAGACATGAAAACCCCGGGTCCAAACTGGCTTACTTTTTGGGTTCGGATAAGAATTATGAGATACTTAAATCCTATTTAGATTTATGGAAAGTGGAATTCATACATAGTTCCGATCCATCCGAAATCTCGATTAGAGAGAATTCTGAAATTTACTTATTAGTCGAATTGGATTTTGACTCTAAAAACTCAAATTCATTTTTGGAATTGGATGCAATTAGAAACAATCAGGTTCAATTGATTTTTCTAAATCCACAGTTTAACAAAACCCTAAGAGAGACAATTTCCCAAAAAACAGGTGTCTATGATTTATTATTACCCATAAGAATGAATCTTCTCTATTCAATTCTTTTTACAGAGAAGGAAGGTCTAGAGTTCAATAGAAGTCTTAAGAAGAAAGATTCCGAAAATTACTCTGCTATAAAAGGAAAAAAAGTTTTGTTAGTTGAAGATCATGCTATGAATCAAAAATTAGCCATTCGATTTATGGAAAAATGGGGTGTAATTCCCGAGATAGCTGATAATGGGAAAATTGCTGTGGAAAAAGTAACAGCAAACAAATATGATCTAATACTAATGGACATTCATATGCCTGAAATGGATGGAATCGAAGCTACGAGAACCATCCAAAGTCAAATAGAAAATCCTCCACCGATAGTCATCATGTCTGCTGATGTATTCAAGAAAGAAAATCATAAGGATTCTAAAATATACATCAGTGATTTTGTCCTGAAACCTTTCAAGAGTTCTGATATTCGTGATATTTTCATTAAGTACAAAATCATCAATTGAACTAGCTTGCTGACTCCAATTCCTATCCTAAACTTTCGATAAAAAAACCTTGATTTTCATTATCGTATATTTACGATATACAATATGGCTCAAAATAAGAAGAATGAATTCGATTCAGAAAGTTGTAAATTAGCCGCTTTCGCTAAAGCACTATCCCACCCGGCAAGAATCTCTATTCTAAGAACCATTGCAGAGAAAGAAGCCTGTATCTGTGGAGAGATAGTAGAAGTGATTCCATTGGCTCAATCCACTGTATCCCAACATCTAAAAGAATTGAAATCTATAGGTCTGATTCAGGGTGAAGTGGATGGAGCGAAATCCTGTTATTGCATCGACTGGGATACTTTAGAAGAATTCTATACTTCTTTTTCTTCAATATACAATTCATTAAAAAAACGAAAAAGTCGATCTAAGACTAAATGTAATACATAGGAACTTGCATCATGAAAAATATTTTGGTACTCTGCACCGGAAATAGTTGCCGCAGTCAAATGGCTGAAGGATGGCTAAAGTATTTCGCCAAAGAGAAGGCAAAAATCTATAGTGCGGGAATAGAAACGCATGGAGTGAATCCGAATGCGATAAAATTTATGAAAGAATCGGGAATTGATATCTCCCATCATACTTCCAATCATGTAAATGAATATCTAAATATTCCTTTTGATATCATTCTAACTGTATGCGACCATGCAAAAGAAAATTGCCCTTACATTCCTTCTCCCGCGATACGCTTTCATCATGATTTCGCCGATCCGTCCAAAGTAAATGGATCCGAAGAAGAAATCGCAAACGCATTCAGAAAAACCAGAGATGAAATAAGGGAATACTGCAAGTTATTAATACTTGAAAACTTATAAATTTAGGAGAGGGATACAATGAATATTTTAATTTTAGGCACAGGTTGTGCTAGATGCAAAGCTACTCAGGATGTCATAGAAAAAGTTGTGAAGGAATTGAACCTAAATGCTTCGGTAGAAAAGGTAGAGGAACTATCAGAAATCATGAAGTATGATATCTTAGCCACTCCGGCAGTTGTAATCGATGGAGTTGTTAAAATAAAGGGAAAAGTTCCTACACCTGCAGAGATCAGAGAACTTTTGAGTTAATTAGAATTGTACTCTATTCATATTTTCCAATACAAGGAATCCCAGAAATGAAAGCTATCCTTCTCTCTACCCTAACCTGTCCGGAATGCGGCCACCAAAAAGAAGAAACTATGCCTAAAGATTCCTGTCTTTATTTTTATGAATGTTCAAATTGCAAAACCAGATTGAATCCAAATCAGGGTGACTGTTGTGTCTTCTGTAGTTATGGAAGCGTCCCCTGTCCACCCATTCAATCCGATAGAGGTTGTGTTGATGTTTGATTGGATTCAGTTCTTTTCAGATTGGTTGGTCTTTCAAATAATCGGAATGACTTCCAATTCAAAATTAGGAAGTGCACTGAACTTTTTTGTCTATGATACCCTAAAGATATTAATTCTATTATTCATTATATCCTTTCTTATGGGCATAGTAAATGCTTACTTTCCTATAGATCGAATTAAAAATTTCCTATCCAGAAACAAATTGTTTGGTTTGGAGTACTTACTTGCTTCCTTATTTGGGGCAGTCACTCCATTTTGCTCCTGTTCTTCAGTTCCCTTGTTTATAGGATTTGTAAAAGGAGGAATTCCGCTCGGAGTGACCTTCTCTTTTTTAATAACGTCACCATTGGTCAACGAAGTAGCTGTTGCCATATTCCTTGGAATGTTTGGACTCAAAACTACTCTTATTTACATTCTCACAGGAATCCTCTTAGGAGTGATCAGCGGAATGATTCTAGGAAGATTAAACCTGGAGCATCTTCTCACTGATTGGGTGAAACAGATCTGGGAGAAATCAGAATCAGAAAGTGAAATCTTTCTATTAGAGAATAAACCTTTTTTAGATAGAATTCCGGAGATCTTCAGAGAATCAGTTGGAATTGTTAAGAATGTAGTACTTTATGTACTTCTCGGCATTGCAATCGGAGCCGGAATCCATGGCTACATACCCAATGGCTTTTTTGAAGATTGGATAGGCAATTCAAACTGGTATTCCGTGCCCTTGGCTGTTGTCCTCGGAGTTCCCATGTATGCCAATGCCACAGGAATCATACCCGTAATTCAGGTTTTTGTAGAAAAAGGAATTCCTATCGGAACATCGCTTGCATTCATGATGGCTGTAGTGGGTCTCTCCCTACCTGAGGCTACCCTATTAAAAAAAGTAATGAGCCTTAGATTGATTCTTATCTTTTTCGGTGTAGTCTCCATTTGTATTGTCTTATCGGGATATCTATTCAATCTGATTCTGATCTAATTTATTCGCTCACTATTCGAAGGGTGAGGTAAATCAAGGGGAGCCTTTCGGCAATGGTTCAACCGGGTCCACCCACCAAGGACTCATCGTCCCCAAACCTCTATTTTTATTGATCTATTAGTAAAATATGATTTTGTATATACCGATTCTCATATACCAATTCTCATAAATAATTACACATTCTCTTTTACGGTATGTAGCCATTTTATAGCTGATTTCTTGATGAATGAGTAAATACTTTTGAAAATGACTATAAGTAATTACACTTTTTCTATTGCGGTATTTAGACATTTTATAGCAAATTTCTCTATGAATGAGTAAATATTTTTGAAAATGACTATAAAAAAATTAAAATGTTTTGAAGAATAAAAAATTACGTAAGCTGAGTTATTACTCCATACTTTCATTTTTTTTTCTTGGAATTCAATCTACATTTTGAGAAGATAATCAAATGAATCATCAGCATCATAATCACAACCACGATCATTCCGGAGATGTAAGAAATATCAATAATGCATTTCTTCTCGGGATCGGTTTGAATATCGGTTTTGTACTTCTGGAAGCCGGTGCCGGTTTTTATTTGAATTCTATGGCTTTGATTTCTGATGCGGGCCACAATCTCACAGATGTAGCCAGTCTACTCTTAGCACTCCTGGCTTTCCGTTTGGCAAAAGTTCGTCCCGACAGTAAGTACACTTATGGTTATAGAAAATCTACAATTCTAATCTCTCTTTTGAATTCCGTATTTCTTATGGTAGCTGTGGGCGGTATCGTCTGGGAGAGCATTGAAAGACTCCAAAATCCCGAACCTCTACAGGGACTTGCGATTGCCGGGATAGCCGGGATGGGGATACTCATCAATGGATTTACAGCATGGCTATTTTTGAAAGATAAAGATAGAGATCTGAATATAAAAGGAGCCTATCTGCACATGGCCGCCGATACCCTGGTTTCGTTGGGTGTATTGCTGGCAGGAATATTGATCCTCTACACAAATTGGTATTGGTTGGATGGGTTGATAAGTATAGTCATAGCTATTGTGATCTTACTCAGTTCTATCGGATTGTTACGGGATAGCTTCAATCTTTCTATCGACGCTGTACCTGAAGGAATCGAAAGTGATACCATAAAAGATGAGATTTCGAAAGTACCCGGAGTACTAGAGGTTCATCATATACATATCTGGGCAATCAGTACTACATTGAATGCTTTGACTGCCCACATAAAGATTGATGAGGGACTGAATTCAGGAGAAATGATTCAAATCAAGAAAAACATCCGCCACAAACTTCTGCATCACAATATCTCCCACTCCACCCTGGAATTTGAATTTCAGGACGAAAACTGCGAACCGGAGGAAGTGTGATCCTATGATTTTTCACTTACAAAGGTCAATTAGATCTCGATAAAAGAAAATGTTTAGAAGAATAAAAAATTGCGTAAGGTGAATTAGATTATGAATTCCCATTCAAATCAAACAGATTTTGACTATGCAGTCATCGGTGCCGGCTATGCAGGAGTTTCTATAGCGGCTCTACTTCAAAAAGACGGTAGAAAAGTCGCTCTATTTGATTCTCATTCTACGATAGGTGGGTGTGCGGGATACTACAAAAGAAAGAAATTCTTCTTTGATGCCGGAGCTACGACATTCAGCGCCATGGCTCCCCACGAACCTGTAGGCAAAGTTTTTTCTCTATTGAATATCAAACCAAATTTAATTCGTCTCGATCCGGGAATGATCATCCTTCTGAATGATAAGGAATTGATTCGATATTCGAATCCAGATCAATGGATGGAAAGTACCACTAATTTTTTTCAAAATTCTCAAAAGAGCCAGGAATCATTTTGGAAACATATGGACGTTCTGAATCGAAGAGCCTTTGAATTTCTTGACATTCCAAACTTTCTACCCATCCGATCTTTAAATGATATCTTCCATTCCCTAAATATCAAAAACCTCAACTATCTATCCCTAATTCCATCCTTGTTCAGAAGTTTGAAATCGTATCTCAATCCTTCCTTAGTTTCTGATGAACTTTTCTATAGATTTCTAACAGAACAATTGATGATCACGACCCAAACAGGTCCCGAACATGCTCCCCTTCTCACCTCTGCTATGGGCTTGAGCTATCCTTCCTCCACCTATTATCCGATAGGCGGAATGAGTAAACCCGCACTGAAAATCTTAGAAAAATTTCAAAATGATGGAGGATTGTTTCTGAAACGAACCCAAATTCGAAACATCTCTCATGACAATCAAATTTATAAATTGGAGTCAGATTCAAATAGTTTCTTATCCAAAGGAATTGTCTCTACCCTTCCCATTTGGAATATGAAGAATATTACAGATGGAAAAATTCAAGCGTACTACACAAGGTTTACAAAAAAATACCCGCAGGGTCCCGCAGCCTTCACAGTTTACTTCGGAGTTCAAACCAAAATAGAACTCAAAACCTGCTACTATCAAATTCATCTCAGAGAGAAAATTCCATTTACCTCAGCCGGGGCTATTTTTGTTAGCTTTTCCCACCCTGATGATTTAGAGAAGGCACCGGAGGGATTCCGAACTGTTACCATCTCCATCCACACAGAATCAGAATACTTTCTTAGGATTTCAAAGGAAGAATATCAGAAGAGAAAAGAAGAGGTCAAACTAGCGATTCTCAAAGAATTTGATTTCCACTTTCCTGATCTGGCTTCGGAAGAAAAATTATTTCTGGAAGCAGGAACTCCCTCTACCTTCGAAGACTATACAGGTAGGATGGAAGGAAGAGTGGGTGGGATTGCTCACTCAGTCCGTCCTTCTTTACTCTCTCTTTTTCCGAACCGACTTCCCTTTCCTAAATTTTATCAGGGAGGAGACACAGCCTTTCCGGGTCAGGGAATTCCCGCAGTATTGCAGGGTAGTCTTCAAATATATAGAAACATCAACTATTATGATAACTAAGGAGATAGATTGAAATGAGATTCTTTATTCTCGGACTCATATGGATAAGCATTTTTTCTTCCTGCAAACTAGCAGATCTAAGAACGGATGAAGTTCGAAGTTTACCGGATGATTCGAATTCTTCCGGTGCTTTAGAAATCCTTTCTATTCTGAGTAAGGATCATAGCTTCACAGAATGGGAAAAATCTGAAAACTTAAAAATAATTCTGACGGATGAATGGTCCTCCAGTTTTATGAGATACTTTACCCCCCTCGATTCTAATTCAGAACAACTTTCCCTGGTTTTGAATCTAAAATCCGGAAGCATGAAAATAGAATTTTTAACCGGAAGTCAAAAAGGTAAAATATATTTATATGCTAAGAATACAGTTAGCAGTCAGGATGGAAGCAAACCTCCTACCTCAGCCAAACTTTATTTTGAATCTCTATCTCTTTATCTTCGATTGCCAATTCTTTTAGAGCGATTCAAACACATCCAAATCCTAAAAGACATTTTTCCCCTAAGAGGTAATAATTATAAAAGAATCTTTGCTACTGATGGTTCCCTTCCTGCGAATTCAGATTCCGATCAATATATGTATTACATATCTGAAGAGAAGTACATTCATGCTATTGAGTTTACTTATAGAAAAGTATTTGATAGTTATAGAGGATTTCTGGTATTCCAAAATTACAAAGAAATAAATAAGAAAAATTTTCCTTTCAGTATATCTATACGGGAAGATTTGGAAAATGAAAGTTTTGTTCATAATTTGAATATACAAACCATAGAAGTGATGGAAATTGAGTAAATGATTTCAGAAGAATTGGAAAATATTGGTTTTCAGGACTACTCACCCGAAGCGATCCCCGAAGAATTCAAAAACTTCGAAATTGGAAGGATCACTCATGTCCACAAAAATAGCTACACTCTTTCCGATGGGGTGAATGAATTTTATGCTGAGATTACAGGAACTATGCTCTATTCCTCCGAATCGGAACTCGATCTACCCGTTGTGGGGGACTTTGTTTTCTATCAAAAAGTGGATGAGGATTTCTGTATCATTCAAAAGATTCTCAATAGAAAAAATCTTCTCAAACGTAAGAAATCAGGGATAGAAATCTCCTTTCAACCACTGGCTGCCAATATAGACGTTGCCCTTCTCATTCAATCAATAGACAGGGATTTCAATTTGAATCGCCTGGAGAGATATTTGAGTTTGGTTGATGAATCAAGTATCACACCTATTTTACTATTAAGTAAAATAGACCTGATCTCGGGAGAAGAATTAGAAGATAAGATATCTCTAATACACCAATCTCATCCTGATCTGAAACTTATTCCTTTTACCAATCAAGAGTTCAATGATGATTTTTATCAATACCTAACTCCTCAGAAAACATATATCTTACTCGGATCCTCAGGAGTCGGAAAGACAACCCTCCTGAACCATCTTATGGGATCAAACCAATATTTAACCGGGGAGATTAGCCAGAAATCCAAAAAAGGAAAACATCACACCAGCTCACGATATCTGGTCTCATTGAAGAACAAAGCGATTCTCATCGACACTCCCGGTTTGAGAGAACTAGCTCTTTTTGAAAATGACAGTGGGATAGAAAATGCATTCTCTTTGATTACAGGACTCTCGGAGAAGTGTAAGTTTGCTAACTGCACCCATACAAATGAACCCGGGTGTGAAGTTCAGAAGTCTCTAAAAAATGGAAGCCTTGATGAAAGAATGTATCAAAACTATCTTAAGATCCAAAAAGAAAACTTGTATTACAATTCTTCCAGCCTGGAAAAAAAAGAGAAAGATAAGAAACTGGGAAAACTGATCAAAGAAGTAAAAAGCACCAAACAGAGGTACAAGTAATTTCAAAAGGAATCCAACAGTAGAAGTGTCTACTGTTGGACTGATTCATTTCAATTGGTTCGAATGGGAATTTTCTTCTGAGAGTTCGACGCTGTTTCCAATTTAGGAATAGTGATTTTCATTATTCCATTTTTGAAATGAGCATCAATTTTATTTTTATCTATCTCATCCGGTAATTGTATCGATCGATAGAAAGAACCATAGGAAGATTCCATAACATAATAATTCTCTCTTTCCTCTTTTTGTTCTGATTTTTTCTCCCCTTTGATAATCAAAACATCATCTTTCAATTGGACATCGATTTCTTTCTCGTCAATACCCGGCAATTCTGCTTCGATTCGAATCTCCTTATCTGTTTCCGAAACATTGATCCTGGGAGCAAATCGTCCCATAGACGTTTCCGAATACGGATCGGAAATATTCCAATCCTGAAAAAAACTTTGAAAAAGTTGGTTCATGTCTCTATGCAATTCGTAAAAAGGATCTCGGTATGGATGGGAAACCTCAGTAGATTTCTTTTTAGAATTCCATGGAATCAGATTTCGTAAGTTCATATCACTGTTCTCCTTTTTTAGCACTCTACAAATAAGAGTGCTAAAAAAGGAGATTTGTTCAAAATTTTTTTCCTAATTTTATTTTTTTTTGGTAGGAACCAAAACTAAATTTTCTAAAAAAACCTCAGGATCATAGTAGATGGACTCCACCCCGTTTCGGTTCTTAAGCAAAGCTTTCGATGGAAATAGATTCGCCAAACGTTTCCGAACTTCGAAATGAAGGTGCGATCCTTCTTTGATTCCATTTCCCCCCATCATTGTATGAAATATACCATTCCCGTGACCTATAGCACCTATCTTCTCTCCTCCGGAAACAACCTGGTTTTGTACTACAGTAATTTTCGATAAATGCGAGTAGAGAGTCCAAAATTTTTGAAATCCGGATCTAACCTCCGAATTTCTGAAAACAAACTTTTGTCCTACGGGAGATTCATGCTCTATAAGAATCGTCTTCCCCCATTTTTCGGCCTTCTGAGGATCAAATAGGTTAATGACTTTACCTTTATAAATGGAGTAGACATTCCTTCCGTATCCATAATTTTTTTCATCTTTTGATGGAGGATACAGACCGATCGATGTATCCAAAAGTCGGATTCCATTTCTATATAGATTGGTTTCTAAATAGATCTTGTATTCGGAATCTGAAAATAATTCTTTAGAGGGAAGATAGGATGTTTTTAACTTCAGAATGTTTTCCATATCTTGAATGGAATATGGATTGAGATAAATGTGTTTCGATTTCCAGGTCTCAATGTAATCGATTCCGGTATGGAAAGAACGACCAGAGTAAGAATGATAGTAGATCTTATCACAGAAATGCTCCCCCGGATGAATGAGAAAATCTTCATCCACGGGTGAGTGAAGTACTTCTTCAGAAAAAAGAAACTGAGAGAATAGAAGATAGATAAATATAAATACTCTAAGTCTTCCCTTCATTTTGTAAAATCTAAGGATATGTGAAAATTGAAATAGATTTTGAATTGACTTTTCCATTGAATCTGCATTCGGTCAGGTTCAAAATCTATTTTATTTTTAGAGTGCTCTCATCAATTCATTTTGATTTCGGTCTTTGCTTTCCCATCAGAATAACCGGGAGTTGAAGTTTCCGGTTTGCCTTTGTTTTCAATCAACTCTAAATTGATCGGAACGGATATTGCTCTGGATGAAGAGGTTCCATTGATAACAATGTCCCCCAGGAAGGAAAGAATTCCCGAATCACTGTCTTTGAGTCGAACTTCTATGGAACCGGTGAATTTCTCTCCCGATTTCTTAGGACCGGATTCAAAAACATTCTTCTTGCTCATGACAACCAAACCTTCCAAAACTTCAAACCTCACAATGATATTCTCACAGTCCTGATCGGGAACGGCTTCAAATTCGATAAGCCCATTCTCTCCCTTATTCAATTGCTTGGGAGCCGTCCAGGAAAGATTAAGAGGAGCGGTAGGTTTGCCATAATTGGGAGTGCTTCCTTTGACTTTTTCTGTATTTGAAGAGGTACAGTGAGACGTTAGTAGTATCAATAGTATCAATAAATATTTCATTCTTTTCTCCTTAGTTTGTACTTACAGTAAATGTGCAGGATGTTCCTGAATACAATCTCACATCTAAGATATAGACAACATTGTTTTCCAAAGTATAGGTAATGCTCTCAGAAACTCCGGAACCACCATCATTATCATAGGCAATAATGCTTCCATTTTTATAAAGATAAATATCCGCATCACATCCCGTTGGTGCCATTGTAATTGTTTTTGAAGAACCATTTCCGGTAATTTTGTAATACTTAGTTGCACAGTACTTATTTTTTCCTGCGGTAGAACTACCCGGATCTTCATTTAACGCCTGGTTAGTTAGTGAAGAACCGAGAGTCAAGTCCTGATAAATCGCTGTACGACAGGTAGGTTCTGTAGTACCAACAGCAATGTCAGAAATATCATAAACACTGGTAGCAGATCCCACTCCACTCATATTGGCAATATTGTCAATTGCTGTAGCGTTAGCCGGAAGAGCCTGCTTTAGAGAATAGAGAAAAGAGATGAGAGTAGTCATAGCAGGAGTTGTCTTCTGGTAGTTCTTCATTACATTGTAAAGGTCAGAGAAACTCAAAGTGAGAGAATCATTGGAATCGCCAGATGTAGTAGAATCATAAAGATCCCAGAGAATCGCCTGGACGGATGTTTCCGACCAAACACCTCCGTCTGAAGTGACATTGGATTCCATATTCATATTCACACCCGTTGTGGCGGCATTGGTACCCAGAGTATCATGGTAGGTAGGATCGTCCCTGAAGATGGAAGAGATGCCATTTCCAAATCCTTCACCAAACGCAAGACGTGGATCCAGACGATTGCTTCCACTATGAGAACCACCTATACTGTCCGAACGAAAGATTGTATCCTCAGTATAATGTCCGAATTCATGAGCTATCACACCTACGTCAAATTCATCCGTATCATTATCAGCATATCCGAGAATGTAGAGAGATCTAGCGGAATCAAAAGCACTCACTGTCCCGTAGAAGGAGGTAGAAATCTGACCCGAAGGGGGATTGTTTGATGCCGAAGCTATATTATAAACACTCCAAAATATCTTTAGTTTGCTGAAGGTTAAGGAAGTATCAGCGGCAGCAAGTTTTTTGTAAGCAGAAAGAGAAGTGTCGAGGATGGAAAACGCACCTGCTTTATTGACTGTAGCGCTTCTGGTTGTAGCATTTTCTGCAGGTATCACCAGATTGACGGTGGCTGAGGATGAGGTCAATTGGAAACTTGAACTAGATGACGAATGAACATTTTTGGAATTATAATTGTCCAGAACTTCTACCAGAACATTATTAGTTGTATCATTCGATTTGAAATTCGTATTCACAGTATTTGCCATAATTCTCGACACAGCCCGAACCTGGAGGTACTGAGATGAAGACACGGAAGAAGGCACAGAAATCGAGTAAGCTCCATTGTCATCCGTATTAGAACTAGCTAATACTGTGCTCCCACTGATCAATTCAACACGAATCTGCCGGCAATTCTTTTCAGTCTTGGATGGACTCGACCAGTTCAAACCTGATCCGGACTGATACTCAGGAAATTCATACTTAATCGTACCGGAGATGGTCCTGGTATTGGAAGCGGTATTGTTCGCCTGAAACAAGAGGAAAAACAACAAAAGTAGATTGGTATCATTCTTTGATGAATTGGAAGACTTACAACCCGGAAAGACTAAGATCCCGAGAATTAGAATAAATATGATTAACTTTTTCACAGAAATACCTTATTTTATGTAGATTTTATGAAAGTATTAGATTTTCTAATTTAGTCAAATAAAAAATATTAAGAAAAAGGTTTATCCATCGATTCTTTAAAATAAATTGCGCATCCAAATAAGCTGAATTTCAAACTAGCTTTTACTAACATTCTTTTTTAGAACTTCATTTTCGGGCGTTCCCTGCGACTCACACGAAACAACTAAACTTCTTATTCAATACAATGCATTTCCTGGTCCCGCAGGTCGGGCTTCTACGGGCTACGCCTAACGGCTTCGGTCGCGAAAAGATGCGACTTCCCCTCCGTATCCCTAACGCAAAACCAATCGATGCGTTCTAGCTAACTTTTCTTAAGCAAAAGAATTTATTTTTGGATTTTTGAATAAAAATGGATACATTATATATTACTAATGAATGAATAATTGAAGGGGTTTGGGGAGTCCGTCCCCAAATTGTCGATAGGCTCCCTATCAAAAACCTTTGCACGACCATACCGAGTGCATAAGTATAAGAAGAAAAATTAAAAAGGAGTTTGGGGAGTCCGTCCCCAAATCGCCGATAGGCTCCCTATCAAAAACCTTTGCACGACCATACCGAGTGCATAAGTATAAGAAGAAAAATAAAAAGGGTTTTGGGGAGTCCGTCCCCAAATCGCCGATAGGCTCCCTATCAAAATCCTTTGCACGAGCAAAGCGAGTGCATAAGTATAAGAAGAAAAATAAAAAAAGGGTTTTGGGGAATCCATCACCAAATTGTCGATAGGCTCCCTATCAAAAACCTTTGCACGACCATAGCAAGTGCATAAGTATAAGAAGAAATATAAAAAAAGGGGTTTGGGGAGTCCGTCCCCAAAT
>JACKPB010000008.1:0-22500 GCA_024233875.1 Leptospiraceae bacterium
CCGATCGTATTCCTCCTGAAATACCTCATTGGGTTCGTAAGGGTTCGATTTGAAACGATATTTTTCTTTCAAACCGATCACGAAGTACATATCGATCTCCCCCTTGTTCTTAGCATTGACCTTTCCTCTGTATTCGCATTCCAAATAGCGGCTCACGAGTTTAAATGTCTCTCCGCTGATGTTGATCCGACCCGGTGCGCCTGTTGATTCCATTCTTGAGGCAGTATTCACCGTGTCCCCCCAGACATCATAGGCGAATTTTTTTTCTCCGATCACACCGGCTATCAGAGGACCGGAATGAATTCCCAGGCGGATTTCCCAATACGGAGAATTGTTTTTCATTTTATGAAATTTCATCATTTCCATGAAGTTCTGAATTTCCATAGCTGCCAGGACACAGTCGAGAGGATGGGTATGATTTGTGATCGGAATTCCACCCGCACACATATAGCTATCCCCTATGGTTTTTAGTTTTTCCAGATGAAACTTTTCTATGATCTTATCAAATTGAACAAAGCAGAGATCGAGTTCTTTGACAAGCTCTGTTGGAGTCATGAGTTCGGCTATTTTGGTAAAGCCTTTAAAATCAGTGAAGAGAACGGATACATTTTGAAAGAGGATGGGTTCGGAATAGCCCTTTTCTTTCAGTTCGAGAGCGATTTCTTTGGGTAGAATGTTGAGAAGAAGTTTTTCTGATTTTTCTCTTTCCGATTGGGCAATCTGTTTTTCCTCCTCTAATTCTTTTGTTCTCTGTATCACCTTTTCCTCAAGTTCATTGCTCAATTCCTCCACAGTTTCTAAGGTCCTGGTAAATTCCTGAGAGAGGAAGAAGGACTGGGAAAAAATAAAAAATAAGAATCCGATATGACTTAAGTATCCTGTAGAAATGATTTGCAAATCATAGAGCATATCATTCAAAATGATAATCGAAAAAACTCCAAATCCCAGAATGAATCCTACGGCACCCCTCTTCTTTTTTTTCACAGCCTTCCCCATAGTATAAATGATAAGAACTATTGTTAGAAAGATAAACAAATACATTACGGAAAGAGTCTTTGTAAAGATCAGAGGAGAAAAGAAGAGGACGATGAGACTTAAAAAAAATGAACTAATTACAATAAATACCATTAGTTTTTTGTTCATCTCTTCAGGGAATGTCTCATACACAAACAATAAAATCACCGGTGTCCCGAAATAGAATGTTAGATATCGAAGCTTAATACCGATTGTCCATATATTAGGTACATCTAAGGTAAAGAACAAATCCTCATTCAAAAGTAAGGGACGGAAGGAGAGAAGAAGACAATAAAGCCCGAAATAAAGAGAAGATTTTTCAAATTTTCTCAGAAAGAAGATACCTATGTGGTAGAGTCCGATCAAAAATGCGGCACCCGAGATGAAAGTATCCAGAAAATTATTAAAATCTCTCTGCCTCAGGAAATCCTGCATTTCTCCCAGATAGGGTCTCAACCACATTCCGCCCCTATTGTTGTGAAAATTTGAGACATGAAAAATGATTTCGTAAGTCTGATGCACGGATTCGGGAAGGTAGACCAGATTGGGAAAATAAGAAGGAGAGGAATCATTCTCAGTCTTCCCCACCCTTCCCACTTCTAAGAGTTTCTCTCCATTCACTATGAGCCTGTACGAAGTTCCCAAATCGGGGATTCTGAGGGAGAGTCCCCGTATAGGAAGGATGGATTCCGGTGGAAGGATCACCAAAAGTTTGTATGTACCGTATCCCTGCCCCTGTTTCGGCCCATCGGGATCCTCAGAGCTTCCCCAGGCCGATGGAACCTTTAGAAAGCTCTCTCCGCTTTCCATTCGAAATTTCTGAAGGATTTCATTCCGGCTCAAATTTGACAGTTCTGAGTTGAGAATCGGTTCTCTGAATTCATTCCAGTGAAACACCCATTTCCCTTTCAGAGGAATCGGAACTTCAGCTATTGATTTTACATTCCTGCAGCCCGGACTCTCTCTGTCGTACTGATTCATATCCAATACACCATTTTCTATGCGAAAGCAGGAGTCCCTCGATTCCCCCGCCCGACAGGAAAAGTTAAGAAACGTCAGAAAAATCAAAAGTAAAATATTTAAAGTAGATCTCATTGAAAGTTCACTAGAATTGAAGATACATTTGAGTTTTCTCTTCGGTATTCTAATTTCAATCAAAATAATCTATCCGAAGAGAGCAAAAAAGTCTTATGTACCTCACCTTACGCACTTTGTGCTTAAGGTGAGGATAATGAAAGGGAGCCTTTCGGCAATGGTTCGACCCGGCTCATCAACCAGGGACTCATCGTCCCCAAACACCTATTATTATTGATCTATTAGTAAAATATGATTGTATATAGAAAAATTAAAAAATGTTTAGAAGAATAAAAATGCGTAAGGTGAGTTATGTACTACAGGTCTACTTCCAATTTCTTTTTTAAATAGGAATGAATCTCATCCAGACTTCCGAACCTATCCTTCGGGGTAGTCCGGGAATAGGTCTTATTTTGATTGTACAATAAACAGGAGAGACCTACCCCCGCCCTCTCTCCCGCCAGTACATCCGATTCCTGATCTCCTATGAGAATGGATCGGGAGAGGTCCAGATGAAATCGCTTCTCCGCTTTGAGGATCATGCCCGGATTTGGCTTTCTGCATTCGGAATCACGTTTGTACTTCCCCACACCTTTTTGGAGATGGTAGGGACAAAAGAAAACTTTTTGGATGGGTGCCTTCTCAGTTTCAAAAATAGAACACATCCATCTCATGAGTTTCCAAAATTCTCTTTCGGTGTAGTATCCTCTGGCTATGCCTGATTGATTGGTGATGATAAAAAGTAGAAATCCTTTCTGAACCAAAAAACGACCGAGATCAAAGATCCCATCTACAAACCTGATTTCTTCGGGTCGATGAGCATAATCAAGATCGACATTGATCACTCCATCCCGATCGAGAAAAACCGCACGATTTAGATTCACTTTCCCTCTTCTGCTTCAAGTGATGAAAAATGAATCATTAAGGCAGTTAGAATCATCACCTGAAGAACCCCGGTTTGGAGTCTACCCTGAGCCGTTTCAATATGCCATTGTTGATTGTAAATTGTGATGATCAAAATAAAGAAGAAAGCAAACGAAGCACCTAAGGGAATGAGAAGGTACTTTAGATTCTTTCTATAAAGTAGCAAAAGAATCGCGGGAATGATTGCATCCGCATACAGAACATTTTTTTGGTGATAGAGATACAAATTGAATACCAGTTTGTATCTTTCCGGATCTAAAATAAATTTCTTTAAGAGTTCGGGGACTAAGGAAAATTGCATGGCTATCGGTGCTGAGATTTTGTAGAGGACAAGGAGAAAAAAGAAGAGTATAAAAGTTGGAAGGGAAACTTTCCATGCATAGGACACTCTGTTTAATTTTGAAAACAGGAGAAGAAACCCCAGAAGGAGAATCGAATAGATCAATCCCTCTTCCTTTGTGTTGAGCACAAGAACAAAGCTAAGTGCCAGAAAGAAAAAACTTTTCCAATTTTGATCCCATTTTCCGGATTCGATCTGAAATAGAAAAAAGACTCCCAGTCCGGCAAAAGTAGCTACAGAAAAATCTAAGATCTGATTGGATGCAGAAACCAGAATGGGCAACAAAAGCCCGTGAGTCAGGATAAGATAAGCTGAAAATAAGGTGGGTTTTCGATCCTGAAGAATCAAATAAATCGGGAGAAAAGAGAGTAGATACAGGAAGTAGTGATACAGGAAGGGAATTTCATCCAACCATTCTCCGGAGAGAATTTGAAAAAATGATACAAATAAAGGAAAAAAAATCGGATAGTTCGGCTGAATCCAATCAAAATGAATGAGGACAAATTCTTCTCCCCTCAAGAATGTTTCTACATAATCCCTTGTCTTTACATACCACATTCCATAGGTATCCCAACTCCCTCCATAGGGTTGAAGGGTGAATCTCAGATGAATGTAGTACAATCCCAAAAGAGCAATAGGAATGAGAAGAGCCTGTAAAATAACGGGTTTTTTCCATTCATATTTCAATTGTTTTGTAAGAAACAGATTGAATCCCAACCAGCCCGAGATTCCCAGGATACGATATTCAGTCAAAAGTCCTGAAGGTAGGGAACTCAAAAGAAGTAAATTGTAAATCGGAAGAAAAACCAAATTCAGAATCATTTGGATAAGGACTGAATTCATTTTCTCTCCTTTTTAAAGATGATAAAATGATTCGATTCTATCTTACCCGGTTTCTGAACTTGGGATTCGTAAAGGTACGAAGATATGTGATACAATAAAAGATCAAAATCACTTTCGGATTGTCCTCCGGGATTGAGGACGACCCTACACGGGGAGAAGAGAAACCTCGCTGCCACGGGATAGTCCAGGACATCAAAGAGAATCATCGATTTCGAAACTCCAATATTGGTAAACAGGGCAATCCTATCCTTGCAATCGACCAATTCCCTGACCTTTTTTAAATCGGAAAAGTAGGAATTAAAAGAATTTGGATTTCCTATTTGCTGATTGGATTCTGATTTGAGATGTCTGAACCCGAATTTCAAATTTGTATTCAAAAGTAAGATATAGTATAAAAAACCCAAAACAAAAATTATCCAATAGACCTGTGGATATTTTTTATCAATGTTTTTGATTGTTTCGATAAGCTTCATGAATTCCGGATGTTTAAAAAACTCAGGTTGACTTTTCTTTCTTTATTGCAAATAGAATGCTCTGACCGAAGGGCAATGGTAGATAATCCAAAACTGAAAGATACGGAATCAAAGTATTCATAATCATCGCATCCTCCCTTTTTATCTCTTCCACTCCCAGAATTTTCATTTTCAGCAACCAACCCGCTGCTCCTACCGGATTGAAAAATCTATACTTTAAAAAACGAAAGGGAGTTCCGGAATTTTTAAGATAGGAGGCTATTCGTTTCTTATCTGTGATACGATATCTTCGAATGTGTCCGATCTTCTTATCAAATTTTGAGTAGAGAAGATTCATAGCGGGTACAATCGCAACAAAGACCCCACCTTCCTTCAACAACTTCATTCCATGCTCTATGAAAAATTCATCATCCTGAATGTGTTCGAGAACATTAGAAGAATAAACACAATCATAAGTATTCCAATCTGTATTCTTCAAAAAATCTTTTTCTATTTTTATAACATTTTTATTTCCGGAAAACCTATCGTTTAAGGCCCGATGATTGTCCTCGGCGATCTCAAACAATTCGATTTTGTACTTTTCTGCCAGAATAGCACTTAAGGTTCCCCTTCCTGCTCCGAGTTCCAGATTCTTCTCTCCCATAAAATCTTCAAATTTCTCACACAACCAGGAATTGTAATTTCTGGCGTCTTCAATCGTTTCCAGAGTCTCCACACCTGTCCCATCCGCACGGTAGGGATCTTCAAGGTTTTCATCATAGGATTCGGGATTGAAAATGATCCTATCAAATAAAATGAAGTTCAGTAACACAATGAGAAACACACTCACTGTATTTCCCAGAATGTAAGAATTAGTGATCCTGTAGAGACCGAAAAAAAGCAGAATTCTTATGAGAAGGGTGGCATTTCCCATGAGAATGAATTTGATAAATTTCTTAAGAAGTTTTTGATTTCCTGAGAGAAAGGTAAAGTAATTATGAATGGGAAATGACAGAAGGAGAGCCCATTCAGAAGAAAGAAGAAGTTGTTCCCACCAATCCAGTCCGGAATTACTCTGAACACTGAATTTCAAGGAATAGTGATTCAATAAAAAAACTACAATCCCGCTGATCAGGTACCTATAGTGCTTGGGCTCAAATAATCTAAGAATCTTTTCCATATCAAATCAAAGCCAATTGGATCCTTTGGGTATGTACTTCTCCGGAAGTTCCGGTTTGAAAAACTTTTTTTTGCTGGCAAATACATTGTAATAGATGAGATGCTTCAGAGCCGCGATTCCATCTTTCCAGGTGATCTTTTTTCCTTCGATATAGGATCTCGGATAGTAGGATATGGGAACTTCCTGAATCCTGACCTTCAATCTGGCAATCTTGGCTGTGATTTCCGGTTCAAACCCAAAACGATTGGATTCCAATTGAATGTTCTTGATAATCTCTGATTTAAAAAATTTGTAGCAGGTTTCCATGTCACTGAGATACAATCCGGAGAGAACATTGCTCATAAGAGTGAGAAATCGATTCACCAGATAGTGAAAGGTACGGTGGACCTGATTGTTTTCTGATCTGTATCTCGAACCGAAGACAATGTCTACCTTACCTGAGAGAAAAGGAGTTAAGATCCTGGGAATATCATCCATATCGTATTCAAAATCTGCATCCTGAACTCCGATGATGTCCCCATCAGCTTCTTCAAATCCTTTTCGTATAGCCGCACCTTTTCCACGATTGATATCCTGCTGAAGAATTTTAATATCAGGAGTATTGAAAGAATAGGAATTTAAAATTTCAAATGACTTATCCTTAGAGCAGTCATCTATGAAGACAAGCTGCTTGGGGATTGCTAAATTTAATTCATCCACCTTTCGTAAAAAATCGAGGAGATGAGACTCTTCATTGTAAATGGGTACAATCAATGATATTTTTTGTGAGGTATTCATTTAACGATCTTCTTTGTAAATAAGGGCAAAAGTATTGGTTTCATGATTTTATTTAGTATAGAAATAGCAATATTTATTTTTCATCCCTACTTTTTTACGACTTCTCATCACCGGTTTTGATCTTAGGTTCCTAGAGTTCATTTTTTATCAGGATAGGTGGAGAATAATTCTGTTATTTCAGTTAAGTTTTTTTTATCTGCAATTTCCAAAGGAGTCAGTCCATCTAAATTTTTTAAAACCGGGGAAGCTTTTTTCTCCAGGAGTTTTTTTAGTGCATCTGCCTTTCCGTTGAATGTCAATTTGTGAAGGGGGGTATTTCCATCTTTATCTCTGGAATTGGGATCCACTCCATTCTCAATGAGGACCTCTATGAGTTCAGGATAATTCAAATAGGAAGCGAGATGAAGGGGGGTGATCCCGGAATCATCCGCTATCTTTGGATCCGCACCCGCCCGGATCAATTCTTTCACTACAGAGACTTTGTTCAGTTCCACTGCTGTGTAGATTGGAGTCCTACCTTCTTTATCTCTATGATTGAGATTTTTGGTTTTTTCAATCAATAGAGAAATCACCTGATTGTCGATACTCAAAATCGCTTCATGCAGGGGTAATTTTCCATTGAACTGCTCGGAATTCGGATCCTCACCCGAATTCAATAAGTACTGAACATATTCGAAACAATGGTATCGGACGGAAAAATGCAAACGATTCATCTTCAACCAATAGCCTTTTTTTTCTTCATCTACGGGTTGGGGATTCTTTTTTTTGCAGGCAAAACCCGAGAGGGAAAAGGCAAAAGTCAAAAGGAAGGTCAGTTGGATCCCGAGAAAAGTTTGTGACCTGACTGAAAATAACTTCTTCTTAATTTTCAAAATAAATTCTGTCATCAAATGAATTTTATTTTTCTGGCGGCAAAGAAGAGCATTGCCAGGAGAATCGCACCATGCTTCCATCTGGAAATATTTGTATCCCCATAGGTTCTCTCCCTGTAAGTGATCGGGACTTCTACAATTTTTAATCCCATACGGGCCGAACCAAAAATCAAATCAAAATCTCCGAAGGGATCAAACTCACCGAAATAAGAACGGTTGGCGGCCAGTTTTAAGTAGTTTTCTCTGGTGAGAACTTTTGTACCACAGAGAGTGTCCTTAAACCTCTGACCCAAAACAAAAGAGAAAGCCAGAGCAAAGAATTTATTCCCCAGCATATTGAAGAATCTCATGGCTTTCTTTTCCATGGGATAGACCAATCTACTTCCGTTTATGTATTCACCCTTAGATTCTGTAATGGCTTTGTAAAACTTGGGAAGATCTTCCGGAGGAACGGTCAGGTCAGCATCGAGGATCATTAGAATTTCTTTTTCTGCAATCCCGAACCCTTTTCGAACCGCATCCCCTTTTCCTTTTCCATCCTGTTGGGCGATTTTGATTTTCAGAGGACCCTTATAGTTTTTTACCACTTCCTGGATCTTTTCCCAGGTATTGTCTGTGGAGTTCCCTTCTACAAAAATCAATTCGTCATCGGGACCCATCTTCGGAACCCTTCTGACGATGTTTTCAATGTTTCCTTCTTCATTTCTTGCGGCGACCACTACAGAAACGGATGCCTGCTTCAAAGGATTTTCATCTTCCTTCAGAGCGGGTTTGGCTATGGCTATGTTTACCAGGGTGAGTTGCTGAAAGATGGGAAGTGGGGCGAGGTAGCGATTGATGAGATTGCTCAAGATAGGAAGATAAAAAGGGATCAGAATTTTTTGATCTCTTCTCACCAGCTCGAAATCGGAGAGCAGGAGAAAATTGTCTATATCTTCATGGGATATCCAATTTTTTTCGGTCGTATTCTGCCGGATTCTCAAAAATGTTGCCAAACGTATCCACGGCTTCCAGAGGGAACTGTAGTACAGAATGATCAACCTGACCCCCGGCTTGACCCGTTTTCGGATTGTCTCCAGATATTCCTGGATGTCACCTTCATAATGAAGACTTCCATTCAACAAAACATAGTCCGTATCGAGTGAATCAGGGATGGACTCGGAGGATTTGTAATTGGCACCGAAGAAATTTCCGATCTTTTCATTTCGGGAATTGATCTCAAATATTGTATTTTCTTTCAAACAATAGAGACTCAGATAATGAAAAAGTTTTTTGTAAAAGTAATTCTTCATTTTTTGTGATGCTCTCCTGTTTCATACTCTATGAGTCCGCGAATAGCCGCCATTCCCATAGCAAGGACAGCTTCTCTGGCATTTCCCCCCGTGTGGGGTGTTCCGAAGAGGTTGGGAAGAGAAAGGAACTCAATATCCGTCTCGGGTTCAACTTCGTAGACATCGGTTGCCGCTCCGATCAAAGTTGCTTTTTCGTCCCCCTTCAAAGCCAAGTTCAGGTAGTATTTCAAATCTTCCTGAACTACGACTCCCCCCCTACAGGTATTGACCAGCATAGAGCCTTTTTTCATCTTTGAGAACACTGTCTTATCAAAAGAATTTGCTGTGATACCGGTCAGGGGAACATGCAGGGAAATGAGATCCGATTCATGGAGAATCTCATCGATCTCCACCTGACTGACACCGTAGCAGGAAACCAGATGGGATTTGTCGAGAATGTCATTGATCAGGATCTTGCAATGAAAGGGTTGAAGCAATCGTACCAAATCCTCTCCGATGTAGCCGCATCCTATTATTCCGACAGTGCGACCGGAAAGACTATCCCCACCTTCTTTGACCCATTCCCCTTTTCTTAGATTGGCATTCGTAAAAAATAAATTTCTGGAGAGACCGATCAAGAATGCCAGAGCCATCTCGGAAACAGATCTCCGATTCACCCCACCCTTCCAGGCAAACTTAATGCCCCGGGAAGCCAGAGCGCCCAAATCCACATTGTCCAAACCGACACCGTATTTAGAAACCACCCTGAGTCCGGGAAGCTCTCCGATCACAGAATCCGTAAATTTCTCAGTTCCTACAATCACAGCATCCGCACCGCGAAAGAATTCGACGAGTTCAGTTCCGCGATAGAGAACTCCCCCGGGATTGGTCTGGATATCTGCATTCGGGAAAGCATTCTTTAACTTCTCCACCAGGTCGGCATTTTTAGAGAAGGAGGGAGAGGATACTTTGATACATTTGATAGTATTAGAATTCAAAATCAAATCCTATGTCTTCTTTGTGGACTTCGATTAGCAAAGTTTTTTGAATCGACTTCACTTTCAGCACAACAAAGACTTTATTTTTTATTTTTTCAATGATTGCGTTCCGACCGGCAAAGGGGCCTGTATGGATCTTCACTTCCCTGCCTTTCTGGAACATTTCCTCTTCCCGAACCTTGATTCGATCGGGAAACTCTTCCACGGACATCTTAATGATTTCGATTTCTTCCTCATCGAGAATGGCGGGCTTGCCCTGTTGAAATACAAAGCCAACGGATTGGGGGAGTTTCAAGACCTTCAGGGCTTCTTCCCGGTACTTGATCTTGACAAAGAGGTAAGAAGTGAAGAGGGGGAGCTCGATCGTCTTGATTCGATCAGACCATTTTTTTTTAGTGGGTATGAGGGGAAGATAGCTATCTACAGAATGCTTTCTCAAAAGTGCATTTAACTTTTTTTCAGTACGCGGCTTTGTGTACAATGCAAACCAATTGGCTTCATCATAGATTGGGTCTAACAATCCGGCGGTCGACATACTGTAGACAATCTCTCAAATTCCGAAATAGGGTCAATTCTTGTTTGGAGATTCAGGAAAGAAATCTCTGATCTGAATTCTCTGATTGACACAATCCGGAAGTATTCATTTCCTTGAAATCAACCGTTAGGGGTGGGTCGGAAAACGACCCTGAGAGAGTCCCTTGAACCTGATCCGGATCATACCGGCGTAGGAAAATGGTAGTTATCGATCGTACACTTCCAAAAAGCGCTTTCTCACCCTCCGTTTCACTTAGGAGAAATCAATTGGAACACAAACCACCCGTTAAAAACATCAAATTGAGTACCGGAGAGACTTTTTCCACATACACATCCGGACTCTGTGACTGGATGCACAATCCGGCTCCCCCTATTCCCTTAAGGAAAGATTGGGTTCGGAAACGAGAAGAGGAGAAGAATGAAAACTTCTCCCAGATGCACTTTGCCAGAAAAGGAGTGATCACTCCCGAGATGGAATATGTAGCTCTGAGAGAAGGATTTTCCCCTGAATTTGTGAGGGAAGAGATTGCTTCGGGCAGAGCCATTATCCCCGCCAACAAAAGACACCTGGAGCTGGAGCCCATGATCATCGGAAGAAACTTTCTGGTGAAGGTAAATTCCAATATTGGAAATTCGCCTGTATCCTCCTCTCTGGATGAAGAAGTAGAAAAACTCCTCTGGTCGATTCACTGGGGTGCGGACACCGTCATGGATCTTTCCACCGGAAAGAATATCCACCAAACCAGAGAAGCCATTCTGAGAAATTCCCCCGTCCCCATCGGCACTGTTCCCATCTACCAAACTCTGGAAAAAGTAAAGGGAAAGATTGAAGACTTAAACATTGATCTCTATCTGGAGACTCTGATAGAGCAGGCCGAACAGGGAGTGGACTACTTCACCATCCATGCTGGAGTTTTGAGATCCCACATTCCTCTCACCCGAAAGCGTGTTACGGGGATAGTGTCCCGGGGTGGATCCATAATGGCGAGATGGTCGGAGCACCATGGAAAGGAAAATTTTCTCTACACCGAATTCGAAAGAATCTGCGAAGTGATGAAAAAATATGATATCTCCTTTTCGCTGGGAGATGGATTGAGACCGGGCTCGATTGCCGATGCCAACGATGAAGCACAATTTGCAGAACTCAGGGCATTGGGAGATCTCACCAAAATCGCCTGGAAGCATGATATCCAAACAATGATCGAAGGTCCGGGTCACGTTCCTCTGAACAAGATCAAGGAAAATGTAGATCTTCAGAGAGAGATCTGCAACGATGCTCCCTTCTATACCCTCGGTCCTCTGGTCACAGATATTTCCCCGGGCTATGATCACATTGCATCCGCAATTGGTGGAGCCATGATAGCCTGGCACGGGACAGCTATGCTCTGTTATGTGACACCCAAAGAACACCTGGGTCTACCGAACAAGGAGGATGTCAAACAGGGAATGATTGCTTACAAAATTGCCGCCCATGCCGCTGACATTGCCAAAGGTCATCCCGGAGCTCAGGAGCGTGACAATCTTCTGAGTAAGGCAAGGTTTGAATTTAGATGGGAAGATCAATTCAATCTCTCTATCGATCCGGGAACTGCCAGATCGTATCACGATGAAACCCTCCCTCAGGAGAGCATGAAGGATGCAAAATTTTGTTCTATGTGCGGACCCCATTTTTGTTCGATGAATCATTTTCAAAAAATGGAAGAAGCCCAGGGGCAGCTCTAAAAACCCCTTAGCAGGGCACATTAGAGGTGGGATTTGCTTGGGGTTGCACCTCAAGCCCTGCTTTTTTTAAGAAATATTGAAAAACTTTTAAAATTTTGTTTATTTCAAAATCTTAAAAAAGGGTTACCGGACGTTCCCCAAAGTGAATTAAAATAGATTGAAAGATTCTTCTTTCAGTTTTCATTGGTAGCTAATCTATGGAGGATTGATTTCTGGATTTGAAATCAGTTCTCCATTTTGGTTTTTTTGAAAATATGAATTTTTATTTTCAGTCATTTTCAGAAGGTTTAAGCATTCAATATTGAATCATCTATAAAATGGCTAGATGCCCATACGGGAAAAACGCAATTATTTATGAAAACTGGTATATTAAGTATAAGTCTTGCCATTCTTCTCTTAACCGGAGATTGCAAACCCGTGCACCCTCCGGACTTCATTCCCCCTTCCGAATCCAATCGACTTCATCCATTTGCCGGATTTGGAGATTCGCAATTTTTAACCTACTTGATTCAAAAAGGTGAGAATGCAAATGCCAGAGATCATCTGGGCAGACTTCCCCTTCACTATGCAGTCAATCTTCTGGGCTTTGATCCGGAAGGAGAACAAACTATTCTGGAAGTATTGTCCGAAAACACAGCCGATCTCAATTCAAAGGACAATTACGGGAAGACTCCCCTCCACTATGCAGTCGAGTTCAATAAGCTAAAACCACTTCAATATCTTCTTTCCAAAAAAGCCAATCCGGGTCTTCCGGACAATGGTGGCTACTCCGCCCTTCACTACTCAGCTCATCTCTGTCATACAGATCTACTCAAAGAAATCCTGAATACGGGCATGGATCCCGATCTTCCGACAGAGAATGGTGATACTTCCCTACATCTCTCTCTCTTCAATGACTGCTCGGATACAGTACAGGTCTTACTGGAGTTTGGGGCGGATCCATTTCGGAAAGATTCTGAAGGCAGGACTCCTTATGATTTGATCAAACAATCTAATAAAAAAGAATACCTGGATATCCCCGAAGATTCTTTTCGAAGGAAGAAAGGATGAGATCTCTCATAAATCTAATCTCCCATCTCAGAAATAAATATCCCCGCTACTATCTTCTTCTCTTCCTGGTATTTGCTTACAACTTTACAAAATTCTTAATGAATGAAGATAAGATTTTATTCAAATACATCGAACTCGATTACAACCAACAATTGACGGAACCCTACCGTCTGGAAAATTACTTTTCCGATTTGAGAAAGGTGAGGGAAAAATACAACTGTAAAGAAAGAGTCTTTCTCTTTTCAAATATTTCACCTTCCAGATTTTCAAAATTATTCATTTTGGACAGGTTGGACTATCCGGTTGTCGGTAGGTATATATTTTCACCCTGTTTTGTTGAATTCAACCCCTTCTACAAATCGGACGAATCTGCTGACTTAATCCTCTACCATGAATCTTCTCCTGAATTTCGAAAAGTCACGAAAACTTCCCAAGGTGAAATCATAGGTAGTTTTTTTGTAGTACAGGGAGGACTCAAATGAATTCTATCCTCACATTTATTTCAGCGAATTTATTTTTTATTCCCCTTCTGAACCTGATCCTATTGAATTCAATTCCTTCAGGAAATCTATTTCTATTCAGAACCCTATCGTTTCTTGCTCTCTCCCTTTTGAATGGATTTTTGATTTACAAATTAAAATTTTCCTTTAAAAAACCCAATCTCCTTCAGGGAATTCTTTTTCTTCTCTTTCTAGTCGGCTTGTCTTATCTTTATAAAAGATTTCAATTTCAGTACTACGGAGCCAGTTGGGATATCTATGGAATGTGGAATGTCAAGTCCAGAGATTACATGGAAACCTTTCTGAGAGGAAATGAATTCAAAATCATTCATTGGGATTGGGTCCAGCCCGGCTACCCCGTATTCATTCCCCTTTTCTTTTCATTTTTTCAAATCCTTTTCGGAGAATGGAAGTATGAGTTTTTTTTGATCTACCATTACGGTGTCTTTGCTTTCAATTTTTTACTCATCTACTCTATTTTAGAAAATCAAAAAGTTTCCATCTTCAAATACTATCTCCTCGCCAATCTTTTTTTATTGATTCCCATAGTACTTACGGCATCCAATCAATTGATAGATTTTTCTGTGGCTGTTTTTGGTTGTCTGGGGTTTTATTATCTGCATCGTCTCGATCAATCTTTGGATCTAAGAAAACAATGGGTGAATTATCTTCTACTCGGATTGTCTTTCGGACTCATCCTTCATACCAAGGAAGAAGGACTCATGTTCTTTATCGTTCTTTCGGGCTACACTATTCTATTCTCTAATTTGAGAAGAGAAAGATTCACTTACTTTGTCTTTCTTCCTACTGCAATATTTTTCTTTGTGTTAATGGTTCTATACAAAAAGAGTTCTCCCGTTGCCCTTCAATTCAGTTTGATACCGGAAATGTTAAAAATCTATCTAACCGATCCCAAAAGATACGAGAGAGTGGTCTCTTTGTTTGTCAGCTCCTATCAATTTCCCATACATTTCGCTGATCTGGGAGCCTATCTGGGTTGCCTGCTCCTCTTCAATGAGGGTAGGAAGTACTTACTCATTCCCCTGGGAGTATCGATTTCTTTTGTCCTGATTCTATTGATCACGACCTACAATCATCCCTGGCATATCATCCTCGCTCAGAGTAGACTTCAGACAGATGTACTACAGGTACTTTTTTTCATCGGATTGAGTTTGAAAAATCCTGAAGAGCTTACTTAGTTTTTATCTTTTATTCGAAAGTATTGATCCAAAAGATACCCACCGAGACTTCTTCCATCCCGAACATCTTTGTCCTCCTGATCCTTCAGTCTCTTTCGGGTCAGGAAAGGATTCAAGTTGATTTCCATTGGTTTCGATTTTCTCTGACCGCAATTGTACCAAGTAGAACCATTGCCGTCAGATCACTGTCGCTGAACTCAAATTTCGTACGAACCGGGTTGAATTTATTTTGAAGAGATTTGACTCTCATTATTTTTTCCTCTTTCCAGAGCAAATGCAAGTCGGATTTTGTCATACGAAACAGTTTCGTTCAATTCCAGATACACCGGTTTCATTCTATCCCTCCCTACTTTTTTCATGGCAGACTCAATCCTTCTGAATTCCTCTTCATCCAGATAGGATATTCTTTCCGGAAAATCGGAATTCAATAGACGTTCGGAAAGATACTGCAAAACAGTGGAATGGGACCTGGACAATTCATTCGCAATTTCATCAATAGGAACCCCCTTTTCAAAAAGTTCAAAAGCCTTTTGTTTGGTGACAGAAATCCCTGAATCGGACTTGGATTTCTTTTCCGGTTTTGGGACTCTCTGAGTTTCGAACCGGTCCATCTCTATCTTCTTTTCCCGACAAACATCTCTAATGATTTTGAGAACCTGTTCTCCATAATCTTTTAGCTTTTGTTCTCCTATTCCGTAAACCATTCTGAGATGATTCAAATCCGAAGGTCGAACCCGGGCTAAATCTCTCAATGTTGCATCACTGAAGATTTGAAAAGCGGCTATGTTTTTGATTCCCGACATTGTCTTTCTATACAACCTCAACTCTTCAAATAAGTCTTTGTGCACTCCCTCCCAGTTTTCTGATTTTTGAGATGTTTCACCTTTTCCATCCAGGATAGGATTGGATTTGGAAACAAATAACTCTACCTCTATCTCCTGCCTGAGAATCCCGTGGGACTTAGAATTGAGTTTTACGATAGGATACATGCCCCCCTGAATCTCCAGAAATTGGTTTGAGACCAACTGATTGATCCAATCCTTAAGAGTATCTGCAGGATATTCTTTCAGAATACCGAATGTAGAAAGTTTATCATGAGACAATTCTCGGATCTTCTTGAGATTTTCCCCGCGTAGTACAGAAATCAGATGGGAAACCCCGAATCGTTCTCCGAGCCTGAGAACACAGGAAAGAATTTTCCTGGCTATGAGAGTAGCCTCTTTTACCTCTTCCCTTTCTTCGGTACAAACATCACAGGCCCCGCAGTTTTCTTTTTCATAGTTCTGTCCGAAATAATTGACCAGGGTCTTATGACGGCAGACCCTGTACCGGCAATAGTTCTCCATCTCACCGATCAGTCTCAATCGGTTCTCCAGAATGATCGGATCCGAATTGTATTCTTCACTGTTTTTTTCCAGAATCGATTTCCAGACAAAAGAATCTCCTCCGGAATAAAAAAGAGTACATTCCGCTTCCAGACCATCCCTACCCGCCCTGCCGGTTTCCTGCTGATAGTGCTCGATGGATTTTGGCATTCCTGCATGAACCACATAACGGATATTGCTCTTATCGATTCCCATTCCGAAGGCTACAGTTGCGATGATGGTCTCGCATTGATCCGTTCGAAAGGCATCCTGAACTTCCTTGCGTTCTTCATTGCTCATACCTGCGTGATACGGCATAGAACTGATTCCATTCGATCTAAGAAATTCGTTAAGATCGTCGACATCTTTTCTCCGTATGCAGTAAATGATTCCCGACTCATTTTTATGACTCATGACCAGATTCAAAATCTGATGAGACAACTGATTCTTCTGCCTTATGGAATAAAAAAGATTCGGACGATCAAAGTTTCCGATCAGAATATTCGGATTTCTAAGATTCAATTTGTCTACAATATCATTTCTCACGGATTCCGTGGCTGTGGCTGTGTAGGCATGAAAGGGAATGTTCGGAAAGATCTCCCTCAGTGATCCCAATTTGTGATACTCAGGACGGAAATCATGCCCCCATTGACTCAGGCAATGCGCTTCATCGATGACTATGGCTTGAGGATTGATTTCGAGAAGTAAGTTTCGAAAGTTCTCGGATAGAATTTTTTCCGGAGATATGTAAACAATTCGAATTGATTTATCAATCAACTCTTTTTCGGAATCTCTTCTTTCGGAATGACTCAGGCTTGAATCCAGGCGAATGGCGCCTATACCGAGAGCGACCAACCCATCCACCTGATCCTTCATCAGAGAAATCAAAGGAGAGACCACAAGCGTGATTCCATCGGAAAGGATGGCCGGAATCTGGTAGCAAATCGATTTTCCTCCCCCCGTGGGAAGGATCACGACCGAGTCCTGTTTATTTAGAGCTGATTGGATGGCGGATTCCTGAAGAGGCCTGAGGGTATCGTATCCCCAGAATTTCTTCAAAACTTCCAAAATTTTTTCATTCATAGTTATCTCCTAACAGTTTAGAGAGCCTGAAAAAACATTCAAATTGATTCCTGTTTTCCTTTAGAATTTTTAACTCCCTAATGATAAGGTTCCAAAAATCCTCAAAAATAAAAATTTCTCCAAAAAAAGTTTGTAAATTTCTACTTTTTTTGTTCTCTTCAAATCCATTCTATGGTTTCCATGACCCGATATTCCGAAGAAATTCATCCGAAACTTCCGAATCCTTCACCGGTGGAACTCTATCATACAGAAGATCTCCCTCTACATTCTTTCAATTTCCCTGAGGGTAAAAAGCTAAGCTACAAAATGCTTTTAGGAAAAGATGAAATTACGGTTCTATTGTTTTCTCTTCCTAAGGGAGAAGAAATTCCCCTCCATTACCATACCATGAATAAAGCAATTTATGTCTATGAAGGTTGCCCGGAAATTTTGATCCGGGGCGAAATGACTCCTACCTTTCGGGGAGACTCTCTAATGATTCCGTGTGAAAGCAGTGTGAAAATTCAAAACTCCGGGACGGAAGAGACTCTGATCTTTTTCTTTTTCCCCGGATGTCCCCGGGACTCATTGATGTTTCAAAGTCCTTCCCCGGATTCCGATCCATCAGGAAGGGAAAATTTACTTTTCAAAGAAAGAGAAATCCCCTGGGAAAATTGGGACGGAAAACTATCGATCGGAACTGAGCCCACTCCACTGGCCTGGAAAACCATCATCGAGAATGATTCGATGGTCCTGGGTATTACAAAAATTGATCCGGGGTTTGATGTGGACAGGCACTACCACAAACCCACACAGATTGTGATCTTTTCTGAAGGGGAAGGAAGGACGCTTATCGAAAAAGGAGAGTATAGAGAAATTAGAAAAGATAGTTTTATCTATCCACCGTCATACAGTCTTCATCACTCCATCAATACTCATCCCGAGAGACCCTTGATGGAAATCTACTTTTTTCCGCAGGGTCCCTTTGCTAAAATTGAATATCTGGGAAAGGAATAGAATTTTTCGAAAAAGCTTTCACTCCGGTCTTGAGAATTCAGGAACTCTAAATCCCGGAGTATGGATTTCATTTATGGAATTCTGAATACAAAAAGCATTCATCCAATGTAAATGGGGGATTGCGATTGCAGGAAGTATTACTGATATCAAGACGTTTGTTGTCACTGAGATCACAGATTAAAAATTTAGCCACACAGACATTCATGACGGTATCCTCTTTATCCTTCTTGCATGCCAAAAGACTGAAGAGAATTAAGATAAGGAGATTTTTCATTATCAATTTCATTTCTTATGTTTTAAAAGTAGCTCTAAAACATCTTTATGATTATTTTGGGTTGCATAATCCAAAGGAGTCTTTCCCTCTTTATCCTTAGCATTCACATCTGCTTGAGAATTGAGTAATAGTTTTACACCCTCATAAAAGCCGTAGAACGAAGCATTGTGAAGAGGGGTCTTACCCTCAGAATTTATAGCATTTACATTTGCTTTATTCTCCACAAGGATTTTGAGTATATCGATATGACCGGATATAGATGCAATATGCAGAGCGGTGTCTCCACTTATCAATTTTTTATTTATATCGGCTCCCCGATCGAAAAGTTCCCGAATGACCGCCAAATTTGCCCGGGAAACGGCAATGATGATTGGCGTCCTACCCTCTTCCCCTTCCGCATTTACTTCTGCCTGATGATCCAAAAGAAGGTTCACAATTTCTCTATTTTCGGTATAGGAAGCGTTATGTAATGGGGTCCAACCCGAATTATCTTTTATTTTGACTGTAGCCCGGTTGTCTATGAGTAGTTTTACGATTTCAAAATACCCATTTTTAGAAGCAAGATGGAGGGGAGTCTCTCCTTCTTTGGATTTTTTATTCACATCCGCACGGTTTTGTATTAAAAAGAGAACTATATCCAGATAACCGCTTTCGGATGCGTAATGAAGGGGTGTCCATCCCTGTGAATCCTCTGCATTTACATCTGCATTTTTTTCGATAAGACGATAGATTACATTGAAATGTCTCTTTTGTGTGGCCAGATGAAGAGGTGTCTTTCCCCTACCATTTTTCGCATTTAGGTCAAATTGATTTTCCAGGAGAATCCCTACAATTTCGGAATGTCCCTTTCCTGATGCCAAATGTAGATATGTATTCCCATTCATATCTTTTGTATTTCTATCTACTGAATGGTTCAATAATAATTGAACGATTTCTGAATGTCCTCTCTCGGAGGCTAATGAAAAAGGAGTCCCCATATACCTATCCTTTACATCGGGAGAGGCTTTCTCTTTGAGAAGAATTTTTACGACTTCGATCGAACCTCCCCGACAGGCAAAGTGCAGGGGTGTTTCATTTTCATTATTTACCGAATTAACTTCGGCACCCTTCTGTATCAAAAGAGAAACAATCTCAGAATAACCGTTTTGGGAAGCATAATGGAGGGGAGTATTGCCGGTATTACTTTTCTCATTTACATTTAATTGTTTATCAATGAGAAATTTTACACTTTTTGAAAATCCACGGGCAGAAGCCAGATGAAGAAAATTTTCACCACCTTCGTTTTTGTACCCAATATCGGCTCCTTTTTCAATGAGAATTTGGAAGATTTGATCATTCCCTGCCCCGATCGCTATATGAGCCGCTGACATTCCATAAGTATTCTTCACATTTACATCCGCTTTATTTTCAATAAGAAGCTTAACGATTTCAGTGTGTCCATTTTGAGTTGCCTGCATAAGCGGTGTTACTGCTCCATACCTATCGGGGATATCGACACCTGCCCGATTTTCCAAAAGGAGTTTAACAACCTCTGTATGTCCTTTTGAGGATGCATAGAAAAGGGGAGTTCTTCCATTCGTATCTTTTGCATTTGTATCTGCCTGTTTCTCCAGAAGTAATTTAACAATTTCAGTATGACCGGAATTGGATGCGAAATGAAGAGGTGTTTCGTTATCTGACATATTTTTCGCATTTACATCTAACGGATACTCCAATAGTAGTTTGACGACTTCGGTATTTCCTCCCATTACTCCCGAATGCAATAACGTATAACCATTATCGTTTTGGGTTGTTACATCTGCTTTATTTTTTAAGAGAAGCTTTATGACTTCGATAGAACCCTTTTGAACTGCTTTGAATAATGGAGTTTCCCCGCTTGTATCTTTCTCATTGACATCTAATTTGGAATCAAGAAATAGTTTGACAAGTTCTGTATTTCCACTATAGGCTCCTGCATGTAGTGCAGTAAAATTAGCCCGGTTTCGTATATAGATATCTGCTTGATTAGCGATTAGTAATTTTACAATTTCGACATTTCCCATCATGGCTGATGTAATCAGAGGAGTTGAACCATGATTGTCTTTTTTATTTACATCAGCATTTTTATTTAAAAGCATTTTCACGATTTCTGAATGACCTCCGGCGCATGCAAAATGAAGAAGTGTCGTACTACCATTTCTATATTTTTCATTCAAATCAGCTTGGTTCTCCAAAAGTAATTTTACGATTTCCGGAGATTTTTTTTCAATAGCATAGATGAGCGGGGTCTTTTGATAAAAGTAGTCTTTTGCATTCACATCAACTTTTTTATCAATGAGCAATTTGACAATATCAGAATTTCCTCCTCTAGCTCCTGCATGAAGTAGATTAGAACCATCGTGGCTAAGAATCATCACATCTGCTTGATTTTCTATTAGCAATTGTACAACTTTTAAATGTCCTTTCTCAGCAGCTAAAAAGAGAGGAGTGTTATTATGATTGTCTATTGCATTCACATCAGCTTTATTCTCTAAAAGTATTTTCACAATTTCTGTGTGTCCATTTTTTGATGCATAATGGAGGGCAGTCTGCCGATCGGGATCTCTGGAATTCACATCTACACCCTCTTTGAGTGCTTTTTGGAGGAGAGAAACATCTCCGTAGTATGCACTGTCATATAAGTCTAATTTAGGGTCTGTAAATAGTGAAGTGCTCAAAAAGAAAAAAGTTAAGAATAGGTAAACATAGAATCTCATAACTTGAAATTGAATCGAAGAATATACCTGTCAATTGAAAAATCATTAACCTTTGGTTGTTTGAAACAATATTCCCGTATTCTCTCTATCTTCAAAAGATTGTTTATTTGGCAACCTTTTCTTCTTATCCCAATCCAAACTGTTAGTTTTCAATTAAATAACTCACCTATTGCAATTTATAAAAATGGTTAATAACTATAGTGGTTTTGGGACGATGAGTCCCCTATTTACCGAAAGGCTCCCTTTCATTATCCTCACCTAACGCAATTCATAAAAATGGTTAATAATAATAGGGGTTTGGGGACGATGAGTCCCCAATTTGCCGAAAGGCTCCCTTTCATTATCCTCACCTAACGCAATTTATAAAAATGGTTAATAATAATAGGGGTTTGGGGACGATGAGTCCCCAATTTGCCGGCAGGCTCCCTGCAACCCCACATTTCGCTTCTTTGCGTAATGTGAGTTAATAAATAATATATATATGATATCGTGAGTTCAAAGATAGAAAATAAATTCATTAAAGAACCTATATACCAGTTCTCATAAATAATTACACATTCCCTTTTACGGTATGTAGCCATTTTATAGCCGATTTCTTGATGAATGAGTAAACCTTTTGAAAATGACTATAGGACTAACTCAAACGTATACCCGAACGACTACTATTAGAGTGATATCAAAACAATCCACAGTTGATTTTCACCCTGAGGTCACTCAAATGGGTGCTACTACAGAAAAGCATTCTAATTACAGAGTATAACCGCCAGTTGTCACCCTGAGGGTGCTCGAATGGGTGCTAGAAAGGTAAAATTTCCCTATCGTTCAAATCGTGTAAATCAATGATATCTACTCAATAACAAAAACATATTCAAGATACCACTTAGCTACAAAATCCGGTTGTCAAGTGCTTTGCATGAAATGAGTATAGTAGGATCTTTTGCAATGAGCTTGCAGAGTGGTTCGAGACACCGCAATACGAAAAATCCCTACTCCAACCCCAGATACTTCTTAAACAGAGTAGCAATCACAACTCCCAGAATCCCCCAAAGGAGCTTCTGCTGGAACGCCATATGTTTTTCCACAGATCGGATCTGGAGTTCGAGGTTTTCCTTTGTGGAGGTGATCTGTTTTTCCAAACTTTCCCGAATGAAGTCCATTTTTTGATCCATCTTCTCAAATCTTAGATTCATTTCTTCGTGCATCTGTTTAAACCTTAGATTCATTTCCTCATGCATCTTCTCAAATCTTAAATTGACAGTATCAAATCCGAGTTTTATCCCTTCTGCTAAAGTATGGAT
>JACKPB010000008.1:27500-211131 GCA_024233875.1 Leptospiraceae bacterium
CACAAAATTTCCGAAGCTAACCCGTACTATCCAGGGCAACATCTTCTTTCCATAGCCATCGAGTGAGCCCTGCATATAATAATTTAGATGGGAGCAGATCTGCCCCAAAGACCAATTCCCTCCTTTCTGATAGCCTTCAGATTGCAGTCGATGGATTTCGGCGATAATTTCTGAATAGGATTTTAAATGAATGTTTCTCTGTGCTCCCATACTTCCCTCCGGTATCTCATAGGATTTTCCAATTTCATTTACTTCTTTCATAAGTGTTTTGAATTCTAGCAAAAAACTTTTCCTTAAGAAAAAAATCGATTCCGGACTTTTCCCGATTTTCTAACTCACCTTAGGTTCATCATGTGAAAGCTGAAGAGAAGGAAAGGGAGCCAGCCGGCAGCTTGGGCTCTCGCCCAAACCCATATTTTTATTGATTTATTAGCAAAAAATGATTTTGATTTTAAACTAAAAAAAATTAGAAAAATAAAATACTGCGTAAGATAATTTAAAAAAATCAAAATCTTCAGAAGAGTAAAAATTTAAATATGCTGAGTTTCTAATTTAATTTTCCCGCATATTTCTGATTCACCATTTCACTTGTTTTTTAGATTTCCTTTAGTTTGATATATGACTCTCCTGAATCGTATCACATTCTATGAATGCCTCCTCATTTTTTCAAATTTCCATCCATTTCTCATCGAACTCTCCCCTGTTTAATTTTGTAGTTAAGGATTCCCAAGCGGGATTTTTTGAGAAACCCATCCTATTCTTTCCCTAAGTCTTCATGTTTCCAAAGCGATCCGAGAGATCTCTTTCTCTAGAAAATTTTCATTTTACTGAATCGAGAACTAAATGGGTTAAGTATTTACACCGTAAAGTTCAGTTTTCAATGCAAAAAGACCTGGATTGATTTCTTTCTCTTATCCCTCCCTAAAGATTTTTTGGTTTACATCAACCTTCATCACTAAAGAAGATTCGTCAGTCTATTGATTATGGAATTTTTTAGTTCTTTGAGTCATTTTCAAAAATATTTACACCTTTGTTAAGAAATCAACTATTAGATGTCTACTTATCGTAATAGGAAGAGTGTAATTATTTAACTTACCTTACACACCTCGTGCGAAAGTTGGGGATAATGCAAGGGAGTCTTTCGGCAATGTTTCGACCGGGCTCACCAAGGACTCATCGTCCCCAAACCCCTGTTTTTATTGATCTATTAGTAAAATAAGAGTCAAACTACATTCGAAAGATAAAGATTATTTTTTGGAATCCTTATCTTTCCACTACGGAAATCCATCCGGATAACTTTCACTTTTATTTGATAAAAAAGAAAAAAAGATTGATCATATAAAAAACTAAATTAATTTCTTTTGCTACTATTCATTTTTAAAAAAACTCAATGGTTCTCATATGACAAAAAAACTATTTCTCATTGCACTTAACCTTTCTATAGTTTTTTCAATAGAAATATTTTCTCAGGAGTCCAGAAGTATTTTTATAGGGCGTTTTCAGCCCTATCAGGGCGAATCCAAAGTCGATATTGAGAATAAGATTCAAAAAGAACTGTCTTCTCAATTGGAATCAAAGGGTTACAAAGTAACTCTGATGAACTCAAACTCCGAAACAGATGATCTTGCCAAACTCAAATCCCCCGTCACAAATATTTACATCGCAGGATACTACAAGAAAGTCAAAGATCAAAATTTATCTATCTACGGACAGATCTATGATACATCCACAGGAAAGGTAATCAATGCGTACAACCTCATTCCCACTTCCTTTCTTATCGAAGGAATTCAATTGCCCGAAGATGAAATGCGGGAAGAAGACAGTCAGGTCATTGAAAAATTTGTCAAAAGCATTCTCCTTGATGCAAGATACAGTCAGGAGGGGAAGATAAATGATGAAAAAATTGAAGAGTACATCGTTCAGTCCAATATCGGAAAAGATAAAAAATTTCCCCTAACCCAAAGAGACAAAGACAAGGCCTTGGATAGCGTCTTTGATCTCCTGAATCAAACTACGATTTCCTCTACAAAAATCGCCAAGAGTACAAGAGAAGTCCCCAATATTGTCAGTGTAGTTCAGGAAAAGGACATCACCTCCTATGGCTATATAAGCATCAATGACATCCTATATCAGATGCCCGGTTTCTCCGCATCCCAGGACTATGATAGAAGAACTGTCTCCTCACGCGGAACTTTTGAAAGTTGGAACAACAATCACTTCATGCTCCTCATCGATGGTGTTCAATTCAATGACAATCAGTATGGGACCGCCTATACCTGGGAAATCACTCCCCTCGCCATGGTAAAATCCCTTGAAGTCATCAGAGGTCCCGGATCCGCACTCTATGGCTCCAATGCTACCAATGGAGTCATTTCTCTGAACACTCTCTCCGGAAAGGACATGAAAGGGAAGATTCAAACCCGATTGAGATCAGGTTCCCAGGGAACCCAAATCATGGACATCTCAACAGGAAATACCGGTAAACTCGTTTCACATTTTTTATCCTATTCCAGCTACCAAACCGAAGGGAATAATTACAAAAGTTATGATGCTTCAGGAAGGGGTTGGACGGATGGGAATGGGCTCACTCTCTATGAGAAATTTAAGACTTCAGACACTCGAAAAAACGACTATATTTTTTTGAAACTGGAAGGTGAAGACTTTCTGGAAGGTTTCTCTATTCAGTATCACAGACAGAGATGGAACTATCAAACCGGTATGGGATGGCTGTTCCGTATTCCTGATATCAAAGAGCAACAGCAGGAAGAAAGGAATATTGTATCTATGAAGTATTCCAAAAACATTACCTCCAAACTTTCCCATGAATATGTTGTGCGTTATCAAAAACATGATATTGATTGGCTCACCCGTTATGCAGAAAATGGAAGCTATGAAGATTTCTATCCCGGTGGAGTCTTTGAGTACCTCAAGACATCGACTCATGACATCTTCGGTCGGGCTCAATTCACCTATCAATTTGATGGTGGTGCCAGTTTCCTTACGGGGATCGAGGCCAACCGATTCCTTTATAGCGGAGACAAGGAGCACTGGAGCAATGCCGAACTCTCCGATTCTGCGAATGGATTTCCACCTGTTGCCAATGGAGGAACACGTCAGTTGGGTCCCTGGTACGAGTGGATCAAGGACAAACCGATTCGAAAGGGAGGAGTGTTTGCCCAACTTGTATCCGGAAAGATTCTGAACAAACTCATGGAAGTAACCCTCGGTGTTAGGCGTGATGTGACCTATCAAAATTTTCGCGGAATCGATAAACCCTTTTCGGATATGAATGGAGTGCTCAGGTACTCCCGTTCTGATTTGGTTTTGAGTTCTGACGACAATGTAGTTTTTGATGATCCCCTTCTCACCCAACTCATCCCCAATGAAAAACGATCCTTTTCCTCCACAAACCCCAGATTGGGATTGGTTTTCTTCCCCACTCCCAATCTAACCATAAAGACCATGGCGGGAACTGCATTTCGGGAACCCGTCCCCTCCGAACAGTTCGGAGCCAATACCTGGTCACTGGCTTCCAATCCCAGAGGTCTCCAACCAGAAAAAATCAAGACCTACGAATTGGCCGTAGACTATTTTTTCAATAAATTCATCAACATCCGGATCAACGGTTTCCAAACCCTATTTGAAAACATGGTCGCCTATACTTCTTCCGGAATCAATGCCTATGCCAATATCTATTCTCTGAAAACCAATGGGGTAGAATCTGAACTTCTTTTTTATATCAATAAGGATACCAAAGGATTTGTGAACTACTCTCAAAACCATAGATTGGATGAAAAGATCTTGGACAAGAATGTATCCCTCAGCAAGAATCAGGTCACCTGGGTGCCTTCACAAAACGCAAATTTTGGAATCCGCGGAGAAACCTCTCTTTTTCAGTACTCCACAGCCCTGACGTATCAGGGACTAGTGAGGAGACGAACCAGTGATTATGGAGCCATAGATACAAATACGGGAATATTGAAAGAATTCCCTTACATAGAATCCACAGGAACAGTTTACTATCGAACGAAAGAAGTCGCGGAGTACTACAATCTCAATCTCAGACTCGGTTACAAATGGGATGAAGACAAGACAATCAATCTTTTCATAAGCAATGCTCTCAATAGCACCCAAGTTCTGACCAAGAGTAATTATTATACTTTTGATTATTTGCGGGAACCCAGAAAAATCTACTTAGATCTTACACTCAGACTATAAAGATTGATCTACCAATTTACTTTTTGATTTAGGAATTCAAACCAATTCTACGGCAGAATTGAAATCAAATCCTTTGTTCAAATTTTCCTGAATCTGAGTCTCTACCTTTTGGCTGAGTTCAGAGGTTGTCATACCCTTGTATTCATCCCCCCGAATTGGTTTATCAATTTTTACTTTGATGATTCCATCCCCACGATTTGTGGAGACAATGTGATTGTCATAAAAGGTAATGGGAACCACAGTACAATTTGTCTTGATAGCAATTTTAAAGCTTCCACTTTTGAATTCGGCCAATTGACCTGTTTTCGTTCGGGTTCCTTCAGGAAAGATAAAGACATTCAGTCCTTCCTTAATATTTTTGGTGAGTTTGACGATCACGTCTACCTGACTCCGGACATCATCTCTATCGATGAGCACACCTCCCATTTTTCGAACATAGTAACCCACAGAAAAAAAGTTTTCCAATTGCTTTTTGGCTACAAAGCCCAATTGCTTTTGAATAAAAAAAAGCGAAGCAAAGATATCAAAAAATGACTGATGGTTCGAAACATAAAGGACTCCATCTTCGGTAGGTAGGTTTTCCCTTCCTAGGATGAGGATTTTGTAACCGGCTGACTTTAGGGCTTTTTCTGAGATTTTCATCCCTATAGAAACATTTTCCCTTGGGTCTTCCTTTAAGTTTTTCTTAAGCAATAAGATATAAAAAAATGTGACTGAGTATGTCCAAAGAAATCGAAGCACCTGCACTCTCCTGTCCGAACACATTTCCGGAGAGATTTGGAAAAGCTAGTTCTTTCTTGAACCCGGTAGGAGTTTTATTAGATAGAATTCAATATCTGACCCAAACCAAACGGAGATTTAAATTCTCTATACTAATATAATTATAATTATTCTAAATTTTATTGACTGATCTCAGATGATAAAATACAATCCATGATAACCGAAGAGAGAATACTACCCTGGAAAGCATTGAAAATTCGTTGAATTGCCTCAGATTTTCTTCCCATCAGATTGAGTATTTTTAATTTGGTTATATCAAAAGACAAAAGGAGCACAGCAATGGGAAAGATTGCCTATGTCAATAAGGATGATTGCACATCCTGCAACCAGTGTGCGGACAACCTACCAAAATATTTTCAAATGGACGATGATGATGTGTCAGAAACCCATATCAATGGAGACAGCATCAACAATGCAGAGATTCCGGACAGCGATGTTAAGGCCGTCCAGAAAGAAATGGATGAATGCCCCGGTGAATGCATCCTTTGGAAAAAATAATTTTTAAAGTGTAACCCTTTTAGGCGATTGACACATTCAACAGTCGCCTAAAAAATCATTCCTCAAAATTCCTTGACTCACCCGGTTTGCAGGATATCCCCAACCAATTGCATGATCTCATCAGTACCTGATTCAAGTTTTCTATAGGTTCCGGCTTTGCGCCCGGGGTATAAAATATAGAGATGGTTTCCATATCTGAATCTCCGGGTAAAAAACCATGGTTGTAGTACACTGGATTTGTAGCACGATAGGGTTTTGTAGGTCTGAAGGACTCAGAGAAAACAGAATTGTTTTCTGAGTAGAGAATTAGAGATGTCTCAAAAAATGCATGAGTCTCTCCCAGTAAGGTATCTGATTTTTCTTTCAGGACCTTCACTCCCGGACAGGCCGAACTGACCAAGCTGGAGATTTTGTCTACGGGCGTACTACGCGAGGCTTTTCTGGAATTTTCCTCCGAATTGTCCAGGAGCACGGCACTCCCCCCCAGACTCTTGAATTGATAGGGTTTCTTTTTTTGGTTCTTCCCTACTAGATTGTTCTGAGAGAGTACTACATTCGGATAGCAAATTCCATCCACTCTCTTGAAACCATGATCGGAGACGATGAGGAAAGCCAGATCGTTTCTATTCCAGAGATCCAATTTTGCTATCATCTTCCCTACTAATTTATCTATGGTTTTTAATTTTTCAAATGCCCTTCCCGAACTCACACCATGAGTGTGGTGAAAGGTATCCAGGTCAGTAGAGTAAACAAGCATAAGATCCGGAGACTTAGCTTCCCAGAGAGCCAGAGCGGATTCAATTTTTTCGATGTCTCCGGTAAATTCTCCCACATAGGACTTGGTTTTCTTCTTCAGAAATTTATAAAGACCGGGAGTACTCAGAGCACTGAGGATCTTTCTATCGTCCTCTGTCTTACTGCTCCAAAATTGTGGAATGCTGAAGTCGATGTTTGCTCCTACAGTAACCGGCCAGTAGAGATTAGCTGTTTTGAGATTAGCTTCTTTAGCAAAATCAAATATAGTTTTTACCCGAATGTCACTGTCATACCAAAACCAATCCCCCTTGAGTTTGGATTCCGGATCATAGGGATTATTGTAAAAAATTCCATGGAGAAATGGATCCACACCCGTAATCATAGTAGTGTGAGCGGGATAAGTCAGGGTGGGAAAAGTAGATCGAACCTTATTGGAGAATGCTGACTTTCCTGCCAATTCGGGTAAATAATGAAGCGAGCTCCATTCTCTGCTATCTTCTCCGGCATAGTATCCGGGAAATCCATCAATCGATAAGATGATTAACTTTCTCTTAACGGATTCCTCTCCGTACAGAGCTTTTCCTGTAGAGAATAAGAGACTAACTAAGACAATGGGTATGTAAAATAATTTGTTCATCATACTATCGATTCAGTTCCGATTTTCGGAGAGAACCTTCCTCCCGCGAAACTCCAAGCTCGGAGAAATCAAATTCCAAATCTTTTCTCCTTCTTCTTTTTTAGAGTCAGGATAGTTCCAAAATATCGCAAGCCCTTTCTTTCCAAAAGGTAAATATATTTCTTTTGATAAATAATTCCCCGAACTTCCCCCATTCCATCTCACTTCATAGATTTCTTCTTTCGCTTTCCGTTCAAAACCGATCGCTTTTTTTCGGGAAGCAGTGAGACCACGCCTGGAATCCCAGTACCGAACTAAAAAATTTTTGTCGGGAAGATCGGAAGGATGAATGGACTCGGAAATTATGAATTTAAAATACCTGTCATTAGGAATTTTCAATTCACCGCTCATATAGGGATATAGTTCTTCCGGACCGGAAGTTTTCCAATCAAAGTCCTGCTCTATAATAGTTTTATAAAATACTGTTAGAGAGGTATGCACTCCTTCTGAGATCTCAGTATTTTCATTTTCAAAAGGATAGTAATTCAAATCCAAAGGAAAGATAGCCCTGAGAGAAGTACTCTCCGAATGAAAAGAAAGTCCTTCATCTGTATTACAAAGATTCCGACTTCCATAAAATGGATTTCTATCCGGGCGAAGCAGATGGGAAGCCAACCGGCGAAGTGATTTCATATTTTCAATCTGTAATGACTCATACTCATAACGCATTTCAGAAGGAAGAATAGAAAAGCAATATTCCAAATTCTTTCTCAATTCCAGGGATTTAGAAGGATGGAAGGAATCCAAACCATTCGCTTCGGAATAATGGGCTCTGAGTTCGGAAATATGGGGTACTTTCAGTGAGTATCCCTGATCGAAGATGTATCTGATTTCTCCATTCCATTTTTCTAAATACCTTCTTCCATAAATATCTTTTCTGCTAGTGAAGGGCTTAGAAAACTTCTTTTTCGGATTTTCCTCCTGAGATAGAAGAGGAGAAAAAAACACAAAAAAAATAAGAAAAGGAATCCAAAAAACCATAGGAGGAAATGAACTCACTCCAGAGATTTGAGAAGAATCTCCTTGACTTCTTTCCAATTTTCTTCATATGAAGGAAGGACTTTTATGGATTTGGTCAGATTTATGAGATACTCTTTGTCGACTACCCTACCATTATGCCATTTTCCGATCATTCCTTTTAGGACATTGAGCATGGAATCATACTGTATCACACCTTCGCTGTAGAGCACTACTGCAAATCCGAGTGCTCCCACTAATGGCTGATAGGGTTTGAACTTTGCTATCTTATCAATATTCATTCCGGTAGGTAGAGCGTTACGAAAATGGGATTCCATTTCTTGAGCTTCAGGACCCATATGTGTTTGATTGATCAGGACCAGTGATACAGAATTGAGTTTTCCATGGATGGAAATGCACTCTTCCGAAAGCATACGTATCTTTCTGGCATTGTCTCTGGTGACGGCATCTCTGCCGAGGAAGTTCAGATGATACAGGTAGTCTTCGAGTGCGCGACCTTCAATCTCCCCCAAGAGCAATAATTGATAGAGAGAAAAAATCAAATAGTCGCTCTCGGTATTGTCCCCCAGAAGAATTTCTTTGGCTTTTGTGGGCTGATAGAGTCTATCCTGAAGTAAAATAGAAAGCTTATAGGTCAATTGATCGTAGAGACTCTGAATGGAGGAAGTGAGAAATTTCTTAGTCCTCTCTACAGCAGGCCCGAACCCTTCCCTGAGGAGATCATCGGGAGAGATAATGGTGTGAAACATCTTATCAAATACACCTTTGATCGTACCTTCCAAATACTTTAGATGGAGAGACTCTGTTTCTATTTCATGAAGCTTGATTGTGGCAAGCATTGTTCTCCGGAAGAAATGGGGACTTGCAGAGATAAAACAGAGGGGTGTATCACCTGTATCTTTCCGAATCATTTGATAGAGCTCGGGCATTCCGGGAAGATAAAACTTTTCATTTCGGGTTTCAAATATGGTGGATATCATACCTTTCTTGGATTTGAGATCCGTTGCGAGATAGGTCTGATCAATATCGGAAGTGGTGATATAGGAATTGTATTTTTCGGAGAGGACCCTGAGCTTTCCCTTGCCGACTATCGTGACACGGGTGATGTCACTATTTTCTTTGATATTCAAATAAGCTATGTCACGGGTGTACTGTCTGTAGGAATCCGACCCACGAAAGATCACATGAAAAATGTACTTCCCCGGTTTTAATTTTTCGAGGATCTCATAAGAAAAGAACCCATCATCCGTTCCGATAAACTCCGGAGACTCATACACCTTTCTATCTTTTTGGTCATAAACTTCAATGGTGAGAATGGGCTTTCGGACCGGTGCCAAACTGAAGTCTTTGAAGGGAGTGAACTGATTCTCTTCTCCGCTAAAAAAACCCGTTACAAAGTCCCAAATACTATCTGCTTTGACAAGATCCGGCATACCCATATCCACAAGCTGTCCCCGAACCAAAGAACGGTTTTCCCTGCCGAGGGATCCCCCACAAATAGCGATACGCTTTTTGTCGGATGTGAGAATCTCCCGACGTTTTTTTCTGGGTGGATTGATATCTTTAATGATTTTTTCTGGAGTCTTCCGTTTTGCCATAAACTTTTCTTTTCTCTCTTTCCCATGAAAGCAATATAAAATCCTTTGAAAAGAAAAAAAACTTTTTCAAAATAATTCTTAGAATCATAATATGGGCTTTCTTCGGAATTTCACCGGATGAAGATTGATAGGAAAGGTTTGAATGAATGAGAGAGATTTATATTAGAAAAATGCGATATGAAGACGCAAGAGAAAAGTTGGAAAAAGAAATCCACATTGCCTTCATGGAAGGAGAGACTTTTGTGGAAGTGATTCATGGAATCGGTGAAGGTATTCTGAAACAAATGACTATCGATTTTGTAAATTCCACTGACTTTCTCAAAATCTACGATCCGGGTCAATTCATCCAAACCAATCCCGGAACTACAAAAATTGAAATTCTTTCGCCTTCCAAAAATTTCCTAAAAAAAATAAAAAAATTCTAATTCTCCTCATGAATTTAGTGTTTTAAGAAATCCCACTCTATTTAGGTTTGTAAATGAGATGCAGGAAAATACAAAATCAATAGAAATTTTAGATGTAACCCTCAGAGATGGGGAACAAACCCGTGGAGTATCCTTCAATACCGAAGAAAAATTGAACATTGCCAAGTACCTTCTCAAAAATGTTCGGGTGAATCGGATCGAAGTAGCTTCTGCAAGAGTTTCCAAAGGGGAACTCCATACCGTCAAAACAATCACTGAATGGGCGGAATCAGAAAAACTGGTCAATCAAATCGAGATTTTAGGGTTTGTGGATCGAAATCTTTCCATTGATTGGGTAAAAGAGTCCGGAGCCAAAACAATGAATCTTCTCACCAAGGGTTCCGAAAAACACTTGAGACTCCAACTAAAAAAAACCATAGATCAACATCTTAAAGAAATTCGGGAGACCATTCTCTACGGTAGAGAAAATGGAATCCAATCCAACCTCTACTTAGAAGATTGGTCAAACGGTTTTCTGAATTCCTTATCCTATGTAGAAGAAATGGTCTCGGGACTTTTGGAATTTCACACAGGAAAGATATTTCTAGCCGACACCCTCGGTATTCTTTCACCGGATGAAGCCTATGGCGCATTCACTCATATGATCCAAAAATTTCCCGGTGTCCATTTCGAATTTCACGGACACAATGACTACGATCTATCCGTAGCCAATTGTCTATCTGCAACAAAAGCTGGTATCAAAGGAGTTCACGTCTCCGTAAATGGTTTGGGCGAAAGAGCAGGAAATTCCCCGCTGGAAGCTGTGGTCACAGCCCTCCATGACAAAGGAAATACCCGAACCACTGTAGTGGAAAATGAAATCACTTCTGTGAGCAAATTGGTTGAAATCTTCAGTGGAAAGAGAATCTCCGAGAATCGCCCCATTGTGGGTGGTGATGTTTTCACCCAGACAGCCGGTGTTCACGCGGATGGAGATATGAAGGCAAATCTCTATGCAAATCCAATCCTACCCGAACGATTCGGAAGAAAGAGAAGCTATGCTCTCGGAAAACTAGCAGGAAAAGCCAGTATTTCAGAAAATTTAAAAGAAATCGGTATGGTTCTCTCCCCTGACTTAGAGAAAAAACTTTTAGTAAAAGTCATAGAAATGGGAGATGCAGGAATCAATGTCACCACCGAAGACCTTCCCTTTCTCATTGCTGATCTTTCCGGTATCACAGGAGAACAAAAGTTTGAAATCCAATCCTGGGTCGTGACCTCAGCCAAGGGCGTCCTCCCCACTGCCAGCATTGCCTTTCGTTACAATGACAAAGTCTACAAGGAGAGTGGAACAGGAGATGGAGGGTATGATGCCATCATGGATGCCTTACGAAAACTCTCTCAAAAATTGGGTTTCCAACTACCCACTCTCTCCGATTACAATGTTCGCATTCCTCCCGGTGGTAAGAGTTCGGCTCTCGTGGAGACGATCATCACCTGGGAAAAAGGGGATGAAAATTTTCGAACCGTTGGGTTGGATTCTGATCAATTGGCTGCCGCAGTTCATGCAACCGAAAAGATGCTCAATTTGATATAAAATGAACACCGGTTTGAAATTACTGATTGTTGGACTCGGAAATCCCGGTTCAAAATATGAATCCACCCGACACAATATTGGATTTCAAATTTTAGATCAATTTGCAAAATCAAATGGCCAGACCCTTCAGGAAGACAAGAAACAAGCTCAAACTAAGTTTTCCTTTGAAGAATCTACCCTTCATCTTCTCAAACCCCTGGAATATATGAATCTTTCCGGGGGAGCTGTCTCCCGTGTGAAAAATCTCTACAAACTCGATCCCGAAAACATCCTCATTCTTCATGATGAGATTGATTTTCCTTTCGGAAAGATCAAAAGAAAACTGGGAGGGGGGCATGCGGGGCACAATGGTCTGAGAGATATCATCGATCGAATCGGATCCAAGAATTTTTATCGTTTGCGATTTGGAGTTGGAAAACCCTCTCACCCGGACTTCGAAGTGGCGGACTATGTTCTTTCGGGTTTTTTCAACGAGGAAAAGCAGGTCCTTCCCAATTTGATCCGGGATAGCATTGCTGTTATTGAATACTGGATTCGCGAAAAAATCGCCGAATGGAAAAAATCGGAGACCATCCAATGAATTCACCAAATTTACGAATCCGTGTTCCGGGAACCTCAGCCAACCTCGGACCGGGTTTTGACATCATGGGTCTGGCTCTAGATCTCTTCAACTCCTTCTCGTTTCATTTTTTTTCCCACTCCGAATTCCGATTCACCCTGGAAGATGGATCCGATTTTCCCTTTGCTGTCGAGGACAACCTTCTTTTGGTTGCATACAAAAGTTATTTTGAAACCTATCTTCCCGGAAAGGCCATCCCCGGCTTTCATTTGGAAATGGAACTCGGGCTTCCGATCAAAGGGGGCTTGGGTTCGAGTGCAAGTGCCCTCATAGCCGGATACTTTGCCGGCCAGTACATCCATCAGAATCTTTTTTCAGAAATAGAAGTTCCGGACAACAGCAAACTCCTCTTCGATCTGGCCATGATGGAAGGTCATCCCGACAATACTACTACAGCTTTTTTAGGAGGATTTGTTTTCTCCTACTTCAATCAATCCGAACTAGTGATCTACAAAGAAGACTTCCCGGAAGATATCTCCATGTTTCTTTTCATCCCCAAGTTTGAAACCGGCACGACCGAGTCCAGAAAGAAACTTCCCGAAGTCTACCCCGTGAATGACCTCATCTTCAATATGAGTCGAATCGGAACCTGGTTCAAATTCTTACAAACCGGAGTGTTTTCTACCTTAAAATTGGCGATTCAGGACAAAATTCATACTGACTATAGGGTGCCGGAGGGTTCTTTTTTGGATATCATCGGTACATCCATTGAAAACTCAGGTGGGCTTTTCACACTCTCGGGAAGTGGGCCTACTCTTTTGATTTTTTTTCCCAAAGAGATTTCTGAATCTGAAATCTCAACTCTCCAATCGAATTTAAAAAATATCTGCACTTCTCATGGAATTCTTTATGAATTCACTCCAACGCAGGTCTGTTCTTCAGGAACAGAATTAGAAAAGAATTCTCTTTCTCTATAAAAAAAATTGTATTTTTAAATGGATTTAAGTCTAATGGAACCCATGCAAATACTAGCCTCTGAGATTTTTCATTCCATAAAAGATAAAGCTTATTTAGAATCCCTGATCGGTGATTGTGAAATCGGAAGGATTTCTGCTATTGAAGATGCGCTTCCTGATAGTATAGTTTTTTTGGAAAAGAAAGAATACTTTAAGTACTTAACCGAAAGAAAGCCTGCTGTTGTTGTCACAAGCAATGAATTTGTGAACTCAGTGAAAGAGTTGGGAATTGAAGTCATTCTCATTTCAAAAAATGTGGGTATGTCCCATGCGATGATCAAACAAACCTACGGGGACCGAAATTTATTCGATTCAGAATGGGGTCGGATTCATCCTTCTGCTGTCATTCACGAATCAGTCAAGATTCCAGAGTCCTGTACCATAGGTCCGAATGTTGTGATCGGTAAGAACGTTCGGATGGGAGAAAGATGTGCAATTCTCGCCAATTCTGTCATTGAATACAATGCCGTTCTCGGAGATGATGTATGGATTTATTCGGGTGTGATGATCGGACATGAGGTAGAGTTGGGCTCGAGAGTCATCATCAAATACGGATCGGTTCTCGGAGGAGAAGGCTTCGGATTTGTCCAGGATGAAAAAAGAGCCTACCACAGGATTCCTCAAACCGGAAAAATCGTTCTCGAAGATGACGTTCTCATAGGCTCCAACTGCTGTATCGATAGGGCTGCCTATAGGGAAACCAGAGTGAAACGGGGTACGAAACTGGACAATATCTGTCATCTGGCACACAATGTGGTGATCGGTGAAGACGCCATTCTCACCGCAGGATGTATCATAGCCGGATCAACGACTATAGGCAACCGTGTCATCATGAGCGGACAGACGGGAGTATTGGATCATTTGACAGTAGCAGATGACGTGATCCTCGTTCACAAAGCCGGAGTCAATTCTTCAATCAAAAAGGCCGGGGCCTACGCCGGAACGCCTCCCCAACCGATCAATGATTATATGAAGAATATGGTCATAGGAAGAAAACTGGTAGATATGAAAAATCAGATTTCTAATTTGGAAAAAAGGCTGAAAGAATTGGAAGGGAAATAAAAAGAGAAAGAATTTAAAAAAATTCTATCATTTTTTCTTGACCGAATCTCAAACTTAAAAAACTATTATGTAGGTTTTTTTTAGGAAAAGGTAAACAACAACATGGAATGGGATTATATTCTAAGAGATGCAGTAAAAGGGAATACGATAAAGGAACTTCATTTGAAAAAAGTTCCATCACTCAAAACATGTGATGATTGGAAGAAAGTTTCTGAAATCGGTCTCATTGACCATCAGACGAAATACGCTCATTACAAAGGTGGATTGGTAAAGTACGGAGAAAGACTGTACTTTGTGGCACAACAGAGACTGGATGCGATTGCACCTTTCCGACCCTGGAATTTCAAAGCTAAGATCAAAGTAATGGAGGGAGAGTAATTTTACTCCCCTTTCTTATCTCACCAACTTAATAATCATATTCAATTTCTCAGCTACCTGGATCACGTCCTGAATCTTATTTTTGTCGATTAGGATCGCTTCCGGACTAATTTCTTCAATGATAATCTTCTTCCCTTTGATTTGACCTGTTAGGAGTTCCATAACATGGGGATCCGTAGTTCTCACCAGGACACAATCTTCAGTAATATTGACTATGGGTAAATTCTTACTCCAATCATCAAAGAGGAAGAGAAGATTCTGAGCCAATTCCGCCTTACTGGAATCCCTAAGAAATTGAATGAACATCTGCTGATCATAACCTAAGAGAATTCCCTGTTGAAAGGAGTCTTTGGAGAGGATGAAGGTATAGACCCTGTCATAGTCCTTCAATTCTGTGAATACTTTCAGAAGATGAATTCCAACCAGCGAACACTTTTCCGGGAATGCAATGATGGAAAAGTCCGGATTGATTGTGATCCCACCTTTTTCTGTGGTTCTGGATATCGGTTTGTTTTGAAAGTACTGTCGACCCAGTTCTGAAAGAGATAGGAATCGATTGGGATATTCCACGTCCAAGAGTCCAAAAAGATGGAGATAAAAAATCGAACTTATGATTTCTTTTCGAAGATCGAGTAGATCCTCTTCAAAATTCTTAATCTTGAAACCCGGAGAGAAGACGAGATTTTCCCGAACTACATTTGCAAAGATCACACTCAGGTTCACCTTATTGGTGTCCATAATGATCTTAACACATTTGTCCAGGATCGGTTTGTCATAAAACTGAACTTCCATAGGTGAAAAGACTTCAGGTGGGTTGAAGCGCTTGGATCGAATCTCATTGACTTCATGAATCACAAGTTGCATGACTTCAAAGATGTCCTTGGTCTGAAATTCTTCAATGTTTCCTGTCAGGACAATATTCTCTCCCTTGATATCTACAAGTCCCAAAATCCTCAAAATTGGAAGAATGAGCTCGATCTGATAGACCTGCCCTTTTTCGGGAAAGATTTCAATGTCCGGTTTAAGAAGTTCCTGCTCAGAACGCTTATTGTCGGCCTGTTTGATCTTTCCGGATTTGGCCAAACTCAAACCCTTTCTTGAAATGAAGGAGATCATTTTTTTGATATTCAGGAAAAAATCCAGATCGTTTTTCGCAATCTTCTCCTGTTTTTGCTTCATCCCTTTCTTCACTGAAGGTAAGAGAGTGTTCCCCTGAAGATACTGAAAGACCTCCATTGGCAGAGCAATGATCCTCATGAACTTTTCATCTACATAATAGGTATCAAATACGATCTGCTTGGCTGAAAGGTTCGGTATTATAGTTTCAAATTTGCCACGGTTCACATGGATGTAGTTCCGAATCACATCGGCTTCAATCACGCCTCCATGAGTGAAGATTTGAATCACGACATCCTTTTCTAGATCATCCAGACCCGAAAGTGCCATTTCAATCCCTTCTGGAGAAATCGCTACCTTGAGAAATTCATCAAAAGATTCTGCCTTCTTGACTCCTACCGCTTTTAGCCATTCCGGATGGATCTGTGAGGCATGAGGTTTGGGGTGAATCTTGGCAATGCTCAGCTTGAACTTCTCACCCTTGGAGTTGTAATCCATCTTGATCTTGCCGGCAATTTCTTCGTAGGCGTGGTACTTGTCTAGATTATTGGTCAACCTCTCACGGTTCTTTCTTTGATAGAGAATGTGTAATTTTCTAAGAACATTCAATTCCATTTCCACATTGAGTGGAGGGAGGTTTACTTTTCGATGAATCTCACCGAGAGTGTGAACATTTTTGTTTTTTAGAATAAATCCTAGGATGGTTACCTGAAGCGGAGTAAGTTTTTCTAATACCCCTTTGAGTAAAAATTCATCCTGAAATGCTTCATAGAGGAGATTGACTCCTGTTTTCTTATCTTTGGGACTGAATTTTGATAGGTTCCAAGTAGCGGCAATTTTTTTGAGTTCGGACATCTCCAATTTGGAGAGTTCTTGGATGAGAATGCTTTCGTTTTCCATATTTTGTGTTTTCAAGGGAGGTATATGAGCCAAAAATAAAAATTTCAACGATATGTAAACTAAAATTCAGTTTTCATTTTGTGAATGATTCTAAATATCTGAAATTCTTGCTTACAGAGAATTCATTTTTGAAATTTTGGCTCTATGGATCTATTTTCTAATATTTATTCCGGTGTTCAGGGCACATTTCGAATCCTCGATTCAGGAAAAGTTTTTTCAATGAAAGCTTCCCAAATCATCATAGACATGATTTGGGAGAAGAAAGATCCCAATCTTCCGGTCCGCCTGCGGGAAGCATTCGAAGAATTGGGAGCTACCTATATCAAATTGGGTCAATTCATAGCCTCAGCCCCCTCACTCTTTCCGAAGGAATTTACCACTGAGATGGAAAGATGTCTGGATCGGGTGAGACCTCTCCCCTTCTCTGTGATTCAAAAAGTTGTCGAAACCGAACTCGGAGGTCCGCTGAGCCAGTTCTTCCAATCCGTAGATGAAATCCCCATAGCCTCCGCTTCCATTTCTCAGGTACATGGAGCCATAACCCGGGAGGGCTTGGATGTGGTGCTCAAGGTTCAGCGACCCGATATTGAATACACTCTCCAGACAGACATGAATTTGATCTATCTGGCAACTGTCCTCTTCAGCCGATTGAGTCCCGGAATGGAATCTTCCGGTCTATTGGACATTGTTAAGGACTTTTACGAAAACATTCTCCAGGAAGTAGACTTCAGGAAGGAAGCGGACAATATCGAAGAGTATGATCGATTTCTCATCGAAAACGCTGAAAACAGAGCAGTGGTTCCCAGGGTGTACAGACAGTACTCCACAGGAAGACTTCTGACTATGGAAAGATTCTACGGAGTCCCTCTGACCGACCTGCACAGCATTCGAAAGTACACAAAAAATCCTCAGGAAACTCTGACAACAGCATTGAACATCTGGTTTGATTCCCTCGGAAAGGCAAGAATTTTCCATGCGGATGTCCATGCCGGCAATTTACTACTTTTGAAAGATGGACGGATAGGATTCATCGACTTCGGAATCGTAGGAAGGATTTCTCCCAAGGTTTGGGAAGGTCTTCTGTTTTTCATGCAGGGAATCGGTACCGAAAATGCTGCTATGATGGCCAAGGGTCTGGTTCAAATGGATTCCACTTCCAACGAAATCGATGAAGTTCAGTTCGGAAAAGATCTGGAAAACGTACTGAAATCTCTCAGAGAGATAGGAGAATCTGTTCAATCCGGAAATCTGGAAATGATCGATGAGACCAAGATGAATCGGATCATGTTTGACATCAGCGATGTGAGCAAGAGGGCCGGTCTGAAGATTCCGAGAGAGTTTGGACTCTTGATCAAGCAGATGCTCTATTTTGATAGATATGTGAAAATACTTGCACCGGAAATGGACTTGATTCGGGATCAAAAACTCTATCTGAAATGATGAAATTAGATTCCCTTGCAGAAGGAAGTTCGGCCATTTTGGAGTCCTTCTCCTCTTCTCTGGCTCCGGATTTCGTGAATGATATGATGGACAATGGATTGTTGCCCGGAACAAAAATCATTCTCCTGAAGAAGTATCCATCTCAAAAAAAAGTCCTCCTCAGAGTGGGAGAATTGGATCTGGTCCTCAGAGCAAAAGACGCAGGTGAAATCGGAGTAAAGGAATCATGATTCAGAATCCATACCGGATCCTTTTTGTTGGAAATCCAAATTGTGGGAAGTCCACTCTTTTCAATAAACTCACAGGGCTTTCCCAAAAAACCGGAAACTTTTCCGGAGTGACAGTAGAGAAACACAGCGGTTGGATTTCCAATCCAATCTCTACTGTAGAGGCCATCGATCTCCCCGGATCCTTTTCTCTGAATGGGGTTTCGGAAGACAAAAAAACCCTGACCCGATTTTTGATGAATCGGGAAAAGACCGACAAGGTCTTATTTATTATGGATTCTGTTCTTTTAGAGAGATCCCTTCAGTTTCTCTTTCAGATCATTGATTTGGGCATTCCCGTATTTCTGGTTCTCACAATGAAGGATATATTAGAAAAAAGAAATATATCAATCGACATAGAAGCCCTGAAGAAAGAACTCGGAATCAATATTACTCTGCTCAATGCCAAATCAAATGATGGAATTGAAGCTTTAAAAAACCAACTTCTCATTGAATCCTCCTTCAAAAGTCCAAAGAGGGTTTGGAAATGGGACACAGAGAGACAGAACGTTTTAGATTCCATCCATTCCAGAATAGATTCAGAGCATTCCAAATTCACAGGATTTGTTCTCGAAAACTCCCTAAAGAAATTATCCGGAGAAAAACTTCAGGATGAATTGCCCGATTTGAATTACTTTCCTCCGGACATAGCAGAATTCATTCGAAGTGAGTACTCACATTCCGGTTTGAAATTCTCTTATAGTGAAGAATTGATCTGCAAAGCCATTGCCATAAAAAAAATTCTTTCTCTGACTTTCCGGGCAGGTGAGGCCAAGACCCGTCCTCTTTGGGAAAGGAGTTTGGATCGGGTTTTGCTTCATCCCCTGTACGGCTTGCTCAGCTTCCTTTTTTTAATTGGTTTGGTATTTCAGGGCTTGTTTTTTTGGTCTGAAATTCCCATGAACTTCATTGAAGGAGTTTTCGACAAAACTGCCGAACTCAGCATCTCCCTCCTTCCCGCCGGCCCTCTAGCAGAACTCATTTCGGATGGAATCATCAAGGGTGTGGGATCGGTTTTGATTTTCATACCACAGATCGCACTTCTCTTTTTTTTCATAGAGATTCTCGAAGAATCCGGATACATGGCCCGTGCCTCATTTGTCATGGATAGGGTGATGGGAAAATTTGGTCTTTCCGGAAAGTCCTTTATTCCTTTACTATCCTCCGCAGCCTGTGCTGTGCCTGCCATCATGGGGGCAAGGACTATCGAAGACAAAAACGATAGACTCATCACTATTCTTGTCTCTCCCCTCATCACCTGTTCTGCCCGGTATCCTGTCTACATCCTGATCATCGGTGCCATATTTCCCGAGATGAATCTCGGATTTTTGAGCTTAAAAGGATTGGTACTTTTCGGACTCTTCCTTACAGGGATGGGCACTGCCCTACTCTTTGCTCTGATTTTCAAGAAAACATTTTTCAAAAAAGAGTCATCCTATTTTCTTCTCGAACTTCCTTCGTTTAAAATTCCTTCATTAAAAAACGTCACGATCAATGTAGGACGTAAGATCAAAACCTTTGTGGTGAATACCGGTTCCATCATCCTCTACATCTCCATTCTCCTCTGGTATCTGGCTAATTATCCCTCCGGGGCAATCCAAACTCCGGGCTCCAATCTTCCAAAATCAGAAATCATTCAAAATTCATACGCGGCAAAGATGGGAAAGTTCATAGAGCCCGCTATAGAACCCATAGGATTTGACTGGAAAATGGGTGTCTCACTGATCACATCTTTTGCTGCCAGAGAAGTCATGGTCTCTACTCTGGCGATTATCTACGGAGTAGAAGAGGAAAATGAAGATGCACCCGGACTCAAAGTAGCAATGCAAAAAGATAGGAAGGCAGATGGAAGTCCTGTGTGGACAATACTCACCGCCACCAGTGTTCTCATTTTCTATGCATTTGCCTGCCAGTGTATGTCAACCATAGCCGTTGTGCGCAAAGAAACAAACTCTTACTTCTGGCCGACATTTCTGTTTGTCTACATGACCCTCCTTGCCTACCTCAGTTCACTTCTTGTCTATCAGGGTGGAAAGTTTCTCGGCTGGGATTAATTCCCTATGATCTCTATTTCAAAAGGTCTGAGTCCCACATCAATAGGTTGGGGTGTCAGTCTCGTCAAAGTATTCGTATCATAGATCATAACACCCGGATTGGAAAAGTTGGAGTCTCCTGTATACAACTTTCCGGAATTGGAAAGAGCTACTCCTGAGAGATTTCCATAGGAAGAGGGATAGTACGCCAGTGTGGCTAATTTGTTTCCTGTGCTTGGATCAAATTTTTGAATCATTTTATTGAAATAGGCATCCAGAACAAAAGCAAATCCACTGTTTTCATTTTGAATGACCATATCGAGGATGTCTCCCCCTGCTGTGGTTTCCGGGTAGATCAGCGTTGGGCGAAATGTGTCAGTCAGAAGATTCATAGCGGCGATTCCCCCGTCCATCTGACTGAGAAATCCGAGTCTAGCAGGAAGACAGACAAATAAATGAGGAGCACCCAGAAAATTTATGATTCTCATCTTACCGATAGGATTGGGATAGGGAGTTTGGATCAATTTTTCCACCAGATCTGTACTTGTATTGATTTTCAATAGATACGATGGGGATGTGGGTGCCGGATATCCGGAAGAATCATTTCTATCGAGTCTCTGCAACTGGAGATATAGATACCCCTCATGAAGTATCATCCTGTGCATCTCGGGTTTTCCATCCAAACCTGCAGAACCTGTGGTAAAGGTTTCTGAATAGGTAGACAAATCTATAGTTTTTAAAACAGCTCCGGAGTTGGGATGGATTACGAGAAGTCCTGTAGAGTTGTAGAGACTCACATATGCCTTTTCTGAATTGAGTACAGCTATGTCCTGGGGATTGCTACCCTGTCCTACAGAATATTCTTTTTCCGGTAGAAACGCTAGATCGGGATTCAAAACCAGAATCGAATCCCGATTCAACCGATTGACGATATATACCCTTCCGAAGGCATATCTCAAAACTGCATCCGAATGAACATTGGCAAATGTAGGTGTGGAAAGAAAGAGACCGGGATCAATGATGGAAAACCTACCTCCCGAAGAAAAATCAGAGGAGATCACACCCGCCTTTTCCCCCACCACTCCACTGAGGGGAAAGAAAACAGACTCCAGGGGAGGTCTCTGGATGTCATTCCTGCAACCCAAAAAGAGGAATACGATTAGAAAAAAAAACTTCATGGACTAGGGAGAAATGCCATTCAAGAATCCCGGGAAAATACGACTCACAAAATCCAGACTCCTTGAGATCATTCCCGGATAGATGTGTAGCTCCCTATTTTTCATTCCCGAAATCAAATCCCTGACCACATCTTCCGGCTCGGAAAGTAAAAAATCCGGAACCTGTTTCTTTGTGTCCAATCCGAATTGTTCGGATTCTAAAATAGGCGTGCGGGTAAAAAAGGGATAGAGATTGGTTACATCAATTCCATCTTTTTCATATTCACGGTGTAGTGCCTCACCAAATGCTTTGATTCCAAACTTTGAGGTGGAATAGGCATTCAGTCCGGGTGTGGCAACCAGCCCTGCAACTGAAGAAACATTTACAATGGTTCCCGAACGTCGCTTCAACATAAGAGGGAGAAATCCATAAGTGAGTCTCATGGGGGCAAGGAGGTTTATCTCAATCAGAGACTCCCATTTTTCTCTGGGTGTGTCCAAAAATTTCCCAATCACTGCTATTCCTGCATTATTGACTAGGACATCAGGACAACCGTATGTATCACAAACCTGTTTCACCAAACGATCCGTATCTTCAGATGAAGAAAGATCGGCCTGTTCTATCCCCAAAATATCTTTCCGGGAGAGATCCATTTTCATTTTCTCCAGAGAATCACGATTGAAATCACTTAAAATCAATCGGGCTCCCAGAGAGAGAAATTCGGTAGCCATGACTCTTCCGAGACCGCCGGTAGCCCCGGTCAATAAAATTATCTGATCTTTAAAACTTTTCATTTTCTTTCCTAGTATGGTATCAAAGAATCTTTCAATTCAAAAATTGTCCTCGACATCAAATCCGATGTATCATGATTTTCCGGATGAAAATCGGGATTGAAGTATTCGAGATATCTCCTTAAGATACTTTCCCCTACTCCTCCGAGAGTCATAAACCTACCAAACTCCTGAAAGTTTTCCGTCCAATCAATACTCTCATCCTGAAACAAAAACTGGAATACACCCAATCCGGTAAAAGTCGAGAAGAGAAATAGTGCAATGCTCATCCCCAGAGCTCTTTCCGGATACGATATCCCTGATTGGACAAGAACGTCATAAGCTACCGATTTGTGATTCAATTCCTCAAGACAATGCCATTTGAAAACAGCGATGAGATCAGGATCCCCATTTTCCAGAAGGTTACCCTTAAGAGCCAGTTCGGCAAACATGGCCGTAAAGTGCTCAAATCCTGCTGTGAGCGAGAGGTTCATCCTATCTCCCAAAATTTTTTCCAAAACATCGAACAATAGAAAACTGTAAAAGTTTAAAAATTCATCCACTCTGTATCCCTGATTTTTTAAGACAGAAATCAATTGCAAATGAACTCTTGAATGATTCGTCTCCTGAATCATAAACTTTTTTATATTCTCACGAAATTCCGGAGGGCAATCGGAAAGAAAGGGACGAACCGATCTCAAAAAAAAACTTTCCGCTCCGGGAAATAGCAAGGTAAATGTATTACAAAAATGAGTATAAAGAGGACTATTCCGTAACCAATGACGGGGAAAATCTCCCGGAGTGAATTTGATTTTTCTCGGAATGATTTCCTCTGTCATACAGTCTCCCAATAGGTGACATGCGGTAGGTCATCATCCAACCAAAATGCATCATAATCCGTTATGACCAGAATCTCTTCAAACTTCACCCCTACATTCTCAATCCCGATATGAGGTTCGACCGCATAGAGTCCGGGAGGACTGATGAATTTGGAATTTCGATTCCAGTAGGGGTGACTTTTGTAGTGATACTCAAATGGATTCATTCCATCCAGAGACTCACCCAAAAGATAGAGATAGGTTTGAAGTGAAAACCCAAAAAAATTAAAGGAAAAATCGGTACCCATTTTCCCTACTTTGTGACCCAAAACTGAGAGAGGGTACTTTTGATGGCAATTGTAGTATCCCAATTCCTGAATCAGGATATCCACATCCCTATAGATCCAGGAAATCGGTTTCTCCCCCCTAACCCCATCCAGAATCAATTCCCGAAACATTTGAAGATCTTTCTTGCCTCTTTCCACAAGGGAATTCTCTCCAAAGGAAAAACTGAATCCAATGTCGGAAGCATAGCCTTCCGGAGCGGGGGCAACATCGAGAATCACCGCCATCCCCTTTTCCAGTTTCTTATCCGTCGGGAGAAATTGAAAGGGATGAGACATCCCCCGGAAAGCAGTCCTCTCACCGAACCAGGCAAAAGCTGTGTGAAAAAAATTATTTATCCCTTTTTGTTTGAGATTTTCGTCCAAAATACGGGCAGCTTCGATTTCTGTCATACCTTCTGAAAGATAGGGTATCGTTTCCATGACAGCCCTGTACGCAGTTTTTTGAGAAATCCGAAATTTTTCAAGTTCTTGGGGATCCATTAGAGCAGGCTTCATAATCTTGAAAATTATCCTTCTCTCATCGTTGACAAGTAGATTTCCTGTTTCATTCAAATTTTGGGATTAATCGCTTTTCAGGAAATCTTATCAATTTAGAATGGTAAAGAGAATAGGGTACTCTATGTCTTCCAGTTCACCTTTTGAGTAATTCGAAAAGATTTATTTTAGATAAAAATTAATTGCAATCATTTGAAATTCACTTTTAGAAAAAAGACAGCCCTCAGAAAAAAATGAACAAAGAAATTGTAGACAAAGACATGATGGGAAAGATCATCCAGAATCTTTTCACCAAGATCCCTATCAGTATGGTTTATAATGGAGTTCAAATTCCGATTCAAATCATCTCCGCTACCCACGAAGGGATAGTCATCAAATCCACCAGAAGACAGGACAAGCAACTGAGAGAACTGACCTTTACCAATAATGGAAGTCAGTATCATTTTTGGTTTGAGCTTGCGGATGATGGTAATTTCGAATTGGAGTTTTTGAACCCCGTCAGGATGGAAATCCAGGATTCACTGCATAGGGCGGAAGAAAGAATTCATTTGGATGCGGGGGCATCAAAGTCCCATATCACAAACATCATTCCCGAAGATATCGTCTACTTCCGACATTCACAAATTCTCGAAGCCATCGAATCGATTTGGAATCACAAATCCAGACTACTGAAAGAAAAGTACATCTATCACAATCTAAAAATTGACGGAAAAGAAGATCTGAGATTCAAAATTTTCAAATCCAAGTCTCCGGCGATTTTTTTGCCTTCAAAAGATCAATCCACACCATTCAATACGACTTTTTTCAATCCCGTTCACTTCAAAGACCTTCTGAATATTGCGGGCGAGTCTCCCCTTGTAGGACCGGAGATCTCCATACCCATCTACCTTAAAAATAAAATTCTTCTCGGATACCTCCAGGTAAAGCACAATGAGGATCTAACCCTCTCCGACTTTAATTTTATGAGTAGCATAGCTACCCTCATTCAGGGAGAAATCAACCTTCTCGATTTATTCATCATCCATTCAGAAAAATGTGAAGTCGAAGACATCAGCATTCACGGGATTGGGTTTCATGTGACAGAGACAGAAAAACTGATTCGGGACCTTCGACCCGGAAGAATCATCCTTTTCCAGGCCTTTTTTGAAAGAGGACTCAATGCATATTTCAAAGCAATCATTAGAAATAATGTCAAATTGAACAATGGAAAGATCAGAATCGGATGTGAATTTTTCAACCAAACTCCGGAAGAAAAAATCTTTATTGAGAATTTCTCAAAAAAAGCAGTTTCAAACCAAAATCCATAAACAATAAAAGATAGTGAAAAAGCCTATGAATTTTTATATGGTCAAATTAGAGAGATAGTATCTTTCGAACGAAGAGTAAAGACAGGATCTCGAATATTCAAAACTCATATTTCGAACTTGGTTTGATTTCTGTCATTTACAGGATCCCTAGGGATTTGAAAATTCGGTTTATATTTGAAAACAATGCAAATTGTGAAAGGACAATTTTAACTGAGGAATAGAATGAGTACTACAGAAACTAAGTACAGCGACAAATTATTAAAAACCAGAAATATAGGTATTTCTGCACATATCGATTCAGGGAAAACAACCCTCACTGAAAGAATCTTATTTTACACCAATAGAATCCATGCCATCCATGAAGTTCGTGGTAAAGATGGAGTCGGTGCAAAAATGGATAGTATGGATCTCGAAAGAGAGAAAGGAATCACCATCCAATCGGCTGCCACTTACTGTACTTGGAAAAACAAAAACGATGATCAGGAATACACTATCAATATCATTGATACTCCCGGTCACGTTGACTTTACGATTGAAGTAGAAAGAGCTCTCAGGGTATTGGATGGAGCGATTCTTGTTCTCTGTGGAGTCTCCGGTGTTCAATCTCAGTCCATTACTGTTGATAGACAGATGAGACGTTATTCTGTTCCGAGGGTGGCATTTATCAATAAATTAGATAGAGCCGGTGCAAATCCCTGGAAAGTCATCGAACAACTAAGAGAAAAATTAAAACACAACGCGGTTGCTGTTCAGATTCCCATAGGTCTCGAAAACAACCACGTAGGCGTGATCGATCTCATTCATATGAAGGCCGTCTATTTTGAAGGTCCCAATGGAAATGAAGTCATAGAAAAAGAAATTCCCGAAGAATACAAAGAAGAAGCAGACAAAAGAAGAGAAGAACTCCTCGATGCGGCTTCTCTCTGCAGTGATGAACTCACAGAAGCTATGCTGGAAGGTACTCCATCTATCGAACTGATCAAGTCAGCACTCAGAAGCGGTGTTCTCGATCTGAAGATCACTCCTGTTTTCATGGGCTCTGCTTACAAAAATAGAGGAGTTCAAAAACTACTGGATGGGGTAACCGAACTCCTAGCTTCTCCTAAAGACATTCGTAATGAAGCTCTGGATATTGACAAAAGCGAAGAAAAGATAGTTCTTACATCTGATCCAAGCCTTCCTTTAGTAATGCTCGCATTCAAACTGGAAGATGGTCGATACGGTCAGTTGACTTATTGTCGTGTGTATCAGGGCAAGGTCTCCAAAGGGATGACCATCATCAACTCATCCACAAACAAAAAACACAACGTGGGTAGATTGGTACGTATGCATTCCAACGAAATGGAAGAGATCAGTTCTGCAGAAGCGGGTGATATCGTTGCACTCTTCGGGATAGATTGTGCTTCCGGTGATACATTTACCGATGGAACCACTAAGATTTCCATGACTTCTATGTTTGTCCCCGAACCTGTGATTTCTCTCACTATTGAAGCGAAAGAATCCAAGCATCTTCCCAACCTTGCCAAAGCTTTAAACCGATTCACTAAAGAAGATCCTACTTTCCGAACTGAAATCGACAAAGAGTCCGGACAGACCATCATCAAAGGAATGGGAGAACTTCACCTGGAAGTTTACATTGAAAGGATGAAGAGAGAGTACGGTGTGGAACTGGTAACAGGAGCACCTCAGGTTGCTTATCGTGAAACCATCACCAAACGTGCGGACTTTGACTACACTCACAAGAAACAAACAGGTGGTCAGGGACAATTTGCCCGTGTTGCCGGTTATCTTGAACCCATTCCTTCCGAAGAACACAAAGACTATGAGTTTGTGGACAAGATCGTCGGTGGATCCATCCCCAGAGAGTACATTGGTTCCTGTGACAAAGGTTTCAAGAGCTGCCTGGAAAGAGGAGCTCAGATTGGATTCCCTATCATCGGAGTTCGGGCTGTCATCAACGATGGTGCGTACCATGATGTGGATTCATCAGACATGGCCTTCCAAATTGGTGCCAGATATGGTTTCCGTCAGGGATTTTTGAAAGCTTCTCCGATCATCCTCGAGCCTATCATGAAAGTAGACGTCGAAGGTCCGGTAGAGTTTCAGGGGGCTATCCTCGGCTCTCTCAACCAGAGAAGGGGTATGATCATCAATACCACTGAAGAAGATGCTTATTGTAAGATTGAAGCTGAGGTTCCTCTTGCTGACATGTTTGGATATGCAACAGTTTTGAGATCCGCTACTCAGGGAAAAGCTGAATTTGCTATGGAATTTTCCAAATACAGCCCTGTACCTAAAAATATCGAGCAGGAACTACTCAAGAAATACAAAGTCAAATCTGAAGAAGATTGATGATTCAACCGGAGAAACCTTTTTGTTCTTAAAAAGGTTTCTCTTTTCTTTTCCCTTTCCACACCCATTCCATACCTTACATCGTCTAATTTAAAGACTCTAAACCCCTCTATCTTTTTTATGAATTTTCTTAATCTGAGTTGAAAGGTTTAAGTAATTTAAGTTTATAGTAAAATCATATGGAAGAAAATGCGATCACCCATACCCCAATTCTTTTAGCTGAAGATGATCCCACTACATCTATGATGTTTCAGCGCTTTTTAAAGAAGCATGGATACAAGGTAGATATCGCAAGAGATGGAGAAGAGGCACTGGAGAAAATCAACACCTCCGGAATCCCATACCATGTAATAGTCACAGACCTCGAAATGCCAAAACTGAATGGTCGCGAACTGATAGCCAAGATTCGACCCGGGAACCCCTGGCTCACTATCATCGTCATGACTTCAGATAGCAATCCGGAAACGGTGATAGAGATTATGAAACACGGTGTGTTTGATTATATAGTCAAACCTGCCAATCTAGATGAACTTCGACTCAAAATCAATCGGGCCATAGAGACCTCCCTTCTCAAAAAAGAAAAGCATCTCTACGAAAAAGAGAAAATGGTTCGAATGGAAAAACAATTGGAGTGGTACAACTTCAAAGAGCAGAAGAACGATACTGAAAAGTATGATATGAAAGTTCTTCATACCAATATCTATCACAATTTGCGAACCAATCTCTCACAGGGTGCGGGTTTTGGAGTTCTCATCTCTCTTGTTGAAATGCTCGAAACTCTTCCGGAAGATGAAAATGGGAACAAACTTCTGGACAAAGAGTACATGAACATGCTGAAAGAAAATGCTCAGTTCTCTACCAATGTGATTCGGGTTTTTTCCATCCTGGAGACTCTGACATCTGCAAAGATTTCATTACGGGAAGCTTACCTCAAAGAGATTTACAACTTAGTTTTAGAAACCAGAAAAAAACTGGAGAAGAAGATAGCACTGAGAAATCATTCCGTCTCCATTAGCGATTGGAAGCATGAAGGAAAAGAAAAAATCATCCTAAACTCTCAATATCTAACTGAGGCAATCGAAGAATTGATGCTAAACGCAATGAAGTTCTCACCACCGGAAAAATCGATCATAGTTTTATTTTATATTCGGGAAGGTGAGTTTCAGATTACATTTTTAAATCGATTCTACAATCCCGAAAATCCAAAAATCGGAATCCCGGACGAATACCAAAATCTTATTTTTGAGCCTTTTTTCCGATTGACCCGTCTCGTATATAGCGATTACGAAACCCTGGATTATGGACTCGGTTTGGCAAAAGCGAAGGTGATTGTCCAAAAACTGGGGGGAAAGATCACTGTTGGAAATCTTCAGGATCATATAGGAAAAGAACCCGGTTGTATGGTAGAGTTTTCAATTACTTTTCCTATCGTTGTACACTGAGAAGCAAGAGACCGTCCCCTACAGGAAACAAAGTCCTGGGATTAGAACAGACTTGAACCTTTTGCCAAAATTCCTTCATTGCCAGATCGGAAGGTCGATCATTGGACTCATCCTGAATCCTTCCATGCCAGAAGACATTATCAAATATCAGCTTACTTCCATCGGGTAGGATCCTGAGAAGGATTTCCAGTAGCTCAGGATAACAGATCTTATCACAATCCACAAAACACAGGTCAAAATCCAGATGCTTTTGTTCTCTGAGATGACGCAAAATATGTACTTCATGCAATTCGACTTTTTGGGATGGTAATTTGTATCGCTCTATGAACCTTCCCGCATCCTGAATGCATTTCTGATTTCTTTCCATGCTGCTAATTTTGAGTGGAAGTCCGGAGGAAAGCATCCAAAGTGTAGAGTATCCCAAACCGGTTCCCAATTCCAGGATAGTCGCAGGTGATTCTTTCTCTACGATGTATTTGAGAACTTCCCCGGAAGCGGGTGAAAGAATCGGAATTCTTGCTGAAATCGCATACTCCTCAATTTCCCTAAACCCTTCATGGGGTCGACTCACCAAGTTTTCATGAATAAAGTCTTCAAAACTATCAATAAATATGCTTTTAAATTTTTTCATACTCTGGAATGTTTGTAGGAAATGCTCTACAAGTTTTCATAACCATAGAGGAATATACCATCCATGAGAATACTTTTTTTCTTAATAATTTTATCAACCTCCGCTCTGATTGCAGAACCATCAGAAGTAATCAACTCTGAAGTTTCTTTTGAAGTCGATACAAGATTTGGAAAGTCCAAAGGTAATTTTTCAAAACCTTCTTTTGAAGAATTGGATTCCGCAGCGGGCAAGGCAGTCATTGCAATCAATACCTCCACTATCAATACCGGAAATGGAATGAGGGACAAACATCTCCGATCCGATGATTTTTTTGATACCGAAAAGTTTCCCAAAGCGACCCTGACCATTCTCTCCAGAAATGGGAATCAATTGAAATCGATTCTTCAGATTAAAGATGTAAAAAAAGAATACTCCATAAATTTCCAAACCAAAGAAGAAGGTGATCAAATCACTTATTTTGGAGATTTTACAATCAACCGTAAAGATTTCAAAATAGATTACGATAGTCTAATGAACCCTATTGAAAATGAAGTAAAAATATTTTTTAAAGTTACAATGAAAAAGATAGGTTAAAAAAAATGAAATTCATCAGCCCGATTTTTTTATTATTGATACTTTCCCTCCCTTTATTTACTGAAAGCGCAATTGCTCAGAAGGGCAAATTATTCCTATCTCAGATTTTTTCCCTTGAGACACCCGGAGATAAGAGATACAACCTTCCCGAATCCTACCAACAGAAATTTTCACAGGTGAACGGTGGTGTCATGGAAGAAGAATTTGACGAACAGGAAGGAAACGAAGAAGAACAGGAGAACGAAGAGTTAGAAGAAGAAGCCTAAACTCATGAGACTATTTTTAACCGGTCTGGGAAAGTTTCTCGGATTCATTTTCGGACCGTTAATCAATTATATAAAATCAAAATCAGTAGCACGGGGGATCTGTATTAGTTTTGGTGCCAGCATTCTCTTCGGTTCCCTCCCCCTCTACATTTCAGAATTTGGAAATCTCAGCCTAATCGATTCCCTCTACTTATCCGCCTCAGCTTTTTGTGTCACAGGATTGTCTCCCGTCCCGATCTCAGAATTGTCACGCATAACTCAGATCATCCTCATTCTTTATGTTCAAATGGGGGGATTGGGCATAATTGTCGTTACTGTTCTTATCGGAATGCTCGTGATTACAGGACTCTCCCGAAATACTCAACTTCAATCCTTCATCACTGAAGTTTTGGATGCAAATATTCAAAAAGCCGACAAGAAGCTCAAAGAAAAGAAAAATGAAACTGATCGAATAGTTCGGGTAATTATTTCAATTTTCAATATTACCATCACCCTGGAATTGATCGGAACCATTGCTCTATTTTTTTTCCTTCCCCACAAAGAAACCGCAACCTTTCAAGAAAAATTATTCGATTCTCTATTCACCTGTATTTCCGCTTTCAATAATGCGGGTTTTTCTGTCTATGATGATCTCGGCTTTACAATGTATCACACACCCAGCATGATTGTGATATCCTCTCTCATCATTCTCGGAGGGATAGGATATCCTGTGATTATCTTTATCGAGAAGTTTGTACTAAAAATTTTCATCAGGATCTTCAATCACCTGGAGGTCTGGGGTGAGACTTACCTCATGATGAAAGCTATCAAAGGGAAGGATCCGAATGCCCTCGACTATTTTTTTACTCAGATGTCCGGATGGACTCAGAATCGTATAGAAGATTACAATAGCAATCTCACAGGAGAATCCAATCGGGTTCAGACCAATATCATTCTAAAAGGAAGTCTGATTCTCGTTTTTGGAGGTGCGATTTCTATTCTTCTTTTGGAGTACAATAACCCTCTTTCCATTGGCTCTCTATCCTTTTCGGACAAAGTCTTGAATTCTTTTTTCATTTCCGTTTCTTCGAGAACTGCCGGGTTCAGTACGATTTCGTTGAACGACATTTCTGATCCTACAATTGTTCTCATTACTCTTTTGATGTTTGTAGGTGGAGGTCCTCAGGGAACTGCCGGAGGAATAAAAATCACTACATTTGTGATCCTGGTGAAATATCTTGCAAACGTCATTAGTTCCAAAAGCCTGGTTGAAATTTTTGGAAATACCATTTCAAAGCGATCTGTTGCAATGTCGATTCGATTGTATTTTTTGGCAACCTCTGCATTGGCTCTGGTCATATTCATTCTTACTATTTTTCATAATGATAAAAACAAAATTCCTGAAATCGTCTTTGAAGTGATCAGTGCCTTCAGTACGGTCGGCTTCAGTCTGGGAATCACAAATACAATCAGTGCTTATGAAAAAATCATCTATGTTCTTCTGATGTATGTAGGAAGAATAGGAATCTTTACCGTTTTGATTGCCCTGACCGGAAATCCGGTTACCAGTCAGGTAGGTCAGGATGATGGTCTAAAGATTCAGGTGGGATGAAGTCCTCAAGGGGATACCGGTACCGCCGGCTTTTCTTCTTCAAAAACTTTTACTCTCGAAGCGGCAAATATGGCTACAAGTGTTGATAGGATTGCAAAGTAGCCGACGTATTGGTAGTTTGAGAGCGAACCATCTGGATTTTTGACCAAAATCCAACCCGAAATTATAGAAGCTACTCCGGATGCAAGTTGTTGGAAGGATGAATTCAAACTCATGAAGCCACCGCGGTTGGCGGGTTTGACTACTGCGGTGATCATAGCCATAGCGGGAATAAAACGACCGGATACAAAAATAAAGAAAAAAGTGTTCACGATCAAGGCATACACAAGAGAAACCTTTCCCATATTGGTTACAAGAAATATAGGAATCGTTGAAAGGGTTGCTATGATAGAAAATACCTGAAATTTTCCAAACTTATCAGCAAGACTTCCGATTATTCTTGCAGTTACTATCGTCGCCCCTCCTCCCAACATATAAAAATAGGCTAATTCCTGCTCTGTGACACCTACATTGGAAACCATGTACGGACTAATGAAGGGGATTACACTGAATCCAGCAAACATCATCGTTATGATTAATAAAAATGCATTCAAATGGTTGGTTTCACTCAGGATCGTTTTGTACACTCCCAATGGAGAATGCTTCTTCTCTTTATTGAGATGTGAATTCAAGGAAGGCATGATGAAGTGAGAAAAAAACAAGATGATAGCAGAAAGAACCGTAAGTCCCCAGAAGGGGGCACTCCAATGCTCAAACCGTGAGGCGAGATAAAGACCGGCCGGAACTCCTGCAACCGAAGCCAGAGAAAATGCAGACATGACCACTCCGGTGGCCTTTCCCCTTCTTTCGTAAGGTATCACATCACCAATGATTGAAAAGACTGTGGCTCCGATGATCCCACCGAAAGCTCCCGAGACGATCCTGGCTAAAACTAAATAGATATAATTTGGAGAGATGGCACAGAGAAGTGTCCCCAGAGTGAATCCCAAATAAGATGAATTCAGAACAGCTTTTCTATCAAATTTGTCTATAATCGATGTGCCCAGAATCCCTACAATTCCGGCACTAAAAGTATAACTGGAAACGATAAAACCGAATTGCTGGGGATCCACCTGAAATACTTCCATAAAACGGGGTCCGAGGGGCATGATGATGACAAAATCCAAAATATGGGTAAACTGAATCCCTGCCAGAAGAAGCAGAATTTGCCATTCTTTCAATATGGCTTCTTTTTTAATTTCTTTCATTAGAATAGAATCTCATCTTCCTTAGTTTTTTGTTTCTCTTTCTGCCTGACTGCATTTCCACGGACTACATTACCTTCGGAATTTTTTGATAAAAATTCAATCTTGCCTTCTGCTTCCTGCAAACGATCAGTGCAAATCTTTTTCAATTCCATCCCACGCTCATAAGCTCTTATGGAATCATCCAAAGAGAGCTGTCCTCTCTCTAATTTTTCAGCGATTTTCTCCAACTCTTCAAGAGCTTCCTCGAAATTGATTGGTTTCTCTGATGATTTCGTCATAGTTTTTCCTTTACCTCAGCCTTCAAACGACCTTTCTCCAAAATTATTTCAATTTCTTCTCCGATCTCTATCTCATCTCCGGATCGAAGTACATTTTTCTCATTGTCCCGGACAACAGAATATCCTCTCCTGAGTGTTCCCAGAGGGGAAAAGTTTTCAACTCTCTCCTGAATCAATTCAAATCGATTTCTCCTCGAGAGAATATGAGAACGTGTGATTCTTTCCAAAGTATCAAATTTTTGAAGCAGATTTTTTTTGGAAGAAATATGATTCTTACCCAATAAAAATATTTTAGATAGGATTTCATCTACTCTTTGAATTCTCTGTTCGAGCAAATCCATGGGTTCCTGAAAGATATGACGGTTGGAAGTATAGGTAAATCTATCTTTAAGAGTAGTAAGAACATACCTGAGAGATTGTGTGATTCTTTCGGAGAGTCCCTCAAGATAATCAACCATTTCATCAAGATCGGGTACGGCAAATTCAGCTGCAGCAGTGGGTGTCGGTGCGGTTGCATCCGCCGCAAAATCAGTAAGAACAGAATCTATTTGGTGTCCGACTGCCGAAATGATAGGAACATTCGAATTGTAAAATGCCATAACAACATTTTCATCATTGAATGCCATTAAATCTTCAAAACTACCCCCACCCCTTCCGGCGATGATTACATCTACTCCCCAAACAGGATTGTTCAATTCCTTAATGGCATTGATAATAGATGCAGGTGCCATTTCTCCCTGAACCAGACACGGAGCGATCAATATATTTATATTCGGGTATCTATCTTTCGTAATACGTATAATGTCTTCCAGAGCGGCTCCTCCGGATGCGGTGGCAATTCCCAGAGTTCGGGGATATCTGGGAATTGGCTTTTTATGATCGGGATCAAAAATACCCATTGAATCCAACTTGGCTTTCAGCTGTTCGATCCGGTAAAGAATATCCCCCTTACCGAGTTCATCTACCCGACTTACATTGATATTATAAGTTCCTCCTGCCTCATAAACAGAAAGAGAGCCTAAGACCTGAACCTGCATGCCATCAGAAAGTTTTTTTCCTTTGTAATTCCTGAAATGGGAAGAGAAAAAAGTACATCGTATCACACAATTATTGTCTTTCAATGAGAAATAGGAATGCCCCACTCCGGAAATTGAAAAATTAGAGATCTCACCCTGAACCCAAATATTTTTAAATTCCTGACGTTCATTGATTAAATTTTTTAGATTTCTATTAATTTCGGATACAGAATAGACTTTTTCTTCAATCATTGAATGCTCCTAGGTTCAATACCGGATTTGTAGTATCCCCAGAAATCCCAGAGGATAACTATGATAGTGATTGTTACCGGTCCAATAATGAGCCCGATGATGCCGAACTCCTGAATCCCTCCCAGAAGAGAGAGAAAAAGCAAGAAGGGATGAATGTTTAATTTCTTATCGAGAATAGCCGGCTTTACAAAGTTTTCCAGGACAAGATAAGAAGTGAAGGAAACACTCATGAGGACTATACTGGAAATTAAATTTCCTTCATAAAAATAAATGTACAGCCCTGCCGGAAGCCAAACAACAGCTGTACCGACAACAGGTATGAGAGAAAAGAAACTCCCTATACAGGCATAAAGAATAAAATTTGTAATTCCTGAAAAGAAAAGGATACCACCGAGAAGAATTCCCTGAAAAAAGGAAATCACAAGATTCCCTTTCAGGACAGTCTTGACAGCATCCAAAATTCTATAGGCAATTTTTTGTTTTATTTCAAGAGAGATAGGAAGATGAGCCAATAAAAACTTCTCCACCTTGTGACCATCTTTATAAAAAAAGAAAAGTAGTACAAAGGTGAATAGAAAGTTCAGCAGGACCTCAAGAGGAATCTTCAGACCGCCGACGATCAGGGAAGTTGCATTGCTCATGATACCATAGAGACTGTCTATGTTTAGAATGTCTCCATAACTCCCTACTATTTCCCTATAGAGGTTCGGAAGTTGAACCCAGAAAAATTCATTGTCCGTAAAGTAATCTGTGATTACGGAAAAATTCATCAGAAAAGGCAAAAGCTTGTCTTCGGAAAGATTGACCTTGAGAATGAAAAGCATTCCCAGGACTTCTCTGAGAAGTGTGCTTATGATCACTGAAAGAGGTAGAACGATGGTGACAAGAATGATAAGCATCATCAACCAGGGAGCCAGTAGGGCAAGAGAACCGGGAAGTAAATTCTTAATCCGGATATAATAGTCCCGGGAGCCTACATAAAAAATAAGCGAAATAAAAGCTGACCAAAAAAAAGATTTAAATACTATGAATACGAATGTCATGGTTCCCAAAAAGAACGATGACAAAAGTGCAAGAATTATATAGAAATTCTTGTCGTATTTAGACGTATTACTCAAAAGTTATAATTTCTCCGTAGGAAAATTTTCACAAGGGAGAATTCATTATCGGGATAAATGATTAGGGTAACTATTTTCTTAACCTGACTCTCGGCTAATAAAATGGTTTTGTTTTCTTTTTTTTCTTTTTGGAGAATCTTCCACTCCATCCCTTTGAGTAGAACTTCATAATACATGAGCAATTGCTCTGTATTCATAGGGTTTTTCAGAATGACGGAAATTTCAGAATTCTCAATCCCGAAGGAACGAAGCTCTGTGCTGTGGATGATTTGACTGGACTCGGGAATGATCCCGGGAGGGACCGCTCTGGATACAGAATTAGGATATCTATAAATATGTACATTGTTTAGATGAATGCTCTCTTCTGCATGAAGAAGAAAAGGAAGGAAGAGAAAAAAAAGCCGAGTAATCAGTCTCATACTATATATGCTGAAGAGTACCTGATTACTGGCAATAATTTTTCCTGAAAAGGATTTCTTTCTAATTAAAAAATGAACCCATGAACTCTATGCCGCCTTCTTACCTCCTTCCTCCTTACGATTCTTTTCTCCAAAATTATCAAATCGAACACTCGAAGCGATCACCTTGAATTTTTGTCGGGAACTTCCTTCCTGAGTTTTCCATCTTTCCTGCTTTAGAGTACCGATCACTGTTACCATCCTTCCCTTCTTCAAAAACTCAGCACAATTCTCTGCCAGTTTTTCCCAGGTTTCCACTTCAATAAAGGATACATCTTCCGCATCTTCCGACTTTCCCTGATGATTGATGGCGATAGAAAAGGTAGTCACAGATCTTCCGCTGTTCAATTTTTTAATCTCAGGGTCTGCAGTTAAGTTTCCATCCAGGATTGTGTATGCCATATTCTTCATTTGATTTGTTCTCCTTTGTGGAGTCGGATTCCTTCCGCTCTCAAATATAAGGGTATGAAAAATCTCAGAAAAAAAATTCGGAGAAAAAAAATTTTCAAAAATTACATCTTAGTTTCAAAAACTCGAAAAGCTACACCCTCCCATTTAATTTTTTTTTGTTTTTCAAGAGCTTATTTTGACCCCTAATAGTATGGAACCCAGTAAAGAACAAAAAGAAATCATAGAATCATCAGAGAAATTCATTCAGGTCATTGCAGCCGCAGGATCGGGAAAGACATTTACAATGATTCGTTTGGCAGAAAAAATATTTCATAGCAAACAATTTAAAGAAAGTGAAATACTTCTGATTACATTTTCAAGAAAAGCTGCTGAAGAACTAAGGGAAAGACTAGAAAAAGCAATCGGAAGCTCATCGATTCGAATTCACACCTTCCATGCATTTTGTCTGAAAATGATCAACTCCTTTCATCCGGATCTAAAACAAAAGATTCAAATTCTCACTCCTGAGGAAAAAGAGGAGATCCTGAAAGAATTTTATAAATCCAAAAGAGATCTCATCGGGGGAATTCCTTATGAGCTTCTGCAATCCAAAACCAACCTACTTTCAGAAACTTATTTCCCGGGACTCTCGGGAGAAGCAGAAATGTACTACAGGGACTTCAAAAGGGAAAACCATCGATTGGATTTCGATGATTTGGTTTCGGTTTTTTTGGATGGACTGAAAAAGAACGAAGCCTGGAGCCTGAAGGCGAAAAAAGAAATCCGACTCATCATTGTAGATGAGTTTCAGGACACAGACCCGGTTCAGCTAGAGTGGTTGCAGCTAATGGGCCCTGAAAAATTGATTGTGGTGGGTGATGACTGGCAGGCGATCTATGGGTTTCGTGGAGCGAGTACGGAACCATTTTTAAATTTCAATAAAATCTTCACACCCTGCAAAAGATATTTTTTGACAGCCAATCACAGATCAGTTTCTGAGATTGTACAGATTTCAGCCTTTCCGATTCATAAAAATAAAAAAAATATTCCTAAAACAGTAGTCGCTTCCAGAAAAGAGAAGGGAAATGTTCTCTGCACACGTATCAAAGAATTGAGGGATTGGCAGAGTTTGATTTTGGAAGTCCAATCCAGAGATGCAGTGATCTTGTGCAGAACGAATTATAGAATTCGAACTCTGATAAAAATCGGTTTCCCGGCAGATAAGATCTTTACAATACATGCTTCGAAAGGTTTGGAATACTCTACCGTCTATCTGGATCTCTACGGTGGCTGGACCTCAGAGGAGGAATCAGATCCCGAGGAAGAAAGAAGAATTCTTTATGTGGGTTTGAGTCGAGCCAGGGACAATCTATTTATTCTCGGTCCTCCGGAACTCTCTTCCGGTAGGGAACAGGAATTTTATAAGTACTTCATTAAGAAATATAAGGATTTAGAGTTTCCAACCTTTCTGAATGAATCCAAAAAAAATTAAAAGAAGACAGGGAGAGATACTGTCACGACCGTACCCGAGCCGGGAGTGCTTTGAAGTTGTATTGATCCATCGACAGAATTGCAAATTGTCTGAACAAGGGTCAAACCGATTCCCACTCCATGTACTTCAGAACTGAGTGCTTTGGATCCCCTGACAAATTTTTTAAAGATATCCTTTTGCTCTTCAAAGGGGATACCGGGACCGTTGTCTTCGAGACGAACAATCAACCTACCCTCTTTCTCTTCAAAACTCAAGTTCACAGCAGAATCTTCCGGAGTATAAACGAAGATATTTTCTAAGATATGATAAAAAACTAAAAAGATAAGTTCTTTATTGTGCTGAATTTCAAGGTCCTTTCCCGAAATAGAAAAATTAGTCGTCAATCTATCCTGTCGGTGACGAATCTCAATCATCATTATGACTTCCAAAAGCAGATCTTTGAAGAAAAATCTTTCTGTGTAGATTTCAAATTCTTCGCTTTCAAGAGAATTCAAAATAATGGCATCATCTATCATTGTTTTGGAAAGTCCGCTCAAACTTTCCAAAATCAATAATTTGTCCTGAAGGGTTTTTTCCGTTGGGATTTCTTCTTTTAGTTCCCTTACCAGAGTCTGAGCACGATCCAGATAAGATTTGAATTCTGTGGAGATATTGTACAAAAACTTAGTCTTCACTCTTTCCATCTTCATGAGTTCAGACTCCTGCTTTATGTAATTCTTATAATTTTCTACCATCTCTTCTGATAATTCGATAGAGATATTGATCAAAAAAAACATAAAGCCAAAGTGCAATGTCGGTGGCAGGGGAAATATGTCCAGAGCACGTATCGAATCAATGACGATACAGGGAAAAAGTCCGATCATACCGATGAAGACATGCTTCAATCTCTTCCGGTACGCTCTGTGCAATTTCTTCATGAGATAGGAAATGTATGTCAGTGGCAGGAGGAGAAGGAGAATGTTTGTATCAATGATACGTAACCATTTTTCAGGTGTCTTTCCGAATAGGATAATGTAAAGAGCAAAGACTAGAATAAGCATATCATACGCATAATGATAGATGCGTGAACGTTTGATGTTGATGAATTCATTAAAGAAATTGATAAAGATAAGGGGAAGAAAACAGAGGATGACTAATTCAACCTGATAGGAAAGGGCAAAATTATCAAAGATCACATAACGAAAATTTGTCCTGAGAAGAGTGTACATCCCCAAAAATATGGAGAAGAGGGAAAAATACAAATTACTCTGATTCTTAGATTTCACCACGGAACCCATGATAAAAAAGAGTCCCATGAGAATGAATACAGCTCCCGAAACCACCATGAACGCTTCACTTCGGGCAACAGATTCCATGATTTTTCTTTCTCTACCAATCTGGGGAACATGCATCAAACCGTAGTACGGTGTAGAAGAAAAGATCCTGACAGCCAGTACATTTTCACCTTCAAGAAGGAAATGGGAGGGAAGAGAGTAGATTCGATAGGCTTCGATATCACTCACAAGTGGATTTAATTTTCCATGACTTCCGATCAGGTTTCCATTGAGGTAGACTTCATCCGCATCCCGAATCTTCCCGAGATGAATGGCAAGAGAACTCTCCCTAAGCCCCCCCGAAGGGAGGTAGAGATGACATCGAACCCAGTAGAATCCGTAGGATTTGACTGATTTGTCTTTTCCGTTCTCGGGTAGATTTTTTCTCTGCCAGGAGGTATCATTGAAATAGTTCTCCTTCCAGAGAATATTGTCTCCTTTTTGAAATAGCCAGCCTCCTTTGAGTTCTTCCAGCTCAATATTCCTGTCGAGAGTGTTTCCGCAATCTACAGCCATCACGGGGAGACCGGTCAAAAAAAATAGGATGAGAAATATAGGAAAAAACCATATCCAAAAAGGATACAGGACAGGTCGGAGAAGCTGTTTCAATTTATTTGATGTCATAGAGGATTCGCGGACGATTTCCTTATACATTTTCTAGTTCAAGCTGGGAATCAATAGCAATTTGATCACCGGGATAAGTTTTTGTGTATTCCCCATTGCTATCGAGATATCTGGCTTTCACATTATCACTCAGGATGATGTCGATGATCTTGAAAATACGGTTTTTGTTTTCTTCAGCTAGAATTGGAAACATAACCTCTATTCGTTTGTAAAAATTCCTCGGCATGCAATCAGCTGAAGTGAGAAAAAGATTTTTTTCTCCCTGGTTGAAGTAGTAGTACAGACGCGAATGCTCCAGAAATCTTCCTATAATCGAACGAACGGTTATGTTTTCGGAAAGCCCTGCCACTCCCGGTTTCAAACAACAGATCCCCCGGATGACTAGATCCACCTTCACCCCCGCACAACTCGCTTCATAAAGCGCCAGGATCACATCAGGATCTACCAGAGAATTCATTTTCATGAAAATATAGGCTTCTTTCCCTTCCCTTGCATGAGCGGCTTCTCTCATTATGTATTTGACAACATCATCCCTCAAGTAGGTAGGAGCCACAGAAAGATGATCGAATCTCGGCATTTTAGAAAAACTGGTGATCACATTGAAAAGAGTGGCGACTTCTCCGGTAATTTTTTCATTTTCACTCAAAATTGAAATGTCCGTATAGTATCTGGCTGTGGATGAATTGTAATTTCCGGTGCTCAGGTGGACATACTTTCTCAATTTGTCACTTTCCTTCCGAACAATTAAGAGCATTTTGCAATGGACCTTCATCCCAATCACACCGTACACAACGTGAACACCACTGTCTTCCAACCTCTGTGCCCACATAATGTTTCTCTCCTCATCGAATCTGGCCTTGAGTTCCACCAGAACTGTGACCTGCTTTCCATTTTCTGCGGCCTGCTTGAGAGATTGAATGATGGGAGAGTCTCCACTGGTACGATAGAGAGTCATTTTTATAGCTAAGACTTTTGGATCATTGCTTGAGTACTTGAGCAAATCTTCTACGACCTGAAAGGAATCATAGGGATGGTGAAAGAGAATGTCATTCTTGCGAATGTTGTAGAATATGGAAGTCGCATCTGCCTTATTGAAGTAGTACTTGGGGACAATCTGAGGAAATTTCAAATTCGTTGTTCCCGAAAGAGAGTAGAAGTACATGAGATCGGAGAGATGTACAATCCCCCTCATTTCCATAATCTCAAAATCATTGAGATCGAGAGACTCTTTCATCTCCGTTCGGATGAAGTCAGGAGTATTCCCGGAAATATCCAATCGAACAGCATCCCCCCAAAAACGATTCCTGAGTTCTTTTTTTACTGAAGTGATCAAATCTCCTGTAATGTCTTCCCGTATAGAAATATCAGAATCCCTGGTGATTTTGAAAGCATGGATTTCTTTGACTTCCATTCCAAAAAATAAATCGGAGAGATGCATTTCAATGATCCTCTCGAGAGGAAAGAATCTCCTCTTGGCTTCATCAAAGGGAAGCTCGATGAATCGGGGCAAAACCGAAGGAACCTGAACCACAGCAAAATGAATCTTTCCATTCGGAGCCGATTTTTCTGAGAGAGTGATGGCGAGATTTAAGGATTTATTCAAAATATGGGGGAATGGGTGGGAAGTATCGATTGCAAGTGGTGTAAGAATCCCGGAAACTTCCGATTTGTAGTATTCCCGAACAAAACGAATCTCATACTTGGTGAGATCGGAAACGTTTTGGATGAGGTGGATGTTGCTCGCTTCCATCTCGGGAAGGATCTCTTCATACAGAATCTTACTCTGAAGAGCAAATTGCTTCTTGGCTTTTTCTGAGATTTTTTTCAGAATCTCCATGGTAGTGAGACCGGAGAGACTACGACCTCCCAAATTGGTCTGAGCCAATTCTCTCACACCGGCAACTCTTACCATATAAAATTCGTCTAAGTTAGACTCGGATATGCATAGAAATTTCAGTCGTTCCAGAATAGGATTGCTTTTGTTGGTCGCTTCCTCGATCACTCTCATATTGAAATCCATCCAGGAGAGCTCTCTTTCGAAAAAAATTTCAGTATTCTCTATATTTATTCTGGTATCCATATCCACCTCTGAAAAAACTTAGTGTAAAGGTAATATTATTTTCTATATAGTCGAGAATTAAATTTAAAGGAGGAGTCAAAAAACTATGCCATCATTTACTGTTCCTGGATTGAGTTCCGGTCAAAATACCAACGACCTTGTTCGAAAGCTCGTAGAAGTTGAATCCAAACCCATAAGAAGATGGGAGAAGGAAAATGAGCACAACAAGATCACCATCCAGGCGTGGAATGAACTGAAGAATCAAACAGTAAATCTTCAGGTCAAAACCAAGGCCCTGACTTCCTTCACATCCCCATTCGCATCCAAAAGAATCTCCGCCAACGAAGAAGGCTACATCACCGGAGAGGCGGGAAAGGGCGCGAAAGCCCAGAGCCAGGAAGTTGAAATCCTCCAACTGGCTACCCGTCACAAGATAGCATCGAACAAAATCAAAAAAGAAACCGAAATTCCTGCAGGAACCTTCACTATTGTTTCCAAAGACAAAAGAGCTCAGGTCGAATTTGAGGGTGGGACCCTTGACAAATTGGGTGATAAGCTCAAGCGGGTAGCCTCACAAATCGTGCGGGCAAACGTCACCAAGGTCGATTCAGAAAATTCCGTTCTCTCGATGACTGCCCTATCCTATGGGAAAGATGCCAGTTTGAAGTTTCTCGATCCTGCCGGAGTCTTGAAGGCTGCGGGTCTTGTGGGAGACAATATCCCCGAACCTCCTCCTACAGTCACCCCGATCTCAATGGTTACCGATACAGCAGAAGCCTACCTTCCGGAAAAGTTTTTGGGTACCAAAGAAAACCCCAAACCCACAACTCAGGCAGCAGGTTTTTCTATCAAACAAAACTCAGCGTACACCTTTCCTATTGAAAAATTTTTGGTTCCAGCTCTCTCCAGCTTGGAACTCACTATGGGTGGAGCAGAAAATGCGAAAAATCCCGATTATTTGGGATTTGGAATCATCTACGACACTAAGGACGGAGAAAAAGTCAAGTATCAGTCCGTAGAAATCCAGGGAGGAAAGTACATTCTCCCGATTGGTAATTATGCCAAAGAGGAATCTGTTCTCAAGATCATTCTTGCCAATACATCGGATGCGGAAGTTTTCATTTCCGGGATTTCTCTTTCTGTTCCGGGAGAAATCCAGGGGGCACCTGTTCTGAACGATGTAGTTTCAGCCCTAGATGCAGTGTTTAAAATAGATGGGATAGAAATTACCAGAGATACCAATGAAAATATCAAGGATGCTATAGAGGGAGCCTCCCTCACACTCCTCAAAGAGACTCAGAATCCGATCACCCTTGAGATCATAGCCGACACCAGTCGGGGGATTGCCATGATTCGAGAGTGGGTGGATTCCTACAATAGCCTTCTCAAGTACTCCAGAGACATCACGGCTACCAGCAAAGACAATAAAATCGACAAGGGCAATGCCACAAATGAAAATCCCGAAATTGACATTTCCTCTCAGTACTGGGACAATAAGACAAAATCAGGGATTTTAGCGGGCGAAAGCGTGATCATGAGACTCATCATGGGTCTAAAATCCTCTATCGGAGCCTCCTACCCATCCTCTACGGAACCCCGTTTCAAGGTTCTCTCGGACATTGGAATCACCACCGGCTCTCCCGGATCTTCCTGGAAACAAATTCAGGAAGGATACCTGACTATCAATGAAGCCGAACTTCAAACCGCTCTATCGGAGTATCCGGAAAGTGTGCGCGAACTCTTTGCATCCGATACAAACGAAGACAATCGACTGGATGATGGAGTGGGAATTTCTGTTCTCAACACCCTCAAACCCTACACTCAATTCACCTCGGGCATAGTTTCCACCAAAGTAAAGCTTTCAGAAACCCAAATGCAGGAAAATAACAAGAAAATTCGGGATTACGAAGGTCATTTGGTGAATTTTGAAAGAAAGCTCAAACAGAGATTTGAATACATGGAACAGGGAATGGGAAAAAACAAAAATGTTGGAAATTATATCAATCAAAGCATCAGACAAATGAAAGCGAATAATGGAGATTGAGGAATCAAGATGAAGATATATATCAACGAAGAAGTCCTGGACAGCAAACTAGAAAAAGAAGAAACTCTGGGAGAAGTGTATTCTGAAATTCGAAAATGGGCAGAAGCTCAGGGGAAGTTTCTCCTGCAATGCCTGGTCGATGGCAAAGAAATGCTTCTCGATGAACTCAGGACCCTCTCTATTGAAGGACGTGAACGTCTGGATTTTTATGTAGGAGAAAACCTCGACCTCCTGGTAAATAGCCTTGTGGAGCTGGATAAATACTTAGATAACATCGGAAACACCCTCTTAGGTAGAGATTCCCTAACTGAGAAAGAGAGTAAGGATCTTCAGGATGGGATCGCCTGGATCCATGAACTTCTCAATTCAGCCAAAAACCTCATGAAATTGGATTTTTCAAGAATCACCCCTGTACCGGGCGGGAATACGCTTGATACCATTCTCTCCACAACTCAGGAAGGAATTTCTGATTTGGATTCTGCATCAGGAATTGAGAGATACTTAGAAAACCTAAGAGACCTCAAGCTCTTTATCCTAAATCTGATCAACCGAACAGCAGTCTTGACCGTGGACACAAAAACACTCAAAGACGTTCTCATGAATTTCTCAGAAAACATGGAAGTGATGAAGAATGAATTCATTCGGGTCAATGAAAACTTTCAATCAGGAAAAGATGCACTGGCGGGTGAGTTGCTCAGTCACTCCATAGGTAGGCTCAATATCATGCTTAGCTCCTTCATTTCTATTCGGAGCAAATTGACAGATGTGGATATTGACACGATTTCTATTGATGGGAAGACCCTCGGAGAGACCATAGAACAACTGAATTCTCTTTTGGATAGTGTAGCCAAATCCCTAGAAATAAGAGACATAGTCATGGCGGGAGACATTTTGGAATATGAATTGCCCGACATTCTAGATCAATTTGTTCCGTTCTTAAAAGAGATCATCAAATTTCTCTAAACAACTCTGTTAAGTTACCACTTGACAGAGTTGTTGAACTCTATTCCATATCCACAAATGGAGAAATACGTATCCTCTTATGAATCTGTTTCTTAGACTTTCCAAACAGATTTTTCTATTTCTTTCACTTACCTGTTTTTTCGGGAATCTATTTCCCCTTTCTTCAAGACCCGGTGGTGGAGGTTCCTATCGATCTTCCGGATCGAGCTATCGTTCTTCAGGTTCCAGCTACCGGTCGTACAACTCTTCAAATTCTTACAATTCAAATCAATCCGGGTCGAAGAACTCATACAACTCTGATTCTTCAAAATCCAAGATTCCCAAGAAAGATATTTCTTACATATTCTCTGTTCAAAAGCATGATGTCTTTCTCGACATAAGAAAAGATGGGACTGTTAACGTCAGAGAAAATTATACCATAGTAGTCCCCGACAATCAATATCTCTCCTTTACTATCCCCTGCAGGGACCCGGCCAATTCATCTTTTGAATTGGGAACTTCTAATATTCGAATCAATTCCACATCCCTTCTGAGTGAGGAAGGAAGCTGTTTGTATGATCCATCCCAAAAAATGGGAAGTAAATATATTTTAATTGATCGATATAATATTTCACTACAACCCAATACAATTTCTGTAGTCACCCTAGAATACAAAATCCCCTTCTCCATTCGTTTGGAAGATGAAGGAGAAATCCTTCTCTATGAGATCAATCGTTCTTCAGTCAAATTTCAATCCTTTCAATTCACAAATCTATCTATAAAAATTGATAGTTCTATGGTAGATCCTAAATTTGAATTTTTAAAAGAAGATTTAATTACCTCAGAAAATAATATTGAAGTCAAAGAGACAAAGGGAGTGTATGAAATTCCAATCAATAGATTTCAATTTGAAAAATCCTTGTTTTTAAAAATCATTTTCCCTGAAGGATCTTTCTTATTCAACGATATAGATTTTGATGAGACGGACACTGTTCGGTTTCATGATTTCAAAACATCCATTCATGTCTCACAAAATTCGATTCTGGAAGTTGAAGAAAGTTTCGCCTTAGAAAATATCAACAATTCAGAAGGTCACCTGAGCCGATCTATTTACAATATACTTCCGGCAGATATCTTAGATCTGGACATTTTGAATATTACAGCTTACTCTATCCTTGCAAATCCGGAAAAGTACATAAGCTATACATACAATACCTTTACTGAATCCAATGTCTCATTTTCTGTTCCCGGTTCAGTCAAAAATGAACCGTTCACTATAAAGTACAATTACGGTAGAAACGTAATACAGAAAGAAGGCAAACAGTACTTGGGATTTCCTATCAATGCGGAATATCAGGGTATACGGGAAATGGATTTCATATTCAAATTGCCCGAGTCGATGGATCCCAAAAATGTCAAATTTATTTTAGATGATTTCACCCATAGATTGGTTACAAAAGTAGAAACTACAGATAGAGAATTCAAAATTAACATTAAACGAATCAATATTGATAAACGAAGGAAATTTACAATCTTCTTAGAACTCCCCTCTCCCCATCTCGAACCTCCTCCGATCTATTTATCCTCGATATGGATTTTAATTGAAAAGTACAGATACTATGGCAATGTTATTGTAATTTTTCCTGTATCACTACTCCTCATAATTTTTGGAATACTCTATTTCAGGAAAAAGTCCAAAGAGAATCGTCAGAAATCTCTGGAGAAAAAACAACAGAAAGAAGCTAAGTTGGTAAAGATATTTGATAACAAATTTTCAATTGATGGATTCAAGGAGAAAGTAAACAAAACTTATATCTATCTCACAAAGGCATGGCTATCGGAAGATATGAAGCCTGCGAGAAAATTTGTCACTTCCGGTCTTTACAATAGATATAGAGTTCAACTGGAATTAATGAAAAATGAAAACATTCGAAACACCATGAAGAATGAGCGTATTCTGGATTTAACTCTGGTTGCTTCAGAAAAAACCAATTCACTTGAAACTATTCATGTAAAATTAAAAGCTGAAGCAAGAGACAAAAACGTATCACGTGATTTGACTCAATCAGAACAAGAAGATATTCTCAGTTCATCCCCGATAGAATCTTATGTTGAAATTTGGTCTTTTTTAAGAAAACCGGGGGTTTCCTCAGAAACCGGTAAGGGTCTCGACCTCGGCTCCTGTCCCTGCTGTGGAGCACCGGCAGAACTTTATTCCGATTCAGTTCAATGCCCCTACTGTAAATCACTTTATAATTCCGGAGAATACGATTGGGTACTCTCAGAAATCACTCAGGAAGTTGAGTGGAATCCCAAATCCAAAAAAATCAAAGGCTTGGATTCTATTATCGAGCTTTCAAACACTATATCCAAACAAAGTATAGAAGATAGATCTTCCTATCTATTTTGGAAATGGATAGACTCCAGAATTAAGAATTCTTACATTTCCTTGCGTCGTGACGCTACAGCTATTTTTCTCTCCGCACCCAACTCTCCCGAACGATTCAGAGAAGTTGCAGTTGGCTCTGTAGAGCTTGAAACATTACAAACTGAAGGTGATAGGATCATAGCAGATGTTCTGGTGAAATGGAGTGCGGGAGACTCAAAGAAATCTGAACCGTATTACAGAGAATCTACCCTTACTTTAGTTCTTGACAGATCGACTCTCCCGATACGGGCATTTGCGGGACATTTGTGTTCAAATTGCGGATTTCCCTTACCTGAGACAGATTCCATCCAATGTGAAGCCTGCGGTACAGACATACCCGAAAAAGTTAAGGACTGGTTACTTGAATCGATTCGATGAGTTTTCCCATTCCACCCATCTCTGAATCCCCAGCCGAAAGCGACTTTCCTCTTCTCCCAGCCCGATTCTGATAAATCCTTCTTTTTCAAAGTTTGATCCGGGAAGAACAAAAACAGAACAATTTTTGTACAATTCATCTGCATACCTTTCCGATGAAATTCCTTCGTTTAATTCCGGGAAAAATAAAAGACCGGAGGTGGGTAGCTGGATCTTTTTCAGAGAATTCAGATGAGGTGCTGAATCAGAAAAAGTCTTGAGATTTGCCCGAATCCGATTTTTTATTCCGGGGAGAAGCTTAGAACGATTTCTCAATATATGTAGAGCCAAAAACTCTGAGATTGGATTTACTGTATGCGTCAGATAATCCTTGAATGATCTCAAATGATTTAGGACATCTACGTCACCTACTATCCAACCAATTCTCAATCCTGTTACTCCAAAACTTTTTGTAATTGATCCTGTCGCATAACAATTATGATTCAATCTTGCTCCGGAAACACCAATCTCAGATTCCAAATCCAGGAATCGATAGTGCTCATCAAACAGAACCACTCCCGGGAACTTGAGAATCTCTGATTTCAGTACAATCCAATCTTCCTCTTGAATGCTCAATCCTGTAGGATTGTGAGGATGGTTGAGGATAACAAAATTAGAATCCCGGAACAATTCTCTCCACTCGGGTGAGGTTTGAAACTCAACTCCCCTTCCCTGACCTCCCAGGTATTCAGGAATTTCATAGAGTCCCTGAAATCCAGGGCTGAGATAGGTAAACTTAGTCCCGGGTTTGATGCAATAGGAAAAGAGCAGAAAGAGAGCTTCCGAAGTACCTGTGGTAATCAAAATATTCTCCGGTGAGATCCCCGAATAGAGTCCGGAGATTTCTTCCCTGAGGTCCCATCGACCCATATTGGGAGAATCTTTCAAATCGATATTGAGCAATTCTTCAATAGAACAATCCAGACTTATCAGTAAGTCTTTTAAGACAAAATTTCTGATTCCACTCTCTCCAAGATTGCATAGAGAAGTATTACGATACTTTTCCAATCTATCTTCTATAAAAAATTCTCTAGGTAAGTCCATGTTCTATCATCCACTTAAATATCGGAAAGGAGATTAGAAAAGTACAATACAATTTTAGTCAATTCTCGCTATACATCTCTGAATCAGATTTGATTCTCTCTTATTTGCCGATAGGCTCCCTATCGTTATCCTCACCTCTCAAACGAAGTGCGTAAGGTGAGTTCCTGAATACAATTCAATCGTTTTCATCAAATGGTTGAATTGTATTGTATTCGATTTGGAGAATCCATTCAGAAATTTTAGATAGGTTTCCTATCCAAGGTAGTAGCAAATGCAAAGATTGTATATGGGATGGACTTAGATTAGAAAGTTTTTCCGGTCTGATTTATTTCTGATACATTAGAAATACTATAGATTACTATAGTTTCAAAATCTTAGAAGAGTAACTTAGAGATTCACCCTCATTCAGTCAGGAGATTTAAGGCAGTTCATTGAACTGAGAACTTATATACATCTAAATAATAATATCTCATTTTTGAATGGGAAAATCTTATCCAAAGTAAAATACCTATCAATTTTGCAAGTTTCCAACTGAGCGATGGTACTCATCTCTAATTGTTTTTTAATTGACCTGTGAGTTGATATTTATTTTAAATGAAGAGGGAAAGATTCCCTAAATGAAAGGAGGATTCTTTGATTTTACCTTCTCTTTTTCCATCCGGAAAAGATTTCAAATCTGATTTTCTTGCTTCCATATCTGTATTTCTGGTTGCTATTCCCCTATGCCTGGGGATAGCTCATGCGTCCGGTGCACCACAATCTTCCGGGATCGTGGCCGGGATTGTAGGTGGGATCATAGTTGGTATTTTGAGTGGTTCACGATTTAGTGTCAGCGGACCCGCTGCCGGATTGACGGCTGTAGTACTTTTGGGAATCCGGGAAATGGATAGCTTCGAAGTTCTCCTCCTATCTGTACTACTTGCAGGAATTTTCCAGATTCTATTTGGTATTTTGCATGCAGGCGTCCTGAGTAGTTATATTCCTACGTCTATCATTAAAGGTCTGATGGGGGCTATCGGGATCATTTTGATTTTAAAACAATTTCCTCATGTAATAGGATATGATGTAGAACAGTTCGGTGTCGAAGAATTTGATTTGAATCCCAACGATCTGGAGGACAACACCAATTCCGGAGAAAAGAACACTCTAACAATTTTCTTTCATTCCTTCCAACACATTCATAGAGGAATCCTAATCCTGGGAAGTCTGTCCCTTTTCATTTTAATTTTCTGGGAAAAAAAAATCTCGCGCCATGTTCCCGGAATTCCCGGTTTTCTAGTTACCGTTCTTCTCGCAACCTTCACTTCGATCTTATTGAAAGAATACTATCCTGATTTTCAATTCACATCTGATCATTTTGTAAATCTACCTATATATTCTTCCCCCTCAGATTTTTTCTCTACATCCCACTTTCCCGATTATTCGCAATGGAACAATCCATTGGTTTGGAAATATGGAGGATTGATAGCGATCATAGCTAGCATCGAGAGTCTTTTGTGTATCGAAGTGGTAGATCGTTTGGACCCTCAAAGACAATCCACTCCGATCAATAAAGAGTTGATAGCCCAGGGATTCGGAAATTTTTTCAGTGGGCTTTTCGGCGGGCTTCCTGTCACTTCTGTTATCGTAAGGGGATCAGTAAACATCAACTCGGGAGCGAAAACCAAACTCTCTACTATTTTACATGGTATTTTTATTCTTCTCTCAATAATTTTCTTTTCTAATTTTTTAAATTATATTCCCCTGGCATCTCTTGCCGCTATTCTTTGCTACACCGGCTACAAGCTGGCAAGTCCGGGGATTTTAAAGGATATGTATCACAGAGGCCAGGATCATTTCTTGCCTTATACGGTCACCCTTCTCGGTGTAATCTTCACAGATATTTTGTTCGGAACAATCATAGGTGGATTGGTAGCAGTTTTCTTTATTTTAAGAGATGTGTTTTACTCTCCGGTTATCAAGGTTTTGAGCACAAAAAATCTGACTAAGGTTTTCTTCGGTGAAAATGTAAGCTTTCTACACAAAGCGAGAATCAAAGAAACCCTGAATTCAATTGATGAAAATACCACCATCATCCTTGATTGCAGAAAATCCAAATACATTCACAGAGACATCCTGGACCTTCTGGAGAGATTTCGGGAAGAAGCTCATTTCAAACATGTTCATGTAGAGTTTATGGGAATTCCACACTTAGAAAAAACTACCGATAAGGTGATTCCTGAGAAATGGAAATCCTACGATAAACTAATGGAAGACAATAAAGACTGGGTTTGGGAGCAAACTCAGGAAGATCCACTTTACTTTGAAAAAATAGCCAAAACACAGGAACCGGAATTTTTTGTGATCGGATGTGCGGATAGCAGGGTTCCACTAAATCTCATCACGAAATCTAAACCCGGGACCTTATTTGTACATAGAAATATTTCCAATCTTATACATACAGACGACGTCAGTCTCATGTCGGCAATAGAATTTGCCATCAAAGTTTTGGGAGTCAAACACATAGTGGTCTGTGGTCATTACAAATGCGGGGGTGTCAAAGCCGCTCTTGAAGACTTCTCGGATGGAAGTATAAAAGAATGGATTGCCCCGATCAAAGAATTGATCCGTTCCAAAAAAGAAGATCTGGATACCATCCCAACACTGAATGAAAAAGTTGATCAATTGGTCGAATGGAATGTTGAAGAACAAATCAAAAAATTGAAAAGCCTCCCTGTCATTCAGGAATCAATAGAAAAAACAGGTCTCCCCTACCTTCATGGTTGGGTTTATGATTTAAAATCAGGAGTACTTTTGGAAACCATTTCTCCTCCTAAAGAACATGATTGATATTTCTATCCTCAGTCTTTTTCTACGGATTGACTCAGGGATTGATGACCGGGGTGAACCTGAATCCCCGGAATTGACTTAGCCAAACTTTGCAGTGAGTTCAATGAGACCTTATTCATTTGCTGATCTTCCGTGAACTCACCGGGGGTAACATTGTGAATCCATCCGAACTCTGTATGACATGTATCACCGAGTATCAATTGATATCCGGATTCCGAATTGATCAAAAATGCCAAACTACCCACTGTATGACCCGGTGAGTAAAGAATGATAAAAGATTTGTCACCAAAATAATCAATCGCATTCAAACCAAAAAAATTAGATTTTTCATTAAAGACCAATTCATTGATTTCCCTATCTTCTCCGATCAACCTCTCGTTTGTTCCCTGAATGATAGAATTTACAAAAGATTTCTTCCCATTTTCACCCGGTCCGGTTATCAACTGAACATCATCCATAAAATCGGAGACTCCCATAATATGATCCATATGCATATGGGTAAAAAAGATTCCCCTAACCCTGAATTTATTTTTGGATACAATGTCCCGAGAGGTATTCAAAACTTTCAATTTGCCAATATTCATCACAGATCCAATCATTCCCGAAATTGGTTTTTCTTTTCCGAGAAACTCTACAGAGACTCCCGAATCAATGAAATAAACCCCATGGAGGGGATGTTCGATCGCGTAGGTATAGATTTGAATCTTTTCGGTGCCTTTTTCCAATTTATTGGATTTGGATATAGGGTCATTCAAATTGATCAAGCCCTCCCTTGCCACTTCCCAATCAGCCGAAATGAATTTGTAAAACTTAATCGGAGTCGATTTATTTTTATCTAAATCCGAAATTTGATATATGTACGGGATACCTCTTTCTATTTGATTCGTTTTTAATGAAGTAACAGAACAGTTAGCGATAATCAAAAATATTTGTATTACGATTAAAGACTTTATCATCTTAGTTTTTCCTCGGATTGAATTTTATTTACCAATTCTCATAAATAATTACACTTTTTCTAATACGGTAGTAGACATTTTCTAGCCGATTCTTTTGTGAATGCGCAAACCTTTTGAAAATGACTTTAAAATGCTCAATTGGAATTTTATCCCCACTCATTCTGATTTCGGGATCCTATCCGGTTTTCTAAAATACAGTTGCATTTCTTCTTTGGCTATTGGTCATTTTCTAGAAGTTTCTTCTGTGAATGCACAAACCTTTTAAAAATGACTCTAGTTTTCGATTGATAGGGCTTATTCTGATTTAGATTTATATTCTATCAAAACTTTTTTAGATAGATTTTTTATTTTTTCCATCTCAATTTGAAGAATTTTTAAAGACTTTTTTTTGAATGATACTATTTTTTATATTCACTGTATTTTTCTCTTTACTCTAACTGTAATGATTAAGTGATTTATTCTTGGTGTTGTAATTCTGATTTAAATTAGGGTAAATACAAAAGAAATTATTTTTCATCTTTTATCAGAAAAGGAGTCAAGATCCACTATGAAAAAAATTATGAGTGTAGGACAATGCAATCCCGACCATTTCTCGATTGCAAATTTTATCAATTCATTTCTAGAAGCTGAAATCATCCGGATAGATTCCACAGAGGAAGCCATTGAAAGATTGGCTTCAGAAAAGGTAGATCTGGTTTTGGTAAACAGGAAATTGGACTTAGATTATACCGACGGAACGATTTTGATTGAAAAAATGCAGAAGGACGAGCAATTCAAATCCATTCCTGTTATGCTAATCTCTAACTTTCCGGAGTATCAGGAAGAAGCCAAAAAAATGGGAGCCGTTCAGGGATTCGGAAAGTCCGATCTGGGGAAACCCGAAACAATAGATCTAATCCAAAGAACAATTGGAGTGGGAAAAAACCCAACCTAGGTGTATTTGGCCGGAATGATCAACTCTTTGGGAGTAGGATTTCTTCGATAATTTTCATCATGTTTCCTCTGCGGAAGAACTACCCTGGGCATACTGATCTCTTCATAGGGTACTATGGATAGAAGATGAGAAATACAGTTCAACCTAGCTAATTTTTTATCTACAGCAGGTACGACAAACCAGGGAGCTTCCTTGATATGAGTTTTAGCAAACATAACTTCTTTCGCCTTAGTGTATTGCTCCCAACGGATTCTGGATTCCAAATCCATAGGGCTTAATTTCCATCTTTTCAATGGATCATTGATCCGACAATTGAATCGAAATTCCTGCTCTTCATCCGAGATAGAAAACCAATACTTGACAAGATGAATTCCTGACCTGGTTATCATTCTTTCAAATTCCGGGACTGTATTTAAAAACTCTTTGTACTCCTCCTTAGTACAAAAGCCCATCACTTTCTCTACTCCTGCACGATTGTACCAACTTCTGTCAAAGAGAACCATTTCTCCGGCTGAAGGCAAATGGGCAATGTATCTCTGAAAGTACCATTGGGTTTTCTCTTTTTCTGAGGGAGCATTCAAAGCCACTACTTTAAAATGTCTGGGATTCAATCTTTGTGTGATACGTTTGATCACTCCTCCCTTGCCTGCTGCATCTCTCCCTTCAAATAGAATCACTAATTTGTATCCGGTATGCTTTACCCATTCCTGCATTCTCACCAATTGAACCTGCAATCTGAGAAGTTCTTTCAAATAGGACAAGGAATTATCTGTAATACAACCTCCCACGGGTGCTTCTATCAGAGATCTATCCGGAGAATCTTCATCTTCGTCTGATAACTCCATTTCTTCATCCATATCATCTAAAATGGAATTATAAATTTTTTGATAATCAGATTGAAATGATTTGATCTTTTTCTTTTCCCAGTTCTTCATTTTTATGATAATTTCCTTTCCTGATAAGAATCGATTGAATCCGATTCAAATTCAATCAATTTTTCTTACTAAACTTCGAACTTTAGTTGTAGCGATTTTTCCAAAATTTACCTTTCCTCACTTCAGTCTGAAAATTCATAATCTCCAGCAATCAGAGAAAAAATTCTAGAATCTATTTCTCTTTCTACAATACTAGAGAAAATACCCGGATAGAAATCGATATGAGATTATTAATGATAGTGTTTGTGTTTGCCTGCATTTCCCTTTATTCTGTAGAGAGGACAGAATATTTGGAAAAATGGTCTTCCTATTTTACCCCAAACAATAAATACAATGAAGCGATACCTTACTACCAAAAAGCGATTCAGGAATATCCCGAAATTTCATGGTTTTATGTATTTTTGGGTTTCTCTCATATTCAAATGAGTGAATTCCCCGAAGGAATTCAGAATTTAGAAAAAGCATACAGTATGGAAGCTTCCGAAAGCATTCGGGACAATCTTGCATTTGCGTACTACGGGTATGCAAACCATCTTGTTTTCAAAAAAAATAAAATCAAGGAATCCCTTTCTTATTATCAAAAGTCCATCGATCTAAAAAATATTCCAATCTTTTACAACCTTTACGGAAATGCCTTACGTTTGAACGGAGAGCATGAAAAGGCTTATCGGGCATTTCAGAAATCATTTGAATTGGATCCCGAACTCCTCAAATCGACAGCCGGAGCAGAAGAGAATTTTAGAGAGAGTCTTATTACCGGATTGGCTCATCTCTACAGAGATAAGAATTATGAAGTCCTGGAGTCCTATGCTAATCTGGGCAGAAAGTATTTACATAACCGCATCGAAATATTGGATTACTTATTCAAAGTATATCTAGATAAAAAAGATTTTGATTCCTATCGTAAATTATTGAATAGCCTGGAAGACTCAGGTTCCAAATGGGTGTACGCCGGAATTCTGAGTTTTGAAGAATCCAAAGAAAGTGAAGCAAATAAGTTTTTTGAAAAAGCCAGTAAGTCATCAAAATCGTATAAAATTGATAAAAAAATTGGAGATTTCCTGAATGAAAAAATTGAGCACCTCAATTATAGCGATCAAATGAATTCACCGATTCATATCCGATCGGTTTCTTTTCATTCGAAGTCGGTGAAAAAGTATTTTAAAGAGTTTCCATACAAACAAAATCAAAAGTTCTCTCCTCCGCTGAGAAATGAATTTTGTATCTTCCAGGGGGAAGGAGGCAAATCTTACCATTTTGGACTCTACGGGCACTACTCCTATGACATAGGACTATGCGAAGGAAATTCTATGGGAGAAAAGATCTATTCAATTGGAGATGGAAAAGTAATTAAGATAATTATTGGAGAAAAAGATCAACCCATCCAATCCAAGGTCGATTTGAAAGCCAGAGCAAATACCATATGGATCCAGCACAAAAACAATCTTATCAGTACTTATTCCCATATAAAACAAAATTCTTCCGTATTGAAGCCGGGTCAAATCATTAAGAAGGGACAGGAAATAGCAGAAATTGGTAATTCCGGAATCTCTGCCGGTCCTCATCTGCATTTTTCATTAATAGACAAATCCGGTACTACATATCCGGTACGATTTTCAAATTTGAAAAGTCGCTCCCGTGAATCTCCCAATTCGGAATCCGTTCCCAACGGGATCCTTAAGGAATCAGAAATCTACACTCCCGATCCCTAACCGGATTGTCTGTCTCTCTATTTCTATTGCCTATCCAATAGAGTTATGCAACAGAAATAGAAATCTCACCTAATTTGACTTCTGTCTTCATTGAATTCGAAATGAGACAGGCTGCTTCAGATTTGTGTATGATTTTGATGGCTTTTTCCCTGTCTGCTTCCTTAGGAATTTGTACGGATGGCTCAAGAATGATTTCTGTGATCAGAAACTTTCCATCTACCTTTTCTAACTTACCCTTACCCTTGCAGGAAAATTTGCTAAATTCTAGTTTAGAATTCTCTGCTATAGCTAAAAATGTAGTCATCAGACAGGAATTGGCAGCAGCCACATACAAATGTTCGGGAGACCAAATCCCCGGGTGACCCTTGGGGAATTCGGGCGGAGTCGCAACTTCCAAATCATTTAGGGTTTCTGAACTAGCGATACCCTTTCTTTCCCCTGACCAGACGACATCAACATCATAAAAATGTGTATCACTCATAATTTCCCTCAAATATAAGGTTCAAAAACTTTTTTCATTTGTTCGGAGCTCATTGCACCCGAAATTCTCTTACTTTCTTTTCCACCGCTGAATAGAATCAAGGTCGGGATACTGGAGATTCCGTATTTCATCGCAATTTCCTGTTTCTCATCGGTATTCACTTTGATAACAGTCACTCTGTCTTTCCATTCTTTTGCCAGTTTCGCTACTTCGGGAGAAACCATCCTGCACGGACCGCACCATTCAGCCCAAAAATCCACTAAAATTGGTTTGTCATGTGTCCTGACCAATTCATCAAAAGAAGAAGGCATTTCAGTATTCGTATTCATTTCCACTCCTATACCCCATAGGGTATATCCATGCTTACTGGATTCAGTTTTTTTTTCAAGTTTTTTTTAAATATTCCAAAATCTAAATCTCAGTTTTTGGGCTTGACATAGAATTTTTCATCCCGAATACTCATTGAAAGGTTATTTCCTATGGCAGATCAAAAAAATTTCTACTCTCCTTCTTTTGAACACATTGATTTAAAAAAACAGAAAAGACAAACAGCCAGAGTCAGAACAAATACCCCGGCTAAGTATCAATTTGGAAAGGATCCGATCCGTCAGGAATGCTTGCTCATGGATATAGGTTCGGGTGGAATCGCCATTCAAGCCAAAACCCTATTCTACAAAGGTGATAAACTAACAATTTTTTTCAAATTGAATGAAGCTAGCCTCACTGTAGAGGGAACTGTTCATCGCGTTTCCGGAAAGATCACCGTCATAACATTCGATCAACTGCCGGAAAGAGAGAGGAATATCATCCAGAAATTTATAGACAATTACTATTATAAGGATAAGAAGTAAATCAAATCCTCCCTTCCTTTTTATTGATGGATTTACCATATATCGACTTTCACTCTCACAAAGAAACTTCAGTCTCCGATATTTTAACAATCAGAAGCTTTGATACCAAAGAAATTACTCAGCTAACCGACCAACCCTCATCCCTGGGAATTCACCCCTGGTCCTTAAACAGGGAATCTTACCCTCTTCAATTAGAAATTTTAGAAAAGTACTCTATGGATAAAAATATTTTTTTTTTAGGAGAAACCGGTTTGGACTCTTTGGTAGGAGAAGACAAAGAACTTCAGGAAGAATCTTTCCGATTTCATATACAATTGTCCGAGCAAATTCAAAAACCGATTGTAGTACACTGTGTCAGATCATACCATACTTTATTCAAAATACATAAGATCATGAAACCGAAACAGAAATGGATTCTCCATGGGTTTCAAGCCCGTAGAGATGTCTTCATCGAATGCACCCGAAGGGGATTTTATTTTTCTCTGGGAAATGCTCTTATCAAGAACTCTTCCTTAAGAAGTTATGTTTCAGAGATTCCAAGAGATAAAATCTTTTTCGAATCGGATGACTCTTCTTTCGCAATCGAAAAACTCTATCAAGAATATTCTTTACTTACAAACCAAAGCATTTCTGATTTGAAAAAACAAATAGCTTCAAACTTTCTCTCCCTGGACGTTCCTTATGAGTTTTGATTTTTTATCCCGAACCGAACTTCTTCTAAGTGAAGAACACTTAGAAAAACTAGCAAATTCATCCATAGCCGTTTTCGGATTGGGAGGAGTAGGTTCATGCACTGCAGAAATGCTCTGTAGAGCCGGGATTGGCACTCTATGTCTGATCGATGGTGACCGGGTAGTTCTCTCCAACTTGAACCGTCAGATGGCGTACTCCAGAAATGAAATCGGAAAGGACAAAACGAAAGCAATGGAAGATAGGCTAGTCTCCATCAACCCCGATCTCAAAATAAAAGTCTATAATGAATTCATATCCGAGAGATCGAGATTTCTAGAGATACTGAAAGAAAATCAATTTGATTTTGTAATCGATGCAATTGATACTTTGAGTTCAAAATGCTCCTTAATTCTTTCCGCCATTCAAACATCGACTCCCATCGTAAGTTCATTCGGAGCAGGAGGAAGATTGAATCCTGAAGACATCCGGGTAGATGATATATCAAAAACTAAGAATTGTCGTCTTGCTTACTATGCACGAAGAATCCTGAGGAGAAATGGAGTCAGAAAAGGAGTTCGGGCTGTTTACTCACTCGAGATTCCATCGAAAGATTCGGTTACCCTCGAAGAATCCGTAAGAGGAAAGAAATCTACCATTGGTACGATTTCCTACTTACCGAATCTCTTCGGTATCTATTGTGCTGCGGAAGTGATACGGGCCAGATTGAAAGAAGATCATTCCTCAGGTAGAACCCTATAAGGATGAGAATTCTTTCTCGCAAACATATATGCCCAGAAGATGAGAACAATTTGAAGAGGAAGCCTGATGAGAAGTACCCAACGGGGAACACCCAGATCGACATCATTCCAGTAGACGTGAAAATTAGCCGGAAAGACTGCGATTAAAAATATGATTATCGACCAGGCAGCCGGTCGCATGATCTTATAATTCAGAACACTAAACCCCAGAGTGATTTCGACCAAACCTGTAAGATAAATGACTTCTTTCGGAAAGGGGATGATCGCAGGTAGCATCAAAACATAAAAATCCGGAATAATAAAGTGCATGGCACCTGCCAGAATGTAAAAAATAGACAGTAAGATTAAGCTAAACTTTAATTTGCCGGGGTTTTTCATATTTTAGATTCCTTATTTTAGAAAAATTTAAAATTTTAGATACTTCGCATAGTCTTTTTCAAGAGTCTTTGCGTAGAATTGATAGTAAGAACTCAGTTCATAATTATTCGCTCTGAACTGTACATCTTTCCCTTTAAAATAGGCAATCAATTCTTTTCTATTTTTGTCTGATTTTATATCTTTTTTTGAGAATATAAGAAGTGGTGAAAGTTTGCTGTCTGACTTCACGGAATTATTTTTTATAACAACAGAAGTTTTCATTGCGAGGTCTTCTATCATTGCAACTGCTTTTTCATCAGAAACATCCTTGAGAGCGCTGGTATTGTTTCGGATCAAATCCAAATTCAGCTTAACCATATTGTCCAGTTTTGCTCTGTCATAAATCTTATCCTCTATAGACCTATAGTCTTTTGGATACAAAACCGATTCTATGATTTTGGCAATAGAGATTGCATTTGAATCAAAGAGCTCTTTTTCTGTATCGGTTACAATTTGCTTTTTTTCTTCTCTATTGATAATCCCTTTTTTACTGAAGAGGATACCGGTCGCATATCCTATGATTATTGTCAGAGGAATGATAAGAATTCCATAGATGAGATTCTTAAAAAAGAAAAACATCATAAGTAAATAAAGAAATGTAAAACTGGATGAGACAATGGCGATCGGTCTATTGAATTGGTTTTTCTTCTCTTCTTTCTCCTGAATTTTCTTTTCTGACTGATAAAAATTATGCAATCCATTCTCTACATCTTCTTTTTCTTCCGGAGTAAGATCCTTATCCAGATTGTCCCTACCCTGATTTTTCAAATGACCAAAAATCAGTTTGAGAATTTCAAATTGCTTTCTAAAGGATTCACCTGTTTTGGAAAGCCTTGCTAAATTGAGTAGAAGTGGAGAGATGTACTCGGGATCGACAATATTGTACACCGGTTTTCCGGAGGGAGAACTGGACTCATAATATCCAAATTCTTTTCGGATAAGATTCTTCACCTTCTTTTCGTATTCAAAGAGCATGACCTTGTCTGTTATTTTAGATTCATCTAATATTTTGTCTATGCTTCTGATGAAGAGAGTCTTGTTTTCACGACAATGAGTTTTGACCTTTTCTCTGAATTGATCCACTTTTTGATTCAGGACAATTCCAATTTTTTGTTTTTCTATGATTGGAAATAACTCTATCATCCTTTTTAGATAGTTCTTACTATCTATACAGGCTTTGACCAGGCGGGAATCTCCGGGGGGGAGATCCTTTTCTACTTTCAGCTCTTCTGCAATTTCTATCAGGATTCTGGCTCTCTTGGCCTCTTCCAAAGGATCATCAGAAATTTGTGAAGGAAAAGACTTGAGAAAACTGAGAATCATAGAACGAACATTTGTCCATCCGAGATCATTAGATATATCTAAAATTTCTTTAATCATGATTTTTTGCAATGCCCGTATCTGAACATTGAAATGAAAGAAGAGTTCCGGAGTTTTTTCAAAATTGCCTCTAGAATCCAGAGAAATATTGTCCCGGGTGATGTGGTAATTTTTATCAATTTCTATGATGAGATTTTTACTCATTCCGTATCCGATCACATCATCAATAAAATCATTTAGAGTAAGGAAGGCATACTCGCCGAAACCTTTCTTTGTTAAGTTTCTGAGCTCAAATTCAATAGAAAGGGCATCCGGCTTGAAGATATTTTTTTTGGATTTGTCTTCTCTTACCAGGAAATTCTCAAGGTGCTCTACCTCCTTCTGTCTTTTGGAGGACTGGATCTTTCCCCTGAGGATCATTTCTATTACATTTAAAGAATAAAGAAAACAATTTTGTCTGAAAGGACTGATGAGGATCTGAGAGTCCACCTGTGGGGAGATAATCACAATTCTCGGTAAGACTTTACCGTCAGCTAGAACCAGAACAGGGTAGAGGTAGCCGTACTTGTGCTTTCCTTCACCAAAATCGTCAATCATTTGCTTGAGTGCTTCATCTACATTTGTCTTGTTTTTCAAATCCTCAGAAAGCATAGTATCTTTCTTTAAAATTTCACCGAGGAAATCTAAGCTCATGTAGTAATAGGGATGCGCTTCAAATCCATGTAAGGATTGAATTTGGTTGTGCCTCTCAGAAACGTAGTACAGAATCCTTTCCAGAGTGATGGTAACTTTACCGGGTTGAGCTGTATAAATAAAATTTACAGGATTGGAGACGTTATTCTCCTCTGTTGTTAAGCCTCCATCCTTAACTTTAAGATTCTTTTCTTCCAATTCAAATTACCAATTCTTTAATAGAGCGAAAGGATCGATTCTGCATGATACCGACTTTGTGTTCAAATTCCGGAGGACTGATTACAGTGATGCTTTTTTCATCAATTCGAATCAATTTATCCTTTAAAAATTCGGAAATTTTTTCTGATTCATAATTCGATTCTCCCAGCATTTTCAATAAATCCTCCAAATTCTTATCTATTCGAATTTCACCTGAAGTTGGAGCAGACAATTGATTCGAGCTTTTTTGAAAGGTTTGATGGATTGATCTTTTTTCATCCATTAATAATTGAAGTTGAAGATACAATTTTTCATTTAAATCCTCAACCTGTCGTATTATGAATCTTCGATTGGAAAGATAGAAACGTTTGGCCAGAAGGTAAAATATTTTGGTCAAAAACGAATCATCCAAAGAAGTCAGGAGGGAATTTTGATCCAATTTCTGAATCAATGATTCTTCATCGACCACTGCGGTAGCAGTTCTGGCCTTATGATTGAGAATAGCCATCTCACCAAAAATTTCTCCATCTCGTATGGTCTCGAGAAGTATCTCAGACTCTCCTGATAATTTTGTAATCCGAACGCTTCCGTGCTTCAATAAATAAAGGTGACCATCATCAGGTTCGTGCTCTACAAAGAGAATGTCATTCTTCTGATAAACGAGAGTGACGGGATCATCCTGGAAAGGCTTGGGATATTCAAATTTGGGATCGATTCCTTCCAGCATTGCTATAGCCAATTCTTGCTTCCCCTCCAGTTTAGGAGTTGGGAAATTCGTTTCTATGTATTTCTTAAGAGCAAAGCAGGCTTTGGAATCCTGTCCCATTTTTTTGTATGTCGCCGCATCAGTGATCAATTGTTCGGGAAAATTTTCTCCAACAGGAATTTCATGTAGCGAACGAAGATTGTCAAGAATCAATCGAAGTTTTTCAGAATTGTAAGACAAAAACCTAAGGAAGGTTTCCTGATTGCTCCTCAAAAAAATGATAAAATCATCTACCGTCATTTTAATCACAACAGATTCCTGTTTGGCAACCAGAGTGTGTGTATGAGTCTTTTTTAAAATTCCGGAAACAAACCCGAATGTATCTCCGGGATTATAGAAATTCAAATTTTTATTTTTGAATCGAATCATGGATTCTATGTGCAAAAGACCAGATTTTAGAATATAGATAAATCCGGGATTTTTTGAGCCTTCCATGACGACTACCGATCCGGTTTTGTAGGTAATAATTTTGTGATTCATCCTATTTCTCTCCATTCAATACATAACTATGGGTTATCTTTGCAGTTTTTTCTAGAGTTTTGGCTACCGAACAGTACTTATCCATGGAGAGAGAAATGGCATGTTCCAATTTATCTTTTTCTATGCTTCCTTCTAAAATAAATCTGATATGGATCTCCTGAAACAAATTTGCAGGCTTTCCGGTCTCTCTTTCGGCATCAATTTCGATTTGAAAAGAGTCGATTTTTTGCTTTTGTTTATTTAGGATTGTGACAATATCTATTCCACTGCATCCCCCCAATCCCATAATTAGTAGTTCCATAGGCCTTGCACCGTTTCCACCTCCACCGATGGAAGCTCCTGCATCAATGGACACAGTATTTCCGGATTCATTTCTGGCCTCAAATTGATAGGGTTCAGATATCCTGTTCAAAGATATTTTCATCTGCTCTCCATTTTTTCCATATGTATGTATTATTAATCGATAACATTATGGGATTTCCCTTTACAAATAGTTAAATAAAAACTTATTGGAAGTATTAAAAAATTGCGGGGATAAAAATCTGCTCTTCTTTGAGGAAACGCCATTGTTGGCTGTATCATTATTATCTAACATTTACCCGAATCTACCATTTGTGATCCAATTTATATTTTTTTTAATTATCTCACCTACCATTTTATATATTGCTGTTAAATCAAAGAAAAAAACTTCTTCTCTTCAGATTTCCTTTCTTATCATGGTTCAGTTTCTCCTGGGATTTTATTATTCCTTTACCCTATCTAATTATTTCCATATAGTTTTCGGATTTCTCTTGTTCCCATACATTCTTTATGCCCGATGGATTCGGAACCAAATGGTCTTCAAAGATAGAAAATTCTCTATTTTGAAGCGGGAACAACACTCCATTCTAATGGATATGGAATTGGCTAAGGCTATCCAGGAATCCCTGTTTCCCCCACAATCCAGAATCAAGGGATTGAAATATGTTGTCTTTCGGAAACCTTATACAAAGTTAGGTGGTGATTTCTACGATTTTGTGAGATTGAGGGAGGGGAATACCGGTCTTTTTCTAACTGACGTCGCCGGTCATGGAATCCCGGCTTCGATGATTGCAGCCATGCTTAAGGTTTTGGTTGCCTCAATGCCGTATTCCTTCAAAACCGATCCATCGAAATTTTTGACTTTCCTGGATGAAAGGATGAGTAAAGACTTTCCTTCACAACATGCTTCTGCTCTTTATGTCTACATAGATTTTCAATTGAAATCCTTTCGTGTGGCGAGTGCGGGTCACCCCTATCCGATGTTTGCAAAAAAGGGAAAAGATTTTGTAGAAATAGAAACCGAAGGTAGCATTCTAGGATACAATATCCGGAAACCTATCGCCAGCAATAGAGACTTCCAGTACAAAAAAGGAGATCGATTGGTTCTTTTTACGGATGGAATCACAGAATTTACAAATTCCGATGGCAAAATGATCGATACCGATGGTCTTCTCAGAATTTTGAATGAGCACAGGCAGGAAAAGAATTTAGAAGAATTTCTCGAAAAAGTCATAGCTAAGATCAAGAATTTTTATCTGGGGAAGGATTTCTCGGATGATGCAATGTTATTAATCTGCGAACTAGAATAGGAGTTAGAATGAATTATCAATTTTTAAAAATAGAAAAACCCAAAGTGGGCCTGGTCCTCGTCAAAATCAATCGTCCTCAGGCTTTGAATGCTCTGAATGTAGATCTTCTCAGGGAATTGGAAAACTGTATTTCTGAAGCGGAAAATGATCCTGCCAACCGAATTCTTGTCCTGACCGGTGAAGGGGAAAAAGCCTTTGTAGCCGGCGCGGACATTGCGGCAATGAAGGAATACGACCAGCCCAGGGCTGAGGATTTTTCTGAATTGGGTCAATCTGTATTCAATAAATTTGATCAATCCAGATTGATCACAATTGCAGCCATCAATGGATTTGCTCTCGGTGGAGGAATGGAACTCGCCCTCTCCTGTGACCTTAGAATTGGGTCAAACAAAGCAAAATTGGGACTTCCCGAGGTCTCTCTCGGATTGATTCCGGGATTCGGAGGAACTCAGAGACTGGGAAGACTCGTTGGAGTGGGTCGGGCAATGGAAATCATTCTATCCGGAGATATGATCTCCGCAGAGGAAGCCTACCGGATAGGAATCATCAATCGAATTTCCGAACCGGAAGCCCTAATGGACACTGTTTGGAAACTGACAGATTCCATCCTGTCCAGAGGCCCCATTGCCATTCAGGAAGCCAAAAGAATCATAAAAAATGGAATAGCTCTTTCCCCGGTTGAAGGATTTCGAATTGAGAAATTGGCCTTCGCAGGATTGTTTTCCGGAAAAGAATCCAAGGAAGGATTAGGAGCTTTCTTGGAAAAAAGAAAACCAAATTTTTAAGAAATAAGCCAATTGGTGAAGTATTCCGATAGGTAAAATTGTGGCAATTTCTCCGCATACAATCAGTCTTTCCGAGGATGGCAGTTTCACATGCCCGAATTGTAAGAGCAGATCAAAAATTGCCAGAATCCCTGAAATTCCCGGAATCTACAAAATCACCTGCTACAAATGCAAACACCAGGTTCTTCATAGAATAGAAGAAAAAAAGAAAGAACTGGAAATGGAAGCTACTCCTGTTTCTGATGAGGCTCAGGCTGCTCTCCCCGAAGATAAGGAAGAGAGTCAATCCCGGGAGCAGGGAGTGGTGTTCAGGGAAATTCATCTGGGAGATGCACCACTTTTTAAGACCAAAAGTTCACACAAACCCATCCTGGAAGTGAAAAAGATCACAATCCCGGGTTCGGAAAAAAAAGATAGCAATCCGGGAACTGTCCGACCGAGGTCGAAAAACAGGTTGGACACTGTGTTCTACTACCTGCCTCCTTTCTTCCAAAAGAAATGGCTTCTGGCAATGATTCTCATTTTTTTCTTTTTGGTAGCAGTGGTGGGCTTTCCCCTTCTTGCAAATTTCAAAGAAACTCAGTCCAGACTCGGCGAACTCCTTCAGGAATTGGGAAAGAACAAACCATCAGTTATCCTGGATCGGGAAGGAAATACAGTCTCCGAAATCTATCAGAAAAAAACCGGTACTACAAAACTCAATCAATATCCCGGATTGATGATTGATATCATACTAAATGTGGAAGATAGGGGATTTTTTGATCACGGAGGGATAGATATTCTCGCACTGGCACGTGCAACCATCAAAAACGTTTCCAATATGCGATACACTCAGGGTGCGTCTACAATCACCCAACAATTGGCACGTATTTTGATCAAAGATAGAAGAAAGAGTTTGTCCAGAAAAATCAGAGAAGCAATGGTAGCAATGGCCCTGGAAAAAAAACTTTCCAAGGATGAAATTCTGGAAGCCTACTTAAACCAAGTTTATTTGGGACATGGAGCATTTGGTATAGAGAACGCTGCATCTTACTATTTTGATAAAAAACTAAATGAACTGAATACCATGGAAATGGTTTTGCTTTCCTCTCTTGCTTCCGCACCTAATAAATATTCCCCATTTAAAAATCCTGCCCTTTCCAAGAAACGGGTCAAGACTATCATGCGGACCCTGATATCCAGAAAAATCGTATCCGAAAATTACTATGATAAGATAGAAGATTTCTTTGCCAATCTCAAGGAACCACCCTACTCTACTGTTTTTGGCTCAAGGTACGATGCTGCTCCCTATGTCACAGAGCATGTAAGGGAAATTCTGAAATCTGTAGATCCCAATATCAATATCTATGATGTGGGGGGATATTCTATAGAAACGACTCTGATCAAAAAAATTCAGGAATTTGTTCCCGAAGAAATCACTGCTCATCTCTTTGAGATGAAAACCTTAAAAAAGATTAGAAAAGTCAAAGTAAAAGACAACGGGAAAAACTCGGAACCCACAGAAGAAATCGATGTTCAGGCAGCGGTAATCGGTTTGGATCCGGCTACAGGAGAAGTTCTTTTTATGCACGGAGGTGGAGAAGAATTTCACGCAGGAAATCAATTCAATAGAGCGATTCAAATGCGACGTCAAACAGGAAGTGCGATCAAACCGATCCTGTACTCTGCCGCTGTAGATCTCGGGATCATCTATCCCGGAATGAAAATGTTGGATACCCCTCTTGTATTTCGTGGGGCGAAAGGAGACATTGTTTGGTCACCCGATAATTTTGGACAGGTATATGAGGGAGAAATCACTATTCGGGAAGCTCTCGCCAAATCTAAAAATACCATAGCTGTTCAAATTGGTGAAAAATTGGGTATCCCATTGATGGAAAAATACTATACACGATATTTCTTTCCGGATCACTCCGAAAGATCCAAAAGATTTCGACATGATCTTTCCATATCTCTCGGTTCTCTTGAAATTTCACCACTCGAGATGGCTTCAGCATTTTCAGCGTTTGCCAATGATGGGAAGATTCATCGACCCTATCTGGTAAAACGTATCTATTCTGCAGAAGGTAGAATCGTCTACAATTATGAATCCAAGGATGAATTCAATTTAAAAGTTCCCGAAGAAAGACGGGTGATCTCTCCCGATTCAGCAGAAATCATGGTGAGTATCATGAGGGGAAGTGCCAATGCAAGCGGGATCCGCTCTACAGGATTTCGGGGGGATATAGCCGGGAAAACCGGTACTACAAATGATCAGATCGATGCCTGGTTTGTAGGAGTCAAACCGGGTCTCTCAATGGCGATTTGGGTCGGCTTTGATGATGCCTCCTACGGGATGGGAAAAAAAGGCATGGGTGCTGAACTTGCCGCACCTCTCTGGGGAAAAATTGGAAAAAAAATTTCCGAAAAAGGTTTGATTGAAGAAGGAAGATTCAATTTCTCTAAAAAAGCCGTCCGGGGAACTATTTGCAAGGAATCAGGTCTAATGGCTTTAGAATCCTGTCCGGAAAAAGTTTCAGAAATTTTTCCCAAGGACCACAAAATTGGTTTTTGTAAAATGAACCATGGATTCAATACAAAAGAGATCTTAAACAATGTTTTTCCTTAACTCAAAAATCAAATTAAATATTTTTCCCGGAGAAAAACGTATCAGTTTTCTTCTCATTTTAACTTTTGTCTTTTCTATTGAAGTTCATTCCAAGGACAATTTGTATTATTATGAAGAAGCTCTGAAGACAGAAAACATTTCATCTATCATGGCTATTCCTCTTTATGAAGAATTTTTGAAGTACAACCCCGATAAAAACTTTTTCAAATCAACACTCAGCCGACTCTTCGAACTGTATTACAAACACAAGAGATTTGAAGATCTCATTCTCCTGGATGCAAACTACAAACTGGACAAAAACAAGAAGAAAAAGGCTCTGACTCTATACAAGCAGATCTCAAAAAACATAAAAATTAAAGAAGAACTCTTTTTAGAGATCCTCAGTTTATCCAGAAAAATCGACCCCATATCCAGAGAGAGACTGTACGATCTCTACCTTCAGGACAAAAATAAATATATCCTAAACTTTATTTTTGCTTTAAAATTGAAAGTTCAGGATTATGATACTTTAAATTATTTCATAGATGAACTAAATGACATCAACCCGGTTTTAAAATTATTTTTATTAGTAAAAACAAATTCGATTGAAGCAGAAAAAAACCTGGAAGATGTATCCAAGATTTCGGATTTAAATAGTGACCAAAAAATGGAAATCTTATTTCTTCAGGGGATATATCATCAGCAGAACAAACGTTTCAAAGAATCAGCCAGATATTTCTTGATGAGTGATTCATTTTACTCAGAAAACGAAAAAAGGTCTTCCCGATCTATTCTTGAAGCATCTAAATCTCTTTACCTGGCCGGAAAAGACAAGGAAGCCTGTTCCCTCATAGCCAAGAGAAGCTTTTTGATTCTAAATGAGTCAGATCAATTCATGATATTATTCTGTGATCCGAAGAAAAAATCAGTATTGAATTCCCTAAATTCAAGTTTCAAACTTCTCTCAGAAAAAGAAGGAGGAATGGTATTTCAGAGGTATTTACGAAAATGAAAAGATTAGTTTCTAAACGAATAAAATTTTCAGTGGCTTTCTTAATTTTATTTCTATCTGCCATCTTCTATCCCATCTCTGCAACAGAAGAAAAAAACATTCATCCATTTACTCATCTAATCTCTGAAATTTACAGAGTCAAATTACCCAAAGATACAAAATTATGCACATTTCAATCTAAGTATGTATTTTCTTTCAAAAAGGTAAAAACGACTACCTGTCTGCCGATCGAAAAGAATATCTACAATACCATCCAAAACCTTCAGCAATCCGCAAAAGAAAAGAAGGAGCTAAAATTCGGATTTTTCAATTCTGAGGATAAAATCATATCTCCAAATCTAATCACAGATTCAGAGGAATACACACTGAGAAGTATAATCAAAAACAATCGGGATAAGAAATTCTACTCTGAAGTTCTGGACCGGAACAATAAATATTTTTATTTCTCTATCAATCCATCTTTATTTTCTGTAGAGGAAGATTCTCAATGAGAATCCACTCCGGTCGACTCTTATTTCTTTTTTCTATTGTATTGACTCTCTCAGTATCCTGGGATTTAAAAATTATGTCGGTTTGGAAGTCGTTCATGGTTTACTTCCATGAATCATTTCATGCCCTTGCGGCTATTCTCACAGGTGCCAAGGTATTAAAAATCCATATCTATTCATCTGAAATTGGCTATACTGAAGTATTAGATATTCATAAATTAACTTATCCAATTGTAGTTTCCGCAGGTTACTTAGGAAATTCGATAGCAGGTTCATTATTTGTGTACTACAGCTTCCGGGAAAAATTTATTTCCGAAATAGCACTTTTGACTGGAAGCTGGATACTTTTTTCAGTTTATTATTTTTCTTCAGACTTTGATATGAGTTTTTATTCGGGGCTTCTGTACTCCGGATTACTACTCTCAACATCTTATGCCAATCGTCGTCTTGCGGGATTTCTAATCTTATTTTTAGGAATCTCTCTATCACTCTACAGTATTTATGATATTTCTGATTTTTATCAAAATTCAGAAAAAACGGATGCTGGTTTGCTATCCTACTACCTGATTGAGAATACTGAATTCTTCCGGAGTAATTTTGATAGAAAGCATTTATCCAATCTCATCGGACTACTCTGGTCAGTTTTTACTTTTTCATTTATTTTATTTTTCTATGTCCTTTCGTTTTTTACCAGGGAAAAACCGGAAGTTTTGGAATTGAAAGACATGATCCATCAGGTAGAAAAAGGGAATGTTCCGAAAGAAATTGCAATTTGGTTTCTGGAGAAAGGAATTGATCTAAATGGAAAACCATTGCACAAATCAGTCATGAACAAATTACAAAATAAAATGGATAGAAATAGCTATTGAATTTATTCTAAATAACGAAAAATCAATCTTAACATTAGAGAGCAAAGTATGAAAAAAAGAGTTTTGGTAACCGGTGGAGCAGGCTTTATAGGATCACATATTTGTGAAGATCTTGTGAAGAAAGGTCATGATGTAATCTGTCTGGATAATTATTTCACAGGTGGGAAGGAAAACATAAATCATCTCAGGGATTTCAAAAACTTTGAATTGATCCGACATGATGTCACCGAAGAAATTCGATTGGAAGTGGATCAAATTTACAATTTTGCCTGCCCTGCTTCGCCCATTCATTATCAGAACAACCCTATCAAAACTATCAAGACCAATGTTCTGGGTACCTTAAATATGCTCGGTCTCGCCAAAAGAGTCAGAGCAAGAATTCTTCAGGCTTCCACAAGTGAAATCTATGGGAATCCCCTGGAACACCCTCAAAAAGAAGAGTATTGGGGTAACGTCAATACTATTGGTATTAGAAGTTGTTATGATGAAGGGAAAAGACTTTCCGAAACTTTATGTTTTGATTACCATAGATACAATAGTGTGGACATCAAAGTAATACGCATATTTAACACATACGGTCCCAGGATGCACATAGAAGATGGAAGAGTGGTAAGCAATTTTATTGTTCAGGCACTTCAGAATAAAGACATCACAATCTATGGAGATGGATCTCAAACCAGATCATTCTGTTATGTAGACGATCTTCTAAAGGGAATCATCGACATGATGAATACAGAAAATTTTATCGGTCCGGTGAATCTTGGAAATGATGGTGAATTTACAGTTAAGGAATTAGCAGAAATGGTCATCCGTCTAACAGGAACCAAATCTAAAATCATCTACAAGGCACTACCTCAGGACGATCCCGCAAGACGAAGACCCGATCTGACAATAGCAAGAGAGAAATTGAATTATCAAATAACAATTCAATTAGAAGAAGGACTCAAGAAAACGATTGCTTATTTTGATAATTATCTGAAAAACATGAAGTGATTTCCTTGCCTTAGTGAGATGGCTTCTGATAAATCTATCGGAGGCCATCTACCTTGCCATTCTCTCTCCTAAAGTTTCTGCCCAGAGATAAAAAGACTCTCCTGGAATCTCCGAAACTCTTTCCCTTCCTGAAAACTGATCATTAGAAAATATAATATCTTTCAATATTTCCTTTTCCTCCTGAAGAAATGGGGAATCAATGAGAATTCTATCCATTGTTTTTCTTTTTCCCCAAAAGAATCCTCTCAGAATCTTTTCCAGGTACGGTACATTCCTGACTGAAATTTTCGGAGTCACAAGTGGAGTGTACTGTAGAACAGATGATACGGCTTTGGGTGGTGGATAAAAAGAGCTTCCTTTTATATGTTTAAGTATCTTCCAATTTCCGAAGGCTCCCAGAAAAACAGAAAGTGAACTATGCTCTCCGGATATTCTCTCAGCAAATTCCTTCTGAAGTAAAAATACCCCACCTTTGCAATTCGGACATGTTTTCATTAGAGTTGATAAAATTTCACTACTGATGTAATACGGTAAGTTTCCGAAGCAATAAAATGTTTGATCTGAAATTTTTTGTAAATTTTCGAGAACATCTCCTTCAAAGATTCGAAAGGATTCTAACTGAAATTCAGGAGTATGAATTAGGGTTTCTATCATGACCGGATCAATCTCGAAAACAGATAAGGGCTTATTCATTGTAAGTAGCATATGAGTCAAAGCCCCCAAACCCGGTCCGATCTCAATGAGCGAGTCAACAGAATCAATGGTTTCTTTCGGAGGTGATTCTATGATCATCCGTGCGATATTTCTATCTATTAAAAAATTTTGTCCCCATTTTTTGAGAGGTGCGGCTTTCTTTTCCTCCAAATAGGTTCGAATTTTCTTAGGACTAAAAAAAAGATAACTCATAGACTTTAACTACCAATCCATAGGAGAGGGATTGGAGGCAATCCTAAAATCATTATAAGTAAATATTCAGATTCAAAAGAGTTTGTGAAAAACAAAAGGATTAAAGACTTTCAATTCTCTAATTCCTCAGAAGTCACAAATTTCCAATTTTCATTTATTCCGAGATATTTCTTACTCTCATTCCATTCCTTACTATTGTCCCTGGATTTGTAAGGAAGCTGAAGTAATATCAAACCACTCTTTTCTTTTGTAAATTGGACGAGATCGTTCAACGAATCTTTATTGGGAGAAAACACATAAAAATTTTCTTCTCCGGAAAATACCCTGGGAATTTTTTGAGAAATGATTTGAATTTCACTGAATCCTGCGACAAGATCTACTTCCAGAATTTGATTGTGATAATAAAGCTTTGCATTCTCAGCACACTTAAGAGCAAACTCCAAGCAATTTTGGTTAGAAAAGTGAAATTCTTTAATGTATTTACAATCTCCGTTTCTTTTTATATCATACAATAATTGTTGATTGTATTTACAGCTCCCACCCAGAAAGACATTTCTTTCTGATCTCACAAAGTACAGATCAATCCCTGCATATTTTTTCTCTCTCTTCTCCGAATCGGACAGGTGAAAGAGCTGAGAGTAAAATAAGTAAAAGACAAAAATATACAATCCGGTAAATCCCATCCGAAGAAAAAGATTCATTTTTAATTTTGGAAGTGAAGAGACGAGGAAATGAGCCCATAAGAGGAGTAAAGTAAAAACCATAAAAAGTAAATATCCATAAAGAATCACTTCTTTGTGTTCCAAAAATTCTCTATAAAATCCTATTTCTGATCCCAGTGTTTCAGACAATTTGATGATCAGTCTGAGAACGATCTCCACCCAAACCCAAGTCAGTTCCTTTATAAAATAGATATTTAAGAACTCGAATGCAAGAGCAAGGTAGAGAAAGGGAAGGAGAAAGGCTGTGATAGGGACAATGATGATATTGATGAGGGTAGAACCGAGACTATAGGAACCAAAGTAGTAAATCAGAACCGGAAAGGTTCCCAAACCTGCTGAAATAGAGAGACTTACGTTTTCAATTATGAAACCCTTTTTACTTCCAAAGAGAAGATTTCTAATTGGAGACATCAGAAGTAGAATCGAAATCACCGCCCCGTAAGAGAGTAAAAAAGAAATACTGAAATAATCTTCGGGAAAAATTACTCTGATGAGAACGATAGAATACAAAATCAATTGAAGAGGACGTATTCTTCTGAACCCTAATTTTGAAATCAATAGTAATATAGCAAACATATAAGCTCTTGTTAATGAAACTGGAAAGTTGAGCATGTATATGTAACTAAACCCCAAGATGACGGGAAGGATCTTTTCTGTGGAATATCCCAGAAAAGGTAGTTTAGAAAAAAACCATATCAAACTACCGAGGAAGATTCCCATATGAAGTCCGGAAGCTGCAAATAAATGCAAAATTCCACCTTCCTTTGCACGGTTTTTAAAACCTTTGTCCAAATAGGATGAATCACCGAACAAAAATCCCATCACTAATTGCTCCGGAATCCTACCGATCTTACCTCTATGTATAAGAGCTCTAATATTCATTGCGAATTGCTTTCTAAAATTTATTCTTTTATGGATAGCATTGCATGAATTCTTTCTCAATTTCCAAATGTGTTTGTAGGATTGTGGAATCGACTTTAAATAATAATCCGAATCCTGAATTTCGTAAGCATTCAGATCCTTACTTTCACAATTCAGAGTTAGATAGTCTCTTTCCCTACTAAAGTAATTTAAATAAAAATAATATTCCCCGCTACCAATTGATGTACTTACCCGATAAATGTTCTTCCTGACTTCATCCAGGAAAGTGATTTGAATCGTTGAATTTGACTCAGAGTGGAGTTGAAACTCTTCAATTGTAAATATCCTGTCAATTGATTGAGAATGCTTAAATTCTTCAATTTTTGTATAACCTATTCCCAGAACTGTCCCCAATAAAATAAGTGCTATTTGTAATTTTTTAAAATAATAACAAATCAGAATAGAAAAACACATTAGAATTATCTTATTGAAATCCATTTCTGTTGAAAAAAGAGGCAATCCACCCAGCAGAAATCCACTACTCAGATAGAATAAATTTGATTCCCTATACAATCCCAATCGATTCAGGTTCATACCAATAGGGTTCTGATTCTGAGTGAAAAAAAAAATTCAGAAAAAAAAAGTGACATATTTTATGTCCTAGCTCGAAAAATTCAAACTAAGACGAAATTACTTATAAAAAAAAAATCAAGATGTATTAGCATAATTTAATATAGTTTTTTTAGAACAATCTTAGGTTTTGAGGACGTCCTTTTCTATTGATTCAAAACAGGTGTAAATTATTTTTAAAACGATAAAAATAAAGTGAGACATTTTATATTATAAAACTTATAAATAGAAATAAAAAACTGTTCCAATAATTATTTTTTTTTGCGGATAACGAAAAAATATTTCACCCAATTTCTCAAACGAACCGAAAATATTTCCTTTGACCGATAAGAGTATTTAAAATATTTAGTAACCCTACTGAAATGATTGATTCATTGATAATCGAAAACTAAGGAAAGGTTATTTACACTTTGTCGAAAAATGTAAAAATAAAAACTGAATTGGATTCTCAAGAAGAGGACTTATTCTCAAAAAATACAAATAAATCGGAACATAATTTATCTATGAAGTCAGAACACAAAACATGTGCAAAATGCAAAAAGGTTTCCACTAAATTGTATCAACAAAATTTATGTAAACAATGCTTGACTTTAAGCTTTAAAAAGCTAGTAAAAGTAATTGACTCAGTAAGGAAGGTATAATCCTCATTACCACATGAGTTACTCATTTCAATCCATAGAAAAGAAATGGCAGGAATACTGGGAACAGAACCAGATATTTAGTACAAACATTCACTCCACCAAACCAAAGTACTATTGCTTGGATATGTTTCCTTATCCAAGTGGAGCGGGGCTACACGTAGGTCATCCGGAAGGATACACAGCTACCGATATCATCTCCAGATACTATCGGATGAAAGGCTATGAAGTCCTACATCCCATGGGTTGGGATGCATTCGGTCTCCCGGCTGAACGCTATGCTATGAAGCATGGTGTCCACCCGCGGCAAACCACCGAAGAAAACATAAATAATTTCAGAAGACAGATCAAGATGCTGGGACTTTCCTATGACTGGAATAGAGAGATTTCAACAGTTTCCCCCCCCTACTACAAACACACACAGTGGATCTTTCTCAAACTATACAATTCATACTACAATACAGATACTAACAAAGCAGAACCTATTGAAAACCTTATATTAGAATTTGGAAATAATGGATCAAAACGATTCTACCCTGAGATTCTAAAAGAAAAATTTTCAGCAGAGGAATGGACACTTAAATCCAGAAAAGAAAAAGAAGACATCCTTGCAAATTTCCGATTGGTCTACATAGCCGATATCCCGGTCAATTGGTGCGAAGAACTGGGAACAGTTCTAGCCAATGAAGAAGTGGATGAATGGACATCCAAAGGCTACACAGTCTCACGAAAACCCATGAGACAGTACATGATGCGTATTACAGCATATGCAGATAGACTACTTGAGGATTTGAATCTTGTCTCCTGGCCTACTTCGACTCTGGAAATGCAAAAAAACTGGATCGGCAAGAGTGAGGGAATGGAGTTCTCCTTTCAGACAGAATCAGGAGAAGAGATTCCTGTATTCACCACACGACCCGATACTATATTTGGAGTGACCTATTTAGTCCTTGCCCCCGAGCACCCACTAGTCAGCAAACTCTCCATTGATTCCAAGAAAATTGAAATCGATGAATATTGTAAGTCTGCCTCCCTGAAAAGTGATATGGACAGGACCGAACTCAATAAAGACAAAACCGGAGTCTTTACAGGAAGCTATGCGATCAATCCTGTTGACCCCGAAAACCATATCCCGATATGGATATCTGATTATGTTCTCTTTCATTATGGAACGGGAGCCATCATGGCAGTTCCCGCACATGACAAAAGAGATTTTGAGTTTGCCAAAAAATTCAATCTACCTATCCGTCATGTGATTCATGGAGCCGGTTCGGAAGATGAATGCTTTGATTCCAAAGAATCCTATTGCATCAATTCAATGAGTGAGGTCCTGAACATCAATCATCTCACTTACAATGAAGCATTTTTCAAAATCACATCCTGGTTGGAAGCCCGAAAAAAAGGGAAAAAGAAAGTTCAATTCAAATTAAGAGATTGGCTCTTTGCCCGTCAAAGATATTGGGGAGAACCCATTCCTCTTGTCCACCTGGAAGATGGGTATACTATTTCATTAAACGAAACAGAACTTCCTTTGATACTCCCCGAGATTTCCGATTTCAATCCGGCGAGAACAGGTGAATCAGCTCTAGCCAATGCTATTGAGTGGTTGGATTACAGTACTGAAGATGGAAAAAAAGGAAAGAGAGAGACGAACACAATGCCTCAGTGGGCGGGCTCATGCTGGTACTACTTAAGATATCTTGACCCCTTCAATCAAAATGAAATTTGTAATTCTGAGATTGAAAAAAAATGGTTACCTGTAGACCTCTATGTAGGTGGAGCAGAACATGCAGTTCTTCATCTACTCTACTCCCGCTTCTGGCATAAGTTTTTATTTGATATCGGAGTAGTATCCACTCCCGAGCCTTTCAAGAAATTAGTTCATCAGGGATTGATCCTGGGTGAAGACAAAAAGAAAATGTCAAAATCCCTCGGCAATGTTGTCAACCCGGATGAGGTAGTAGAAAACTATGGCGCGGATAGCCTTCGTCTTTTTGAAATGTTCATGGGACCATTCGAAATGGTCAAACCCTGGAGCCAAAAAGGTGTTGAGGGAGTGTATCGATTTCTGAATAGAGTCTGGAGGTTGTATCACGATGAAAATGATAACTTCATTATTGATAATTCCGAGCCGGATCTGGACCAATACAGAATTCTGAATCGAACCATAAAAAAAGTAGAAGAAGACATTCTGAACTTTTCCTTCAACACAGCGATTTCTCAAATGATGATTTTTGTAAACGAAATCAATCCGAAGAGCAATCGACCCAGAAAGATTCTCAAGCCATTCCTTTTATGTCTGGCGCCATTTGCTCCACACATTGCAGAAGAAATCTGGCAACGTCTAGGCTACACAACTTCCCTGACATTTGAGAAGTATCCTTATGTAGATCCCGAATATTTAGAGGATGACGAAATCACAATCGTAATACAGGTAAATGGAAAACTCAGAGATAGCTTTCGTGCACCCAAGGACATTACAGAATCGGATGCTATCGAGAAAGCTCTCTTATCAGAAAAAATTCAACCTTTTCTCGAGGGCAAGCAGATCATTAAAAAGATTTATGTAAAGGAAAAACTCGTTAACCTGGTTGCAAAGTAGAACAAAATAGAAATGACTCCGGGGCTCCCCGGTGTCATTCCTTTAGTCCAATCCTAAAAATCATTCTTGATCCAACTTTAGAATTAGAGTATTTCCTATCTGTACTCATTATTAAAGGAATGAGCAATTTCACACAAGAATTTGCTATAAAAATGGCCACATACTTCAGGAAGAAATACGTATGTACTTCTGAAAACCGATATATTTTTCTTAGAAAATAAATAAGAAATTTATTGATTGATTTTAGCGATTTCAATCGGAACTATGGACACGACTATGATTATTCTTAATTACTCAAATGAATCCTGAATTGAATTTACAAAGATGTGAAGAAGAAAAAATTCATATACCGGATCTCATTCAGCCCTTCGGTTATTTATTGGCTCTTTCTCCAAAAGATTTTAGTGTTACAAGATGTAGTGAAAATCTACCTTCTCTATTGAATAAAAGTATAGAAGATATTCTAAAGAGTCATCCTCAAGAATTCTTCTCCGAATCGATAATGAACTTAATCTACAATAGTACTAATTTCCAAACAAAAAAAAGAAGTATTCTTTCCCTCAATCAGACAATAGGAGAAATCAAAGATCAGGGTTTTGATTTTATCCTCAGTAGCGGGAATGAAGAAATCATTCTCGAGATCATTCCTTCCCTTTCCAATTCAGAAGAAACAATTTCAATTGAAGCACAGTTCAATGAGATCATTAGAAAAATAGTTACTACATCTGATACGAATGAATTATTTTCTCTGGTTGTGAATGAGATCAAAGAAATCATGGGATATCATAGGGTTATGATTTATAGGTTTGATAGAGATTATAATGGAGAAGTTATCTCGGAAGCCAAAGAATCCAATCTTGTGTCTTACTTAAACCTTCATTATCCTGCGAGTGATGTACCTGCTCAGGCAAGAGATCTCTATCTAAAGAACATGATACGACTCATCCAAAATGTTCATTATTCACCCGTTAAGATTCAATCACGGGACAAAGGGTCTGAATCTCTTGATATGAGTTATTGTGGTTTGAGAAGCGTCTCTCCCATTCACTTAGAATATCTGGTGAATATGGGAGTAATAGCTACTCTGACAATTTCATTGATTGTCAATCAAAAGCTCTGGGGACTCATCAGTTGTCATCACTCCACACCTTACCTACCCGATAATCGAAAGCTCAACTACATGGAAGTTTTCGGAAACATACTGGGAGGAATCATACAAATGAGAGAAGAGAGTGAGGTAGATAAGAAAAATGCAGAACAACTCGCAAGATTAGATACAATCATGAATATTCTTTTGTCTCAAAAAAAAGACTCCGAACTTCATGATATCATCTCTAATAAACTTTTTTTATTTAAGATGCTTTATCAATCAGATGGATTTGTATTTTTTTCTGAAGATTATTTCATCATACAATCTTCAGATCTAAACAGATCAGAAGTACAATCCATTATTCAAGAGTACAATTCCCAAATACACTCAGAATTTTTCATAACAGATCATTTGAGTGAATCCCTCCCCGGGTTGACTGAAGAAATCTATAGGAAGTGTGCCGGTCTACTCATCATTCGTATCAATTCTCATCCCTCTACCTATTGGATCTGGCATAGAAAGGAAATCAAATTGACTATCTCATGGGGAGGCAATCCAAACGAAAAAGCCAGCATCAATCCTCTGGGACGAATTTCACCTAGAAAATCTTTTGAAAAATTCAATCAAACAGTGAGTATGAAATCGCTACCATGGAATTCTTCAGAAAAGAACTTACATAAGTATCTCATTCCACAACTCTATCGTCTATTTGATTATTTTGAGTCTCTAAAAGAATTGAATATTCATAAAAATCAAATTCTGGATTTGAAAGAAGAAAAGACAAAGCATTACAATAAACTAATAGAAATGCTAGTAGATGTGATCGAAAAGAGAGATTCCTATACAGCAGGTCACACCAAAAGAGTTTCTATATACTGCGAGATGATTGCCTATAAAATGAATTTTGATATCGAACAAATATCCCGACTGAAGGAAGCTGCGATTTTGCATGACATCGGGAAAGTAATCATTCCTGATTCGATTCTTCTGAAACCGGGTAAGTTGTCCCAAAAGGAATATGAACTCATCAAACTTCATCTTAAAGTTGGATATGAAATTTTAGACAAGATTGATTACTACAAACCACTTGCAAACATTATAAAATATCACCATGAGAAAATGGATGGATCCGGTTATCCCTATGGAGTCAGAGGAGATGAGATCCCAATACTCTCACACGTCATGATTGTTGCTGATGCTCTGGATGCTATGACAACAAATCGTATCTATCAATCCAGAAAAACTTTCGAAGAAGCGATTGAAGAATTGAATAGATACAAATCGATCTGGTATCATCCGGATGTTGTGGATGCGGCAACTGCTGCTATATCGAGCGTCCCTATCCGAACGGAAAATACTTCACAGCTTCCATTTACAGAAATCGAAATAGAAAGATTTTCTTATTTTTTTAAGGATCGACTTACAGGTGTGTACAACGAAACATATCTCTGGATGATTCTCAAAGGGATGATACCCGATCTCAGTTATAAGAAGTTTTATCTTGTCGAACTGAATGGAATGTCAGAATACAATTCAAGATTCGGATGGAAGAAGGGAAATTCGATCATTCAAAAATTTGCCGGAGATCTATCAAAACTGGTGAAAGAGGAACAGCTGTTTCGAGTCTTTGGTGATGATTTTGTAATTTGTTTCGAGAATGAATCAGAAGAGATATTTCCGAATGATGAATGGAAACACTTAAACCATGAAGGCATTCTTTGCAACTGTAGAAAGGTAGAAAAGGAATTGTTTTGGGAGATAGTATAAAACCTGTCCGGATACTTGCAATACTCTAATTCTTTTAAAATACTTCAGTAGTGTGATTCAGGAAGAAAAGAAAATTTCAGAAAATTTAGAAAATGATTGTTTCCCTTAGAATTTCCAAAAATGTGAATCTATTCAATCATAATATTTCAAAATTTGAAAAGAAAACTGATTAGCTAGCAAGGGAATACTTTCTATAAAGAAACTCCCATTGAACTGATAAATCATTTCTAACTGCTATTGGAGAACGGTATGAAAAAGAAAGCAAATCAATCAAAGTCCACAGAGGATTTTATTAAGGCATGGACACAGGGCCCTTTCCCGAAAGAAGTCCAAAAAGAAGCCAATTCAGTTTTGGAAACTTTCCTAAAAGGAGAGTCCAACAGTGAAGTAGAAGCATACACCATTCCCCTCGAGTTTGGAACAGGAGGGATTCGTGGAGTCCTCGGAAATGGAATCGGCAGGATGAACGTTTACACTGTCGGTCGGGCAGCCCTCGGATTGAGTAGATTCCTCGCATCAAAATATAAAAAATCCACAATGGTAATAGCCTATGACTCCAGACGCAAATCCAAAGAATTTGCAGAGGTCACAGCGGGGATAGCAGCACTCCATGGAATCAAAGTAAAAGTATTTCCGGCTGTAACACCGACTCCTCTACTCTCCTATGCCATCAGACACTACAAAGCTCAGGGGGGTGTGGTGATCACTGCATCTCACAATCCACCTCAATACAATGGATTCAAAGCCTATCTGGAAGATGGAGGCCAACTGGTTCCACCGGATGATGCTAAAATCATCAAAGCGATAAACGACGTCACCGATTGGAATGATGTCCAACTACTCAAGACAACCGACCCTATTTATAAAAAATTTGTCTCACCTGTGGAAAAAACAGTTTTTGAAACTTATAAGAAGAAAGTTTTCTCTTCACCCATCTACAATAAAAAACTTTCCAAAAAAGATAGAGAATCGCTTAGAATCGTCTACTCACCACTTCATGGCACCGGTGGGGTCTATATGAAGGATCTCTTACAATCAGCAGGATACAAAAATGTCTTCCTCGTACCCGAGCAGGAAAAACCAAACGGTGAATTTCCTACTGTAAAGTATCCGAATCCGGAAGAAAAAGAAGCCCTTGTTCTCTGTGAAAAGACTTCCAGAGAAAAGAAAGCATCGATTTTCATAGCCACAGATCCGGATGCCGATCGATTGGGGATAGGTCTGAGAGATGAGAATGACAACTTTCAACTCCTCAATGGAAATCAGGTGGGAAGCATTCTCTGTGCCTATCTGTCTGAAAAAGTAAGAGCAGCAGGAAAATCAGAATTCAACTATCATATTTTCAAAACAATTGTGACTACCGATCTTCAGCTGAGCATAGCACAAAAGAATAAAATCAAAATCAAAGATGTTCTCACCGGATTCAAATACATAGCCAATGCGATGAATCAGATTCAGAAAAATCCCAAAAACAAATTCTTATTCGGTGGGGAAGAATCCTATGGCTACCTACCTTTAGATTTTGTACGGGATAAAGATTCTCTTTCATCCGCGCTTCTTGTCCTCGAAGTTCTGGCTGAGAAAAAAGATCTTCTTGCATATCTGGATGAAATTTATCTCAAATATGGTCTCTACCTGGAATCTCTCAAATCCATCAGCCTGGAAGGAGAAGCCGGAAAACTAAAAATCAAAAACAGCCTCGAGTCCCTAAGAAAATCGAATTTAGTCGGAAAATCCATTGGGAAAAGAAAAGTCATAGCTGTTTTGGATTACAAGAATAAAGAAGCCAAAGGGGAAGCTAAGAAAACAGCATTCTCCGGTCTCCCTTCTTCTGATGTTATCCAACTCATTTTGTCCGGAAACGGAAAGCTTACGATAAGACCTTCAGGAACCGAGCCAAAGGTGAAGCTTTACTCTTCCTTTGAATCTTTAAAGTCCCCTGGATCAAGAGAAGAAATTCCCGGATTGAAAGAAAGTCTGAAGTCAGAAATACTTGAAGCGGAGAGTCAGTTTGTAAAAATGGCTGGATTAGATGGCTAATTCAATTACTAAAACCAAGTTTCAAGAAATCAAAGAAAAGACTGAAAAGTTCATAGTAGGAAACTATTCCCGACATGAGATCTCATTTGAGTATGGTGTCGGTGAGTATTTGTTTGATTCAGAAGGAAAGCAATACCTCGATTTCCAGTCGGGTATTGCTGTGACCAACCTGGGTCATTCCGAAGCAGACATCATAGCAGCACTTCAGGAACAAGCAGACAAACTATTCCACACATCCAACCTCTTTTATTCCAAAGAGCAGGCTGAATTGGCTGAGACTCTAATTGCTCACAGCTTTCCGGGAAAAGTATTCTTTTGCAATTCAGGAACTGAAGCCAATGAAGCCGCTTTCAAACTCGCCAGAAAACACTCAGTTAAAAAAGGGATTTCCAATCCCATTATTTTGGCTCTCAAAGGAAGTTTTCACGGGAGATCCACCGGAGCTATGAGTATGACCGGTCAGGAAAAAGTCAGACAGGGTTTTGGAGATCTGGTCTCCGGTTTCCATTTCATTCAAGAAAATGATATTGAAGATTTAGAAAAAGCATTTTCAAAGCATTCCGGACACATTGCCGGGATGATCGTCGAGCCAATTTTGGGAGAATTCGGAGTCTTGCCTATTCGGGAAGAATTCCTCAAAAGAGCGAGAGAATTGACTGCTTCCGAAGGGGCCCCTCTCATATTTGATGAAATTCAAACAGGTATGGGAAGAACAGGAAAGCTATTTTGTTTTCAGCACTATTCCTTCACTCCGGACATCATGACCCTCGCCAAAGGTTTGGGTTCCGGGTTCCCCATGGGAGCTGTGATCATAGGTGAAAAGTTTTCCAACGTTTTGGAACCGGGATCCCACGGAACCACCTTCGGAGGAAACCACCTCGCTGCCAAGATTGGATATGAAACAATCCGGGTATTGAAAACCAGGGATATTCTTAATAATGTGCCTGCACTTTCAGAGTTTTTCTTCAAACGATTGAAAATGCTTCAATTGAAATTTCCCGAAACCATCAGGGAAGTCAGGGGGATCGGTCTTCACATCGGAGTGGAGCTTACCATCCCGGTGAAGTCAATCATCAAAAAATGTCTGGAAAATGGTCTGATTCTGAATGGTACCAACGAAAAAGTGATCAGAATTCTACCTCCTCTGAACATTGGAATTGAGAGGATAGATGAAGCTGTCAGTATCATTGAAAAAGTATTTGAGGGAGAAAATTTAAAATGAAAAAACAAATTGCAGTACTTGCTGGAGATGGAATTGGTCCGGAGGTAATGAAAGTCACTCTTCGAATTTTAAAGACCGCTCTAAAAACAAGAGCAAATGAATTTGAATTTTCGGAAGCATTAGTGGGCGGTGCAGCAATCGATGCCACAGGCAAACCACTTCCTGAAGAAACACTGAAAATTTGTGAATCCTCCTCAGCGATTCTCTTCGGATCGGTAGGCGGTCCCAAATGGGAAAAACTTCCTCCTCAAACTCAACCCGAGCGGGGCGCCCTCCTCCCTCTCAGAAAGCATTTTGATTTGTTTGCCAACCTTCGTCCGGCAATCATCTATCCGGAATTGATTTCAGCCTCTCCTATCAAGAAAGAAGTCATTGGAGATGGTCTGGATATTCTGATTCTCAGAGAGCTCACTTCAGGCATTTACTTCGGACAACCCAAAGGAAGAGAAGGTTCCGGGGAATCAGAATTTGCTTATGATACTATGAAGTACAATAGAAAAGAGATTGAAAGGATCACAAGAGTAGCCTTCCAATCTGCAAGAAAACGAAATAAAAAAGTCACCAGCATTGATAAAGCCAATGTCCTCACTACCTCCGTGTTTTGGAGAGAAATTGTTGAAACCCTTCATAAAAATGAATTTTCCGATGTCGAATTGAATCATCTTTATGTAGACAATGCCGCAATGCAACTCATCGTGAAACCCGGACAATTCGATGTGATCCTCTGTGAAAATATGTTTGGAGACATTCTTTCCGATGAGGCGTCTATTATCACAGGTTCGATAGGAATGCTGCCATCCGCGTCCTTATCCGAATCAGGTTTTGGACTCTATGAACCCTCCGGAGGTTCCGCTCCTGATATCGCCGGAAAAGGGATCGCAAATCCGATAGCACAAATCCTATCCGCTGCTTTGATGCTTCGGTATTCATTTTCGATGGAAGAAGAAGCAGTAAGAATTGAAAATGCAGTTCGGGAAGTTATAAAAAATGGTTTACGAACCAGAGATATAGCCGAAAAAGATTCAAAGGTAGTAGGAACCGAGGAAATGGGTTCCGAAATCGAGTCCATCCTAGCGAGGTCATAAATGGCACAGGTTTATCAACCACAGGGAATTTCCCCAAATGGAAGACCCTACACCGTCCTAGTTGCAGAACCATCGAAATTTCAGGCAAAACAACTCCAACAAATTCTGGAATCCGAGGGATACAAGATTTTGGCAGTAGCAGAAGATGGAAAGCAATTGATGAACCACTACAAAGAATTCAAGCAGGTGGATCTCATCATTATGGAAGTTTGTATGCCTGTCATAGATGGCTACGCTGCATTTTGGGATTTGAGAGACGCCAGTCCTATCTTGCCAAAGATTTTTTTCATCTCTGAGGAGAATTCACCCGGGGTAGTCAAGAGCCTTTTGGACAATGGAGCTGTAGACTATTATGTCAAGCCGATCAAAAGAGAGAAGATCCTCGAAAAGATCAAGATGGCGATCGAAAAAGTCAATCCTACATTTAAATAAATCTTATATTGAGATTTAAAATTTAACACAAATTTTTTTTTGAATTTCATTTTTTTGGAGGAAGACAAAAGCATTATTATAATTCTGTAAACTATGGAAATCTTTTACTATTCAGGTTGGATTCTGTTTCTACTTTTACTTATAAAAAATTTATTTGATAGAAACAAAACAAAAGACAGCTCATCTAAGGTCTCCAAATCCAAAGATGAAAGAAAGATATTCAACATGGTTTTGGATATGCTTCCTCTCAATGTATTCATCAAAGACAGTGAAGGAAAATTTCTTTTTATCAATAAAAAATCAGAAGAAACTCTCAATGTCAACCGGTTTGACATTCTCGGAAAGACAGATTTCGACATCTTTCCGGAAGATGTCGCTTACTATCTCAGAAAAGTGGATCGCGAAGTCATCAACACCAAGACTGCCAACACACACGAAGAAAAATTAATCATCAATGGAGAGGAAAAGTACCTCTACGTTCACAAAGCACCCCTGACCACAGAAAGTTTATCCGATACTATGCTACTCGGATTTTCGATGGACATTACCGAAAAGAAAACTATTCTTAAGGAACTAGAGGAAAAGAACTCTCTCATCGAAAAAGTAATTGATACAAGTCCCAATTTAATTTTTCTCAAGGACTACGATGGAAATTTTCTTCTGGTCAATCAAGCAGTTGCAGACATTTTCTCTAAACCCAAAGATGAGATTACAAATAAAAACAACGCCGAAGTACATCAGAACTCTGAAGAATTAAAGCACTACTCAACCGTTGATAGAGAAGTCGCAGATCTAGCAAAAACAATTTCTGTTGAAGAAACGTTTACTCTCCCATCCGGTGAAGTACTCTATTACTACACAACCAAGACACCTTTCTATAGCGGAAAGAACAAACCGGACATTCTAGCCATTTCGACAGATATCACCAAATTAAAGATGATTGAAATGGAATTGAAGGATGCTATCAAAACTTCAGAAAATGCTTCCAGAATAAAAAGTGAGTTTCTTGCAACCATCAGCCATGAGATCCGAACCCCTCTCAATGGGATCATCGGAATGTCCAGCTTGCTTCAGCAAACTGATTTGACTCCGGAACAAAAAGATATATTGAAGAATTTAAATATATCGAGTCAAAATTTACTTGTTATCATCAATGATATTCTGGATTTTTCCAGCTTTGAAAAAAATGAAATTTCTCTGGATCTCAAAAAGTTCAATCTCAAACATTGTTTTGACGACTGCATGAACTCTTACAGAGAGAGAATAGCTTCCAAGAATCTCAAACTAAACCTCAATCTGAATATCCAAAATGAAGAAATTCTATCTGATTCAACCAGACTCAGACAGGTAGTCAATCATTTGATTGGAAATGCAATCAAATTTACTGATAAGGGATACATTTCCATTGAATGTTTTGAAAAACCAATCAATGAACATTCATCAAAATTTACAATTGATATTTTGGATTCCGGGATAGGGATCAAAACCAATCTTATGGATCATCTTTTTCAACCTTTCTATCAGGTAGATTCTTCTAATTCCCGATCTTATTCCGGGACGGGATTGGGTCTTGCAATCTCAATGAAGATTGCAAAATCTCTGGGAGGGGATATTTTTTGTGAGAGCAAATTTGGAAAGGGAAGCAAGTTTAGTTTTACATTCGTTGCAGAGATTGAGAAACAAACCAATAATGATATACAGGCAAGCAATACATCCAACAAATCACGACCTGTTTTCCCGGACGATTTTCCTTTAAAAATCTTACTGGCAGAAGACAACATCATCAACCAAAAAATAGTTTTTCAGCTTCTTAAAAAAATTGGATACACTATAGACATAGTATCTAATGGTCTCGAAGTCCTGGAGATCACACACAAAAACAAATATGATTTGATATTTATGGATGTGCAGATGCCACAAATGGATGGCCTGGTGGCTACCCGTAGATTACTGGAAAGAAAAGACATATCCTCCCTACATCATTGCCCTCACTGCCAATGCTATGGCCGGAGATAGAGAAATCTGTCTGAATGCAGGTATGGATGATTACATCACAAAACCAGTAGACCTGGATATACTAAGGAAGACCATAATGGAGTTTTGTGAAAAGAAATTCAAAACCAAAATTGAATATAGAGACTGAAAATGTTATTAAAATTATTGGTTCGACTTTTACTTCCTCCCAAAATTTTAACAACTTATACTAAGGAAAGTATTTCGATAGCAAATCAATACTTGGTTCCGATCATCACTTTGAACTTCATTTTCGGTTTGATAGTCTTCTGGACTTATTTTGGTTTGATGTTCCTGGTTTTTAAATTGGCATACGAAAGACAAACCCAGGACATTCTTCTGGGCTTCATCGGTTTACCTATAGTTTGTTATTTCTTCATAGGTATGGTTCGATTTTACCTTGCCTTAGTAAGAAAAGCAAAGATAAAAATAGCACTTTTCATGGTAGGCTACAAAAAGTATTTCAATATATTGATTTTGTTCTGTCTCTATTATTCAGTTTATGTATTACTAATTAAGATCATAGCAGACATTTCTGAATATGAAGGAATCATGAAGATTCGAATCATATTGGGATTCTTCGGATTCATTTGGATAGTAATACGCTTAATATTCTCACCCATTTTTGTTATAGATAAGGGTTACAATGCCAGAAGAGCTTTGAAAGCTTCTTTTTTAATGACCAGCGGAAAGACTCTAAAGACTCTAATTTTAATACTACTATCAATAACAGTCTTTCTGACCGGAGCGATTTTGTTTGCAGTTGGGATCTTTTATACTTTCGGTCTATTCATGATTGCTATGGTGATAGCTTATGATATCAATTTAAGAAATCGTTTTTCCAGAAGGAAAAAAATCATCAACGAAACTGCTGTGGAAACCAAACGGGCGCTCGAAGATTCAGCAATCTTTCAGGCGATTCCTATCTCAAAAGAGGATGAAGAAATTTAGTCTCTTAATAATTTAGTGACTGCTTTTTTTAACCCATCTACACTCAAATAGTACATGGATATTTCATTCCAGATAGCCTCGCAGGTCCCCGAATTCCAGTACATAGGGGGATCGGGATTCAACCAAACTGCACTCTTGTAATAATCTGTGATTTTTTTCAAACTATCCATCCCGGATATATTTTTTTCGGAATCCTCATAGAGATATGAAGTGTAGTATCTACCTGTTGCACCGAACAACTCATAAGGATTCATGGATGCATCTCCTACCATGATCAACTTTGTATCACGTGATATTTTTTTAAATAGTCGATCCAGGGTAATTCCACCTGAAAATTCTGCAAATTGATAAACCTTATTGTAAACAATATTATGAAAATAATAATAATGAAACTCTTTAAAGTGATTCATTTGATGTGCGGCTGAAAATAATTTACTCACACGTTCGGCGTGAGGTGTCATGCTTCCACCAACGTCCATAAGTAGCATCAATTTCATTTTATTTTTGCGGGATGATTTGAAAATCAATTCCGGATCGCCACCATTATCACAGGTTTTTTGAATTGTTTCTTCAAGTTGAAACTCTTTCTTTCCCTCTTTTCTGAGATCTTTCAACTTTTTGAGAGCTACTTTTAATTGTCTGACATTCAATCCTTCATCGGTTCTATACTCACGATACTTTCTTTCGGTCATCACCTCAATTCCGGTACGCATACCTGCGTTTCCGGCGATCCGAACTCCTGAGGGATTGAATCCACTATTTCCGAAAGCAGAAGTTCCACCTGTTCCTATCCAGTAGTTACCCCCATCATGCTTTTCTTTTTGTTTTTTTAATCTTTCCTCTAGCTCCTTAAAGAGCTCTTCAGGAGTTAAGTTCATGGCATTTTTTTTCTGAGCTTCACTCAAATCTTTCTTGAGGGCTCTCTCGAGCCATTGCTCCAATAAGCTTCTAAAATCAGGATCTTCTATAGCCAGCCCTGAAAATGTAGATGCAAAAGCCTGATCATAATCATCGTAATACTTAATATCTTTAATAAAACAACTTCTGGCTATGGAGTAGATTTCTCGGAGATTAGATATACCTTTCGTCTCACTGATATGTGAGACAACCTTCAAGAAATCTAGAAGTTCAATAGTCGTGACAGGAATCTTCCTGGCCTTCATTCTAAAAAAGAAATCTATAAACATAATCTCAATTCATTGTGAATCGACCCGAATAATTCTTCAGATCCTCTTCATTTTTTACCAATGCACCCAAGTATGGAATTCGATTCATGGAACCCAAATCGGCTCCCTGAGCAAGTAAAACCGACAACCAGTCCAAAAGCTCACTGGTGGAAGGCTTTTTTTTCATATCTTCCAATCGCCTGATTTTCAAAAAAGTTGATATGGATTTTTCTAAAATCTCAGACTCAATGTCCGGGAAATGGACCCGAACTATGCTCTTCAAAAGGTCAGGTCCCGGAAACTCAATATAATGAAAAATACATCTTCTCAAAAAAGCATCAGGAAGTTCTTTTTCATTATTGGAGGTAATGATCATCAGAGGCCGGTTCTTCGCTTTGATGAACTTACCTGTTTCCACAATCACAAATTCCATCTGATCCAATTCCAGGAGTAAGTCGTTTGGAAATTCAATGTCTGCTTTATCAATTTCATCTATCAATACAATAGAAGGCTTCTCTTCTGAAAATGCCAATCCGAGGGCTCCCATTCGAATGTAATTTTCAATATTGTGAACCTTAGCGTTCATTTCTGAATCTGCAAACCTGGAATCATTCAATCGGGAGACCGCATCATAAAAATACAAGCCTTCCTTAGCCTGACTGGATGATTTGATATGCCATTTGTAAAGTGGAAGATTTTTCTTTCGGGAAAGATACTCTGCCAGCAGGGTCTTTCCGGTACCGGGCTCACCCCGCAAAAGCAGGGGGCGTCGTGTGATCTCCGCCGTAAGCAAAGATTCTTCTAATTCAGGAGGAACTACGTAATCGGTAAAATGACTGTGATGAATTTCCATAGAATCCAGTTTTCTATTAGAAAATATAGCTTAAAGAAGATTTTTTTCTAAAACTAGAATTTGGAAACCTATCGAAATTTAAAAAATGAAAAAAAGATTGTTTATTTGAAATGAGTTCAAAGACTAATTCTAATGTATTCTAAAGTGAAACTCTAAGTCACAATTCTATTTTCTTATTGTGTGCAGCTTTTAGTTTCCTGAGTTCTAGATTCCATGATAGAGAATTTCCATACAATTCAAATTCATTTCGAGAGATTTTTCCCATGAAAATGAGCCGTAAACGCACAGTCATAGCTCTCTTTTTCCTAATTTCAATTTCCACCCTGGGATGGTTTCTAAATTCAGTTTATTCAAAAACTTCTTACTGGAGAGCCCTACTTCTTTCCCAATTGAATGAAATTGTGAATGTAGATTTAGAATACAAAGAAGAAAAAGTTAAATTTTTTCCGAATCCCGGTATTGAACTTCATTCAGTCTCTGTTTCGGATCACTCCAAAGTCAAAAGTTTTGATATCGAACTGGATAAGATCGTTTTGACCCTAAGCTGGACCTCCCTTCTAAAAAGAGAATTTAAACTTGGAAAGGTTTCGGCATTCAATGGAAATATCTCAGCCGAGTTGCCCGGTTCTGATACGAAATCTTCCAAATCTCCACATTTACATTTATCCGAAAAATTATTAAAACTTCAAATCAACCAAATGCATCTAGAAAACATTGATATCAAACTTACCAAAGGAACAGAAATTTTAGATTTCAATCTACGACAAATTGACTTCCATCACAATTCTACAGAAGAAAATTCATTTGTATTTGATTTGGATTACAATAAGTCTGCAATTGAAGGTAATTTTGAATTCGGAGTGAATGATTACATCAATCCGGATGACATATTTTTTAATGGCAATCTACATCTAACAAATTTCCCTTTGTATTCTATTAGAAATATCTATCAAATATTTACAAAATCTGATTTTAATTCCGGTCTTATTTCCGGAAGCATTGCTTTTTCGAAAGTTCAGGGAATGTCCAACATTTCTTTTATCAATAAACTTAAAGTAAGTCATTTGAATTTCAAAGACTTACCACAGGGTCCTTCCATAGAAATCAATGGTGGTCTCCTCTACAATTATCGAACCCATGCAATAGATTTCCAAAAACTCAATCTGAAAAGGGGGAATCAATTGAAAGGAACAGTGACAGGAGAGCTTAGATTTGCAGAGTCCAACAACCTCCATTTAAACATCATTGCAGATTATATAGAACTCAATACAACCCTACCTTATATTATGGGATTTCTGGATTTCAAACTCCCCAACCAATCCTCAGGAAAAGATTTCATTGGACATCTTACTATAGAAACCAAGTCCATAACTTATCTTAATTTCAAAGGTGAAAATGCTTCTATAGAATTAAAAATTGTAAATAAATTGATAAGTCTGGATATAAAAGAAGTTCAATTCCTCGGAGGAGTAGTCCACGGAAATGGAACGATCGGTCCTGAAAGTCCGGAGTACAACTTTCACATTCAATCCGATAACATTCAATCCAATCAATTGATCTCTTTTGTAACGGACAAACCACATATTTCCGGAAATATGGATGCTAATTTTGACTTTCGTTCTTCCGGAAATACTTTTCAAAAATTCTTATCCAACCTTGAATCAGAAGGAAATGTTCTTGTCCACAATGGAAATTTAGTAGGATATGCAAACTTTTACAAACCCATTCTGACCCTGGGAAAATTTATAAATTTTAGAGGCCCCAAAGGGGATAGCACAGAATTTCAATCTTTAGAATTTAATTTTTCCTTAGAGTCTAAGACGATTCATATTTCGAACTTTAAAATTACCGGAGTGGGTTTTGATGCTAAAGGGAAAGGCTATTTTGATTTTGATAGCCGTATAAATTTACAAATCCAAGTTGGATTGGGTGGATTTGCAGGAAAAGCTATTTACATCCCTATTGTTTACAAAGGAAAAATGGGTGAAAATTTTGCATACATCGATCCTGTCTGGCTGGGTTCTGTGTATCTGGGAGCAACTCTTCTGGGTGGACCTGCCGGTATGACAGCAGGAGGAATCGCAGGTTCGGCAATCAGTGAATATGTTCAGGGAGCAGTGGACAAATTTAAAGGATTATTTAATTTTGATAAAAAAGATAAAAGAGAAGGTAACGAATGAAAGAAAAAATCAAACTAGCATTCATTGGTGGCTCGGGTCTTTATGATCTGGATGGTATGGAATCGATTGAGGAAGTTTATCCGGATACTCCATGGGGAAAACCTTCGGATTCAATAACTATAGGAAAATATAAAGGAAAATCTGTTGCCTTCTTACCCAGACACGGAAGGGGACATTTTATTTCTCCTTCAGAGATTCCGAATCGAGCCAATATATGTGCTCTGAAAAACCTGGGCGTAGAAGAAATTGTATCCTTCAGTGCTGTTGGTTCATTACGAGAAGAGATTGCTCCTCTGGACTTTGTACTACCGAATCAAATTATAGACAGAACTAAGGGGATACGACCTTCTACTTTTTTTGAACATGGTGTAGTTGCACATGGAACTTTTGGTGATCCATTTTCCGGTTTCTTAAAAAAGAAAATTCAGGAAGCGGCATCAGAACTAGGTATGAAGCTTCACTCTGATAAAACTCTTATTTGTATGGAGGGTCCATTATTCTCTACAAGGGCAGAATCTATCATGTATCGATCCTGGGGTGGTGATATCATTAACATGAGTGTACTACCTGAATCAAAACTAGCAAGAGAAGCAGAAATTCACTATCAAATGGTCTGTATGTCCACTGATTACGATTCCTGGAAAGAGCATGAAGAATCCGTAACCGTCGAAATGGTAATCGCAAATTTACATAAAAATGCTGAAAATGCGAAACGACTTTTGAAAGTTCTGATACCCTTACTGGGAAACAGTGAAGACAACTCACTTCACAGAACTGCGATGAATTCAATCATAACTGCTCCCGAAAAAAGAGATCCCGAACAAATGAAAAAACTGCATACCCTATTCGGTGAACTATTTTGACATCAAAAGAAGTTAGACTGAATACTCTTTCAGAAAAGGCTAAAGGATGTATTGCCTGCAAACTCCATACGACTAGAACTCAAGTAGTATTTGGAGAAGGCAATCCATCTGCTGACATCCTCTTCATCGGAGAAGGCCCCGGACGGCAGGAGGACCTAACCGGCCGTCCATTTGTCGGAAAGGCAGGTGAACTTCTTACCAGATTGATAGAAAAGGGAATGTCACTCAAGAGAGAATCTGTATATATTGCTAATATTGTTAAGTGTAGACCTACTATAGATCTGGCAGGTGAAAAAGACAGACCTCCTGATCAGGAAGAAACTCTGGCATGCAATCACTTCCTTCTGGAACAAATAAAAATCATTCAACCCAAGGTTATCGTAACCCTGGGCAATCCTTCTACCCGTTTTTTATTAAAAACAAATAAAGGGATAACCACTCTCAGAGGCACCTGGCATGAATACGAATCCATTCCGGTGATGCCAACCTATCATCCGAGCTTTGTTCTAAGAAATGGTGGGATGAATAGTTCCGTCCAAAAAGAAATTTGGTCTGATTTGGTTCAGGTTCTAAAGAAACTCAATCTACCTGTTCGGGTCAATATCAAATGGAAAGATTGATCTATTAATTCTTAAAAACAAGTATCAATTGCGATTGATTGAAATCTGAAGATTCTTCATATTCTGTAAGTCGAAATTTCAATTGATTTTGAATCAATCCATCGGACAAACCTTTAGCAATCTTCTTACCTTGAGAATTGAATACATATACAGTTTTCCCGGGATTTAGATGATAAGTCCCACGAATCACAACTTCTAAATCAGGATTAGATTTTTCTGGTGAACCGAGGGAAAGGGCATAAATATTTTCAATAGGTTGATTGATTTCATCCGGAGATTTAGAGAGTAGATCTTTATAGTATTCTTCTCCCCTCTCCCAGGAAAAAGACTTTCCAAAAAAAGGAAAATAAGCATAGATTCTGAGCAGAATCCTATCTTTACCTTTTGGTGTTATCGTTAGATCAAACCATTTCCTCTGGTAGACATCATACATTTTTCCTGAATAATGGTCTTTTTCTCTTTTCAGGTCTTTGATAATAGGAAAACCCAGTAGTACTTCAGCTCCGATATCCGAACATTGGAAACACCTTCGTATTTCTCCATTCCCGTCGATTGCATTGTCCAATGCCTGAATCTTACCGGAATAGATCTCTCCTTGCTTCTCAACCAAATACAAAATCTCTCTTCGATCTTTCTCATATACATTCGAAGATTTGATCTCCTTCCATCTTCCTTCTATCGAATGAAGCTCGATTTGGGAATCGGAACAATGGGTCAAAAAAAAGAGAAAGAGAATAAATAATTTAGACAAATTGTCCATCCAATGCCTTGAAATTAGATATATAAGATGGGATTTTCATGAAAAGTCAAGTTCAAATTAAAATCCTCTAATGGAATTTGGATTTTATTTCAATTTTTCTTTTGAAGTTTAGAACTTCTTAATTTGTATCTAGTCTCAGGGCTTTTGTAGGATGTAGTATACATAAGAATAAGTATTGGAATAAAGTTTAAACATGGAAATCTCTTTTTCTGTTTCTTCCAAAATCTTTAGGTCTTCCCCCTCCGGTCTCAAACCTTTCCTTAAGTGGTTGATTTTTTCTTCGAGAGGAGTGTAATACAAATTGAACCAACTGTATTCGGGAAAAACAAAGAGTCCGACAAGTTTGTAGTTTAAAGATTCAATAATCGACAGATTCCCGCGAATGCTCCCCATTTCCGGATAATGCTTCTTCCAATACTTTGAGATACTTTCGGGTCTTTCTTCTTTGAGCCAGGTCAACTCTGAAAAAGAAAAGTACCCACCTTTTCTCAGAAACTTCCCCAGATACTCCAAACCCTTATGCAAACCCATATTGTAAATGGATCCCTCGGAAAGAATGAGATCAAATTGGTCAAAAGCAAAACTCAAATTGTCCATTGATGCCTTGTGTGGAAAGATTCTTTCCTGAAGATTGTGCTTGGAAATATTTTCTTTCAATTCAGAAATCATTTTCTCATGAAGATCTACTGCTTGAATTTTGGAATTTGGGAAATGTTCGGCACAAACAATGGATTGAAAACCGGATCCGCATCCCACATCCAGGACATTGATTTCCGGTTTTGTAAACCCCAAAAAACTCAGAGCTTTTTTGGTGATCCTTTCATCTCCCGGAGCCTGACGGGGGAGGTTTCCATACAATTCCAAAAAGAATTCTCTCATGATCCCAAGACTCCAAGAAAGATTTTCATGCTTTGATCGAGAAAGCGATTGCGATGATCCTGAAAGACCTCAACTATCGATGTGTAGCTTGAATGATAGATTCTATGATGGATTTTCCTTCATCTACCGAACTGGACACACGAATGTGATTCTCCAATCGAGTGACCTCAAAAACTTTTTGGACACTATCAGAAATATTGGCAACAATAAACTCTCCACCGCGTCTTCTCAACCAACCGGAGATTTGGATCATAGCCCCAATTCCTGAGGAATCAACAAACTTAGTCTTGTCGAGATCAAAGATTACATACTTATAACCTTCTTTCATCTGAGTTTGTACCACAGCTTTGAGATCGGGACATCTATAAAGATCAATGTCTCCTAAAGTTTGGTATTCAAAAATTCGATCGTGTGTTTCCACTCCTCCTGTATCGATGAACTCAGTTCGGTTGTGAAGCTCTGTTCCTGCTGCTATGAAATGCTTGCTGACATTGTTTGCATTTTCTTTGAGTTTGGATGCTGTGTTCTTCAGTCGATTGAGAACTGTATTCAGAACATCAGGAGAGATGGAAAGATTTGATTCCACTCTATCAATCGCCGCATTTACCAGAGTCCTTGCAGGCTCAATCTCACCTTCTTTGATGAGTTTTGCGGCTTTGATGATTGTTTTTGCTGAGGAATATACGAGACGCTCAACAGTTACTTCTAAAATATCCGGAACATCAGTTTCCGACAGGGTACTTTTGACCTTAGCGGAAACAGTTTCCATCTTCATTTGATTGAATAAATTATAAAAGGAGAGTTGTACATAGACCAGTTCTTCTAAAGGAGGTTCCAATTCCGGATTGACTTCTATCGAGACAACCACACTTCGAACATCATCTGCCCGGATGTCTCCGGTTTGGATCGTTGCAGCTCCAAAACTGTCTATCTGACAGGGATAGTCATTGAAAACTTCCATGAGTCGAACACCACGTGGAAATTGCATCTTTAACTCGACTGCCTGACCGTATAGGGAACCAATATCCCCAAACTCCCGGAAAAAAATTCCAGATGCCTCTTCCGGTGAATTGATGAAATAAAAATTTCCACCACCTGATGCTGCAATGTCTTTCATTGATTCTTCATTGAAGTCATCACCAAAGCCTATGGTGGTTGTTGTGATCCCGCGGGATAGGTGGTCTGCAGCTATGGAATTGAATTGTTCCGGTTCTTTGATTCCCAGAGTGGCCTGTCCATCTGTCAGTAGAATCACCCTCTTGTATGCATTTGGAACCTGGGCTGCATCTATGATCTTAAGAGCCTGAAGCCATCCACCACTGAGATTAGTGGATGTCGCTACCTGAATGGAACGAATCTTGTCTATGACGGACATCTTGTCCTTCAATTGAATCAATGGCTGTACAATCTGAACATCAGCCGAGTAAGCAACTATACAGATGTAATCATTTCTGGTCAACCAATTCACCAGAGCAGAGGCGGCTTCTATAGTAGATTCCAGCTTCTCTCCTTTCATGGACCAGCTTTTGTCAATAGCCAATCCGATGACTAGAGGGTGACGTTCATCCGATGATTGTGCAGGAGTTTTTAATTTCACCAGAAGATGGTTTGTGTGGGTTTTCTTTCCAACTATAGCAGGCTTCTCTAATTTAACATCAATTTCCATGACGGATAGGTTTATAAATTTGGAAAGAATTGCAAGAATATTTTTATTCCTTAAACTCTAGGAAAAAATCAAAGAATGGTTGGAATTGAAATTAAATTCCGATCATATTTCGAAACGGAGAGGTCGGAAAATCTTCCTGAAATTTTTTGATTAAATGATTAGCGATTTTTTCCTTCCCACGATGTCGATAGGACTCGATCAGAAGAGCAAGGATGTAATCAGAATAATTAGAATGGTAGTACTTTTTCAGGTATTGTTTTGAGTTTCGTATGATTTTTTGATCCTTCTCGAGGGAAGCGAGAGAGAGTAAAAATATCTTTCGCTTTTGAGATTTAGAACGAATCGAACCCATTGGTATAGATTTCAATACCCGATTGCCTCCATCATAATCTTTTTCTCTGACCAGTAAGGAAGCAAAATGGTAAAGACCTTTAGCATAGGATCGGGATTTTGAAAATTCATTTAAAAAATAAGTGCCCCATTTCTTTCCCAATTTTGCATTCCCGGCGATGGAAGCTTTTTCTAAAAAGGTAAGGAGTAGTGGTTCAATGTGCTTGCTCTTCCCTGTCTTCTTGGATTCCAGATACTTATCGAGAACAAAAAGATTGGGTTCCACACGGAAGAATACTTTTTCTAATTTTACCGATGAGAAATCTTTATTATTTTCAAGATGCTTTCTGCATAAGTATCCGGATCTTTCATAATCCTTCTGAGAGTAGGCGCGGATAGCCAGCTCTTCATAGCTCTCCGAATACAAATCGGTAACCAATAGACCCGACCCGGACCAGAGAATTAAAATTAGAAAGATACGAGGGAGAATAATGGTCAGATCTCAACTACATTAGAAGAACCGCACATAGGACAGATCATTTCTCCAGTGCTGTAATCTTCATATTCATCATCATCGCCTCCGGACCTCCAGCGATAATCACAATCTTCACAGGCCAGAATGATTCCTTCATCTTCATCCATGAAATCATCGTCATTCTCAAATTCATCATCATAATCGTCTTCGTAAGATGGCATAATTGATTCATACATTGTAGACAGGATTCTCTGTCAAGTTTTTGTTAGGATTTATCCATGATTTCTTTCAGAAATGAGGGAGAATGGGGATTCTTTTTCAAAAAAAATCATTGAATGAGATCCTGAAAATAAATAGCAGTGACGGGCAATTCCAGAAACTTGGTACTAAAAAAGATGAAATTTGGAGATTCAATTTTTTCAAATTTTGTCGATAGAGAAAATATGGACAAACAGGTAGAATCTCTTCTCTTTACATTAAAAAAAGATCTGAGTGATCTAGTGAAGTCTTCCGCATTTTCTGGCCTCAAAGGAGGAACAGAGGTGGAAGATATGGATCATGATGAATTGAAACTCATGCAAATGCTTGCCAAAGACATTCTACCCTGTGTAGTCAAAATCGGTGGACCGGAAGCAAGAACAGACATACGATACTGCACTTCGATCGGGGTGGATGGACTTTCTGCTCCCATGATAGAGTCAGAATATTCTTTGAGAAATTTTGTAAAAACTTTAAAAAATTTACTCCCTCCCCAATACTACAAAAGATTAAGAAAATCTATAAATATTGAAACGATCACAGGATACAGGAATCTCCTCGAAATCGCTGACTCTCCCTCTTTTGAAGAATTGGACAATGTCACCGCAGCCAGATCAGATCTATCTGCTTCCATGGACATGAATCCGGATGATCATGAGGTGATGAGAATCTCTTCAGGGATTGTAAAAATTTCTAAAGAAAGAGGCAAAACAACTTCAGTAGGTGGAACGATCACCAAAACAAATTTTTATCAAATTATGGAAGTGATCCAACCCGACTCTATCAATTCAAGACATATCGGAGTAGATTTGAATCGTGTAAAATCAGAAAACCTTCAGGATGTTCCCGAGAAAATGCTCAGTTTTGAAATCGAACTGTACAATCTATTCAGCCTTTTTAAACCCGAGAGATCAAAATTTTACCAATTGCGGATCGATACGAACAGAGAAAGAATCGGACTGAAAAAAGTAATCTACTCTATCCGATAAGAAATCAAGATTGGGAGAATTCTCTGAATCCTTCCAATACTCTCTTTATACTATCCTGTTGAAAATCTTTGGGTAGACAATCATCAAAACCCATGTCTAAAAATTCTTTTTGATTTGTCCCGGAAACTTCACCACTCATTAGAATCAAATAAGGTTTTTCTGTGATTTCTAAGTCTTTGATTTTGGTCACCAACTCCTTACCATTCATTTCGGGCATATTCAAATCCATAAATATGATATCAAACTTTTCTCTTTGAATTCTTTCAATGGCCTCAATAGGATTCATAAAAACTTGAGAGCGATATCCCAATTTTAAGAGGTTGTGATTCATAATTCTTCCGGAAATACTTTCATCATCTAAAATCATTATGGAAATATCATTGTGCGGTAGATGGTAATTCTTTTGATTCTTTTCATTAGGAATAGTTTCTATCCCTATAGGAACTTCGAACTGAAATACAGAACCAAACTTCAATTTACTCCAGCAGGAAACACTTCCCTGAATTGAGTCCGCTATCTTATGAACAATAAACAATCCCAACCCATTGGAAGTCTCTCCGGCTGTCGGTCTGGGAGTTAGTTTTGAAAACTTTTTGAAAAGATTTGACCTGTCTTTTTGGGATATCCCCGGCCCCCTATCGATGACCCGAACTCTAAACCCCTTCCCTTCCGGGAATGAGACATGGATTGCGACCTCAGAATTCTTAAAGGAGAACTTCAGAGAATTAGATAAGAGATTATCGATAACTTGATAAAAACTTCTCTGATCTGTTACAATAGAGTGAGTTTTTTGAGGCTTCTTGAATATTATTTTGATATTTTTTTTTGTAGCATGAATGAGATGCATTTCGATGATTCTTTCAATGACATGGATAGGATCGAAACGAACAGGAATGGATTTTAAAATACCTGACTCAATGGTATTCGTATCCAAGAGGTTTGTAACAAGAGCAATCATATTCATAGTTGAATCACGAATGATCTGGATCTTACTCTGAATTTTTACATTACCGGGGAAGTCTTCTAGGACATCATCCGATAGAGAACGTATTACAGAAAGTGGATTTTTTAAATCATGAGCGACTATACTTAGAAATTCATTTTTTTCCTTATTTAGTTCTATCAGATTTTGATTTATGGTTTCTAGCTCATCAGTTTTTTGCATGAGCTGATCCTGGGTTGCCTGCTTTTTTTGAAGTACAATCTTCAATTCTTCATTCAATCTTTTTTCATGAGTTGATTTCTCTCTGAGCAGAGATTCCCTGATAGATACTGATGTCTCGTCTTTTATCTGAATACTTAAATACTTATTGTTCTCCAAACGAATCGGACTGATATAAACACTTTGGATCATTGGTTTATCATATTCGTTCTTGATCAGCGGAAAGAGTTGTGAATTTAGAGAGGGAGTCAGAATGGATGACTCATTGCGGTCTATTCCTCTCAGGATCATCTTATGAAGTCTGGTGTTTTTTATTACAGGATAGATTTCAGTTAATTTCTTTCCCTGCCAGGCCTCTCTCTTGAGACCGGAAGCATTTTCAACAAATGAATTCATATAGAGAATATCTAATTCTTCGGAGAGGATTAGATATCCCATAATAGATTGATTGAAAAGACTATATAATAATTGATGAATATCGCTTTGCACTTCAATTGACCATTGAATCTAAGAGATTTTGAACAAACAATTCCAGTATATTGAAATCCAATAGGAGGATGAGGTATCCGGTTATTTCTTTTGATACAATGGTGAAATCTACATAGCCGGCAATTACGACTTTATCATTTTTGTCTTCCTCTAAATTAGTGTTTTGATTTACGAATAAGGAAGAGAGTCTTTTCTTTACAAGTACCGGTATAGTTCCTTCAAATTGAGTTTTTAATATATCTGATATACAACTTACAAAAGAATTGATGATTACATTTCCTATCTCTAAAAGTGCATCTTCTTCAAGATCTGTCAATTCATCGAGATCGACCGACCTGTTTAAAAATGTCCTTACCAGTTCGAGACTTTTGTCCTCAGTAAATATCAGCTTAGCTTCGGCTTTGATAAGATTGTCCTGAAAAGATTGTGTGAGGGCGCAGATATCGTCCTCGCTACTGATATTCAAAGTAGATATCAATTCCTCCGATGACAAACAGAGTACACGGGGAATTGAAAGAGTGATTTCTTCATTGATCATTTCACTCAGAGATGCAGCTGCCTGCCCCATCCCCAAATTGAAGATCTCCTGAAGTCCATCTCTTTGAAGTTCAGTCAATAAATACATGTCTAGGATACCATATCCACAATCATTCTAACTACTTTCTCATTGATAGGTTTCTGAAGAAAAGAGATTCCCTGGGATTCTACTTTGTCCCTAATGGATTGCTGAATATTCGCAGTAAGGATAACAATTTTTAAGTTTTGTTTGATTTCTTTTAATTTTAAAGCCAGCTCCAAGCCGTTCATTTCAGGCATATTGAAATCCAATGAGATCAGGTCAAAATCCTCATTCACAATAAGATCCAGAGCTTCCTGAGGGCTTCCCAAATCTGTAATAGAGATACCAGGATTTACCCTTCTCATCATCTCACGAATTGTAAGACGAGCGACCTTGCTATCATCAACGACTAAAACTTTTTTGTTTTCACTCACTTTGATACCTTTGATTAGAATATTTACAGTATTCCTTTTTTGATTTTTATGGAAACTAAAATTTCAGAACTTTTTTCCTTAATTATTTATTCAACAAACTCAAGTAAAATTACTCAGAGAAATGGTTGTTTTTCTCCGGCCAGTGTAGTTGGAAAAAATATAACTTCTCCTCTCTTCAGGGGCACCTTGGGAATCATCCAGGTAATACCGGCATAGATTGGAAGTAAAAACTTACCCAATCCCATCACTCCGGGAGCATCAAATCCTGTGGTGGCGATTATGATCTTTCCGGGATATCCTTCTTTGAAAACTTTTCTCACGAATTGAAGACCTGAGATTTGTGTTTCCATAGTGATATCACTAATGATTGCAGTGAATTCACCTGATTGGTATTTTTTATATCCTTCTCCTGCGGAGAAAGCTCTTTCGGTAGGTATATTTTTATTTTGAAAATAAATTTCTAAATTTTTTGCATAACGGTCATTATCGTCTACAATAAGTATTTTTTCCACTCTCTACCTCTTAAGGATTTTCAAATCCCACTCTTACTTGAGAAAATTAAAAAATGATAAGCAATTGAATTTCTTAAAGACCATAGTTTGAACCAATCTTGGAAATTCTAGAAATATACAGTGGAAGGTGGAAATGTAAATTTATTTTTCTTTACTAATAGAATTCGTCTCACTCTGATTAGTGAATTTAAAAAATCTGGATATCGACTGAGCCTTCTGGCCCAATCGATAGTTTTTGGATTTATTCGAAATTTTTTGAGGCAAACTCCCAATTGACCAATTTCCAAAATGCTTCCACATAATTGGGTCGAGCATTTCTATAATCAATGTAGTAAGCGTGTTCCCAAACATCACAGGTAAGGATAGCTTTCTTTCCATCCTTGAGGGGTGTATTGGCATTCGATGTACTTTCTAAAGCCAAACTTCCATCGGAATTTTTGACCAACCATGCCCATCCGGATCCAAAAGTAGTGATCGCAGTTTGAGAAAACTTTTCTTTGAAGTCAGCAAAGGACCCAAAAGATTTCTTAATTGCATCTGCCAGTGCACCGGAAGGTTCCCCTCCCCCTTTAGGAGATAGGCAGTTCCAGTAAAATGTATGGTTCCAAACCTGTGCAGCATTATTGAATATTCCACCGGAAGATTTTTTGATGATATCTTCCAGGCTCATGTTTTCAAATTCAGTGCCCGGAATGAGTTTGTTTAAGTTCACAACATAAGCATTGTGGTGTTTTCCGTAATGATATTCTATAGTTTCTGCTGAAATAGTCGGTGCCAATGCATCTTTAGCATAGGGCAGTTCGGGTAATTTGTGTTCCATAAATTCTCCTTAATGGTTCTATTTTTAGAATTATTCTAAAATAACTCGTAATATACAAGAACAATTTAATAAAATACTTGTTTTTTTATCCACTAGATATTTTTTTTAGTCTAATATAGTGAAACGGGGGCGACTTTGGTTTCGACTGTTGTAAGCAGATTTATAGTGGCATGTAGGGGTGAGAGTCCTCTTAAAAACTTTCAAAACAGTAAACGCAAACAACGAATACGCTTTAGCAGCTTAATATAAGCTCTAACGGGAATCAGCTTTACCCACCCGGTGGGCTGAGGACTGTCACTAAACGGGTGGCTGAACTCTCCGGTTCTTGGCTTAGGAGTGAACAGTACAAAAGCCAGTAGACTTTGAACTCCCGGTTATGGGTAAAACAAAGTTGAATATTCATACATAACCTAAACATGTAGAGGCTGTAGTGAAGCGCAATAGGACGCGGGTTCGATTCCCGCCGTCTCCATTTTTTTCAAATTTTACCACACAATCCGGGTTAAGCAGATTGGAAAATAACGGAAGAGTTCTATTTTTTTATAGTAGAAAAGATTCCTATTCTTTCCATAGCCTTATGATGGGATTTCAATAATTATGCATCCGGCCTACGCGTTCATCTTACCCTTAAAAGATCCTGTTATTGTATTCACAATCGTCCTGGCGATCATTTTACTTTCTCCAATTATCCTAAGACAGTTCAAACTTCCGGGGATTGTTGGATTGATCTTAGCTGGTGTCATCTTGGGTCCCAATATGACGGGGATTCTGGAAAGAGATGCTTCGATCAAACTTTTCGGAACTGTGGGAATCATTTATATCATGTTCACTGCCGGACTGGAAATTGATATGAATGAAATCCGTGAGAATCGACTGAAAATCATAGGATTTGGTTTGTTGACCTTTCTCTTTCCGCAGATTCTGGGGACCGGAATCGGGTACTCTTTCCTCAACTTTAGCCTGGCTTCCTCTATTTTATTCGGTAGTTTATTTGCTTCTCACACTCTCCTAGCCTTTCCTATCGTCACCCGATACGGGATTACCAAAAATGAAGCAGTCACTATCGCAGTCGGAGGAACTATCATTGCTGACGTAGGAGCTCTACTCATTCTGGCTATCTCAGTAAATGCAAACTCAGGAAACAATAATCTTACCTATTGGATAAAATTTTCCAGCTACATTGTTCTCTACTTGATCTTCACTTTTAAATTGCTTCCCTTATTGATCCGATGGTTCTTTAAGAATGTCGAATCTGATGGGATTACTGACTACATCTTCTTATTGTTCATAGTATTCTTATCTTCTTTCATTGCAGAGCTGGCCGGGATGGAACCCATCATAGGAGCCTTTTTTTCCGGGTTGGTTTTGAATTCTTTTGTTCCTAAGGTTGGACTCTTGATCAATCGAATTCATTTTACCGGTTCGGCCATCTTCATTCCGTTTTTCTTAATCTCAGTGGGAATGCTTGTGGATCTCTCCATATTGTTCTCCGGACTGAGTTTTTGGATCACCATGATCACAACCATTTTGATCGTAATTGTCTCCAAATGGTTGCCTGCTTGGATTTTCCAAAAAGCCCTTTCTTTCAGTAAGGATGAAAGAGGTATCATATTTGGATTGACCCTACCCCATGCGGCTGCGTCTCTTGCTACGGTCCTGATAGGCTATGACATCCAACTCTTGAATCAGGATGTGCTCTATAGCACTATCATTATGGTTCTGGTCACAAGTATGCTCGGTTCTCTAATTTCAGAAAACTCAGGAAAACGAATCGCATTCAAAGAAGAAATCAAATTTGTAAACCAGGAAGATTTGAAGCAAAGGATCCTGGTTCCAATAGCCAATCCTGAGACTATAGATAGGCTGGTCGACATTGCAATCATGATTCGGGATCCTCAGAGTCGGGAGCCCATCTACCCGCTAAATGTGGTTCGGGATTCCGATCAAGTTCATTCCGATATAGCTCTGGGTGAAAAAAAGCTAAAAACTGCTGTGGAAAGAGGGTCAGCCTCCGGAATTCCCATTCAAATCATTTCCCGGGTAGATGTCAACATTCCTGCAGGAATCTTAAGAGCGATCAAAGAACTCAACATCACAGAACTAGTAATGGGATGGAACGGAAAGCCATCCACAAGAGAAAAAATTCTCGGCTCGGTATTTGATCAGCTCACCAAATCCTATCACAATATGATTTGGGTTTACAAACCCGAAAAGCCATTGAATGCCACCAAACGTGTTGTTGTAAACATTCCACCCAACTCACTCTATGAACTGGGTTTTTTTGAAATCATGAAGAGTATAAAGCAGATGAGCAGTGCTATCGGAGCCGGAATGGTAGTCTGCAGCGGAAAAGATGGAATCGAGTTCCTGGTTCAAAATTTAGACACGATCAAACCCAAGGTAAAGATCACTTACCGTGAGATAGATACCTGGAGGGATTTTATTCTTTCACGAAACTGGACTCCGGACGATCTGATGATCACTCTGAGTGCCAGAGAGGATACTCTTTCCTGGACAACCGAACTGAACCAGATGACCAGAACCTTTGCCAGAACTTTTAAAAACCAGAGTTTTATCATAGCCTATCCATCACAGAAAATGGATAGTTTGGAAGAAATCTGAAGAACCTAAAAAGCCTCCGTTTTCTGAAAGCTTTTTAGGCTAAAAAAATCAATGGAGCTGTTTGGCCAATTCTTCATAATCCTTTGCGATTTTCTCTAGTGCTTCGGCTTCTTCCAGCATTTCCTGTTTGTGTTTGATCTGAGTCTGAGCCTTTCCTCCCTTCCTTGTTTTGGCCATTTTTCTCAGTCTTTTTGCCATAGCTTTTCTTTGTTTTGCTTCAGAAAGGATATAGTCTTTTACTGCTTTTTTTTCCTGAGGGGATTCAGCTTTTTCCACCATTAATTTTTCAATTTCCTCAACACCATGCACAGAAATTGTACAGAAGGCGAGTATTACTAGCAATATGATTTTTTTCATAAAAAATCTCCTTAATTAAACTTTGGGTTACTTACTTTTTAAGCAAAGAACGTACCTAAACTTAGATTTTTCTCTTTAGTTTTGAATCTAAATGCAAGTGCTTAGTGCAAAACTAGGATTGGGTAGGTTCTTTCCTATTCTTTAGAATAGAAAACTTAGAATTTGTTTTTTACTTTTTAGAAGTATTATAGAAAATTTGAACGATTTAGAGTTTGGAAAGGCATTGCGAACGTAAAAATTGTATAGTTTTCTAAATGAATTGGGTTGGGGACCTCTTGTACATAAGATTAGGAAGAACCAGTCCGGAGTACAACCTTTTTCACTTCTTCTAGAAATGAGCTTCTAATAAAAATCAATAAAAAAGATTCTCCGGCCAATTGGACTCCCGAGAGGAAGGGTTCTATTTGAATTGTGACTGAATTCCTTTCTGCTTGTCCTCTGAAAGCTTCAAAAGTCCACCCAATTCGGACAAAAACTCCAACTCTCCTTTAGAGATGTCTCTATCCCCTGTGTAAGCAGCAAAACATGCCAATTCATAACAGAGTTCCTGTTTATTGTCTTTTTCAAAAAACTTTGTGATCTTATCTAAGGCAAGTGGATGGCTGGCGGATTTTTTGGCTTTTTCTAGAAATTCTTCCGGTTTGTATCTATCCTGAATCGGTCGAAAAACATCTATTGAATAGAGTTCTTTCACCCTATCGGCAAACCAGACTTTTTCTTCATAATTGAGAACTCCGTCCGATCTGAGTGCTCTGAGGTATAGGCTCACATAAACTTCAATTAGATAATCATCAGTGAGTTCGGTTTGGACTTTCTTGATATAATCCGAAAAGTTTGTTCCGGAAGGATTTAAATTTTCTTTCATAGCATTTTTACCTGAGATTCAAAGAATCAAATTTGAAAAGATGATTCAAGCAGGATTTTCTCAATCAAAGGATTTCTAAAGGGAAAATTTTAGACGAAAATGAGACTTTATTCCAACCCGGTATTCTGATTTCGGGTTGGAATCATCTGCAGTCCTAAAGAAGGGACTTTAGTATTTGGGGTAAGATTAGAGTTTTGACATCAATTGATTTGTAAGCTCGGGTTGATCGATCTTTCCAAACCAAATTTTCCAAGTAGCTTTCATAAAATCATCTCCGGCTACGCTGGAGCTCTTTCCTTTATAAGAACAGGTAGTAGTTTTGGATGCAGAATCATAGCTGATTGTAATCACATCGCCCTCTGAGAGATCTCCTTTGAGAGGAGTGCTGAATTTGTTCATATTTCCGGTATTATTGTATCCATTCAATTTGAAGGCATCATTGATAGCGGATACAATTTTTGCTGAGTCTACATCTCTAAGCATCTTTAGAATGAACTTCTTGTCGGTGTCTGCATTGATCACAGCGGATGCACTTTTCTCGGATTTATCTTTCATTTGATGTGTGATTGAATAAACTTTAACAGAAACAAAGGCTATTTTTTTTACACGAATTCCGCTACCTGTTGTTTCCAATGCCGAAAGGGATAGAGTCGTCAAAAAAAGGAAAATGGATATGAATTGAAAAATTTTTTTCATTGTATATCTCCTGGTTTATATGTTTTTTTAATCTTTTTACAAAATCTTCTACATAACTTTTCAGAAAAGATTAGACCTAATTCAATCTGAAAGCATTGTATTGTAAGTTTGATTTTGTAAATGACTATAATTATTAGAATTCCCAATCCTTTGCAAGTTCATTTTTTAGATAGGAAATCAAAAAAATAATTTGAACTCACAGAGGAAGAATAGAGAAAACAGTATACCCCCCAAGGGTTTGAGTATCAGCTATCCGATCTACCTGTACTTTAATTTGTCAAATTAGATTATTCTATTGATGTATTATGAAAATCTATTGAACTTCAAACTTTTAGAAATGAACCCCAGATTCATTTTCAAAAAGTTTCATACATTCATTTAGAAATCAGGTACAAAAGAAACCGTAATAGAAAAACTGCATTTAATTATGAGAATTGATCTATATTTCTTTCTTTTGAAATGAGTAAAAGTGGAAAGAAGAATATCATTGCATCTACCTATATCGAAGAAGTTTTTAACTCAAAATTTTAAACTTTAGCCAGGGTTGGATTTCCCCCTACTTCATAAGGAAATATAAACTTCTACCAAAATGAAAAAGTTCAGAGTTTCCGCGGTATCATTTCATTTAATTTTGCTTCAGAGTAAAACAGAGAGCTCAAAATTTCCCTTACGTGCTCGGGAATCCTTTCTTTTGTGTATGTATGATAGTTAAAATAAACCTGAACTGATTTCGCCCGAACAAAGATTTCTGAACTATTCGGCTCCACAATCAAATAGGAAAACTCCCAGGATGTAGTTTTGATCCCCGACACCCAGGTCAGAACTTCCGCTTTTTTACCCGGGGAAAGAGGTTTTAGAAGATCCATTTCTATTCTGGCCAGAACAAAAGGTGTATCATTCAAAGTTTGAATATCAAAGTATTTATTGCAAAAATCCATCCTTGCTATTTCTAAGTATCCCGAATACGAAGAATTATTCACTCTTCCCATCGGATCCATATCATTGAACCTAATTTGAATCGGTGTTTTAATCATTGGGCTTGAAGTTCTATTCCATTCCATATTTCTTTAGAAGATTCTGGATATCTGAAAGTTTGATAGGTTTGATAATATAATCAGTGACTTCATAACTTCGGAAAACATTGTCTTCTTTTTGGAATACATCAGCAGACATTACTACTATTGGAGGTGGATTTTTGATTTCAGAATGAATCAGCTGAATAGCCTTATGACCATCCATGACCGGCATATGAATGTCCATAAATATCATATCATAGGAATTTTTTAAAACCTTATCAAAACCTTCCTGACCATTTTCTGCAATATCAATATGATATCCAAGTTTATGAAACATTTTTTTTGCTAACTTCTGGTTGATTGGATTGTCTTCTACAAGTAAGAAATTTCTTTCTTTTAGGGTCACATCGGTGTATATAGACTTGGATTCCGGTATTGATGTTTTTTCTGTAATGTACAATTGAAGTAATTTTTCATATAGGTTCTTCTGTTTGATGGGTTTAATAAGTACAAAATCAAAAATTGATTTATCAAAATCAATACCCAAACCATCCAGATCATAGGAAGTACAAAGTGCCAGGAAGACATCTCTTCCATAGATCTCCCTCACTTTTCGTGCTACCTCCAAACCATCCTGTTCGGGCATATTGTAATCAAGCAATACGATATCCGGTTTTACCTCAGCTAATCTCGCGAAAAAATCTGATTGTTTCAAAAAGCTTTCCACATCCATTTTCCAATAGGTGAGAACATTCTGAAAAACTTTCAGATTGATGGGATTGTCATCCAGGCTGAAAACTTTTTTACCAAAAAGTAATTTAGGATTATCTAAGAGATACTCAGGATTTTTTAAATCGGATTTTATCAGTGGTATTCTAAACGAAAACGTAGATCCCTTTCCTTCCTCACTCTCCAACCAAATACTTCCACCCATTTGATCTACAATTTTTAATGAGATTGCCAATCCCAAACCGGTACCACCAAAGTTTTTAGTTGTGGATGCATCTACCTGAGTAAAGGGAGAGAATAATTTTTTCTGTTTGTCTTTAGGAATACCAATTCCACTATCTATGATAGAGAATTTTAAGTATTCCCCATCCTCAAGGATTTCTTTAACCAAATCCAGATGAATGTTCCCCTCTCTGTCTGTAAATTTAATAGCATTCCCGAGTAGGTTGATCAAGACCTGTTTGAGTCTTTTGTCATCAATACAAATGAAACCGGGCACATCCAAATCTATGAATTGAGTCAACTCCTGTCGTTTTTCTCTAATTTTGTACTGAAACAAATCCATACATTCTGATATCGTATTTCTAATTTCGATATCAGAACTGTACAGATCTAATTTTCCTGCTTCTAATTTAGAAAAATCTAAAATATCATTTATGATACTCAGGAGTAATTCTGAGCTGGTCAGCAGACTTTCCACAAATTCTGTTTGCTCATCGTTTAAAGGTGTGTGTGAGAGTAACTCTGCCATTCCGAGAACTCCATTCATAGGAGTTCGAATCTCATGACTCATGGATGCCAGAAAATTTGACTTGGCACGTGCAGCATTTTCCGCCTTCTCTTTCTCTCTGGCAAGATCCTCGTTGAGTTTTTTTAGTTCTCTGGTTCTTTCTTCAATTTCTCTTTCCAGAAAGGATGAGATGGAAGAGGAAGTTGCATTTAGAGACTTGATCCAGGGCTCAGCTTCAGGTCCCCAATCCTCAATTGGTTTGATCTCAAAACTACAATGTGGATCCCCTTTGGCAGTACATTCCGTTTCAATCGCTATGAGCTTAGAATTAAAAAACTTACTCGCCCATCCGGAGGCATATCCTGTAAGGGTAGAGCAAACTGGAGTCTTACTCAAACCGTAATTTTTTATATAATTTTCTGCCTCGTAGGAATTCTTCCAGATTCCTGTCATGTGGAATTGCCCTATAGATCGATCAAATTCAATTTTAGTGGGTTGAACATGAACAATGCCTTCCCACATATGAATGACAGGTCCGGAAGCTATCCTGTCTATGTCCGAATCCCAATCGCCTTTCTCTGCTATAGAGACATAATCATCGCTTCCACATTGGAAACCGAATTGAGAAAAAAGGGCAGAGGTGTAATCAAAACCAAAATGATGGACCAATAGTTTCTGAAGAGAGGCAAAGGAATCCTGAGAAAATAAGACCATCCTTTGATCATTGAGGATGAGCTTTCCTTCTCCGGGTAGAAATTTCAGGAGATTCTGAATATTTATATCTTCTGCTCTCATAGAAGTCTTTCTTGAATAATTTTATTTTGAATGACTAAAAATTATTGTCCATTAATTTATTTAAACCCATCCTTATTCTAAGTTTTTTCTCTTGGAATATCTCCTATTTCATAAAAGTTTGGTTCATGCCATCTACATGGGGAAAAATATTTAAAATCACAACTTTTGGTGAATCTCACGGCACTTCAGTGGGAGTCGTAATTGAAGGTCTTCCGGGAGGAATGCCATTTTCTCTTGAAGAGATTCAAAAGGACCTGAGTCGGAGAAGACCGGGTCAAAACCTCCTGACCACTCCACGGAAAGAAGATGATGAGGTCAGAGTGGTCTCAGGAGTTTTTGAAGGAAAAACAATCGGTAGCCCTGTTTGTCTTTTTGTAGACAACAAAAATGCGATCGGCAGGGACTATGAAAAATTCCGCCATATCTATCGTCCCTCCCATGCTGATTTTACCTACGATGCAAAGTATGGCTTCCGGAGCCATGTAGGTGGGGGGCGAGCTTCAGTCAGGGAGACCATTGGAAGAGTAGCTGCCGGAGCCATTGCCCGTGTTATTTTAGAGAGAGAATTGGGTATTTCTACAATTGCCTGGGTCGACTCGATCGGTACTGTGAACGCTGACCTAGAATCCAACCCTCCTAAGAGTTTTGAGGAAGTGGATTCCAATGATGTTCGATGTCCGGATCCGAAAGCTGCTCCCCTTATGGAAGAAAAGATTCGTGAAGTGAGAAAAATCGGTGACTCCATAGGAGGAACCATACGGGCAGTTGTTCGAAATTGCCCACCGGGTTTGGGTGATCCTGTGTATGACAAACTCGATGGTGATCTCGGAAGAGCAGTCCTATCCATACCTGCCTGCAAGGGTTTTGAAATCGGTAGCGGTTTTGAAGGCACAAAGTATCGGGGGAGTGAACACAATGATGAATTTTATGTTGAAGAAGGAACAGGAAGAATCAGAACCAAAACAAATCGATCCGGTGGTCTTCAGGGTGGGATCTCAAATGGTGAAAATATAACAATTCGAGCAGCCTTCAAACCCACAGCCACCATCTCAATTGAGCAGGGTACTGTGGATGATACACCTGAAAATACAATTTTAAAAGCAGGTGGAAGACATGATCCCTGTGTTCTCCCGCGAGCTGTACCCATTGTAGAAGCCGCTATCAATCTAGTTTTGATTGATGCTTACTTTTATCAACGTTCATTGCATCCGGAATGGTGGCAAAAGCATTCATTAAAATAAGATAGTGTAGTCAAAAGTCATTTGGTTTTCAAAACTTCTATTGCCGTTGAGACCGGGTCTGTACGGTGATAGAGGAGTCATTTTAAAATCCCAATTGAATCCGGAAACATCCGACTTAGCCTGTACTTCAGGTTTGAAATAATAATAATCAATTAACAAAATTATTCCGGGGATAGCTGCCAGACCTCCATAAATTAACATTTTATTCCCTGCTGTTTCAGCCCGTGCCGATGCATCATTGACCAAATATATAGGAAGGATAGGTCCAACTCTTGTAGAGAGAAAAGGTGAATAAGTGGTGTAATTATCGATTTCAGAATTAGTAGAGTTTTGGACATTGTATTGTCCCAGAGATAGACCCGCCAGACCAATTGAGGTCATAGCCAGAGCGGGCCTCCAATAACAGAACTTACAGGGAGTTTCCAGAAATCTTGATTGAACAAAGTCCTTCGTCTTATCTATAGAAATCTGACCTTCATAACAGACCAGCTCAAAATAAAGGTCATTGGTTGCATATCCACTTACTTCCTTTCCTCCTTCGAGATAACATTTCTTCCTTTCTGACGTCTGCTTTTCGATTAATTTGATATGATATTCTTCATCATGTTTGAACTGTTTGGTGAAATGCTTAATGGAATTGGGTTCTACAATCATGGTTTCTTCAGATAATTCTTCCCGAATCACTTTTTCACCTTCAAAACCGTGAGTTTTGATGTACAAATTATGGAACCTTTCTTTGCAATTTCCCAATAGATTTACATTGCTTTTGATCTGTCCTGAAATAATTCTCTGTTTGTTCAGAATGCATTCCTGAGAAGTGGCCTCATCCAAAATTTCAACTGTATAGGGAGTATCTTTTTCAATTTCTATCTCCATAGGAAAGCCTTTCATATAGAGTTTCAATTCCGATGGATTCTCTCCGATCGTAACTTTTAAGGGTATATTGTCATCTTCCTTTTTGAATTGGATTCGTAACTTGTATGTCTTTAATTTTTGAGGATTTGAATGAATTTCTGATGAAAATATAAGTCCAAAAAATAAGAGTTTGGAGAAAATAAGAAAGTTTATAAAAAAGATTTGGATAAGTAGTGAAATATTCATCTTTATTTTTACCTTTTTCTATAAATTAGACCCATATTTCTATGGAGGTGGGTAAGACCAATCATAAATTAAAATTTCAATTGAGAGTGTCCCGGATATATAAATCAAAATGATATATAGATAGAGAATTTAAATTAGGAGATTTCTTTTATTAACTCATCTTACGCAGTATTTAATTTTTCTATTTTTTTTTAGTTTAAAATCAAAATCATTTTTTGCTAATAAATCAATAAAAATATGGGTTTGGGCGATAGCCCAAGCTGCCGGCAGGCTCCCTGCAACCTCACATTTCGCTTCTTTGCGTAATGTGAGTTATTAATTTTTCAATTGATCTTGTTGAATTCCAGTCATATTCAAAAGGTTTGTGCATTCAAAGAAGAACAATCTATAAATGGCTAGATACCTTCAGAAGAAAAATGTTAGTTCTTCTGAAAAACGGAACATAAGAAAAAGTATTGTTGAAATATTTTCACTGTCAATAAAATTTAAGAAAAATTTAGTGATTTACATTATGAATATACTCATTACAGGAATCAATCGGGGATTGGGTTTAGAAATAACCAAACAAATCTTTTCAAGATCTGATAGTATTCATATATTGGGCACTTCTCGAAGATTATTAAAAAACTCTATCTATACGTTTGGAATCAAGGAGACCTCTTCCTTAAAAGTCGAATCGGTAGAATTGAACGATCCGAAAAGTATTCAATCCTTCCTGGATAAAATCATAAATTCAGATTTTCTACCTGACATTGTAATACACAATGCCGGTGTCTATCCCGGAGGGTCGAACCCAATTTACAATCCGGAGATTATCTTTCAGGTCAACTTTTACGCGGTGAAAGAAATTTCGGACAAGCTCATTCCACTCATGAAAAAAAAATCAAAGTTCATATTTATGAGTAGCGGTATGGGGGAGCTCTCTCAGTTTTCCGAAACTGCCAGAAGGAAACTCCTGAACCCAAATATCTCCATTATGGAATTGGAATCCACGATTCATGATTATATTCACAATCGTTATACAGGTTGGCCCACCAATCCCTATTCGGCCAGTAAAGCTGCTTTGAATACTCTCTGTAGAATTTACAGCCATAAGTATTCGGATAAGACTTTTGTGAGTATCTGTCCCGGTTGGGTTAAAACTGATATGGGGGGTCCATCTGCCCCAAGAGAAATTTCCAAAGGTGCCGAAACTCCCGTATGGGCAGTGTTTCATACCAAACTCAAATCCGGTCTTTTTTATAGAGACAAACTAAAAATACCTTGGTGAAGCAGAAAGGAAAAGAGTCCGTGTATTTTTGGGCTCTCAGTTTGGGGATTTCATTTCTTTATCTTCTGATAATGAATAAGACCTTACCTTTCCTTTATTCCGGAGAGAATGAGGTTTATCGGTTTGACCCCACGGCATTCACTCTCTCGCTTGAACCTCTCGGTCCAAAACATCGGGTAGATACCTTTTTTACTTCTTATCATCAATACTTACTCGGATTCAATTTTTCTCCTGAAGGAGTGAAGAAATACCTGCATTATATATTTTTACTGGGATGTGGTATTTATTTTCAGACATACATCAGTAAGAAAAACATTCAGGCTTCTATATTCTTTCTTTTTCTTGTTCTCCTAAGCCCCCTGGTTCTCATCCACAGTACCTGGGTTGGATTTCCTGATTCTTTTACTCTTTTCTTTTCATTTTCATTGATCAGTTATTTACAAAATTCGGAGAGATTGGGACGTTTTAAGATCTGGATGTTCATAATGATTTTACTTCCGGGATTTATGAATCATTTTTTTCAGTTTGCTATCCTATCTTTTGAATTGATTGCTCTAGAATTTCTAATTAGAGGCAAATGGGATCGTGAGATTTTAAAAGCTTATTTCATCATTCTAATTTCTTCTAAGATTATTTCCGGAATCCTATTCCTAATCCATGGACTGGAAGGTGGTGAGGAGGAAATTAGAATCCTCTCTTCTATTCCTTTCAACGATCTAATCAATTATACAGTTATGAATTTTTTAATTGGATTCTATAGCTTGTTCGGACCGATGCTTCCTATTATTCTTTTGATAATCTTCCTGGACAGGAATCGTGTTTATTATTTAGTATTGTTTGCAATCAATTTTAGTATTACATGCATTACCCTGGATACGACCCGAGTATTTAGTATCCTAAACACCCCTCCTCTCCTTCTCCTCCTCCTGCATTCTGACTTTCCCAAATTTACGAATGAGAGAGGAGATGGAAAATTAGAAAAAATTCTATTGCCCGGAATGATGGTTTTGTCTATTGTTCTGGCTCTATCTTTTCCACCGATTTACAAATGGGCGGGTAAGATCTATACTTTGAATCCTATTCTTTCAAATTTCCATAAATAATGACTAAAATCAATATTGGGAAAGAAGTCCCAATCGTCTTGCCCTTCGTTCCATAAAATAAAATCCGGTATACCCAATGACACAAAACACTAAGGAATGTAGTATGAAATACAACCAATCCACATTCAGGGGATTGCTATTTGGAGTGAAGAGGTTTTGAAGTGCTGCCATACCGATTGTCAATGGGAAATGATCATAAATGATTTGCATCACACCGAATCCGAGTGAACTTCGATCCTGCCAGAACAAACCTAAGAAAGCAAAATTTACAATTTGAAAGAAGAAACCAACTCTTTTGTAGAGGAGTGTAATCCCTGCAAAAAGATAGGACATACCGAAGATACCAATCGCCATGACAAATAAATGCAAAATTACATAGACAAAAGTTTCTGTAAGATGGAAATTTAAATTTTTCAAACTAAATGTATATGCGTTGAGCAATATAAAGAAACTCACTACCTGTCGGGGAAACTGAGAAAATCCCCGCGCCATTAGAACTTCTCCGAGAGTATGTCCGGAGATTGACAATTGTTCGAGGGTTCCTGTTTGACTTTCATTTTGAATTTGCCCCGACCATCCCATCTGCGTCGAAAGAACAAATTGCATCAGACTGTATCCTAGAATCATTTTCTCACGATTCAGGATTCCTTCTCCAGCCAATTGATGAAATCCAAAAAGGATAGCCAATAGGATGAGATACATAAAAAAGAGGAATGAAATCGGCTCGAGAGGATATCTCTTCATAAAAATGAAATCCCGATTCAATTCTGCTTTTAGTAGTAATAAAAAATCTTTGATCTTTTTCATTTCAGGACTCCAGTACTCTCAAAAATATCTCTTCCAGGTCTTCTTCCATTCTATAAAAATGAACGACTTCCAGACCTTCCTTTTTTATGATTTCCCAAAATGCATACACTCCATTCTTATCATGACAATCCAGAGCAATTTCTTTTGTATCTCCCTGAATTGGAAGTTCTTTGATAGAATACTTTATTTTCCATTCCTCGGGAATATTCCAATCTCCTCTTATTTTTAATCTAAAAATATGGGATTCAAAAATCGATTTCAATTGGGATAGAGTTCCTTCCCTAAGAAGTTTGCCACCTTTGAGAATTCCCACTCTATCAGCAAGTTCATCCACAAGATCCATTTGATGCGTAGTAAGAAGAACCGATCTTCCTTCTTCTTTGGTTAGGTAGCGAATCTTGTCTTTCATTTTTCTGGAGCTTTCGACATCCAATCCGAGAGTGGGTTCATCCAAAAGTAAAATATTTGGATCAGTGACCAGGGCAACACCCAGGGCAAGTTTTTGCAACATTCCCCGCGAAAGATGTTGACTCTGATTTTTCTTTTTCCCATCGATATTCAATTCTTCGAGTAATTTTTGTGCTTTTCCGTGAATGGAAGAGGAAGTGACGCCCCGCAAGTTGGCAAAGTAATACAAATTTTCAATCGGATTGAGTCTCCAATAAACATTTCTTGTACCTTCCAAAACAGCACTCAAATGCTTGTAGATAATAGGTTTGCCTGATGTATCCTGACCACCGATTCGAATTTCACCCGATGAAGGTATGATGAGCCCTGCTATCATTTTGATGATAGTAGACTTACCCGCACCATTCGGACCGAGCAGAGCATAGACCTCTCCGGGTTTGATTTGAAAACTCACATCCGAAACAGCATGCATGGGTGGTTTTCGGGAAAAGGGAGAAGTATAGGTCTTACAAAGATGATTTACTTCTAAAATCATGACTCACCTCCACTGAAGAGTAAAATCTGCCAGAATCGCAAGATTCACAAAGAATAGATGGAAAATACTGAAGAAAAAAAAGGATTTAGCCATCTCCTTTGTTTGAACTCTCCAGAGCCTATGTGCCAGATACACCATATACAGACAGAGAGCAGAAGTTGTGATCAAATAGAGCAGACCTATTCGATCTGTTGCAAAATAGAAAGAGATGCAGGACAGAACATACAAGATAGTATAAAAATAGATCTGGATTGTGGTTGCAGATATTCCACGTAGTACAGGCATCATAGGAAAATTTGCAGTTCCGTAATCTTCTTTTAAAAATATCGCCAATGCCCAGAAATGAGCAGGTGTCCAGAAAAATATGATACAAAACAAAATCCATGCCGGTAGGGGTAAAGAATTAGTTGTTGCTGCATAACCAATGAGAGGACCGACACATCCTGCAATCCCTCCGATTACAATGTTCTGATCTGTTCTCGGTTTCAACCAGATTGTATAAAGAAATACATAGGAGAGCAGTCCTCCAAAAGCAGAGAGAGCAGACAGTAGATTGACATATCTAATAAATACAAGAAAGGATAAGAAAACTAAAATCATTCCCCCGGCAAATGCTCCTCCCACTGAAATCTGACCCATAGGAAGGGGGCGTTTTTTGGTTCTTTCCATTTGGGCATCCTTGTCTCTTTCTATGATTTGGTTGAACACAAAAGAAGCAGAGGACATGAAGAAAGTACCCAAAAGAGTCCAGAGAACAAGGGAAATCTCCGGAGCAATTTCCGGACCGAGATACAAACCGGGAAGAGCCGTTACCAATACGAGGGTAGTGACTCTCGGTTTTGTAAGTTGGGTCCAGATTCTTATATATTTTCGCATAATTCTATCATCCGATTTGAGATTTGATTTTTTGTTGGAAAAAAAGTGTATAGGAAACCAACAAAACCAGAACCCCATTGGCAGTGTGTAGGGCAGTGATCAAAATCGGTAAGTGAAATAAGACATTGATGACACCGAGAGTAATTTGAAATGTGAGCGAGAAAAAAAAGAGGATGGATAATTTCCATTCAGGAGATTTCGTTGAATATGTTTTTTTTATGAGGGTCATCAAATAGAGAACTCCCAGAAACAAAATATACGCCAGAAACCTGTGTTCAATTTGAAACCTGATTTGACCTTCCATAGGTGAAGGGAAAAACACTCCATGACAGGTAGGCCAATCGGGACAGGCCAAACCGGCATAATTGGAACTGACCCTACCCCCCATAAACAACTGAAAGTAAATGGACAGAAATAGTAGAAAACTCACAGAAATCCCCGGATTCCAGATCTTAAAAAATAATTTCCTAAGAGAAAGGTCCTTATTTTGAAAATTGAGTTGGGCATTGGACTTGAGGGTAATGGAAAATACCACAAGGAGGTAAAGTACTGCATTCAAAAGGTGCAGGTTTACAGTTTTGGGATTGAGTAACATTGTTACTGTCAATTTTCCCAGAATGACCTGATTGATAAGAACAATTGAACCGAGAACTCCTAATGTCGCATAACTTTTTCTTAGAAATGGGTGCTTAACTATATAAACAAATAAAACCAAATAGATCAATCCGAGGATTCCCGAATAAATCCTATGCCCTACTTCCATCCAGATTCGAAACTCGGGAGGTGGCAAAACCTTCCCATAGCAGAGAGGCCAATCGGGACAGGCAAGCCCTGAATCCGTAGCTCGGACCAGAGGCCCAAAAAATATATTGATAAATATAAGAATAGATAATAAGAACGAAAGTTTTTTGACTCGATTCAGTTCAATTGTCGGTATCATTCTCTTCCACCCGAATTGCGTAAGAGATTTATGATTTCGACTTTTCCGGTCTTGAGAGCAAAACTCAGAGCTGAATCATCTGTATAGGTTCTGGAATTTACATTGGCTTTGTTTTCAATGAGAAGTTTGATGACATTCATCCTGCCACCCATAACTGCATGGATCAGAGCAGTCTTTCCTTCCTTGTCTTTTGCATTGATCAAATTACTCTCCTGCTCTATTAGATACTTAACTACATCGTAGTGTCCGTTGACGGATGCATACATGAGAGCAGTACGACCATTTTCTTTGTTCTTTCTATTTATATCAGCACCAGCTTCAACAAGGAGTTTCACTACTGTGAGATTATTGTCAGAGGAAGCTATCATAAGAGATGTGCGATTGTGCGAGTCTGCGGCGTTCAAATCGATTTTCTCTTTGGACAATAATTCTGTAAGTTTTGGGATATTTGTATCGGTGACTGCTTCGATCAGATCTTCTTTTGTATTAGCAGAAAGGAAGAGGAAAGGAATTAGGGCAAAGAGATAAAATGATTTCATAATAAACTCCGGAGTAATATAGGGGAAACGGGGGGAGAACTCCCCCGTCAAAATCAGCAGGATATAATCAAATCTCCACCGGCTTTTACTTCTCCACCGGCATCCACAGCCTCTACAGAAACTGTGACAAGCCTTTCACCGTTGTCCTCTTTTTTTCTCTTAACGGTTCCTTTACAGGTAAGAACCTGTCCGAGCTTAGTCATGGCTTTGAACTTCACTCCAAAAAATCGGATCTGTCTTTGGTCTACCCAATTGGTACAGAGTCTTCCTATCTGTGCCATGACATACATACCGTGAGCGATTGTTCCATCCAAACCATTTGAAATAGCAAAATCTTTGTCATTATGGATGGGATTGAAATCACCACTGGCTCCCGCATAACGCACGAGATCTGCATGTTTGATTGCTTCTAATTTAAGAACAGGGAGTTCCTGTCCGATTTCCAATTTATCAAATTCTATTTTTGCACCCATGTATCTCTCCTTATGCCGGACGTATTACAATAGCCATTTCTGCCTGAATGCAGGCTTCGTCTTTAGAATTGTGATACGTAGTTCTAAAAGTAACCATGTCCATTTTTCCGGATTTCACATCGACAATTTCAGTCTGTGCCCAATACAAACCGGGATAAATTGGTTTGAGATAAGTATATTCTTCTTTCAAATGAAGAAGTCTTTTGATATCCACTCCCATTGAAATCATATCATCCCATAACTTCGGGTAGCCCCAAAATTGGATGGCTGTTTGAAATGTGGGTGGAACGGGTGTATCTTCATATCCGTCTTTTTTGGCAGCTTCCTGATCCCAATAAATCGGATCGGTCTCACCAATAGCGATACAAAATTCCTTCACTTTTCCTCTTTCGACTATATATTCAAATCGATCCAATTTCTTTCCAACTGCATCTTTGGAAATTGCACCTGTATTCTCACTCATAAAAAATACCAGTCCTGTGTCTTTTTTGGATTGAGCGTCCCTCGGGACGTCTCTTACCAAAAATACAAGATTTGCCATTTAGTCTATTCTTTAAATATGCCCTTTTTTTCAAAAAACATTGGTGGATTTTCTAATAAAATCCAGAAGAATCAATCTTAAGGGCATCTCTAAAAATCCCTCACCGGGGCTTTTGGGGTGTGATAAGTATCTTGGGGTTCGACCCCAAACCCCGCTTTTTTCAAGAAATATTTAAGAATTTAAAAAAGAGTTTCGACTACAAAATTCCAAAAATAAATTCATAGACATTCCCTTAGCAGTACCTGCTTGAGTTCGTCGAATTTCTCTTGCGATTCCAATCCCATTCTTAATCTTAGGCAAGGATTGAGGTTCTTATGGATTCCTATTATGATATAGACAATAAAATGTACCGCAGATTGGACAATCTGGAAATTCGGGAAAATTTCTGGAAACATATCCAGGATGGTTTTTTTTTATTGTCCGCCTTCGAACTCGATGATTTCGACACCAGTTTTTCAATTCATAGAAGCATCAAAGCTCATTTAAAATCCAATCATCTGAAATTCATTGAACTGAATGGATCTTCAATCTACTCGGATAAATCAGAAAAGAATGACTTACTCCTTCTGGTTCCATTTCGCCCTCAGGCTACTCTTTCGAATGAAAGTCTTCTAAAAAATAATTTTGGGAGGGATTTCGACTCCAACAAATCGAATTTAAAAGATTTTGTTCATTTCGCCAGAAAACTCATCCACTCATACCAATTGTCCTCTCTCTTACTTTTCCATCCGAATCGATCGGAGATACTCTTTAATGACGATTCTAAAGATTTTCCTTACAAAAGAACAATATCTATGCTAACCTTAGAAGATGCTTATGCTACATCCCGAATCAGTACACCCGGATATGAAAACTTTATTCTCAAAGGATACAGGGTTCCTTCGAATCATATCAGTGCTATGGGTATGACGAAAGAAGGTTACTTTGTGATTCGTTAGGTTATAAGCTTTCTGAAATCTTTTCTCTTATTAGGTTTCTATACCCGAGCATAGATTCCTTATAGTACTTCAGACTCAGATCCAAACCTCCCTCATCTCTATCCAGGATACCTTTCATCATTTTCTTTCTTAGAAGAATGTATTTTTCAAATTCAATTTTTCCGATTCCCCTAATGAAAAAAGGAATCATTTTCTCCTGAAGGGGTCGAATCGAATTGAGGATCAAAGTCATGACCAGGTTATTCGCTACATGAGAAAGAATTTCAACCAACCTCATTTCATACAACACAAGTTTATCGATGTCCTCAAGTGAATTCAATTCTTCTTCGTAAATATTCAGCATTTCTCTGATATCCCGAATTCCATATCGTCTGTAGGACAAACGAATCAATTCGGGGGAAACTGCGATCCAGAATTCAAAAAATTCATCCATTAGGGTGAAATGATCCGAAATTTCTTCCTCTGAACTTTCCGGAAAAAGGGAAAGCAAAAACTCTATCCCGGCTTTCTTTCGAAAATCTTGAACATAAACTCCATCACTGCGTTTGATTTCCAAGACATGGAGAAATTCCAGATGCTTGAGCGCAATACGAAGGGATGTCTGATCGACATTAAATATTTTTGAAAGCTCTCGGAGAGGAGGAAGTTTGTCTCCGGGAAGCCATTTTCCCGAATAGATCTCCCGCACAAGCTTTCTCGCTATGATTTGATGAGACTTTTCAGATCCCATCCTTTGTTCTTTCACAGAATCAATTTCCAAGGTCAGAAAAATTTGTCAAGCATTGTGTTTTTTATTCTTTACATTGTGATCACAATATAAGTATATTGAATATTCAAGAACTCTTTTCTAATAAATGAGGTGAAATATGATCCAAAGCAATTATTTTGAGGACAATGAGGACCTAATCCTTCAATTCGATGAGCTCATTGATTGGCAGGAAATCGTCAGTGAGTACGAAGGTGATTTTTCTGATGCCAAACTCTATCTGTCCACTCAAAATCCAAATCTCCAAATGGCTCCCTCCAATCTCGGAGAAGCCATTGACTACTATAGAGAAATCCTCAATTCTTATGGCGAAATGGCAGGGATGGAAGTCTCACCCTATGTAGCCTCTTTTGACTCGGAAGGCTTACAATTCAAAGATGGTGTTGTGACCCATCCCCAAAAAATGGCCGATCTGGTAGATGCTTTTCATTCAGCAGGTCTCCCTCCAGCCGGATTTCTCAGAAAATTTGGAGGTCTCGGACTCCCCCATACAATCAAAGGACTTCTTTTAGAAATTATCTACCGATGTGATACATCCTTTGCAATCGCTATGGGAAGTATAAATCTGGCTACAATTTTACAGGATATTTGTGATGAAGAACAGAAGAATCGAATTCTTCCCAAGCTCATCAATGAACGATATTCGGTCACTATGGGACTTTCCGAACCCGATTTTGGATCTGACCTCTCTTCGGTGAAAACCCGTGCAGAATTCAAAGACGGAAAATGGTACATAACAGGAACTAAGAGATTTCAGACTCTTGCATGCGGAGTCAATGGAGCTCCTTCAGCCACACTCTGTCTCGCCAGAACCGGAAGTCCCACAAGCGGAGCCAAAGGTCTTTCTTTCTTCCTTGTGGATGGAAAGGACTATGAAATCGCCGGTATAGAAAAGAAAATGGGGATCAAATCCTCTGCTACCTGTGAAGTTGTTATGAACAATTCTCCGGCTGAGTTACTGGGGAAAGAAGGCTACGGGCTCACACGTTATGTGATGGGAATGCTGAATGGAGCAAGAATGTCTGTCGCATCACAGGGAGCCGGAATAGCTACTGCAGCATATAAGGAATCTCTTAAATATGCACAGGAAAGAATCCAATTCGGAAAACCTCTTTCGGAAATTCCGGCAATCAAAAGAATCCTGGATAGAATGGAAAGAGAAATCATCGGAATGAGGAGTCTCTTGATAGAAGGAGCAAGAACAGTGGATTTGTATCACTGGAGATCCATGAGGGAAAAAGACTCAGGAAAGGATGAAAAAGAAATTAGAAAAGATCCACACATCCAGTTTTGGAATTCTGTATCTTCAGCTCTCACTCCTCTGGCAAAGTACTACAATGCAGAGATGGCAAATACTATTTGTTATGATGCAATTCAAGTTTTTGGAGGATCGGGATTCTGTGAAGACTATGATGTAGCGAGACTGTACAGGGATGTACGGATTGCTTCCATTTGGGATGGTACATCACAAATTCAGGTAAACGCGGCTATCGGGCCGATCAGTTTAGGACTGAGTGGATCAGGAGCTTTCGGTGAGTACATAAAAACCAAGATGTCTTTGATCAGTCCATCCGAAGAGTTGAATGAGATCTATGAAAATGTAAAGGAAATAGCAATTCTCTACAAAAACCTTGAAAATTCTTCTCTGAAAGAATACTACAGTGTTGATTTGATACAAAATGTTTCTAGATTTTTGATCGGAATATTGTTTGAAGAGCAGGAAAAGAAACTAAAAAATGAATCTGTATTGCAAAAAAGAAAAGAATTAAGATCAAAATTCAATCTTGATACCTTAGGTTTCAATGATTCAGCACTTCGAAAGCTAAGGGCTCTCCGTCAATAAAACAACCCGATTCTGCAATACGCCCTCCAAATCAGAAATCACAAATGGTTTGGAGAGGTAGTCATTCATACCGGCCTTTAGACATCTTTCTTTTTCCCCAGAAACAGTCCCTGCGGTAAGGGCAATGATCGGGACAGGCTTAGAATTATTTTTTGATTCTATCAAACGGATTGTTTCTGAGGCTTTGTACCCATCCATTTCCGGCATCTGAATGTCCATAAGGATACAATCATAAATAGATTCCTGAAATAACTCACAGGCAATCTTTCCATTTTCCGCCTCGATGACCTGTGAGGACGGGAGTAATTTTTTCAGAAAAGATTTGGCCAGCATTCGATTCACAGGGTTGTCATCCACAACCATAACCTTTATCTCTTTGTTGGAAAGAATTTTTATCCCGGGTTTGGACGATTTTTTTTCTGATTGTTCCTTTAGATTTGATTCCATATTGAATTCCAGAGCGGAGACTAGATCTCTTTTCTTTATGGGTTTTAAAATATAAGAATCTATATGAATGTTTCGAATGGCTATTTTCTTTTGAATCGTAGATACTGATTTTTTCATTACTATGAGCTTTATTGTTTCAAATTTTTTTCTATATCTATCCAGGACCTCAACAAAGAAATCATCACAGAAATTTTCATCTATCAATATATATTGTAAATTTTCATTAGACCTTAATAGATTGGAAAATTCATTTATGTTTCGGGTATACAGAGCCTTTCTTCCTAAATCCATTAGGATATTTTCTAAACGGTTTTTAGCTTTTTCCCCGGATTCAAGAACCAGAATATTGACATCTTCTTGAATTTTTACTTCTTGGATAGATTTCATTTCAGACGAAAGATTTAACTCAAAATAGAAAGTGCTACCGTGTCCGGGACTACTCTTTAGGCTCAACTCCCCGCCCATCATCGATACCAGACGATTGGTTATAGCAAGACCCAACCCGGTTCCCCCATATTTTTTTGTGATTGATGGATCCGCTTGAGTAAATGAATGAAAGAGTTTCTTAGAATTTTCTTCAGAGATTCCAATTCCGGTATCTTTTACTTCAAACAAGATTTTAGATCTATTTTCGGCTATATTACTTGATATCAAACTTACGACCAGCTCAACTTCTCCCTCATCTGTAAACTTAATAGCATTTCCTATTAAATTTACGAGAATTTGTCTGAATCGTACAGGATCAATACTTACATATTCAGGTAGGTCATTACTGAGTTGGAGATGCACATCTAAGTTTTTCTTGTGTGCGGAAAATTTTATCAAATCCAAAATATCTTCACAGGATTGAGAGAGATGGATTTTTTCATTGCTGAGTTCTAACTTCCCAGCTTCAATTTTTGAGAAATCCAAAATATCGTTGATCAAATCCATTAAAGAGCTTGCAGAGAAGAAAATATTTTTCATATATTCTTCCTGAGTATTACTCAAATCGGTCTTCAGCATAAGATCGGAGAAACCTATCACTCCATTCAAAGGTGTGCGTATTTCATGACTCATATTTGCCAGGAAAAAACTTTTAGCACTATTGGCCATCTCCGCATTTTCCTTGGCTTTGAGGATATTGATTTCCTCCAGCTTCCTATCCGTTATCTCCATGAGATGACCGTACCAGGTAATACTATTGTCAGGATTTCTCTGAGGTGTGGAGTTGGCTTCTACCCAAATTTCCCCTTTTTCTTCATGCATAACCCTGAACTCAATGCTCCAGGGTTGAAATAATTTTCTCGAAATCTTGATTTTTTCCAGGATACGATCGAGGTCTTCTTTTGAAATTTTTTGAAAGAACTCTCCAAATCGATTGCTCTCTTTATGCGGAACTCCGAATATTTCAAACGCACCCTCACTGACATATTCAACAACGGGATGCAATCCATCTTCCATTTGAATTTGAAACACCATACCCGGAATATTTTCTGCAATTTTTTCCAATCTCTCGGTGAATAAAAACTGTTCGGTAACGTCTGTAAAGAATGCTAGATTGTATTCTCTGTCATTGATCCAAATCTTGGAATCTTTGACATCGGAATAAAACATGGATTGGTCTTTTCTTAAGCAGGGGACATTTCTTACTACTCTTGTTTTTTTGCCTTCCGCATCGTTAAATTTTTCTTTAGCAGTCTTCAAATATTCAATCGGATGAAGATGCATGAAGGTGATTTGTGAAATTTCATCAGAACTATATCCAAACATATTACAAAAAGATGAATTGCAATATATGAGCTCTCCATTTTTTGAATCCGCGATAAGAATCCCTTCAGTTGTACCTTCAAAAATTGATTTGTATTGAGATTCACTATCCCGTATTTTCTTTTCAGCTAACTTAAGAACAGTAATGTCGGATAACGAACCAGTCAATCGAATGCATCTACCCCTCTCATCCCGATTGGCAATCATTCTGTTTAAAAACCAAAATTCCCTACCCTCTTTTGAAATTGAAAATTCAATTTGTTGAAAATTATTCTTTGAGAAAAAGAATTTCCGAATTACGTCTCTGATCTCAAAGTACTTATCCTGAGTGAATAGAGATTTAAACGAATCAAAGTTTAGCTCCCGAAAAATAGGTAATCCTAATAATTTTCTGAAATTGGATGAAAAATATGTATTTCCTTCGAGAACCTTCCAATCCCAAACTCCATCCTGAGATGTTTTCATTAGTAGATCAAACAATTCTCTGTGATTCTTAACTTTCTCTTCAGCTATTACCTTTTCTGAAATATCGATATAAACAATGACTACACCAAACTTTGGATTTTCTGAAGGTGAAGCAGAAACCGAAATCCAAACTACTTCCTCGCCTTTCTGTATCCCCATCACTTCATCATGAATTATTTTTTTATGTTTCAAAGCCCGAACGCTGGTAAATTCATGAGGAGGCATTTCAGATCCATCCGGTCGTAGGATCTTCCATTCCTTTCCTGCATAGTTTCGTTTCAAATGTTCTTCTTTTGTGATACCCAATAGTCTCTCGGATTCGCTATTGCAATCAATAATATTTCCTTCAGGATCTGTAATACTAATCCCGACAGGAAGAATGCCATCAATGATTCGATAGCGTTCTTCTATCTCTTTCAACTCAGAATTAGGGAGGGGTTCGGAATCTTTTCTATATTGAAGAGTCAAACCTAAAAATTCGTTGCCTCGTAAAGTCGGAAGGATAGTAAGAAGTACGGGATTTTTTTCCCCTCTTTCATTCAGTAAGAATTCTTTGTGAAGATTGATTCCCTTTTGAGATTTGAGTGAAGATCGGATCGGACAGCTGAGATCGGTATAGGGAACGCCTTTAGAATCTAACCTATCAATCAAATCAAAAAAGATTTGACCTGAAATCTTTTTTTTCTTTCTGGAAAATGATTCCGATGCATGAGGGTTTGCATATTGAATGTAACCATAAGGATCTATAAAAAAAATGGATTCGTTTAAGGATTTAAGTATTTCGTCTGAGTATGCAATTTCTTTCATCTGTGTCACTTGATCTTGATTACAATTCATTTGAAACTTTCCATATCCCCGAAGTAAGCAACCTACGACAAACCTTCCTCTACCTTTCCATTTTTTCTTTAATCTCAATTGTAGGCAATAAAATTATTAAAAAAAGAAGATTAATATGTTTTGATGATTGTTCCCGGAGCTCTTAGAATGAAATTTCCCGAAATACATATGAAATTATAAAAAATAAGATAATAAAGTTACATATTATTAAATCACATTACACAAAGAAGCGAAATGTGAGGTTGCAGGGAGTCTGCCGGCAGCCTGGGCTATCGCCCAAACCCATATTTTTATTGATTTATTAGCAAAAAATGATTTTGATTTTAAACTAAAAAAAATTAGAAAAATAAAATACTGCGTAAGATGAGTTATTAAATCATTTTTTACAAATATCCAATACGATTCCAAACAATGCATCCACCACTGCATTTTTTTAATCTCATGATTTCTTTCAGAAGAATGTTAATGAATTTAGAAATCTGAAGAATCTTCATCTTTATCGGTAATTAGTTAGAATTGTGTTTATTTTATTTAGAAGGTATTCATATTTTGTTGATTTTATTGAATTTATCTAATATCATAGAAAGAAGTTCCAGGAATTTTCTTATTGTTTCTTCTCAAATAATCAATATATCAAAGTTGAATTTCCTTCTCATTTAGGATCGGAGAAGTAAAATCTAGATTCAAGCCTTTTGAATTTTTTAGATACGAAATAATTTAAAATGATTCTTATTAAAAATTTATTTGATTCAATGCTGAACTTGCTTAGTTCTAATCGAATGCAAAAAAACCTTATTGAGAAATGAAATCAATTTCAATTCTTCTTTTAGTCATATTCAAAAAGTAAGTGCATTCACAAAAGAATCGACTATAAAATGGCTACATACCTCAAAAAGTAATACGCAAGTGTTTTTGAGATGTACGCATTTATAGATCGTTCTATCTCTCCGACTAGTTTTGGGGATAGTTTTTGCCTAAGGAGAGATCAATACAAAGAAACTTAGTACTTCTGAAAACCAATTTTGAATTGAGAGAATGAGCTCTCATTTTTAATAAAATGTCGGACAATAAAGATTGAAGAGGCAAAGGGAACGTTTCAGAAATGATTTCTATTTAAAGTTCATCTAAAATAGAATTTTTATCCGGATCCACTTATTGAAATAAAAAGGAAGAAATTGATACATATTTTTATAATAAAAATTCATAGAATCATTTTAGTTTTTAGATTGAATTGAAGGTTTTTTGAAATTTTAGAATGAAAAGATACTGAGTTAATTTTTTTCCAACCAGGTGCGATTGAGAATCACTATCTGCTTATGGAATAGATTTTGCTATGAAATGATTTTTAGCTCCAAGGAATGAGTGTCCATCCTTCCGATACAGAGAAAAGACACTCATATCCTCTTTAGATTTAAAACAAAGACCCCGCCGAATTGATAGCTTCCTTGAAGGCTTCAAAATCTTCCGGAGATATGGTGACACCTTTTTGAGTTGGCTTGAGATTTCCTTCTTTATCTGTGTACCAAATACGTATATTCAAATTCTTCTTTCCTTTGAATTCACTGATAGCAACAAGAAGGCATTCCCCCTTTCCTCTCTCTATTCTAAGTATTTCATTTTCCATTAGTATGTCTCCACATATAATTGATTCTTTTCCTCTAATTCTTTTTGAAATTCTTTTAAGTCACCCGAAGTACCCATGATGATTTGAAGCTCTTTCAACAGACCTTCTTCCATGCCCTTAGGCCCACCACAGATATAAATCTTACCCTGATTCTCCATAGATGTCTTTAGGGCCGAACCGAGCTCCTTCAATCGATGACTGATGTACATTTTCCCCCCATCAAATGGGTTCTTCTCTTCCCGACTCACAGCCTTGATAAAGCGAAAATTATCATGCTTCTTATCCAGATCTTCAAACTCATCCTTCAAAACTATTTCATCTGAGTAAGGGGCTCCATAGACAAGAGTGAGTTTCCCGGTAAACTGTATTACCTTATGCTCTAGTAGTTCATAAACCATACCGTAGAACGGTGCAATCCCCGTTCCTGTAGCAAACAAGTATATATCACCCGAGAAGGATTCAGTGGGTAAAAGAAAATTTTTACCACTCGGGCCTGTTAGATTGACTAGATCTCCCGGTTTTAGATCACAAATATAATTGGATGCCACACCTCTATGAGTTACATTTCCCTCTGAATCATAAGAATTGTCTCTTTTGATGATAAATTCTATAGTGTCTTCTTTTTTATCGAGACCATAAGTAGGAGAGGAGATAGAATAGAGCCTGACCGTATAGGCTGTGTTCTCCGATCCTTTAGCAACTTTTGCCGGATCTTCTCCCGGAGGAATCACACCGGCACTCTGTCCGATGATGTATGGGTATTTTTCATGATCCAGTTGCAATTTGATTCGATTTATGACTGCATGTCCTTCTTTGACCGGTCTTTTCCCTTCTCCGGGATTGGGTGTCAATTGTACATTTTCCAAAACTTTGCAGGGCAGAGGGTTGGATTTTTTAAATAAATTTATTTTTGGTTCCTTTCGTGGGTTCATACCTAGTTTTTCCTATCCGTAAAGGTTTTTTGACTATAATGAAGATCTCAATAGGATTGTAAACACAGTTTACAAAATGTCTCATTCTGTCCAAATGGTATCTAACCCATTCGGGAGGAATTCATCTGATCAATCCTATCCATAAAGATTTTTTTAAAAAATACATTTTCATTCTTGGATATATCATTTTTTCTACCTCTACCATTTTGCATTCAGATACTTATGTCTGGCCGGTGAAAGGGGAAAAGATGATCACTGGGAGTTTTGCCGAATTTCGTAAATATTACTTTCACAGAGGACTTGATTTTGCTACGGAAGGAAGGACCGGGGTTCCCATTCAGGCCCTGACTTCAGGAAAGATTGCCACAATCCAGAGTTTGAGATATTCAATTGGAAATGCAATCATTCTAAAACACGACGATGGTTTTTCCAGCCGGTACGGTCATATGGAAAAATTTTCTGAAAAAGTTCTTACCAATCTTCCGGAACCTATAAGAAAAAAAATCCAGGATAGAGAAGATTTTGTAGCAGAGATTTTACCGGACAGTGAGATCAAAATTGAAAAAGGTGAAGTCATAGGATATTCGGGAGATACAGGAATCGGTCCGGCACATCTTCATGTCGAACTTTTTAAAGAGGACCATTACTACAATCCGGCTGACTTTCTGGATACCTCATCGCAATCCGGAGATTTGTTTGTTACCGAATTGACTTTTCAACCTCTGAATGGAGAGAGCTTTTTAAACGGTTCACATTTGCCCCTGCGTGTAAAACTAAATAAATCCGGGAAAGACTACATTCCTGTAGATAAAAATCCGATTCTTATCAAAGGGAATGCAGGAATCTACCTTTCAGGTTACCAAAAAAGCGGACGAGCAAATCGAATAGGATTTCAGAAAATCCAAGTTTTGCTCAATAAAGAATTATTACAAACATTAGACTTTTCTAAAATTCCTTCCCATCAAATGATTCGATCCTGTTTTGTGTTTGATAATTTCAAAAGCAAAATGTCCGGTCGTCCTTTTCGGTACACCTTATTTTTAAGAGAAGAAAAGGCTCTTGACGTATTTCAAAACTCTCTCAAACATTCAGGTGTAATACAATCAGATAAAATCATTCCCGGTCAGACCAACCAGATCGAATTAAACCTTCAGGGTCTGAACAAAATAGAATCAAAAGTCATTTTGACCTTGGAATCTGATACAAAAGACTATCCTCCGATTCAATCGACGGAGAAAATCTTCAATGTCTATCCAAATACATTCAATTCAATATTTTCTGAAGATCGCATTGCTGAAGCGTTCTTTCCCGCACACTCGGTTTTTTCATCGGAATATTTCACCGTAACTCAAAAAGACCTTAAGTATTCCGAGCCGGGAATCACACAAATCACTCCTGTATATGGAGTGCGTCCGGATTTTCGGGAATTTGATAAGGGTTATGAGCTTTATCTCAGGCTGGCACCTCCTCCGGCAAAATTACCCGAAAAAATTGGTTTGTATTCGGTGAACTCAAAAGGTGTGATTCTTTCCTATCTACCTTTTGCTAGTTTAAACACAATCAGTCATATATTCAAACACCACTCACGCACAACAGGATACTACGCAGTTTTTACAGACCACTCCCCTCCCAAAATCAATGTCATCGGATACAACTCCGGTCATACATTCAATAATTCTAATTTTCGTTTATTGCTGAGAGGTCGTGATTCAGGAAGTGGTATCCCTCAGAATGGAATCACTGTGACTATTGATGGAAATCCTGCAAAAGTAGATTATGAACCGGAGAAGATGTACTATGAAGTTTTCTCTCCGGACTCGATTCGGAATAAGGGCTTTCATAGACTCGAAGCGATAGCCAAAGACTATATGGGAAATGAATCCGAGAAGCTGATCTTTGAGTATACAGTTCAATAAAAACTGTTTGCAAAATCTAAATCCAAAATCAAAACTGGAATAGGGTCATAAACTATGGAATTGATTATTGGTTTTCTCCTTCAGGTTCTCATTCTCCTGTATGTCTTTCCCAGATTGGATTCAAGAATTCAGGTTTCACGAAATTTTAAAGATGTAAGTACAATCATCCTCGGTTTTGTTTTATTGAATGCAATCTTTCGGAAATTGATTTTTATCTTCACTCTCGGACTAAGCGGTCTCTTAAATGTTTTGACTCTAGGAGTAGCAGGGTTGGTATTGAACGCTCTGATTCTACTCTTTCTTTCGAGATACTTTCCTAACTATCTTTCATTACCCGGATTCTTTTCAGCATTTCTGGGAGGCTTTCTTTTAACTATAGCAAATCTTATATCAAAATTTTGGGAGTAAAGTATGCCTGTTTATGAATATCACTGTACCAGATGCAACAAAAGAATGGAAGCCTACCAACACAGTTCAGAAGCCCTCTCTACCTGTGATCAAATCGATCCCAATTGTACAGAAAAAGGAGAATTGGAAAAACTGTTTTCTACTTTTGCAATGAAGGGTGATTCTAGTTCTGCTGATCGGTTTCTTTCTTCCAGGGAAAGTGGAGGTCATTCCCACAGTTCCGGTTGTGGATGCTTTGGTTCTGCTTCCTGTCCGGCTGATTCGGTGCGTTCAAAATACGGATTGGACTAACGTTCAAGAAACAATCCTTCCAAAGCTCTGGTCAGTTGGGACAATCTATACGGTTTCATTAGAAAAGGATAATCCATATAGTCTTTCATTAGCTCTTTGTTTCCGGTGTATCCGGAAACGAAAAGTACTTTGATACCCGGATTATTTTTTTCGGCTATGGAAGCCATTTGATAACCGGTTATCTTTCCCGGCATAATAATGTCTGTGACCAGAATATCAAAAGAATCTACAGTCAGAGCTTTCATAGCAAGTGATGTCTCTGAAAAAATACTAACATCCATTTCCAGATTGCTCAGGTACTCTTCCATAGTATTCAATAATTGGGCTTCATCATCTAAGAGTAAGATTTTTTTATTTTTGAGAATTGAACCATGGCTGCTGTCGGATATTTTGAGTATCGGTTCTTTTTTTTCTTCTATTTTTTCGAAATACAATTCAAAACAGGCCCCTCCGGAAGGATTATTATAAAAATCAATAGATGCATCCATAGCATTGACAAACCCATATACCTGTGCCAATCCCAGACCTATACCCTTACCATTCATCTTTGTTGAAAAAAATGGTTCAAAAATTTTTTCTTTTATTTCATCCGAAATGCCGCGTCCCGTATCAGAAACTCTTAAAAAGTAATGCAACTTACCCGGATTATTAGCTTTAAATTGGGAGGTAATTGAAGATTCTGCGATTCCGGTTTGAATTGTAATCTCTCCTTCACCCGAGATAGCATCCGAAGAATTGATTACAAGATTGAGAATTGTATTTTCCAGTCCTTCTCTTTCACTATACAATTGGATATCAAACTCATATAGATTGTAATTTACCCGGACAGTTTTTTTGACACTGAATTCAATCAAGTCCTTCAATCCATTGATCACTTCATTCATTGAAATGTATGACTTTACTAGCTTTTGCTTTCTGGAAAATATAAGTAATTTAGATATAATATTAGATGCTCTGCTTAGGGCTTCCATTGAGGTTTTGACCCTCTTCTGCATCTTTTCATCATCACCGGAAATACTTCTTTCCAATAGTTCCAGATTGCCTGAGATAATCCCCAGGATATTATTAAAATCATGAGCCAACCCACCTGTCAATTGTGAGATGGCATCCATCTTATAGGATTGCTTCTCTGTCTCTTCGATCTTTTTTCGGGAAGTGATATCCCTTAGAGAACCTGTAAAATAAAGTCTGCCCTGATAATTCCATTCCATGATAGAGATTTCTACAGGAAAACTTGTACCATCTTTCTTTAGTGCATTCACCTCACGATTACTTCCTATAATCTTTTTGATTCCGGAAGTTATATAATTTCTTAAATAACCGTTATGCAAAGTATGATGGGGTTCGGGCATCAAAAGATTTATGTTATTGCCTAATAGCTCATCTTCCCTATATCCAAACATTTTCATAGCGGCTGAATTCACCATATTGATTGTCCCGGATGTATCTATAATGAAGATTGCATCCAGAATCGTTTCTAAGATAGTATTTAACTTTTTTCGATTTTCTTCGAGGACAAGTTCGTAGGATTTGGTTTGAGAAATATCCATGTTGATCCCCACGATTTTCAGAGGAGTTTCACCGGAATCCCTTAGGATAGTTGTGTAGCTCTTGATATATTTTCTGGAATTGTTCTTCAAAACAATCGAAAATTCTAAGCCTTCTCCCAATTTGAAAAAAGGTTGAAAATTATTTTCATCGTAAATTTTATTTATACTTTCTTCGTCAAGGGAATGATACCAGATGTGAAAAGGATCTTCCTGATTGGTTGGATCAACTCCATACAATTCATACATTTTGTTATCCCAGGAAATCATTCCTGTAGATATATCCAATTCCCAAACTCCAATATTACCGGCATCGGTTGCCATTCTCAATCTTTCATTGAGGAGTTCCAGATCCCTACGAAGTTTTCTCGGTTCTGTGATTTCCTCGCAGAGAATAATCTTGGTTGTCCTATCCAGATATGTAATACTCTTAACAATCAGATCGACGATAATCTCCCGACCATCTTTCAATACATGAACTATATTATAGAACCTCTGCTCCAAAGCTCCCGAATCACTACTCAAAATGGATTTCACCCTATCGAATAAATCTATAGTCCAGAGATCCCAAACTGATAGTTTTTTGAATTCACGTTTTGAATACCCGTATTGTTTTTCAGCCGCTGTATTGACTTCAAGTATCATAAAAGAATCCATATCATAGACAATCAAAGGAAGAGGCATGAGCTCAAATATTTCATGATACCTTTCTTCATTATGCATTTTCTCTTCTTCTGATTTTTTTTGAGATGAAAAGTCTGATGCAAAACCTTCAATCATTAAGAACTTATTTTGATTATCATAAATCGCCTTTCCTCTATCCCAGATCCACTTGAAAGTACCATCTCCAATCTGAATTCGATATATGATATCATATGTCATACGATAGTCTAAAGATTTTTTTAGAGCATCCATAACGAAATTATAATCTTCACTGTAGATCCCATCCCGGAAATGAGAAAAGTTTCCTTTCATATAGTCTTCACGGGTTCTACCTGTTATTTGATGGATATTCTTTGAGACGTAAGAAAAAATTAAATTCTCCACATCCTCGATTCGATAAGCGAATGCGGAAGTGTGGTCAATAATAGATTCGATCTGGCTATCCTTCTCGGAAACGATTCCTGTCTTCAATCGATCTAGTTTTGAAAATCTGAGAATACAATCATTTATAGTCAAACCATCCCAAATCATCTTTGCAGAAATGGATCTTCCCGAAGGGGACATTTCGATGAGAACTGATTCGTAAACTTTCTGAGAATCAATTCCTTTCAACACTTCTCTGTACAATTGTGAATTTTCAGGAAACTGGTCGAAGAGACTTCTATTCAATTCAATTGCGTAGACGACTCTTGCTACTTCATTCATGAACAGAACATTTAGATCCCTATCCAAAATGAGAACAGGGTCGCTTAAATGTTGATAAATATTTTTATAAAATACCCAGGACTTGTTTTCCAGGTTTTTTGTATCCATAAGATTTTACAATCAACTGAAATATCAATTCTACACAATGTCAATCTTTTAAAGGACTCAGGAAAAACTTTTTCAGATTTGATTTCTCAGTTTTTAAAATTACGGAAGGATGAAATTCTTATTTAGAAAATATTTGTCTTGCTGAAATCTAGTTTTTAAAGAAATTTACAACAAACTTGATTCATTTTCCAGGAATAGTAATGAAAAAAATTTCTCTTTTAATCCCTTTGCTCCTTATCATAGAAACCCTTAACTGTTTTGCTCATGTCGAAAAGAAAAACACAGAGGGTTGTGTTCGAATCGGAGGAATCCCCGGTCCGGAAGATATGGCTCTCGATCGTGAGACGGGAATCCTCTACGTTTCCAGCCATGAAAGACGTATTGAAGGGAGATTGGGAGAGATTTATATTATCAATCTAAACTCTCCCAATCCGATTGCGGAAAAAGTGAGTTTAGATTCTTATCCTGTCTCCTTTGCTCCCCACGGACTTCATTTAGCTAGATACAAAGGTGAATTGAAGCTATTTGTAATATCCCATAAAGATCCGGGCCAGGATAAGCATAGTATAGAAGTATTTCGGGTAGATAAGAATCAACTCTCCCATGAAACCACCCTGGAAGATCCCAGTCTCGAAAGCCCCAATGATCTCTTTGCATTGCCGGATGGTAGGATCTTTGTTTCAAACGATCATCCCAAAGGTTCTTATTTAAAAAAATTATTTCTGGATGCTTTTCGAATCAGATCTTCGAAAATTTCATACTTCGATGGAAATTCCTGGTCGCTTTTAGAACCGGAGACAGTACTGGGAAATGGGATTTTGGTAACACAAAATCATTCAGGAGAACTTCTCTACTGGGCGTCCACAATCGAAGAAAAGGTCTTCCAATTTAAAATTCAACCTACCCAAAATGGTAGAATCGATTTGAAACTCCTTCGATCTATAGAAATCGGTTCGGGTGTGGACAATCTTGAACCGGAAGAAAGTGGTACGATTCTTGTCGCTGCTCATAAATCTCTTTTTCGCTTTCTAAAACATGCTGATGATGAAAAACTGACATCTGCCAGTCAAATTTTTCGATTCGATGAAGAAGGAAATTTTTCGGAGATTTTCAGCAGTGATGGTGAGGAGATATCTGCCTCCAGTACAGGAATATCCTATAAGGACAGGCTGATTATTGGTCAGGTTTTCAATCCATTCTTATTGAATTGTCCATTGAAGTAATACTATGCAAAATCCAGAAGACAATGATAGGTACAGACCGAGCCCGGGACTTCTCCCTCTGGCTATTGTAGCTCACAATTTACGTGGAGCGGAATGGGATCTTCTCCAGCTGGCATTAAAAACTTCCGGTGCCGAATTAGTTTACTATGATACTATTCAGGGAAGTCCTTTTTTAAAAGAAAACCAAATCCTTTTTGCCAATCATGCAGATGAAGAAATTCTTTATACTTTAAGGGATTGGATGATCACAACTTCCATAGTAGGCCGATTAAATGAATCCGAATTGGATACTTTAAGAAAAACTGATATAGTTTCATTTTGGGATTTGAATCGATATTCCCTCACTTCGGTTCTGGGTATGATAGCCAACCTGGCCCCAAATTCCAAAACCAGCCCATTTCTACTCTGGACCAATTCTCATAAATTCAATTCCCATATTTCCTCACTTCTTTCACTTTATCGTATTCCTACAGTAACTGCCAATAGCCCTGATTTTGCTCTTCAGACTCTAACGGAAACATCCTATGAGATTCTTATCTTAGATTGGGATTATAATGGTCTCGATACGATTGTATTGATTCGTGAACTTAGAAAACTCAAACTTTCAGGGATTCAAATTCCAATGATCCTCGGAATCAAAGACTTTGATAAGATGAATGTATTCAAGGATCTATCTGCCGGGATTCGTGAATTTTGCCCGGTTCTATTTACCCAACGCGAAATTTGGGAACTTGTGATACGATCCCTCCCCTTCGTAACTGAAAAACCTATTTCAATGTTGGATGCCGAACTTCCATTACTCAGACTGAGATCGGGTAAAGATGGAAGAAGAAGTCTATTTTTGGATTATTTGAAAGAGAACAAATTGGCCAGAGCGGAAAATCGTTTTTCGGAAGAGGAACTTGAAAAAATGATCTTCCGAAAACAATTCGAATGGATGTATCCTGAAGAATCTACTCCTGAGGACTAGATTCTTCAGGGGTTATGACTTCCGGATCCGGAGGTAAATCTTCCGGTTCTGAGGGTGGGTTGATTGTTGTATCACTATCATCAAAATGCTGTCCCCCTTCTTCTTCCTTGTTTTCAAAATCATAAGCCGGGATTTCAATTTTGTTTTCTTCTTTGGGAAGGGGTTGGGGCTCATCTCCCCTATAGTAGTACTGAGAGTAAAGAGGGTATTTGCATTCTTCTGCATCCGCAAGAGCTTCACCGGTTTCTCCGCAGATGTCTACCCTGGTACAATTCTCATCTATCGGTCGGATGAGAGCATCCTCAAAACCTACCCTTTGTTTGAGTGCTAGAGTGTATCTCAACCAGATCTGCCCACTATTTCCCGATCCTGATCCCGGAAAGGGAGCCCCCTGATCATTTCCAATCCAGACTGTACTCACAAGTCCCGGAGCGATTCCCGCAAACCAGGAATCGCGAACTCCGCTGCGTCCCCCCCATTTCTTCTTAATGATTCCGGGAATTTGAACTGTTCCTGTCTTGCCTGCCATAGGGGGTCTATCCGAATCTTTTACTTTTACGATCATGGTTCCTTCTTCGGAGAGTACAGCTTCCATGAGCTGAATCGCCATAGCACAGGCTACAGGATCCAAAACCTGAATCTGAGGACCTTCATCCTCGGGCACATAGAGAATATCTCCATTTCCATCTACAATCTTCAAAATTCTTTTGGGCGTGATACGCATTCCACCGTTGGCAATTGTAGCATAGATGGTTGCTAGCTCCATAGGACTCAATTCTCCGGAACCGAGGGCGAGAGATAAATTATTTCCCATTCTACTTTCCAGTTCACTGTAAGGTAGATTCAGGATATCAGAAAGTTTGGTCAAAAATCTTTCGGTTCCGATCTGGTGGAGGAGTTTTACTGAAACTGTATTCACAGATTGAGCCAGAGCCTGTCTCGCTGTCATACTTCCCTTGTATCCCTTGTACCAGTTTTTGGGAGAATATCCTCCGAAGTCCAATTTTTCATCCACAACAATGCTGGAAGGTGTGATGATTCTCTGCTCCAGGGCGAGAGTATAGATTAGACCCTTGATGGAAGATCCGGGTTGTCTTCGGGCATCCTCAGCACGATTGAGTTGATAGCTATTAGAAATGCGATAGGAACCCACCATAGCCTCTATATTTCCGTTATAAGGGTTGAGTGATACGATACTTCCGTTCATCCCATCAATGATTTCCTTCTCTCTTCCCGCCTCTTCTTTATTCTCTTTTTTAGAATAAGCCTCTCTTCTTTTTCCTAATTCCTCCCTAACCTTATCGATCCCTTCTTTCAGGAGTTTTTCGGCAATTTCCTGTTTTTTAAAATCCAGAGTTGTATAGACACGAATGGATCTTCTCTCGAGCTCTTCACTCGAAAACATAGAGAGTACAATACTTCTGATTGTATCGTTGAAATCGGGAGCTAAATTTTTAATAAAGTCTCTGTCGTAGCCTGATTTACCTATTCCGGAGGTAAATTTTTTGGGTTCGGCTCCTTTTACCGGTTTGACATCATAGGAAACATGAAACTTTCGAATGTGTTCGGGAATCTCTTCGGAAAATTTTTCCTCTGTAGATTTAGAAAGATTTAGATCCGGAAATCTTCCCATTGCATTGAGAATTCTCTCCTGTCTTTCAAGAGCAATGGTCAGATTTCGAACGGGGTTGTAGACGGAGGGAGCAGGTATCACACCTACAAGTAGAGCCGCTTCTGCAGGAGTCAAATCTGTCGCAGATTTTTTATAATAGTACCGGGAAGCTTCTTCCAACCCCACATTCCCCTCACCCATAAAAATCTGATTCATGTACATAACCAAAATCTTGTCTTTGGAATATTGGTTTTCTATATAGAGGGTACAGAAGGCTTCTGTTGCTTTGTTGAAAATATTTCTCTTTCCGAGGTTTAGAGAAAGTTTGGCAAGCTGTTGGGTGATTGTAGAACCTCCCTGAACAAACCTTCGATTGGTGAGGTTTACATAAATAGCACGAATCAGAGCATTGAAGTTGATGCCCTTGTGATTCCAAAAATCCCTGTCCTCAGAAGAAAGGAGAGCCCAGATCAAATTATGATGCTTCTCTAAATTGTCCAGACGTATGGGTTTGTAGTTCTTCCGGTTGAATTCCCCGATCTGTTGCTCATTCTTATCAAAGATCTTTATGGGTTGGGTCATCCCCGAGTCATAACTATGTGAGATTTCTGATTCAAATTTATCCAGATTCTGTTTGACCCTGTCCTTATTTTCAGACCACTCCAGATAGGCTCCTCCGAGAAAAAAGAGGAATAGGGCCAGGATAAGAACAGCGAAAGATTTCAGGAGGAAAGGAGTGGATTTTTTAAGAAACAATCCGAATTTTTTTAGATAAGGAAGGAGTTTATCCCAATACATTTTTATTTGATTCATGAATTCCTATGCTTTTTTCTTATTTCAAAAAACTATCTACGAAATTCAAGTGAAATACAGATATGAAATCCATCCTCTACAAACTCTCCTACTGGAAATACACCCGGGATAGATACCACTATCTTAGAGAGAAATTGCATCTCCTGGAAGAAAAAGTGGATTTGGGAGGACATTCCATACATTATTTTCATTCGAAAACAGGCAATCGGGATCTGGTCTGTCTTCATGGACTTTTGGATGCCGCCTTCGGATTTAGAAGGATCTTACCTCATTTGAATCAGGATTGGAAAGTCCATTTGGTGGACATCCCGGGATTCGGAAAGAGCAAACTTCCCCCGATCAAATACCTCTATCAATTGGATCATTTTGTAGAATTCATCTATGAATCTATACAGAAAAAAGATTTGAGAGATGTCTTTCTTCTGGGACATTCCATGGGAGGGCTACTTGCCCAGCATTTGAGTCTTCTCGATGCCAGACGGGATGGGAGAATCAAGGCTCTCATTCTACTGTCTCCGGGCTCACAACCTCATCCGGAAAGAGACGAGATGAGAAAACTCCTCTTTCCAACTACAGAAGAGGAGGTCATTCACCTTCTCAGAAGTCTCTACTCCCACAATCTCCCGGATCCCTCACCCTTTCTAAAAAAAACCCTGGTTCATGCCTGGAATTCCAAAGAATACGGATTTTTAGCCGAAAATACCATCGCCAGAGAAAGTGAAATTTTCTTCGGAAAGAGAGCTGCCGGGATTCAAATTCCAACTCTTATCTTAAGTGGCGAAAAAGACGAGATCACAAGCCTAAAATCTGTTCAAAATCTCTCACAATGGATTAAAAATTCAGTGCTCATAACGATTCCGGAGGCAAAGCACGCCATTCATCTCGAATTTCCGGAATTCATTGCAGAAAAAATCAATGCTTTTCCAATGGAATGGAAAGTCTCCAAACGGAAGAAAAAAAAATGAAAACCCTCAATGAGTACTGCAATTTTCTTCTCAAAGCACCCAACCTGGAGGACAAATTACTCCCTCCTCCCGGTGACCTAATCGATGAAGTCTCCAGCTTTTCTCTTCCGGATTTTCCGGGTCGTTCGGAAAAAATCCAATTTTCAGATAAGAAGTCCAAGATTCCCCGTCTGGAACACATGAACCTAGATTCGAATAGGGGTCTCGCACTGCATCATTTTGCAAATCACGAACTCATGGCGATTGAGCTCTTTGCCTGGGCCATCCTAAAGTTTCAGGAGATTTCCCCAAAATCCAGACAGATTCTTCTCAAAACTCTGGAAGAAGAACAAATTCATTTTCGACTGTATCTGGAGAGAATGAGAGAGTTTGGGATAGATTTTGGAGATAGACCCCTAAATTCAATTTTCTGGAAGTTTCGACCTCTTATGTCCAGTTTTGAAAAATTCACCTCGATTGTTTCTCTTTCTCTGGAAGGTGCCAATCTGGACTTTGCAATAGTCTATAGAAATACCTTCTCCCATCAGGGGGATGAGAAAACCGCCTCCATAATGGACAGAATCTATAGGGATGAATGCAAACACGTTCGACGTGGAATTCGGATCTTGAAAAATCGACCGGACCCGGCTTTAAGTGAGTGGGAATACTATCTCTCTCTTCTGGAACATCCCTTCACACCCAGAAGAGCTAAGGGCTATTTTTTTCTGCCTTTCACCAGAAAGAAGGTTGGATTTTCAGAAGAATTCATTCAAAAACTCGGTGAGTATCGGGACGAGTTTTCAAACCGAAAAAAAGAAGTCATCCCGGAGGATCTCAAATCTTGGGGTATCTATTCCGGTTAAATTCACTCTTTGAATGGGAGATCTCCTCCTATCCTAGTACACCTGCGATTCCCCAAAAATTGCGGGAAAAAGTGTATTCCCTGGAGTATCTGTTCTTTTTTTTGAGCCAACCGGGAGATGAAATCCTCGTTTCTCAGCCTATTCAGGATTTTTTTGTAAAATATTTGAATTTTTTTGAAAAAAAATCGGGTTTTTTTTGTACAACTATCAATTTCTCGAACCTTATTCTTAGAGAGTGGGGAAAAACCTCAGTTCTCAAAGGACTAAGCATGGAAAGAAATCAAGAACGGATTCAGGAATCCAAAACCCTAAATTCAAAAATCAAGCAATCAGAATGGAATGATCTATACTTCCGGAAAAAAGAAAGACTCTATTCCAAAGATGGGATCTGGGAAGTACCGGATGGTTTTTCACTAAATTCCCCGTACCTTTTCAAACCTGAATGGAGTTTTTCGGGAATCTCCCAAAAGATTTTTCCCGGAGAAGGAGATCTAAGATCCTTTCTGGGTAAAAAAACTAAGGAAACTGGATTTCTCGAACCCTTACATAAGAGAAAACTAGATTTTTCAGTCTTAGTTGAGGCCGGAGAGAACAACTTTCAAATTTTGTCCGGTCTAAGAACTGAAATCAACTCAAATCACAATTTTGTAAGGGCAACTCTGGATGAAACTATTCTGAAAGAGAAATTTGATTTTGGAATGTATTTAAGCGGTTATCTCCAATCTACCGGTTTGAAGTATTCCGGTCCGATTTCCTTGGATTGCTATATAAATGAAGATGGAAATATGGAAATTTGCGAGATCAATTTTCGATACACTATGGGTAGAATTCTCTATGAAATTTCAAAAAAATATTCTGAATTCACTTATCATACCCTCTTTTTTGAAAAGTGGAAAAACTGTAAAAATATATTTGACTTCAAACTTTTATTGGATTTTTCGAAATCCTTAAATCGGGAAGACATGATTTTTTTAGTTCTCACCCCTTTTACGGTCACAGGCAACCCGACTCAGTCGGGAGTTTTTTATCTGGGAAGAAAGGATTCTCAGAAATTCATTGATTTGGAAAAAATTATATCCATTGAAATGATTTAGTCAAAATAGGTATTTTGGAATTATTTCATTTACCATTTAAAGAATAATAAATTTTATATCAGTAGGAGATAAACTTGGAACTTAAATTAACAGAAGCACAATACAAAACCTTATTGAAATCAATCACTATATCCTCATGGATTACTTCCATTCTAACAGAAAATGATGAGATTGATGTTTCGGATATCGATGAATTAGAACAGTACATCCTCTCTCAGAGTGAAGAATTCAATTCAAAAGAATCAGTTTTTTTTGATGAAGAGATGAATACGTATTTCGCAACTCAGGAAATCGAAGAATCCGTAGTACCTATCATAGACACTTACGAAGAATATTGTTTCTGGGACGAAATCACTCATAGACTCGCCAGAAGAGATCTCATCCAGGAAGAGGGTGAAGAAGCAGTGATCAATATGGACCCATTGAACCGTATGGAATTGGAAGAGGAATATCTAGTAAAGTATTCCGAAGAATTTTCTCAGTATGGTATCCATAGATTGACTATTTCGAACTGACCTGATAGAAATCTGTCTCCGAACTCTATGAATCAATCATACTTTAGTTTATTAAACAAAATCTACTTTGGTCAAAAAATTATTCACTACTTTACTATCGGTATTCTTGTTTCATTTTTTATTTCCTGCTCCCTGAATGCCAGAAGTAATAATAAACCAATTAAGAATTATTTTAAAGGTAGCGAGGAAGAGATTCACTTCGGAAGACTATCCCCGATTGATTTCAAGTTTCGATCTTCTTCCTGCACCTCCACATACAATTGCACCCACAACTTATTTGACTCCAATCGTAGTACAGAATGGATAAGTAAGGTATCTTCCGAACCGGAGTGGGTTCTTGTCGATTTCTCTTCCAAACGTTTGATGAATAGATTGGAGTGGGAGATTTCGGAGAATTCAGCAAAGATAGAAGAATTTCAGATTCAGGTACTATTTCATGAGGAATGGCAGACCATCCGAACCATTGCTTCCCCTCCGGGAATAGGTAGTGTTAATTTTGGAAATATAGATGCTTCAACCTTACGAATCTATTTTCCAAAATCTAAAGAATCTCAGTTCAGTCTAAAAAATTTGAGAATTTTACTCAACAATTCTATTCTAACCGGTATTCCCCAACGTCTTACAGGTTACACTCTTCCGATACCCAATGTATTGATTCCTGAAGATGAATACTCCCTTCCCGGTGCACCGCGAAAGTATCGAAATGGAATTCATAAGGGACTCGATCTCTTTCAGGTCATCAATAAAGAAGGAAATATTTCTGTTATGAATTTCAATACACCGGCTGTAGCGATCAATGATGGAGAAATCGTTCGGGCTGATATTGATTACTCTCCGATGACTTTAAGAGATTTCACAGAAATCTCAGAATACAATAAGTCTCATCCTGTGACCTATGTGAACAAAGATTTCGGTGGTAGGCAGATCTGGATCGACCATAAAAATGGAGTGATGAGTTCCTACAATCATCTGAGTGCAATTTCTTCTCATATCAAAGTCGGTACAAAAGTAAGAAAAGGGGAAATCATCGGAAAAGTAGGAAATTCAGGATTGAAAGGAGAGGCCAACGGAACTGCTGAACAAATTCATCTTCATATCGAAATTTGGATAGATGGTGAGTTTCTGGGAAATGACATGAAACTTTCAGAAATGAAAAAATTCTTGCAATATTTTTTTTCAGAATAGATGTTATGGATTATGAAAGAGAAACCTAGTATTCTTTTCCTAAACAAAAGAACTAAGCCTGGGATGAAGTTTATTGTTTTCTCTTTAATGATCTTTCTTCTTTCTATGGGACTCTCAATAGTTGCAGATCCCGATCAGTACTTCAATGAAAAAGTAGAAAAGCTCTGGGATCTAGACGGGAAGGACAAAAATGACATCAGTATAGAAGTAAAAACTGCCAATGGAGTCACCAACCCCATTCCCATTTACCTATCCCAATTCAAACCCCTGGCTCAAGAATTTCAAATCTTACCCCAAGCGGAAAATACAATCACAGGAAAGTATGGCACAGAGATAACCATCCCCGCCAATGCGATTTCTCTTCCCGGGAATTTTAGAAAAGGGGACATTATCATTTTGGAATTGATCGAGGTGATCAATCCATTAGATTTTATCACCTCCGGTGTGGATCTTACCTATACAGACGCCAGAGGAAAAAACCATATTTTTGAATCCGGTGGAATGTTTAAAATCAATGCATCGTACTACTCCAGACCCCTCCGTGTCAAGAAAGGTGCTCAATTGCAGGTAAAGATGCCAATCCTCAGAAGCAATCCGGGGAATATGAAAGTCTTCCGGCTGGATCCGATCCGCGATGCCTGGAGTTCTCTTGGAGATGAGGCTCCCGTCCCTCCCGGAGGAGATCCGGAAATTCCTTTTCGATACTTCAGTGGGATTCCCGATTTTGAATGGCATAATTTTGACTATCCCAATCCCAATACCGGATGCATCACAGGAGAGATAGAACCTGTGATAAAAAATCCTCCCTATACAGTCATTGTAACCGGGATGGATTTTAGAGGGGCAACTGTCCGAAACTTCAATACCGGTGAATTTGCAATCAACACTTTGAAAGATAAGAATGTCAAAATCATTGTCATGGATGATAAAGGAAATCTGGGCAAAACAGACGAAATCAAAGTTTCCACTAAAGAATTCTTCTTAACAAAACTCACTCAAAAATCAGAATGCATGAATATTGGAACTATCAAAATAGAAAAGATACCTCCATCTATACGTCAAAATAGGGGTGAATTTTTGAAGTACATAGGTCTGAAAGATGACATCAGTCCCTAAGCTTGTCCGATTGGAAAAAAAAGACTCACACAGGTAGATTCTCCTTCCCGACTTTGAATACTCATCTTCCCTCTTGACCTATGCATCCAACTTAGAACACGGGTCAATCCGAGACCGTGATTTGGGCTCTTTTTATCCAATTTAAAAAAAGGAGTAAATACTTTTCTTTGAAAAGACTGAGGTATGCCTACCCCATTATCAGATATGTCTAAATGAAAAAAATCCTGATTCTCAATCTGAATTTCATCCTTCAATTCAATTCTTATCTGGGGCGTTTGCGTAGCCTTTGTTGCCTCAAGTGAATTTTGGATGATTTCATATAGAATTTTTTCCAGAACGGATCTCTCCATAAAAACTTTTGAATCAGAGTTCAGACCTGAGAAGAGAAAATTAGATCTCTCCCATTCACTCTCAAAGTGTTTTTCAAAATATTCTTTGATAAATATTGATAGATTAATATTTTCTCTAGAAGGTATATTCTTATTAGAAAAAATATCAAAGTTTGTGATCAATTTCTTGATTCCTGAAATGCTATCTTTGAGCTTTTTGAAATAGTTACTGAGTTTTTCCAATTCCGGAATTTTCTTTTCTTTTGCATCCAATTCCATTTTTATCAAATCCCCCAGGATCAATACGGGTTGCATAAGATTACTCAGATCATGAAAAATAACATTAGAGTACTCTGATATTGCTTCGATTTGATTCTCTAATTCTTTTTGGTCGGCCAGAGCGTTTAAAGAAAAGAGTATGGTTACATACCCACCGGAAAGTGCCGGGAGAAATTGAATCTTATAGATAGATTTCTCCCCGGAATGAATGGGCAATTCCATTTGAAAACTATTCAAATTAAAATCATTAGATTTGGATTTCTTTTGGGACAGTAAGGAGTTTATATTACTTAATAGATCTCTAAACTCTTGAACCCGGAACACTTCCTCATCAGGGTATTGAAATCTTTCTTTAAAACTTTCACTCGAGCGAACTGTCGTTCCCTGAAGATCAGTCTCAATGTAGATCGGATTGTTTCCATAAGGTTCCATATTCTCTTTCAGACCAGGTAGTATTTTTTTCGTTTTCGCCAGAGAGTCGTCAAATCTATCCCAAGGATTTGAGCTGCTTCTTTGTAGTCATTAGTTCTTTGTAGAATCTTTTTAATGTGGATTTTCTCCAATTCTTCAAGTGTGATCATTTCCTGGGAGTTATTGATTTCAATATGTTTGATCTCATCCGGTAAATGTTCGATATCAATCTTCTTACCTTTTGCAAGTATAATCGCCCGATGTACTACATTCTGAAGTTCTCTTACATTTCCCCGCCATCTATAGACTTTCATTTGGTTCAGTGCTTCTGTAGACACATCAAAATATTCCACACCATAAATTTTAAGAAAGTGTTTGATAAGAATTGAAATGTCTTCAGGGCGTTCTCGGAGAGGGATCATCTTCAGGTGTGCACCATTCAATAAGTAATAAAGATCTTCACGAAAAGTTTTTTCTTTAATGGACTCTTCTATATTAATATTTGTAGCAGATATCACTCTTAGATTTACTTTTTTAGGAGCAGAATCCCCTACTCTGGTAAGAATTCCATTTTGCAAAAAATTATAGAGTTTTACCTGGAAAGCGGCCGGTAATTCGGTAATTTCATCAAGAAATATTGTTCCTCCATCGGCCTGTTCAAGCTTTCCAATCTTCTCCGGAGCCCCAACTCTCTGGTAATCTTTCACACTGCCAAAGAACTCCGTATCCAGGAGATATTCCGGAATCGAGGAGCAATTGACCTTGATAAATGGATACTTCGCTCTGGAACTATTTTCAAAAATAAAATCAGCTAGAAGTTCTTTACCCGTTCCGCTCTCCCCTGTGAGTAGAATAGGTAGATCGCTTTCTGAAATATCCCTGGCAAGTTTTATAATTTTTAAATACTCCGGATTCTGAGTAATGATCTTAGGAGTATAGTAAAACTGTGAATGGTTTTTTAACTCTTTGAGTTCTTTATTAATTTTATGAAACTCTAAAGCTTTTTGAGTAAAGAATTGGAAATCACTCAATTCGACCGGTTTCTTAATAATATGATAGGCACCATACTCCAGTGATTTTTTTGCATCTTCGAAATCCTGAAATCCGGAAATGATCACCACTGTAGTGAGAGGATGTTTCTTTTTTATGAATTGAAGAATGTTGAACCCATCTATGGGTTGCATTTTGAGATCTACATAAATCAGATCATATACTTCTTTTTCTAGTCGAACCATAGCTTTATTGGAATCGATTTCAACTGAGACATTTAATTGGAGAGATTCTAATGCCAATGAAAATGAATCCAAAATACCCCGGTCATCGTCTATTATTAAAATTTTAGGTTGTTTTGGCATAATCAGTAAATAAGTTAAGAATATTCATTTTTAAAATTATTCTATAGTCATCTAAAAAGGTCTTTGCGGATTCATGGAAAAATCTGCTTTAAAATGGCTACATACCTTAAGAAGAATTACAAAAGTATTTCTGAAAATCGGTACATAGGTTTCAAAAAGTCTAAATATGGAATCGAACGCTTCAACTCCCGGTAGATTACATTTCATATTTTAATGTTTCTCTATTTCAATAATTTTTTTCAATTAAAAAAAATATATATTTAGTATCACTTAAAATCAATACACAATTTTAAAATAAAAATATAATAAATTCAGATATTATATTCTTTTTTATATTAATAATATTTTTTATGATTGAACGTATCCATAAATAAATTCACAAAATCATATTTTTTACCTAGTGAAGGATAAAATCATATAAAAACCTTTGACATTCTCCCGCTGAAATCCTAAATCGGGTTATGATTTTCCGAGCGAGATAAGGAGATTCATAGATCTGATTTCCATAAATTGCTTATGAAATGCTTTAAAACTACGTTTGTTGTCCTGAAATAAATGTTGCGTACAATTTTTAAAGCTCTTTGTTGGAAGCTAATTGGGATAGGTATCCTCATTCCGAAACTTTCAGACCCGAACTCGGAACAATCGAATTAGAAATTCCGATTCGATTGTCCGACCCGATTCCTTTCCTTTCTAGAGATTTCATTTCCCTGCTTCACTCCGAATCGATAGATACTTCTGCAAAACAATTTCTTCATCCAGAGAAGTCTTTACCCTATCCGATTCATTTTTAAATACATTCAATAAATCTCTGGATTCAGAATCACTGAGATCATGTCCCAAATTTTTCAAAATATGCCGGATCATGTGACTCCCCGATTGATTTGTAAATTCTAACCTATGCCCCCTTCTCCTTCCTATTGTTTCAGGATCAATCGCTCCGTACAAATTTCTGGACAAAGATGAAGTCTTGATCACACCATCCTGATGAATTCCACTTCTATGGGAAAAGACTTCCTCTCCAACCAAAGGTGCTTTCGCAGACAATTTGATTTCGGATATTTGTTCTATATATTTGGATATGGGATAGATTTTATCCATATGAATGTCCAATTTTATTCCGGATAAAAACAGAGCAGTCACAACTTCAAACAAATTTGTATTACCTGCTCTTTCTCCGATTCCATTCAAAGTCACTTCCAATTGTTCTGCTCCTGCAAAAAAACTCTCTACAGTGCAGGCTGTTGCCATACCTAAATCATTATGAGTGTGGACTGAAATCCTAGCCCTGTCCCTAAATTCTTCGGAGATCTCTGAGACCATTTTCACAAAGAGGAAGGGACGGGTCCTTTCTACAGTATTTGGCAAATTGATAATATCCGCCCCTTCTTGGATTGCAGCGTCAAAAGCTTCTTTCGCAAAATCCATACTCTCCCCGCAATCTCCAAAATGCTCCCCCGAAAATTGAATGGAAGTTTTGGGATTGGAAAGTTTCCTGGCAAACCGAATCGCATTTTTTATATTTGCTAAGACTTCGCTATGACTGATCTTCAGGACATTATGGATGGCAAATTCACTAATCGGATATACAATGTGAATGCAAGGTTCGGGTGCATGGGATATGGCACGATAGGATATCTCTATTTCTTTTTCGACTGCTCTTGACAGACTTGAAACTCTCACTCCGGGAGGTGACATTTTTGCGATCTCAGAACACGCCTGAAAATCCATCTCTCCCGAACTGGCAAATCCTACTTCAGCTCCATTGACTCCCAGCTCTACAAGCTTTTGAAATATTTCTTTTTTTTCCTGAATATTCCAGGGGCGTCTCAGTGACTGATTTCCATCACGTAAAGTAACATCATTGATAAATGGTTTTGGAAAGGTTTTCATCCTCGTCTCCTTTTAGCCCCGAGAGAGGATGGGTACAAAAAAAAACCAACCCCCCATCGGGGAGTTGGTTTTTTTAATCATGCAAAAACAGAAACTCCCCCTGCCTATAAAAGGAGAAGAAGAAGTTGAACTGAATGGGTCTGTTTTTGGATCATAAAGACTGTATATTCTGAATCGTTCTATAAGTAAACCGATTTTTTCCCTTAAGAGAGAATTCAGAGAATCTTTGAAAAATTTCTTTACTTCCCGATATTTCTGTGAAAACTGAATCGAACTTTATGGATATATTTTTTACACTGGTATCATTCTTTTTGATTTTTTATTTATGGAAAGAGAATAAAAAATTAAACTCAAAACTTATAGATCTATCTCTCAGACTTAGTACATTAGAAAAACAAACTATAACCAAAAATCCGGAATCGCAAATTCCCGAAGTTCCTCCAATCATCGAACCCATCAGTAAACCCGTACAGGAAAAAAACAATCCATTCAAAGCACCGGAAGGTATCACAAAAGAATACAAAATTCCTTCTAAAGTTCAGGATATACCTGTTGAAAAACCAATTCCTGCCTGGAGAGAAAAGCTTGACTCTCTGAGAATTCAAATCTTAGAAAACTGGACCGGTCTGGCGGGGACTTTGGTTTTGGTCTTAGGAACAGGCTTTCTGGGACTCTATGCTGCTTTTGTTCTTTCAGCTCTCTTTCGGGTACTCATGATTCTGAGTTTTTCTGTCTTGATTTATTTCCTTTCGGGAATAGTGAAGAAACGGTTCCATCAGGAGAATCTTAGCGATTGGTTGGAGAGTGCTTCTGTGACTATAGCGCTATTTACGGCTATGGGAAGTGGATTTGTAGATGGGTTAAAATTTCTGGAGGGAAGTTTTGCTTATTTCCCACTTTTTCCTGCACTGATCCTGAATTTCTATGTAGGATATAGAAAGGAGCAGGCTTCGAGAGCTGTTTTTCATCTACTCTTAAGTCTTTTAGTTTTATCTTTACTTCCACCTTCACAGACTATGCTTGGACTGGGAACCTGTATCACATTTTTAGTTCAATGGATCAATTATAGAAAGAAATGGGACTTTCATCTTCTAGCAACAGGTTCTGCCTATTTTCTATTCCATATTTACCAATATGATAGTATCGGGGAAATAAAGCCTTACCTCATGAATGCTCTCGGAATAAGTTTTAGTTTTCTAATTTATACCCAGGCAATCCTTGTTCCATACTTTTCAAAAGAATACCGAACTTCAAACTCAAATAAAATCGCAATCCTAACCCACAGCCTTTCCTGGATCTTTCTCGGAATCCTCCTCGGTCAGTATTCCATAGGTGAAAAATATATTTCTTTTCTAATATTATTCTTTTCTTTCGTACTTTATTTCTTCAGTCATTCTGCCAAAACTCTAAATATCTATTGGTTGTTTCTTTCAGATCGAATCGTGTCCATTGCACTTTTTGTTTTGGCAACAGCGAATTTTTTAGATTTTGGACTTTCCCCCTCATTGATCCTCTTCCTATCCTCATTGGGAATTTTTGCCCTCCTCCTGGACAGCAAAAACGAGAAAGATAAGGTCCTGATTTCTATCTCCTATTCATTGCTCTTCCTCTATTCTCTTGTTCACATCGGACTAATTTTAAATACAATAGACAATAGCAATAAACCTCTTTTCGATTCAGAAAATTTTTACTCTATGATATTTTTCCCTATTGTATTTGCAATACATAGGATTCATAAGTTTTCAAATTACATACCGTATTACAATATTTTCAGAATAAGCACAAACTCTATCTATTTGATTGGATTCCTTGTAACCTATCTCTACTACCTTTCCCATTTGTATTCTGAAATTCTAATTGGGGTTCAATTCCTATTTCTTTTTTGGTTGATCCGATTGTATAGAAATCGAAGTTTTTATTCTCTGATTCATTTTTATTTCCTGACGATTTTATGTATCAATTGGTTTCAAATTCAGAAGCTTATGATCCCCGGTGATCTAGATAAGTTTTTATTCACCACTCTTCCCCTAATCATAATCTCATTCATGAGTATATTTTTTCTCAAATCTCCAGTCTTAAAATTTTCACCCGGAATATATTTTAGTTCAATTTCCATTTTGGGATTTGTTTACTATCTAACCTTACCCTACTCGACTCTCCTACCGGGTGTTCTCATTCTCTCAATAACTCCCCTGATATCAGCGGCTTCAATACGATTTTTAGAATATAGAAAAGATTTACTTATTTCAGGTTTCCTTTTCCTCCTCTTTTTCATTCTCCGTCATATTGTAGTACATCTTCAAGCGGAGTTCAATTTCTTCTTCCTCCCTGTTCGCTTTTGGATAGAATCTTATTCAATTACGATATTTCTATATTATTATTTAGAGAAAAATGGATACGAATACTTTCATGGAATAAAAAAGTATTTTCTAGAAGTCATTTTACTATTTTCATTTTTTCTTATGAACTCAATTCTTCCGGATATTTATTTCAGTCTCTTTCTTTCTCTGGAAGCAACCCTTCTTCTCTATTTATCCGGTATGAAATTTGATGAGACCAGAATGAAAATTTACTCCCGGGGAGTGTATTTGGGATCTGCATTTACTCTGGCTATCCTGACAGGATCCGGTGACAATCCTCCTTCTAATCATTTTTGGATGAACTTAGGATTTTCAGGAATTTTATCTATTTTTAGTATGATCGTTTATATAGTATTTCAATTTAAGAAAGGTATCCTGGGAGAGAGTGAAATACTTCAGGTTCGAAACTTTGCCAATCCGGGATATGCTTTGAATTTTTATCCATTTCTAATCTCTGTGATACTATTTCTATCCTGGTCATTTTCAGGTGGAAGTCTGACTTTTTTCTGGACACTTTTGGGAGTAGGAGTTTTCCTTATAGGAATCTATTTAAAAGAAAAGCATTTCACTTACTCTTCTACAGTTTTGTTTGTATTTTGTTTAATCAAATTATTTTTTATAGATATGTCAGATGCGGGAACCATACAAAAAGCCTTTGTATTTATGGGTATGGGGGTTCTTTTGATTCTAACAAATTTCTTATATGCAAAATTTAGAGACAGGTTGTGATACATGATTAAATTGATTCCCTATATTCTGTCCCTTCTCGGATTTCTTCTATCCTTCGGTATTTATAAATTTGAGCTAAATACTATCTATAGTTCAACTCTGGCACCCTTTTTTCAAATCATTGGGAAACCCATCCGAACAATGAACAAAGCACTCACCAAAATGATACCTGTTGATTCTCTAGATGAAAAAGAATATGGTGATGCAATCAAATTGAGATATAAAGAAACTTCAGAAACTTCTTCCGATGATTCTCTTTACCTCAATTCTTTGATTCAAAAAATTGAAATTCACAAAAAGAAACCCTTTGATTATGAAGTTTTTATTTTGAAATCTTCCCTACCGAATGCATTTGCCATGCCCGGAGGTGTGATATTTGTCACAGAGGGTTTGCTTGATTCTCTGGATTCAGAAAGCCAATTGGTAGCTGTCTTAGCCCACGAAATAGGTCATATTGAAAAATCACATTGTATGGATGCTATTCGATTTGAACTTTTAACGAAAAAGATAGGAAGTGATACACTCGGAGCACTTGCTGATTTTGCATTTCGCTTTTTTATGCAATCTTCCTACAATAAAACTCAGGAATCCGAAGCTGATGATTATGCTTTTTCTTTATTGCTTATGACAGACTATCATCCAATGGGAGAATCCGAAGCTTTTTTAAAATTACTTTCAAACCAAACTACCCGAGACACCTCAGGCCCGGGAAAATCAAACCACCCTATCCTGGAGTACTTTCAATCTCACCCGTATCTCGAACTCAGAGCAGAAAAATTCAAAGCCGCCGCTGAAAGAGAAATCTCATTGTATCCGGAAAAAACATACTATATAGGCAAAAAAAATCTCCGGGAAAGAAAAGCCTACCCCGAGACAGAATATGATGATGAATTCACAAATGGAAGAAATGACTAGATGTGGATGTTTAGAATTGTATTTACTTTTATCCTGATTCCCATCCTGGGCAATATTCTCACAGCCTTTTGGGCATTCCTCATTGCTCCTCTGGTCTTTTCTCCGGAGACAAATGTATTGTATCAAAGTATAATGGAAAAATATTATTATTCTCCGATTTCTTTAATCTTCATTGCTCTATTTTTGATTTTTTCCTACCTCCTGAAACCCCTTATCCTTCTTGAAATGCGAAAAGAAAAAGCCGGAGAAAGGGAAGCTGTTCGGATTATGAATCTCCCGATTCTTTTTGCAGGTTTTGTTTTTTGCGGATGGATTCTATCCGGAACCTTAGCTGATATTCTAGTATATAAAATTGAAGGAATAGAGTTTAAAATATTTAAATATCCTTTACTTTTAGGATTTTCTTTTAATTTATTCAGTGCAACTTTTAGTTTTATCTTATTTTTCTATTTATTAGAATTTATGAATCGAATCTGGTTCATTCCTAATTACATCGGGACAAATATTCTTTCTGAATTCAAAGGAATTTACAGATTATCAGTAAAAAATCATTTTCTCATTTTTACATTTTCTGCTTCAATATATCCAATAGCTATTCTGATGTCAGCCATTCTCAATTTCAATAGATATATCGATAGAATTAATCTTGATCGACTACTCACAGCATCATTCTATGCTTCCGGTTTTCTCATACTGATGAGCTTACTCATTATGATCTTTCTCTCCAATCTCTATCAATCTCCCCTTATCGAAATGAAGAAACTAGCCAGGAGTATCCAAGAGGGGGATTATGAAACAAGGTTTCGGGTCGTTTCCACGGACGAGATAGGTATTTTGGGTGAAACCCTCAATTCTCTTTCTGCAAAATTGAAAGAAGGTGAATTCATTAAGGAATCTTTTGGTAAAATGGTATCCCCTGAAGTTAGAGACTACCTTCTCGAAGAAAACACAAATTTGGGAGGAGAGACCCGGGAGATCACAATTCTTTTTTCTGACCTCAGGGGCTTCACTACCATTTCAGAATTCATGCCTCCGGACAAAATTGTTGAACTCCTGAATATGTACTTCGAGAGGATGACGATTTGTATTTCAAAGAATCATGGTTTGGTAAACAAGTATATTGGTGATGCAATTCTCGCAGTTTTCGGAACTCCCCTTCCCCATCCCGATCATCCGGAAAATGCAATTCTAGCTGCGCTGGATATGAGAAGAGAATTGGTGAATCTCAATTCTGAGTTTCGAAAAATTGGTTTTCCGGAATTGAAAATGGGAATGGGAATTCATACAGGAACTGTCTTAGCCGGAAATGTGGGCTCATCGCATAGGATGGAATTTACAGTGATCGGTGATGCGGTCAATCTAGCTTCCAGACTGGAAGGTCTCTGCAAAGAATTCAATAAAGATCTCATCCTTTCTGAAGATACATTTCAATTCATTCAGTCTAGATTCAAAACTGAGTTTATATCACAAAAAATAGTGAAAGGGAGATCGATCCCCATTGGGATCTACACAATCAATTGATTCGGAAGCTGGTCCAAGGAAGACATTCAACTCTAAAAACATCCCTATTCCATTCATCGGAATCGAAATAGATTTTTTGGTATAGGGAATAATTTTCTGTTTTTTTTTATCTATTTTAAAATTCTAGTTATGGAAAAAAGGGTTCAAGCATGGATAAAAAAACTATATTGATTATTGATGATTCACCGGACAATTTAGATATTCTCTCAGAAATCCTGAAAGAAGAATACAAGGTAAAGGCCGCACTCAATGGAAAAATCGGGCTAAAAATTGCCAATACCAAGCCCAATCTTATCCTTCTCGACATCCTGATGCCCGAAATGGATGGATATGAAGTGTTTCAAAAACTGAAAGATAACCCTGAAACCTCCTCTATCCCAATCGTATTTATTTCCGGAAATTCTAATGATGACGAGATAAAAAAAGGAATGGACATGGGAGCTTCGGATTATCTCTTCAAGCCTATAGATCCCGAACTAGTCCTGGAAAGTGTCAAAAAATTTCTAAAAGATTAATAACTCACATTACGCAAAGAAGCGAAATGTAAGGTTGCAGGGAGCCTGCCGGCAGCTTAGGCTATCGCCCAAACCCATATTTTTATTGATTGATTAGCAAAAAATGATTTTGATTTTAAACTAAAAATAATTAGAAAAATAAAATACTGAGTAAGATAAGATAATAATAAATATTCTAGAATTTCTCAGTTAGATGAAAATAAAGATACGTTTCAATTCTAATTCTGCCGGAGACTTCCCAATTCTTCTATCACAGAAATTTCGGCAAGACACCCGGTTCCCCCCGGAAACTTTCCCTTTATACCCAAGATAAAGATTTGTTTCCCATCATAGGATTCCAGATCACGGGTAGGCAGAAAGTCATTCAATTGGATCACAGACACATCGTTTGTCTCTCCCAATTCACCTGCATAGATCGTCCTGTCATCGGGCATCCTTAGTTCTTTGTCAACATTGATCCCTTCTCTCAGAAAGACTTCATACTGAAAGTTTTTCATCGGACTATCCCCACAGGGATAAATATGAATTTCTTTTAGATTTCTTTTTATGTATCGATTCTGTTTGTAAAAATGTGTTAGGCGTAATTCCAAATCAAAATCCCATTCCATTCCTTCCCCCTCTTTAGTCCAGGAAGTTGCCAAATCACCATCGAGTAAATTTTTTAAACTGGAAGCGGGATTCTTTTTGTAAGAAGAAGTGTAATCAATTTTTTGAAAGGGAGGAATCTTCGTATAACTATTGATTTTTCTCTCTGTATTTTGAATGATCCAATAGTTAAAAACTAGAATCAAGATAGAAATTAAACTGGCAATTAAATGATAAATCATAATTCTTTCCTTTAGCACACTAGGATATTGGAGGAATTTCATCAATGAAAATTGGTATTGTCGGAGGATCGGGGCTCATAGGCTCATTTTTAGCACATTCTATCATAGATAAAGGGGACAGTGTTGTCATTTTCTCCAGAAAGTCCAGTTTGCCTCTTTCTCTGCGAAATAAAGATCGAATTTCTCTTATCTCTGCACAGATTCCTCTTGAAGATGATCTGGAAGCTCTCGATGTTCTCATCAACCTGGCCGGGGAGCCTATAGTAGGCGCCAAATGGACCCCGGAACGAAAAGAAGAATTACGCGCATCCAGAGTAGACTTAACCCGGGCGATCTTTGAAAACTTAAAGAAATGTCAAAAACTACCCTCTACTTACATTGCAGGATCAGCGATTGGTTTTTATGGTGCTTACGATGAAGATCAACCGGAATGTACCGAGACTTCCCCCCCGGGAGATGATTTCCTTTCAGCTCTTTGTGTCGAATGGGAAAATGCCTCCCTAGAGTTCAAAAACCTCGGACTCAGAACCTTAGTTCTCAGAACAGGTGTGGTTCTCACTACCAAAGGTGGTGCTCTGGCTCAAATGCTACCTGCTTTCAGAACTTTTGTAGGTGGTGTTGTCAACCCGGGAACTCAGATCCTCAGCTGGATTCATATGGAAGATTTAGTTTCTGCAATTCTTCATCTACTCTATGATGATTCACTCTCAGGAATCTTCAATCTGACTTCCCCGAATCCAGTTAGCAATGAAATTTTCTCAAATGAATTGGCCTCAGTTCTTCACCGTCCATGCATCTTTCGAATTCCAAATTTTGCACTTGAATTTATCTACGGAGAAGGTGCTGTGCTTGTGTACAAAGGACAAAAGGTTTTGCCCAAGAGACTGGAAGAAACGAATTTTCGATTCAAGTTCCCCGAGATTCGACCGGCTTTAGAAGATTTACTAAAAGTTTCATTGTAATTATTACTTATCAATTTCAAATTTTCTACGTGAAGCAGAAGAAGTTACCTGATATTTATAAGGTCATGGAAACTCTAAAAATACTATTCAGAATCTTAGCCTTTCACAAAATGGGACAAGAGGAATTTAGTAATGAAAAAAAATTTTAGCTTAACAATCTTAATCTCAATACTATCATTAGTTCTTCTTACTAATTGCGGTAAGAAAGAAGAAAGCGCTCCGGCTCCCGAAGCTGAGACAAAGACAACAGAACCTGCAACAACTGACACAGCTGCAGACGACAATGCCAAAGGGAAAGAGCTATTTGCTCAGTGTACATCTTGCCATGGCGATACCGGTGCGGGTGATGGTCCAGCAGGTGCGGCTCTAAAACCCCCTCCCAGAAACTTCAAAGCTCCTGCAGCTGAATGGAAAAATGGAAAAACCCTAGAAGGAATTACCAAAACACTTAAAGAAGGAATTCCCGGTTCATCCATGGCTTCCTATGCGTATCTTTCTGAAGAAGAGTCTTCCGCTCTAGCAAAATACGTTTTAGAATTAGCAAAATAATTCTATTTGAAAAGCCTGATAGCAATTCAGGCTTTTTAAATATTTTTGTTGACGAACAAATGTACAATCGGAGTCTTTAGTATATGATAGAAGAGTTTGGTATCCAAGTCAGTTTTGAGAACGACCCCAATACACCCGTTATTTTTATTTCGGGAGAAATCACATCAGAAGCAGATGAGGAGATCATCAACTCCTATTCATCGATTCCAAGTGAAAAAAGAGGGAAAGTTCTGATCGATTTTTCCAAGACTGCCTACATCAACTCCGCAGGCATAGCTACTCTCATCAGCCTAATCACAAAAGCCTCTGAAAATGGAGGAAAGATAGAGTTTTGTGGACTGAATTCACATTTTAAAAAAGTGATGGATATCGTTGGTCTCACAGACTTTGTCGTGATCCATGAAAACATCGAACAAGCTTTAAAATAACCTATACAGATACCAGTTTCCATTTTCTTTGATAAAGTAAGGGTTGTTCAGCTCAGTTTCGTACTCATTGTTTTTCTCAAATCTCAGTTTTATCTCACAAGCTTGATTTGTTTCAAAATGAAAGTCCACTTTCAAGCCTTCAGAAAGAATCAATAAATCCCTAACTGTTCTCACATTCAACTCACCCTTTTCTTTTGAGAGTTTCTCAGTATGATAAAAATATAGATCTATATATCCATCCTCTTTCCTGACTTCCTCCAGAAACTCTTCTTTGGATTTCCAACTTTTTAGATCAATATAAATCCCCTTTGAATCTGAAATAAAGGGTTTCAATTCTTCTAATTTTCGATTTTTAGTCAACTGGGTGATCTGAGTTAGGAGAGCAAGAATTTCATCTGCATCTTTACTCATATTTCCGGTTGAGAATACATTCCCCTTTTGAACAGGGATCACCCCCGGATCTTCTAGGCTTCTAGTGATTGGCGCAGAACAGGAAAGAAGAAAAAAAAAACGATGGGAGCGATAGATTTCATTGTTTGATCACCTTTGATAAATAATTTTCAAATTCTTTCCCATTTATGACAGTAATTTTACCCTCATTGTTCTTCAGGAATCTCTTTGCGCCTACCGTGAGATCACAAAAAGCGAAAATAAATCCTATCTGCGCACCCTGTTCGATCATAGAATTTGTCATTTCGGTAAGGAAAACATCCGAAAGATTTGAATTTTTCCATTTGCGGAATCGAAAGAGAGCGACTAAGGATTCATCGTCTTTATTGACCGCTACTACATTGGCTCCTTCAGATTCCAAACAGGGAAGCTCCCTTTTCACTTTGAAATTCATTTCTGCTGTCAATTTATTGCAAACATTTTTGAAGGTCATACCCCGAATCATGGCAAATCGCATAGCCATATCAGGAGTGATTTTATCTATTTGCTTGATGATTTTAATTCCTTCCGAATTGACTATGCTTTTGATATTGATATGAGCGGGCATTTTCAATCCCGAAATTTCATAGATTCTCTCTGCCGGAAAAATACGATCCGGAAGAAAGGTCATAAATGATTTAAAATTGAATCCGCGGGAGGATGTAGATCCCGGAATTGCGAGATTTTCTTCCAAATCGCTTCGATAATTGGCTAAATTGATGATGTCCTGATCATGAACTTTTTCTGACTCTGCCGCTATCAAGTATTCATTCGCTTTTTCGATTTCTCCAGAAGCTATGCAAAAAATTCCTATATAAAAATTAGATTCGGCATAATCTTCAATCCACTCATTCTCTTCAGCAATCTCCATACAGTGCTTTGCATTCAGTAAAGCTGATGAATAATCACTTAAGCCCATGTAAACAACTATCAAAAATTGGTACAAAGTAAAACGAATTCTGTCGTCTTTGAGTTTGTCTAGGAGCTCATTTGCAATCTTTAGAGCATCCTGAAATTTCTTCTGTCTGTAGAGACTCATTCCGTAAAGGAAGACATTGATACTGGATTTGGAATCCAATTTGTATGCTTTCTCAAAGTACTGATGTTCATCCGATCGGTTCAAAATGGTAGAGATCACTCCCTTTCCTATGAAAAATGCCGGAAATCGAACCTGGTCTTCGGGTATTTGCTTAAATATTTTTTCTGCGATTTCAAACTCTCTCTGGCCGAGCGCCATGAAGCCCAGACGAACGATCGCTTCCAGATTGCTAGGATCTTCTTCCAGAACATCCATGTAGTAAAAGAAAGACTCATCGTACTTATCTTTTTGATACAAGATGGCAGCCAGACGATTCAAAATCATCGCTTTGGTGATTTCTTTTGTGAAATTATTTATCTTAAGTATTTTTTCCAAATAAGATACTTCGGTGTCGGTGTCTCCTTCCATACTGTAAATTTTGGACATGAGTAGCTGAAGTGAAATATCGTCAGGATGTAGATCCAGTTTGTTTCGGATGAGGGCTTTTGCATCCAGATACTTTCCCATCGAAGCCAGTGAAAGAGCTTTTTCGCCAATATTACTGCTCCTGGAACGAAAAAGAATAAATCCCACCACCGATAAAAAAAGAACAGCACTGGCACCTAAAATAAAAAATAAATTCATACTGTATTTAAAGATCTACCCTTTTGGAAATGAATTCTTATTAGAAGTATCGGAGGATAGAGGGGGAGATTACTTAGATTTCTTATTTTCTTGAAAAAATCTTCTAAATGATTCACTAGAGAACCGATATTATTTTCAGGATTACCGGTAATGCAAAATATTGATTTTTCAAAAAGGATTAAAAAAGATCCGAAAAAGTTTCCATCGAACCCACCTATTCAGAGGAAAAAAACGGAAGATTTCTCTCATTCATCTTCAGGTAGAGAATCATCCACGAGATCCCAGTTTCTAAACATCCTCCAGCAGAGAAATCAACAATTTCCAGTCTTGTATCTCTTTATTGGTGCGATACTTTTCTTTACCTCGGGACTCGTAGTCGGAATGAAAATTGATCAAAAAGAATCCTATTTTTCCTCTAATGAAATCAATACTTTTAAAAATATCGGGTCTACTGAAACTGAAAAATCAGGAACCGAGATTTCTCTAAATGGCTCCGATGATGAAGACGCTGAGGAGTCAAAGCCTACAAAACAAAAACGTCAGGCTCCTCCTGTTTCCAGATCCATTCCTAAAAACATTCAATTTCCACCAAAACCGGACCAAATCAACTACATCATCCAGTTAGGAAATTTCTCCAAAGAAGAAGCAACAAAACTTGCTGTCTCCATCATTCGTGAAAAACAAGAATTTCAGGGGAGAATCTTTAGAACTCAAACCGGAAAACTTTATGCGGGCTATTACTACAATCATAGAGAAGCAAAAGCAGTTCTAAAGAAAGTAAAGAAGTTTAGAAATGGAGTCTTTAAAGATGCCTCCATTAAGAACATTCAGTTTTGATCGATGTTTCCTAATTTTTCTTTATTTTTTTAACTAATATAAAAATAGTTATTGACAGTGGATTTCTAGATAAATACTCTGTGTTAGAGTTTTAACGGATTAATAAGATAATTGAAATTGGGAGCTAAGAAAACAACAGAACCTGAATTTAAGGTTGGTGATTACGTAGTCTACCCTATGCATGGCGTTGGGGCCATCACAGAAATAAGCAAGAAAAACATCCTCGGAAAAAAACGAGATTGCTACAGTCTCGAAATTCAAAGCACTAAAATGAAAGTAATGATACCTGTCGACAAAGCCAAACAGGTAGGAATCAGAGGGATCATACCCAAAAAAGACATCAAGAAAGTTCTCAACCTTCTCAGTAAAGATGAAGTCGATACAGAAGAAGATTGGAAAATCCGGTATCAAAATAATATGAATAAAATCAAATCCGGTTCCATTTACGAAGTGGCAGATGTCTGTAGAAATCTTTACAAAAGAGCGAACGGAAAAGAATTATCCATTATGGAAAGAAAACTTTACGAGAGTGCTTACAATTTGGTAAAAACGGAAATCGCTCTCAGCAAAGGTGTACCCCATGAAGAAGCTGGTAATATTGTTTCCGATATTTTAGCAAGTTCTGTCCAAACCCAGCAGCCGGATAAACCCGAAGAAGAAATTTCAGAGGTCACTGATTAGTCCTATATCCTGAGAAACTCAAATAATTCCTAGGATTTGAGTATGAATCATTTCATTAAAGTTGCCGTAGCTCTTTCTATAGCTGCGGGTAACTTTTTATTATTACAATCTATAAATGAATCTTTTTTGATTCCTGCAATTTCATCCGGACTTGTCTTCCTGATTGTCATTGCTCTTGAATATCTCGATGAGAAACTTCTCACATGGATAAACTCTGAAGAGGCGTTTTTTGTGGGTATTTTCTTATTTATCAGTTTTGGAATAGCCTATTTCCTACAATCAGCTTTAGCCTTTCAAAAACTTCCCCATGTTGCTTTGGTCGTATACATTGTACTCGGATACTTGGGTTTGAGGCTGGGTACTAAATTTTATAAAAAAGCAGGTGCTGCGATTCTCAGTGATCGGGGTGGTGTGAGAACTTTCAATCTGGATGGTGAAGATCAGGAGGAAGAAGTTCGGGATAAAATTTTGGACACTTCAGTTGTGATCGATGGTAGGATTTTAGATATCGCCGACACACATTTTATTGATGGTCCCCTCATCCTTCCTAACTTTGTGCTCAGAGAGATTCAGCTGATCAGCGACTCTTCAGATCCTATTAAGAGAGCAAGAGGAAGACGCGGGCTGGATATGCTCAATAAACTTCAAAGAAAGGGCTCTATAGAAGTAAAGATTACCTACGCAGACTATACTGACACCCGGGAAGTAGACGCGAAATTGATTAAGCTAGCTAGAGACACCGGTGGAAAACTTGTTACAAATGACTTCAACTTAAATAAAGTTGCTGAACTTCAGGGGGTTAAAGTACTGAATCTCAACAATCTCGCCAATGCCCTCAAACCGGTAGTTCTTCCTGGAGAAGAATTGACGATTCAGGTTATAAAAGAAGGTAAAGATGAAAACCAGGGTATCGGATATCTAGAAGATGGTACTATGGTAGTCATAGAAAATGGTGGTCATTTGGTGGGAAAGGATGTAAAGGTAAGCGTCACCTCTATCATACAAACTGCCGCAGGAAAAATGATTTTTACGAAAGCTATACGTTAGTACTCATGCCCTAGTGAGATCTTTCTCTCTAGGGTGCTTCTCCTACCTTCTCCCATCCTTTTTTTAATTCAAAGTAATGAAATATCGATTGATTTCTATATCTAAACCTGTAAGCTGTGATTACAATTTGAATTAGATTTTTAAAAAAATACGTAATTTTTTTTGATACTTTAGTTTGAATTTTTTTGTAAGCTGTTTTGAAGTGAGACATTTAAAATTAAAAAATGAGAATGCCATTGATTTAAAAACTTCTTAATGATTTGGTTTTATCTGAAAAAGAGAACAAGGATATTTTGAAATTTTTCATTTGATTCATTTCAAATGTATCCTATAGTAAGTAGATCAGAATATATCTATAAATGCTCTATTAGAATCTTATAATATGAATATAAATAATCCCACAACTTTTACAGTATTCCAAAAAATCTATGGATTGATTATCCAAACTCAGAGATTTCTGAAAATACTAACTCTTACTTCCCTGTTCCTCCATCTATGAGAAGGTAGCCCAAGAGAACTAATGAAAAAATTACTATCCTACATTCCAATTTTCTTAGTTCTTATCTGTTTTACTGTCTTCACATACACCATGAATTATAAGAATGGCTCCAATCAACCTCCTATTTCCGGCATTCATTCTTACGCATATCTTGACTCATCCCGGGAGATGGATCTCAAATCAATTTTATTGCTGAAAAGGAATGACTTCTCACTCATTCCCAATAATTTTTTAGATTTGGGTTTCTCTGATGCAAATGTATGGATCTTAATTACAATTCCGGAACTATCTAATTCTCCATTGATGCTAGAACTAGAAAATATAGAACTGAATGATGTTCATTTCTTTGCGGTCGATGAAGATACGGGATTGGTAGAAGAAAAAGTGAGTGGAAGATTTGTCGATTTTTCAAAGAGAGAAGTCCCCTATCAGAACCCGGTCTTCAAAGTGAATAATTATAAAAAACTTACCTATTTATTAAAAATAAGGAGTCCTACTTTATTACGAATTCCTATAAAGATCTGGTATGAGAGTAAATTTTTTCAAAACACTTTAACAGTAGATTTTTTGAATGGCTGGTATTTAAGTATTCAATTGATTCTGGGAGCCGTGGGTGCTGTTCTTCTTTTTATCCTGGGTGATAGATATCTGGTCTTCTATAGCATCTTTCCCATCCTAACAGGATTTACACTTCTAGAAAGGGATTCCATCCTCCCTTTTATTAGTTTGAAAAATGTTTACCCTACAAATGCTCTTGACTTTTTACTTATCCCCCTACTTTCATTTATATCCTATCGATATACTATACATTATTTCAATTTTTCCAGAACGATACCATTTGTAAAAAAGCTTCAATACATCAACTTCCTGAACCTGCTTGTCTACATTCCTTTTTTGTTTCTAACCTATAAGTATTGGTACTATATATCAACAGTACAAATTCTCATCAATTCTCTCTTTCTCTTAGGTTACTCTCTTTTTTCAATCACGAAAAAAGAAACGGGTAGTGTTGCCCAACTTATGGCTTGGTCTACATTTTTGTTATTCAGTATTGTAGATTTGTTCCATTTGATTCCGTTATCAGCTCAGACTACAATTTTTATTCTCACAATCCAATCCTATTTTTTTATCTCAGCACTTGTTTTCAAAATCAAGGATACAGTTTCTGAAAAAATGGAAGCTGAAAAAGAGATCAAAGAATATAAATCAAAAGAATTGGCTGAGAAAGAAAAAATGGCTGAAACTGAATATTTGGAATACAAAAAGTTACGGGAAATAAACTTTCAAAAAGAAAGGTTTATTTCACAAACCTCTGATAGATTATTGGAACCATTGATTGGTATCTTCAATATCACAGAAAACATTCTTTATCAAAATAATAAAAATTCATTTGAAATCAATCGTTCTGATATCCAATCAATTTATCATACATCCGGAATCCTCTTGAATTCGGTTCATGATCTTATTGATTACGCTCAGCTGGAAGGGGAAAGCTTTGACTTCAATGCAGCCAGACATGATCTCTATACAATTATAGACTATCTTTTAAATATACTCCGACCCCAGACTCTCAAGAAACAGATTCTTATTCGAAATCTAATTCCCGAAGACCTCCCCCCGATTCATATAGATGATTTTCGATTTCAAAATATTATCCACAAAATATTCACAATTATTTTCTCGAACACCAAAAATCACGGGAAAGTAGATATTTCAGTGAATACCTTTCGGGAGCAAATGGATCTTATATTGGAATTTGAATCTACCCCCATATCGATTCAAACCATAGAATTGATGTTCACTCCATTTGATAAACTTATGTTGAACAATAATCAGACGATTTTAGACAATGGAATGAATTTATGCATTCAGACAAGAATCATGAGAAAAATGGGAGGAGACATCTTCTTAGAATCACCCAAGGGGACTCTTCCTTTTTTTAAAATTTCTATTCCATTCTGGGAAGAGAATACAATACCATTGGATGATCCTTCAAACTCATGGATGGAATTACATTTCCTGGGAAAGGAGTCTGAAAAGATCCAAAAAGAAGATGTAAGTAGTGCAGATTATATTCTAATTCTGGACAATGAAATCAACCAGATCGAAATCATGGAAAATTATCTGGGCAATATTCATTATACAATCTATAGTTGCCAGGACATTGAAACAGCTGAAGACGCTATCTCAAAATCCAGACCGATACTCATGATTATTGACGTCTATATATCCGGAAGCAGTAGTATTGATTTCATAAAAAAATTAAGGACTAAATATACAGAAATAGAATTGCCTATTATTCTCATAATATCAAACAACAGAAATGACAACATTTACTCTCTGGTAGATCTGGGTATCAATGATATTATCAATAGACCATTTTCCAGAGACAAGATTCTTTCTAGAGTAAAAGTAGCACTCAATCTTTCTAAATTAGCTAAATCTTATGAAAGATTTGTTCCGCATGATTTCGTTCAGTTACTTAAAAAATCCAGTATTACAGATATATCCTTAGGAGATCAAATTGAAAGAGAAATGACGGTGCTCTTCTCCGATCTCAGATCATTTACCGAGCTATCCGAATCAATGACTCCTGAAGACAACTTCCGATTTTTAAATTCTTACTTTGCCAGGATAGGCCCGATCATACGAAAGCACAATGGATTCATTGATAAATACATTGGTGATGCGATCATGGCACTCTTTCCAAAAAATACTGATGATGCCTTACGCGCAGCAATTGAAATTCAACGCGAAATTACCAAATACAATATTCAGCATAGATTTCCCAATCGAACTCCAATCAAGGCGGGAATTGGTATTCACACAGGAGATGTAATACTGGGTACCATTGGGGAGATCCAGAGAATGGAGGGAACAGTCGTTTCCGATGCGGTCAACCTAACTTCCCGATTAGAAAATCTGACAAAACTCTACGGTGCATCTATTCTGATCAGCATGGATACATTTTTGGATCTGGAAAACCAGGACGATTACAATTATCGAATTTTGGATAAGGTGAGAGTAAAAGGAAAAAAGAAATTCATCACTGTGATTGAGGTATTTGATGGACTTCCCGATGATCAACTTGCACAAATTCTCGATGCCAAGATTTATTTTGAAGAGGGTGTCGCTTCTTACAGCAGCAGGGACTTCAGTACAGCTATCGAATTGTTCCGAAAAAACCTCTCCATCTATCCATCCGACAAAGCAGCAAAGATTTATATTCAAAGGGCAGAATACTATCTAGAACACAATGTTCCTATCGATTGGGATGGAGTAGAAGTCTTGGATGAAAAATAATTATTTCGATGAAAGTTCTTCCCAACGATGATAAAGTTTTTCTAATTCTTTTTCAATTTCTATCAACCGATCCGAATAGGTTTGAACTTTGGTAAAATCTTCATTGGGATTCGAGAGAGAGATGGTCAGTTCCTCTTTTTCCTTCTCAAGTGATTCGATTTTATTTTCAGATTCTTCTAATTCTTTTTTTTCCCGATAGCTCAATCCGGATTTCTTTTGTGTGGGTTCTTCAACCTGAACTGACTCAGCGCTTTCTATTTTTTTGATCTCTTTTTTCTCGGAACGCTTTTTCTGAGAATCCAAAAATTCAGAATAAGAACCATAAAATCCGGAGATCTTGCCTTCTCCTTCAAAGACCAATAGACCTTCGGTTACACGATCCATAAAAAACCTATCATGTGATACAACCAGGACACAGCCGGAAAATTCCAGTAAAAACTCTTCGAGGACAGATAGTGTTTTGATATCCAAGTCATTTGTAGGCTCATCCAAAATCAGGAAGTTTGGATTTTGCATAAGAATCTGAACCAGATAAAGTCTTCTCTTTTCACCACCGGAAAGTTTTTTTATCTCCAGACTCTGCATTCTTGAAGGGAAGAGAAATCTCTCTAACATCTGTCCGGCTGAAATTTTACTCCCATCCTCTGTAAGAATGGTTTCCCCTGCCTTTTTCTTAATATAATCCAAGACTCTAAGATCATCTTCCAGTTCACGACTGGTTTGATCAAAGTAACCGAAGACAGTGTTCACTCCCGGCTTGATAAATCCAGAATCTACATCCAGGGTTCCAATGATACAATTCAAGAGTGTGGATTTACCGATACCATTCGGACCTACGATCCCTAATCTTTCTTTTCTTTTGAAATGATATTGGAAATTTTTGATAAGCACTTTATCATTGAATTTTTTATTTATCGAATGAATTTCTAATATAGTCTTGCCCTGTTTTTTTCCTAAAACTGACAATTCCAGGTCCTCTACTTTCTTCGGACCACCTGCTGAAATCACTTCTTCGGCACGATCAATTCTGGCTTTTTGCTTGGTGCTTCTTGCTTTGGGCTGTCTTCCCAACCATTCCAATTCTTTCCGTAGAAAATTTTGTCGTCTTTCTTCTGCTTTTTCCCTGGCAATCAGGAGCTCTGACTTTTTTTCTAAATAAGTATTGTAATTACCTTCATACTTACTGATCTTACCATCATCGATTTCATAAATTGTATTGACGATCCTATCTAAAAAATAACGATCATGGGTGATCAAAATCATAGATTTCTCTGTATTCAGAAGATAGCTTTCCAACCAGAGAATCGTTTCCACATCCAAATGGTTTGTGGGTTCATCCAGAATGATAAGATTGCTATCCTCGATCAGGGTTCGAATCAGTTCTATTTTCTTAAGCATCCCACCCGAGAGCTCAGACATCCGGAGAGACAAATTTTCTATTCCCAGTTCCTGAAGAATAGATCGTATCCGGCTTTCATAATCCCAGGCATTCAATCGATCCATTTCGGAAGAAATTTGATTGTACTTCTCCTGATTTTCTTCTGTAAGATTTTCACAGATCAATTCATATTCTTTAATAATTGAAACAAGAGGGCTTGCTCCCGAATAGATATGATCGCGAATCGTATCTCCTTCCCTGAATTCTGATGTCTGGGAGAGAGTAGAGATTTTGAGTTCTCTGTTTTTTACAATTTTTCCACTGTCAGGACTGTCTTTTCCTTCCAAAATGCGCAGGAAGGTACTTTTCCCGGAACCATTTGTTCCTATAATAGCGATTTTTTCTGAATCCTCTATTCCGAGAGTTACATCGGTAAAGAGAATTTTATCTCCGATTCGTTTCGATACCTGGTGAATAGAAAGTAAATTCATTGTCTAACCAGAATTGATTACCCAAACCTGAATTCAATTCCGATTTCATCAAAATGAAAACGGAGAAAAATATTCTTTCAAAAATTCAAGCTTTGGATGGTTTTCGATAGACAAATAGAAATGAAAGACTGAAAAGAAGAGCCAGAACTGCTCCATAACCAACCAATGAGGAAATTGAAGTTTGAAATATATTTCCATTCACAATTTTTCTTCCGGTAGGAGTTTCTGTAATACGTTCCCGAATCGGCTCTCCACCCTTGAGGCGAAAACTTATTTTTCTGGAAGCTGGATATTTAATTTTATATCCCAACATTCCATCCGGTCCGACTTCTTTAATTTTTTCAAAGCTACCTCCTCCTTCGAGAAGAAATTCCATATCAGGTGGATTGATAAGAATTAAATTTTCAATCTTGTCTTCAAAAAGCAAATGATCTATGATACCAATCTCTTCATTAGTATTTTCCAGAAAATAGGATATCATGAGATCTGATTGTCCGGGTAAAATCGGTCTACCAATTTGATATCCTACTTTGCCTTTTTGGGGGTTGAGGGGAATTCCCATTCCGGAACCGGGTTGGTTCAACCTGGCTTCTATGGAGACAGCATCATCCTGGATATAAAATTCGATCGGTTCCGGAGGAGAGTATGTTCTGGGTGGTTCAGAATTATTGTATATGAGATAAAGCTTTAGAAATCGAATCCCTCTCTCTTCCCTGGTGATCTGAACTATACTTTTGATATCCAAAACTTTTGGATCGGATGTGGTCTCGTAGATGACAATTTCCACAGGTTGATTTCGAAACTCCGGAGCGGGAGGTACCATTTTATTGTAGTTGGCATTCTTATAAATCACCTGAATCAAAATCGGTGAGCCTTCAGGAACCTCTACCGCATCCATCTGAAATTCTCCAGATGGATTAGGAATTTCTTTGATCGTGGTCATACCACCTGCTAGAGAGATCAATTTGAGATGATCGGCTCCTGAAATTTTTCCTGTAGAACCATTTTTTATTTTTATTTTTGGGCTCCATTGTTCACTCCTGACTTCTGTTGTAGGAATGAGAAAACAAAGAAGTTGAAAAATGATTACTCCGGTTAAGTATTTCTTTATCATGTGACTAAAATTCCTTATTCTTGAAAAATTTCCTCTAATTGGAAAAAAAGAACAGCCCTGAATTCTTCAAAACATTCACCTACTGTTCTGCTGAAACGTTGCCAGTCCCTGTCCGTCGCATTTCCCATAACAATTTGTAATATTGCACGATGCCGCGAGAATCGTAGCGTTGTCATAGGCCAATCCGGTACTATCCCGATTGTTTGAATTCATTGCCAGATAGCAAAGCAAAAAAACATTCCTACAGGATTGATAGCAACTGGCAACGGGCTGTTTGGATTGGTACATCGAGCAATTTAGAAGCAAAACTCCCAATAAGATCGAATATCGGCTAAGATACTTAAGGATTCTAAGTATTGAAAAAGCAAAATTCCACACAATTTTTTTCTTTCCAAATCCCATTAGAAATTTTGACTCACTGTATGGAATCCTTTTTTCCCAATCAATTCGATTGTATCGTTGTTGGCGGTGGTCATGCCGGTGCAGAAGCCAGTTATCTGGTAAGCAAGGCCGGATTTTCCACCTTACTCATAACTATGAACGCAGACACAATCGGGCAAATGAGTTGCAATCCCGCTATAGGTGGAATCGCCAAAGGTCATATGGTCCGAGAACTGGATGCTCTCGGAGGGATAATGGGAAGAATCATTGATTCCACCGGGATCCAGTTCAAGATGCTGAACACTTCCAAGGGACCATCGGTTTGGGCTCCCAGAGCTCAGGCAGAAAAAAAGGAATACCAATTAAAAGTAAAGCACACTCTGGAAAGTATCAAAAACCTAAGTATCCGACAGGATACTGTAGAGGATATCCTCATCGAGGACAACTCGATTCAGGGACTTGTGACTTCAAGAGGGTTTAGTTTCTACACCCATCATATCATTCTCACTACAGGTACATTTCTCTCCGGTCTCATTCATATTGGGGATTATCAGAAGGAATCCGGCAGACTGGGAGACGGGACAAGTTATGGGATATCCAAAAGTCTTGCGAAATACAATTTTCGACTGGGAAGACTGAAGACGGGAACTCCTCCGAGATTACATGCCAATTCGATAGATTTTTCACAACTAGCGATTCAGGACGGAGATGAAAATCCCACTCCGTTTTCCTTTTCAACTTCCAGAATCGATCGGAAACAAATTCCATGTTACATTACTTATACCAATGAAAAAACTCACGATATCATCAATAAAAATCTTCTGAGTTCTCCTATGTATTCCGGAAAGATCCAATCCATAGGTCCGAGGTATTGTCCATCCATAGAAGATAAGATTGTTCGTTTTGCAGATAAAGATAGACATCAAATCTTTTTAGAACCCGAAGGCTACGAAACTAAAGAAATTTACGCAAATGGAATCTCTACAAGTCTTCCTGAATCCGTCCAATGGCAGGTAGTTCGATCTATCAAAGGAATGGAAGAAGCGGAAATCATCCGTCCGGGATATGCTGTAGAGTATGATTTTGTTGATCCAACAGAATTAAAACCGAGCCTGGAAACCAAAAAGATCAAAGGTCTTTTCCATGCAGGACAGATCAATGGGACAACGGGATATGAAGAGGCCGCCGCTCAGGGATTGGCAGCTGCCTACAACGTGATACGTAGTCTCAGAAAAGAGGAACCATTTTACTTCAGTAGAAGTGAAAGTTATATTGGAGTTTTGATTGATGATCTTGTACTGAAAGGAGTGGAAGATCCCTATAGGATGTTCACCAGTCGCGCGGAGCACCGATTGCTTCTCCGACAGGACAATGCTGATCGTCGTTTGATGAAATATGGTTATGAAATGGGGCTTGTGGAAGAATCGGATTACAACCGAATGATAGAAAAGTACAATAAAATCGACTCGGTTCAAAAGACAATTGCTTCTACCAATTTAAAACCTTCACCGGCGCTCGATAATCTATTGAAGTCTAAAAATATTTCATCGGTTAAGTATGGCGGTGATTTTTCCTCCTTTCTGAAGCGCCCGGAAATCCATTTGGAAGATTGCCTGGAAATGCTCTCCGATCTCAAGGAATTGTCCCCCTCCGATCTTAAAATCATTGAGATGGAGATCAAGTATGAGGGATATATCAAAAGAGAAATTGAATCTATAGAATCTCGAAAGAAGCAATTGGGAGTAAAAATACCCGAAGACTTCGACTACAATCAGGTAAAGGGTCTCAAGAAAGAGGCCTTACAAAAACTAAATCAACACAGACCTCCCAGTCTGGAGAAAGCCATTCAGATCTCGGGTGTAGACCCTTCGGATATTGATCTCATCCTTCTTCATCTGGGTGCCAAGAATAAGAATTCATGATTTTATTGAGAGGGCTCTATCCTGTTTGCCGGACCTTCCTCATCCTAAAAACCAGTAGTTTTCTAGTCTTAATTTTCTCCTGCTTACTTCTCTTAAGTTGCAAGAAAGCTCATGAATCGAATCTAAGTACGGAACATTTAGACTATTCCGGAATTGACTGGAAGAAAGATGGAGTTCAAGATTTGAATGGACTCTGGTATCTATCCTGGTTAAAAACTAAAAATGAAATTTCGGGTGATACAGAGATCCAAACTCCCGTTCCGGGGTATTGGAACAACATTACACTCAATGATGAATCCCTCCCATCATTTGGATATGCAACCTATAGGAAAAAGATTCTTTTGAATCCGGACTTTAATGGCAGTCTATCTCTTTCAGTCAGAGATTTTTCAACCGCCTACAATTTGTATTGGAATGGAAAACTCATTGCATCCGGAGGAAAGTTTGGGAAAAATTCGAGTGTACATAAACCCGAAACCAGAAATCACATTCTAGAATTAACTAATATAGAAAATGAAAATGAATTATTGATTGAAATATCTAATTTCTCTTTTTTCAGGGGTGGTTTGACTTCAGAAATCATGATAGGGAATACATCAGAATTACAAAGTCGCTATGAATTGAACAAACTTGTGGAAAGTTTTAGTGTGGGAGCATTATTTATCATGGCTCTTTACCATTTAGGTTTGTTTAAAAATCGTAGAAAAGATATCTATCCCCTCATGTTTGCACTATTTTGCTTGAGTTCAACACTGAGAATTTTGACTACAGGAGAGAAGTTGATATTCAAATTATTCCCATTGATTCAATGGGAGTTGTCCATCAAATTAGAATATCTTAGCGGAATGATAGTAAGTTTTACCTTCTGTTTTTATTTTACTACTTTGTACTACAGAAAAGTAGCATTTCCTTTATTGATGCTTCCCGCCTACTTATTACTCTTTTTGGGGGTTGGAATTATTTTTTTACCACCTTATTATTTCTCCAATTTTTTTTACATTCATCAGGCAACATTCATCTGGATATCTCTCTATACGATGTTTCTTCTTCTATATAATTTTAGAAATCACAAAGACATTACCCTACTTACCCTTTTGGGTTTCTTCTCCCTACTACTCTCAACAATCAATGATATACTCTATTTGAATTTCTATATCAATTCACAATTATTGCTTCCATACGGATTCTTGAGTTTTGTCTTCATTCAGGCTTATTCACTTTCAATCAAATATTCAAAGGCCTTCAGTTCGGTGGAAAAACTCTCGAGACAACTGAAACTCAGTAATAAAAATCTTTTTTCATTTCAGAAAAATCTTGAAGAGAAAGTAAAAGAAAGAACATCCGAATTGCTCAGAGAACGAACCCGACTTGAGGACATCGGAAGGGTTGCTTCTGAAATAGTTCATGACTTAAAAAATCCTATCTCTTCTATCATCGGTTTTGCAGAATTAGCCGAAGATGAGGATCTAAATCAAAAGGAAAGGGTCGAGTATCTCAAGTCTATAGAGGTGGAAGCATTGAGACTTTCGGATATGTCTCATGATATTCTTGATTTTGTAAAAGGGAAATTCGAAATCAAAAAGAAAAAAATTGATTTACAAACCTTTTTTAATGAAATCATCTATTTCCTGTCTCCGGAAACAAATCTACACAATATATCAATTCAATTAAATATAAATTGTTCGAGAGAGTTTCTCTTGGATGCAGAACGTTTTCGGAGAGCTATTCTAAATATATTCTTAAATAGTGTGGAAGCATTCATAGAAGCTGAAATTCAAAATCCAGCCTTTATTATTGATGTAAATACTTCAGAATATGATTTGATTATGAGATTTCAGGACAATGGACCGGGGATACCCCCCGAATTCTTAGATAAGATTCTCTCGCCCTTTTTTTCTCACGGGAAAAGCAATGGAACAGGTCTCGGTCTGGCTCAGGTTAGAGGAGTTGTAGAAGCACATAAAGGCAAGATCGAAATCAATTCACAACTAGAAAAAGGGACTGTAATACAAATTTTGATCCCACTTTCCGAATCACTCTCGGATAATGAATCTTCAGGAAATAAAATCGGATGAAAGAAAGTTTCCAAAAGTTCTTAAATTTCTTTTTTCTATCTTTTCTGCTCTTATTCATGAATTGTCTGAGTGAGTTCAATCCTCAATTTTCAGAAGCGGGAAAATTGGATTTGAGTTCTTACCCATGTGATGAACTCTCTACATATCGTTTGAACGGTAAATGGCTTTTTCAATGGATGGAGTCTGAAAGTTTTGATAGATCCCGGGCTGTCCCGATATCAATTCCGGGTACCTGGTCATCATCATTCCCATCCAAAGGTTATGGGGTTTTTCATATTGAAATCACTCCACCTAAAAATTGTAAGGATTTGGGTCTAAAATTAATCAATATTCCCAATAGCTACCGCCTTCATATAAACAATGAGAAGGTTTTGGAAATCGGAAAGTTCGGAACGGACATTCAATCGACTACACCTTATTATGCCAATAGAGTATACAATTTTCATAATGATTCTGACAGGGAAATACATATAGACATCTATCTATCTAATTTCATATTGAATCAGCCGGGAATCTTAAGTTCGATTCACTTTGGATCTCAAACCGCGATTTATCGATACAGCTCATTCACAAACTTCATTCAATTCTCAACGATAGGTTATCTGACAATTATTGGATTCTATTCTTTCCTTTTCTTTATTCTAAAGAGGAATTATCTTTCGGCATTGTATTTCGGAATATTCTGCTTTATGATTTCGGGAAGGGAGCTTTTCACTTCGGAAAAAATATTTGAAATATTGATTCCAAATTTATCTTTTACCTTCTACTATTTTTGGGAGACTATTTTTACTATTCTCGCTGTTATAGCATTTTTATTGTATATACGCCATCTCTTCTTACTGGAAGTATATAAAATCATTTATCGGGGACTCCTTTCCTTTCACTATTTATTGCTCATAGCTTCTCTGAGTTTTTCTCTGAAAATATTACCCTTGGTCAATTTAGCTCTTAGATATAGTATTATCGTTTCCAGTTTATTTGTACTCATAGTTAGTATCATTTCTCTCCTGAACAAGAAACAGGGAGCCGGTTCTTTTCTTCTCAGCTTAATCTTTTTCAGTACATGTATGTTCCTTGAAATTTTGAACATTATGTATTCATCATTTCTCTTTCATTTTATGTACTTTGGATTTTTTTTCCTAACGATCACTCAGATTTTTATCCTATCCAATCGATTCATTTTAGCTCTGAATACTTCAGAAAATATTCTAAAAAAAGAGGAAAGAGTCAATCAAATTAAGGATGAATTTTTATCCAATTTATCCCATGAGTTAAAAACTCCACTCTCATTGATTTTTGCATATTCTGAAATTCTCTCGGAAAATACTCAGGATGACCCTGAAAATTTTTCTCTTTCAAGAGACCTTATCTATCAGGCAAGTCTGTTGAATGATCTAATCAATGATCTCATGTTTGTAACCGACCTGGAATCAAAATTTGAAATTTATCCGGATGAAATCAATCTGAAGGATTTGACTGAAGAGGCCATCCTTTATCTACATGAAATTTCTAAAGAAAAGAAAGTGACTGTTTTCAATCGAATTCCGAATGTAATACGACTTCATGCGGATAGAAGTTTAGTCCTAAAAACCCTATTGATTTTGATTAAGAATTCCATTTTGTACAATAAAGAGAATGGAATTGTTGAAATTTTTGCCATAGAAAATTTAGATAATATTCGAATCAATATCAAAGACAATGGCATAGGGATTCATAAAGATTTCCATTCTAAAGTTTTTGAAAAATTTTTCCGTGTGGATAGTTCTATTAACTATGAAACCAGCGGAGTGGGTCTCGGTTTATTCCTGGCAAAAAAAATTATGGAATTGCATAACGGTGAGATTTTTCTTTACAGTTTTTTGAATTCCGGTACATCTATAGATCTAGTATTCCCAATCAAGTTAATCAATACAGGAAATGATAAATAGGATTCTTAAAGATTTAATTTTACGTCTGGTAGCACTTTCCAGACATTTTTTATTTCAGAAATTTTATTATTCTTTTGAAAATGATTCCTGCAAATTATTGATTCATTTTCCCGGCATCGTCACTGCCAACCATGTAAATCCGATGGATGTAAGCGTAGTTTGTTATTTAAATCGATTTTATCAAGAAAAACTTCCTCTTGTAGTCCCGGCAAGACAGGACATCCTCGAACCCGGCTTTCTTGTAAAGGAGTTTGAACCCAAGGGAATTCAAAAAATGATTTTGGGATGGATTGATTTTTCAGGGATACTTCCATCTATGCTGAAAACTGTAAATGCTTATCCGGTCAAGAGACCCTTTCGGGACAATTCGAGGGAACTCACAGGTAGAAATACATTGAGAGATCTAGTCAATCAAAACTGGAAAGATTTGGGAAATGAAATTCTCTCCGGAAAAACTTTGTTTTTATTCCCGGAAGGAACTTATACCATCAATGGAGAATTGAATCAGATACGTCAGGGAGTCTACCTTCTTTATTCGCAAATTGGCTCTCTTTCAGTCCTTCCGATCGGATTGAATTATGATTATCTTTTGTATAGAAAACCGGTTATGGATCTTCGAATTGGAGCTCCGGTACAGTTTCCAAAAGATATGGATAGGGTCACCCTGGCTCAATTTCTGAAAACATTAATGAACTCTCAAATTCTTATCACTCCGGGAAATCTTTTTTCTTATTTTCTATATACGGATGAAATCAAAACTGGAATTTCAATAGAGAAATTTAGGTTGCAGATTATTGACATAATAAATTCCTTGAAGAAAGATAAAAAAAATCTTTTGTCCGGATCTCTACTTTCTGAAAATCCGGAAAGATACATTCACACAATGATCTCTGATGCGATACAATCTAAGTTTATTCTAAAGAATGAAGATCGTATTTGGGGAACCCAAAAACTATACCGGACACCTAATGGAAAAAATGACTCTTTTCGTAAAAAAAATCCTTACCTGTACCATAAAAACCAAATCCAACACCTATCTCAGACTCTGGACTCTTTTAGAACTCGCCATACTTCTGAGTCTACTCCATTGTAGCTCAACAGTTTTTAAATCAGACTCAAACCCCATCCAACCCGATACTTCCCAATCTCAATCGCAAAAAGATTTAGATGCCCGCACAACCCAAAAGAATCCTGAATACGAAAATCAAGTAATGATCAATAATCCGGACTCTGCCGCGAGGAGATTCTACTCTGAAAATCGACAGGCTGGCTTTACAGATGACAATAAACAATTTAACTATTTTGTAAATTTCTTAAAAAAGTATGACACAATACCACATTATCCCCTGAATATCTCAGAAAGAATTGTATTCAATGTCCAGGATCAATCGGGAAATTCAGTTCCTTTTGCAAAAATAAAAATTCAATCCGATTCAAAGCTCTTAGAAGTCGGTCAGACATACTCGGATGGATCCTTCATCTTTCATCCTTCAGAATATCCCGATTCCAATAAATACATCTTTCAGGTAGAAAAATCCGGAACCCGGGAAGAGATCCCCTTCTGGAGAAACGGAAACAGGAAAATTCCTGTTCAACTAAAAACTCAGAGAAGCAATCAATCCGAGATACCCATTGATATTGTATTTGTATTTGACACGACAGGAAGCATGGGAGAAGAAATTGCACGTTTGAAAGCAACAATTGAACTTATCGATCTAAACCTTTCCTCTCTTCCCAAAGTTTCTGTTCGATTTGGTCTGGTTCTCTATAGGGACAGAGAAGAAGAGTATGTAACCAAATTGGTGCCCCTAACAAATGATCTCGAAGCATTTAGAAAAGAATTGAACAAGGTGGAAGCTGAAGGTGGTGGAGACAATCCCGAAGATCTTCAAACAGCTCTGAAAGATGCAGTTTTGAATATCAACTGGAGGGAAGATTCAATCAAAATGGGATTTGTGATTACCGACGCTCCCCCTCACCTCGATTACAATCAGAGCTACACTTATATTCATGCAGCAAAAGATGCCAAGAAAAAAGGGATTAAGCTCTTTACAATTGGAACCGGTGGGCTCGATATTCAGGGAGAATACGTATTGCGTCAAATCTCTCAGTATACCAATGCACGATATATTTTCCTCACTTATGGTGATACAGCAGACAATCCATCCCTTCCCGAAACTAGCGTGAGTCGCCATATTGGTGCAAACTTTGCTACCGATAAATTGGAGAGTATTATCATTCGTTTTTCAAAAGAAGAGTACTTTCATGCCACAGGCAAATCGCTTTCAGATGTTCAGACGTACTACCTGGCAAAAAAAATCCAAACAGAATCACGAGAAGATACACTGAAAAAGCTTTTTATAAAAGGCTTCAATGAATTGATAGATTTTTCTTCCGAAACAATTCCTGATTCTACCCGAATCACCTCACTTCCACTCTTTACAGAAAAGACAATGTATCAGGAAAATTCCAACATTTTGAGCAGTTTTCTGGAAAAATCTCTTCAGGAATGGGGAAGTTTTCCAATTGTGAATCGGGAAGACAAGATAGCACTGTTAAGAGATTGGAAGTACTTTCACCAAAATCGCAATGAATTGGAACTTGTCAGTCGATATGCCAATCTAACAGGAGCCAATTATCTTATTTCAGGACAGGTGGAAAAGAAAAAAGACTTCACAGAAGTTTACTTAAGGCTCTATAGGGCATCCGGTGGTGAAACTCTTTCCATCACGAAATTAGTTTTGGATAAGGATTTTGAATTGTAAACATTTTCCAAAAAATTTGCGAATAATTCAATTGACAAATCTTCCAAACTGATTCAACTCATATCCTATGTCTATGAAACGAATACTCTTAACTCTTTTCTTTTTCTCCGGTTCGATCTCTCTATTCTCTGTCAACAAAGACGAACACTCTACAATTCGGAATATTCTTTATGAAAGACATGGACTCCTGGTCCAAAAAAATGATGGGGACAATTGGGAACTTTTCAAACAGGTGGTTCAGTGGGAGGGAGTTCCCTATCGTATGGGTGAGAAATCTAAAGATGGAATGGGAACCACAGAGTTGATTTCTGAGATTCTGGACAAAGCTTATGCCAAGACAATTTCCGGGACCCCATCCTCCCTCTTCAGAAAAGTTAAGATCAAGAAAAAATGGGAGATCCCCGAACAGGGTGACCTTCTCTTCTTTAGATTCGGTGAGGACAATATTTCCCATGTTGCTGTGTTCTTGAAAGATAAGCTCTTCATTCATTCTACTGTAAAAAAAGGTGTTTCTGTGGATAGCCTGGATGATCCTTTCTTTTCTGAAAATCTCTACGCAATCGGAAAGATTCCGGACTGCGAAGATTAAGAATTGGATCTCTGTGTACAAATTCAATTTTGTAAAAAAAGAGGATAAAAACCGAAACAATCCGGATGATGAGGGTAGTTTTTATATTCCCCTCACTCTAATTTTTGCATTTCTGCTTGTTTTCTTTGTGATTGTTTCGTTGCTTATCATTATATTCTTCAATGTGATTTTGTATTTTCTTGAAAGCTCCGTACATCCTATTAAAGTTTTATTTCCATGAAAAAGATACCCTGTGATACATGCGGAAGAGATAGTTTCACTCACCTCTTCTCCAAACTTTCCAGCCGTGACGAACTCTTCACTCTAGTACGTTGCAATCATTGTTCCCTGGTTCAGGTAAACCCCCAACCTGAGTATTCGGAAGTTTTAAAATACTATTCCAATGAGTACTTCACCCGTAGGAGTGATCGGGGGTATGACAATTACTATTCCGATAAATTGCGTTCCGAAATCGAACGGGTCTTTCAGATGAACCTTAAAGATTTAAATTTCTATTCCTGGGAAGACTCTCTCGGATTGAATAAGTCTACCATTGACATTGGCTGTGCCGCCGGATACTTTGTGTCTTTCATGAAAAATCGGGGTTGGAATGCCAGAGGAATTGAAATAGCTGAGGCTCCTGTCGAATACGGAAGAAGTGTTTTGGGCTTGGATATCATTCTGGATAATTTTTTATCCTGGGACAAGGATATCACTGAAAGTTTTGACCTCATCACACTCTGGGCCTCAATAGAGCATTTGCATGAACCCAGAAAAACCCTACAAAAAATCTACTCTCATCTCAAACCGGGTGGAAGGATGATTCTCTCCACGTGCAGGTACGGACTTCTGGCCGGGCTCTTCGGTCCCGGATGGAGATTTCTAAATGTTCCCGAACATCTTTACTACTACTCTCTAGAAGGGATAATCGATCTCTGCAAAGACATTGGCTTTACAAATGTTTCCCACATTACCTATGGAAGTGGAATGACATCTCAAAAGAATCCCCCTCCTCTCTTTAATTTTATCAAAGGAATCGTGGATGAACTTGTCAAGATAACCGATCAAGGGGATATGATGGCACTTCATTTTGAGAAGAAGGCATAGATATGGAATCAATAGAAATCATAGCGAGAGGTAAAGTTCAGGGAGTAGGTTTTCGAAATTTTGTATTTCAAACGGCTAGCTCTTTACAATTAAAAGGATTCACTCTCAACCAGGCAGATGGATCTGTCCGAACCATCGCCATAGGTGAGAGATCGAAACTGGAAAGCCTTGTGGCGGAAATCCGAAAGGGAAACAAATTCTCGATTGTCTCTTCGGTGGATACCCGATGGAACCCCGAAATCAATGAAGAGTTCAAGGATTTCGGGATTCGAACCTAGGACTCTTTCATTTCATAAAGCTTAATCAGATCACTAGCTATATTTTTTTGCATAGCTTCATTGGTTCCTCCACCAATAGAAAGAAGAATCGAATCTCTATGCAATCTTTCTATGGGATATTCACGACAGTATCCATATCCACCCAGAACCTGAATCGCATTTCTGGAAACCTGCTCTGCCATTCTGGTGGCTGCTAATTTGGCGGAAGCGGCTCCGATGGAGTTTCGAATGCCCGGATTTACCATAGATGCAACATTGTATACCAGTGATCTTGCCTGGGAACAATCGACGTAAGATTCAGCGATCATTTTTTGTATCTGACCGAATTGAACCAGTTTTTTCCCGAAGGCTTCTCTGTGTCGGATTGAATAGTCGCACATAATATCAATTGATCTTTTCGCAATCCCGATAGACTGGGCCGCAAGAGTGACTCTTTCGATCTCGAGATTTCTCATCATATGGGTGATCGCAGAATTCTCTTCCCCCACTAAATTCTCTTCCGGCACTTCCAGGTCTTCAAAAATCAACTGTGCTGTAGGAGACGATCGCATCCCCATTTTTTCTTCTTTCTTCCCAACAGAAAAACCCTTGAACGTCTTCTCTACGATAAACGAAGTAATTTTTCTATTGTCCTTTGAATCCAATTTTGCATAGACGAGAAAAACATCCCCATTGCTACCATTGGTTATGTACTGCTTGGTGCCATTGAGAATGTATTTGTTTCCTTTCTTTTTGGCTATGGTTGTCATTCCCAGAACATCAGTTCCGGCTCCCGGTTCGGTCATTGCCATACCACCGATCCATTCGCCACTCAAGACTTTAGAGAGATACCTCTTTCTCTGATCTTCATTAGAAGAAAAATAAAAGTTATTTACGAATAAAACTTCATGTGCGAGATAAGAAAGGGTAAAGGCAGGGTCAAACTGCGACATCTCTTCGTGAACAATCACGGCCGCCACTGCATCCAGTCCGAGTCCACCATCTTTTTCGGGAACAGTCACTCCAAAAATTCCGAGTTCCTTTCCCAGCCTTCTAAAAAGAGTGTCATTGAACATTTCTTTTTCATCATGTTCTTTTGCCTGTTCATCCAGTTCTAATCTGGCAAACTTTCCAACAGATTCCCTCAACTCTTTGTGATCTTCTGTAGGATTGAAGAGATTGTGATCGTTGTCTATTTTTATCATCCTGACTTCCTAATAGAATATTGCAGAACACTCAGTGAATAGAGTGCTGCTGTTTCGATTCTCATGATAGTATCACCAAGATTGTATCCTTTTCTATCAAATTCTGTAAACATTTTTATCTCTTCCTCCCGAAACCCTCCCTCCGGTCCCAGAATTGGAGTAGAGATTCCGGTGAGTTCCGTTTTCCAGGGGATAGGAGAAGCGGGATCAAAATAAAATGAATCCGGAT
>JACKPB010000009.1 GCA_024233875.1 Leptospiraceae bacterium
ATTTTTACAAACTATCTGAAAGAAGGGATGAAAAAGAAAGAAATTCACAAAATCAAACATCCTGAAGAACTTGCTACTTTTCTTTTCACACTTTATAATGGAATCGGAGTTGTTTCCAAACTCGAAATCACTCCCGATCAATCCAATTTCATGATAGATAAGCTATTAAAAATATTTGAAAATTGATCTTATTATGGATTGATTTTATCATTTTAAAACACCAGAACAAAATCAGGAGAATATATGCAGGACAACAATCGAAAGGTAATCGTACTCACGGGGGCAAGCAAAGGAATTGGGAAAGCTATAGCTGAAAAAGAAGGTCAACGTCACCATCTTTCACTCTTCTCCAGAAGTGAATCAGAAATGAAATCGATTCTTCAGTCCCAAGATCCGGCTCTGAAATCAATCTACACAGTAGGGGACATCAAGAAAGAAGAAGACATCCGTCTCTGTGTGGAGAAAACTCTCCAAACCTTTGGAAGAATCGATGTTTTGATCAATAATGCAGGGATTGGAATCTTCAAGCGGGTCGATCAATTTACCTATGAAGAATTTGACGAGATCCAGAAAGTCAATGTCTACGGATCCTTTCTCTTTACCAAGTATTCACTTCCGAATATGATCGAAAACAAATCAGGTTACATCATCAACATTTCTTCTGTAGCGGGTTTGAATGGATTCAAAACCGGAACTGCGTATTCAGCCTCAAAGTTTGCCCTCAACGGATTCACCGAATCCTTACGTGAGGATGTCAAACAGTATGGGATCGGAGTTTGTAGCATTTGTCCCGGAGGGGTCAAAACAGAATTCGGAGGAAAAGGTCTCGAAAAATTTCAGGGAAATGACTTTTTACTCGAACCGGAAGATGTAGCGAGAACCGTTTCCTATCTCATCGATGAATCAGAAACATCCAATACCAAACTCATAGAACTCAAGCCGAGAAGAAGAAAAGAATACCGGGGTAAGTGATTCCTAATACTCAGGGAGAAGATGAATTGGTCTTGGAAGCGATCAATTCAGCTTCTCTTATTCCTGAGAGATAGGCTCCATGGACATATGAAAAATACTTTTCATGTGTTGCCTCCCCTGCAAAATGAATGTTTCCCAGCGGACGGGAGTATTCACGGATGTATGACTTCATATGATTTACAGCATAAGAATAGGAACCTAAAGCAAATTCATCCCTTCCCCATTGGGTAGAGAGAATCCTCCTGGGTTCCGGAATTTTCTTTTGGAATATGTTTTTTAGCTCCGAAAGAGCCAGACTTTTCATATCGGGATCCATTCCAAATCGATCTGATCTTTCGCCGGTACCCATAAATCCCAGAACGGGAACCTTAAGATACGAATGAAAATTAAAGATAAGATCATACATCGGATTGGGTTGGGTAAGATCAGCAAACACTTCCTCATCCGACCAAAACTTATCTTCAAATTCGAGAATGTATTTATTGAAAATACCCATAGGTATTGCATTGATACTTCTAACTTTTTCGGGAGGTAGGGATGGTGTGAATTGTATGGATTTTTTTTGTAATACACTCACCGGCACTGTTACAATGACAAAATCCCCCCTATGCAAACCTTTGCTTGTTTCCACTGATATTTCTGAATTTTGATTTCTAATGTGCAATACTTGTTCATCGAGAAGGACAGGAACATCTCTCAGCAATCCTTTTAAGATAGAATCATATCCTCCGTAGACCAACTCATCCTCACCTTCATAGTTTTCTGTAGTATGAAAAAAGGCATACGCAGAAGTTTCACTGAGGGTGGACGCATTTTCATTTTCCAGTCCCCTCTCTAAGAACTCAAAAACCTTCCTATCGAGAGGTGGAAGATTCAATCTACTGTATTCTTTTTCCAGATAAGATTTTAATGAAGTAACTGAAGGATTATCTTCTGTGAAATATTCAATTTTTTTCAAAATAGATTCAAATTTTTTATGAGCTGAATATAGGTCTAATTTTGAAATCTTTTTAGATTCATAAACCAACATAATATTCTCAAAATCGGTTTCTTTGGTCTTTACAGAATATCTTTCCGCGAGTTCAATGAGAGGATTTCCCAGGGAACCATGAATCCAGGCCGCCCCCAAATCAATGGGGTACCCACCGGATCGATCTGTAAAAATCCGACCTCCTATCCGATTTCTTGCTTCCAAAACGAGAACCTCATGACCCATTTCCTTCAGGTGAGAGGCAGCTCCCGCACCAGCCATTCCGGCACCGATGATGATTACCTTTCGTGGATTCTTAGTTGGAATGACTTCTTTTCTTGGAAAAACCGATCTACAGGAGATCGATAGAAGAGTGAGAGCGCTGAGTTTTAAAAAAGTTCTACGATTCATCAACCGGAAATTGTTTTTCTATTTCAAAGATTGTCCAACACAAAATATAGTTCATCCTTCATAAATCCTTGCGATTTCCTTCAAAAGGTATCTAGCCATTTCATTGTTGATTGTATGAAGTATACGCAAATCTTTTGAAAATGCCTAAAGTTTAGCCCTCAGAATAGAGATCCCTACAGGTACCCGAATCGGTGAGTATTTCAAAAAGTCTTTTCATTGGAAATGAATACCTCATTCTTGGATGACTAAGTACATATACATACGCAATTGAATCAGGTGAATAGCTTGTCCCCTCATTACCTATAGGGGTTTTCTAAAAAATGAGATGCTTAGGTAGGAGCAAATGCTAGTTCATCAAATGAAAATATCCCCCTCAGACAAAGATCCGAAGAAGAAACAAATCTATGCTTAGAATTTTAGTCACAACACCTAAAGAGTTTAAATATGTCAAATTATATAGATAAACCAAACCTTATTTTAGAATGATTCAATCTGTAAAAGTTAATTATTTAACTCACCCTAAGCAATTATTTTTCTTTTAAACATTTTACTTTTTTTAATAGATCTATAAAAATAGGGGTTTGGGGTGCATCCCACCTCTAAAAAGCCCTGCTAAGGGGTTTTTAGAGGTTCCCTATCAAAAAACTAAAATGATTAACTTTTTGATTTGACCTTTTCATTTTTGAATGAAAATTGGAAAACGAATTCATGGAAGCTTCTTACATCAATTTAATAAGAAGCTTTTGTATCAAATGGTGTTCAGAAACCTTACGGTTCCTTAATTAAGTGTTTAGCCACTGAATACTAGATTCATCTGAAAAGGTGCAAACCTTTTCAAAATGAGTAGGGAAAACAGATTGAATGAAATCTATGGAAAATTTGCTTAATAATTCAACAAAACTTATTTTAATGATTGTACTGATCTCTAGTATCTATGATTGCAGTTCGAGTTCGGGAGAAAATAATTCAGCCGGGGATCTATTGTTTCTAGTCCAGAGGGAACAAACCGTAACCGCCACCAATAAAGAAAAGCAATCCAGCACGACTCCAAATGCTACTCCTGCATCCAATTACTTTACCCTTGCGATCTCCAACCAAACCACAAGCTCCGAAGCATGGATCATGTATTCTGACTCTACTTGCACTACCCGGATTTATTCTTTCGGAACAGTAGCCTCTTCGAGCATTACTGCCTATATCAAATTTTACAATAGTTCGACTTACTATTTTAAGATTGGAGATTTCTGTCAGAAGAATAGCTATACCTTCAATATTGGAAGCAATTACCAGTGTTTGAGTGAGACTTCCTCCTGGGGTTGCTCTACTGTAGCAGCTAGTTCTACATCTATTCAGGAACAATAAATATGAAATCCCCTGTGGATTTATAAAAGGAACCTATCGAAATGAAACGATTACTTCTCATTACTCTAATAATTTACTTTTTATCCAATTGCAACCCGGCAGGGGAAACAGCTGACGATACCAAAACAAATTTACTTTTCTTCTTAAATAAAGTCAGCCGAGCGACAGTATCGGGCAAGGCGATGAAGGGAAGGATCAGCAATGGAAAGGTGAACGTCTATGCGACCTCAACCACAGGAACCTGTGACACAACTACCTCTCTCGGTACAACTACTACAGACCTCGAAGGCAATTATGAAGTGAATTTCACAAAGACAGGCTATCCGGTTTGTGTGATCGTAACACCCGGTACTGATTCCAAGATGTATGATGAGGCACAGAAGAAAGACCTCAATTGGACGGGGTCTGCATCGATGACCATCATCATCAACGAACCGAAGACAGCAAGGAAAGGTGTCAACGGGACTCCATTTGCCAGGTTTGCCGCCGCAAGATTCCAGGAGATAGCAAAATCGAATTCAGGGCGTTCTGCGATTGCGGATCAGGTGACCTATGCCAACAAGACAACAGTTGTCCAATTTGGATTGAATCGTTCCTTCATTAGAAGACCCGAAGTGATGTTTGACAAGATCACCAAGATTGATATGGATACGATTCCTGATGTACTCTCAGAGGAAATTGATTTGGATGATAAGACCAACAATACATCCACATACATGACGGCATTTCTGGGGGGTATCTCAACAAAGGCAAAGGATTACAAGGGGAATGCTGAAGGTTCCGCAGATTACATTGAATCCTTTTTGGATGCTCTTTCAAAAGATCTGGCGGATGGGAAGGCGGATGGAAAGGATGCAACCGGAACAACAGTAACAGTCTCCGTAGACGGAACACCTACAGCAGTTCCGACCATTACAGAAATCAAAGCCGCTGTGCTAACCTATGCCGCATCCAATCCAGGATTGGGGATCACAACAACAGAGATTCAGAACACAACAGTTGTAGACGCACCCGTATTTGTACAGTCCACCCCTGTTAGTGTTGGGACTACAACCACAGCTTCAGGAACATTCACAATCGGAGGGACCATTTCCGGCCTCACTGCTTCCGGTCTGGTTCTCCAGAACAATGCGGGTGACAATCTAACTGTGGCAAGCGGGGCTACGAGCTTTACTTTTGCGACCGCTCTAGCAAGTGGTGCGGCTTACTCTGTAACTGTATTGGCTCAGCCTTCCGGACAGACCTGTACCGTATCAGCTGGTTCAGGAACAACTTCAGCGAATGTAACAAATGTAAGTGTGAGTTGTACTTCCATGAATATAACAGGAGCTGTTACTACTATTGCGGGAACGGTAGGAGTATCAGGTTCTACCGATGGCACAGGAACCGGTGCCACATTTAACGGACCTCGTGGTATTGCAACAGATGGGACAAATTTATATATAGCTGACTATGGAGCTGCTATTATAAGAAAGGTGGTTATATCTACGGGTGTGGTTACTAAGATTGCGGGAACAGCGGGGTCTACAGGTACAACAGATGGAGCGGGAGCTTCAGCTCTTTTTTGGGGACCGATTAGTCTTGCTTTTGCGGGATCAAATTTATATATCGCCGAACTAGAGAATGCTAGAATTCGAAAATTGGATACAACTACGAATACAGTATCAACTATAACTACAGCTATACTCAAACCGTATGGAATCACTACAGATGGAACTAATCTTTATGTAGCCAGTTATAACACTGAGAATAAAATATATAAGATTCCAATATCTACAGGTGTACCGGCTGTACTCGCAGGAAATGGTACTTTAGCATCCACAGATAATGCGACAGGAACATCTGCATCATTTAATGGTCCGGTGGGAATGGCAACTGATGGAACGAATGTATACGTATCAGAAGCTGGCTCTGCAATACGAAAAGTCAGTATATCATCTGGCGCTGTAAGTACTATAGCAGGTTTGAACAGCTCTACCGGAACAACAGATGCTACAGGAACAAGCGCTAGATTCAATCAACCTATCGGTATGTATTGTTATGGAAACTACCTTTATGTAGCTGATTATGCGAATCATTCTATTCGGAAAATAGATACCTCTTCATTGGTAGTGACTACAATAGCCGGGTCAAGTGGAACAACCGGAAGTTCCGATGGTACAGGTACTTCGGCAAGATTCAATTATCCTTTCGGAATCACGTCTGATGGGACATACCTATATGTAGCGGATTATGTAAATCAAACTATCCGAAGAATACAATAGGAATTCATTCAATTGGAATTTGATTCTATAGAAAGTAAATAGAAATGTCTACATTTCTGAAAATGATCAATATGTTATGTAAGGACTGCCCCGCTGCGGATACAATTTGAATTTATTTAACTCATCTAACGCAGTATTTTATTTTTTAAATTTTTTTTGTTTAAAATCAAAATCATTTTTTGCTAATAAATCAATAAAAATATGGGTTTGGGCGATAGCCCAAGCTGCCGGCAGGCTCCCTGCAACCTCACATTTCGCTTCTTTGCGTAATGTGAGTTATTTAAATAGATCGGTGCTGGTGTCTGACAGTGGGGCAGGACAAGATTCATTCCGGAAAACATTTTTTCGAAAGGATAATTTTTCCGCATTGTCGTAAACCCAAAATCACCACCAAGGGAAACATCCTTAGTAATTTATTGAGTTCACATCCATTTTCGAGTGAAAGGATGGAAATTTGCCCTTCGGCTACGCTCAGGGATCGAAAAAGTTTCTCAGCAATACAAATAAAACCTTCTTCAAAACCGGGATCTCGATACAATTTTTACAATAACTGTAATACGAATACAAAAGGAGATCCCGACAGATTTTTTCAAAAGGGAAAAAATCACTCGATCACCGAATCCTTCGAAAAAAAGAAGAAGCTTCCATCCAAAGTATCCCCCAACCAAAAACCAGCCTTTCAATGATGCCTTTCTCAGAGAATCCAAGGTTGTGCAGCCCAAACATCTCGGAACAAAAATTTAGAGATGTCGGATCTGTTTCCGACTCTCGTTTTTTGTATCGCCTGCCCGGCTCGAGGGCACAGAAGAATTCTCATTATCAAGAATATCTTAATACATTAGAGAAAGCTTACGAGCACTTTTGGATAAGCAGCAACCTTGAGATGAAAGAGAAGGTTTAGCATCATTGAAAGTTGAACCTAAGAAGACCCCGCGTCAGCGGACATCCTTCGAAAAAAAGAAGAAGCTTCCAACCTAAGTATCCCCCAATAAAAAACCAGCCTTTCCATCCTGATTCTACAGAAATACAGGTTCCACAGCTGAAACTTCTCGGAGCAAAAATTTAGAGATGTCGGGTCTTTTTCCGACTCTCGTTTTTTGCCCGAAAGTTTCAAGCGAAAGGAACCTTGTATGACGATAGAGCATCAGGAGGGAAAGTTGAAGACAAGAAGACCCCGCGTCAGCGGACATCCTTCGAAAAAAAGAAGAAGCTTCCATCCAAAGTATCCCCCAACCAAAAACCAGCCTTTCAATGATGCCTTTCTCAGAGAATCCAAGGTTGTGCAGCCCAAACATCTCGGAACAAAAATTTAGAGATGTCGGATCTGTTTCCGACTCTCGTTTTTTGTATCGCCTGCCCGGCTCGAGGGCACAGAAGAATTCTCATTATCAAGAATATCTTAATACATTAGAGAAAGCTTACGAGCACTTTTGGATAAGCAGCAACCTTGAGATGAAAGAGAAGGTTTAGCATCATTGAAAGTTGAAGACAAGAAGACCCCGCGTCAGCGGACATCCTTCGAAAAAAAGAAGAAGCTTCCATCCAAAGTATCCCCCAACCAAAAACCAGCCTTTCAATGATGCCTTTCTCAGAGAATCCAAGGTTGTGCAGCCCAAACATCTCGGAACAAAAATTTAGAGATGTCGGATCTGTTTCCGACTCTCGTTTTTTGTATCGCCTGCCCGGCTCGAGGGCACAGAAGAATTCTCATTATCAAGAATATCTTAATACATTAGAGAAAGCTTACGAGCACTTTTGGATAAGCAGCAACCTTGAGATGAAAGAGAAGGTTTAGCATCATTGAAAGTTGAAGACAAGAAGACCCCGCGTCAGCGGACATCCTTCGAAAAAAAGAAGAAGCTTCCAACCTAAGTATCCCCCAACCAAAAACCAGCCTTTCAATGATGCCTTTCTCAGAGAATCCAAGGTTGTGCAGCCCAAACATCTCAGAACAAAAATTTAGAGATAGCCTGCCCGGCTCGAGGGCAATGAAGAATTTTCCTTTATAATAAGATTTAAACTCAATTGCCGAAGAAGCCACCCGTAATACAAATAAAACCGTCTCCAAAACCGGGATCTCGATACAATTTTTACAATAACTGTAATACAAACCTAAAACGGGATGAAGGTAGATCTTGTCAAAAAGGGAAAAAATCACTCGATCACCGAATCCTTCGAATTGAAGAAGAGGCTTCCAACTAAAGAATCCCCCAATAAAAAACCAGCCTTTCAATGATGCCTTTCTCAGAGAATCCAAGGTTGTGCAGCCCAAACATCTCAGAACAAAAATTTAGAGATGTCGGATCTGTTTCCGACTCTCGTTTTTTGTGGAGAGATTTTGGATAAGCAGCAACCTTGAGATGAAAGAGAAGGTTTAGCATCATTGAAAGTTGAACCTAAGAAGACTCCGCGTCAGCGGACATACTTCGATCAGAAGAAGAGGCTCCATGCAATGGAAAGTTGAAGACAAGAAGACCCCGCGTCAGCGGACATCCTTCGAAAAGAAGAAGAGGCTTCCAACCTAAGTATCCCCCAATAAAAAACCAGCCTTTCAATGATGCCTTTCTCAGAGAATCCAAGGTTGTGCAGCCCAAACATCTCGGAACAAAAATTTAGAGATGTCGGATCTGTTTCCGACTCTCGTTTTTTGTATCGCCTGCCCGGCTCGAGGGCACAGAAGAATTCTCATTATCAAGAATATCTTAATACATTAGAGAAAGCTTACGAGCACTTTTGGATAAGCAGCAACCTTGAGATGAAAGAGAAGGTTTAGCATCATTGAAAGTTGAAGACAAGAAGACCCCGCGTCAGCGGACATCCTTCGAAAAAAAGAAGAAGCTTCCAACCTAAGTATCCCCCAATAAAAAACCAGCCTTTCCATCCTGATTCTTAGGAAATACAGGTTCCGAAGCCGAAATCTTATGGATCAAAAATTTAGAGATAGCCTGCCCGGCTAGAGGGCACAGGAATATTTTTTACGACAGAAATTTTTAAAACAACTATCAAATTACATACCGACTACTTTGAATCTGTTCTCCGACTCTCGTTTTTTGCCCGAAAGTTTCGAGCGAAAGGAACCTTGAATAACGAGAGAGCATCAGGATGGAAAGTTGAACCGAAGAAGACCCCGCGTCAGCGGTAAAAACAAAAGTCCTTCGATCAGAATAAAATGCTCCCATGCAATGGTGAGCCGAACCCCAACCCTAAAAAAAAAAGCCCGCTATTTTACGATAGCGAGCTTTTTGTAGTATTGCAAAATATCCCGGCAGTACTTCGACTATCGCTCAGTATAAACGTAAGCGCAAATTTAACCCCATCCAAGGATGGATTTGAAAAGAGTTTCGGCTTCCTCTGAGGTATTGCAGGTCGGCAATTTTGAGAAGAACTCGATAGCGGCATCCTGAGGATTCAATCCGTTGGCTTTAAATGTTTGTAATATGGATAGATACATCGCCGAAGCTTCTGCTCCTTCCGGAACGTCCGCAAATAACCAATTCTTCCTACCCAGAACAAATGGACGGATGGCATTTTCTACAAGGTTGTTATCAATATAGATTTCACCATTGTCCAAATAGAGTATAATCTTTTTCCATTCTTTCAGAGCATAGTTCACTGCGACTCTCAGTCCATTGGATTTCTTCGGATTCTGCGATTCCATAAGAATTTGATTGTAAAGATGATCCATTAGAGGCTTGGATTCTCTCTGTCTGATTTTTACAATCTCCGCAAAATTTCCATTCCTGTAGTAATCATGATTTCTAATTTTCTTCTCGACGTCATACAATTTCTTAATGGTAAATAAGATCTTTTCTGCTGATTTTTCATTGGATGCCTTGAACGAATTTTCAAATTTCCGTCTGACATGAGCAAGACATCCGGCAAGCAGGATTTCAGGTGTCTCTTTCAAATGAGCATTGTATGTCGCCAAACCATCAGCCTGAATGAAGCCTTCATATCCATTCAAGAATTCCTTTAAAAACTCAGCCGATCTCGATGTTCGATATTGATAATAAATGATCGGTTTGTCCGGTCTTCCTCCACGGAATACCCACATATAGGATACAGAAGTATTCTTCCTATCTTTTTCTTTATGAACCTGATAGTTCGTTTCATCCACTCCGATCATCCTTCCGCTCTTCACAAGTTTAGGGAAAAAGGATAATAATTCCAGATACAGCAAATACACTCCGATTACCCAATTACTCATCGTGCTTCTCGGTATCTCAATTTTACTCCGGAGCAACATTTCCGACAATCGGTAAAAAGGTATACCATCCAACCACTTGGCAATCAAGAGGAAGACTAGTGTTTCTACCGTCAGATTGCTACCGGGGTAGATCTGGGGAGTTTTGTATGGAGCAGTTACAATGATTTTTCCGGCTTCATTTCTTTCATCCCCTTTGCAATGATTGCATGTGTATTTAGCCCTTCTGTGCTGTCTTACATAGACCTGAGGAGGAACGATTACAATCTGCTCGGATACTTCCGGTTCTATTTCTGTCAATCTGTGACCGCAATTACATGTCTTTTCTTCTTCAGGAATATCATGTTTTTCTTCCACTCTCTTTAAGTGATCGGGAAGTGCTTTTCGTCCTACTTTCTTTCTTGTATGGGATTTGACTTCTACTTCATCCGAATGGGATTCGAAAAGGGTTTTTTCATCATGCAATCCCAATTCTGCTTCGTTAAAGAAGAGATCCTGATAGTAAATAGATGGATCTATTTTCTCGGACTTTCTTCCGAATTGCATCCTTCGGAGCTCTTCGAACATATCCTTCAATTTTTCAATAGCTCTATCCCTTTCGGTTATACCATGTTGAAGGGCATTGATTTTATTTTGTTTTTGAATGATTTCTTTTTTGAATTGGGTTTGGATTTGTAATACAATTTTCTTTAGTTCTTCGGGATCATCGGGGAGATTTTCAGGAAGTTGCACGGTGACAATATGGAATCAATTGTAGTACCGTACAACTACTTTTTTTTATTCATTAGGAAAAATTAATTCTCTATGCTCCTTTCTGAAATCAATTCCTCTCAATAACCAGTTCAATTCTCTTCTGGATATAGTTACTCTATCCATTGATCCGGAGGGCCATGCAAATTGTCCTTTTTCCAATTTCTTCTGCCAGATGCAGAATCCATTTCCATCCCAGTAGAATATTTTGATCAGTTTTCGGGAATGTCCGCTAAAGAGAAACAAGGAACGACTATATGGATCCAGATTCATCTCCTCCTTTATGATTCCATACAATCCATTCCATGACTTTCTCATGTCGGTATAGCCCGTTCTGATGTATACTTTCAATTTCAATGGATCGCGGAGAATCATTGCGGTTTCCTGATTCGAATAGTAATCCCGGAGTTATTCTCTATTTGAATCGAAACTTCTAAAGGAGATTGAGAAAATTCAGGTTCAGGCTCTTCTATCTTAACCGGAAGTATTGTTTTTATACGATGATTTACTGTTTCCTTCGCATATTTATATCTCCAATTCGAAAAGGAATCTACAGTTATATCATTCTCGCGACAATAGGCTCGGATACTTTTACCGCTCTTCTGCCAGTTCTTAACATGCTTTTTCATTATTGTATGTTTATCCATAATGGATAGTATAACAGAAAATCAGATTTTGAAAACCTGTGGGAGTTTTAGCGCTTACGAAAGGAACCTTGTATGACGATAGAGCATCAGGAGGGAAAGTTGAAGACAAGAAGACCCCGCGTCAGCGGACATCCTTCGAAAAAAAGAAGAAGCTTCCAACCTAAGTATCCCCCAACCAAAAACCAGCCTTTCAATGATGCCTTTCTCAGAGAATCCAAGGTTGTGCAGCCCAAACATCTCGGAACAAAAATTTAGAGATGTCGGATCTGTTTCCGACTCTCGTTTTTTGTATCGCCTGCCCGGCTCGAGGGCACAGAAGAATTCTCATTATCAAGAATATCTTAATACATTAGAGAAAGCTTACGAGCACTTTTGGATAAGCAGCAACCTTGAGATGAAAGAGAAGGTTTAGCATCATTGAAAGTTGAAGACAAGAAGACCCCGCGTCAGCGGACATCCTTCGAAAAAAAGAAGAAGCTTCCAACCTAAGTATCCCCCAATAAAAAACCAGCCTTTCCATCCTGATTCTACAGAAATACAGGTTCCACAGCTGAAACTTCTCGGAGCAAAAATTTAGAGATGTCGGGTCTTTTTCCGACTCTCGTTTTTTGCCCGAAAGTTTCAAGCGAAAGGAACCTTGTATGACGATAGAACATCAGGATGGAAAGTTGAACCTAAGAAGACTCCGCGTCAGCGGACATCCTTCGAAAAAAAGAAGAAGCTTCCAACCTAAGTATCCCCCAATAAAAAACCAGCCTTTCCATCCTGACTCAAAGGAAATACAGGTTCCACAGCTGAAACTTCTCGGAGCAAAAATTTAGAGATGTCGGGTCTTTTTCCGACTCTCGTTTTTTGCCCGAAAGTTTCGAGCGAAAGGAACCTTGTATGACGATAGAACATCAGGAGGGAAAGTTGAACCTAAGAAGACTCCGCGTCAGCGGACATACTTCGATCAGAAGAAGAGGCTCCATGCAATGGAAAGTTGAAGACAAGAAGACCCCGCGTCAGCTGACATCCTTCGATCAGAAAAAGATACAATGGAATTGATGAATACAACCACAAAAAAAAATTCCCCACTCATGAGTAGTTTAAAGTTGACTTTAAACTACTCATGAATAATTTAAAGTCAATATGAAAAAACTCAGATATCTTTTCTCTCCAATCCAGGACACTCTCACGAAGAAAATGGTCTTTGTGGGTGGTCCGAGACAGGTAGGAAAAACAACTCTTGCTCTGCAGTTTCTAAAACCACCAAGTATTCAAAATCCCGCATATCTGAATTGGGATTTCAATTCAGATAAATTGCAAATTTTAAGAGACGAGTTTGCCCTTCAAAACAATAAAATTCTAGTTTTCGATGAGTTGCATAAGTACTCAAAGTGGAGAAATTTGATTAAGGGTTTGTATGACAAATATAACGAGAAAAATCAATTCATAATTACGGGATCAGCAAGACTGGATTATTTTCGAAAAGGAGGTGATTCCCTTTTGGGAAGATACCGATATTTCAGACTCCATCCTTTTTCCCTGATGGAAATGAATAAAAATCCCAGCAAAACTGATTTAGAAACACTTTTAAAATTTGGAGGTTTTCCCGAGCCCCTACTCTCACAAAATGAGAAAGAGCACCGGATCTGGAAGAATGACAGAATGATCAAGGTTGCCTCTGAAGACATCCGGGACCTTGAAAATATTAAGGACGTTTCCTCTATGCTACTTCTTGCAGAACTTCTCCCTTCCAGAGTAGGGTCTCCCCTTTCTTTAAAAAGTTTGTCCGAGGATTTAAACGTATCACAACCTACCGTTGATCGATGGATAGAAATTTTGTCTACACTATACTATTGCTATGCAATCCTTCCTTTTGGTTCTCCCAAAATAAGAGCGGTGAAAAAATTAAAAAAAGTTTATCTTTGGGACTGGTCACAGGTAGAAGAATTAGGATTTCGATTTGAAAATCTGGTAGCGGGTCATTTACTTAAGTACTGTAATTTCATATCAGATACCGAAGGCTATCCAATGGAAGTTCGGTATTTACGCGATACAGATGGAAGAGAAATAGACTTTGTGGTTCTGAAGAATAAAAAACCTATTTTTGCAGTAGAATGCAAAACAGGTGAAAAATCTCTAAGTCCGAGTATTTCTTATTTCAAAGAAAGAACAGAAATTCCCGAGTTTTTCCAGGTTCATTTGGGCACAAAAGATTTTGGTTCCAATCAAACAGGAAGGGTATTGCCATTCCAAAAATTTTGCCGGGAAAAGGTTTTAGTTTGATATACAAATATAACCTTGTTCTAAACCGGGATCTCGATACAATTTTTAACCACCCCCTGCCCCCTCCAAAGGAGAGGAGTCCCTAGATGAAATATTTTATCTATTAAGTATTTTTGCTATCCACAGCAAATTAAATCTTTCAATCAGAAAAAAGGCTTCCAACCAAAATATCCTCCAATAAATAACCAGCCTTTCCATCCTGACTCAAAGAAAATACAGGTTTCATATCCGAAATCTTATGGATCAAAAATTTAGAGATAGCCCGCCCGGCTGGAGGGCACAGGAATATACTATGTGACAGAAATTTTAAAACAACCTACAAGTTATATATCGACTACTTAAGATCTGTTCTCTGACTCTCGTTTTTTGAATCGCCTGTCCGGCTCGAGGACACGGAAGAATATCCGCCCAATAGAGATTCTTATTTTCGAGAGCAAATTGTATCGACAACTTTCGAGCGAAAGGAACCTTGTATTACGATAGAGCCACAGGATGGAAAGTTGTCCTTCGACTACGCTCAGGCGAAATTGACCCATGTCAGAGGTTATAAAATTCTTCTCCATAACCTGGATCTCGATAATATTTTTACAAAAATAAAAAATCTTATTGAATTTATCCTAAACCTGATAACTAATTCAAAAATTGAAATGAGATTTTATGTTCCTATGAACTTGTTCATCAAAAGACCGGAAGATAAGTGCGAACGGAATTGAGGATAACTGACTTATTCATGAGATTTAATCTTACTAATCATCTATTTTTATTTCCAATCCTGACTTTATTTTTTAATTGCTCGGGATTGAACTTGAGGACTTATCCCATTCCTATAGCTCCCGATACCAATCCGGTTCCCAATTATTCAGGACTAAGCGTAGTACGATATGGAGGTTTTCTCTGGCATCAAATGGAAACTCCGGTAGGACTCACTCCGGGTGTCAAATTGAGCAAACGGGGAGAATCTTGCTCCCATTCAATTTTATTCTTATTCGCCTGGGGTGACTCTTCTATTGAAATGGCAAAAATCAATGGAAGTGTAGTTCAGATCGGTTTGATGGAATACATTAATTCTGCTATCCTGGGTGGGATTTATCACAAACACTGCTTGGTTCTACTAGGTCAATGATATGCAAATTAGGATCACTTTTTTTCTAATCTTTTTTCTAAATAGCTGCGCTACCGGACCCGTTGGAGGATTTCTATTTACAAAAAATAAGTTTTCGGGAGAAATCAACCCAGATCGAACGATTCCGGATACTGTTCAGGCTAAAGGTTGCCAGCATTCTTTCCTTATGTTATTCAGTTTTGGATCAGCTTCTGCCGGTGAAACCGCTTATCGAAATTCTATCATTCGAATCGCATATGTTGACCATTCCACTTTGAGTATATTAGGTTTGGTATATACACAGTATTGTACACATGTCCACGGAGCATCCTTTTGACTTTTTTGTTTCAGATCATTTTGTTAGTCTTAATGGGATGTACTACAACAATATCTCCCGGATTTATTTACAATCAAACAGAAGAACATGTGTATGACAGAAGCAGGGGAAGTCAACTCGGATCAGGTAGGATTTTAAAGATTGGAGAAGATTGCGTTTACGGAAGTATTCTCGGAATAAGTGGTTTGGTATCCGATAGTGCCTCAGTTGAAATTGCCAGTTACAATGCAGGTATCACAAAAATCGGATCGATAGATTATAAATCCATTAGTATCCTCGGTCATATATTTTTTCGACATTGTGTCGTAGTTTTTGGAGAATGAGGTATTCCATGAGAATTCAATATCTATTTAAATTATCTATTTTATTCATTTTATTCTTAAACCCCAGCATGTTACTTTTTAGTGATACAATTTATCTCAAATCCGGAAAGGTTATCGAAGGGAAAATAGTATCACAAAACTCTCAAAAAGTAGATTTAGAAAAAGAGAATGGAAAGAAGACAAGTCTATCTAAAAAATCCATTCTCAGAATTGTTTATAAAGATCCTGAAACATCCGATCCGGATCTAAAAAAAGAGAACACTTCCCAAAAAAAGAAAATAGCAAAGAAGGAAACTGAATTCAAATCAAAGAAAACTGCATCTACAGAGAAAAAATCACAAAATGAAATCACCAACTCTCCGGAGCTTGCGGGAATAGAACAAAAATTGGATAAAATGATTCAACAGAAAGAAATCGACCTGGAGCTACGAAAAGAAGAACTTTCCATTAAAAAATCCGAAAATGATCGATTTGATACACTACTAAAAAGAGAAGAAGAAATTCTCTCTGAAGAGAAAGCACTCCTAAAAGAGAATCGATACATCCTTCAGGAAGAATTAGAAAAAGAAAGAAAGGAGCGAGCACTTCTTGAAAAAAGAGTTACCGAATTAGAATTAAAAAATCGCAGACTGGAAATGTTTTTAAGTATGGATGAGGGTGAAGTCGCTTACTACTCCCAAAAGAGAGACTCGATGGACATTGTAAAAAGATCTATGATTTTTCCGGGATGGGGTCAGAGATATGCGAAAGATGAATTCTCCGGAAATGCCTTTTCGGTTACTTTCCTTACAACATTCAGTCTGGGGTTATTGTCATATACCAGCGGAAAGTATTCCGAATCAAATATTAGAGAAGAGACGAGTACGACACTCTCTCAAAATGCATTTCTTCTTTCACAGGTCTCCAGTACAAATTCTTCCTTATCAGGATACGCTCTCTATTCTAGTTACCAAAAAGGAGAATCCAAATTAGATGACCCATTATTGAGACAACAATTTGGCAAGACTCTCCTCATCACTTCTATTCTCGTTTATGGTGCTAATTTACTTCATGCTTATTATTTAGGAAATGATTGGGCTAAGATTACTCCGAAAAACTACCCGGGTGCTCCTGCTTCAGGCTGGTATTGGGACTTAAATCCGGAATCCAACCCAAATCATACAAATGCATCAGAAAGTCGTGGGGTGAAAACGGAGTTAGGATACGGGTTCCTATTTTAAATCACATTATTATATAGGAAAATATTCCAAAAGAATTGTTTTGATTGATGAATTCATATATCTCTAACCAATCGAATAAAATTATATATACGTATCACATCCCCCTGAGGACCGAAACCTCTCGGAAATTTAGAAGGATCTCCCTGTTTCGGATCACTTCTCTGTGCTCCGGCACCATGAACGTCCATTAAATGAACTGGAGCAAAAGGAATAGGAGGCCCCATATATCCTAAAGCTTCACCGAAAGAAATGTATACTGCCGATCCGGCACCCAACTGACCGACATGGGTAGTGGAAGTCCAGAAGAAGGGGTAATTCTTTAATCCCTTTTCCAAAGATAATTTTGTAATATTAAAAATTGGATCGATTGCAGCCGAATCGGTACTCTGTGGAGATCTACTGTAGTCCACAATGCTATGCAGTTCTTTGGCATTTGGCAATCTCCAATCCGAATAACCTAAGTAGTTCTCCTTATTCTTCTTCTGTACCCATTCTAGAGCTGATTCCCAATTCATTCCGGTTCCACTGTCATTTTTATCCCACATCAAACCAGTAGACAAATCACTTATTGTCCCATTTTTATTATCCTGAAAATGATTTAGCCCGTAATCCTCACTTCCCCTAACATATCTTACAGTAAACTTTTTTCCTTTTCCGGAACGCGGATCTATGATCGGATACCCCTTTATCCTACCATCTGCCACATTGAGTCCAAAAACTGTATCCTGTCCCCCCATTGTCTTACCATGATATACAGAAGAGGACAATAGCTGAGTGTCTATAGGTCTTTCACCATTCGATCCATATTTAAATGCAAATATAGAATCCAGAAAAGGTTTAGAATTTGGTGGAACTTCTGACATATTTCGAGAACTTGCATCGATACCATTGAAGAGTACAAGAGAATAAAGTTCTTTTATCCTTGGAAGTCTCCAGTCTGTTTTCCCACCCAATGAAAAAGTTCTCAATCTTTCGATCGCTTCTGCATAACTCAGGACTTCAAAAGATTTTTGCCAGATCAGTCCTGTATTCTTGTCCAGAACCATTCCTTCTCCAAGGATTTCATACGATGGTGGATTTTTGAGAAAATGAGCGTCCTGACCGTAGTATGCTTCTCCCTTTTGAGGTTTGGATATTTTGGTAAAATTATCATAGAAATCAACCTGACCGGTATCTACTATAGGATAATTTCCTTTCTTGTCTGTTCTTTGGTTTTCAACAGGAAATTTTTGGGATTTTGGTAGGTCTCTATTCGGACCGCAGAATAAGATAAAAAACAATCCAAATACAATAATATATTTATAGACCAATCTTTCATTAACCTCTTTTGTGTTCGGGATTTACTTTATGATACAAGTGAAATGCGGCGATGGAGCCCAAGACAGGAGCGAGAAAATAACCGATGATCGGGATAAAATTGAATAGCATTTGACTGAACCCCAATCCTATGATCTCCATTTTTCGGGTCTTGAGAACTGAAGACTTAGCACCATAACTCGGAAAACGGGTTTCCAGAACAGGATCATAGCTACTTCTCCCCAAAATGTATGCCTGCGAACTTAAGAATAGTATTGGTTGAAGGGGCCCGAGAAAAAAACCCAGGAAGAAAAAAAATATAGAATAAACAAGATAGATAATCGTAGCCCGAATCCCTTCGAGAAACAATTTGATTTCTTTGGTTAAAGAAAAAGCTTCTGGTTCCGCCGGAATCAATTTGTCTTCCAGTTTTTGAATCAATATACTGATAAATGGTTGAACTAAGATGGAAAGGAGAAATCGATAGAAGAGATAAGATACCAGAGCATACAGAATAAGTACTACAATGTATAGAAACACTCCGAAACTTTTAGCAAACTTCAACCAGAACCCATCACTAAAATTGCTCTCTATATTGGATGAATAGAGAGTATCCAAATAAGGGAGTCCTTGAAATATAGCAAAATATCCAATCAACCCAATCAGTGAACCACTCATGAGCGATGGAATTATAAGATATTTAAAATATTCAAATTTTTTAATATAATAAAATCCAATTTTTATTGATTTGAACCCATTCCAAAATTGTATCATCACACAAGATCTTATTTTTTTGATTTGTTCAATGAAGAATCGATATCCTTAATGATATCATCAATATGCTCCAATCCTACTGAGATTCGAATCAACCCGGGTTCAATCCCAACAAGTTTTCGCTCTTCATCACTCAATTTCGAATGTGTGGTTGATGCGGGATGAGTTGCTATGGATCTTGTATCACCGAGGTTGGCTGAATGAGATAGCATTTCCAGTCCGTTCAAAAAATCTCTTCCCCTTTCGATTCCCCCTTTTACCTGAAACGAAACGATTCCTCCACCCAACTTCATTTGCTTTCTGGCGATTTCATATTGAGGATGGGATGGTAAAAATGGATACTTTACAGACTCTACTTCCGAATGGTTTTCCAGATAGGTTGCCAATTTGTAAGCATTCTCGGAGTGCTTTTCCATACGGATCGCCAGAGTTTCCAAACTCTTGGAAAGAACCCAGGCATTGAAAGGTGAGAGTGCGGGTCCTGTATGACGCGCAAAGAAACGAATGTCTTTGATCAGCTCTTTCTTCCCAACGACCACACCTCCGATGGTTCTACCCTGCCCATCCAAATACTTTGTAGCCGAATGAATACTCAAATGAGCTCCATACTTTCCCGGATTTTGGATGTAAGGTGTTGAAAAACAATTGTCTACTGCCAGAATCAGTTTGTGCTTTTCGGACAACTTGCCCAACCACTCCAGATCAATAATGTCCAGAGCGGGATTGGATGGTGTCTCTACAAATATCATTTTTGTAGTACGCTTTATTGCAGACGCCCATTTTTCCGGTTTTTGAATGTCCACATAAGTAAAGTCAATGTTCCATTTTGGAAAGATCTGAGTCAGAATTTGATGTGTTGATCCGAATACAGAACGTGATACAAGAATATGATCCCCCGACTTCAAAAGTCCGGCCAGGGTAGAGAAAACAGCAGACATTCCGGAAGCCGTAGAAATACCATCTTCCATATCTTCCATGCGACAGATCTTTTCGACAAACTCAGAACTATTTGGATTCGAAAACCGGGTGTAGATATTCCCGGGTTCTTCATCAGCAAAAAGAGCCCTCGCCTGTTCTGCTGATTCAAAAACAAAACTGGAAGTTGCAAAAATAGGAGTAGAATGCTCTCTCTCTTTCCCTCTTTCTGTTTGAATTCGTATCGCTAGGGTTTCAAAATTTTCATGTTCATTCATCTCAATACCTGGGAAGGGATGGATCGATTTTCTCAGCCCATTCCAAAATCCCACCTACGACATTGTATAGATTTTCCCATCCAAATTCTTTTTGTAGAGCCAGAACTATGTCTTCACTTCGCTTGCCACTTCTGCAAAGAACAGCTATGGTTTCCTTCTTGGAATCAATTTCCTGATACCTTTTTAAGACTTCGCCCTTGGGTATCAATTTTCCTCCAATATTCACCATATCGAATTCATTCTTTTCGCGTACATCGATCAATTCTATCGATTGATTTGAATCCAGTTTAGTTTTCAGTTCCTGAACTGTGAGTTCTTTTACAATTTTTGGATTAAATGTCATTTTATTTCCCATGCAAAATCATTCTTATTCTGATTTAGTCATTTATAAAAATACTTTATGAATAAACTCGAATCTAAATGAATCCAAGACCTTTTTCTGAGATTTTTAACAATTCCAAACTCTGGGAAGACTCTGTCAACCGTTTGATCGTTGGAAAAGTATTGAAATCGAGAGGAAATCCCCAAAAATTCTACGCATTTCCTTATGAATTTCCTGAATCTAGATAAATTCCAGAAAAATTAGTTGATTCTATCTCTCTCAATAGTAAATTGTCGTCAGTTTGAAGGTGGGTATGACTGATACTTCCATAAAAGAGATAATCAATCATGATTTGTTAGAAAATTCTAACACTCATGAATACAAACAGGGTGATGTGATTATTTCCGAAGGCGATGCCTCCAATGAAACTATGTACTTTATCGTACACGGAACTCTTTCAGTGTACAAAGAAAGAAATAAAGTCTTGGAAGAAATCAATCAACTCAGTGCCGGTGAGTTTTTCGGTGAGATTGCTTTGGTATCCGACCAACAGAGAACTGCTTCCATCTTAGTCAAATCCGATTCAGCCAAACTCATCCTCTTTAGCAAAAGTAAGTTCGTTAAGCAAACACGTTCCAATCCTGCTCTTATGTTTACGATTCTAAGAGCGGCAGTTGCCAGAGTCTTCAAAGCAGAGACTTCTTTTGAGCAACTCCTCAAAGCCTTCTATAATTTCCGCCCGGAGATCATAAGCAAACTCAACCAAAATAAAGTTCGGGCGACAAATATCAAAGTTCTGGATTTTCTTCAAAACATCCACAGCGATGTGTACACAAAAGGTACCATCTTCCAAAGAGAAGCAGCCCAGGCAACCGGGCAAATGTACTTTCTTGTGAGAGGGGAAGTCCGTGCCATCAAGTCCATCAACCAGAAAAACTATTACCTTACCGAATACGATGCAGGAGACTATTTTGGGGAGATTTCTTTTTTCAGCGGAAAGCCCCAATTCGCTTCTTATGTAGTCCATTCGGAACAAGCTGAAATCGTCGCCATAGACCGAAAGACCTTCATGGAAATAGTTGAGATTTTTCCGGAGTTCATTTTCCAGGAATTGAAATCTTTTATCTGGAAACTCATCAATACCGAAAAAGCCAATAGTTTTCTAAAGAGCGAAATCGAAGCCTCCCGAAAAGACACAGACATTCGTGATTACAAGAAAGGTGAGATCATCATAGCAGAAAATGATCCTTCCAATGAAACCATGTACTTCATTCTCAATGGTGAATTTTTTGTCTTAAAAGACCGGGGAGAGACAAGGGATGTGGTCAATATCATCTCCAAAGGTGACTTCTTCGGAGAACTCTCTTTGATTTCCAACCAACCCCGATCCGCGACCGTAATGGTCAAATCGGACACAGCTTCCTTAATCTTATTCAGTAAGAAGAAATTTATAGAGCAAACCCGTCAGAATCCATCCCTGATGATGTCCATTCTCAAAGCCACAATTGCCAGACTCCTGAGAGCGGAAAAGTCCCTCGACAAAGTCATTAAGAAATTACCTAATCTCGATCCAAATCTTCAGATCAATCTCAATTCCAGCCGATCTGAAAACATAAATATCTTCAAATACGTTCACAGTGTTTATAGTTCAATACTTACCAAAGGCGAAAAAGTCTATTCTGAGGGAGATGCATCCAATGGATCGATGTTTTTCCTTCTCAAAGGAAGCCTATCAGTCTACAAAAGGTTAAATTCCAAACGATTGTACAAGGTCACCACTCTCGAAGCCGGAGACTTTTTTGGCGAGATGTCTGTAGTTTCCAGTCTTCCCAGATTTCACACGATCATAGCTGCCAGTGATAAGGCCAAAATAGCCTCCATAGACAAGAGCATTCTCCAAAAAATCATCAACCTAAACCCGGGTTTCCTCCTCAGCCTTCTCCGAACTGTTATTTGGAAATTGATCATCATGGAAAAGGCAGTGACCAAGTACAATATTGAATATGATATGTACGAAAGTAACCTTTAGCAATTTTAATTGACCTACTTTCCCTTTAAAAAAATAGTGATCTATATTGGAGAAGTGTCAGAGTGGTCTATTGTGCATCGTTGGAAGCGATGTGTGTGTTGAGCACCCCGGGTTCGAATCCCGGCTTCTCCGGTTTTAAAAATGAATGAAACCCACCTAGTTCTAGCCAGAAAGTATCGACCTCAAAAATTCAAAGAAGTTATCTACCAAGAAATTCCCATCAATGCATTGCAGAATGCTCTCAAGCACAATCGTGTGGGTCATGCTTATATTTTTTTCGGTCCGAGAGGAGTCGGGAAAACTACAATCGCACGTATTCTAGCCAAACGACTCAACTGTGAAGCACCGGAGGACAATGAGCCTTGCAACCAATGTACTTCCTGCGTAGAAATCACCAGAGGGGTTTCCAATGACGTCATTGAAATAGATGCGGCGAGCAATCGGGGGATAGATGACATTCGGGGCCTAAGGGAAAATGTCAAATTCAATGCTATGGGTGGAAGATATCGTGTGTACATCATCGATGAGGTTCACATGCTTTCGATTCCGGCATTCAATGCACTCTTAAAAACTCTCGAAGAACCACCACCCCATGTAGTTTTCGTCCTGGCCACCACTGACTTTCACAAGGTTCCCGAGACGATTCTCTCCAGATGTCAGGATTTCATTTTCAAGAAAGTCCCCGTTCTCAATCTTCAATCGTACATCGAAACTCTCTGTAAGACAGAAAACCTCAAGTTTGATTCGGAAGGTCTCTTTTGGATAGCCAAGAAGGGCGATGGAAGTGTTCGTGATACGCTTTCTTTTATGGAACAGGCGGTCACCTTTACTGATGGAAATCTCACCGGTGCAGCAGTTGGCAAAATGATAGGATATCATGGTATCGATCCGCATGAAACTTTACTCAAATCTATTTTAGAAGAATCAAATGCGAATAAACTTTTAGAGATTTTAGAAAGATACTTTGCTGAAGGGATTGATCTTTCCAGATACCTCTGGGATTTTTTAGATTTCGTTCACTCTTCCATTATGATCAAAGAAAACTCAGCTGATAAGGAAAACCTAAATTTTCCTAAGGAAGATATTTTAAAAATCCAACAGCTGGTTTCAACATATCGCACAGAATCCCTACTTCTTATTTCAGAACGAATTTATTATATTTATGAAAAACTTTCCATGCTCCGTTTGAGAAATTCCTATGAGATCAAAATTTTCCTCGAGATCCAATTGAGAAAACTCATTCATGAAATCAACAAACCTTCTCTCGCCGGTGTTCTTGAAAAGATCAATCATCTGAATGAAATGGTCAAAAAAGATATAAATCACTTGCCTAGCCATTCACCTGAAAATTCTATGGAAGATAAAAAATCAAATCACCCCGGTGATGTGGAAGGGACTCTTAAGGACAAATTCTCCGGCGTAGAAGTTGAAAATTACCCCGAAATCGAATAAAGGATCATCTAAATGTTAGGTAAAAAACTAGGACAACTTTCTGATACACTTTCCAAAATGAAAGATATGAAAAAGCAGATGGCAGCTGCTCAGAAGAGAATTGCCCTGATTCGTGTCACTGCAACAGCGGGGGCAGGAATGGTGGACGTTACTGTCAGCGGTGATGGTATCGTTACAAATATCAAAATCAAAAAAGAATTATTCGAAGGTGATGATGTGAAAATGCTTGAAGATCTCATCCTCTCCGCTACCAACGAAGCACTCAAAAAGTCCAAAGAAGCTATGGCACACGAACTCAAATCCGTTACAGGTGGTATGGATACCAGCGAACTTGGAAAAATGTTCGGTTTGGACGGTGACTGAGCAAATCCTTAAAAAGCTAGTTTCCTCACTTAGCTCTCTACCGGGCATTGGTAGAAAAAGTGCACTCAGGATTGGCTTTCACATGATTCGTATGGATGAGGATAAATTTCATTCCTTCATCCATACCCTTGTTTCCATAAAAGAGAGTATTAAGTTTTGCAAGGTCTGTGCAGGTCTGACCGAACTAGAAATTTGCGAAATCTGCTCTTCCCCAATCCGAAACTCCAAGCTAATCTGTGTGGTGGAGCAACCGGAAGACATCCTCTTCATTGAAAACACAGGGGAGATGTCCGGAAAGTACCATGTCCTCAATGGATCTATCTCCCCTCTCGATGGGATAGGTCCTGACAAACTCCGAATCAAAGAACTTCTCAATCGATTGAAAGAGGAAGAGATTGAAGAGCTCCTGCTTGCTACAAATCCAACCTTAGAAGGCGATGCTACAGCAGGTTACATATCATCTTCACTGAAAGACTCAGGAATCAAAATCTCCAGAATAGCTCATGGAATCTCGGTTGGAAGTACATTGGAATTTGCTGACCAATACACCCTGGGAAAAGCAATCCGTTCCAGATTGCCTTTTTAATTAAGAAGTTACAGATAGGTTCACTCTAAGGTTTGAACTAAATCCCACCCATTTCAATAGTTTTTTGTAGGACTTCAATTTCTACATCAAAATTCATAGTGACCTTATCGATCAACTTCTGATGGTGTTCTCCGACTGCCTTAGTGATTGCTTCGATAGTCGGATTGATTTTTTGATTGGCTTCGAGGATCTTATCTTTATCGGTTGATTTTTGGATCTGGGAGTACTTTCCCATTATCCCTACCAGAGTGTCCACTGTGTAGGTCAAAAAATGTCTGGATTGAAATGCATCTTCCGGGCTTTTTTTCAATTCCACCCAAAGCGCATCCAGACTTACCATAAGAGTTTTCAGGTTTTCTTTAGTAGTCGAATCGTAGATTCCCTTGGATAGCTCCCGCAATTCAGTTATTTTTCTGTCAGTGTTCTGAATCAAATTGCTGAACATTTCTTTCTTTTCTTCAGAGGAAGAAGAATCGAAAAGCTCATCGATCTTGTTTTTCTCTTTTCTCTTCTGATAGTAAGATCGAAAGGGGGAGAATATTCTGTGAAAATCTTTCCCATAAGATGTGGAGATTGATGACCAACCCAAGGTGCCGAGATGGTACAACCCCACTCCGATATAGAGTGAAAGCTTAGCCAATTGACTCAGGGTTCTCTGGGTACTTTCATCGATTCCATATCCAACAAAAAAGAACAAAGCCGCCAGTAAGACATGAAGATAAGTGGACTCCAGAGCCTGATGAGCTACATAAGGAGACTTCTTCCTGTACTTAAAAAAGGTAAAGAGTGGAAGTACAGCTGTTCCGATAGCCGCAATCGGCAAGGAGATGAACTTTAAAAGTGAAAGTGGATAGGTGAGAAGGGAAGTGAAGTGCACAGTCCGTGCAGCAGACGCTTCCTCTTCTTTGATATTTTCTTCGTAAGCCATAGGTTAAGACTTTTTTATTTCCATTAGTTTGGATTTGAGGTCAGTTTCCATTTTGACCAATTCAACCTCGGCAGCTTTTCTCTTCTGACGTCCTTCGGATTGAACCTTGATCGTTTCTTCTAGAGTTTGGATGAGATCTCCATTGATCTTTTTGAGACTCTCCAAATCGATGATTCCACGCTCGGACTCTTTGGCGATTTCGATACTGCCCGTCTTCAGCATTTCTGAGTTCTTTGTGAGTAGTTCATTGGTAGCGTCACTTACCTTTTTCTGAGCTTCCAAAGCTTTCTTCTGTCTCATCAGACCCATAGCAATGACGATCTGATTTTTCCAGAGCGGGATGGTATTCAATATTGAACTCTGAATCTTTTCGATTAGGACCTGATTGTTGTTTTGGATCAAACGAATCTGAGGCGCCATCTGTACTGAAAGCATCTTGCTCAATTTCAAGTCATGGATTTTCTTCTCAAAACGATTGAGCATTTGAGCCATATCCTGATATTTTTGTGCATCTACAGGATCTCCGGAGGCTTCACTTTTGGCTTTCAACTGCGGAAGATCTACTTCCATGAGTTCCTTCAACTTCTTCTCTCCGGCTATAATGTGAAGATTCAACTCTTTGTAGTACTCAAGATTTTTCTGATAGAGATTGTCCAGGAGAGCTATGTCTTTCAGAAGAGTTTGTCGGGATTTGTGAAGTTCATCGATGATCTTTTCTATCTGAACACTAACAGTGTCATACTTCGCTAAGAATTTTTTAGAAGAACTTACCAAATTGGAAAGTAAAGGAATCTTTGATAAAAAACTTTCATCGGTGCTGAGACTATCTACATCCAGTTCTTTGATTTGAAGCATAAGATCAGTGAGGATTTGACCGGAATCACCTGTATCCTTCACCTGAATTTCTTTCAGGACTGTATCTGAAAATTCTGAGATCTTAGTCTGAGCCCCTACTCCAAATTGAATGATGGCCTGAGAGTCAGATATATTTATTGACTTACTAATCTCCTCGACTTTCTCTATGTCCGTTTTGTTCAGATTGTCGAGTTTTTTTATTTCTTCTACTGATTCTGATTGCACTTGCTGAGCTTGGTTTCCTTCCACATTGAACTCCTTTCCCTAACAGACTAAAATGAGAAAACAAAATAGCAATTTCTTTTTCTTTCTTTTACCATTTCGGTTTACTGATTTTTTCAATCAGGAAAACTCCCAATAAAAGTGGGGGGATAGTGAGGACTCCCAGCATGAGAAAACCTGTGCTTCCCAACATCAGAATAGAAATGACAACTTCAGAACCTTCTTCTATACCCTGGTCGGAAAGTACCATAAGAGCTGCATAGAAAAGGGAAGCCAGGTAATCCAGAAACAATCCTACAATAAACAATTTCTTGAATCGATCAGTGTAGATTTGAGTCGCTACACCTCCGAGTATCAGCCCGATGGCTAAAATAGGAACCAAAAGAGGAACCAAGATCTTAGGATCCAGCTCATTCTGATATGGATAGCCAAGAAAAAATACAACCAGAGCGGCAATACAGTAGAGGATTGAAATCAATAGACCTTTTAGCATATCAGGAAAGAAAGACCCTTTTATAAAGATCAGATTCTAAAATCTGTTTTGGATCATATTTCTTTTTTAAAGATTTGAATTTTTCGATTGTTTCTTTAGAAAAAATCTTCTCAGCTACTATCGGTCGAAGTGTGCTATCCTTGGCAAAATAAAAACGTCCTCCGGCTTTGATCACAATCTCATCCATCTCGTAGGCCAGATCCCAAAGGGCTTTTTTATTTCTTCGGGTTACAGGAAAGTCCATAGCCATTGAGTATCCATCCAAACTATGTGTGAGCAAATAATTGTCCGGTTTGTGTTTTTTGAAAACAGCCAGAAAAGAGACCAGACCTCTTTTTTGACAGAGCTTCAAGATCTCATTCATACTATCGATAGCAGTCTCTTTAGGAAGAAAGACCTGGTACTGAATCATACTCCCCGGTTTGTAAATAAATTTCCAATTGGGAACATAATCAAGCAGGAAGGCATATTCAGCATGACCCTGCTGATAGGGCTTGGTGAGGATCAGACCACTCAGGTACTTAGCAAAATTTACCAGCTTCATTCCCAGATGATTGGAAAAGGGGAACATTAAAATCCACATCCAGGACTTGGGGATCAAACCAAAAAAACGGGTGGGGAGATTCTGGTTTTCAAGTTTGATATTGTTTTTAAAATCAGGATCCTTGCCTTCAGGGATATAATCCGCTTTGTGAATCAGTCCTCTTCCCAGAGAGCTTCCACCTGCAAATGCATCCACCCATCCTACCAGATAATCTGAAGTCTGATAGTTTGCTTCAAAGTAGTCTGCCATTTCCTGTAAAGACTTTGTCGGAACCGGAATTACGTCCAATTTGCCGGAATAGATCTTTTTCATTTTGATGGAAACTTCCAAAAAGCATCCCAGCATTCCCATCCCACTGATAGCAGAATAGAACAACTCTTCATTGGAATTTTTGGAACAGGTGAGGATTTCTCCTTCAGGGGTTAAGAAAGTAAATTCCAGTACATGTTCACCGATGGTTCCCACTTTGAAATTGTTCTTCCCGTGGATATTCATGGAAAGAGCTCCACCGATCGTAGGCATCATGGTTCCACTGACAACCGGTGGCCAAAATCCTTTCTCAATGATGAATTCCCAAATCTGTTTGATTGTCACACCGGATTGAACACGAATGACGCCTGTGATTTGATTCCAATCGATAATCTTATTGTAGAGACTCATGTCGACGATGAAACCGTCCGACTGAAGGGAGGCATCCCCATAAGAACAACCCCCACCCCGAAAAACGATTTTCTTATTGTGGGTTTGGGCATATTGAAATATTTTTTTGACTTCTTCAGCTGAAGATGGTGTGAATACAGGTGATGTGGCTGAATGGGTCATACCCCAGGAGAGAACTTTTTCTGCTGCCGGTACTGTTAGATTTTGATTTTCCATTTGTTTAAACGTTCAACCTTTTGAAGATAAATGAGGGAATGCTTTTGATGACCAGAGCAACGAGTCCCCATCTGGCTGGAACATAGATGGATTCTTTTCCCTTTTTTGCAGCATTCAGAATGATGGTTGCTGCTTTTTCCGCAGAGATAAGCCAGAATAGACCCGGCATCCCTTTTGTCATGTCCGTATCAATGAATCCGGGTTTGACAGTCAGTACAGTGATACCTTTCCTGGCCAATCGATTCCTGAGAGCTTCCAGATAGGTATTCAGTGCAGCTTTAGATGTATTGTATCCGGGATTTCCTACCCGACCCCGATCTCCGGCAATAGATGAAATTCCAATGATCTTTCCATTTCCCTGCTTTTGAAAGTACTGAGCCGCTTCATTCAACCAGGCTATGGCTCCTTCCAGATTGATTCTCATCATTCTAAGATCTTTTTCGGTATTGAATTCATCCATTTCCACTTTTTCCATAATACCCGCAGAAAAATAGATTTCATCCAATCCACCCAGATCTTTTACTAATTTTTCAAAGAGAGCTTTTACTTCAGAAGTATTAGAGACATCATGGGAGATAGAAAATGATTTTGAGGAGTCCGGCAGAGAGCCACATTCTTGAATTCGTTCCTCAATCTGATCCTTTCGTCGAGCAACAAATCCTACAGTGTTTCCGGATTTCAAAGAGATCTTACCGATCTCCGCTCCAATACCGGAAGAAGCTCCTACTACAATAATTTTTTTCGCCATTTTTACTTATTCCATTTTTCCTATTTTTGATCGCCAAATTTCTATTTCTAGAATTTGTACTCGTACAAAAATACAATTTTCATATGTACCAGTTTTCAGAAACCTTGCGGATTTCTCTCTTAGGTATCTAGCCATTTTGTAGCGGATTCTTCTGTGAATCCACAAATACTTTTGAAAATGACTATAAAAATCAGTATCTTTGTACCAATTTTTTCGAAGTACTTTATAGGAAAAGCTAAAAAAACGGGAGATTTTTAAGCGGGTGGCTTCTTGGCACCACTATCACTGATCGCAACCATCGTAGCATGATCCTGACCATGAAAAAAGTTCATCATGAAAGAGGTTTGCATAACAGATAATTTTTCCACCTGTCTTCGATATTTAATCGTCGCTCCGGGAAATGCGGCTCCCTTTACGATCAAATTGATTTTTTCGGAGTTGTATCTGGTTGTTTTTAATTCTTCATACTTATTGATGAGTTTTTTATGAAAATCATTCTTCTTTTTGAAGGTATCGATTAGATTCTTGTATTTAGTCTTTCTGGCTTCATCTACTTTCCCGCGACTCTGCTTGATGATATTGTTCATCTGCTGGACCTGAGGAATCAGATTGGAAAGTTCTTTTTCTGAATTTCGAATCATATTTCCCAATTCACTAAAGAGTCGATCATTTCTAAAGTGATATCCCATTTCTACTACTACATCCACACCTGCGTTAGAACCCAGATTGAAAGTAGAGAGGCTGGAAAATGCTATGATTTCTGAGCCCAAAATCGCGGAGTTTTGTCCCGTTAGAAGCACACTTCCCAGGCAATAGATCTTAGAATTGAGGATGGAACCCTCAATAATCACATCTCCATCGACTTCGATGATCGTGTTCTCAATAAATTTTGCGGAAACATTGCCTTTAACCTTGATGACGCCTTTGTTTTTGAGTTTGATTCCACCTTTGACAGCCAAATCTCCCCCAACTTCCAAATCAGATGATTCAACGTTCTCATTGACGATCAAAGCTCCTGTACAGGCTACTTTGGAACCTTCTTCGATCGAACCCTCAACTGTAACTGTGCCCTGATAGTTGACATTGCCTGTTGTCAGTCCGACACTGCTTCCAATATTGAGTTGCTCGGAGACATTTATGGATTCATCGGTTGTGAATAGTACTCCATTGGTAGCGGCAGTGTATTCCAGAAAAATCTTTTCCGGATCCTCAGGTGCGACTACTGTATCTGTGTTGATATTGCTTCCGATCACAACTTTGGGTTTTTTGATACTTGGAGGATTCAATAACTCTCCATATACATTTTTACCCTGCTTTCCGGGAACTCCCTGAAAGACTGTTGCTATTTTTTCACCTTTTTTTATGGATATGTACTTATCCAGATTTCGATAATCTGCCTTACCATCATCCCGTATAACAACTCTCTGGTTGTGAGGATGGTAAAATTTAACCCAACCATCTATTCCCTTAACAACGGGTACTCCTTCACAGATCTTCATTCGAACTGTTGTTTCTTCGGAGTTCCCATTTTTGATCTTATTGATCTCTGCCATTATATCGTTGATGGCATTGAAATTGACCATGTCAGAAGCTAGTTTGGTATTGTTTGTAATATAACTATATATTTCAGTTTGGTTGATTTCATTGAAATTCATCCCGACGGTATCAATGACCATAAATGCTTCTAAATTATTTGTGGTGACTTCAACACTCATATGCAAGAGTGGGTCAGGATTGGAATTGCTTCTTTTTTTCTTTACTTTGTCACTAGAAATACTTGGATTAGTAGCTTCAGAGATAGTCTCTGGTGTTGGAGGTGTTTCGGGTGTAGGTTCTATTGGTGGAATATCATTATTATTTTCTTCAACACTCATATATATCTTCCAATCTCATAGACTAAATTTTATTAAAAAATGAACCAAATATATTTGATAATCCGGGAACATCTTTCAATCCCATCCAAGCTGTTCTTGTATCTCCATGAGATAATAATTCGGTTATTTCAAGTTTCACTTCTTTATTTAATTTTTCAAGCTTTAAAGCTAAATTTATTGATTCTGTTTCAGATATCACTTTATCACTTTTCCCATGCACTAAGAATAGAGGCACTTTAAGGCTATCAATTTTATTTATCGGCGAGAGATTCCTAATTAACGACCTTGATTTCACACTTATTTCATTTTGTAAGAAAAATCTGAAATCTTTTTGATACAATACTTTATTGTAAATATCCCTATCTCTTTCATTTAATTTTTCAAAGATTTTGGGTGCAATAGCATTCTCTCCCTTTCGATAAAGAGCATTGTCTAAAGCTGCTTCATAAAATATAGATTTCAAAAAATCAGAGTTTTTTACAATATTTTCAATAAAATTATAAAAAAGTATGAAAGTACCATAATTATCCGAATCAAAATTTTCCACCACATAAGGGATAGTCGTTTCAAAATTGGAATAGCTTCCCAAAGCTAGGATGGACTGAAAACTTGAATCCAAACCGGATTGACAGAGGGAAAGTAACCCCATTCCTCCGGAAAAACTAACCCCAAACAAGCCCAAATGTTTTTCTTCCAACCGATAGGATTCTATCAAAGTTCTCAGGACAGATTCTAAAGATGTGATACTTTGTTCTCTAATGATGAGATTTTTGATATCCTGAACCTCGGGAACCAGAACCCGATAGCCCATGTAAGTTATGATCTTTGCCAGTTTGAAGATTCGAGGATCGTCTATCCCCAAAGAATTCATTCCATGCAAAAGAATAATAGTACTTTCGGGGTGACTCTTCTGAAATTGGTAGGATTTTAAACGAAAACCCGGAACTCGAGAGGATTGTCCTATGAAGACTTCCTCCTCGATTATCTTTGACTCACCCTGAATGAAATAAAATCCGGAAAGAAATTTCAATCCGACTAACGGTGAAATCATTCAAATCTAAGTTTTTTCTATGTACAACTTGTAATTGTTCACTCCTGCACTCACTGCTTCGCTGAGTGCATTCATTGCCTTTTCATTCCATTTTTGAGGAAATTTGATCGAAGGATTGAAGTCGCAGGATCCAATATTTAAATCCAATGTCTTATTCGTCTTTCTCAGACTATTGAGCAATTCCTTCAATGAATGACCCAATTTTTCTCTAAATTCAATGCTAATGAACATTGCCACAGTATCCTGATTGACCTTGTAGATCTCGGGTTTCTTTCCTAGAATCTCCTGAAGACTTTCACCCAATTGTCCCATCACTTTTTCAGGATCTGGATTGTTTAGAATTTTTATGAGTGTCAGATTTTGAGAGATATCCAAAGTCACCCGATAGTTCAGAATATTCTGGAAATGTTCCATGGAGTACACATTGATATTGGTATCCGTATTTCCGGATTGAAAGAGAAAGGTCTGGTGATAGTATCTGGAAAAAGATTTGATTTCTGACCAAATGGGGTTGATATCCAAATTCTTTTTGGGTTCTGAAAATTGCATCTTGACCGCTCCAAAAAGTTGGTCATTGTTTACCATTGGCAGGACTGCATCAGAATGAGTTGATGAAAATGCACCCAATTTCTTTCTTAAAAATTTCATCACTTCTTCGGTTATGTCCACTCTCTCCGTAACAGGGTTGTAGTAGAAGAATTGGTCATTTTTCTTTTCGATATATCTCACAAATTGATTGTTCTTTAAGAAATAGATAGAAAGTGACTTGCAGCTCTGAATTCCGTGCAATTTGTTCAAAAACTCTTTGGTGATGTTTTCAATGTCCAGATGTTTGGTTCTGAAAACCTGATCGTAATTCATCAACTTGCATTCGATCTGGGGAGGTTTGGCTCTAGGAGTGGTGACCTGCGGAAGAGTTGGTGGAACAACTGTTTGGTCTGTTTTGGTTCCTTCAGGTTTCTTTTCGTTGATTTTTTCGATTTTGGAAACTGTATCAGAAGGAGAGGTGATGGAAGGCTTGGTCGAAGTTTCCATCTCGGGAGTAGTGGCAGTCAAAACGGGCTCTGTGTTCGGAAGCGTCTTTGAAATTGTTGGTGGAGTGGCTTCCACAGCCTGGGTGGTTCCCATTGTATCTTCTACTTTTTTCTTTTCCTGCTTGGGTTTCGGTGAGGTCGTGGGAAGTCCTGATTTCATGGCTGAATTTCTGGCAGACACCTGCCGTTTGTAAGCATCACTCTTGGGAAAGAGATGAACAATCAAGAGGAGACTTCCTATAGAAATAGAAAAAAATATGGAACCCCAAATGTAGACTTCAGTCTGAGTAACAAGCGGTTGCGCTGTTTTTGCGTGGACGGAAATAGAGGTTAGAAAAAAGATTAAGAATATAAGGATATTTTTCATAGTAATTACGGGCTTTTGTACTTATTAACGGTCAAAGCTTCCTGTTTCAATAGAAATTCAAAAAATAATAGAACAAATGAAATTATACAACGATCTAGCAGAGTATTATTATGAAATAGAAAAGCCTGGCAGGCAAATTCAAGAAGAAATTTCTTTTATTTTGAATGTTTTTTCAAAATATCAGGTAAAATCCTCCCTGGATTTCGGATGCGGTAGCGGAGAGCATGTAAATGCCCTAAAAGACCACATAGCTATCACCGGGATAGATATCTCCAATGCCATGGTGGAAGTTGCCAAAAAAAGGTTTCCTGGTTGCAATTTTCTTCAGGGAGATCTTCGGTCCTTCCAAAATCATACCAAAGTAGACTCCCTAATTTGTATGTTCGGAACCTTCAATTATATGATCGATGATGAAGAAATTGTAACTTCCTTAAAAAATCTCAGTGAGAACCTAAAAACCAATGGAATCGCTGTTTTTGAAATCTGGAGCATTTACCCCATCCAAAAAATCAAAAGAAAGCCCATCTCACCTGTCAGTCTCAGTCGGGTCGGAGATTTAATGATCAAAAGGAATCGGGGTTTCAAAATTTCTACCGGTGTGGATGGCATAGAAAACATAGTAGAAGTGAATTTTATTTTCAATCTGGACAAAAAAGTAATCAAAGACAAACACAAGATGAGAGTTTTCAGTGAAAATGAATTTCAAATCCACCTTCAATCAGCAGGTTTCGATCTTCTCGAAAACTTTGGCAACTTTAAAATGGAAAACTTCTCTCATACTACAGGAAGGATGCTATTGGTTTGTAAGAAAAAGGACTGATGAAGAAATTACAATTCCCCTTTCGCTTTAGCCTAATTTCTATTTTTGTATTTTTCTCCTTTTTTTTAGTATTTGTTTATACGGAAGATTTTCTCCTCCTCGATCCAATCGAAAAAAATGGAAATCTCATCATTCCACAAAGTGTTTTTCTCTATAGGTTTTATCTCACACTAGTTCTTTCGGTTGTAGGAGGTTTGATTTCCTATTATGCATTTTATCTTGTTCAGAAAGAAGTAGATAGGATCAGGCTCTTGCTTCTGGATTGGGGCAGAAAAAACCTGAATGAACTCGATCTAATCACCCAATCACCATTTCCTGAATTTGATAAAATCCGTGAAGTATTTCGGGCCTCCCGGTTTTCTCATCTTGCCAGGGAAACTGAGGCAATGAATCTCTACATGGAAGAAATCAATAAAGATCAGATTACACGTATCTTTCCCTCCTCCATCCATATACAGATCAATAAAATAAAAAACTTGGACATTGCTGTGTACCCCCAGAGTTCACAAAATCCTCTTATGGATCTAGTACATATCATGGAGCTGAGAAATGGATGCATCATCTTACTGGCCGGCACTCCTATCACCGATACAGTAACTGCATCATACAAGTCTAGCTTACTATCGATTATGTCTCTAGCCGGTGAACTCAATTATCAAAATGAAGAAGATCTTTACATTCACATTCTGAATACAGTGCACAATCAGGATTGGAAGGGTCTCAGGTTTACTTTTGTTTATATTTCAGGAATTTCAGAAAAAATCTATTATTGTAATTTTCAAAAATTGCCCATCCTGCATCACTTCCCCGAAAGAGTCGAAGAGCTTCCCACTGCAGGTGAAACCGAATTTCCCTTTCAGTACAATATCATAGACCCGGGTGGAGAAAGTTTTTCGGAAGGGGAAGACCTCCTCTTTCTTTCAGATACACTTCTTGACATGAAGAAAATTGATATCACTGTATTCTTGGAAGACTACAAAAAACAGATTTCCGTTGAGAAAAAAGTTTTTTCTTCTTCCAGAGAATTGATCTTATACTTTACTAAATCTCTAAATGATTGGCTAAAATCAAAGGAAAACCTAGAAAATTACTCAGATTTTTTATCTCTTGTTGCCATCAGAAAGAAAAAATAATTTTATACATTGAGGGGGGATTGATGTTAAAATTAGAAAAAGTTTCCAAAGCTTACATTACACCGGAAGGAAAATTGCCGGTTCTCCGAGATCTCACAGCAGATATTCCTGCTGGTAGCTTTATTTCTGTAATGGGTCCATCGGGTTCAGGAAAGTCAACCTTTCTGGGAATTGCTGCCGGTTTGGACAAACCGGATTCAGGGAAAATTTTGATCGATGGTGATGACATCACTCAGAAAACAGAAAACGAGTTGGCTGTAATACGTTCTCAAAAAATTGGATTTATCTTTCAAAACTTTCAACTGATCAAGAACCTCACCGCACTGGAAAATGTGGCTCTGCCCCTATTGATAGGCGGAAAACTCAAAGACAACGAGATCATGCAGAGAGCGGAAGAGATTTTGATTAAAGTCTCACTCAAGGATCGGATGAAACACCTCCCCGGTCAACTGTCCGGTGGCGAAGAACAGAGAGTAGCCCTAGCCAGAGCTTTCATAAACAATCCCAAACTTCTCTTCGCTGATGAACCCACAGGCAATTTAGATGCCAGAAATGGGGAAATCGTTATGAAAATGTTGATAGATCTGAACAAGACTTTCGGATCCACTTTAATCATCGTTACCCATGATCCTGTGGTCTCTTCTTTTACCGACAAGGTCTTAGAAATGAGAGATGGTAGACTCATGGAAAAACCCAAGCAGATGAATCCGTACTACGGTATACCGACTCTTGACGAGACTCCGGTTACAGAAACAAAATCAATCCCTCCGACCAAAAAAAGAATAGGAAAGAAGAAATTATCCAATCAATCAGGAGTGAAAAAGAAAATAAAATCTGCTTATTTCGTAGGTTCAGCTCCCGGTTCAACTGAATCCGAGACTCCAATACCGAGTAAAAAAAAGGCCATAGGTAAGAAAAAATCGGTAAAAAGGAAATAGGTATGAGTTTACTTTTTCATTTTTTCAGAAAACAAATCAGTATTACATCATTCTCTTCTTTTCGTTTCATCATAGCGATTTCTATAGGTGTGGGTTCCATTATCGGGATCAATTCCTATCGAAAGAGTTTAGAAAATAAGATTTTTAGTGAATCAAAATCGCTTATGGGTGGAGACATTCAGATTTCTACATCAAGAAAATTTACATCTAAAGATGAAAAATTTATCGAAGCGAACCTACCCTATGGAAGTCGAATCCGATACAGTGTCAACTTCCCCTCAATGCTTTCCAATCCTAATAATTCAGAATCTTCTTTGAGCCTAATCAAAGGACACGATTCGGAATTCCCACTCTATGGAAAAATCATTACAGAACCGGATGATGCATTTGATACCCTCCAGCACGATGAGATACTTCTCGATCACAATCTTGCCAGAAATCTTAAAGTCGAAATAAAGGACAAGGTTCATTTGGGAGAAGCCGAATTTACAGTTACGGGTTATATCATTCAGGAGCCGGTTTCGGTTGGCAACTTCATCTCCCTTGCCCCAAGTTCAATCATTAGTATCCATAGTATTCAGGATACCGGTCTCGAAGCGCGGGGAAGTAGAATTCGTTACAATGCACTGGTCGCCCTACCGGATAACTATGATGCCAAATCAGTAAAAGAAGAGTTATTTTCTAGCTTTTTAGAAAAAGATATGACGATTTTTCATAATACCGAAATCGGATCCGGTTCACAAAAATTCATCAATAGTACGATGGATTATATTTCACTCTTGGGCCTTTCCTCATTTTTCCTCGGTATCATCTCTTCCTTAGTCATTGTTAGAACAAGGATAACTGAGAAAACCGGTGACATAGCTGTGTTCAAATGCTTGGGTGCCAATTCCTGGTTTTCAGTAAAAATTTTCCTCTCTGAAATATTGATTCTCTCTACCATAGGTAGTTTCTTAGGAGTTCTGGCAGGCTACTTTTTTCAATTCTTCATTCCGGATCTCACCGGCTCAGACGCTCTCAAAGACATTCAACCTAAGATCTACCCAAATTCATTGTACTGGGGATTGTCGGTAGGAATTTTGATTCCGGTTCTTCTTACTCTGGATTCCCTCTACACTGTTTTTATCCAAAGTCCTCTGACTGCAATACGACAGAGCAATGCTGACGTTCCCGGTTTTCAAATCCGCTTGAATTTCCTTACGATAATTCAAATCATTATCATTTTCCTTGCATTTTTCGGATTGGCATATTTTGAAACAAACAGTCTCTTTAAAGCAGCGATCTTCACTACCATTCTTCTTTTCTTACCTTTAAGTCTCTTCATCATTTACAGATTATTTCGTTTGATAGGAAAGTATATTGCCGCACATGGAATTGTTTCGGGAAAATTAAGACTCGTCCTCGGGAAAATCTCACGAAATGGTAGTGGGTTGAGTATGCCTACCATTGGCATAGGTTCCGCTCTGACGATTCTACTACTATCAATATTCTTAAAAAATGGACTCATTGCACTCAGTGGATGGAATCTAAAAGAAAAGAGAGCCAATGTTTTTGTAATGGATCTCCGACCGGAGCAATTGGAATTCACCAAAGCACTTGTGGAAAAGTTTCAAGCAGAAAAAGTTCTCTTCTCACCGGTGATTGGTGCAAGACTTTCAGCGATCAACGGAAAACCAGTTAAAAAAGATGAAATGGAAATCGATTCCACAAAACGGGACTGGAAGTCAACAGCCAAAACCCGCGAGTACTTTCTCTCCTATCGGGACACTCTGTATGACACAGAACAGGTAGATTCAGGAAATTTCTGGGGTCAGGTAAATGATGAAAGCCTTATTTCTGTAGAAAAAGATTTTGCCAAAGCTCTGGGTGTTGGTGTTGGAGATGTTTTGTCGTTCAATGTTCAGGGAATAGAGATCACCGGGAAGATATCCAACCTCAGGACTGTAAATTGGGCTGATATGAAACCAAATTTTGTAGTAATTTTTTCTCCTTCTGTCCTATCCAAGGCTCCGGGGTACTTTCTCGGTTCTTTTTTCCTACCCGATCAGGCCCAGAGATATAATTTTCAAAAAGAATTGGTATCACGTTATCCCAATGCACTGGTCATTGATATTGAGAAAACATTGAACGGTTTGAATGATATGGTTTTAAAGATTACAGATATCATTAATCTTATGACATATTTTATTCTTTCTTCTGCAATCTTACTCCTCTTTTCGAGTTTGTATCTCCAGGAAAAAGATAGAAATAGGGAAACTACCTTGTATATGATTGTAGGAGCAAATCATACTTTCATTCGTTCTCTCTATACTATCGAAGGTTTACTTATCTCACTCTACGCATTTTCTGTAGCATCAGTATTCAGTCTAATTGCAAATTACTTTATTTCTAAAGAAATATTGAATGTAAATACAGTGATACCGTTTTCAAATCTTATCTTTGTATTCATTGTCTCCACTCTTTTGATTTTGATTGTTTATCTTTTTACCATAAATTCTACCTTGAAAAAATCTCCTAAGAAAACTCTTCCGGGTGAATGATCTATGAATTTTCAATACCCGGATCTTCTCGCTATACTAGGATATTTGACTATCGTCACAGCAATTGGACTCTATGCCGGTCGATCGAGAGACTCCAAAGATTTTTTTTTAGGAGGAAAATCTCTTCATTGGACAGCGATTATGCTCTCCATTATCGCCACAGAAACTTCCAGTCTAACTTTTTTAAATGTCCCTGGAATTAGTTATTATGAAGATTATGCGTTTCTACAATTAGCATTTGGATTTATTCTGGGAAGGGTTGTAGTTTCTATACTAATCCTTCCAATGTATTACAAATCGGGTTACACATCTATCTACGAATGGATTGGTGAAAAGTTTGGGAAATCTTCTCAAAAATACACTTCTGCAATTTTTCTAATCACAAGAGTTTTATCGGATGGAGTTCGACTCTATGCTACTTCAATTCCTGTTGCACTCATTTTGAGTTCGATTTTGGATAATAAGTTTTCAGATTTCCAAATATCTATTCTCACTTTATTTTTGATTACTTTTATCACTCTTCTTTATACTGTATACGGAGGATTTCGATCAGTTGTCTTTACAGATGTGATACAATTCATAGTCTACATCGGTGGAGGAGTTTTTTCATTAGTCTATATCTACTCTAATCTGAATCCCAATCTGAATATTTCTCAGATTTATCATAAATTATCAGAATCAGGAAAACTAACCATTTTCAGAGGATTTCAGGGAGAATTTTTTACATCTACATATTATTTTGTAAATGCAATTTTTGCAGGAATATTAATTTCTATCGGTTCGCATGGAGTTGATCAAATGTTTGCCCAACGATTACTAGCTTGTAATACAGAGAGAGAAAGCAGACTCGCCTTGATCGGTTCGGGGATTTTGGTCTTTTTTCAATTTTTATTATTTTTAATGATAGGTTCCCTTTTATTCATTCATTACGGTAATAGTACGGAAAATCAAACAAAAGTATTTTCAATGTACATCATTCAAAACATTCCAAGTCCAATTCTCGGTCTTTTAGTTGCCGCTGTTCTGGCCAGCGCAATGTCGACTCTTTCCAGTTCAATTAATTCGATGAGCCTATCTTTTTTAATCGATTTTCGAGGACAGGATTCAAATAGCAACACTTTGGCTCAATCTAAGTACACCAGTTTTCTATGGGGAATTGTCCTCTTTTTGAGTTCACTTCTCCCCTATTATTTATCAGAAAGGTATCAGGGAGGTTTGGTGGATTTGGGTTTACGAATTACTTCCTTCACATTTGGTCCAATGATAGGAATTTTTCTATTAGGAAAATGGAAGAGAGAGCTAATAGTCTCGCCTGTCTATCTTAATTCTTCAATAGCTATTTCTATATTCTTTACCATGTGTATTAGCTATTTTTTCACAGTAGCTCTCTTTTTTCTAATCCCAATAGGAATGACAATATTCTTTGTTTTGATATTCTTATTCCACGGAAATCAGTTTGATTCCAATGATTTCTATTGAATGGATAGCTTTTAAAGACTTTAAAAAAGTGTTATTTCAAAGAATTTGATGAAATTGTATTACATCAAATTCTTTACGGCATATAGCTTTGCCTGCTTCGTATCATCCAGGATTTGAAGATCTAAATGATTGAAGAGTTTTTGCATAACCATTATACCACGCATGAGAGTAGTAGTAGCAGTGTACTTTTTCTCTATCTCTTTTTCCAGATCGATTTCTTTAATACGATTGATAATCTCAATTTCTAATTTACGATCTGCAATTTTAGTTTTGATATATACGCTGGTCCCATCTCCATACTTGGCAGCATTTTCGATGGCTTCAATAGTAGCGATATTGATATCTACGATATCTTCTTCGCTCACATCATTGCAATTGAGAAAAAACTCTAACCTGGATCTAACATACTGAATCGGTGAGAAATCAAAAGCACCATAGACTTCGTATGAATCCTCAACCCACTCGCCGGGTTGTTTAATGAAACTCTCTCCGGGTGTGAATTCTTTGGGATCAAACACTCCGTTCTTTATGAGACCTTTTTTCAGTAAATCATTCAGAACAGTCTTTACATCATCTATATGTATATGAGAGAAATCTTTTTTTTGGATACTCAAACCGAGTTTGACCCACGACAAGAAATCTTCAGGATACCCGGTAAGTCCGAAAGGTATTATCTTGTTTATTTCATCCTGAATGTCTTGTACTGAATTTGGATTTACCATATTATTCCAACTAAAATCATCTTTTTCTTATTGTAAAGTCATAAATTTCAAATTTCAGAAGATATCTGCCTAAAGGCTTCGTATGCCACTACTGCCACTGCATTACTCAAATTTAAACTTCTAACAGGACCGTGAATTGGAATCCTTATCTTCTGATCATCATTGAATTCTTCATGAATTTCTCCGGGCAACCCTGAGGTTTCATTTCCAAAAACAAAGACGGATTCATTTGAAAACTTTCGATCAAAAAGTAAATTTTTAGCAAATTTTGTAACTAAATAAATATTTTTTCTATCAGAAAATTTTCCAAAAAACTCATTGAAATCTTCATAAAAATATAAAGTCAAATCTTTCCAATGATCCAAACCTGCCCGACGAACTGATTTTTCATCCATATCAAAAGCAGGCTTTCCAATTATATGAAGGGGAATGTCCAATCCAACACACAACCGGGAAATGTTTCCTGTGTTCGGTGGAATTTCGGGACGATAGAGAGCTATATGTATCTCTATTTCTCCTTTTTTGAAATCGATTTCTTTAATAACAAACCAAAACTGGAAGAATGACTGACTTCCTGATCTGTAAGATAACTTCTAAAGTCTAACTCTTCTCGGGTTGATTTAGCTTTTTCTATGGAAGCAGAGATTTGCCTCTTAACAGGGTTTACTTCCTGAATGAAGACTTCGATTTTGTCTCCCTGCTTGAATTTTGTATTCAATGGAGTTCGCAAAGGCAATCCTGTTTCTTTGTTCGGTACCAGACAATGGAAAGTATCTGAGAGCTTAACGAAAATACCAAAAGGTTTTAAACTTTCAATAGTTCCCTCAATTATATCGCCCTCTTTATAGGGGATTGAATTTGCCCAGGGATCATTCAATGAACTCTTCAGGCTAAGGGTGAATTTATTTTCTTTCCAATCGAGCTGCAATACCTGAGCTCTGAGTGACTGACCTACCTGAAATTCATTCTCCAGGACCAGTCCACGTTTGAAACTGGTTTCACTCTGTGGAATCAGAGCATCCACTCCATTCATATCAACTATCAAACCAAATTTATGAATGGATTTGATTGTACATGAAACAAAGGATCCTTCTTTAAGTTCTTCTTTGAGAAGGTCTCTTTTTAAAAGTTTTTCTTTATCAGAAAGTTTTTTGGAAGATACAATGATTTTTTTGGATTTGCTTTGGATTTCGTGGATGATAAATCTACTCTTTACTCCGGAGAGTGATTTAGATTTTTCTGATGAGTCTATTTGTGAAAATGGACAAAAAGCTATCAATGAGTCCAACTTGACTTCATAACCATTGCTCAACTCCTGACCGTACTGTCCGACTACCGGAATGTCATACACTTGTGCAATTTCAAGTGATTCGATAGAAATCTCTTCACCGCTCAAATTATAAGTGAAATAATAGTCGCCATGATCTTCTCTCAGAAAGTACACATCAAGAAACTCACCTTTGCGGGGAAGTTCAAGATCCTGAAATTCTTGAGTGGATAAAATACCCTGAAGCCCATCTTCTGTTTTTACAAAGATATAGTCATCTCTTATGTCTACGATAGAAACCCGGAAGGGTGTGCCGGATTCTAAACTTTTTCGTTTTTTAAAATTTTCTTCTAAGAGTTGTGCGAATTTTGAATTCCGATCTTTCATATCTTCCTACTTATCCAATTTTACAATCTCAATCTGTCCATCGGTACTGTTAATGTTTTCAATTTTATTTAAATAAAATTTCATTAGTTCGCTAATTTGATCAGTAAAATCCGAATTCAATAGAGATTTTAGAATTCGATTCAAAGCAATTTCATTTGGAATTGTGAATTCTGTGGAGATATCTTTTACGATTTTTGAATTCAAGAGTTCTTTCTTTAATAAGTCATCCATACGTTTATCCGATACCCAAGTTGGTTTTTTAAATTTGAAATTCAAACAATAATTTTTAAATTTGGAAATTTAATTTTTCTCAGACTCCTTAAGGATTCATTTAGATCTGATAGGAAGTAGATTTGATTTTTGCTTTTCTATTTTTGATGAGGAAGGGAGGGAAAATAAAAAGAGCGGAGGTTTTCCGCTCTTTTGGGTAGGGGTTATTTTAAAGCTAGTTTTTTGTATTCTTCTACCGGATTTTGAGCTACAGAGATATTTTGATAGTATTCTGCTTGTTGGTCAAGTAGATCAGCTTTTTGAAGCATGTCTCTGGACTTGATAGCTTGAGCTCTAAACTTTCCACCGGTAGCAACTTTCGCCATTTCTCTGTATCTTTGAGCTTCTTGTTTTTTAGCAAGAGCTATATTTGAGAAGTATTTAGCAACTGCAGTTTTTTGACCCGGAGTTACAGCGCCTTCAACGAGAGCTTGTTCCAGAAGTCTGGATTCTGTCTCACTGCTAGTTGCTGAGATTGAAGTTACTGCCAAGATTGCTGCGAAGATTGTGATTGCTTTTAGTGTTGTTTTCATGTCTTTAACCCTTTTTGTATATTTGACCATTTGTAGTATAGGTTGCAATTAGTGTACCAGGTATTTTTTTAAAAAAAATATCGAATTTCCTAGGTTTTTGAATGATTCAAAAGAAATTGATTAATTTTAAGGCTTACTTTTAATCTATTTAGGATTAATATTAATCTAAAAAGACAAAAATTGCTTAGAACTATTGAAGTTTGGTTATTTTTAATTAATTAATAAAAAATGAATTTGAATTCTATTGGTTAATCTTTGGACAATTTTTTACTTTTTAATCATCCGAAAATAAATAGATCATTCTATAAACAAATCTAACCTAAGTTGCATCTTTATGATACATATTTTCTCTTCATTTTTTTAAGTCTTACAATTTTGGCTGAGGCACTTGATCTTTTTCTTCTTTTTTTTGATGAATTTCTTCTTTTTTTCTAGTATTTAGCTCTGAAAAAGGAAAATATCTTAGAGAAAAAATCAATTTCTCTTAGAATCAAGAGTTCAAGTCATTTTCAAAAAGAATTGCGCATTCACTGTTCGATCAGCAATTAAATGGCTACGACCCTTAAACAGAAAAACGCAATTTTTTTTGAGAACTGGAATATAAGAAAATTTACTAATTTTCTACCAGGCAGATCTAGAATTCCCGGAATTGATCATAGATTTTTGAGGAAATAATTGGAGAGAATGAATTTTTTAATAAATAAGGAGGGATAAGGGAAACTGATGGGTAAAAAATACCCATCTGCTGTTTTCTTATTCTGCGCCGGCTTCTACCAGAGCTTTGATTATGTCTTTGTAATTTTTTTCTTTGGCATAATTCAGTGCAGTCTTTCCCTTGATATTGGTATCATTTACATTTGGTTTGTTTTCTAAAATGAATTGAACTGTTTGGACTCTACCTTCATATGATGCCCACATTAAAGGAGTCACTCCCTTGTCATCTTTTGTATTGATGTCTGCACCTTTTTCCAAAAGCATTTTCGCTATGGGCAGTAGATTTTTTCTGAGTGATATAGAAAGGGATGTCTTACCATTTTCCCCTCTGACTTTTAAATCAGCATTGTTTTCTAAAAGAACAGAGACTACATCTTTATTTCCATTACCACAGGCAATCATAAGAGGCGTCAAATCGCGAATCCTGGAGTTGACATCCCCTCCCGACTGAATAGCCCTCTTGAGTCCACCCACATCGCCGCTGACTACATGACGAAAGAGCTCTTCATTAGCATGGGGATTGAACTTTGGTTGATCTGAGGTGGATTCAGTAGAGGAATCTTTCTTTGATTCTTCTTTTTTAGGCTCCTCTTTTGCAGTTTCTTTGGATTCCTGTGCTATTGCTACTGAAAACCCCAGAAATATAATCAGTAATGGGATAACTTTTTTCATGGAAAACTCCTTTTCTAAGATTTCATTTTGATTGATCTTTCAGATAATTTCCTAAATTTCAATGGAAAGCCAAAACAATAGTTTAGACCGGTACACATTATTGTTTGATTGAAAGGGAACAATCAGTTTCTTCTCACTAACCAATTTCTTAATAATTCTTGTACTCTCCTGTTTGGCAAATCGTTATTCAATCAAATCAGGAAAATTTGAAAAATCATTTCGAAATCCTATAGTTATCATCGAAAAAAAAATTACTTCGCTACACATCGAACATAAAAGATATTTGTTTTTGATGAAAAATAACTCTCGAAGTTTTTCATATTTATATTGTAAGCGTTGTCCGAATCTTCTTCGTGTGGAGTGGATGACCAATATTCACAACAGGGTTTAGAAAGTAATTTTCGAGATTTGCTCTCGTAACCGATTTTCAACTCCTGTTTTGTAGGCAGGCGCATACCCAGATTTCTACAATGAGTGGAAGCTGAGTACCAATTCATACGTTTCACCTCTGTAGATTGCCAGATGAGATCTCCAGCCGAAATGTAACCATTATTCGTCTGAATGGGAACCTCGTCCTCGGGCTCTGATTTTTCGTCTTCAGGATCTTCGGAAGGGTCTTTTTTTTCTTCTTCCGGTGGTGGATTCAATTCGATTTTTTTTAAGTTGATCTGTCTTTGCTCGATGCTCTTTACATCTTTGAGTAAAATGTCTACTGACTCTTCGTTGTAGCCTTCTAAAAGAATAGAATATTTGTAATTTCCGGGTTCACGTTTTGAAGTTGAGTAGGGAGTGATCCCTTCATAAAGATTTGTGTTTTTATCCACAACCTTGGCACCGGGAGGAATCGTCTCCAGGACAATATTGATGGTTGGATTCTCGAGGATCACTTTGTATCCCAAAAACCCACCGATTCCCAACCCCAAAAACAAAAATGCAAAAATCAACCCCCAACTGTTTTGGATCGCATGGTGGGAGGTGGGAGTGAGATTGAGTTTTGTGCCTATCAACTCTCCCAATTCGAGAGCAAATTCGCTAGCAGTTTGATATCGCTTCTTTCTGCTTTTGGCACAGGCTTTTTCTATAATTTTTTCGGTTTTGTCGCTGACTTTTAGATAATCCGGATCTGTTCTCTCAACTCTTCCGCGAATTCTCTGATTGAGGCTGGGTAATTTCTCTTTGACCTGCTTAATCATGATCGAAAGACCGCTATCCCCCTTGAAGGGCAATTCGCCGGCCAATAGCTCAAACAGCATGATTCCAACAGAGTAGACATCACTTCTTCCATCTATGTCTTTTCTACCCTGACATTGTTCGGGACTCATGTAATTGGCTGTACCCATAGTCATCCGTGTGCGGGTGATGGAAGAATCGGATATCTTAGCGATCCCAAAATCAACAATGATAGGCTCTCCGGTATTCCGAAACATGATATTTGCAGGTTTTATGTCTCTATGAGATTGGAGATTGTTTTCGTGACAAAAATGGAGGGCATCTAAAATTTTTGTAATGATTTCAATGGCTTCTTTGAAAGGAAATTGAACTCCCCTTTCTTTAAATTCTTTGATTTTGTCAGCCAGAGAACCACCGGGAGCATACTCCATGATATAATAAGGGCGGTCATTGCACACTCCTACGTCGATGACTTCAACGATATTCATGTGCTTCAAGCGAGCGGGAGTCCTCGCTTCGAGTAAGAATCTTTCGCGAATTTCTTCATCATTGGAAATGTCTTCATTGAGAATCTTTACTACTACTTTTCTTTGAAGAGCGGTTTGCTCCCCCAGATAGACTGTAGCCATTCCTCCCTTCCCGATTTTCTTTTCCAAAACAAATTTTGGAAAAAGATGCTCATTGAGCATATCCAAATCGGAATCTTTGGTAGAAGAGGAACTAGTCCCACCACTGAGACTATTTCCACACTGACCACAAAACTTCAACTGGTCGGCATTTTCAAATCCGCAATAAAAACACTTCATTTTATTAAGATAATTCTGAAATATAGTCTCTATATTTTTGAGAATCCATCAAACCTTCTCTACCGGACAAATCAACATTCTTGAGTTTTATCAACCATGAACCATAAGCATCTTTATTGAGAAGAGATGGATCACTGACTACTGATTCGTTGATCTCCACAACTTCTCCCGAAATAGGAGAGTAAAGATCTTCTGCGGCCTTTACAGATTCCAGGGTCCCGCAGGATTCACCTTTCTCAATCTTAGAACCGACTTTCGGGAGTTGGACAAAAACAAGATCTCCTAATGAATTCTGAGCAAAATCAGAGATACCAATGGTTGCCAGATCTGATTCTAACTTCAACCATTCATGTTTTTCTGTATATTCTAAACCATCTAGTACATTCATTGAATTACCTTAATTATTTTTTTTAACCTTTGTTGGAACAAAGCTTCCTTTTTGAAGGATGGCCTTTTTCTTCTCTCCTCGAATTTCTACCATAACTTCTTCAGAAGATCCGAGCTCTTCAGAGATCACCAGAGCGATACCTATGCCTTTTTTCAAGACAGGTGAAAATGTACCTGACGTGACAAGACCAATCTCTCTTCCTGAAGTAGAAAAAATCGGGAAGTGCTCTCTCAACACTCCAGCTCCTTCTAAAACAATTCCAATCATCTTAATTTCACAACCATTTTTCTTTTGATCAATAATATTATCGTAACCAAAGTACTTGATAGCCTTTTCTTTTACAATCCAAGAAATTCCCGATTCTACCGGGTTGCGGATCATACTCAGTTCATGACCATATAGGGGATATCTCATCTCTATTCGGAGAGTGTCCCTGGCTCCCAAACCTATGGGTTTCAGACCCCGGGGCAAACCTACTTCAAGAATTTTCTTCCAAAGTTGTACACCATATGCATTGGAACTATAGATCTCAAAACCATCTTCCCCTGTGTATCCGGTTCTGGAAATGATTAAGGTTTCTGATTGAATGCTTTTTTCTACAAAATTATAGTAATTTATGTCGGATAAAGAAAATCCAAAAACTTCAGAAAGAATTTCTTCAGCCAGAGGGCCCTGGATGGCCAGAAGATGGTAGTCCTGGCTGGCATTGGTAATCTTTACGCCGGGATCATACTTGATTAGAAAATTATAAACACTTTCAAAATTAGAAGCATTCGAGCAAATCATGTACTTTTCTTCATTGAATCGATAGAGAGTGATGTCATCTACAATCCCTCCCTGCTCATTCAAGACAGCATTGTACTGAACCTGACCGTCTTTCATTGTACCTACTGTGTTGCAGGTTAGTTTTTCTAAAAATGGTAGGAGAAGATCTTTTGAGTTTTCAATAAAAATCTGACCCATATGAGAGACATCGAATAGCCCGGCTTTAGTTCTGGTAGCCATGTGCTCATCAATGATACTGGAATATTGCAAAGGCATCTCCCAACCACCAAAAGGAGTCATCTTTGCTTTCATTTCTTTATGTGTGTCGTTTAAGGGGGTCTTTTTTAATGTTTCCAAAACAATCCAACATCCTAAGTTTTTTTAACCAGTATTTACATAGGATAAAGAAAGAAAAAGAACTTTTCAATATTTCATGATTCGGTTTTGAAACCCGGAAATATAAGATCTTCCAAATATATTTACATGTACCAACATAGGATAGATCTGCCAGAAATCTCTGCGTTCCCTGTATCCAGATTCTAATCCTATCAAGGGAGCGATTTCTTCTATCCAACCGGCAGGAAATCCTCCGAAAAGTTCGGACATTGCGAAATCCTGTTCGGGAATTGAATAACTCAGACTGGGATCTATGAGATAAACCCCTTTTTTGGATCCGAGAACATTTCCACTCCAAAGATCTCCATGAACCAAGACTGGTGAATGGGAATCCAAGCCCCAATTTTCAGCACAACGAAAATGGATTTCTTCCAGCTTCAATAAGTGATCCGTATCCAATAATCCATTAGAAATTGCTTTAGATACCAGAGGATAGAGTCTTTGAGTCCAGAAAAACTCAGAAAATTTCTCGAAGTAAGCATTGGTTTGAGAGAGCGTCCCGATGTAATTGTTTCTTTCAAACCCGAATTTTGAGTTTTTATTTTGATACAATACGATTAGAGTTTCAATCAAATCCTTTTTCTGAATTCGATCTGTATCAATGTATTCCATAAATAAATAGGATTGATTTTGATACTTAAGAAGATGAAACAATTCCGGAACTCTTACTTTCTTTTGAAAGAGGTAATTCAATGAATAACTCTCTACCTCTGCAAGTTCTTGGTTATCAATTACCTTTACTATCACCCGCTTTTCATGATCCCGAATCAGGTAAATAGGGAAAAGGCTCTGAGAAAAAAAAGAAACTTTTACTGAACCCGGATTAGTAAATAAATTAAACAGTTCTCCGGAATCTATAAGCTTATGAATTGTACTTTCCATCAATAATTAACTTCGAGACCAATTCCTGTAATGATTTCATCACCTGAATCCGGATTGGATTTATAGATCCAATCCCAGGTGGAATCAAATTGAATATTTTTCTTTGTAGTGATAGAGGATTTCGATCGAAGTGTTGGTGAAACTTTAATATGCTTTAAAAATTCCTGAATCTCCTCATACTTCATACCGGGTTGAACTACACTCCACCAGTTTTTCCCCACCAGTTCTTCTCTGGAATAATCCAATAATTCTTCTAAAGCGGGATTGATAAAGAGAACAATACCATCCATATTCAATTCACAATAAAAAATTGAAGTCTCTTGTATTACAGTATCATATCTAAATTTCTCTCTAAAAATAGATCGTTCCATAATCTTTCTATGGAGATTGATACATGCCTGATTCTGAAAGACTTCAACCATAGTAGAGTTTTCAAAGACTTCCTGTTTATGAAAAATAATGACATTTCCCAGAAAATAACCCTTATAATTCAAACTGAGGATAAATATTTTTTTTGAAGAGACCAGATATTCTATCTGTTTGCATATTTTTCTATTAAAATTTCCAAATTTTAATTCGAATAAGCCATCTTCTATCCCCGATTTAGTATTGTCCGTTCGATTGAGTTCATAGGCGGGATCCTGGGAATCCAAAGAATAGTAAAAACCTTTGAGGTCTCTACCTAATAAATTGTACAATTCAGTAAAATATTTTCCGAAACCGGCATGAGCGCGGATGGTAAAAATATCCAAATCGGGATCGAATGAGTTCACTACGATTGCAGATCCATTTGTAATACTGTGTAATTCTTCTGCTATGTATCTGAATAATTCCGATTGGGTATAGATCTCCAAAAATCTATTGGAAGTATTGGAAAGATGTAGAAGTTCATCTCTGTACTGTTTGTCCAAATCATCCTGTTTCTTTTTTCCGGAAATATCCCTAAATATGAGTACTGCACCTACAGGTCTCCCTGATTCCAGGACAGGAGTGGAGATGTATTCTGTATAAAAAAAGCTTCCATCTTTCTTCCAAAATACATCCAGGGGAATATGAAAACTCTTTCCTTCCAGATAGGTTTCCTTTACCGGAAATGTATCATCATCATATGTAGTACCATCAAAGTTTGAATGATGAACTTTATTGTGGAAGGTTTCTCCGATAATTTCTTCTCTAGTCAAATCAAGCAATTTGAGTGCTTTTTCATTTAAGTATTGAACAAACCCTTCGTTATTTAAATAGACAATGCCCTCTCCTGCAAATTCAATAATTTCACTCTGAATCTTATGAACCCGTCTATACTCCCTATCACTTCGAATTTCATTGGTTCGATCAAAAATTCGAATCATAAAACATGGATCTGATTGGTATTCTACTCTTGAGTAATGAACTTCAATGTGCGAATCATTGCTCAGTTCAATAATTCTCGGATAACCGATTTTCTGATCCAACTCATCTACCGGAAAAATCACTTTCGTCAATAATAGAAATTCTTTATCAAATCCGGAATCAACGTACTTTTTTGCTATATCATTTATATACAAAATACGTGTATCGGTATCAGTTATGATCACTCCATCTTTTTCACTAAATTTAGATTTTTCTATATAATCTTCTTTTAAAAAAAGGAAATTACGTTCTTTGATTCTAAGATACTGCACTATCGCAGAGCCCAGATATGACAGAACTGTGGGAATGATAAAATGATAAAACCTAGTCTTATCCAATACAATTACTGATGAAATAAAATTGCCTATCAAAGCCAGGGCAAAGTATCCAAACATCATCGGAGCATTGTCCAGGGTCAGAATTGTCAGAAAATAAACTACTAAATTCATCACAATGTTTTCCAATGAAAATTGGCTTATATAACATAGATGAATATTATAGTATGTAATACTAATCAACAAAAGATAAGCGATGTACCTGAGGGTATCTCTTCTTTTTCCGCTACTCTTTTGGATACCGTAACCAACAACAAAACAAAGGACAAAAATCAAGAGTCTGGTACCTGTATCCAAAAGAGTATTGGTTCCTAGGATCTTATGGACAATCCAAATCAGGGGAAATAAAATACCATAAATATATAATATGTTTCTCAGTAACAAGACTTCATCCTGATTTTGAATTTGTGACCAGAAGGATTTAACTCAGGAATCTTGAACTCTATTCCGGATTTCAAGATTTCCTGAGACATTAATTTTTGTTTCGATGATTCTACTAATGATCCGACGATCATCACTCTTTTTTCTTTTTGACGGGTACGGGGAATGTATCACCACCAATATTCAGAAACACACCTTCCAGTTTTGTTCCGGAAAGAAGCTTGGAAAATACCTCTGAAACAGATTCACCACCCAAAATCGCGAGTGGAGCCATTGCCTCTGCCATTTTGAGAAGAAGCTCTTTGTCTGAGAAGTTCTGTAACGCAGAAATCAAATCGGGAGTGATCGCTTTCGCCCTTTCCGCCATTGCATGAATTTCAATAGATGCTTCTTTTTCATCCAGCTCTATGTCTTTAGATCTACTCTCTTGCTCCAATTGAATTCGCAGACGATCCCTATCCACCTTTAGGTTTTCCATTTTATTGATGAGTTCTTCTAAGAGAATATTGTGGTTGATCTTTGTTTTTTCATTTCCCGATTCCCCTTCAATTCTTTTGAATTCAAGATCAATTCGGGATTTGAGGTCTTCAGAATCAAATTTATAGATCGTTTTCCTCGTTTGAAATTGAGCCTCCGCTGTTTCCTGTTTTACTTTTTCTAAAAATTTTAAAATCTCTAGTTTCGATTTTTCTTTTTTTAATGTTGCTGATTCCTGTATCACGCTTTGTTGGGATTCCATGAGTAGGGTGGCGATCTCCTGGTTTTGAATCTTGAGATTGACTACTTCGAGGTCATAAACCATCATATCATTTTCTTTGAATGTATAACCTGCTGAATCCTTTCCCATGATACCCAAGCGGATGATTTCAAATCCATTGATATAAAACTCTTCGATACCATATGTTTTTACCATGTTTCTGATAAGAGACCGGAAACGATCTGTAAGGAATTTCACATAATTTTCAACATTGAACCATTTTTTCGAATCACCGATGAAATTCAATCGATAAGACATCTCAATAGAAATTGGGACAAAATCTTTTGTTTCAGCAAAAACTATATCTGAGATCTTATTGTTTAGAATTCTCAGGTAAACTTCTCTCAAGCAATCTTTATCAGATTTAGGCTTTCCCGTTGAAAGAGAAAACACCTGAAGGTCTTCATCATATTCCAGTAAGTAGGTTGCCGGACCTTCAATGACTTTTCTCTCACCTGACTTTCCTACAACCATAATTGCATAGCCTGTCCAAACGTTAACGGTGACCGCTCCCTCGTACTTTGTATCCAGGGTGATCGAACGGGGAGGAGAATACTGATTCTTTCTGGCAAATGAATCACCTGTAACTGATTCACCGGCTTCATCTGAAGTTTTGAGTTTTCCAACCTGCTCGCGTATCGCAGACAGGGCCGCAGGTGCCGATGGGATCTGCTGGGTTTGGGCTATAGATTCTGCTTCCCTCCTTAGCTTATCATTTTCTTCCATCGCCCTTTTGTTATTGGGAAACCAGAGTGCAACCTGCCTATGATCCAGAACTCTCCTCACCATAACCTCAGTGCGGGGATCAGGTAAAAACATATCCGGACCCTTACGTAATTTTACTTCACCTGTCAATCGATTCATCACATAACGTGCTTCCCCTGCAGGAATCGCTACTGCATAGTGCAGGCTTTTATCATCATACTTTACAATCGCATGCTCTTTTCTGGGGAAATAGATCATCTGATCTGTTCCTGTGATAAAAAGCTCATCCCCTTCTTTGTATTCTTTCCCATTCTCAGAATAGGGTGCTATTACTTTTATATACAACCCTTTGATATCACTCAATTCAATAGCTTTGAACTTTCTTCCCCCTTCCTGTTCGATAAATGTTTCTGTGGGTTCGGGAAATACAACTGCCGGACCTCTTACATATCTCTTGTTTCCATCTTCATCCAGAAGAATACAGTATTCCAATCTTTCCAGGGTAACAGCCTCCCTGATGTAACTTTTGGAAACTTTTTCTTTTACTACTTCAATCCCAGTCGGAGGTATGTAAAAAGAAACATCCGTACCTTTAATGATAAATAATTTTCCGAGTGTTAGCTTGGAAGTATCAAATTCACTTACGGAGTCTACAGATTGAGTTTTGATAACTGCATTGTTCCAGTTCTCTCTGGCGGCTTTTTCATCATAAACCCGAACTACCAGATATTGGTTTGATCTCAGATGATGTCCTGCAACAACACTTACCATCTGTCCCGACCAGAGGGGAAAGGATATCGGTCCGGGGATATTGACCTTGTGTCCAACGGTAAGATCGGCAAATCCATTTACAGTACCTGTTTTTGGATTGGAATTGTCCTTTGCAGGATTTTTTAAGACCAAATACCAACCTTCAGGTGCAATTGCAAATGTTTGAATCGACGATTCGAGAGAACATTTTTCAAATCTTTTAGTGCTTGTATTGAAGATAATAGGCTGATCCGTATTGGACAAACTTGCCTTGTAGGGACCCACATACACATTGATATTCCCTTTGGTCTGATCTGAAATGAACGCAAATTCATTCGGTGATAGGATTAAATCTCTTTCCCTTTGTCTTTCATCCGCCATATCCATCTCCTAGTATTTTTGAAAAATAAATCCTGAATATCTAAACTTTTCTTTTGAATCCGATCCAATAAATTCAATGCTGTCACCGGAGTTTCTTCCTCTTCCGGAAGTAAACGCGAGAGAATCCGAATCGATCGTCAACATATAATGAAAATCTATACTCATATTAGAAATATTAATGATTCCCTTCATAATTGGATTTCCATTCTCCTCGCCAATCTCAATTTCTGAAATCATTTTTTTGTCCAATCCGGTATTCCTGTATTTTCCGTATCGATTCTTCCAAATTTGTGAAATTTCTTTCTTTTCATAGGCCTCATACGAAGTTAAATACATAGCATCTGTAGTGAGTGATAAATATTTCTTATCCTTTTCTTTTAAAAAATGGAAATCCAGAACCTGCAAAGCACTCAATCGGAGAGGGAGAAGTCCAAAAAATAGACGCAATTTCATCCTGAAAGTATCAGAAGTATTTCCTTCCAAATAAACCGGCCAGAGACTTGTCTTCAGTTCATCCCCTGAAGGTTCGATGATCAGATCGGAAGTAAGATTGCGATAGGTACCGGCAATTTCTTTCTGTTTTTCTGCTGTGATCCCAATAGGTTCAGACTGTTCCATTGGATTTGAAGGTTTGGTTGATAAAAGATCCATCACGCTGTAAGCTACATCTTTGAATTGCATTGAACTACTCATAGTATTGGTGCTTATAAAAATTGAATTCTTTTCATCCCGATCAAATAGTAAAATTGCATGAAATGGGGGAAGGTCTCCTCCATGAAGGAAGTATTCCTTTCCTGAATTTTTAGAAACACCTCTCCAAAAGGGTATGCCCATTTTAAAATTTGCATCCAGAGCAGATGTTTCATTTTGAATTTTGAACATTTCCGAGATTGTTTCTTCTTTGAACAACCTTTTCGTGTCATACATTCCATTTTGATTGATCATCATCATGAACTTACTCATATCCTTACTGGAACTTGTCATGGAACCCGCACCCAAATCTCTAATTCGGGGTGGGGACACAACATTCCCATTCACAAACCCCCTGGAATTATTTTTTGTATTCAGATTGTTTAAATAGGTCGTTGAATTCATTCCCAAAGGATCAAATATTTTTTGACGCGCATACTCCTCCAGGTCCATACCCCCCATTCTTTCGATGAGAATAGCCAGGAGACTGTATGACAGATTCGAATATGCCATAACTTTTGAAGGTTTGTCTGCTGTGTAAATTTCTTTCAGGTGAAGGGGTAGTTTACGAAATTCAGTTGATTCATCACCGGGGATATTGGAAAATTCAAATCCGGAAAAAAAGTCAGATGGCAAACCTCCGTGATGTGTCAATAATTCCCGAACTGTTGGATATCTCGTGGGATATCTCTTTTTCATCTCAAAATCTTTCAGATAGTCTGTAATCGGATTGTCGAGCTTGACTTTGCCCTCTTCCACCAATTTCAAAACTAAAAGAGCTGTGAATACTTTTGTTACGGAACCTATTTTGAATCCGGTTTCATTTCCTGCCTCAGACATATCCAGATCTTTGATTCCCGCTGTTTCCATTAGCAGAATTTCATTTTTTGAAATCACTGAGTAGGAGACTGCTTTCAGTTTAGATTGATTCGCTCGATTTAAGATTTTTTCAGAAATCTCCATCTGGAGATCTGATTTTTTTTCTGAGGGGACCTGCAGGGAACTGCATTGAATGAAGAAAAGAAATAGAATAGAAATGATAGAAAAAATATTTTTCATTGATAGCTTTCCGGGATAAAATTTCTTAATTTATAGTCATTTTCAATAGTATTTTCGCATTCACTGAAGAAACTTCTATAAAATGCCTACATACCTTACGAAGAAATGTGCAAGTATTTCTGAAAACCGGTATCCAGACATTTTCAAAAAGATCTACGTTTGCACTATTGAATCAGCAGTCAAATGGCTACCTACCAAAATAGAAAAACGCAATCTTTTCAGAGAACTGGAGTATATAAAATATTTGAATCCTTTCTATTTCAAATACAATATTTTTACAAAAATATATTTATTTCCCGGTAAGTAATCTATTATCTTCCCAGATTAGATGTTTCTTTCAATATCCGGCTTTTTATTCCCACCCGACCTGTCTTGATTTCTCAAATGAGCTGGATCTTTATCAAAATCCTTTGCACGAGCAAAGTGAGTGCGTGAGGTGAGGATGGGGGATTCAAAGAAAAATCGACAATAAAATGGCTAGATACCATCAGATGAAATGCACAAGTATATCTGAAAACCGGTATATGTAAGATTTGAATGAATTGTGATTTGATTGTTTGCGTTGGAAGAAATGCTTTTATTTTTCCAGAAAAATCATTTTATGAATGAAATGGATGATCCTTAAAAAGAAAGGATGCGGTGGATTGCATCCTTTCTGAAGTACTTATGCAGCTAGCAATTCATTTAAGGTCAAACGATCCGCCGCCGTTCCATTTTCATATCTCAGAAGTCCCAATTCTTCGTACTTAGGTTTGATTCGATCCGAGAGGAGACCGATTGCTTTTAAATTCGGAATCAATCTGGAAAACAATGTTCTTCTGAATTCAGACATGATTTCTGAATCCACAACCATTTTCACCCACTCCTCTTTCTTCATAGCATGATGGAAGTTTTCTTCATACAATTCCAAGAAGAGAAATCGATCTCTCAATAGTTTACTTACTTCAAATGCCCAATCTTCTCGATCACGACGTTTTTGATCCGAAACTTCTTTTGTATAGTAGTCTCTGAGAGCTTCCACTCCATAGTGAACGTGTCTGGCTTCGTCAGAAATTACATTTTTCAGAAGTTCTTTGAGAAGAGGCTCACGTGTGACTTTGTACATCAATCCAAACGCTCCCAGTGCCAATCCTTCTATCATGATTTGCATACCCAGGAACTTGATGTCCCATTCTGCTGAAGAAGTCAGGGCATGGATGATGACAAATAGATTGTCATTGACCGAATAGAGTTTGTTTAGTTTTTTATCCAAATACTTATGAAATACCTCTACGTGTCTCGCTTCATCCATAACCTGAGTGGAACCGTAGTACTTAGCACCCATCCAGGGAGTTGCCTCTACAGTCATAGCCGCCGCATAGAGCGCGCCCTGCTCTCCGTGGAGAAAGTTTGATAGAAGCCAGGACATAGTCGAGTGCATAAGTTTTCCTTTCTCACGATTGTCCAATTTGTTGTAACTCGGATGACCGTACATAGGTTGAAGCCTTTCGGGAAAGATAGGAAGTTCAAAATTAAAAGGGTCTACATCGGTATCCCAGGCGAGATCATCCGAGTCCCACTGTCCTTTCTTGGCTTTCTTGTATAGATTCATGAATTCCGGATTCCCAAAATTGGAGTAAGTCCAATCATACATGATATTGTGTCCGGAATGAATTCCTACCTCATTTTTCTTACTATCCTGAAATACAAAACCGGAAAGAGCTGAGGGTAGTAGATCCATCGCTACCTTAACGTTTCTTCCTGCCATATCAAACAATAAATTAATGTTATCCGGATTCATTGAATTCTCCTTTTCATTACCTTTTTAAACATTTTATGAAATAGTTTTTAGCATAGATTTGAAAACTGTCACCTGCCCCAGATCCATTTTTGAGTCCTGATCCAGCAGCCTTTGCAATATAAATCCCAATACAAAGCTTATGATTAGATTGGGAACTTCATCGGAATCGGACTGCAATTGATTTCGGATGGCATTTTTGTAAGAACTGATGAGATTTTGAATGATGTTTTCCGGATCACTGGAATTGTTTTGACGAAAGTAATCCAGAATCAGGAAGAGTAGGTTTTGAAAGTATTCCTCATTCATTAGAATGTACTGAAAGAGGGCCTGAACTCTTTCTTCATTAGTCCAATCGGGGAGCATAGTTTTCAAAATAGTGTCCACATGCTTCCGGGAAACAAACTCCATGGTTTCACGAAAGAAGGTCTCTTTGTTTTGAAAATAGTGATAAAGAGTTCCTGTGGATACACTTAAGTCTGTAGCGAGCTCCCGAATCGTAATCTCATACCCTTTTCGGGCAAACAACTCAAATGACTTCTCCAGAAGTTCTTCTTTGTATTCAGTTCGATTCACAATCTTTGGCATTCTATTTATAACAAATGTTCGATATAAATAAAATTGCAACTCTTTTTTTTAAAAAAAATCTCGCTAGCTTGCCGTTTTTAGAAAAATGAGTCATTTTACAATAACCTAATGATAAATTAAATTTTTAAAAAAAAATTATTTCCAAGTGAGAACTATATAAAATAAAAGAGCGATGGATAAAGTTCTCAGTAACCCGCCCAAAAATATATCCTCTAAACACATTTTACTAGTTGATGATGATCCATTAATCCTCTCCACTCTTCAAAAAATATTGAATTCAGAAAATATACCATCGATTGGTTATACCGATCCTTTGAAAGCTCTGGATTCGCTAAGAGAGTACAAACATTCTGTGGTGATCTGCGATCTATTCATGCCTCAAATGGGTGGAGAAGAGTTCCTAAAAATCGCTCTGGAAATACAACCCTATGCCATCCTACTCATTCTTTCCGGACATCAGGATGTCAGTAGTGCCACACGTCTCATCAGAAAAGGTGCATATGACTATCTGATCAAACCCCTGGATCCTAAAGACCTTATCTTTTATGTCTCTAGATCTTTCGAGATTTTTGACCTGAGAAAGCACGAAAGACTCACCGAGATTGAAAAAAAGATTCGAATTGAAACTCAGTTGAACTGGAACTTATACAAAGAGTCCATCATAAGGAAATCCTCAGATAAAAAAGACAGCAATATCATAGGAAATCTCAATGCCGGATTGATTCAGGGAGCGGGTATAGGAAATATCATTACCCTGGCGACTCTTATCAAATCCTCAGCTTCAATCCAGGATGATCAGTACATGATCAGCAAAGATATCATGGATATATTTTTTCAGAGCGCCGAAAATGCCTCAAAGGTTTTGGATGTTCTGAGTGAAGTAGAGTACATCATTGACAATGAAATCCCTTTGACAAAAATTTCTCTCCCCGATTTTCAAGAAACCATTCATATGGAAGTTGATGGCTTGTACCACTTCCAAAGAATTAATAACAACCATATGCGAGTTGGAAGAAACAATAGTCTCCCTTCAAAGAAATACGTTCTCATCAATCAGGAATACTTCACAAAAGCATTGAAAGAAATATTGGTCAACGCGATGAAATTTTCTATTTTTGGAAGTACTATCTATGTACTTTTTGAATTGAATGATAAATTTATAAAAGTTTCAACCTTAAACTCTCCCGAGCTCAGTAACGGGAAGAGTCATATTCTGGAAGAGGACTACCAATCGATAGTATTTGAACCCTTCATACGATTTTCTGATCATACTGACGAAAGGTACAATTCTTTCAATCTTGGGATAGGTTTGACTCTGGTCGAAAAAATCATTACCAGACACAATGGTAAGATCTACATATCCAGCTTGAAAAATTTTCTCTCTACAGAAACTTCCGGAAAATTGATTTCAATGTCATTTGAAATTCCGATAGTAGAAAGTTAAATTTATTCTAAATACATTTCAAGACTTTCTGTAAGTATTGGATCTGATTCACATTTCTTAGCTACCAAATCTGGTAGAAATCCTCAGATTTCAACCGAGGAATTTCATAAGTCACAAATATTTAAAATTTTTTATCAAAATATCTTCCCAAACTCAAAAAAGGGGAATTCTTTTGATTTCTATTATTAAAAAACTTTTCAGAAAGGATACATTTTTAAAAAGGTATTATTAGAAACACATTCGGATAAACCATTATGAGAGAAATTAAAACAGTAACAATTCTAGGTGCCAATGGTGCCATGGGTGCGGGAAGTGCGGGAGTCATTGCTTCTTTTGGTGAAGCAAAAGTCCACATGCTAGCCCGTGATCTGGGAAAAGCGAACGAAGGAATTTCCAAGGCTATCAAATCTGTCCGTACTGACACAATCAAAGATAGAATGATAGCAGGTACATATGATAATGACCTAGCCAAAGCAGTTTCAGAATCAGATTGGGTTTTTGAGTTAGTAGCTGAAAGTTATGAAGTCAAAGAACCCATAAACAAAGAAATTGCCAAGCATAGAAAACCCGGGACCATAGTATCCACTGTATCTTCCGGTTTATCTATTGAACGTCTGGCTAAATCTTTTGATGAAGATGGTCAAAAACATTATTTTGGAACTCATTTCTTCAATCCTCCCTACAAAATGATTCTCTGTGAATTAGTATCACACAAAGGCAATGACCCTAAGATCAAGTCTGAACTGGGTGCCTATCTGGAAAATGTCCTACGCAGAGCAGTAGTTTATACAAACGACACACCGGCTTTTGCAGGAAATCGCATTGGTTTTCAATTGATGAATGAGATTGCCCAATTGGCTGAAAGATATTCAGATAAGGGTGGAATCGCTCTTATGGACGAAATCATGGGTGGATTCACCGGTCGGGCAATGGGCCCTCTGGCGACAGTCGATTTCGTAGGACTGGATGTTCACAAAGCTATCGTAGACAATCTTTACGAATTTACCAAAGATGCAGCTCATGAAACCTTCAAGTTGCCCGGTTACATGCAAAAACTCATCGATTCCGGTAACCTGGGAGCCAAATCGGGACAGGGTCTTATGAAGAGATCCAAAACTGCTGATGGAAAAAGAGAAAAGTTCGTGTACAATATCGCTACAGGAAATTACGATCCCTATCCAAAATTTGATATCGCTTTCACAAAACAAGCCTCTGATAGAATCAGAAGTTCTGACTACAAAGGTGCAATGGAAATCATCAAATCAGCAAAAGGTTTGGAAGCCGAGCTCTGCCGATACTTTATGGCACGATACATCAGCTACTCACTTTCCATCGTGGGTGAAGTTGTAGACAATAAAGAAAACGCTGACAAAGCTATGGGTTTTGGATTCAACTGGGTGCCTGCTTCTGCATTTGTAGATCTCCTGGGAGGAGTCAAATCCAGTATCCAGTTTATCGAGGATGCTAAAGTTCCCGTTCCTGATGTCCTTGCTAAAGCTGACAATTCCAAACCATTCTATGAATTGCATGATATTTTAGATGCACGGGCTCTATTCCGAGCGTAATTCTGAGGAGAAAAATTATGGCAGAAAAAGTTTTTATATTAGGTGGAGAACAAACCGATTTCCAGAGAAACTGGTCCAAAGAAGGCAAAACCTTCATGGCTATGATGCGTGAAGTAGTTGAAGACGCTCTCCAGAAAACCGGAATGGAATATTCTGAAATCAAACGATTGAATGAAACCAACAGAGTAGCAGTTTTTGTTGGAAATTTTGATGCAGAACAATATGCGAACCAGGGTCATTTGGGAGCATTTCTCACTGAAGTTCATCCTGCATTCAACGGAGTTCCCGGTGGTCGTTATGAGGCAGCCTGCGCTTCCGGTTCGGTAGCTCTCGATGCTGCATCCGCTCACATTCGTGCAGGGGACTATGATCTAGCTGTTGTAGTGGGGATCGAAGTGATGAAGACTGTCAACTCCGCTATCGGTGGTGATTTTCTCGGAACTGCGGCTTACTACGAAAAAGAAGCCAAAGGGATCGAGTTCCCCTTTCCAAAATTATTCGGAAAATTAGCCGATGTGATTTTGGATCGATACAAACTCAAAGAAGAAGTTTTCATGGATGCTCTTGCTGAGATTTCCCGAATCAATTATGACAATGCAAAACGTAATCCCAAATCTCAAACCAGAACCTGGTTTATGAACAAAGAACATGCTTGTTCGAGAGGTGGCGAAAACAATATGTCTGTTGGTGGAAGACTTTGCATTACCGACTGCTCTCAGGTTACTGATGGAGCCGCTGTAGTCTTTTTGGCTTCTTCTTCTTACGCTGAAGAGTTTGCAAAGAAAACTGGTAAAAAATCCAGCGATTTCCCTCAGGTCAAAGGTTGGGGACACAGAGTGGCTCCCGTAACTTTCGCAGGAAAAGTGGCTGAATCAGAAGGCAACAAATTCATCGTTCCCTGGACAAGACAGGCTGTAGATGACGCATACAAAAGAGCCGGAATGAATGTAGATCAGATTGATGTTTTTGAAACTCATGATTGCTTCACATCCAGTGAATATGCTGCGATTTCTGCATTCGGAATCACCGAACCCGGAAAAGAGCACGAAGCTATTCAAAATGGGATCATCGACTTCAAAGGCAAAAAGCCAATCAACCCGAGTGGTGGATTGATCGGAGTGGGTCACCCGGTAGGAGCAAGTGGAGTGAGAATGATGCTGGATCTCTACAAGCAGGTTACCGGTACAGCCGGTGGGTATCAGGTAGAAGGTGCCAAAAATGGTTTGATGTTGAACATTGGAGGATCCGCTACCACAAATATGGTTTTCGTAGTTGGTAAATAATCAGTTTGTACCTACCGCGACACTATAAAATCGATAAGAAAAAATCCGTCAATATAAAGCCATTTGTATTGATGGTTCTCATCATCGGAATTGGATTTGCTCTCTTCTCCAAGAAGAAGGAAATCCAATTCCTTTTTGCGGGGAATATTTCCCAAAAGTACACAAAATTAGAAAAAAAAATAATCTCCGGTATGGTATCCGGAAAAATCGAAAAAGAGTTCATCGGGGATTTTCAAGAAATCTCATTGGCTTTTTTTAATTCTGAGCCCACCAATCCTTCAGCACATCATGGACTGGCAAAAGCAGCCTACTACGAACTAGTAACCACAAACTTCTCTTTTGATGTAGACAAACTGCTTCACTTTGTTACCAATTCCAATTCCTCATCTACATCACTCACAGAAGTAAAACCCATTTTAGATAAAATATATAGAAACGCCCTAAGAGCCAAAGTATTTAGAAATGAATTTCCCGAAATGGATTCCAATCAATTATTGATTTCTCTCTGCGAAACTCTCGAAGGTAGAAAACGCCCCGCACTCATTCTAGAACAACTTATCCAAATCAAATATGAAAATATCTCACCGGAACTAAAACCTATCTTCCTCTGGCTCAATTTTATCACTACAGTCAATTCAGGTGATTTGGATGCTCTGGAAGCAATTTTTGAAATGAACAAAAAATTAGAATCGGGATTGAACATCAAAATCAAAAAACGTGAATTTGGATTTTTGATGGGAATCGCTAATTACAATCAAAAAGAATATGTTCAGGCACTTCAATACTTCAGAGAATCCAGAATTCAAAAAATGGATTTTTTAACAATAGAGTCGATAAAATTTGAAGCTTCTATCTTTCATATACAAAACCTACACGAAAAAGCAATCTCCCTTTTAGAAAATCTCTACACAACCCTGAACAATGAAGACGAAACCATCAAAGAAAAAATTCGCCTTATCCTACTTACCAAACCCGGATTGCGTTCTAAACTAGTGGGACTGGAACAATGACTTCATCCATTTCCGGTAAGATTGCGACTCATGAGAAAACATTTTATGGGTCGATTGTCTTTGACCAAAATTCTGGTTTAATACAAGAAATCCTTCCAGACAAGATTATTGAAAACTCCAAAAAATTCTCTGACTCCTGTGTGATCTTCCCCGGATTTGGAGACATTCACGTCCATGCTAGAGAGGATGCATCCGGAAAGCATACTTACAAAGAAGACTATTTAAGCTGTGGAAATGCCGCAATCAATGGTGGCGTAGTTCAGATCTGTGATATGCCCAACAATCCGATTCCGCCTATCGATGACTCCTCCTACAACCAAAAAAAAATTCTCTCCCAGAAGTCTCCCATTCATGTGACACTCTATGCCGGAGTCGGACCGGATACCCAACCTCTCTCTCAAAATGTACCCTACAAAGCATTCATGGGCCCCTCGATAGGAGAGTTGTATTTCAAAAACAATGAAGATCTCGAGAAGACTATTTCACGGTACACCGGTCAAAATGTAAGCTTTCATTGTGAAGATCCTATCATTCTAGAAAAATCCAAGTCAGAAAGATTGCACGAAGACAGAAGACCCAGAGAAGCAGAACTTCTTGCGACTGATTTTGCACTTTATTTGATAGAAAAGTACAATCTTCGGGGAAAGCTCTGTCATTACTCCACCGGAGATGGCCTAAAGAAAATCATTCAGGCAAAAGAAAAAGGTATCCGTGTGACCTGTGAAGTCACTCCTACCCATCTTTTCTTTGATCGCTCCATGTTGAATGAAGAAAATTACAAATGGTTTCAAATGAACCCACCTCTTAGAAATGCTGAAGACAAAGAAATTCTACTTCAGGCTCTCAAAGATGGGCACATTGACTACTTAGCCACAGATCACGCTCCGCATACTCGTGAAGAGAAAGAAAATCATATCAGCGGAATCTCCCAATTGGATACTTTCGGTCTTTTTGCAACACATCTAATCTTAGAAAAAAACGTATCTCTTCAAAAAATTGTAGAAGTATGCTCCAAAAACCCGGGAAGCTTTGTTCAGGAATATCTTCCTACCCACTTCGGAAAGGGTTTTGGAGTTTTGGAACCCGGATACAGTGCTTCCTTTACAATTTTGAATCTTCAGAAACCCACAGTTTTCTCAAAAGAAAAAATCAAGAGTAAAAGTGGATGGTCTCCATTTGAGGGTCATACGTTCCCAGGATCGATTGAATCTGTTTTTTATCACGGGAAAGAGATAAATCATACTTAGATAAAAACCAAAATCAATTTTTATGGTTTTCAGAATTCATATAAAAAATAAACTCTGATTAATTACGTTATTCTTATGATTTCAAATTCCATTCCCCTCAATTTCAATAGATAGCTTTCTCTAATGCTTTTGACTTTAAGAAAATGATAGATTTTAAACTTCTCACCACACAAAAACTTCCAATCCAGATAGAAGAATTGCAATTTTGTGTGTACAGTAAGGATCAATTGATTCGGGAAAAGATTCAAAAAACTGTATCACTTCTCAACCTAAATCAATTCAAACTTAAGTACAGTTTTTTTACTAACCTGGATGAATCTATTGAATTCATCACTTACAATCAAAAATCTAAGATTTTATTCCTGGACTACAATCAATCTTACGAAAGGGATTCGATTCAAAGAAGGATCATTGAAATTCACAATGACCCCTGGTTGCACGGAACTTTGATTGTAATACTAGCCAATCAACTAACTTCTAAAGAATTTGAGGAACTATTAAATTATGGTGTGATTGATATCATTTCTTCAAAAGATCTATTAGAAAAATCAAATCTTCTTCTGAGAATCATTTCAAGTATCTACAACAAACTTCGATTCAATCAGTTTTCACAGAACAATTCAATCATCAAAAATGGTCGTATTCGTATCAAATCCGATCTGAATCTAATTCCGGATGTTTGTGATCTTTTGATAAGTTATTCGTATCAAATTGGAATCAGAAATCTAAAACAACTTTCCAAGATATATCTTACACTTTTTGAAATGATTTCAAACGCTATTGAACATGGGAACTGTGGAATAGGTTTTTATAAGAAATCTGAGTTGATCAAAAAGAATATCAATCTAAGTACCTACATCTCTGAAATGAATCAAAACCCGGATATCGCATCCAAAAGAGTTGAGATAAAGTACGAACTGCAAACTCAAATAGCCAGGTTTCAGATTTCTGATCAGGGAGAAGGTTTTGATGTAAGAAAAACCATTCAACTCGAACAGATCAAAGATTTGAATCGTGTGAACGGTCGGGGTATTTTGATGTCAACCAAACTTGTTGACTCTCTCCAGTACAATTCCATCGGAAATAAGGTTCGTTTTTCTCTCAAAAATCCCCAGGAATTTGTCCCTAAGAATTCTCCTATTTTTGATTTCTCTAATGAAAAAGAACTAGTTTTGAAAGAGGGAGAAATACTCATACGGGAAGATACAGATGCAGACTTCTTGTATTTTATTATTTCCGGAAAACTGGGCGTCTACAAGAACAATCGACTGATCGCTACCTTAAATCATGAGGATATATTTGTAGGAGAGATGTCCTTCCTTGAACAAACACAGAGGACGGGAACTGTCATTGCTCTCTCACAATCTAAGGTTTTGCCCATATCCCAAAGAGGATTCATCGATATGCTTAAGACGTATCCTTATGCTGGAGTTGTTCTGGCCAGATTGCTTTCAAAAAGATTGATTCGAAGAAACCTCTCAGATTGAGATCTTCTAAAGTTCGAATCCACACTCTTCCCAAAAAAAATATTCTTCTGTTTCATAAAAATTTTAGGAAACTCTAAAATTTAGTGCTGATATTTTTAATGCGACATAACTTTTATATAAAATTTTGACTCACTTCTCTATTCATTGATGGGATTTAGTACATGGTTTTTTGGGGATTCAATTTGAATTTGTATAGACAACAATAGTTTTTCATATACTCTGTCCAAAAGAGAAAAGGGAATCATCAGACATGATTATCGTTGAAGGGATAGACCACTTAAATTTAGCAGTTACTGACTTACAGAAATCAGTAGCTTTTTACTCCGAGATCTTCGATTTTGAAATTGAGGATGATGCACATAGGGGATATGTCGTAATGACCTTAGACCCGATTAAGATTAAGTTAGTCAAAGTGGACAAAGTAGAAAATCCACTCAGTGCACTAAATATTCCACAGTTTAGTTTTGTAATGGATGTTGATGACTTCACTGAAGCCATAACAGAGTTCGAAGCCAAAGGAATCGAAATTGTAAAAGGACCGGAAACCACAGAAAATGGTGGTGAAACTCTCTTATTCAAAGATCCGGACAACAATCTTATCGAAATTTTCTACACAAATTAATTTACGGGTCGATGACCCGTATCACTCCTAACAATGGATTACCGTTCTCAAAAAGAATTAGCAAAATCTGCAATAGAATTAGTTGAAAAGTTCCAATCCCGTTGGAAACTTCTAAATCTTCAAACAGATTCTGATCGTCTCGCTTCTTATAAAGAAAGAGCCGCATCCCCTGACTTCTGGAATGATCCGGAAAAAGCTCAGGAAATCACCAAACTCCAAAAACAAATTGAAACAAAATTAGCTCCCTGGCTGGAAATCAAACAGGAGATCCTCGATTTTCCCGATCTAATTGAACTCACACTAGAAGAAGAAGGTGAGTCAGCCCTGGCTACTTTAAATGCCGACCTAACGGTTCTAGAGGAGAAATTTGAAGATCTAGAGATTCTTGGTGCCCTTGCCGGTCCGGAAGACTCCAGCAATGCATTTTTTAATATTCACCCCGGTGCGGGTGGGACAGAGAGCCAGGATTGGGCTGACATTCTCTTCCGTATGTATTCCCGTTATTTCGAATCAAAGGGATACCAGGTGGATATAGTTGACTACCAGGAAGGGGAAGGTGCAGGTATCAAAAATGTAACTCTCTATGTTCAGGGGGAGTACGCTTTCGGATACCTAAAAGGAGAAAATGGAATCCATAGATTGGTTCGTATTTCTCCTTTTGATGCAAACAAACGAAGACACACATCCTTTGCATCTGTTCACGTCGAGCCCGAATTGGATGACAGTATAAATGTAGTCATAGAAGACAAAGACTTACGTGTCGACACCTACCGATCCTCAGGGGCAGGAGGTCAGCATGTCAACAAGACTGATTCAGCAGTGCGAATGACTCACATTCCCACAGGAATCGTTGTTCAATGCCAAAATGAGCGCTCTCAAATCAAGAACCGTTCCACTGCTATGAAAATGTTGAAAGCCAAACTTTTTGAATTAGAAAAGCAAAAAAACGCTGACGAAGCGGCTAAGAAATCAGGCGAAAAGAAGGACATTGCCTGGGGATCTCAGATCAGAAGCTATGTCTTTCATCCGTACAATATGATAAAAGACCATCGCACCGACCATGAAACTGCGAATATCGGTCCTGTCATGGATGGTGATTTAGATCCCTTTATCATGGCGTATCTCAAATCACAGATAGCCAAATAAAATCATTACAACTCACCTTAAGTTAAGCACTCCACTATTCTATCAATCGTTCTTTATGGTTTCTACCGGGTCCAGATTTGCCGCCCAACGTGCAGGGAAATAACCTGCCAATCCCGAAAGAATTGTTGAAGCTGTTGTCACCATAAAAATGAAAGAAATATCTATATCTACAGGAAGATGATCAAAGTAATAAATATCTTTTGGAACCAGTTCGATATTTCTCCAGGATGATTTATAAAATATTGGACCGAAGAAATTTATGGTCTCGCTCAATCCATTGATGATTGTTTCCAAATTATTAGCGTAGTAGACGCCTATGATTCCACCGATTACTGAAGACAGCAAACCAATGATCATAGAATTTAAGGTAAAAATGAGTAAAATGGATGAGGAAGGTAGGCCGAGTGCTTTGAGGATACCGATTGATTTTCTTTTAGAACGTACAAGTGAGTACACTGTGGCTACCATGCCCAGAGCGGCCAGGATAATGAAGAGAAAGACAATATTGGAAATTATCGTTTTTTCCATTCGGAGAGCAGCGAGAAAATTTGCCTGTTCCTCGGCAATTGTTTTGACAATAAAGTAATTTCCGGAGCTTTCGATTTTCTTATTGAAATCAATCTCTCGAATAGTATCCAGAATTAGCTCTTTGACATATTCCAATTCATCTAAGGATTTTACTTTGAGAGTCAACTGATTTACGGAATTGTTAAGTTTAAAAAACTTTTGTGCAACAGGAAGAGATAGATAAACAAATTTTGAATCGTAATTGTAGTACCCTGTCTTGAACAATCCTACGATCTCAAAATTATTTACATTGAGCTCCACTCCTCGGGTAACATTGAAACTTCCACTGGGAACCGCTATCGTGATTGCCCGTCCGAGATGAAACCCATAGAGATTGAACATTTCTTTCCCGATGACTACGGTATTGTTTGAATTGATCGTATTGATGGATTCTCTATTGTAGTACTCCAACCTCGGAAAATTTGGGATCTCATTTTGCATGAGTGATTTTGTATCCTCCACCGGGATAGCCCGAATCATGATAGGTACAAAAGTATTATTGTTTTGAAGAAGTCCGTGGCTGGTGATATTTCCCTGGATTGTCACGATCCGTTTTTTCAACTCTTCATTTTCAAGTAGAACCGAAATCACCTTTTCGTAATTCTTTATCTCCCCTGTCCCATAATTGTTCTCAATAGTGACATGAGGACCTCCATTCCAGAGGGACTCCTTAACCTGCTTTTGGAATCCATTGAAAATAGAAAGGACAACAATTAGAAGAGAAACACCAACTGCCATGACAATGAAAGAAAGTCTGGATTTGAGGGACAAGAGACCGAATGCCCTGGAGCCTCTGATGTATCTGAATGTGATGAGTGAGATTATATTCATTTCGATTGATTCCGAATGAGAATTATGTCTAGTAAGATGGCCTTAGAAGCGGTATGGAGCTTAGAATCTCTGAATATCCTTTCCATTTTTAAATTTGGAAAATCCTGATTTTGTTTACTTCTCATTATACCTTAGGATTTTTTGAGAGTGGATTTTTGGGAAGCAAAATAATCCTAATTTCCTAGCCAAATCTCCAGAGTTCAGAATTCACTGTAGAAATTTTTCTAAATACTTTTTCAACTCGGAGGTATAAAAATTTCTTCCTATCAAATTAAAATGTGATGCATCGTAGTACAATCTTTCATCTGTTTTGAATCTTTCATCATTGATATAGACATATTTGATATGACTTGCCTCCGCACCCCGAAAGTAATTACGCGTAGGATCAAATAGAGATTCATCGAAAAGTTCGATCATAGGTGTTTCCAGAAGAAGAAACTGAACTTCGGGATACTTTTTCATCAATTCTACAGAAAGTTCAAAATGTTTCACAAAACCTTCATCAAAATCTAAGAATTCTTTGGGATCTCCGTAGAGTTTTTTCCAGTCTTCGATTTTCGATTCTTCCGGTGGTGTTCCTGATTGATTAGTCTCCTGAGAGTAAAGGGGAGAGACAAGAGCCAGGGTAATTGGTAACTTATCAAACATTTTTGAATAAATGAAGTAAGCTTCTGAGTTCAATGAGTAGGATCTGAAAAGTTTCTTCATATAGGAATCAAAGCTACCTTGCCATTTGTAATTCAGATACTCACGAAATAAGCCACTGTGATAGTAGCCCTGAAGAGATTTGTATGATTCGTCACCATATCGTTTTTTATTGAAAGCAAATCGATCTGTGTGGAAAAGAATGAGTTTCGGTGGATTTTCTTTGTGCTTATCCAGATAATCTTTCAGGAAGTAGTAGCGAAATTCCATGGTTCCCCCGGCCAGAGAAAACATATCGACTTTCTTTTGAAGACCAGCGGACAATTCTTCTGAATCGATTGCCCATAGAATATTGCTGCTACCCAGGATCAAAATATCTGCTCTTTGATTCATTTTACCAAAATGATTCATTTTATCGAATAAGGGAAATCCGGCTTTGTAACAAAAACTATCCAAAGCAAAAACCATAACAAAAAGAAAAAGAGTTTTCTTTGTCCAATCCGGAAGTTTAAAACTGGTTGTAGATGAATGTGGATCCATAAAAAACTCCCGAGAATAGTATTACAATAAATAGAAAAGAATAAAAGAAGATCATAGAATATACTTTTTTATTCGTGTATTCCAAATCTGTTTTTGTATCAAAGTATTGATCACGAACCAGTTCGACTACGACAAATAAGAACAAGATTAGAAATGCGCTTTTTTGGTAGAAAGGTAGCAATAATTCATCATTGATTACAATTCGGGGATGTAACAGACGATCGAAAAATCCCTTTAGTTGATTTTGATTTTGAACCTTGAAAAAAATTAATGAAAACACAGAAATTTGAAAAGTGAAAAACCGGGCGATCCAATTTCTCAAATTTTCATTGAAATGTAGTTTTTCATAAATTGAATCCCGAAATTCCAGGGTATACGTAGAAAATGACATATACACACCCTGGATGAATCCGTATAAGAAATAGGATATGGTAAACCCATGCCAGAGTCCCACCGCAATCATATTGATCATAAGGCTGAGAGGTGTACCGATCCTCTCAAAATTTCTCAAACTCATCCGGAGGGGCATGAATAGATAATCTCTCAACCAGGAAGAAAAACTAATGTGCCATCTCCTCCAATAGTCTGGGATATTTGTCGCAAGATAGGGTTTGTCAAAATTTTCAGGAGAAATGATACCAAACAATCTCGCCGAACCTATAGAAATATCAGTAAAACCTGAGAAATCACAGTACAACTGAAAAATATAAAAGTAAGGTGCACTCCAAACCATAGTGTCCGGGTACTGATCGGGAGAGGAAAAAATAGGATTGATGTACATTCCAATACGATCAGCGACTACCAGTTTCTTAAAAAAACCATAAACTATCAATTGAATTCCTATATATAGATGAATCTTTTTAAAAGGAATTTTCTGATTGATTTGTTCCAGAAAGTCATCCGGCCTCTGGATCGGACCGCTGGGCAATTGAGGAAAAAAGGCGATGTAGAGTAAAAAATAGAAAATATCTTTCTCAGTTTCATATTTTTCCCAGAAGACATCCAGGAGATAACTGATCAATTTGAAAGAGTAATAAGAAATACCCAGAGGATAGAGGAAAGATTCTACTTTTAAAAATGAAAATTCAGGGATTCCGACAAGATTCGGTAAGGACTTGAAAAAAAATATCCAGGAGATGGTAAGAAGTAAACCGGGATATAAAAATAATTTTTTTTGATTTTCTTCGGATGCTTCTATCTTCCTTGCCAGGTAGTACACCAGAACGGAAATCACCAGCATGTATAGGGTTAAATAGAAATTAAAAAAACTGTAAAAGAAAAGTGAAGCTAAGAGTAAAAAATAATTTTTAATTTTATGACCGGGAATCAAATGATAGATTCCCAGTACACCTGATAAAAAACCTAAATATTTGAGGGAATTAAAATCCATTTAACCCAGTTTTTGGTGTATCACATCTATAAGTTTCCCAACATTGGGCAATCCTTGGATTTCTTTGGTAGTGAATTTGATTTTAAATGATTTTTCGATAGCTACGATTAGATTGATATGGTTTAGAGAATCCCAACCCTTCACATCTTTGGCTGTCATTTCATCATGGATCTGAATATCCGGCTTTTTAAAGATTTTTGTAAAAATCTCATTCAATTGATCTGTGACTTCTTCTCTACTCATTTTTTTAAACCTCTTCTTCTAAGAATACTTTGCTGGGATTGTACTTACTTACATCCAAACTCCAGAACGTACTTCCGTCTTCCCCGGATTCGATGCATTCAAATCCAAATTTCTGATAAAAATCCTTTACCATAGAATTTTTGGATGTTGGGATATAGGTTCCTTTTACCTTCGTCTTTCCATTTTGGGAAGCAAGTAAAAAAATCTGATTCATCATAAATTGTTCCACACCACGGGCCAAAACCCTACAACTCATAATCCATTCGTCAATTAGATAACTCTCAGATTCATTCTTTACAATCACAACCGAAATCAAACCATAGTCTCCAAATTTATCTTTTAATTTTATATAAAAGGGAAAATAGTTTTCCTTATCTTCCATAAATGCACTACACTCTTCTTCTGTATAACGTAGAGTTGTTAAATTAAATTGATTGGATCTCTGGATCAATTGAGCTATCCGGGGTAAATGAAAGGTATCAAATCTTTTTATCCCGATCTTCATTTCTAAAGATTTCAAATAATCATCAATATTATTATAAGATTTTTGTAGAGACTGTCTTTCAAACTCTACTCTATACATATCTCCTCGTTCCTTATCTTCATCTGTATAGGAAACTGTTTGAAATAGATTGAGTTCAGATATATGTCTTACATACAGAGCGGGGTCTTCGGGTAATTCCGGGACAATCACTTCAGGTAAAAATTGTCTTACAAGATTTCTTTCATATGGATTATCATCCAGAAAAACAATAGAATCATATCCAATATTCAAAGATTCTTTAATGAACTTTATATTATCAGCCTTATTATTCCAGTTAGCAACAAAAATTGAAATGTCAGACTCTTTCAAAACCATTTCCGGATGTTCTCTGAAAGGGAGGAGTGCGTTTTCTTCCTGATTTTTACTACAAACAGCGAGAATGATTCCACGTTTTTTCAGTTCTAAAATAAAGTGTTGAAAGTCAACAAAGGGTTCTCCCTCACCTAGATGCCCGAGAGCGATTCCTTCCAATCCATCATCTCCAATCACACCACCCCAGAGAGTATTGTCCAGATCCAAAACTACCGCTTTGACAGATCGGATTTTCAGGGAGACAACTAAATCTACAACTTCCTGAGAAATGTACGGAATGTAGTCCAGAGCACAGGGAGTTTTACTATGATACCAAAGTGTCTCATCCAGGAAATTCTTTCTTCCGTGATACGAAGCTGTCCTTTCAAAATCCAAAACATAGATATTTTTCTGAGAGGCAGTGAAATCAGACAAATACTGATTCATTTTTCTGCTGAGGTTAACGAGAGAGTCACCTGTCTTAGTTTCGAATGTACCGAAGACATTTTCCACAGGTAAAACTAAATTAGAAACCAGGATAGGTATATGAAAGTTGTTTTGAGCATTTTGAAGAATTCCGGAAAGTTTTTCAGATTCCTCCGAAAAGAAATCTTCCCGTTTCAACTTGGACAAATAGAATTTTGTTCGAAATTGTTGGATTGTTCTAATGATTACAATTAGATCCGGTTTGAAATCATACAATCCGGAAGATGGATTGAAAAGCTCTAATTCTATTGAATCGAAAGGAGCCTCATAAATCTCCGCCTGAAAGTCATTCAAATAAAAAAGCGTTTTGGTGATCACATGGATTTGCTGGGTCGCACAATCTCCGAGAATCGCTAATTTGATCTTATTATTTTCCGGTTTGAAATCTATATCTCTATATTCAGAAAACAATTCAAAATAATCCAACTTTTCTAATTCATATTTGTACATGATTTTCCCTCCGGTTATTTGACAATCCGTCTACAAACAATTTTTGTATGTTGGAATAAATGAAAAAAATATATATAACTTTGAACAATCTGAAGACAACATCTTATTAGAAAAATTCTAAAGGATACCGGATTGAATTCTGGCTTCCACAGATAGTTTATTTTGAGTAATGTTGAAAATCTCAAAATCTAAAATCACAACATGAACCGATTCTACAATCTGAGAAAGAGTGCATTTTACTTCGAGTTCATCACCCACATAGATTGGAGACTTGAATTGGGTTTCAGTTGATTGAGTAAAGGATCTATCACCGGGAAAGATCGTACCAGTAAAATTGGAAAGAATACCATTGATCATGCTACCGTGAATGACTATATCCTTAAAACCTCTCTCTCTAGCATAAATAGCACTCGTATGGACAGAGCTGGTATCTTTAAAGAGATTTAGATAATTTTCATAATCATCTTTTGTAATTTGATATTTGTGTGTGACGAAATGACCTTCTTCATGATTTTGAAAAAATTTTTCGATATAATCATCCATTCAATATTTCCTGAATCTTCCTTTTTTTCAATTTTTAATAATAGTTTATGATTAGTAAGTTGGGATTAGATAATGTCGAGTTTTTAATTTTCATTGAATGCTCTTTATTTCGAAAATGAATCGAAAACTTGAAATAGTCAAGGTGATAGTTTTTGGAGAACTAAGATAGAAGCTGGGAATAAATCCCAACTTCCATCTAAATTCATTTTTTTAGTGTTCTAAATCAATGCCCACCACCGGCTTTGAATCCTCCACCGTGAACTTCTAATGTGATACCGGTAATGTATCCGGCAGCATCACTTGCTAAGAAAGCAGCTGCATTTGCTATATCATCGGGTTTTCCTGTTCTACCCAGATAAATAGCATTTTTCATGCCTTCTCTGATGTTTTCGGGAATGGCTGCTGTCATGTCTGTTTCAATAAATCCGGGAGCGATTGCATTTACACGAATTCCTCTGGATGCCAATTCCATAGCACAGGATTTTGTAAAACCAATCACACCGGCTTTGGATGCGGAGTAATTTGTTTGACCTGCGTTTCCGTAGATACCAACTATAGAAGTCATATTAACAATTGAACCGCTTTTTTGCTTCATCATGTACTTGATAGCAGCTTGAGTAGTATTGAATACCCCTGTCAGGTTGACCTGAATCACAGCATCCCACTGTTCTTTTTTCATTCTCATTAGGAGAGTGTCTTTTGTAATACCAGCGTTGTTTACCAGAATATCAACAGAACCAAACTCTTTATTGCATGTCTCAATTAAATTAACTGCTTCCGCATCATTAGTAACGTTACAAACAACCGGTATAGCTGTAATACCTTTTGATTTAAACTCTTCAGCGGTAGCCTTTGTAGCTTCCTCGTTCATATCAGTAATGACGACTTTTGCTCCCAGTTCCCCAAATTTAAGTGCTATTGATTTACCTATCCCTCTTGCAGATCCGGTAACAATCGCGGTCTTATTTTTAAAATCAATCATGGAAATCTCCTTTTTTATATCTTAAATTTTTTAATATTTTCAGCTATTCTTACATTCACATCATTTCTGGCGCATTCCACAACTACCCGAATGGCATTTTTAACAGCCAGAGCAGATGAGGAACCATGTCCTATAATGCATGTTCCATTCACTCCGAGTAGTACAGCACCACCATATTCAGCATAGTCCAGACGCTTTTTCATGGCCTTCAGTGTGGGTTGTAGAAGCAATGCTCCCGTCTTCGCAATGCTGGATTGAGAAATGTTATCCTTCAAAATATGGAAAATTGATTTGATCAATCCTTCTGTAGCCTTTAGGACAATGTTTCCGGTAAAACCGTCACAGACAACTACATCTACCTCTCTACCACTTCCATAAAGATCTCTACCTTCAATATTTCCAACAAACTTTACAGGTAATTTTTTTAAGATTTCAAATGTTTTTAGGGTGAGTGAATTCCCTTTTTTGTCTTCTTCGCCATTGGACAAAATACCGATTTTGGGGTTTGGAATTCCGAAAATTTCTCTGGCGTAGATTTCGCCCATGACTGCAAATTGGGCAAGATACTCCGGTTTGCAGTCAACGTTTGCCCCGGCATCGAGCAATAAGGTGGGTGTTCCCATTTCTTGAGGAAGTGGGACGGCTATCGGAGGTCTCTGAACTCCCTGAATCCTACCCAAATGCATAAGAGCCGCAGCCATAGTTGCCCCTGTATTTCCAGGAGAAAATATACCTACACACTCTCTATCTGCGACTAATTTGACTGACTGTACTATAGAGGATTCAATCTTTGTTTTGACTGCTAAGGATGGAGAATCATCCATGTCAATGACTTCTTCTGCATGGATGATTTTGAGTTTGTCTGAATCAAAGCTGAATCCCAGGATAATTTCTCCCAGGATCTCTTCTCTACCGACTAAATAAGTGGATATTCCGTATTGATTGATTGCATCTATGGCCCCTTCAACGATTTCTGCGGGACCTAAATCGCCGCTCATTGTATCAACGGCGACCCACATGATTCTTACTCTTCTGCTTTAGGCTTTTTTACCTTAGGAGCAACAATCAATTTTCCACCATAATGTCCACAGGTCGGGCAAACTCTGTGTGGTAGAATATAAGCACCGCAGCTTTTGCAGAGAACTAAATTTGGCTTACCAATCGCATGGTGAGACCTGTGCATTCTCTTTTTGGATTTTGATTTTCTTCTTTTGGGTGCTGCCATTTTTTTCCTCTTCTATCTCTGGAGAATAAATATTTTTGAAGTGATTTCTTCGTTGTACTGTGAATAATAAAAAGTTTTTCCTCCCCAATCAAAAGGGATCAAAACTTAAATCAACCTAGAACTAAGATTTTTTAGAAAGCTAATTTTACAATAAAAAAATGTACAACTGAGTTAGAAATCAAGAATGTATTTATGAAAATAAGTAGAAATCTATTGATTTAAATCATTATGTCGCATCATTTTGAAATAGGCACTTTTATCAGGCCAAATCGCGGAAAATGCACCTCTCAATTGATTCATTTCATACTCCAAAGCCCTATCTTCCGGATACAATTCTTTTAATTGTGAAATCAATTCAGGATCCATATCATTGGATTTACCATGGCATTGAAGACAGAGAGAATTATTGATCTTAATGGGTCTCATCACCCGAAATCCTTCAGATGTTTTCGTGAAAGAGACTGATATTTCTTTGCCTTCTTTCAATTCCTTTGCCCATTTTTGAAGAACTATACTTTCCCATTCATCCGGTTTGTGGTCCGGATTGCGATACTTTTCGGAAACCCTACGGATTCGAATTGAATGGGTATCGAGATAATCTTTCTCTTTAGCAGGAGAAATCAATTTGCAATTGGAAATCGATCCGAGAGGACCGGTCCGCTTCATAGAAGTACTCAGCTCTTTAGAGAGATCCATTTGAAATTGATCAAACAATCCCAATACTATCTTTTGTTTTTGTGAATCATCTACTGATTGATTGCACTGACCCAAAAGCATAAAAGATACAAGCAAGAGTAATATTCTATTCATATTTTCTATCGACTTCCTTTGATTTTTCCAATCATGTCAATTCTATCTCTATAATGACGATCCCGATCTACAGATTCTGTTTTTTTTCTACGTTCGGACTGAAAACTTTTGATCAATTCCAAACCTCTGGAACCATCATTTCCTACACGTCTCGAATAGATTCTGGTGTTTTCATTCTGAACAAATGGTTTGTCTTCTAAAGCCTTTTCCAGTTTTGTTTCGTTAAAATCAGCCGTTGCTTTCACAACATTCCCTTCCGGTTTCGCCTCTTCATCCAACATAAAGTTTTGAAGAAAAACTTTAGGTAAAACCATCAATTCTTCTTTGATTTCGGGATCTACAATCATGGAGTGTTTTTTGGAATATCTTTCTATTCCCTCATCCACAATTTCTCGCTCTACATTGATTTTGTATTTTTTGATATCACAACCGCAGGGTTTGAAATAGAGCACGATAGGTTCGTAAACGATCTCCTTTTCAGGAACCTGATCAGAACTTGCACAGCCGATCAATAGAATCAGTGAGAACACATAACCTAAAAAGCTTAAAAACCTTGAACTTGAATTCATAGTATTGATTTTCATAATCAGGATTCTAAAATATTTTTTTTATTCTTATTCACTAGAGTCCACTAATTTTTATAAAAATCCTAAAAATATGTCTCATTATAAATCTTACGACTACAGGTAGATGGAAAAAAAGCATTATAAAAATGAATCATGATACAATTCTTCGTAATCATTTTTGGTGCGAAATTCTGTGATCAGTAAAGTGATATCATCCTCAAAATGCCCATCCTTGTTTTGAGAAAACAAGAGGACTTCATCGAATATAATATTAGCTAGATCTTCAACTTCTTTATGATGGTTTTGAATGACAATCGACAGGAGCCTATCTTCACCCAGCATTTCATTTTTTGGACTTCGGGCTTCTGTAATACCATCTGTGTAAAGAATGATTTTATCCCCGTCTTCCAGTTGAATCTGTTCTTCCACACAGGAGGGAGAAAACAATTCATTGATCACCCTTCCCCGTGAACTTATAAATTTTCCGAATCCATCCTTCCTAACTAAAATGAGAGGAAGATGACCCGCATTGGCAAACCTCAACTCTCCGGTACTCAAATTCAACCGACAGACAATCGCTGAAAGAAAATGCTTACTCATCTTTCCGGACAATGACTCCGAAATCCTTGTGATAGTTCTGGTTGGAGATAGTTTCTTTTCAAAGCAATCCTGAACTGTCATTTTTACCATTGTAGCCAGAAAGGCGGCAGGAACTCCATGGCCGGACACATCACAAATAAACAAAAAAAGATCATTTTTATTTGCATAATTAAAATCTAATAGGTCTCCACCCACTCCCATCATGGGTTGGTACCGGAAGGAAATCGCAGCTCCGGAAAGATCAGGAGTATCCTTTGGAAGCAGAGACAATTGAATTTTTTTGGCTAACTCTATCTGCTTTTCTAGCTCTTTAGATTGCATTTGGATAGTATTGGTACGTTCTACCACTTTCTTTTCGAGACTATCATTCAATTGCGTAATCTCACTGATGAGATTGTACTGAACTTCTGAGGCTATTTTTAAGTTATTAACCATTGCATTGAAGCTCTTTGCCAATCTACCAAATTCATCTTTTGAGTTCAAATTTACAAGAGTTTCCAGGTTTCCCAGACTTAACTTTTCAACAGCATCCGTGAGTAGTTTTAGAGGAGATGTAAAGTATCCTGCTAATATAAGTGATAAAAATGTTGTAAGAATAAATGTAATACATGAAATGATTAGGGCTACGGTTGTAAATTTCTTCTTGAATTCTTTGATCTCACTGTTCTCGATATCTACAATAACTATCCCCGAAATTTCTCCATTTGAGTCTTTGATTAATGAATATGCACTCATAAAGTGCCCATAGCTATTCAGAACTGCTTCTTCGTCTATGAAATCAGTCTTGGTATTAATGATTTTTTTTATTTTATTGATAGTACTTTCTTTTTCAATAAAATCAGCACCGGGATCCGATCCAGGTTTATTCTTCTCGGTAAAAGAGAATTGAAAAATTACTTCTTTATTTTCAAATTGAATTTTTTTATCCAGGATTCGATGGTCCTTATCCAGATAATCATTTTGGATGATCACCCTCATGGGACTTTCCTGAATGATCCTTACTATTTCCACTTCATTTTGTAATATGACTTTGTGATCTCCTCTCTTCTCTGATCTTAGTTTTAAACTTTTGTAATTCTCAAGTGGTATATCCACATTTTCCAGGTAAGTATCAAACCCATATTCAATATGAATCATATGATTCTTGACATAAAAATTATAACTGAACTCAGGTGATTCCACCCAAACCATATCTTCCTGATTGACAGTTCCATCCACTCCATAGAAAAAATTTTCCGATTCTTTTTGATAATTCAAAGTGTAGATATATTTTACTGTTTCTTCGGATTGAAAAATATATCTTATTATCGAATGATATTTTTGGTATTCCGGAGTTTGGATACTCTCAACAGAATTCAACTTCTTATGAACATCACCATCTATGGAAAAGGAAATGAATTTTGCTATTGAGAGTTTGTGAGCCCGAAAGTCTTTAATGAACATTTCGATGAGGTAGGAGTACATCGTAACTCCGAGAAGAACAGATATAAATATATCTATAAAAATAAATCCCAGGATTATTTTTCTTCTCAGGCTCTGTTCTATCATTATAAATAGACCACGTCCGTGAACCATTCAGATTTATTACCTGCTTTGTCCTGAACCTGAATCTGTATAATGAAGTAGCTTTTGAATTTTTTAAAATTAAGTGGGATTTCTAATTTGATAAAATTTCTATCCCGATCAAACTCAAAAGGATAGGAACTTCCTTCAAATAGTACTGTCATATTATTAGAAATTCCCGAACCTCTGTCATACACAGCATAAAACCTCTCCAGCATTCTTGGATCCTTTACCTCGGGAAGGTTGAAATCCCTATATACCATATAAGGAAAATTGATAACAGGAGGTGTCTTGTCTTTCATGATTGCGATGATACCCAATCTTGTTAGATTGAAACCCAATGATTTTCCTGATTTTTTCTCATTTAGTGCTACCCATTGCTTGAATGCTGTATCATAAATGTACAATCCATCATCTTTATCCGGAAAATTGCCCCTGTATTCCCCTCTTGCATATCCCTTCCATGAATAGTTAACAGACTTCACTTCATACGCATCACTCACCTGAGTAAATCCCGGGAAAGCCAGATCTTCGGGAATTTTGTCCAATTTATTGATTTCAATTTTTCCTTCTCCGGAAACTTTTGAGTTTCGAAAGTCCAACTTCAAAACCCCATCTGCGGAAGTGAAAGATTTTTGCAATACAACAGCCTTCTTGGGAGCCGGTTTTCCAATTTGTATAGGGATATCAATGGAGGAAATATTTCCGGAAGAATCCAAGAGTTCTGCTTTCAATACTTTTAGAGAACCTTCCACCAATCCATTCAAATCTAAAGAATAATCCCCTGCGGGAGAATTGAAAAGATTGTAAACATACATAGTAGGGCTAAGAGAAGAAGTATTGATATCATACAAATTATCTCTATGGGAGGCTTCTCGATAGGACATTTGATCTAAAGTTTTTGAATACAAAACTTTATAGTCATCCAATAGCTTTACACCGTACACATTGTTTCTATTTCGGGAAGTCATGATATCATATCCGGCAATTCGAATTCGTAACTTTCCATTTATCCGGATTGGATCTTTCAATTCTTCAAAGGAATAGGTACCGTCTTCGTTTTTGATCACAGGATAATTTTCTGAAAACCCGGAATCGGAATCTATGTACACGGATTGAATGATGGGAGGGGTCGTATCATTTTGAAGATAATTAGGAAATTTCAATGGATTGTAATAAGAAGAATGATCATACAATTCCAGATGCAAATGGGATACTCCAGACCCCGTCTCTCCTGATCTGGCAATCTTTGTCCCGGCTGTGAAGTGAAACATATCGGGATTGATCTTTACAGAAAAACCTCTCGGATTTCCCAAAAGTCTCAGGCTATGTTTTAAATCCTCCAATCCGGATACATCACCATTCAAATCATTCAAATGAGCATACCTGGCATACATATTTAAGGAAGGAGAATAGAGGACAATGCTTAAGCCATAACCATAATCGGAATAGCTCATCGTTGCTAGTCTTGCATCGAATACACTTAGTACGGGAAATCCATTGATCCCGTAGGTTTTAAAATCACATCCCATATGTAGGTGAGAATTTCGATATTCCGCAAAGCTTCCCGATATAGGCAATTTCATTTCGAGAGGCCAAATGATCTTTTTCATTTTTTCATCATCTATAGGAAAAATTGCTAATGGAAAAACCAAAATAGTTAATATAAAATTAATAAATTTATTCATTTTTATCTCAAAGTACTTCATTTGTTTATGTAGCGAACTTTCCAATTTTTTCAACCAAAAAGGAGAAATCGAAAATAATTTTCTCTTGTAATTTAAAATCTATCTGTTTTCCTATTTACCTGATCGATTTAATTAAAAAAGAACAGTGAGGGAGAATACTTACATTAATTTCCTATTATGAATAAAAACCATTACAATCAGAATTCAATCAATTCGCAATGGGTAGAATCAGAAGGAACAGTAGAGATTCTTCTTCCAAAAATTCTTGATGAAAAGAATGTTTCGTTCCTATGGGCTAAATTTACAGATCCAATTCGATCCTCCAAATTCAAAACTTTAAAAATCAACGCAAACGAAGTTGAATATTGCAATGGTATCGGTGTTGCCCTTCTCTATCAATGGAAGAAGGATTGTACTTCCGGACAAAAGGAATTTCTAATCGATGGACTCAAAAAAGAATTCTATGCATTGATCTCAAACTTTGAAAATTCCGAACTCGGGCATCAGATCCATGAATCGGAAGAAAAACAGAATACTCTAGAATTTATTGGTCATCAGGTAGAAGAAAAAATCAAAAAATTAGAAAAGACAATAGAGTTTATCGGAGAAACGTCTGTTGCATTCCTAAAATTTTTAAAAAATCCTATAAAAAACGTCAGATGGGGAGAAGTTCTCATCGTTTCAGAAAAGAGTGGAGTGGATGCTCTCGTGATCATAGTCCTGATAGGCTTTCTCCTGGGCTTGATTATGTCATTTCAATCAGCCATTCCCATGCAAAAATTTGGAGCGGAAATTTTTGTAGCCAATCTGGTCGGTCTCTCTATGTTTCGGGAGCTCGGTCCTCTTATGACAGCGATCATTCTGGCAGGACGCTCCGGATCTTCCTTTGCCGCAGAAATTGGAACCATGAAAGTCAGTGAAGAATTAGATGCCTTGAATACAATGGGGTTGAATTCCATCCAATTTCTGATCCTCCCGAGAATGATTGCAGGAATGATAGTATCACCAATTCTAACGATATTTTTGAATCTTGCAGGACTGGTAGGATCCTGCCTGGTGATAATGAGTTTGGGCTACCCTCTTGTGACATTCACCAAACAGGTAGCCAGTTCTGTTGATCTTCTGGATCTTTTCAGTGGGCTCTTCAAATCCGTGGTTTTCGGACTCCTTGTGGCCGGAATCGGTTGTGCATCAGGTATCAATACGAAAGAGGGAGCGAGTGCGGTAGGTGAATCAACAACCTCCTCAGTAGTTACCGGAATCATAGTCATAAGTATTACAGATGGTTTCTTTTCGATAGCATTTTACTATTTAGGTATCTAATGGAAACAATCATCAAAGTAAACAACCTGACAGTGATACTGGGCGGTAGAAAGATTTTAGATGATATCTCTTTTGATGTACAACGCGGGGAGATATTTGTAATACTCGGTGGTTCGGGCTGCGGAAAGAGTACTCTTCTCAAACACATGATTGGATTGATGAAACCCGCATCCGGAACAATTTTAATCGAAGGCGATGACATAGTTCCGGCCGAAGATGAATTGCGATTGAAGATTCTGAGAAAATTTGGTGTGATGTACCAAATGGGTGCTCTCTTCGGATCCATGAATCTTATAGAAAATGTCTCTCTTCCACTCAGAGAATTTACCAGTTTGAATGAAGAAGCTATTGAATTGGTCGCTCATATGAAATTAAAATTGGTCGGTTTGGAAAACTTTTCCAAGCATATGCCGTCAGAAATCAGTGGGGGAATGAAAAAAAGAGCCGCTATTGCCAGAGCGATGGCACTGGATCCCAAAATTTTATTTTTGGATGAACCCTCAGCCGGCCTGGATCCGATTACTTCAGCTGAGTTGGACAATCTAATCATCTCGCTTTCTCGGAACCTCGGTATTACGTTTGTAGTTGTGACTCATGAACTCCCGAGTATATACAAAATTGCTGATCGTGTGATCATGCTGGACAAAAGAATTCGTAAAATTATTGCAACAGGACACCCGGAAACCCTAAGAGATACTCACGAAGATGCCTGGGTTCGACAATTCTTTAACAGAGAAGTATCTAATAACTAGGAGATAAAAAATGGAAAAAAAATCAAAACATTACAAAATGGGAATATTCGTATTGGGGAGTTTGTTCATCCTAACTCTCTTTATATTTTTATTGGGTGCCAGATCACTTTTTGAATCCAGAGTTATAGTAGAGACATATTTCGATGAATCCGTTCATGGTCTGGATGTAGGCTCTGCAGTAAAATATCGGGGAGTAGCCATAGGAAATGTAAAAGAAATCTCATTTGTTCAGGATAAGTACAAATTGGATATCAATCATCCCGATTACGCCAAAGGGAGATATGTTCTCATTCAAATGTCAATCCGGGATACATTCAATTTCAATGTAAGTGATGGAAGCAAAAAACTAGAAAAAATGATTCATGATGGTCTGAGGGTGAAAATTACTTCCCAGGGGCTAACCGGAACTGCTTATTTAGAGATAAATTATTTTGATATTGAATCCAATCCCGTTATGAATGTAAGTTGGAAACCGGAAAGTATTTACATTCCATCTACCCAGAGCACATTTACCAAAATCGGAGCTTCCCTGGACGAACTCATTCAAAAAATAGATAAAGCAGATATAGATAAGTTCATTATCAATCTGGATAAATTGATAGTTACTTCAGAAAAATCATTGAATGATGCAAAAATCGAAGATCTAAGCAAAACGACAATCACCCTACTTTCTGAAATGAGACAAACCAATAAATCTCTAAACAGTTTTTTCTCCGATCCTTCAATGAAGGCTCTACCTGCTAAAATCGATACAACTTTTGCTTCGATGAATAAAAGTATGACAAAGCTAAACCAAATTCTTACAAACAATCAATCAGAGATTTCCTCTACTGTTGAAAACCTCAGAATGGTATCTCAGGACTTAAGAGAAGTTTCGAATAATGCAAAGAAGTATCCTTCGATGCTTTTGTTTGGAGATGCGCCTAACGCACCTACTTTAGGAAAAAAATAATGATCAATCCATTTAAAATTATATTCTTTCTTTTCAGTATTACATTACTGTCTAATTGTTCTAGCTTTTTAAAAAAAGACTATCCCGAAAAAAAGTACTATCTTCTGGATACAGATCGCTCTAACCTTAAAAAAGGGAAATTGAAGTTCCCGCTATTAAAAATCACCAAGATACGGATTTCTCCATATTTTGAAGGGAAGAACTTTGTCTACAAACAGGGTAATCTAAACTATGAAACTGATTTTTACAATGAATTCCTCGTCTACCCCTCTAATAACATAAATGAAGTTGTGAACAAATGGATCATTGAGTCCGGATTGTCAGTTCCCTGGTCTGTCTATGATGAAGATGTTTACCAATTGCAAATCAATGTAGAATCACTTCATGGAGATTTTTCTGATGGCTCTAAGCCCAGGGCTATTCTGGAACTAAACTTTTTACTTCAAAAAGCAGGGAGTAAAAAAATCCTATATACAAAAAAATTCCATAAAGATGAGCCAATTACAGAAATCAATGCCGATAACCTCGTTACAGCCTGGAACAAAGGTTTGACTGAGATCATGATCGAAATGGAATCCGATCTAAGAAAAATCCAACTACCCAAGAAAGATGATCCGGAAGAAGAGAAAGAAACTGAAAAATAATTAGTAACTCACATTACGCAAAGAAGCGAAATGTGAGGTTGCAGGGAGCCTGCCGGCAGCTTGGGCTATCGCCCAAACCCATATTTTTATTGATCTATTAGCAAAAAATGATTTTGATTTTAAACTAAAAAAAATTAGAAAAATAAAATACTGCGTAAGATGAGTTAGTAAGAAATAAAATAACTACTCTCCTGATCAGATTTATTACTTTCTGAAAAAAATAGATAGGTTATTGTATGGCGTATTTATTCTATTTTTTACTTATTTTCGTTTCAAACTATTTCTTATACGGAGATGAGTATCATAGCATTCAAGGCTTGTATGGCAACAAAGCATTAGGAATGGGTGGAGCCTATACAGCCATTTCGGATGAACCTTCCGGTATGTATTACAATCCTGCGGGTATGTCTTTTTCTCAAAGCAGTAACATCACAGTAAATGCAACAACTTACCAATATGATAGAAAAACTTATCATAATGTATTTGGACCTGCTCAAAATTATACTAGAGAATCAAAAAATTTAGGTCCTAATTTCGTAGGAATTTTGCAGAAACTAAACAATTTGACTGTTGGTTTTTCATTAATCAATATTCAATCCAAAAAATACTCTCTATCCGGAGAGATCAACTTACCCTACTTTTCTCCCGAAGTTGATCGTTACAAGGCAGATTCTCTCGAAAATACAATGAATTTTCTGGCCGGTCCGGGTATCTCATATCTTTTAGGATCAAAAATCTCCGTAGGGATGAGTTTATTTTACTCTTATGACAATGAAGACAATATTTTCACAGGAAGTATTGAGAAAAAAGATGGCACTATTTCCGCTCATACAATGAAAGTTAAGCGACTGACAAAAGGAGTTCTTCCTGTTTTGGGGATTCAGTATCTCGTTACAGAAAAACTATCTCTGGGTGTATCACTTAAAAAAATGTTTACCGTGATACATAACAAAAGATATTCTAGCAATACTCTTAATGCGATTGCATCAGGCAATAGTTTTATCAGAAATAAAGAGTTCATAGAATCTTCCGATAGTTTTTTTGTAGCTTATGATGAACCAATGATCATCGCGGTGAAATCCCCCAATCTGGGAACAATCGCAGAACCTACTGAGGTTAGGTTGGGACTGGCTTATTTCGCCTCCCATCGATTTTTGGTTTCAGGGGACGTCATTTATACCGGGAGCTATCACTATTCAAAAAGAAATTATGGTGTCATCTTTCCCGAAAAAGCAGTGATTTCTGCTGACAATACTATTCTGAACAATATAAATAGAAAAGAGACATATAATTTTGCTTTAGGAGCAGAATACTTTTTAACAGAATCAATTGCTCTCCGATTAGGAGTTTTTAGCAATTATTCAAATACTAAATACTTATCGAAGCAAAAACTTTATGTAGAAAGGTTTTTTTCAAATCCTTTTTCACCTCTACCCATCCCTATCACACCTAACTACTATCATATATTTCCATCCAAGAGACTGGAGCATGTGACTCAATTTGGATACACTCTCGGATTGAGTTATGAAACATCAAAAGCATTTTATAGTTTTACAATCCTGGCAGAAGATGGAAGAGGTTTGGGGTTTGCCTTCAATAGTTCTGTTCCTCAAAAGATATCCTATTTAAATTTTAATTTTTATCTCTCAGCCGGAACTAATTATTAGTTTTACTGACTCACCTTACGCACGCACTTCACTTATGCGAAGGTGAATGACAGGGAAGCCTGTCGGCGCTTGGGGACTTCATCCCCAAACCCCTTTAAATATTGAATTATTAGAAATATCTAATGATTCACAATCTTTATTTAATTCCATAGTATCCCTTTAAAAAATTCATGTTGCGTAAGGTGAGTTATTGAATTAAATATCTCTAATTGAAATCGTTCTCAATGCCATATTTGTAAATTGTAACCTATTTAGAAAGAACAGTTAGAAAATATGAAATCTGATTAAAACTCACCTAACACATTCTTTTCTTATTTCTGAACATGATATACCAGTTCTCATAAATAATTGCGTTTTTCTTAGTAAGGTATGTAGCGATTTTATAGCTTATTTCTTTATGAATGAGCTAACCTTTTGAAGATGACTATAATCTTTTTATAAAAAATCATTTTTCCACAATAAATCAATAAAAATAGAGCTTTGGTGACGATGAGTTTTCGATTTGCTGAATAACTTTTTTCATTTTTTTCACCTATCACCCGAAGAGTGTAATGTGAATTAGAAAAGTAAATTTTATTATTCTTGCACAAAATACATATTAGTTTATCATAATGAATTATGAGTTCTCTGAACAATGAAAATCCGGAAAAACCGGTTCTGGTAGCCATAGTTGCTAATACAATCATCGCCATATCCAAAGGAATCGGGTATCTGTTTAGCGGATCTTCGGCACTTCTTTCCGAAACGATCCATTCTATTGCTGATGTCATGAATCAAGCCTTACTTCTCATCGGAATACGAAGAGGAGCCCGCCCGGAGAATGAGATTTACAATTATGGATACTCTCAGGAAAGATTCTTTTGGAATCTTTTATCCGCAGTAGGAATATTTGTTCTCGGCTGTGGGGTCACACTCTATCACGGTGTTCATGAACTTTTAGAGCATAGTGACGTCAAACCCGCCGGAGTGGAACAATACGTCATAGAAGCAATTTTGTTGATCTCTCTATTAGCCGAAGGATATTCTTTTTCTGTAGCTGTCAAAGAAATCAAAAAATCTGCTGATGAGAGGAAAAAGAAATTTTTTACATATCTCAATGAGTCTACAGATCCTTCAATTAGTGCCATTTTTTGGGAAGATCTGGCTGCGATTCTGGGGATTTTACTGGCCTTCACCGGTATCGTGATGACCAACCTCACTATGAATAAAACTTTTGATTCCATTGCCAGTATCTTGATAGCCTTATTGATGGGTTGGATAGCATATCACCTGGCTATCGAAAACAAGAAATTTCTGGTAGATAGATCGATTCCTGATTTTGAAATGAATCTTATAAAAGAAATTTTGAATACTAATCCATATTTAAAAGGATATTCTGAAATCAAATCAATTGTTCTCGGTCCAACAAGATTGAAGTTTACAGCTAAATTGGATTTTCAAACCGAGAAACTCTTCAAAACAACATCCTTCTCCAAAAAATTTGAAGAGAATCCTCAACTAACTTTGAATTTGAACGATGCCAAAATTTTGAATGATGAATTGTTTGAAGTTCAAAAAAGAATAATAAATGAAATCAAATCAGAAATGATGAATAAAATTCCTAATTTAATGCATATCGAATTAACTATCTAAACCAATGAAAGTAAGTAGATTCATATATCTACTTACTTTCTCTAAATCATATTGTTCAGAGCTCAGGAGTGGGAAATATATCTTCTGAATCTTTGAGAAGGTCAGAATCCGACACAAACCAGTGGGATTGTCGGGGTTGCAAGTGCACATATATCCCTTTTTCAATAATTTCTGTTTTTTCTTTACGGAATATTTTACCGGTATTGATATCCAGAAACTCTACTGAAGAGGGAAATAAGTCCCTGACAAAATCAGAGGTTTGATCGGGCAATTTTACCCAACCACTGATAGGTTGATTTTCCGGATTGAAAATAAATAATTCCATATTATAGATTTTCATCTTTGCTTTTCCAACTTTTTTATCTGTTAGGTAGTACAGATGTCTGAGAATAAGGGGATTGTAATCCTGAATCTCATAGCAATGGAAATTCATTTCAGATATATTTACTGTGTATTTCTTTCTTATCATCAATTGATGAAATGCTCTCTGGAAATAAGAATAGAGATCAGGTTTGACTGTCTCGGTCTTTCTTCTCTTGATCTGAACTGGAAGCCTGGTTTCAAGACCTAAACTCTGCCCTTCGTGATACAAAACTCCACCGGGCAAAAAATTCAATAAACTATTGTATGAAATCGAATCTTCTCCAAAGGTAGCATAAGCTCTATCCTCATCATGATTCTCTAAGAATCTCAGTGATTTCAATTGATAATTACTATCCGCCTGAAGATGAAGAGAAATCTCTCTCGACTTTTTATGTTTGAGTCTATCATACAATTCTTTGTCATAAGTAAAATCAAACCCCTGAACCTGAAGATCATATTCACGATTCCAATAAACTTCTCCAATAAAGACAAATCCCGGAAATTTCAATCGAATCTCATTGATGAGTGACCTCCAATACTCCCTACCTTTCTTACCGTGAGTTTTTTCAAATATATCACCTAACGGAAGCATTGCCATATCACATCTAACTCCATGACAAACATCTGCAATACTCATAAGGATTTGGTAATGCATTTTTAAAACGTCAGGATGTGAGAAATCCCATTGTACCGTATCAGTCCATCCATCAAAGTATGGGTCCCTTCCATGGTAGTATCTTCTTCCATTCTTATGAAGAAAGGAATTGTGACATTCTTCATTAGATTCTTTTATAAGAAATAAATCAGGGTGAGTGTCCAAAAGAGGAGTATCTACAGACATGTGATTGGGAACAAAATCCAAAATCAGTTTCTTTCCAATTCTTTCCAGACTGCGTTTGAATTTTCTGATCTGAGCCATATCCTTTGCCAGAATCGGATTGGGTAAGTATTCATATATAGAATAAGGTGATCCTATAATGTCTGATTCACTAAAGTCAGGCAATGCCTTTTTGAATTCCCTTTGCAGACCCTCATGACTCTTGCAAATCTCAACAGAACGGGGAGATGGTTTCCAAACACCCATCAACCAGACCCAATCTGCTGCTAAAACTTCTTGAGACTCTAAGAACCAGGAAGGAATCTCGTCAATTCGACATTGATTCTCCAGACAAAAAATTCTTGTATTTAATTCATAAATCTGAACTTGTTTGAATAAATCACTTTGCAAAAGGAATCCCCCTTTGAGTATAAAAAACTTAAATTTCCGTATAACAATATTCATTCTATTGAGTTTTCTACTAGTCATTTCCTGTAAAAAAGGAGAAAAAAATTCAGGTCCTCAAATTACAGTAGAGGATGTCCCCTGGGATGGAGATCCCAACTCGATACCCGAGTCAATGCGGAGAGCCAACCCTGTTGCTGACCCAAATGCAATTAAGGGAGGAAGATTTAGGGTTTATAGTCATCAATATCCAAAATCATTAAATTATTACCTCGAACAATTCACTACCACTGCAGAAATCTTTCGGATGATGTTTGAACCTCTTACTTCATATGATCCTATCAGTCTGGAAAACATTCCGAGATTAGCCAGATCCTGGGAGATTTCTCCGGACAAGAAAAAGTTTACTTTCTATATGGATCCCAACGCAAAATGGTCAGATGGGAAACCGGTGAGTGCGGAAGATGTTTTGTTTACATATCAAACTATTATGGACAAAAAAAACAATACAGCTATCTTCCGGATAGGAATGGATAGATTTGAAGTCCCTGAAGTAATTGATTCAAAAACCATTGTTTTTACCGCAAAAAGTATTCATTGGAATAATTTTGATGAAGTAGCATCACAGCTTTATGTATTACCCAAGCACGTATTCGAAGGAAAGGATTTCAATAAGATAAATGATAGCTTTCCCGTAGTTTCCGGTCCTTACATTTTAGCTGAAGCAAAGCCGGGACGTTATGTGAAAATGATTCGTAGAGGAGATTACTGGCAGAGAGCCTATCCTTTCAATAAAGGAAGATACAATTTTGATGAGGTTTTCTTTAAAGTTTTCAGCGAAGAATCTATTGGATTTCAGGCTATGGTAAAAGGTGATATGGATATCTATGCAGTCTACAAAGCCGCTACCTGGGTCAAAGAAGCTACCGGGGAAAAGTTTGATAAAAATTGGTTGGTCAAACAAAGAATCTACAACCAAAAACCAATCGGATTTCAGGGTTGGGTCATGAATATCCGTAAAGATATTTTCAAAGATCAAAGAGTAAGAAAGGCTCTTGCTCATTTGGTAGATCGAAAGACTATGATCGAAAAATTGGCGTACAACGAATACGAAGCGACCAATTCCTATTACCCTGATTTCTATTTGGGTTCAGAATCCTCCAAAAACCCAAATGAAATCATAGACTACAATCCTGAAAAAGCTAGAGAATTACTAAAGGAAGCAGGTTGGATACCTAATTCAAACGGTATATTAGAAAAAGATGGTAAAGAATTTTCGATTACTATTCTCGATAGGGAAAAAAGTACCGAAAAATATTTTACAATTTTTATGGAAATCGCTAAGGAAATTGGAATCAAAGCTAGCATTGAGACAACCGATCTAGCCGCCTGGAGTGCCAGGATGGACAAATATGATTTTGATCTGACCTGGACAGCCTGGGGGGGGGGAATCTTCAAAGACCCGGAACCGATGTGGTATTCCAAATACGCAGATGAGGAAGGTCAGCACAATATAGCAGGTCTGAAACTTCCGGAAGTTGATTCACTCATTGAATCCCAAAAAGAAATCTTTGATGTCAAAAAGAGACATGATATCGTTAAAAAGATTGATCAAATTATTTATAAGGAGCATCCTTACATTCTCCTCTGGCATCTGGAAAACACAAGACTTATCTATTGGAATCGATTTGGAATGCCTACCAATCCTCTCGGAAAGTACAATAGTGAATCCTTTGCAGTAGACTATTGGTGGTATGATAAAGAAAAGGACAATAAGCTGGAAAAGGCAATGAAAGAAAACTCTTCTCTGGAATCTTACCAGTCGGATGTAATTTGGAAGTAATAGTTTAGAAGAAAAATGGGAAATGAGATGGGGAGGAAAGGATCTCATTTCCCTTTGTTAATTTTTTATACGACTAATAACGTACCTGAAATTGAAATCCGAAAGTTGAAGATCGATCTCTAACACCCTGGAAAGGTCCCGAAGCACCAAAGATAGGACTGGCACCGGAGATTCTTGTTTCCAATTTAGTTGGGGTCTGCATCAAATCTCTCAAATTGTAAAAGAAATTGATAGATCTGGAATGTGAAATTTTGTAAGTGTAACCGAAGATGTATGCCATCCCTTCGATATCTGTATTGGCCTTGTATTCATAATCATTTTGGAAAGGAATTCTATACTCTCCGAGTGTTATCATACTGAGATTAGCAAGTGTAAATCTAGTCTTACTTCTTCCGTAGTAATAATTGGCACCCAATTCAAATTCATGGTTGGGAAAGAGAGCCAAACGATAGACCAATCCTAAAATTCCTAATGCAGAAGGATCTCTATAGTTGACATCATACTTTATAGGTATTCTTAAATCAGCAACCTGACTGGAAGCTGTAATAGAATTTGTAGCAGTATAAGGTGTGAAATTTCCAGAAAAAGTATCGTATTGTGCGAGGGCTCCTAATTTCAATCCGATTCCGGAAACCCATTTAGATTTATGGTCTGGTATCAAATAAAAATCATGATCGTACTGAACGGAACCTTTTTGAATCGGATTCAAAGAGAAAACCTGGACACCCAATTCTGTCTCTGAAGCACTTGCCAGCTTGGAATAATAAGGATTTCCGAAATGATTGTCTCCTGTATAGAGCATATTGAACGAAAGATTTCCCCTATGACCACCTGACTTAGACCCGAAAATAAACCCAAATCCTAGGTTTTTTGCGGCTGAAGTCCCCAGGCTATTGGCCACATTGAACTTTAATGGATGTGAAGTCGGATAGGGTAGATTGAACAATGAATTGTAATTGGATGATTGTTGAAGAGAAAAGAAGTTTTTTACTGATCCGGGTGACCAGTTTCCGTAACCGAATTGAACATAAAAAGCACTCTTCCTATCTAGAGCCGGATCTACAGCCAACAAATTGACAAATGCTGATACCAAAAACAAAAACAAGATTTTTTTCATAAAATTACATTTCCTTATAACAGACTGAATTCCAGTATTTGGACAGTTGGGATTGTTGAAAAGTTAAAAAGAATGGAAAATTTAACGAGAAAACTTCAGCCTTATGGATAGGAAAATTTTTTTTCTATTAAAAGGATCAACTCATAAATTCATTTTCAAAAGTTAGTGGAGACCCGCAGCGGATCATTCTATGTTAGATACCGTTTGCTATCTAGGGAAATAGTCTCAATTAAAGTTAATGTCTATTCAAAAATCCTTATGACTAGTAAATAAGTTATTTACTAAAGAAATCTAACCTGTATTGCTCCTAGGTGTAAGCTATTAGTGCAATGGAAATGGCCAATCAAATGGGTATTGAAATTCTCAAAGAATTTTTCTTGAGAAGTAGCTGAATATGTTGAATTCATCAATTAATCTAGTGATACAAGATAATCTTCAATAAACTGGCTAGTCGCACTCAATTGCTCCTTCGGAGCTCTTGCCCGCACACTGGTTGCCAATCCGATGAGAGTTGTTGTTAAAAATGCCGCTGTAGATTGATGATTGAACTGCTTTTTTGTATTTGTAGATTTCTTATAGTTCAATAAAGCATGCTCAAAGCCTGAACGAATTCTTTGAAAGTACTGATCAATGACCGGGCCCAAGCAGGCATCAAGAGAGACTCTCTCCGCAGAGGTGTTACACATCAGGCATCCGAGACCATATAACTCGCGGGACCCGTACTCGGAAATACTATAGAAAACTAATGAAATATCTACCAAACCCGCGTTCTTCTTTTCAATTGGGGCAAGAATAAGACTCAAAAAAGTTTCATTATAGTGTTCAAGTGTAGCTTCGAATAACTGTAACTTTGAACCAAATTCAGCGTACATGGTTTTTTTGTTTATTCCCAGTTCTTCAGTCAGTTGAGCTGTACCGGTGGCATGGTAGCCATTTTCACGAAATACAACTATCGCTTTCTCCAGTAATTGATTTCGATCGTATTTTTTTTCTCTACTCATAATTATCTGTTTGACATAAAGTAACCGTTCGGTTACATATTTATTTAAGTAACCAATCGGTTACTTAAAAGGATTTTACAATGACTAAAAAGATATTTATTATTACAATCATTACAATTGCAATGATTTTGGGAAACTGTGATGAAAAAAAGATGGGCAATAAAGAAATTGTGGGCACATTTTTAGGAAGTGTATTGAAAAATGATCCGGCTACAATGCGTAAACTGGCTAATTCAGATTACATTCAGCACAACCCTTACATTCCTACAGGGCTAGAACCCTTTATCAAAATGTTACCGATTTTACAGGAAAACGGAACAAAGGCAGAGAACATTCGAATGTTTGAAGATGGTACCTTTGTCTTTATGCACAATATCTGGAAAAATGCAAAACCTTTCGGTGCTGATGAGATGGTATCCTTTGATATTATTCGTTTAGATGAAAATGGAAAAGTGGCCGAACATTGGGATGCTATGACCCCGGTTGTTACTAAAACTGCAAGTGGTAGAACCCAAACCGATGGTCCAACAAAGGTTGAAGATAGAGATAAAACAGAAAGCAATAAAGCATTAGCAAAATCTATTATAGAAGATGTTTTGATGGGAAAAAATCCTAATAAAATTGTGGATTACATCAGTGCCGAACAATACCATCAGCATAATCCCGGGATTAAAGATGGACTCAATGGTATACAGGAAGCTGTAAAATATCTGATTTCTCAAAATAATATGTTCAAGTATACAAAAATACATAAGATTCTAGGAGAGGGAAATTTTGTTCTAACCGTCTCTGAAGGTGAATGGAATGGGAAGCAACAGGCATTTTACGATCTATTCAGGTTTTCTAATGGTAAAGCAGTCGAACATTGGGATATCATTCAGGAAATTCCCACCAAAGGTTTGAAAAATGATAATGGCATGTTCGGGTTTTAAGAATAGGAGCCTATGATATGGAAACCAACATTCAAATTTCAAATTTAGGTCTTATCCTATCAATCATCCCCGTTACTCTTCATGGAATCGAAATGCTATTTCCAATGCAAGCACGCTGGATCGTGAATTGGGTACTACCTTTTTTTGTAGGGAAACTCCCGAATCCTTCCGCTTCTTTAACTTATGAAGAACAGGTCAATATGTTGGATTCAGCTCTGGATTCCGTCCCGGATCATAAAAAGGAAAATGGAAACAACTATATCTTTCTTCTGGGGTTTGAGCAGCGACAGGGTGCAATCGGTTTCATTGCGGTGGCTTCGGGTGCTTTATATGGTTTAACCCTCTCTATTGCCCAACGAAATCCTCTCCATCTGGTATTTACGGTTGTGGCTGTATTGATGATGATTGCCAATGCGAATCATGCAGGTATTCCCTTTTTAGGAAACCACCCTAAGGTGTCTACGGCCGGAAAAAATGTCGGAATTCTGTTTACACCTTTCTGGGCAGTTGTCGCGGCACTGAATTATTTAGGGTTTACATACTCAGGCTAAGGTTCAATGAAAGGATAGAAATTTAGACTCATTATCTAAGCAGAAAATCAGTCACTTTCCGCCAAAGGGTTCAACGCTTTAAGAGTTTGAAACCGATCTCTCTACCTTGCTTTTGAAACATGGCTAGATTGATCCAAAAGAAGGCAAATTGCTCCATGAGTTCAAAACGATCATTGCCACCCACATCATAGCATTCAGCAAACCCGGCATCGAAGGCTAATTTTTTGGCAATTTCTTTTCCTTTGGTGGAATCACCACAAACAAAGGCATCCAGAACAATTTCTCCATACATGGGATTGGCGAGATTGTTCGCACCTGTTGTATTGAAGCACTTTACCACTTCTTTGGTTTGGGTGTGAGCTAGAATAGCAGGAGTTGTGCTTGCATATCCTTCTGCCCCCCGACCCATCACTGTGTTCATGGCATCAATGATGATTTTGCCAGTGGTATCTCCCAAAGATTGGACCACCTCGATTGTAGTCGGTGCTGGAGTAGAGATGAGAATCACTTCAGCCATTCGTGTTGCCTCTTGTACAGAATGAGCTGTTGTATTGGGATTTTTTAAGAGTTCTTTCCCTTTGAACTCTTGAACATTACGCACACCCAGTAAGATCGTGTGTCCACTTTTTGCCCACGAGGTAGCCAAAGCACCTCCAACATTTCCTGTTCCTATGATCGCTATTTTCATACTAAGGCTCCTTTATTTTGAAATACAATTCAGTGTATTTCTTTGAGATGAATTCTATTAAATTAAGAAATTATCCCCAATTACCAGAAAGTTTTGCGTTCCGGGAGAGGATGTCCACAGCTTTTGCAATTGCTTGGGTCCGTGTTGACATCATTGGCATCTCCACAATTTTCACAGCGAGTCCAGATTCGATTCATTCGAATGGGATTCCAAACACTCGTCCAAACAGCGGGAGAGATTTTCATAGAAAAGAAATCTTTCTGTGCCGTAGCATGAGTTTGGGACAGACCAGCTTTTAGTGCTTCCTCGGATTCCCATGCCGTAACAGTGAATCCACGAAGTCCTGCAAATCCAGTTACGATACCGATAAATCCCTCAGTGGCTTGAAATTCCTGGACAATTTGTCTAGAATAGGAACGAATCAGATCTTTTTCGCTATTGTCTTTCCCATAGATCCAAGTGAGTGCAATCACTTTTGGTGGATTGGGATTTCCAGAGGAGGCATGTAGAGAATAACCGAACTCGGATTTCCCAATTTGATAGGGTTGGAGGATCTTTTGGATGGAAAATTTGGGAATTTCAGATAAATCAGGAAGGCTCCATACCTCTTTCTCATTGGGTAGAAATACCACAGATCCTTCAAAAGAAACATTTTCTCCAGTAGGTGGGCAGCCTTTGTAAATTTCACCAGTGTATTTTCCAGTGAACTTCCATTCGACTGAGAACACTTCAGCAGAAAATTCGGACTCCTTCAGAAGGGAAAACTTCCCTTCTGAAAAAGCGGAATAAAAATACTCAGGAAGCTGGGAAAAGGTTTTCTTTTCCCAGTTTTGAAATCTTTCTCGAATTCCTTCTCTTGATTTCATTTCCATCTCCGTGCTTAGATTCTTCCCAGTGTATCTATCACGAGTTTGGCGGCAGATGCACCAGAAAACTGTTGTTGTCCAGTGATCAGATTTCCATCCCGAATCGCAAAAGGTTTGAACATACCTGCATTGATGTAGTTCGTGTTGGGAATTTTCTTTGCTTCGGTCTCAATCCAGAAGGGTTGAATTCTTTGTCCGACAAACCCATCCGCATAGGCTTCCTCGGCATCAGTAAAGCCAGTCCAAGTTTTACCTTCGACCAAAAGCTTGCCATCCGATGTCTTTGCTTTGAGAAGGATGCAAGTGGCATGACAAATTGCTGATGCTACTTTTCCTTTTTCATAGAATTTCACAAAGAGATCGTGCAACTTTTTGTTCTCAATAAAAGTATACATCGGGCTTTGTCCACCAGTGAGAAAGATCGCATCGAAATCATCGACTTGGATCTTGTCGATGGATTTTGTATTTTTGATCAGTTCACTGTGTTTTGGTGATTTTTTAAATCCCAAGGAAACATAGTCAGCCGCTGAATACCCAGAAGGATCTTCGGGATCACTGTAACCATCGGGAATCAAATCTCCACCATCGGGCGAAAAGATTTCCACCCCATATCCTGCCTCGGTAAATTCCCAATAAGGATGGGTTAGTTCAGACCACCAAAAACCAATCGACCAACCTGTTTGTTTAGAAGTGGATGCATTCGCTACCACCATTGCGATTTTTTTCTTGGGAGAAGAATTATCGTGACTCATATTTTTATCCATTGTTCCTTTGATTCTTATTCTATGTTTCTTAGATAAAAATGTTTGAAGAATTTACTAGATATATTTTTCCTATATATATGCCTTTTGGTTATACAATAAATAGAATAAAGTAACACACCAGAAAGTAATATAATAACAAAAATATAATTTGTTTTTCAGTCTGTTTTCAAAAAAATAAAAAGAATCAAGTAAGCTTGCAGAACGAAAGTAGCACGGAGGAACCCAAATGCCTGATTTTACCTACAAAGGAAAACTCTATTTCAATCCAGTCGAGTTCGCACTGGATTGGATAGGTGGTTCTTGGAAGATGCCCATTCTTTGGCGACTCCGTGAGAAGACATTGCGTTACTCGGAAATCAAAAAAACTCTTCCCCATATCTCTGATAAAATGCTTTCCGCTTCCCTCAGGGATCTCGAAGCGAATGGTTTGGTTCACAGGGAAGTTTTTGCAGTCGTTCCTCCAAAAACCGAATACAAACTGACTGATTTGGGATTGAAAACAATTCCTGTGATTCAGGTTTTGAGAGAATTTGGGTTAGAACTTATGAAGCATGAAGGCATCGAGACAAAGGCTGAAATTCAAAAACTCTTTCCCAAAAAATTGAAAAAACGTAAGACAACCAAATAAAAGAAATCCGGGAATCTACCTCAAAAGACTGTCTGCTCAACAATGCAATAGAACTTTCTAAAATCATTAGTGGGATATGGAAATCTGTATATCAAGTTTTTTCGTATACTTCTTCTAATTTGAGAACGCAGGAGATGGAGGAGAGTTCTATTTCTTGTTTTTCATCAGTGGTCTCTTCAAGTTCCCACTTGGATGAAGAGTTCAGATGGTATTTTTCAATTTTTTGCGAATTTTGACTTATGAGAACATACTCTTGAAGGGATGGAATCTGTCTATAATGGGCAAATTTGGCACCGCGGTCTATGCTTTCTGTCGAATCTGATAGAATTTCAATGATGACTATTGGATTCAATAGAGTGTCTGGAGAGTCTCCTGAAAATACCTTTTCAGGACAGGCAACTAACAGGTCAGGATAAGCAAACAAACCTGTGCTTTTCACCTTGATTCGCATATCACCTGCATACACTTTGCAGGGTTTATTTCGAAGTTGGAGACCGATAGAAATAGAAAGATTCATTGAAATCGTATTGTGTTTCTCTGAAGCACCGGCCATGGCATAGATTTGTCCATTAAAAAACTCATTTTTGTCCTGAGACGCTAGGTCGTATTCTAAGTATTCTTGTTCTGTAAAAATCTTAATTGGCTCTTCCATATGAGAAGAATTGAATTTCTATTGAAAAAAGACAAGTAGTTTCTATCGTTCTTTGGATAGAAGTCAAATTGAAAATTTCTTATCCTCTGTTTGGGTGATATCTTTATGAAAGAAATATAGATTGGAGAAATTTTTAATCGATCACTAACTTTTCCGATCAAATGTTGCTGTCCTGTGATCAGATTTCCATCTTGAATGACAAAAGGTTTGAACATTCCTGCATTGATGTAATTAGTGTTGGGAATTTTCTTAGCTTCTGTCTCAATCCCAAAAGGTTGAATTCTTTGTCCAACAAACCCATCAGTATAAGCTTCTTCGGCATCAGCAAAACCAGTCAAGGTTTTACCTTCGACCAAAAGTTTGCCATCCGAAGTCTTTGCGTTGAGAAGGATGCATGTCGCATGGCTGATGCTACTTTTCCTTTTTTATAGAATTTCACAAAGAGATATGTTCCTAGTCCATTATTTACCACTTCTGTTGCACAAAGTGTAGCAGCCATACTTTTTGTATTACTTCCTATATGCCTTCCTTCATTAATGGAATCAACATTAAACTCCGCCATATCGATTCTTCGAGAGCCGGAAAACCCAATATAGATAAATCCATTTACAGATACAACTACTATGACAACTCCTGGAATTACATTTTTAGTTGTTTGATTATGCAATCTAAGTAAATTAGTCTCACTTAAAGTTACTGTCTATTCAAAAATCCTTATTGCTTGTAAATAAGTCACTTCCTATTAGGTGATAAATGTCCTATTGTTCCATGGGCAACAAATTGTTATGACTAAAAAAATATTTATATTATTATTTCTAATTATTAGAGGTTGCTATATTTAACTTAAAATATGTTTAGTTATATCTTGATTTATGAGTTTGAGAAATGATGGTAAATATGATAACTCTAGCTTATGAACCAATGGTATGGGTATGGCCAGTTTTCCATAATTCGACTCTATGGATCTTATTGATATTGATCCTCATCCCTGTTTTGTTTGTGTATATTGCGTTGAGGATTCAAAAGAGGTATGCTAATATAACTTTAAATTGGAATAAAATATTAAAATATGGATATAAGAGAAAATTAAACAATACAGAGGTTTTATTACTAAAAAAGTTTTTTGATTCACTAGGAATCAGTTTACAGGAAAACCTCAGTATATTATTAGATAAGCATAAATTTTCATCATTATTTTATTCATTTTTAATAACAGAAACGATGGCAAATAAGGAAGTGTTTGTTAGGTTGCTCAGTAAATTATTTCCTGAAAATGAGCATCATTTAGAAATAAAAAGCCTGAATGATATACGTTTAGGTGAAGTATGTAGTATAGAATATGATACTAAAGTTAGACATCTAGGAAATGTATTAAAAAAAACTAGTGATGAGTTGTTGATATCAATTGAAGGGGAAATTGTATCTACAATCGATCAACCTATCCATATTTATTTTTTTAGAGTTGGGCTTTGTGGATATGTACTATCTGGAATGGTGAAGAGATACAAAACGGATGGTTTTTTGTTTTCCTGGGATGGTCAAATTACTGAAAAGGGTGATCAGCACATTATGTCAGAGATTGTTACAAGTATTACACTACTCCCTTGGGATATAGATCTAGTTGAAGTTGATTTGACATCGAAGAAAAGAGTAGAATATACGAAGGACTCTATTCTCTTCAAACCCATTGAAGCAATAACTATTAGTTTTTCGGAACAGGCAATACTCTTTAATTTTAAATCTGAAACGGATTCACAATATTTAAAAAAATATGACATTTGGGATTTAGAATTGAAAATAGGTAATTCTAAATCTTTTCACTTAAAAGGTAAAATATATGCTTCAAAGAGTAAAAATGATAACTATATTTACAAATGGTTAAAACCATTAGAATCGGAAATGGTTCAAATCTTGGATGAAATTAAAAAAAATAAACCGATAAACGCAGTAATTCTATGATTCTTCGATCTTCAATCCGATTCACAGGAGATTTGAGTGCTTGGCACAATAGATTTAGTTTCAACCTTTTCTTCTTCTTTTTCCTTCTTAGTTTTCTTTTTGAAAGGATTCTATACTTTTTAGATTATATCTGGGCTGGGACATTCTTTTTCCTTATTTTGATTTTTTGGTTTGTTTCATATCTATTTGGATTTCGCTATATAGGAAAGTAGTCGTTACTTAATATAGACGAGAAAGAAGTTCTGGCTATTGTTGAAGAATTGTAGTCATCCCTTCAAGATATTAAAACATCCAGTCTAAAGAAACCTCACTCCCGCAACCACCTACGGCCAGTATTCTTCTTCCTTTCGGATTATTCGGAAGTTTCTGTGGATGTATAGCTTTCTGTGATATTTCTTCAATTTCTTTGATTTTTTTTGTATAGCTTTGATTATTCATTATATATGACAAAGAAGGACAGAACAGAACCCATATCATTCAAAAAAATTCTGGATTTTTATTTCCTCCGAAAAAGAATACAGATAAAACAAAATCCAAAATTTCCGGATGGAACCCTATGAAAGAAAACTCCAAATTTAAAGAATTTGATTCTATGCTAGCCAAGTGGACATCCACAACTCTGGGCAGAAAACAATTCCTTGCATCCATTCCTCTTCTTTTGGCTGCATGCAATTCATCTTCAAATAACCGCATGAGAGAAGGTGACAATACTGGCCAAAAAACAGATATGACTCCACAGGACGAAGCACGCTTGACTCAAGAAGTCCTACCTCAGATGCAAAAAGATTATCCTAAGATTGAAAATCCAGAACTACAAAATTATATCCAAAACCTCGGTCAAAAGATAGTGAAAGCCAATAATCTGGAGAATAATCCTTATAAATACAGCTTCACAGTGGTGGGAGTAAATTATGTAAACGCATTCGCACTTCCCGCGGGAACTGTTTTTGTCACTGCTCCCTTACTTGCAATGGCGGGATCCGAGGCAGAATTGGCCGGAGTTGTAGGTCATGAGATCGGTCACATTCAGGCAAGGCACACCGCCGAAAGGATGCAGGCCGCTAAAGATTCAGAATCAAGCATGTGGATCTTCGGTGGAGTGGGCGCATTGATCGGAGGAGGTACAGGATACTTAGCAGCCAGCAAACTCTGTCCACCTAAAGATGATTCCTGCATTGCTGCATACACTGTAGCGGGTGCCGCTGTTGGTGCTGCGGGGGGGCTTCTTATCCAAAAATATCAATTCATGGCAAACTCAAGAGAAGATGAAATGGAAGCTGATCGAATCGGATTCAAGACAGCTCTCAATGCAGGCTATTCCAAAGCCCAAATCGGCAAATTTTATGAAAAATTGCTTGTAATGGAAAAAGAAGCTAAAGCCGGAACCAATCCTCTCATCGCTAGTCTTTCAGATGCAATGAGCACTCACCCCCCCAGCCAGGAAAGGGTAGATCAAATGAATCAAATGGTTGCTGAAGCCAGTCAAAAAGGCTCAGGAATCACCAGTTCTGCAGATTTTGAAAAAGCTCAGTCCCTGAGTACTGCCTGGATCAACTCCCAGAGCAAGGCATAGCACTTGATAGTACAATCCTTTTCATTGACAGAAAAAAGCCCAATTAAGTCAATGGACACATGAGTACTGAACTAAGAAAAGCAACTCGGATTTATCCAAAGCATTTGGCTGATTACACCGTACACTTTGAAGTGAATGACAATTCATACAAGGGAACTTTGGGTAATATTTCCGCCGGTGGTCTCTGTGCGATAATGGATGCAGACTTTCCAATCACTGTGAATTCAGCCTGCAAAGGATTCCTTCTGGATGAGCCATTCCAGCAAAAAATGCCATTTTATGGTAAAATTGTATGGTTATCCAATTTTATTTATAAAAACCAACAAAAGACTATGCTGGGATTTGAGTTCACTGAGGAGGTAGTGTTTCCTGATAGATTGGAAGCTATCAGCTTAACGTTGGATGAAGGTTGATTCCACCATTGACTTCAATGGTGGAATCTTTTACTTATAGATTGGGATTCTCAAGAATCATTGCGATTCCCTGACCACCGCCGATACAGAGTGAAGCCACGCCGTATTTGACATTTCTTCTCCTCATTTCGTATGCCAGAGTCAGAGTCACTCTAGCCCCACTTGCTCCGAGAGGATGACCGATAGCGATTGCACCACCGTTTACATTTGTAATTTCAGGATTTAAACCCAATTCTTTCTGAACTGCCAGATATTGAGCAGCAAAAGCTTCATTGATTTCAAACAATCCAATGTCTTTCAAATCCAAACCCGCGGCTTTCAATGCTCTGGGAATAGCGAGTGCAGGACCGATACCCATCTTAGCAGGATCACAACCACTGTGTCCGTAGGACTTGATGATTGCTAGGGGTTTTTTCCCATTTGCTTTTGCATATCCTTCCGATGCTACGATCAAAGAACAGGCTCCATCATTGATTCCGGAAGCATTTCCAGCTGTAACAGATCCATCTTTTTTAAAAGCAGGTTTCAGTGTACCAATCTTTGCTCCGGCTGATTTGCCTTTAATGAATTCATCTTTTTCAAAAACAATTGGATTCTTTCCGGGAAGAGTCACTGCCAGAATCTCTTCTTTCAGGGTTCCATTTTCAGTTGCTGCTTCTGCTCTGGTCTGTGATGTAATCGCCCAAGCATCCTGCTCTTCTCTAGAAATCTTGTATTGATCTGCTAAATTTTCTGCTGTCATTCCCATTGGAAGTTCAACATAGATGTCCGTAAGTCCCTGATTCAAACTGTCTTCGAATTCTGTAGTCCCATATCGAACTCCCCATCGCGCATTTCTCACAACGTAAGGAGATTGACTCATAGATTCGACCCCACCGGCGAGAACCAAATCTCCTTCACCCAGATAGATCTTTTTTGCCGCCAAAACTAGGGATTCCATTCCGGAACCGCAAAGACGATTGACAGTCAAAGCCGGAGAAGTTACCGGTAGACCTGCTTTCAAACCAATATGTCTTGCCAGATAGATGGCATTTTTTTCTGAAGGTACTACATTTCCATAGATAGATTCTGAAATATCATCTGCTTTTACTCCGGCTCTTTGGATAGCCTCTTTGGCAGTTTGCACTGCTAAATCAGTGGCACCGATATCCTTGAGAGAACCACCAAAATTGCCAAAAGCTGTTCTCACTCCATCTAAAATTACTGCTTTTTCCATTGATTACTCCTTCCCTTCACGCATTCGGTAAATAGTTTTTTAAAAAAACTCCGAATATGCTTCATTAGAACTTTATTATGGTACTCAAAAAAGAATCACTCATCTAATTTTATTTATTCATTAGTTCTTTGAGGTCTATACTTCTTGAGTATCTAATGCCATTCGCTGAAATCAAAGTCTGTTTGTCAAGGTTTGAAACTTTAATGTGAATCTATTTTCCTGTGAGAATTATTTCTGAAGTTGAATGTCTAAAACAATATCCCAGGTATCGTATCCTCCTGCTTCGGGAATATAAAGACGAATGGGCTTGTACTTCACAGAAATCTTTTTGTTTTTGTATTTCTCCGGTTGACTTTCAAATTCTTCAAATTGAATGCCATCACTGGCTCTTAAGAAGACAAAGGATGTAGGTCCAGAATCCGTCTCTAAATTCAGATGAAAGTAATCACCCTGTTCGACACCGGTAAATCTTCCTACAACAGTTTTTTCTTTGTCATTCGGTAATACAAGATCAAGATAAGATCCGGAAACCCATCCTTTTATCTTCCTGTATTTGACCTGATACCAGACCTCATTCATCTCAGCGACTTTTACATTCAAAACCGGTACGATTTTTTTGAAGGGAATCTTTCCTATACGCTTTCCGTTAGTTCCGGGTTCTTCTCTTACGATCAATCCTGATTTTGCATTCACACGACCTTTTTCTCCGGCTAAGATACCCAAGCTAAAAAACAGGAAAAGAATAGGGATGAAATATCTCATTTTGTTTTGTCCTTGTTTGATTTGATTTTTTTTCAAAAGAAATTTAGCTTCTTTTGGATAGTGGATTCTTTAAATACTAATCTTAGACTATATTTTTATTGAGGTTTTCCCTAATAAATTCTTCAGCCTGGGAAGCAGTCAAGGGTCTACTGAAATAATATCCCTGTCCAAAATGACAATCCAATTCTATCAACTTGTCTTTTTGTTCTTTAGTTTCTACTCCCTCTGCTACTACATCCATACCTAAACTCTTGGCCATAGTGATGATAGTTTTTATGATTTCCCTACCACCATTTTCCATTCGATTTACAAAGGATTGGTCAATTTTGATTGTATCAAAAGGAAATTGGTGAAGATAACTCAAAGATGAATAACCGGTACCGAAATCATCCATTGAAAGTTTGATACCAATATTTTTTAATTCTAAAAACATTTTTCTGGCAATCTGAGTTTCTTCTACAATTGCACTTTCGGTCAACTCAAGCTTAAGTAAGCTCGGTTTCAGATTATTTTTTTGCAAATGTCCTATGATTAGTCTGGGTAGGAGATTTTCCCTCAATTGTCTACCGGAGAGATTTACACTTATTTGAGTATTGATGTCTCCAAATTTCTTTTTCCATTCAACCAATTGATTGCAGGCTGTCTTAATTATCCAATATCCAAGAGGTATGATATCACCGGATTCTTCTGCTTTTGAAATGAATTGTATGGGTGACACTAAGCCTCTTTTGGGATGCTGCCATCTGATTAGGGCTTCAAATCCCTCTAATTTTCTTGTTTGAAAATTTATTATTGGTTGGTAGACAAGAAAAAATTCATTTGATATAGTATGATCCAGGTCTATAATATTCCGTACCGATTTCCTCAATTCTGTTTGAAGATCTAAATTATCCAGAATTTGTTCTCTCATTTTGAAATCGTAGTACTCTATTCTTGCTTTCCCTAATTCTTTAGCGCGGTACATAACTAAATCCGCATCACGAATCATATCTTCAGCATTTTCGTATTCATCAAAATAGTGAGCAATTCCAATACTGACTGTGATAAAGATTTCATGTCCCTCAACATGAAATGGAATTTTCATAGACCCGGAAATCTTCTCAGCTATAGCAGAGACCTCATCCTGATTAGTATAATCGACAAGTATTGTAAATTCATCCCCTCCCAAGCGAACCAAGAGAGAACCACTGCCTTCAAGAATACTTTTGATTCGGAGAGATACTTCAATTAAAATTTTATTTCCCAAACCATGTCCGAGGCTATCATTCACAATCTTAAAATTATCTATATCAAACAATAGGACAGAAAACCGTTTATTGGATTTTTCTATGATCTTATTGTTTATGCTTTCGATCAATAACAAACGATTTCCCAAACCTGTGAGTTCATCATGATAGGCATTGTATCTCAAAAGTTTTTCTATGATTTCTCTTTCTTCAATTTCTACTCTAAGTTTCCTATTTATATTTTGTAATTCTAATGTTCTATCTGTAACCCTCCTTTCCAGTTCCAAATTTAGCTCTTCAAGCCTCTCTTCTATCTTACTTCTCTTTTGGATTTCATCAAAGACCTGATTGTACATAATACGAAATGTATCAATAACCTCTCTCAATTCATTAGTTTGATTGTATTTTGTAGAAACAAATTCCATGGTATCTTTCTTATCTTTCTTAATGAGAGAATTTCCGGCTCGATTCAAATCTTTGCGAAGTTCTAAAACGGGTAGGATTAGAATATTGTTCAGGATAATCAAAGTCCCTAGAGCTACAAAAATTGAAATGATTGCAACCAGTTCGAGAATCCTAACTATAAAATCTCTGATTTCGTTTTGGGAATTCTTCAAATCGTGAGAAATGAATAGAATTACTTTCTCATTATGAAAGGTTAATTCAATTTTGTGCAGGAAAAACTCAGTTTGAAAAAATGTAAAAATTCCTTCAGTCATAGTAGAATTAAAAGGAATTATTTTTTCCGTTGAACTCAGTAAAACTCCATTGGAATCATAGAGACTGATGGCATCGATATCGGTTTTGGGTATATTAACTATTTTTGATAGTAAATCATTAGGAGAGAATCTAGGGTTTTCAAAATCAATATTCTGAAGAGTTAAATCAATCTTCTCCCTCATATGATTTTTCATTTCATTTTCTCGATTTTGAATCGAAGGGATTAAGAGAATTAGTTCAATAACCAGGATGTTTAAGAAGATATAAAATACAATCTGCCGTGCTAAGCCGGAATGAGAAATAATTTTAAAATTTTTCAGAAATGATTGAATCTTTTTGAATGCATTCATATTTCTATAGTCTTCTTATGAATAGTAAATTTTAATATTACCCTGTATGCATTTCATGGTTCTGAACCTGCTAGTATTTACTAGGATAAAATTTAAATGTCTTATTGATAATAAATTTCTTCCGAAAATCAAGAATTTATCATGACAAAATAAATACGAAAAAGAAATTTTTTTCCTTCGACTTTTTGTTTTTTAAAAAAAAATCCGATAGTTGATTCAATATGAATTATGTCGCTACAATACTTACGGACTTCAATTGAGATTCAATTCATTTCTGGTTTTCTTCAGGACTTCAATGATTTGAGGTTGAATGTATCCGTTAGATGCAATGATCCCGGTAGGGAAATTAATTATTTCCTGACCCAATAGGTTTGTTATATTCCCACCCGCTTCTTCCAAAATTAGAGATGTAGCTGAAATATCAAACTTTTTGACGTCTTTCTCCCATAACCCATCCACTCTACCTTCTGCCAACCAGCAGAGATCTACCACCAGAGAACCGGTTCTCCTCATACTTCTACCGGTACTCACAAATGCGGAGACCTCGGATATCGTTTCTCTCATGTTAGATTTTCTACTATAAGGGAAGGAGGAAATGAGAAGAGATCGGTCTAAATTTTGAATCTCCGAACATTCAATGGAAACACCATTTCGAAATGCGCCTTCACCTCGAATGCTGAGATAGACATCATTGAAATCCGGTAGGATGACATAAGCTCCTACAGTTGAACCTCTGTATTCTAAACCCATAGAGATCGCATAGAGTGGAATTTTTCTTAGGAAATTCATTGTTCCATCTATGGAGTCAACTATCCACTTAAAATCGGATTTTCCTGTTTCTTCCCCTGTAGATTCAAAATGAAAGCTATCATGGGGAAATTTTTCTTTTAAGATCTTGGAAATCTCAGAATCAAAAATTGTATCTACTTTATCAATTAAAGATTTTTCTTCTTCATCGGATAAACTATTTCTATAAGAGAGTTTGGATTGATTTTCCCTAGCTAGGTTGATTAGATGAATCGTCTTTTCACGAAGATAGTTAATTCGTAAATTTACTTCATCGATGGGAAAATTTATAGAAGGTGCGGACAACATTCCTAGACAACCAGCTCGTCTTCCCCGGATCTTGCGACCACAATCTCGCCCTGTTCTTCTAATTTTCTAATAATATTAACAATTTTTTGCTGGGCATCTTCCACATCTTTCAATCGAACAGGTCCCATAAAATCCATATCTTCCCTCAACAAGCTAGCTGCCCGTTTCGACATGTTTTTGAAAATTTTATCCTGAACTTCAGCATCCACTGATTTGAGAGCTTTTGCGAGATCTGTATTGTCCACCTCACGCATAACTTTCTGAATAGCTCTATCATCCAAAAGAACAATATCCTCAAAGACAAACATCCGCTTTTTGATTTCTTCTGCAAGCTCCGGATCTTCTTCTTCAAGGGCTTCAATAATCGTCTTCTCTGTTCCCCGGTCAACGTTGTTTAGAATCTCTACAACTGCGTCAATACCCCCAGCAGAAGTATAGTCTTCTGAAGCAAGAGTAGAGAGCTTTCGTTCGAGAACCCGTTCCACCTCACGCAAAACATCAGGACTTACCCTGTCCATTGTTGCAATACGCTTGGCTACATCAGCCTGAATGGTATGCGGCAGAGCAGAAAGAATCGTAGCCGCTTTGTTTGGATCCAAATAAGATAAAATAAGAGCTATCGTCTGAGGGTGCTCACCCTGGATAAAGTTTAATAACTGTGCGGGATCTGTTCTTCTTACAAAGTCAAAAGGTCTTACCTGCAGGGAAGATGTAAGACGGTTGATGATATCAATTGCTTTCTGGTTACCTAGAGCTTTTTCCAGGAGACCCCTAGCGAAATCGATACCCCCATTTGTGATGAATCCCTGAGCCATCATAAGCTCATTGAACTCAATCAGGACTTTTTCTTTATCCTCAGGAGTGATCTTATCAATCCTGGCGATTTCAAAGGTTATTTGTTCAATTTCATCTTCTCGGAGATGCTTAAATATCTCTGTGGATACTTCATTCCCCACCGCTATTAAAAAAACGGCGGCTTTCTGTCTTCCGGTTAAATTTGTCTTTTTTGAAAGCATGAATAGTCCCTGCTATTCTTTATATCGGTTGAAAACTGTGGAATTTAGAGAAATAAATGACAGGAAGCCCCGGAATGAAGTTCCGGAGCTCTAAAATTGTAAAATTATTTTGTATCGTCTGTATCAATTGGGTCATCAATTTCTGTTCCTGAATTTACAAGTTTGAAAGTAACCCTTCTATTTTTGGGTGACTCTGCCTCTACATCAGGTATAGGCATTGAAGAACCAGCACCTTTTGTTAGCATTCTATCTTCCGGAAACCCAAGTTTCACGAGAGAATTTTTTACAGATTCTGCTCTCTTTTGTGAATAGAAGATATTTCCTAACTTAGATCCCTCTTTTTCTTCAGGTCCGGTAGCATCAGCATGTCCTGTGATCTCTAGATTGATGTTCTCAGGAAGTTTAGAAAGCGCGTCTTTTATCAATGAACCGGAGACTTTTACCCATTTTTCAAAATCTTTTCTATTTGGAATTTCCCATTTTTTGTATTCAAAGCCTTCAATGGTATTTCCGTCAGGGTATCGAACGTCACGCAGTTTTTCGTTTAATTCCTGAATCATGGCATCATTTGCAAATTTTAATTTATCGATAGTTCCAACCGGTTCCGGATCCTGTCCTTCGGTTGTTCCTTCATCGCCGATCTCCCGGGTCTTTGCCTGATCTTTTTTATCGTCTGTTTTTTCAGCAGGTTTATCTTCCGGTTTGGGAGTATCCTGCTTGTTTCGTGAGGAACAATCTACAAAAAACAATAGAAGTGCACTCAAGAGTACAATTTGGAATTTAGAAATTGAATTCATAAATAATGCTTCCTTTTCTGATTACTATCTTCAATCATACCACTATCAACCATCTATGTAAAAAATTAAAGACATTTTTGAAATAGTACAATCGATTTTATGATTTTATCTTTTATAGTAAAACAGGACGAAGAAAGCAAACGACTGGATCAGTTTTTGTACTCATCCACCGGTGAAGAAATTTCCAGGACATCAGTACAAAAATGGATCGAGTCAGGACATGTTTTTTGTAAGAATGGTTCAGAAAAAATTAAATCCAATAGAAAAATAAAACCCGGTGAGATTTATGAAATTCACATTCCTCCCCGACCCAAACTTTCATTAGATCCCATACCAATGGATCTTTCTATTCTCTATGAAGACGAGGATATGGTCATCATCGACAAACCTCAGGGTCTGGCTTCTCATGGAGGACCGGAAGATGCCCGCCCCAGTCTGGTGAACGGGCTTTTGTATCACTTTAAAAACCTTTCCGGTGTTGGCGGAGAAATTCGTCCCGGTATAGTACATCGCCTGGACAAACCCACATCGGGAGTGATGGTAATTGCGAAAAACGATAAAACCCACATAGCCTTGTCCAAACAGTTTCAAAATCGCTCAGTAAAGAAAACCTATTTTGCCTGGCTTGTGCAAACTCCCAATCTTCCTACAGGTAGAATTGCTGAGTCTATTTCCCGTCATCCAACAGAAAGATTGAAGATGCATATAGATCCACGCGGACGCAAAGCCATTACAAACTACAAAGTCGTCAAAACAATTAACTCTAAAAAAGGTAGAAATTATACTCTTGTAGAAGTAAATATTGAAACCGGTAGAACTCATCAGATAAGAGTACACTTCCAATTCCTAAGATGTCCAATTGTTGGAGATTTACTGTATTCCAGATCCGCAAAAGAGTTTTCGAAATTTGGTTTATTGCTCTTTTCTCAGAGATTAAGTATCTTTCACCCGGGTACTCACAAAGAAATTGATATCCAACTTCCCTTCCCGGAGAGATTTCAAAGATTCGAAGAAGAAGCCAAGTTCTACTGAGTATAGTCTTATCTGATGGATGGGTTGAAATCTCCAAACTTTGAAAAATAACAGAACAGTTTCGATTCAAAAGTTCAAAAAAATGGACATATTTTTCCCTGGCAGTGGTTCAACCGGGCACACAAACCAGGGACTCATCGTCTCCAAACACTTATTTTTCTTGATCTCTAAGTAAAATATGATTTTCCATAAAAAAATTAAATGTTCAGAAAATTAAAAAAATTGCGTAAAGTGATTTAATAACTCACCTTACGCACGCACTTCACTTGTGCGAAGGTGAATGACAGGGAAGCCTGTCAGCGACTTGGGGACTTCGTCCCCAAATCCCTTTAAATATTGAATCATTAGAAAAATCTAATGATTCAATATTTATTTAGTTCCATAGTATCCCTTTAAAAAATTCATGTTGCGTATGGTGAGTTAATAAATTTCTAAACAAAAGTTTTTAAGTAATTTGGTTAATTGTTAAGAATATTCAAATTTTTTAGTTTTGAAATCAGCAAATCCGTAACTTCGCTATAACAGGAACCATCCAGATGAAACCCATCTTCAAATTTATTGCAGTGCATTGGAATTTCTAAATAATTTAAGTAATTCATTTTAGTTCTTACCTTTAGAGACCGGAATTTCTTTTCTATATAAGAATCATCAATTTCTGCTTTAAGCAATTTTTTCTTCAATTGATCGGAAATGGGTAAGGTTATGAATAGGACTCTGTCTGAATTTTCCCCCGAATAATCTATAAATTTTTTTAGGAATTTGATTTGAGAGTCAGATTCTCTATAGTGTCTACCTATGTACCTCTGAAATTTCAATTCAGCATCGAGACTCAATTCTGAATCTGTTTTGGCTTCCTGGCTCAGGTTCACAAGTCCACCACGATTGGTGCGATTGATGTCCATAAGTAAATTTTGATAGTTTTCTCTAAGATATTTCTTTTTCTTTTTTTGGACCTCTCCCTTCCAAACTACATCTATGAAGGAATTGTTCTCCGAATATGCTTTTACCGCAAATGGATATCGAAACACATAAAAATTTCTTCTAAAGAAGTAATTTAAAAATTCTGTTCCGGAAAATCCTTTGCCCTCTGATTTCCAGGGATCGTACTGTCCTTCCCACCAGAGATCTGAATGTTTGAAATAAAAGGGAATGTCATAGGAATACATATCAGGATATTGATGACCGGACAGACTCAAAAGAAAGGGATCCACTTCAAGAACTAGAGTAGTGATAGGAATGTTCTGATTTTGGAATAAACTCAAAAGATAATAGAAATAGGAAATACCGGGGAAAGGAACACAAAAATTATATACCACAAGTCTATCGTCCAGTTCTTCGATCTTCCTGTTTTCAATCGAGGCAGCTCTGGAAGATCCGAAGATCACTACCAATTTCTTTTCTCCGGATTTAATTTTGTCGAGATCAGGAGATTTCAGTAGATCATCCAAAAGACTCAAACGTGATTCATAAACTACAGGTTCAATTCGATTCCAGGAGATAAAATTCTCCTGTATCCATGGAAGAGTGAATACTTTATCCAGGAGAAAGCAACTGAGCAGAAGTAATACCGGGAAAAACAGAAATGAGTAGTTCTTTTTAAGCATGGAGCTTAGGATAGTCAGTAGAAACTGACTATCCTTTGAAATGTTTTTTCAAAATAGAGGGATGGGCCAGTCTATAAATGTTTCTCGTTTCCTAAGATTGCAGTTGAAGCCTCCAATATCAGCTGTTGCAAAATTGATGATCATAGCTGAATTGGCACAATTGTCTACATCCTCTTTTTCATAATACGCAGATTCGTCTATATTCGCAAGTGTAGGAGCAAGAATAGCTGTAATAGAAACGGATCCGCCTCCTGCCGCTCCAATGATTGCAGCTGTTAAGATTTGATCTTTAGCTTCTGTTCCTTTTACAGTACTGGGATACGTGAGACCAACCATATTCATTACCTGACAGTTAGAGATCAAAAAGAGAAACATGGAGAGAGTAATAATTTTTTTCATATTTTTTCCTTATAAATTAAAATAATTGAATCGGCCAATTCACAAATTTTTTGTGTTTTGTCAAATGGCACTGAAACCCACCGATATCCGCACTTAAAGAATTAATGAGCATGGCATCCTGAGCACAGGTTTCTACATCTGATTTATCATAAAACGCATCTTCTTCTATAAATGCCAACCGATCAGCAAAAAAACCTAATAGACCACCACTCGAACATTCCACGCAAGCAACTGCACCTATAAGTGCCTTAGTGATGATCATATCTTTAGCTTCTTTTCCGCTAACAGATTCGGGGTAAGTCAATCCAACAGAATCAAAGACAACACAATGATTGAAAACAAACAATAGGACTAAGATAAATTTTTTCATAATATTCTCCTCAGATGATGGGAATCGGCCAGTTAATCAACTTCTTATGTTCTTTGAGGTTGCATGTATAGCCCCCAATATCTGCTCCGGTGAGATTGATCACGAGAGCTTCCTGAGCACATTTTTCAACTTCGCTTCGATCATAATAACTCTCAGGATTGATTCCTGCCAATTTATCAGCGATCAATGAGAATGCGGGAGTGTTATTGCCTGAATACCCACCTTCAGTCGCCCCCACTACTGCATTGGATATAATCATCATCTTTGCTTCATCCCCTTTAATCGATTCCGGACTTGAAAATCCTATTGTATCCATCACAATACAATTCGATAAAAGCATTACTATCAATATTGAATAAACCAACCTTATCAACATAAAGAATCTCTCCCTGTCTATAAATCAAAATTCTGGTTACTTGGAATTGAGAAAATATTTTTTTTCTAAGTTGAAAAACTAATCATAAAATTATCAATAAGATTTATGGAAACAGAAAAATTTCGATTAGTTTATATCACATGCAAAGACAATGAAGAGGCAAAAAAGATAGGGAAGACTCTAGTGGAATCAAAACTCTGTGCATGTGTTAATATTATCAATCAAATGCAGTCTTTGTATATCTGGGAAGGAAAACTAATAGAAGACAACGAAAGTATTTTAATAGGGAAAACTACACTCCCTAACCTAGACTCCATTCAAACAAAAATTAAAGAAATTCATTCCTATACCAATCCCTGCATTATCAGTTTACCTATTCTTGAGGGTAGCAGGGAATACTTAGAATGGATAGAAGCGAGTGTTAAAAGAGACTGAATTTACAATTGAATGGATAAGAAAGTTACCTTTTGTAATAGCAGAGTATCAGGTTATGATAGCTTTGAAGGTATATTAAGAATTTTCTATACAAAATTTTCAGTTTAAAATTGATTTAAACCCAATAAAATCAGTATTTTTTGAAGAGGTACCCTAAAAAACAAAAAACCCGCCTGAGCGGGTTTCGAGAAATCATTTCTAATTGTTTCTATTCTGTTGATCAGCTTTTTTTCTTTGCAGCAGTTTTTTTCTTAGCAGCAGTTTTCTTTTTTGCAACTGTCTTTTTCTTAGTTACAGCTTTTTTCTTTGCAACAGTTTTCTTTTTTGCAGCAGCTTTCTTTTTAGCAACCATCGAACTTGCCTCCTCCTTAGAATTTCAATCGCTCTTTTATAATATCAACGCTTGATTACTTTGTGACATAATTTATTATCAGTTCTTATCCTGTAAAGTCTTTTGTGATTTTTTATTGAAATATTTTTTTCTTTATTAATAAAATTTGCAAAGCACCTTTATTGAATATAATGAATCATGAATGTATTAAATTTTGTAACATAGAACATTAATAACTATCGAACAAAAAACTTTTCTCTTTAATAAAAGATCAAAATTCTAATCGATCGGTTAACTTTTTTATGAACATAGGATCGTTTAAGCACTTTGGCTATAAAAATTAAGTATAGAATCATCTCCTTTTATCATCTCTATACATCCCAGGTTCACTTCTTTAATGCAAATTAATCATCAATCTATGCTAAACTATCTTTCTTGCTATGATCCAAACGCATCAATTGATAGAGTTTCCACCTTCAAAGGTTCTTAATTCAAAGAACACTCTATCACTTATGCATAAATTTCTTAATACAAAACACTTTTCATGATAACTAGAAAAGAATTTTGCTTTGATTCCATGTTTACAAATGAAATTTCATTTCTATAACTTTGCAAGACTCTACCGGAATCATTGATCAGGGTAATTTTAAAGCAGGGTAGAATGAAAAAATCGTTGATCACTTATAAATGAGTCTTACTTATATCAAAAGTGAGTTCAATTGTATCCAATAAACTTAAAAATTTTTTCTATCTCTCTGCCTTTAGCTTACTTTCAATTCTGTTTTACTACTTTAGTGCTCAATTCTATCTACTTTATGATCAAAATTGTATCAATAAAGACTTCTTAACCTGGGATCCCGAACTGAGATATATACTTACATTAAAGATGATGAATTTTATAAGAGAAGGAAAAATTCATTCTTACATTTTTCAATTCCTGGATTCACCTCACTGGCCTTCACTGAGAAATGTTCTGGAGAGTATCGTCTTTACCTTTACAGGCCATTCACCGGTAGTACTAACGCTCATCACATTCTTCTTCTATCTCTTATTACCAATCGGAGCTCTCTTTCTATTCTGGAAAGAAAAACAGAAGTCTATACTCTCAATTCTGCTTTTAACCCTATATTTATTGGCTCTTTTGCAAGCAGACTCTTTACTACTCTATAGCTTTACGGGAATGCTGGAAGTTCAGGGAGCGTTTCTATTTATATTTACAACTTACTATCTTTCCAAAGTTTACTCCGAACCTGAATTTATAAAAAAAGATTCAAACAAATGGTTGGTCTTCGGTTCTGTTTTTTTACTTTATCAAACTAAATATCCTTACGGTTATCTTCTGGTTCTATTCCTATTTCTCTTTGAAGTGATTTTTTTTCCAAAACAGTCTTTCGGATTTGCTCTTGAATACTTTTCCTCGTTAAAAAATATTTATAAAAACCCGAGATGGCTCATTGCTATTCTAGCAATCCTCTCACTCTTCCTTCCATCTCACCTTTTGAAAGGAAAGACAGCTTCTTATCTTAGATATCTCTTCATGTTAAGCCTGGTGATTGATTTTTTATTTTTCTTTTATAAAAGATCTTCAAAGCAAAGTACCGAACGAATCGAATTCTTATTTAAGTATGCTATCCTTCCTATCGTGATATGGATGTTCATACATCCGGATAGATTCGGAAGTTACTCAGGTCAGATCACCCATGTAGAAAGTCAGGGATTCAATCCCGGTCAGGAGATCATAAAAGATAAAGATTATTATTTTTTATTCTTTACTGAGTTTGTTTGGAATTCTTTTTCTCAGTTTCATCTCGGCTATGCAGTTCTGGTTTTCAATCTCATCAGTTTTTTTTCCGGAATGTTGATTTATCTCAGAAGAAAATCCATCTCATACAGTTTCTTTGCCTCAACTGTTTGTCTTTTTACATTTTTGGAACTGAGTCTCTTCACTACAAACCGATTGGCAAGACATACTTATCATCTTTATCCCACAATGATTCTCTCTTTTGTATTTTTTATATTAGAAAATTATAATGCACATAAGAAATCACTTACAGCTTTGAGTTTGATTTCTGTTCTTCTATTCTCTTATCCTTTCCTGATGAAGCCCGATTACTATATCAGCAGAACTGAAGTTTGCTATACCGGTTATGATAGAAAAGACTACACAACTCCCTTATGGATGGAGAGCATTGCAAAAGAAAAACTCAATCGCAATACAATTCTTTTCAATGAATTGAGCCCACTTCATGTAAATAAAGCAGATACAGAGTATCTTCTTTCTAAGATTTCTTATGATCGCAAAATCAGATTAACTATCGATCCGAAAAGAAAAATCGAAGACCTAGAAAAGTTTGATGAGATATGGATTCCTTCCAATCATTGCAATCTACCGAAGAATCTCGAAAAATTTCGAAGTCTCTTAATAAATCAGGGATTTGATTTGAATTTTGAAAAAATTCAATCCTCAGAGGGATGTATCCTTATCAATCAAAAGAAGTAGTCTCTGCGTACTATTTAAGCATATTTCATAATTCAGAGGAGTATTTTCAGTGATATCCGGGAAATGCTAATTATTTAATCGATTACGATCTAAAGTATTTCCGGGATTTTACTCCATAAAACATTTCATTTTATTTTTTTTTACCCAGTTTCTTAATTTCTTACAAAATAAAAATTCGAGTTTTTTCCTATAAATTATTCATTTTTTCACCTCTTTCTCCAGAAGATTGTTTTTTTTCAATATGGTTTGATTTATTTTTACTCTCACTGGTACTCTATTTGCAAACAGATTAGAAAACAAATTCTTCAAAGAAATGAGGAGGAACCATGTTGAAAGTTCTAAGAAAACAGTTCATCTGGTTATTAGTATTTATACCCTTTGTGATTTTTGCACAGGACGCACCGAAAGAGGCTGTTGAAGTGGATCTACCAACTCAGATTGCCAATTTGACCAAAGCAAACGATTTGCTTAGGATAGGATTGGATACATTTTGGGTTTTGTTATGCGGTATGCTCGTTTTCTTCATGAATGCCGGTTTTGCACTTGTTGAAAGTGGTTTTGCCAGAAGTAAAAACACTGTCAATATTCTTGCGAAAAACTTTGTCGTCTTCGCCTTGTCCACAATAGCTTTTTGGGTGATTGGTTGGGGGATCATGTTTGGTGATGGGAATTCATTTATCGGAACCCAGGGTCTATTTTTTGTAAAAGGTGTGGATAATTCCCCAGCAGTTGGAGACGCCTACAAAGGTGTATATAGCTCAATCAATTGGACATCCATTCCTCTAACAGCAAAATTCTTCTTTCAATTGGTTTTTGCCGGAACAGCGGCTACGATTGTATCCGGGGCAGTTGCTGAAAGGATTAAATTCAGTTCCTTTGTAGTCTTTAGTTTGATTCTGGTTGCATTTATGTATCCTGTCACAGGTCACTGGATCTGGGGTGGTGGATTTCTAGGTTCTATGGATTTTAGAGACTTTGCCGGTTCCACAGTGGTTCACAGTGTAGGTGGATGGGCTGCTCTGGCAGGTGCGATTGTCCTGGGACCAAGGTTGGGGAAATACTTACCCAATGGACAGCTCAAACCAATCATGGGTCACAATATGACTTCAGCCGCTCTGGGAACTTTGATTCTCTGGCTCGGTTGGTTCGGTTTCAATCCCGGTTCTACCATGGCTGTTGGGGATGGTTCTGCTATCGCTCATATTCTCCTGACTACAAACATTGCTGCCGCCACTGGAGCTATCGGAGCCACAATAGCCTCTCTGATTTTGATCAAAAAACCGGATATCAGTATGATTCTCAACGGAACTCTGGCAGGATTGGTCGCTATCACCGCACCCTGCGCCTTTGTAACAGTTGAATCCGGAGCGATCATCGGTCTAATCGGTGGAATGCTGGTAGTCGTATCAGTTCTCTTCTTTGATAAGATCAAAATTGATGACCCGGTCGGTGCAACTTCTGTTCACCTGGTAAATGGAATCTGGGGAACTCTGGCAGTAGGAATTTTTTACAACGTCGACATTGCTACCGCAGTGGCCGGAGTGGAAACAAAACTCACTTCCGGACAACAATTTCTTGTTCAGCTCGAAGGAGTTCTTGCTGTTGGAGCTTTCACCTTTGTGGTTTCAATGATCGTATGGTATGTATTGAAAATCTGGGGTATCCGAGTTGGTGAAGCGGAAGAAATCGAAGGTTTGGATGTTGGTGAGCATGGAAACGAAGCTTATCCTGATTTCCAAATAAAAATCCATTCATAATACTAATAGGAGGAAACTATGAAACTTATTATAGCAATCATCCAACCTAATAAATTGGAAGAAGTTAAGGCAGAGTTGACCAAAAATGAGATCATCCGTTTGACAGTAAGTGATGTTCAGGGATACGGTCAGCAAAAAGGGAAGACTACTATCTATAGGGGACATGAATACAAAGTAAATCTGCTCCCCAAAGTTAGATTGGAAATCGCAGTCAATGATGACTTTGTAAAACCGACAATCGATGCAATTCTCAAAGCATCTAAATCCGGTGAAGGTCAAATTGGAGATGGAAAAATCTTCATTTTACCCATAGAAGAAGTCATCCGAATTCGAACCGGGGAAAGAGGATCCGCGGCAATTTAACAAAATCATCAAAAACCCCATAGAAGATTCTCTTCTATGGGGTTTTTCTCATTATTTACTCTTTTTTTAAATTTTTTCATTGAAATCTTTTCGACTACTATTACTATTCAACTTACGTTAAGCTTGTACCAAGCTTTCATTTTTATTATAAGGAAATCCGTTACCCTATGGAGATCAACAAAAGAGAAGTCAATTCTATCCCTGTAGTGGACATAATCGGTGAAGTAGATTTATACAATACCAAAGAAATAAAAGACTTAATCGATCATCTCATCAAAGAAGGTAAATACAATATTGTCTTAAATCTCAAGGATGTTCCTTTTATGGATTCTTCCGGTATCGGTACTTTGGTTACAGGTATGTACCGACTAAAAAAATACCATGGAAACTTAAAAGTAGTCAATATAGTTGGATCAGTAGCAAAGGTCTTCAAAATGACAGGTATGGATGCACATTTAGAAATCTTTGAAACCGAAGAAGAGGCTGTTGAATCATTCGATTGATTAGATAAATGACCTTATTTTTAAGATCAATTTTACTAATTTTCACATTAAATTGCTCATTTTTGCCCGGCACATCCAAGGATGAAAATAAGAATTTTGACTTACTTCTCTTACTTGGATTGGTTCAATCTGTAGAAGATTCTTATGCGAGATTGTTTTATATGTCTCCACTTTTCCTTTCTAATTCTGACAATCTTATCTACCTGCAAGCCCCTTCAGAGCAAATCAGCTCTAAAAAAAAATTAGTCATCATTCACGGATGGAACACACAGGATCCCGAAAATCCGGGAACACCCTCAGATGATGATCTAAAACGTAGAATTCGCACTACCTATTCTCATCTTTTTTCAGGATCTACCTTACTTGAATCTATCAATCTCAAAAACTATGATGTATATTTCTTCACTTACCTAACATCCAAATCCATAGAATCCAATGGAATCCGGCTTCGTTCTCAATTGGACTCTGCATTTGCCGGCCAAAATAATAATGTCTATATATTCGCTCATTCTATGGGAGGTCTGATTACCAGGATAGCCCTCTACCAGGGTTCTGTACCATCCTACTTGAGTAAAATCATAACCTCAGGAACTCCCTACCATGGATCTCCTTGGGCAAGTTCAGCATTCTTAGAGAATAAATCAATTTTAGGTGATTTGGCTGCCTATCTCTCCAATACTACAGGGGGTCAAAATCTCTCCTGGGACAATTACGATTTCAGTCTATCCGGATCTTCAAATGAAGTTCTTACACGATACAATTCCAATACCTCAAGAGATGGTATCATTACAGCCTATTACAATAGTCTTGAATCCAATGGAGCGGGTTACGAGGGATCGGACACCAGCCTACTTCCTGTTTGCCTTTTGATCACTTCGAAATTCTCCCCATCAGACTGTATAGTTCCATCCAGATCAGCCGCATTTTTCGGTGGATCTCTATCCCTCACGCGGGATTTAGGAAAATTGCATCATGTTGATATGAATCTCCGCCATAGCACAGTGAATAACACTTTGCTTATCGATTTGCCCTGATGAAATTTTCTCATATCTATATTGAGTCTGATGTCAGAAATCACCCCCGAACCCAAAAAATCTTATCAAATTGGAAAGATTCCGTTCTCATAGAAGTAGAAGACTACAAGCATGTCTTCAATCGTTCGAACCTTCATTTTCAAGCTCAAAAAAAAACTCCCCGATTGATTCTAGCCAATAAAAAAGATAGATTCATTTACAATGGATCTCCTCTGACAGATACATTTCATAGAGGTAAGTTCTACTACAATACTACAATCTTGAATTGTACGTACAACTGTGACTATTGCTTTCTTCAGGGAATGTATGCCTCGTCTCATATAGTTGTTTTTATTAACCTGGAAGACTTTTTTTCAGAAGTGGATCGAATTCTCGAATCCGAAAATAAATGTATTCTGAGTATTTCTTATGAAACAGATCTTTTAGCCCTTGAAAGGTACATTCCTTACACCAGAGAGTGGCTAGATTTTTCAAAGGATAGACCAAATCTAGAACTAGAAATCCGAACTAAGTCCAGTTCCTTCAAAGACATTCAATCCATCCCTTCCCAACCCAATGCTATTCTAGCCTGGACCCTAAGTCCTGAGGAAGTGATACAAAAATATGAAAAAAAAACACCAACCCTCAATCGTAGATTGGAAAATATATCCAGAGCTATTGAAAATGGTTGGAATGTTCGTTTGTCCTTTGATCCTGTACTACACATGAAAGGCTGGCGATCGATTTATGATGCCTTTTTATCCAAGGTCTTCTCCTCAATTCCACCGGAAAAGATCTATGATATCTCATTGGGTGTATTTCGAATCAGTCCTGATTATCTAAAAAAAATCAAAAAACAAAGGGAAGATTCAGATCTCCTGTACTACCCATTTCAACTCAGAAAAAATTCTATGACTTATCCTGAGTCTATAGAGGATTCATTAAAAGCATTTATGATAGAAAAAGTTTCAAATTTTTATCCTAAAGAAAAGATATTTCACTGATGAATAAGAAACTAGCTCTTGTAACCGGTGCATCCTCCGGAATCGGTCTCGCTATAACAAAAACACTTCTGGATTTAGATTTTTCGGTGATAGGAATTTCTAGAGACTTTTCAAAGGTAGATTTAGAGAGTGATTCCTTCGAAGCCAGGAGTTTGGATTTATGTGACTTCCATCTGTATCCAAAACTTCTCAAAGATCTAAAAAACAATCCATCTCTTTCGATTTTGGTACACTCTGCCGGAAGTGGAGAGTTTGGAATGCATGAGGACATCAACTTTGATAAATTGGATCGGATGCTACAGCTAAACTTCTCAGTTCCTATCCTCCTGACTCATTTCTTTTTGAAAAATTTGAAAAGAAACTCGGGACATATTTTTTTTCTTTCTTCTAGTACCGCAACAAAACCTTCCCCTCTTGCATCTGCCTACGCTGCCGGAAAAGCAGGTATTACACATTTTGCAGATTCGCTCTGGGAAGAATCACGAAAAACAGGTTTGAAAATAACCACCATTCACCCCGACATAACCGGAAGTACACTTTTTTACAAAAACTCCTGGTTTCAGGAGGATTTCAATACTCCCGGCTCATTTCTATCTCCGGAAGATATAGCTAAGGCAGTACAATTTTGCCTGGAACAACGTGATATGATTTCCATTCGAGAACTGAAACTCCAACCGGGGTATCACAAAATTCATAAAAAATAAGACAATCACAGAAATTCAATCAATAAGAGTGAACTCAGTTCGCCGATTTGCTTTATTTGATTCGGGATCTGTTCCATTGACAAGAGGCTGTGTTGAGCCTTTGCCATCAGTATGTATACGATAGGGTTTGATTCCTTTGGAAATCAGATATTTTTTTACAGCCTCTGCTCTGTCCCAGGACAACTGAACATTAAACACCAAATCCCCTGTAAGATCTGTATGACCGGTTACTTTGATTCGATTTTCTGTGTACTCCATGAGAAAGTCCCGAATCGCATCCAATACCGGTAATGATTCTGATTTGAGGTCGCTTGAATTTTGTTCAAAATTGATATTGTTTAAGGATAACTTCTTCTTTACCCTAAGTGTCTCGGCTATGCTTTCAATCACAGGATTTTTCATAGGCGGATTTTTATCTTCTTCCATGGAAAGAAGGGGTGGTTTGGTATCCGATTGTATGGTAGGAATCTCAGGTTCCAGCTTGATTCCGAGGTTTGATTTTGCTTTTACGTCAGGAATTTTTTTTATCGGCTTGGAAGGAGGGATTCGAGCCACCTTGGGCTCATTCGAAACCGGCTCGGGCGGATTTTCTACCTCATCTTTAATAGCTGCATAGAGATCATAACTTTCATTAGGGTTTTTTCTACAGAAAAGAAGAGAATTGTCGGTTGGATTCACAATCAAATAAGCTTCATTTCCGGCTGTATTGATCTCAGGTCCTAGATTTTCAGGTGCAGAATAACTCCCATCCGAATTGATTTTCGAACGATAGAGATCATAGCCTCCATAGCCTCCGGGACGGTTGGATGAAAAATAAAGATACTTTCCGTCAGGTGAAACTACTGCTGCAAAATTGGAAGTCCCGGGAAGATTGATCGGTGAGGGGAGGGGTTCTGCCGAATACAGATTGTTTCCTATCAAAGGGGCTTTGTAGATTTTTGCACTGTTGGGATCACCAAATGGATATCTCGTGAAAAACAAGTCATTCCCATGTAGATAAGGATTTTCTTCCATCTCCTCAGAATTGATTCGATCTGAGAGAGTCGCCGGTTGAGACCATCTTCCATTGATGTTTTCAGAATAGTACAGATCTCTGGATACACCCAACTGTCCATTAGGAAGTCGAAACTCCAAGGATCCATCGCGATTTGAAGAAAAAATGATGAATTGTTCCTGTCCGTACACATAAGGACTCTGGTCATCATAGGGTGAATTCAAGCTATCCACAGAGATTGGATTTGACCATTGTCCATTGATCAGTTTGGATTTGTACAGATCTGTGTACTCAGAACCTCTCTTGGAATAGAAATATAGAGTCTTTCCATCACTTGTAAGGGATGGACCGAACTCCTGGTTGTTAGTATTTATATTTTTCGGTAAAGGAAAGACCTTATAGCCTTCTTTGAGGATTTCTTGAGAATAGAGAAATCTAGTAAAGGCAATGGATAGAAAAAAGAAAATCCTTAGAATTGACATGATCTTCCTTTTTTGACTGTTGGAGTAAGAATTAGTTTTGATTTAAAAGAACATAGTAATGGATACTCCTGCGTGGAGAGCCCTTCCACCCATGGAATAACTGGGATTTCTTTCAGTTGGTATTCTTTTCCAAACATGTTCTCCATGCAATTTTTGATACCCTGCTACAAAATCAAGAATGATCGGGCTTTTTAAATCTTTTAAAAATCCTGGTAGAAGTACATAGGACAATCCGGCTGTGTATCCCATCGAATCAAAATCCATCCAATTCACCTGACCGTACATAGTCGGGGTAGGTCTAGGTCTTCTCGCGATTCCCGCCCGAAATTTCAACCAATCCCTCCAGCTGTATTCGGTTCCTAATCTCATGATATTGATGTCATTGAAATAGACTTTTTCGCTATAGGAATTCTTTGTACGGGATTGTCGGAAGGCCGACCAGAGTTCACGATCCAATTGAATCGAGACTAAAATCTTTTCCAGGGGTCGATAGGCCATTCCATAGGACCATTTTCTGGGAGAAAAAAGATCATACATAGCTACATCAAAATCCAGCTGGATCCCGAGTAAGGTAGTTTGCGCCCGCGCAGGTAGACTATCCACACTCAGTGCCATCTCCCGCCGATAAGAAATCCCTGCGGAAAATTTTCCATATTGAAAATTCAATCCGAACAATGGATTGGCAAAAGGTTTGGTTTCCAGGATGACTTGCTGATTGGGAATCACCCTATCCCTCGAAACCGGAACATCCTTCAATAGGATGGCTCCCTTTCCAGAGATACTCCCTGTAAAACCTATCCCCGCAAACAATCGGTCCTTCCAGAGCTCTATTCCCAATCCACCCATAATAGTAGGTTTTTGGTTGGAAACACCTCTTTGAAGATATCGGTGAACCGTAGGATTTACATCGTTTATAGTTAATAAATTACCTGTTCCCGGTAGTAAGACATTCAATCCAAATTTGATATTTCTTTTCAAATCATAAATCGAGTTCAGATTGATAGTCAATCCTAACCCGCCGTAATCGTCCCTCACACGTACCAGATCCTGATTTGAAGGAGCAGAAGTATTCAACTCAGGTCGCGCGAAATTGTATTGAAAAGTCAATTCATGGGGAGTCGTTGTGGTTCTTTTAGCCGGGATATAAGTGAAGGAATTCTTTTTGACATCTTCCCAGAGTTTTTTGTATCCACCCGGTTTTTTTTGAGGATCTTGGGCCTCTTCTGTTGTAGATGATTCTAAATTAGCTTCTTCCAGAGCTTTTTGTTTCTCAAGTTCTTTGGCTTCTATCCTTGCCCGAATCAGCTCTCCTTCGGAAAGTTTTCCGAGACCTGCTACATTATAATAAACCGATGAACTATCATTTACAGTGGAAACTACAGCTCCTCCCATCGCAGCAGCGGCGGGATGAGCTCCATAAATATCACCAAATTCTCCTGCAGAGAGGGAGATGGGAACAATTACCCCCATGATTAAATGAAGTGATACTAGTCGAAGTACTTTCATACTCCCTCTCAAATTAAAAAATTATTCGAATATTTTTTGAAGATAAACTATTGATTTATCTGACAATTGATTTATTATCTTGTCATCAAATAGATTATTTTGCAATGAATTTTTCTCAAATTTTTTATTTATTCGTGATCTTATCCCTGAAATGATTTGAACAATTTCATTTTCCCGTTCTTTATCCCGAATTAAACTTAATTCATTCAATAAATCATAAAGACCGGACTCGTTTGCATAGTAGAGAATCTCCAGAAACTTTTTATCTTTCCCCTCTTTATCTAATTCTAACAAAAGAGCTGATTTGATTCCTATCAAATTAACAAAGAAATTTACTATTTGAGTAGTTAATATTTCTTTCAATAAGGGATGTGAGGTCAATAACGTGCTATACTTTTTGATCAATTGCTCCGGAAAATAATCAAAGTAAATGTTTTCCACTTTCTTAAATACAACTGATTCTCCGGACAAAATATCATTGTACAGGTCCATTTTTACATACCCAAGCAATACACAAAGTACGGGTCTCGGTATTCCTTTGGAAATCGCATACCATTCGTCCCATTCATGCTGTGATACAGGAATTTTTTCCGTTCTGGGGTTCAGGATTTTTTTCTTAATTAGATAATTTGTAACTTCCAGAAAATCATTCCATCCATACTTTTCGGATTCAAAAAGATCTGTTTCTATACTCAAACTTTGAAGAGAATTGTCTCTTAAAACCTTAGTAGATACTTCCTGTCCAAGAGTTTCCAACAAGACATCTCTTTCTTTCTCATTTTTAAGCTTTTTCTTTTCCAATAATAGATTAAAGAATATTTTTAAGTTCACTTCATGATCGGAAAGATCCACACCGGCAGAATTATCCAATGCATCTGTGTAGATTCGACCCCCATTCAAAGAATACTCAATCCTTCCTAATTGCGTGAGACCGAGATTTCCTCCTTCACTCAAAACCCTTGCTCTAATTTCATTTCCGTTTACTCTAACATCATTATTAGAAGGATCTCCTACTTTTAAATTGTCCTCTGATTCGGACTTTACATAGGTACCGATTCCACCGTTATAGAGTAGATCTACAGGAGCCTTAAGGATTGCTTTCACTAAATCCTGACCGGAAAGTGTGGTTTCGGTGATATCCAAAACTTTCTGAACTTCCGGGGATATGCTGATCTTTTTCTCAGATCGATTGAATACTCCTCCTCCTTTTGAAATCAGAGACGAATCGTACTGATCCCAGCCAGCATTTTGCGAATTGAACAATCTTTTTCTTTCTTTATAACTTTTTTTGGGATCCGGATTGGGATCTAAAAAGATATGTTTGTGATTGAATGCTGCTATAAGTTTGTAGTGTTCACTCTCTATCAATCCATTTCCAAACACATCCCCTCCCATATCTCCAATCCCGGCTACAGTTATGGATTCCTTTCTAAAATCGATCTTGAGGTTTCTAAGATGTCTATCGGCAGTAACAAGAGCTCCTTTCGCTGTAATACCAAATGCTTTGTGCGAATATCCTTTGGAACCTCCGGACGCAAAGGCATCTCCCAACCAGAAGTTATTTTCGATAGATAATGAATTAGCTGTATCTGACAGTTGTGCCGTTCCTTTGTCGGCTGCTACAACCAGGTAAGGATCGTAATCATCATATGCAAATGGACCTGTATCTCCGCCGAATGTAATTTCTTTTCCATCGATTCTATTGTCTGTCAATGATATCAATGATCGAATATAATTCTTATACGCATCTACCATTGTCAATTCAGCAGGGTTAAAAATATTTTTGGTTAGAATGAACCCACCTTTGGATCCAACAGGAACGATAACTGAGTTCTTTACCATCTGAGTCTTCATTAGAGATAGAATCTCTGTTCTGAAATCTGAAATTCTATCAGAAAATCTCAATCCACCTCTGGCCACAGGACCTCCGCGGAGATGAATTCCCTGGAAATCAGCAGAATAAACAAAAATTTCTCTATAAGGTCTGGGATCGGGTAGACTGGAAGGTAGAGAACTATCTATTTTATAAGCAACATATTTTCTCTTTACACCGATGGAAGTTTCCTCTCTGTCATTTTTTATTCCAAAAAAGCTTGTTCTGAGTATTGCAAGAGTGGAAGTTTTCATGGATGTGAGAACCGAATCTTCCAAAAGTGTTTTTGCCCGATCGGTCAATTCCTTAAGTTTCTCCTCAGAACGAAGTTTTCCGAGATAGAATTTATCAAAGAAATAATTCCACAATTCCATACAGAATTCCGGATGGTTGAGAAGAGTTTCATTGAAGTCAGAACGATTGAAAGAAGGATTTGTTTGCAGGCAGTACTCTCTGATTGATTTCAGAAAAAAGATACCATTCATATCGAGTTCGGATTTCAATATGATTCCTGAGAGAGGATCCGAAGTCAAATACCCTTTCATGGTAAACGTAAATGCTTCTGCTATCCTCCTGTAGACGTTGTTTTCATTAGGAAATAATTCCATAAAAAACTCAGTCTTAGCATAAATCACATCATTCATATTGAATCTATAGACTCTTTGAGAAATAGGAGACAGTCCCATATGAGACAATGCAGTCACCCATTTGCTCAACTGAAATTCTTTATCGTGAGTGATAGCCTGAAGTTCTGTCGCACCACTATCGGACTCGTCTACCCTGAGTACGATTCTGTCATTTTTAAGTTTTCTTAATAACTCCAGATCAACCAATACTTTTTCCGGGTCATGGGTTGCTCTATAATCCTCACGAAATTCCAATTTCTCCGGAAACTTTTCATCCTTGTATCTATCTTCCCATTTGGAACGAACATGCTCAATCCAGGGTCTGAAGATATGCTCCAATTTTGAGCTAATCTGAAATAAAGACTGCTTTGTAATACCATCCATGCGAATCAAATGAAAGGATTGGACGTAGTTTTTAACCAAAACTTCATACTTTTTGATTCTTGCCCCCTGTAGATCTTTTTCGATAATCTCAGGAATAGAAGTTAGTTTATCTTCCGACCATAGTTTCTCCGGAATGATAGATATAATCAACCCCAGGTTTTCTTTTAATTTGATACCATTTGAACGAATATTTGTTTTTAAAGATTGCTCAACGATTGCACTGTATATAGAAATATATGATCGATAAGGAATTAAGAAAAGAATCTCGGTGGGAATGTAATTGAAAACCATTCTGACAGTTCTTCCTAAACCTGAAAACTGTTGGATATTTTCTTCTTTCATGAACTGATACAACCTATCTTTCATCAAAGGTATATCAATCATAGCCGAGGATTGTCCTTTTTGATTGAAGGTTCCCTCTAAAATCAATTTTTTGCCAAGACGGGTAAAACAAATATAAAATAGATTCCCCTCATTTAAATATGATTGTCTCAAGGATTCTCTGGCGTAAAAATTAGTTTCTTCGTTATCATCAGGTAGGGTGGTAAACCAATCCCAAATCTCACCTTCTCTTGGAAAGTCACCCAAACTATATTCTTCTTCTTTGCTCTGAAAAAAACTACCTTCCCATACAAAACCTTTCTTAAGTAACCATTGAATGAGTTCAACATATTCAGGTTGAAAATTCTTATTCCAAAGATCAGATCTCTGATTAACTAAAAAATTATAATCCTTGGTATATTTTAATATTTTTGAGTAAGCATCTTTAATATTTTTAGATAGTACCGTATTCAGATCATTAGATAGGTTTTGTATTTCAATATAATAAAATTCAAAATCTTCTGAGGGATGAAAGTGTAAACTACGATTGATTTCCAGATCATGACGATGAAACAATTCTCTGATCTTTGCGGCAAAAAATGGCATTGATTTGCAGATGATTGTGATACACCTTAAATTGATCCGCAGTAAAGGATCCTGCTCTAAGGGTTTGTAGGTTTTTATGGAAAGATTTTTATTGCCCGACTCAGAAAATACTTCCAAGAGTTCATTTTCTAAGTACTCTATTTCATCGGATTTATAAAAGTCTTTGTAGATATCGCTGAGTGATTTTTGAAAGGATGAATGAAAAAACGTTTTATCAATGCTCATAAAAACTCCCAATATAGATTTATTAAGAGTTACAGATTATGAGCGAATTATTTTATTTCCAGAACTTTTCCTTTCAAAAAGGAAACAATCTTATCTTTTGAGGTATTATTCAGACTTTTTACAATTTCTGTCGGTTCGAGGAGCAAATACCTGGGAATATCACCCGAAATAATTTTTGTTTCTTCCGGAATATTTATAAATCCCGATGCTTCTGTAAATGATTTGCGAAAGGTCAATTGAACTGATATATCCTGGTTTAAGTAGGAATCATCAATTTCTTTGAGATAGATCCAATTGGTGTGCTTTCCCTGTTTCAACAAAATCTTTCTAGATGTTTTTAGTATTGATTTTTGGGCGTTGAAAACCAGCTTCTCTGCTACTTCACGTATATTGGAAGTTACAGGAGACTTCTGTATCACTTTTTCTCCTGTACTTTTCTGAAAAATTTCGAAGAGATTGTTTGGATGCGGAAAATCCACATATCTATAGATTTCACCCTCGGGAATCAATTGGAGTTCATTGATGTCAATGTCTCTCAATGTTTGCTTGCCCGAGTGATCTACATAAACTTTGCGATCAAATAAAAAGATTTTCTTCAAACCTTTCTGGGTACCCAAAGACTGTTCATGAATGATTTGGTGCAAATTTTGACCGGAGGATCTAGCCGCCTTTCTGTAGATATTCATATCATTGTAATCGAAGTAAGAACCTGTGAGGATATATACTTTCAACCCCATACTGGTCAGATCCTGAGTAGCCGAAACCAGCTTATAAGAACTCTTTCCTCCAGTGGTCGCATCTGAAAACAGGATAAATTTTCTATTTTTGTATCCCGAAAAGACCAGGTTGCTCTTCAATTTTGACAAATAAGAAGCCAGAACATCTGAATCTATAGATCCTGAAAATCGCACTCTTTTGAGAACATCCCTTATGTTTTCATGATTCAAACTAGGTTGAACCACTTTCATACCTTTTTGTCCGAATAAAGCCAATCCGATAGAAAGATCAGAACCCAAAGTACCTTCAATAAAACTGATCAATTCTCTGGAGTCAGAAGATAGAGATCCCGAAAGATCTATTCCAAAAATCACTTCCTGCTTTTGATTCGGATTGCCCAAAAATTTTTCCGGTCTCTTTGGGTTTAGATAGGAAAAAGCTTTCAGTGCATGTTTTTCCATATCAGAATAAAAATCCTGTTTTAAAATCGATTCCTGAGAATAGATCAATCTTCCACCGCAATCATATGTCATCGTATGGATGAGAGTGGAACCCAAATCTGAAGCTCCGGAAAAATCCACTTCATTTTGAACAACGTAATCCGTCTCCAAATCCGAGCAAATTCTACTGATCAAATCTCTGGATGGCTTTCGGGAAAGGTCTTCATTCATGCTAGTGATGATATTTCTAACAGAAGAAAAAGAACTCAATCCGACTTCAAAGTTTTGATTGGTATAGAAGGCCAGCAATTCAGAGACCCCTGTATCCGGTTTGTCTTTCTTGAGTAGGGAAAGGGGAGCATCTCCAATGATGTAAGAGGGTAGGAATGTCAATTCTCTTGAGAACAATTGAGAATCCAATACAAGAAAAAATATTAGAAAACTAGCCAGAAACTTTTTCACCATTGGATTACTTACCCTTTTTTAGACTGGACATTGAAAAATTCGATCCGGGTCGAATTTTTTTATTCTACCCTCATTGTAGGTTTGCTATAAGAATAAAGCCCGTGAACCGACCCCTGAGCCTGTGCGGACTCTGATCTTCTCTCAAATCGCAAATTTCCTGCATAGAGAGCCTTGTGCAAATCGGGAATGTTTTTATAGCCCATGTCTTGAAATGATTGTCGGAGACCCTGAGCAAGATATGGAACAAAATTCGTCACCGAACCCTTGTCGACAACTGCACCACTCACACCCTGTGCTACTTTGATTTTCTGATTTTCACTGAAATATCTTTTGTCTCCACCTGCTTTCATTGCTTCCAAGGATGCCATTCCACGATATTTTTTCAATCGCATTCCATTTTCATAAAAATACTCACCCGGAGCCTCGTTTGTACCTGCAAACATAGATCCCATCATGACTGTAGCTGCTCCGATTGCCAGAGCTACAGAGATATCACCTGTATTGGAGATTCCACCATCAGCTATGATGGGAATTCCAAAATTTCTAGCATATTGTGCGGTTTTGTAAACTGCGGTGGCCTGAGCTCGCCCCACAGCCATGGTTTCTTGAGTGATACAAATAGACCCGGGTCCCATACCGACTCTCAAGCCATCAGCTCCTGCTTCGATAAGATTTTTACATTGCTCTTTGGTGACTACGTTTCCACCCACAACATCTAAATTTTTAAAATTGGCTTTGATAAAACGAATCATTTCTAGTTGGTACACTGAGTTACCCTGAGCTGAGTCGATGACTATAACATCCACACCGGCTTCATAAAGTGCTTCGACTCTTTGCTTGGACTCCGGAAGAGTGGAAACGGCAGCTCCTACTCTGAGTCGTTTGTTTTGATCCTTGGATGCATCAGGAAAATCTTTGTTCTTTTTGAGATCGGATCGACTCACCAATGCTACTAATAATCCTGAGGAATTGATGATGGGGAGCTTTCCAATTTTACTATTTTTTAAAATATTATTAGCTTCTTTCAGGCTTATCCCTTGTTTACCGGTGATGAGTTCGGTAGTCATTACCTGTCCCAATTTGATGTTTCGATTGGGTTCAAAATCCACATCACGATTTGTTACTATCCCTACGAGCTTCGATGAAAATTTCCCATCTTCGGTAATCGGAATTCCTGAGAAATCATGTTTTTCCTTGATTTTATCTAGGTCACTTATAGTATGTTCCGGGCTTAGTATTATTGGGTCTGTGATGAATCCGTTTTCATATCTTTTCACACGACGGACGTGATCAACCTGTTCATCTATCGTGTTATTGTAATGAACGATCCCCATTCCGCCCTGTAAGGCTAAAGAAATCGCCATAGAAGACTCTGTTACAGTGTCCATAGGTGAACTAATAAAAGGTTTTTTTAATATGATATTTTTCGTGATTTTTGATTCTAATTCAACATCACTGGGATTGAAATCAATGAATCCCGGTAAAATTAAAAAATCTTTATATGTCAGTCCAACAGGACCTTTAAATAGTTCTTCACCTGTAAAGCCGTCTTCGATATCTAGAATTGTCGATTTCATATTATTTCCTTATATACAGGTATTTCGAGTCGATTTCATATGCAAGAGAATTTCTTTATTAGTGAGGACGTTTTAAATGGAAACAATAAAAATTGAAAGAAGAGCAAGAGATTTCGAAGAAATCAACAGCCATCCCAAACGATTGCATCTTTTTTCGAGATTTTTAATGAATGTAGATCTTCGTGGGAAAGACATGAGAAGAAAAGCAGCTTTTCGGGGTAAGGTCGTTTCTTTTTCAGAAGATATTTCAAATTTCACTATGGAAATTCATTCCGCTACACTTTTTAAAGGAACCCAGGTCGTTCTCACAAAATTCATAGGAAGATATGTTCAGATCGAGGGAACCATTCTGGGTGGAAATCCAAATCATGAATTCAAAATTCAAATCGATAAGATCTTATTAGCTAAAAAGTCCAGGGGATCCACAAGGATCATCCCCCCCCCGGATGTCGTATACGCTACAAATTTTCATGTCATTCGAGCGGCTGTGGATATGGATTCGATGAACATTCCTACTGTTGTCAAAATCACTTTTAGTGATTATGAAAATAAACTGAAAAAGACATTTGACCACATCAAGATTGACGTATACAGGGGACATTTGGAAGAGAAGTTTTATCTTGTTCAATCGACAGGAAAAACGATTTATATCGAAGACACCCAAAATCCCAAATCTTACCTACCTTTAAATGAAGAAGATTTTTTGAACTGTGAGGAAGAATTTTTTGAGGAAATCCCTGCAGTAATGAAAGATTATAGAAATAAAAAAATAGTCTCCGAAATCATCATGCCAATCATCTACATCAACAGTGGTACTGAGGCGACACCTCTTGGCTATGTTCACATCCAATCTTACTCCCGGAAAATCAATGAGGATGATTTGATGAATGCTAAGATGTTGACATTTGAAATGATCGATAGAATTCGAGAATCACATACGATACGACACAATCAAAAGGTAGATATACTCAATATTTCTCCCGATGGACTTCGAATAAAAATCACAGACAACGATCTGAAGATGCAAATGCCCCATATTTCAGGATTCAATATGGATATAGTTTTCAAACTCCAATCTCCAATCAATGTGTCCGTTTTGATCAGAAATTTTATCAAAGACTCTTTTGGAAATTTAACTATGGGTATAGAAATAGAAGGATTTAGAAAAGGAGACAAACAGAGATATCTGGACAACCTGTACAGCCTCTCGCGACCAACCCGATAGAACTAATGAAAAAATTGTACCTGAGTCATTCCCTGAATTCCCAAACTCCCAGCTATGGAAATCACGGGCAGTTTACCATCCTTCAAAAATCATCTATTTCTGAAGGTGGTACCTGCAATGAAACCGGATTAGAATTCAATACTCATATAGGCACACATATTGATGCACCCTATCATTTTGACAATAGTGGAGACACTTTAGACCTTCTTCCTCCGGAACATTGGTTTTCTTTATTTCCACACCTGATCAATCTCAGTCCATCTCCCAAAGGAACTATTGAATTCAAAGATTTAGAATCTCAATTGATTTCAATCCCAATAAACACTGATTTTTTGATCATAAAAACAGGATTTGGTAGCTATCGAAATGACTCTTCTATCTATTGTTTTCAATACCCGGTTTTGGATCCCGATATCCCGATCTGGTTAAGAAAAAATAGAAATCTAAAATTTATCGGTCTGGATCTCATTTCTTTCGGAAGCAAATCCAATAGAGAGAAAGGTCGTGCAACACATTCCAATTTTCTTAAAACTCGAGAAGATTTGGGTCCTCCTATACTCTTAGTAGAAGATATGAAGTTAGATGAATTGTCCGAATCTCCGAAGGAAGTCTTCATTTTTCCCTTACGATTTGAAAAATCTGATGGTGCTCCCTGTACAATTATTGCAAATATGAATTAGGAGGGAACATCCCGGAAACTATAGTCATTTTCAAAAGGTTTGCGAATTCATGAAAGAATTTGCTTTAAAATATCTACATACCATAAGAATCTATACTCAAGCATTTTAAGAAAATGATAAATACTAAACGAAATAGAGAAACTAAAGAAAACTATACTCATTTTCAAAAGGTTTGCGCATTCATGAAAGAATTTGCTTTAAAATGGCTGCATATCTTAAGAAAAAATACGTAAGTATTTATGAAAACCGATATATAGATCTATTAGTAAAATATGATTTTGTGTAAGAAAATTAAAATCTTCTGAAGAATAAAAAAATGCGTAAAGTGAGTTAATAATTTACAATAATGTATGAACTTCTTCATAGTATCACTGCGGTCTTCTTTTCAATTGTCTTTGTAATGATCTTTATTCTGATCTGGACTACAGACATAAGCATACAATTCTCATCAAAAAAATGGAAGATTGCCGGATCCATCTTACTGTCCCTATTTTTTATCATTTTTTTTACTGTTTTGTATCCACATTTTGTAATCAATTTTTATTATTCTATCTTGTATCACAATCAATTGCTAATTTTTAAATCGGACACAATTCCATTATTACTTTTTGGGTTTTTTGCGGGTATTTTTTCTCTAATACCCATATCTGCCTGGTTTGGATTGTCCGAAAAAAAATATTTATCCTATCGATTCAATAAGCTCTATACTTTTCTAATCTTATTTTTATTCTTTTTTCTCCCTTATTACCTAACTCTGAATGGCTATACACTTTTTAACAAAGATCATTTTTTGAAAAGGAATCATTTAGATCTTTTTCCAAGAACTTATGAGTACACCCAAAATCTTAAATTCCAGTTTTCATCAGAATCCAGAACCTCTTCTTCCAAAGGTTCGACGACTACCTACAGGGTTCTTCTATTTAAAATGGAAGTGGATGGAGTAGAGGAGTTGATTTTTGAAAGAAGTCAACTGGAAAAAAAATTGTTGAGCAATACCATTCAAATAGTCCAATTATTGAAAGAAAAAAATCTATCAGTGGAGATACCTTTCGTACTTATAGGTTTCAGTAAAATACGTAGCCAATTAGAACCTTATCAATTTAAACTGGATTTAAATGAAATATTTAAAAAATAAAGACATGACTGACAACATTCAATTCTCATCCATTCTATTACTCATAATTTCTCTTCTCCTGTCCTGTTCAAAAAACCAAATAGAAGACAGAGCACTTTCGGATCAATACATAGTTCCGGAGGTAAAAAATGAACTCGTTAAACAGGAAGACGCTGACAAAAATAGTTTTGCTAATTCAAATTATTACGAACAAATCTCCTGCAATCCTAATGATTGTGTGGAAGTCAAATATGATGAATATTCAGAGCTGGATGAAAAACTAGAATCCTTACTGGACCAGAATGCAGGAAAGGTTCTGATCCAAATGAAATCCTATGCACTCAAACTCAGCTCTGAAGAATTGGAGGATGTTGTTCCCTACCTGAGAGAGATAGCGAAAAATGATGGACAGGTATCCATGGAGCCCCTCTATATAGGACAAAGAGAATTTTCAAGCCTCGGAATTCCTTTTGTGAAAGATGCTGGATTAGTGGGATATAGTATTTTTAAGCGTATAAGCAATTATGTAAAATACAAATCAACTCAAAACTACAATGCTAAGATTATATATCATCCGGTCTACCAAACTGTCTATATGATTTTTATTGTCCACAAATCTTATGGAGATGTTTGCAATACAATCTACTCCAACTGTAGGGATTTAGAATACATAGACGATGAAACATTTGATCATACTCTTTCCAGAGCTATTAAAGAAAGTATAACCGATAAAAAACCCGTAAGAGTCAACTTCTCACAATTGGATGTAAAACTTATGGATACGAAATTAGATTTAGATAATCTAAAAGAAATGAACAAGGCAAGCCGACTGTATAAGTGGTTGGTCATTACTAAAAAGACAGAAAAGAAGCCGGTTGTCAGACAAAGATTCATGGGCATTCAGGCAGCAGTTACCTTAATCGACTACTCTCTCACACTTTATGATACGATCAAAGCTATACAGCTCTACAATCCGGCTCTTCAGACAATTGCTGAAGTTAGTTATACTGGAGAGGAAAAGGGGGGCAAAATTCAATCAGTGACTTTTCGAATTGCGGAGGAAGGGGAGATTCAGGAAGAAAAATGATATCAGTACTTAACTAAATTGTATCGGTGGTTGCCAGCCCCCGAACTCTTTCTCCAGTTCATAGGCGAGATTGATAGTCAGGAGATCACGACCGTGATTTCCTATAATCTGAATTCCCAAAGGCAATCCTTTCCCTGATAACCCCAGAGGTACCTGAGTGACCGGAAACTCCAAAACATTCATAATAGCGGTGTAAATCCAATCTATACTATGAAAGAGGATAGGTTCATTGTGTTTGGGAACAGTCCTGGAATACGATGGAAATAGGACAATACAATTCTTTCCCAGAGCATCACTGAGTTCCTTCTTCAATGCTTCACCCTGTTGGGCAAAATCATCTGCATGATCTCCAAATACATCCGGAATTTTTTCAATGATGCTGAGAGCTATTCCAGGGAAAGTAAATTCTGATTGATCGTAAAATGAATGAATCAATTCCCAAATCAGAAGATTCGATCTTCCTTCAAACATCATATCTTCAAATTTTTTTCCACCGGCTTTAGAAAGCATAGATGACCATATTTCCAGGGAGTTTTTCAGTTTGGGAAATTGTATTTTTTTTTCTTTAGCTCCCTTTTTTTTCAAAAAATCAACTACCTTTCTCTGTGAGTAGATAAGTTCCTCCTCGACACTCAAAAGACCGTTAGATTCTATGGAAATAAATTCTAAATTAGTAATATCTAATTTTTCATCCCAATCTATTTGAAAATCCAAACATCCCTTATCCAATCCATCTTTTCCTGAATAAATTTTTAAGAGTAAAGATAAGTCTTCTGCCTTACGTGCTATAGGACCGGTAGTCAGATAACGCAGGGCTTGATTTTCTGCCATAGGATGCTGTCCCGTTCCCGGCACAAGCCCTCCGGTTGGTTTGTGCCCGAACACACCATTAAAAAAAGCTGGCATACGGATCGAACCACCGATGTCTGCACCCAAACCAAATGGAGATGCACCCGATCCAATAATTGCACCTTCACCCCCAGAACTACCACCTGCTATTCTGGATAGATCATAAGGATTGTTTGTTCGTCCGTAGACACGATTATTGGATTCCATCCACATACACAATTCGGATACATTAGTGAAACCGATAGGAATTGCTCCGGATTCTAAGATTCTATCCACTACAGTAGCGTTTCTCAATGGATAGAAATTTCTTCTTAAATTCAATCCACCGGTTTGAGGAAAACCTACAAAGGCAAAATTTTCCTTAATAGTGCATGGAACTCCATATAGGAGAGGAAATTCTTCTCTATCCTTTTCCGATAATTGCTTATCTACTTTTTTAGCATCTTCAATAGCTTCCTCCATTCTTGACTGCACTATTGCGTTTATGAATGGATTTACTTTTTTTGCATGATTTATATGAATTTTAATTACTTCTTCCGAGCTGACTTCTCTAGATCTGATTAATTCTGCCAAACGCTTCGCAGAAAGTAGAAGTAGTTTATCCACTCAGTTTAACTCTTCGGAATAATTCATAACTAAGTACATCAATGTATCCTGACTCCCTGGATTCGAATATTCATGTGGAACATCCGCTTTGAAATGAATTGAGTCTTTGGGTTCCAATTCTATGATCTTATCACCTATACGGAGACGTAGTTTACCAGTAACTACAACTAGATTTTCTGTAGTACCTGTTTGGTGAGCATCGGCGATTTCTATCCCGCCGGGTCTGAGAACCAATTCATAGAATTCTGATTTTCTGCTTCCGCTGAACGGAAACAAGGCTCTACTTGAAAATACTTTCGAATTTGAGTACAAAACTTTAGTGTTCTCAAATTTTAAAACATGAATGCCTTCCTCATCTTTTTCCTTTATCAATTCACTGAAGGGGACATTGAGACCATTGGCAATTTTCCACAATACAGCTATAGTCGGTGTACTTTTCCCCTGTTCAATCTGAGAGAGCATAGCTCTACTAACTCCGCACCTGGACGCGAGTTTATCTAGAGAAAAGCCACGAGTATGTCGAATTACTTTTAAATTTTCCTTAACAGTTTCTATGATTCTGTCTTCACTGTGTTCTCTTTTGGGGAGCTCTGATTGATCTGAATCTAATTCATTAGAGGATTTGGATTTCATATAAGTAGAAATTCTGTTATCTTAGAATATGTCAATCCTTTCCATATTCACTCTTTATTTATTTTTCTATAGATGTTTCATTCTACTTATTCTAATTTTTAGAAGGATTATGCATTCATAGAAGAATCAGCCATAAAATGACTACATACCTTAAGAAGAATTACGCAAGTATTTATGAAAACCGAAACATCTCGAATTTGAATCCACCTTGAGGGAAAAATTGCAAGATCTACAATTCCTATTAGAATATTAATTTTTTCAAAATTCTATTTTACAAGAGGCACTAGTTCGTTTTCGTTTATTCCTGAATGAGTAGAGATTTTTTGTCTTTCCAATTTAAAGTCATTTTCAAAAGTATTTACGCATTCACAGAAGAATATGCTATAAAATGGCTAGATACCTTAGAAAGAAATACGTTAGTATTTCTGAAAATTGAGCTCTAATCCAAACCAGGGGAATATTTTGTACAAAATCTTAGTAGTAGAAGATGATTCCAATATTCGAAATGGAATTGCTAATTTTTTAAAATTTGAAAATTACTCAGTTCAAACTGCAGAAAATGGGAAGATAGGTTTTGAAATAGCTAAAGATATAGTACCTGATCTGATCATTTCTGACATTATGATGCCGGTCATGGACGGATATGATTTTCTTACATCCATCCGGAATCATTCAGCCTTGAGCCATTTGCCCGTTCTTTTTTTGTCCGCTAAATCAGAGAGTTCCATGATTCGATCCGGAATGAATCTAGGAGCCGACGACTACATAACCAAACCTTTTTCCTTTGATGAGTTACTTTCTGCAATAAAAACTAGATTGAGCCGAAAAGAAACTATTCAGGACAAATCACAGGCTAAATTAAAATCCATCCGATCCAATCTCATTTCATTGATGCCTCATGAATACTACACACCATTGAATTCTATACTCGGATTCAGCGAAGTCTTAAGAGAAGAATACGATACTCTGGAGAAATCGGAAGCTTTAGAAATGATATCGAGTATATTTTCTTCCGGTAAGCGATTGCAAAATCTAATTGAAAATACTCTCCTCTATTTCTGGTTTACCTCCGCTACAAAATCAGAACTGGATTATGATATCGAGGGAGAGATAACTTCTAACTGTTCTGAAATCATTCAGGACATTCTTCACGAAGAATCTTTGATCTACGAGAGAAATTCTGATCTGGAGATAAACGAACTCATAGATTGCGAACTTTCTATTCGAGAAGATCATTTTGCAAAAATTCATAAAGAATTGATAATCAACGCTATTAAATTTTCAAATCCAGGAACACCAATCACAATTTCTTCAAAAAGAAAAGATTCAAATTATCTATTCACGGTAGAAGATAGGGGTAGGGGCTTTTCAGATGAGCAAATCAAACATATAGATGAATTTACACAATTCAACCGAAAAATGTATGAACAGCAGGGCCAGGGTCTCGGATTGTTTCTTACTAAGAAACTAGTAGAAATCTATAAGGGCAATTTTCATATCAGCAGTCTCTTAGGTATGGGAACCACCGTTAAAATCACACTACCTATTTCAAAAGAGTAATGAGCGAAAATTCAATTGAAATTTATTACCATTCCTATCTACCTGAAATCTCAGTTTTAAAATACTTTGACAACCAATCGGAATATCATTTTAAAAAAATCCCATCCATAGAAAAGAATTACTTTAAAGAATTAAAACCCAATAATATTTTTATTTTTGAAGTTAGAAACATTGAAGAATTGGACGGAATTCTTCCGGATATTTCTCATCTTACCCAAAGTAATTTTATCTTGGTTTCTTTGCCAACTTTTACTTCGTCTACCCGTCTAAATTTATTAAAGAGTGGAATCTTTGGTGTAATACATGAAGGAGATTCTGAATCTTTTACCGAAATCCTTTTGCAATACAAAAATGCTATTTATATAAATTCAATAAATTCTCATTCCGGATTCTTTACAAAAGTTCTTCAGGATCGAAAAGTACTAAATTCTGAGGAAAAATTCAAACTAATCTCAGAAAATATTTCTGATATGGTCACCCTTCATTCTCCAAACGAAAATTTTTTATATATCTCACCCGCATCTTTTTCTCTTTTAGGTTACTATCCCATTGAAATGATTTCTTTTTCACCGTATGACATAAGCCACCCCGAGGATCATAGTAAATTAGAAAAATTTTATTCATCTATATTAGATTATAGTAATGTGGAAAATATTTTAGAATACCGATTGATCACTAAAAAGAAAAAGACTATTTGGGTCGAAACCTCAGTAAATATTTATGAAAATTATGAAAACGTGATCTTTCTCTCTACAACCCGAAATATCATGGATAGGAAATTAGCCCAACAGGAAATTCTCAATAGTCTCCACAAAGAACGTGAGGTCAATGAGCTAAAAAGTCTCTTCATAACTACAGTGTCTCACGAATTTAGAACACCGATAACTAATATCAATATGGCTGCCGAGATGTTGGAAAGGTATTTAGAACGAATGGATACCGAAACAAGAATGAAATATCTCAAGGATATTAAATTTTCCTGTATTCGTATGACAAACCTTATGGAAGAAGTTTTGTTCATAGGAAAATCAGAAGCCAACAAACTAGAATTCAATCCAAAGATAATCGATTTAAAACCCTTCTGCAATGCTATCCTTCATGAATTAGAAGGTTATACAGAAAATATCACCAAACGAATTCAATTTGAATACAAAGTTCCTCCCTGGGTGATTTCAATTTTTGACATGAATTTAATGCGACATATTTTAATTAACCTATTGACAAATGCCTTGAAATATTCTACGGAAACCATCCTTTTCGAAGTGAACTATGAAAATGAAAATTTTATTTTTATCATCACAGATAAAGGAATAGGAATTCCTGAAGACGAACTTGAGTCTATCTTCAATCCCTTCCATCGTGCTAAAAATTCCTCTGATTTTTCAGGTACAGGCTTAGGGCTAGCTATCGTTAAACAAGCCGTTTTGCACCATAAAGGAAAGATTGACTGCAATAGTACAGTAAACCAGGGAACGAGTTTTCAAATTTCGATTCCAAAGTTGCAATAAAAGTACACATCTCTCAAATCGGATTCTGTTATAATGTACTTTCTTGACTCACAATCTTCAATTTTTATCATGTACTCAGAGGAATTTAAATTTGGATATTGTAGAGATAGAAAAAGGCTTTCAGGAGACTGAAGCAAAAATCAAAAAACTCGCAGAAGAATGCGGGAACTCAGTGGAAATCATTAGAGGTGGTGGAGTCAGCGACACCATTCATTTCATAGGCGATACTCGTAAAATTTCCGAAAAAGAAGGCTATGTCAAAGAATTGCCCGGTATTTCTAAGATTTGGGATGTTTCTATTCCTTACAAAAATATCGCTCGAGTAGGAGCCGGAAAGAATGGAGAAGTCGTTCATCGAAGTGATAGAATCATTCATATCAAAGGTCTCGACGGACTCACCAGAACAATTGGAAACGGAAAGCATATCTTTATAGTGGGTCCGGATAGCCCTCAAACCCTGGATCAAACAATCACTATAGCAAAACAAGCCAAAGCAATAGGTGAAAAGCTGGGTATTTTGGATAGAATCATCCTAAGAGGTGGAGCTTTCAAACCCCGAACCAGACCCACAGATTGGCGTGGAATGGGTTGGGAAGGTATCGACATGCTCGATAAGGCCAAGGAAGAGACAGGAATCCCCTATGTCACTGAAGTTATGGACCACACCATAGCAGCTAGAGTAGCCGAACATGCTGATATGATCCAAATTGGAACCAGAAACGCTCAGGATTTTGAATTATTAGAAGAAGTAGGCAAGACTCAAAAACCTGTTATTTTGAAACGAGGGTTCGGAAATGAATCTGAAGAATGGTTTTCCGCTGCTGAATACATAGCTAATCAGGGAAATTTGGATATTATTCTTTGTGAAAGAGGCGTAAAGACTTTATTTATCAAAGAAGGATATTGCCGAAATACACCCGATTACAATGTAATCACGCATGCCAAAAAGAAAACTATATTACCTGTTATCTTTGATCCTTCTCATGTAGCCGGAGATGATAAAATAGTTTTACAAAATCTTTTGGGATGCCTTCCATTCAAAGCAGATGGATCAATAACAGAGACTATCCATGAAGAGAGCTTCCGAAAAGAACAGAAGTGTGATGCCGCTCAGGCACTTGTTATGGATATTTACGAAAAAGCTGTAAAATCAATCTTAGAATACGAAAAAACTATCGTTCCTTTGATTTCTGAAATTGATTCTTATTTTACTCAGAGGTCTAAACATTAAAAAAGGGGTCTAAGCCCCTTTTTCTTAACTGAAAATCTCGAATTCTAGTTCTGGAAATATTGGATGTTCTTCTTCAATCGCTTTTAATCTTTCCTGATTGATTTCATTCTTTTCCAACATTGCCTTTAGTTCTAAAAATAGATTAGTGTGAACTCGTATTCGTTTTGAGGCATATTGTGTGGTAGTACCCATTTTCATAATGAATGGCCAATCCGAGCTCTGAAGCAACAGTACTTCTCTTGCCATTTGATTCAAAACCCGTCTAAAATCATTGTTTTGAGTTCTAAAATAGACATGAGTCAATTGGTTCATAGCTATTGAGCATTCGAATACATGTTTGTAAACCCATTCATTGGTCGGATTGATCCAAACATCAGCATATCCGCTCTCACCCCAACTGGACATTTCCATAGAAGAACTTTGAATTCTAGGAAGCAAACCAATGATCTGCATCGGATGAGCACTTTCTATCTCATGCTGATCAAAATGCATTTTTTTGAACAAAAACTCTATGAATTGAGGACCTTCATACCACCAGTGACCATATAGCTCAGCATCGTATGGAGAAACTATCACTGCAGGTTGATTTTCAACTGAATTGAATTTTTTTGCCTGCTGAATACGGCTTCTCAAAAAGTCTTCAGCATGGTTGCCTGCGGCTTCTTTTGCCCAATCCGGATGATAGTAATCTTTAAAATCAGATTTTCCTGTGATTCTATGGTACTTTAGACCGGTATTGAATCGGATTCCTTCCGGGTGAATGTAATCCTTGATGTATTCAAATTCCAGATCAAAACCGATATCCCTATAGTATTCACGGTATCTATAGTCTCCGGGATAACCCTCCTGAGCACTCCAAACCTGTGCAGAACTCTCTAAATCACGACCAAAAGCAAACACACCTGCTCCTATTTCTAAGGGAGCATAGACGCTATATTTAGGTCTAGGTGTTGAATTTTTGATAGCATGATTGTCTACAAAGAAATATCTAATCCCCTGATCTGCCAGGTAGTTCTCTAACCCTTTGTAGTATCCGCATTCCGGTAGCCAAATCCCTCTGGGTTCAATCCCCCAGGTTTCTTTGTGCTTTTTTCTACCCATAGTCAATTGAGCACGAACAGTAGAAGGCTCACTTTCTAGAGATGGTAAAAATCCATGAGTCGCAGCTGATGTTATCACTTCCAAAGAACCATCATCCACAAATTCTTTGAAACCTGAAATTATATCTTTATCCAGAGACAAAAATAACTTTTTGGTTTCTTCAAACTTATGGAGGTAGTATTTTGAAAGATAATTCAAATGTGGATCGTAAGTGGTTCTTGATACTTCTTTATTGGACAAATCAATCAATTTATCGAGGTACTTTACAAACTTATCCTGTAAATACTCATCTCTGAGCATTGTGACCAGTGTAGGTGTAAAGGACATCGTAATTCTGAAATGTACATTTTCATTTTTCAAATTTCTAAATGATTGAAGTAAAGGAATGTATGTTTCCGCTATAGCTTCATTGAGCCAATTTTCTTCAATAAATTGAGGTTCATAACCCTTATGGCGAACATATGGTAAGTGAGCGTGTAAAACAAAAACTTGGTAACCTATCATTGCAATTATCTCCTAGTCTTTTTTCTTAAAAAAGGAAGAGGAAGGTATAGCATGAGAGCTAAACCCGGATGAACCATCATAGAGAATTGTAGATTCCCATATTGGATTGTTTTCTGATGGATCAAGCTCTTTTCCTGATTCCTTTAGATAATACTTACCATCAACCTGCTCAACATATGCTCCCTGAGTCCACATTGGATGGATCCATTCATGATGAAGAACACTGGAGGTTTTATTTGTAGGCATTGATAAATAAGCAGAATGCATCAATGAATAAACTCCGCCGTTATTATTGAAGGCTATGATCTCAACCCGTAAATTTTTTACAGGAAAAGGGAATTTTAAGACATACGAAGTAGTAAACGCAGATAAATGAATTTCATTAAAATGAGAATGTTTGTCTTCATCTGTGTACCTAATAAATAGCTTATAATGTACACTTTCAAGATCAACCTGAAAGAAGTCTTTTATTCTCTTAAAACTATGCTGGGAGACACCCCAGAAAATAAAAACTTCAATTGGATTCTTTGTTAGAACTTTAATAATATCTCTATCGTAATACTCTGGAATTGTGTCCATTTGGGGTTCCAAATAAATCCCAGTTTTCTCCTTTAAATCCTCTTTATTCATATCCAGTACCTCTAAAACTAATACTACTTTTTTTTGATTGAGACTCCCCTCAACATTTTAATTTTAAAATAGATTTTTTTTTATTTTTTTTGCAAATTTATATTAATTTTTATTATTTTAGTCATGATATCATTTTTGCTCAGGATAAAGTTTTGCTTGACTATGGTTGTAAATCAAGTTTCGTATCTAAGTACAACTACAGCAGGGAGAAATGTATGAAAATCAAATACACATGGAAGCATTTAGATCATTCTCAGTCAGCAGAAGATTATGCTAATGAAAAATTGGAGAGAATTACTAAATACGTCCATAAAATCATTTCATGTGAAGTTTCTTTTGAGAAAATCCATGGAGAGATCCACAGCAATTTAAATTTACATGCCGATGGTCAGACCTTTAATGCACATGACACTAAAAAAGATATCTATTCTTGCATAGACGGACTTGAAGACAAAGTACTCAGACAATTAGGAAAATTTCACGACAAAAAAACTGCTCATTAAGAAAGAATGTCTCAGCAGGTAGACGAAGCTAATTACCTCCTCAAAAGGGGTGAATTTGAAAAATCTAAATTAATTTTTTCTAACCTGCTGGACATTGACCCCGAAAATCCTGATCTAATCACAGGTTTCTTTATCTCAAGTTACTGGGACAATCGAATAGAAAAAATTCTCTCAACTCCGGAAGGCAAAGAACGGGGATTATTACTTAATCATTTATTTGACGAATTTGAAAGGGAGTATCTTAGGAGAAAGTATCATCCTCTATCCGGATCCTTTGACTCAGCCATGCTCTGTATTTTAGAAGAGTCCTGCCAACAACTTAAATTGGGATTTCAAAAACTAGGTCCCCAAAGTTTTGAAAAAGATAAATATTTGCTCCTAGCAAAAAATCTTCTTCGTACAAAAGAATATAAGAATTGTATCGAAATTCTGGAATATTCTAAAAAATTTTATGACACACCTCCGGATTATTATTTCTATAAAGCTGAATGCTACTATCATCTGGGTGAAGAAAAGAAGAGTCGCATCTTATTTCGATCGGCACTTTTGTACTATTCAGAAAAAATTCCTATCCATCTGATCCGATCAGAGCCACTTTTCACAGCCTGGACCTACCTGAATGAAAACTATACCGAAGAGGAAGCTCTTTACTATCTACCGGTCTATTGTCTGGAGAAGAATCTTTTGCCGGAAATGTTAGAATACTCAAAAGAAGAGATTAGGGATCTTTGGGTAGACATACAAAAATTTCAGGATGGAATAGGGGATACGGATGAAGCCACCCGAATGCGAATCAAGTACAATATCTTACACTACGGCATTACTATTTTAGATTCATTTCATGGACAAATAAACCAAGAATTGTCGAGAAGAGTAGTGGAACTGATCAAGACCTTTGATCAGGGGATTTTAGAACGAAGAAAGATGAATCAGAAAAAGGAAATCGAAAACGAATTTAATGATCAGGATTTTGGTTGAAAACTAACTTTTTTATCAAAGTATTCTTCAAACAATTCTTTCTTTTGATCCGCCGACCAGATATCAACGTGTGGATCCATATTTTCTTTTATTTTTAATAAAATTTTCACTTCATCCTTGGTTATTTCGAGTTCCAGATCCTCAACCATAGATTGATGACTTCTATCCAGACCATCTGCTATTCTAAGTATACTTGCTAATTTCTTTACTAGTTTTTGGTTTTCGTGAGTCAGAGAGATAAATTCAGTATGTTTTGATTTTGGAGGGCTCTTACGATGGTATCTGGCAACAAGTGCAATGATTTCAATTTCTTCGAAATGAAAACCTACCATCAATTCACTGTTTCGAATTATATAATAACTATGCTTATGATGAGAACTATGAGAGATTCCAAACCCAATTTCATGTAAAATTGCCGCTGCTTCTAAGTACTCTCTTTCATCTCCGGTGAAATTGTAATGTTTGGCTAAGCTATCATAGATTTTTAGAGCAATCTCTGTTACTTTCTCAACATGCTCTTTCTCATAGGGAAAGGTATTGAAAAGACTTTTTATAGCTTTCAAACGAATATTTGCTAGTGGATGGATTTGATTGTCCTGATGTTCTCTCCATTTTATTATTGTATCGTAAATGATACCTTCTCGGAGAGCATAATCAGATACCTGCAACTTTTGAATGGAAAACATGTCAAAGATTTCTTCTAAAATTATACTACCGGCTACAATGATGTCTGCTCTTTTGGAATCCAAACCCGGCAATTTTGTTCTTTTCTTTAAAGTTTCAGCACTATCGATAGAGTTTCTAATTTTTTTGAAATTGTCTTTTAAAATGGTATAATTGTTTAGAGATCGATTAGGATTTTCTTTGACGTCCGCTATTACCATACTGGCTATAGACTGCACTGTTCCGGAAGAACCGATTATGATCTCAGGTTGCAATTTCAAAATCTCCCGTTTCATGGGACCAATGGTTCCCTGAACATAGATTTTGCATTGTTTTATGTCAGATAAAGATATCGGATCTCCCATGAAAAACTTATCTGTCAATCGGACTGCTCCTATCTTTAAACTCTGAGCAAATTCGATTTCACCCTTCAGTCCTACCAAAAATTCGGTACTTCCTCCACCGATATCGATCATTAAGATTTTTTTGTCATAGACCGGAAGTCCCTGAAGGATTCCAAAATAAATCAATCTGGCTTCTTCAAAACCACTTATGATTTCAATATGTATGCCTAATTCATTTCGGGCTAACTCTAAAAAACTGTCCCGATTCTTTGCTTCACGCAATGCACTTGTAGCTACTGCACGGATTTCAGCATTATGAACTTCTGCTAGGGCCTTGAATCGCTTTAAACAATTGATTCCCCTTTCTATAGCGTCAGGTGTAATGATTTCTTGAGTTCCGGCTCCACTTCCCAATCGGACAGATTCTTTTTCTTTTCCGAGAGATTCATAGGAGCCGTCTTCTTTTACCTTTACAATGATCAAATGGAACGAATTTGTTCCTAAATCAATTGCAGCTAAGTTTTTTTCTTTCATTAAAAAATTTAGAACTTATCTTCTTCCACTGGATATCTTGGTTTCTTTGGCTGTCATTTTTTGATAGTACTGAACTAGTTTTTCAAGAAGTCCCAGGTCAGCACAACGAATTACATCACCTTCAATTCGGAGAAATTTATTCGTTTCAAATAATTTATAGACAATTTTTTCATCACGGTTTTCAGCCAAACCCACCATTTTCAAAACATCCGGAACACTAACCTGGAATGTATAGGGGGTTTTAGGAGCAATTTTTGCTCTATTTTTCTCAGCGAGAGTAAGCAGAGTATCAGCAATCCTTCCACCCGGATCGTTGATCATCAAATTGGCTAATTGTTTGTAAGCTATCCAAATTCTCTCAGAAAGGAGAGTGATCAACTTGGTTGCAAGTTGAGGTTGAGCCTTTACCATTCCCTCAAAATTTGCCTTGTTGATAGCAAGAACAGTCACATCACCAAATGCTACAGCTGAAGCTGATCTGGGTTTATTGTCCAGGATTGCCATTTCTCCGAAGATATCACCATTTTCCAATACAGCCAGCATAACTTCATTTTGATTTACGATCTTGGAAATTTTAACTTTTCCGGATTGGATGATGTAAAGTTCCTTTCCTGGTTCATGTTCGCAGAAAATAACCTGATTGTCATTGTAAAAACGGTTGAATTTTGTCTCATCCACCTCAGCCATTTCTGCAGGTTGACCCAAAGACATTAATTTTTTCTTCGCTAATGGTGAGAATTGACCATTGGGCAGATATTTTAAATAAGCTTGATATGCATAAACGGAATGATCTATTTTACCGGTATTGAAGTAAAACTCACCCATACTATAAAGCTGATTTAAATCTTCACTTACAGTATTTTTAAAAGAAAGACGTGTTATGGTTTGATCAAACTGTCTCAATTTCATCGAGAAATAACGAATGATTTTCATCGCAACCGGGGTATTTCTCTGAATCAAGGTTCCAAATTGATCATAACTAACCTGGATGAGGGAGACATTTGTCATGGCACTGGCTGATTCAATCTGAGGGTGTTGACTCATTGCTGCAACTACACCAAAAAAATCACCCGGTCCCAAAACCTGGTTAGGATCTTCTCCTACCACTGGATTTTCCCGACTTACTTTTACTTTTCCTTCCCGAATGATAAAAAAGTTATAAGCTTCTTTCTTGCCTTCTACTATGATATATGAATTTGCTTGATAATTTACAATATTAAAGCTGGGAGCAGCCATTTACAGTCTCCCTGTAGATTTATTTTTTAATGTGGGATAGATGATCATAATTTTTTTTTACTATTTTCTATTTTTTTAAGAAAGCCTATTCTATTTCAAGGATTTTTATTTGTTCGATTTCAATTTCCGCATCTTTTGCTAATTTTTTTGAGTACATTTGGTTCTGTATGGTTTCTAATATTTTTTTTCCTTTTTTTACCCTTCCCATTTTAATATACTTTCTAGCTGCATTCAAATAGGAATTCAAACCTTCTTCAATTGTTGGATAATTTCTGTAAATTTCAATATCAGTTTCGATTGATTTCAATGATTGATCATCTTCCCAATAAGCTTCACTCAATAGTTTCATGACTTTCATTCGTAATTGATGATTGGGATACAGGAGTAAAAAATCTCTATTCTTTTCGATGCAAGCTTTGTAATTTTTTTCTGAAAAGTACTTAGAAGCCTGTTCAAAATATAGATTTCCTTGAGAAATTCGATTTTCTTTAAAAACTTCCTTCATAGAAGATTTATCTTCTGAAGCCAGAAGACCTGATAATATTGTAATTAGGACAATAATATATTTCATAGGTACTCCTTACTAATTACGACTTTTTTTGAATGATCAAATACTATAATTCTTTCTTCTCGAGGTTTTTTTCGAATATTATGTCTCTATCCAGCAACTCTCTCAGATGAATGCAGGAAAGACTGATTATTGGTATCATAATCAATTCCGAACAATTTGCCTGAATTATTTCTGAGTAACATGAAATAGCAGCAGTTTGGATTTCTATAGAATGTGAATTTACCTTTTTTTCATATCCTTTCAGAATATTTTTTTTACAATCTTCTAATCCACTCTCCTGTAAAATATCCGATGGAAAGGTTCTATAGATATAATTGAAGCAAGTTTGCATTTTCTTACAGGTGATTTCAGATACCACTGAATGCATTTCCGGATAATTCATTTTATTTAGATCCGGTACTTTCTCTTTGCAGGAAGAAAATACCAGTATTGAAAATAAAATCAATCGAAGATATTGCATTCCAATTCTCCCTTTCGATTCATATAAGAATCCAAAATTGTAAAATCTATTTGCGTATCTCCATATTCTTTCATACTTTTCAATTTTTCCAAGTATTCTTCCTCTGAATCCCGTAATCCAATGAGTAAAGAATTTTTAATTATATCTTTCTGTAGGATATCTCTAACCGGATTCACCCAGGATCTTTTGTAGTTCTTTAAATACCATACCTGATATCTCTTTATCACCTTACCATCTACTATTATATCCTTCTCCGGGAATTCTATGACTTCTTCAAACATCATTTTTAAAAAAGTTTGGAAAAATATAAAAGATTTCTGACAGGGCTTTTCTTCGATGTAATACAATAGATAATTTTTACCTATTTTGATATCTAACCAATAATTGTATTGGTTCTTTTGCAAAATATTGAAACTTTGAATGAAGGGCTTTCCATCTGCAAACCAGGAACCGATAGCGGCATCCTGATATCTATTTGCGATAAGTTCGGCGTCAGAATATTTTGTATTACGAAAATTTTCAATTTCTTTAATTATTTCTTTGAATCCTTCAGTTCTATACCCCGGAACATAATGGGAATTGAGAGGAATATTAAAATTTTTCACTATAGGTACTGATAGAATAGAAAATACGTTCATCAATGCGCAAATAAGGAAAGTGATATAGATTAAAATTTTATATTTTTTTTGATGTTTAGAAATGATCTTTTCTAAAAATTCAGCCATGAATATAGAAAGGGGTAGATAGGAAGCAAAAACCCAATTTGCCTGAATGACCTTCTGAATCGAAAGAATCAAGAAAAATATTGGTAGAACTAATGCATTTATGCCTAAAAAATAACGAATCTTTGTGCTAGCATTGATCTCAATTGAAGGAAATTGAATCAAATTCTTTAAAGACTGAAAAAACAATCCGATTCCTATGAGGAAGAAACCCGGGGATAAGGTTAGGATCTGACCGGCTAGATAGGAACCTGTATTGAACTTCTTGACATTCACTCCACCTGCAGAACGCAAATTAATGATAGCGTCGATATTATCCCAATTGTTCTGAGTATTCCAGATGATTATAGGTGATATAACCAAGGCCGTTATGCATATGGCTAAGTAAGATTGATATGATTTGAATATTGCAAATTCATCCCGAAATAGAATTAACCAGATAAAAATACTTATTAAGAAAAAGACCATTGTATGCTTTGAGAGAGCACCTAGGCCCACAAAAAGAAACAATAGGTATAGATCGAAATCTTTTCTTTCTTTTATGTATTTGGAAAAAAAATATATTCCACCAGACCATGCGATCAATAGAGGTGAGTCATGCATGATAAGCATACTTCCTGTAAAGAATCCGGGTATCAGGAATAGAATGAACAAGAGGAAAGTCTGAGCTAATTTAGAAAAATTTAGCAAACTTGAAGTCAAGAAAATGAATATTGTTGTTAAGAACCCCGCAAAGTTGGATGCTAAACGAAGTGCAATCAGATTGTCACCAAAAAGTTTAGTAAAAAAGTATATGTAATACGCAACTCCAGGACCCTGATCATAATAGGAAAAATCCAATTTTCTTGACCATTCCCAATAATAAGCTTCATCCGGAATCAAATCGAAGGTCAGAGATAAAAAGAATTTTAAGAGGTAAAAAAAGAATACTATAAGAATCCCTGAAAATGGATTTTTCATTTAGTCAAATAAGAATGGTTTAAACCCAAACTTCTCCTTTAAAAACAGTTGTTGCCGGTCCTTTCATAATAATATTTCCTGATTCCAGCCAATCTATGTATAGAGTACCGCCCAATAAATCTATTCGTACAGACCTTCCTGATCTTCCTGTAAGGTGAGCCGCTACTGCCACCGAGCAGGCTCCGGTACCGCAGGCTAGAGTCTCTCCTGCTCCTCGCTCCCATGTTCTTTGAAAAAAATGATTCTCACCTATCTTACTAACAAATTCAACATTAGTTCTCCTGGGAAAGAGTTTATGATTTTCTAAAATAGGACCGACTTCTCTCACAGGAAAGGAATTAGAGTCTTCAACAAAAATTACGGTATGTGGATTTCCCATACTTACATTGGTCATTTTTAAGTTTTGTCCGGAAATCTCGATCTCTTTGTCCAAAATAGGATTTTTCGAATCGATCAGAACGGGAATTTTTTCAGCATCCAGAATCGGTTCCCCCATATCCACAGTTACGTACGATACTTTTTTCTCATCATCCAAATCAAATTTTAATTCCAGGACACCTTTTCCGGTCTCTATTTTAGGATTCAGGGAATCTGTAAGTCCTTCATCAAAAATAAATTTTCCCAGACATCGAATTCCATTACCGCACATTTCCGAGGAACTACCATCTGAATTGTACATATCCATTTGGAAATCTGCTATTTTGCTCTTGCGAATAAAAATTACTCCATCACTTCCTATTCCAAAATTTCTATTTGATAAGTGTACGATTTGATCCGGTGTCAACCTTAGATCTTCCTTGGTCGCATCGATATAGATGTAATCGTTGCCGATCCCTTCCATTTTTATGAATTGAATTTTTTGTTTTTTCATACGAATTTTCCTAGTAAAATCTAAAAGTTCATCCTATATTTCAGTTCTATCAAGATTATATCAAAGTTCTCAATTGTTTATCAAACAAATGGGGAATTGTATTGATTTCCCCGGGATAGTACACCCTTCCTTTTTTTAGAATTGTACTGATCGAAGAATTCCATAGGGAAGGTATCCAAAACAATTCATTTTCTTCGTTGATTTTCAAGAAATAAGATAGCAATATACTTATTGGAGTCGCAGAGGTAAATACCAATACTGATTTTTTATCTCCCCGCAAACTATTAAGATAATCTGCAAAATGTACAACCCTTTCTTTAAAATCGAAAAAGGATTCTTCTCCATAAGGAGTGAATCCATTTTTCCATTCAAGAATACATCTTTCCATTAATTTAAAAAAGTATGTGTGTTTAAGAATTGAATTTTTTTCGTTAATTTCTGAATACTTTTTATAGATTTTTTGGATTGGTTTGTCTTCGACTGTGAGTTTGGAGACTATTTTTTCGAAAAGGTCAGGTGAGAATTCATTTAAATCATCAGTTTCAACAAAGGAAATATTTTCAAAATCCTCTTCATCCACCATAGAAAGTTTATCCAAGTATGGGAACATTGTCTGTTTGTGTCGGATCAGGGAGCCGGTACATATGAGAACGGATTTTCTGTACTTTTGGATAAGATAATCAGACAATTTCTCTGATTGTTTTTTCCCTATGGTGGAGAGTTCATCATAGTTGTCCTCACCAAAACTAGCCTTTCCATGACGGATAAAAACGATTTCCATTAGCGACTCCCGAAGTCAATTTTTATTCAAGCCGCATGGTTGTCATTTCCCTTTCTCTCCATTTTTCTTATGCATTCATTGGTATCCCTGAGAATTCTCTCTCTTTTTATCCTAAATACCTTACTCAGTTCTTCACTTGTAAACAAGACTTCTCTCTTCCGCAAACGTCGACTCAAGAGTTTTTTTCTCTGAACTAAATTTTTGTATTTCTCGTTATCATTGACTCTGAACAAGGATCGATTGTACTTTACGATATCCCCTATAATTTTCTTTTGTTTGGTTTTCAGGTTTTCTTTTCGGATGAGTAATTCTCTTCTAAACTCTAAAGGAGAGAGATTGTATCTTTTCAAATATTTATTCAAATATCTATAGGCAACCGGATCAATCTCTATATTGTATCTTAAGTAAACAAGTAAGCGGGTGATGGGACGAGTTTGCCTCAAAAGACTCCATACTTTCTCTTCCTGGATATTTGTTATTAAATTTTTTTGACCCGGTTCATTCCAGAGTTTTAGAAAATCATCACTTTCTTCCACTTCCATTTTCTTTCTGACATTTCGATAGATATTTTTTGTAAATATATAAAGAAATCCAATAAGGGATTTGATTTCTCGCTCCTGATAAAGTTCAACAAACCTTTGTAGTTTCTCGGAGAGTCGGATGTAAACTTCAGAAATGCATTCTTCTTTGATTTGGATTTTGTATCTTGCTTCCTCTATCAACCAATGACTTACAGTATTCCTGAAATCCTCGATCTCTCCACTTCTGATAAATTTATTTAAAGTTATATTTAGTCTTTCTTCAATATTCATTACATTTTCTCTATATAAGATATATGTAATGTCTTGATATGTATAGAAGTGTAAAGGAAAAAGAAAATTTCTAATTACACGTTAGTTTGGTTTTTGAATTCTAACGTGTAATTTTTGAAAAAAAATTAGAATCTTCTGGAAGTATCTGTGAGAAATTGGTTGTAATCTTTAAATTGTACTATAGCAGAAGACTTTACTCTACCATTTTGGAGCATTTTTAATACAATCTTATCTTCTACTTTACTCTCTTCGATGGAGATTTCTTTTAAACTGTTTTCGTATGGTAGAAAAATTTTTCCTGGTTGGTTCCTTAAAAAGACGATTGTATTCAAAGATTGATTATTGATAAAATCTACATCCAATCTTTCTCCAAAGTTTGAATATGTTAATTTTAACTTTTCATTTTCATTTTCGAATACTCTAACATATGTCCCATTTTTATCATATTCATTATAACCTATGGGATTTTCGCCATTCCAAAATTCTAAAAGGTTAGCGATGAAAAAATCACCTACATATGCCCAAGCGTATGGATTGAATGCAAGAAGAGGTGTCATCCAAAAAAGCCAGAGAAGAGAACTTCTCACTACACCATTTAATTTTTCATTGGAATCTGAAACTTTTATTCCTTCATGAAATTCATATACTTTCTTAACTAATGCAAATTTTCCGAAACAGTTTGTATTCAAGAGCATTGCAATGATTAATAATCCGATCAAACCAACTCTTTTTTTGCTAATTCCCATATTTTCTCCCTTAAATAATTTCATAGATTTTGCCCTCAATCCATGCTACCAAAAAATTCAATTTCTTTCTCTAATTGAATGTTAAATTTTTTAAATACTAAATCTTCAATTTTTTCAATTAAAATTTTTACATCCCGGGAAAGAGCATTTCCATTATTTACTATAAAATTACAATGTTTTTCTGAAACCTGAGCATCACCTGAGACAGCTCCCCTCATTCCGACTAAATCTATCAATTCCCAAGCCTTCCATTTCTTGTCTTTTTCTTTGATAGAATCCGGGTTTTTAAAAACAGATCCTGCACTTTTTTTGTTTTCCGGTTGTGATGAATTTCTTTTTTCTCGAAATTCTTTCAATTTAAACTCGATTTCTTTTGAATCACCTTGCTTTAGATTCATTACAATCCTGGTAATTATAGTATTTTTGTTTTTTAAAAACTCTGTACTCCTGTATCCGTACTTAATTTTTTCGACAGGTAAGGAGGTATAATTATTATTTTGTATTACATCAACCGATTGAATAAAATCAAAGATTTCTCCTCCATAGCAACCGGCATTTTGAATCACAGCCCCTCCCACCCATCCGGGAATCGTACTCAAAAACTCTACACCTTCATAACCTAAATTAGATATTTTGCGGAAAGTAGGTGTTGTGTTGATAGCGGAGCCTATTTCAAATCTTCCCTCAGATTTCTCATGAAATTCTTTGAATACCCCTCCCAAACGAAGAGTTATGAAATCATTCGGGTAGTCTGAAATCAATACATTGGATCCTCCCCCCAACACTTTGTAGGGAATTCCAAAGTTTTTAGAATAAGATAGGAATGAAATCAGGGTTTCTTCATTTTCCGGTTCTACCAGTAAGGGAGCTATTCCTCCGATTTTAAAAGAACAGAGTTTTGAAAGGTCAAAGTCTTTCGCAAAAGGAATCTTCCTGAAAAGTAAATCAGATTCAATTTTTGAAAAATCTATACCGGAGATTTCTTTTTTCATTTTTAAAAAAGTATATCATATTCTTTTGCAGGTTCTCTGTATTTTTCCCGATAAGAATCTTCTAGTTTATTCTTAATCAAACCAATTACTTTTTCTCTCGTTTTTCCTGTTGTTAGAGAAAAAACATCCAAAAGATCATCCATTTTGTTCATATCTACTGAAGCTCGGATCAACCCTAAAATTTTTGTATCAATATAGAGATCCAATAGCTCGGACATTCTTTCTCTTTTGGTAATGAATTCAAGGATCAGTACCATATCAGGATTGTCTACTTCCATAGATATTTTATGGATGTGCTGCATAGGTGTGTAATCGATCAAAGCACCAATTAGGTAGTAATTTTTTCTTTTCCGTAATTCATGGACAGCTTTGCGAATAAGATCAGCATTTGACTCTCTGATGATCGGTTCCACTTTTTCAGGTATTACATGCTCCAGTACATCGCAGAAGAATTTCGTAGAAAAATAATTAGCTATACTAATGGCTTCTTTGGGTGGTACATGGTAGGTTATGTTTGCAGTGATACTTGGTCCCAAGATGTCTTCTGATACTTTTGCATTCAAAAAATTCGGCATAAATTTTGTCACTTTTGCCAATGGTTCCCAAGTCTCAGATTGTTCTTCCAATATTGCATGGGTAATTTTTAATCTCAGATCGGTCAATTGTTCATGAGTGTGTGAATTCAAGTATTCCATAGTTTCTTCACTTGAATGAAGTAAATGGACTATTTTCTGAATTTCTGATTTTTTATTTGAATCTTCAAATGAGTGCATAATTTTCCTCAATCTAGACAATTAGTATATAGGAACGGAAAATCAATCCCTTTTATTCATTCTTTTATACACTTTTTTTGTTTACTCATCAAAATGAAATTATATGAAGGAAGGAAATGAGTTCAGAACTCCCCAAACGTATGTCTAAAAGAAACAAATTCAAATCTTTATTTATAGAATCATACAATCATGTAAAACACCAGAACAAGGCAATAGCTGTTTGGATTCAAGAACATAGAGAGCTTCTGAGAAAACGGGGTAATTCACATTTTACCTTCATGATCATTCCTCATTCTGAAAAAAAATCTATTAAAATTAGCATCTCTTATCGCTCGATTACTCTATTTGGTATTATCATTGGACTTCTAACTTTTTTTAGTGCTTTCATTGTACTGAAATTTAGCGGGATGAATCATGAACTCAATGAACTTCAAATTTCTAATGAAGATTTTATTATCCAATCAAAGAGATTGAAGACTGAAATGAAAACCCTCCACGAACATTCATCACTCTATTACGAAAAAATTTTAAATCTCTATATCAAATTGGGAGGAGATCCCCAAAAAATTTACCACCTTCCGGATCGTGAGATCATAGGGTTCTTGGAGCCTAATTCGGATGTCTTTCCGGAAACATACAGACTTCAATCTGATATTTACAATCTCAATACCGCTAATCTACTTACAAAAGAAATCATCAAAATTATAAAAGATAAAAACAATATAATCCAAAACACTCCCTCTCTCTGGCCGACCAAAGGATACATTCTGTATCCATTTGGAAAATACTTTTCCCCGGTTGCCGGAGGTGAAGTCATCAATTATGGAGTAGACATCGGAACATTTCCCGGAGCACAGGTAATAGCTACAGCTCCAGGTGAAGTTTATGAATTGGGGTATTCTCAAAGTACTGGTTATTTTATTAAAATCTCACATAAATATGGTTGGAAAACGATCTATTCAAATTTAGAAAGGATTCAGGTTAAAAAAAATCAGATTATAAAAAAGGGTGAAACTATTGGTTTTGCCGGAAAGACTTCATTAAATCCTACCTATCTTTTGCACTATGAAGTTCACGTAGGAACAAGTCCGCTCAACCCCCATTCATTTTTAAATCAGGTTCAAAACTAGGAAAACAATGCAAGAAGATAGCAAATATTTTGAAGAATTCATAGTCAATAGTATCATAGGTGAAGGATCCGAATTCGAAGGTGAGTTTAAAGTAGATGGACTCATTAGAATAGATGGAAAATTCAAAGGTTTGATTCAAACTAACGGTAAGGTCCTGATAGGCAAAACCGGAGTTGTGGATACTGATATCAAAGCCAGAATCGTGGTTTCAGGCGGGCATATCAATGGAAACATCTATGCATCTGAACGAGTTATCTTGCTCTCTACCTGCAAACTTTACGGAGATTTGATCACTCCAAATTTAATTCTAGAGGATGGAGTACTTTTTCACGGCAAATGTACTGTAACCCCTAATCCATGAAAATATTCAATACAAACGAACCCATCAAAAGTACAAGAGATCGAAAAACTCCCACCAGAAAATCTGAGGGAGGTGCCTCTGTTTCAGGCAAGGACCAAACCTTCCTGGAAATTCTGGAATCAATAGTACCATCTACTAACGAAACGACACGGGAAATCAATGAATACTGGCAACTTCTACCGGATGCTGAAAAAGATTTTTTAAGAGAACCCAGTAAGAAAAATTTAGAATCTTATAAATCTTTAATCAAAAATATCACCAATGCAATTTTAAAGAATAATGTGGAATTGGTTCAAGCCAGACAGAGAGGAAGGAATGACAAAAAAGTATTGATGACAATCAAAATCATCGATGAAAACATTCAAATTCTAGCCAAGACAATGCTCAGTCCAAACAATTCGGCCTTTCATCTTTTGAAACAAATAGAAAAAATTCGAGGCCTACTATTGGATCTTCAAAAGTAATTTAAATCTTTATTCCCATCTTTTCCATCAACCTTTCCAATTCATCCATATCATTATAACTCAAAGAAATCTTTCCTTTTCCAGTTTTAGAATTGTGCTGAACCATAGCTTTGATCGAAAATTTATTTCTAATTTTTCCTTCTAGATCAAGGATGGATGGATCTTTATCGATTTGGATCTTTTTATTCTCCTGATTTTTGCCATCAACTAATTCGGATACATAATCCTCTACTTGCCGAACAGTCATCTGTTTTTCCACGATCATTCCGGCTACTTCTTCGAGTTTCTTTTTATCTCCGATGGTAAGTAGTGGTCTGGCATGACCTTCCGATAGCTTACCTGAGGATACTAAATTTTTTACGCTTTCAGGGAGTTGAAGAAGTCTGATCAGATTAGCGATGGTAGATCGATTCTTTCCTAGTCTGGTAGCCACTTCAGTAATTTTCAAATTCAATCTTTCTGAGATTGTTTGGTAAGCCATGGCCTGCTCAATTGGGTTCAAATCTTCTCTTTGAATATTTTCCAGTAGAGCAATTTCTATTGATTCTTTCTCAGAATAGTTCTTTATGATCGCGGGAATTTTAATGTATCCTGCTTCCTTACAGGCCCGTAGCCTTCTCTCTCCTGCAACCAGTTCATAACCATTTTCGATTTTCTTCACAATGATTGGCTGTATCAATCCATGAACTTTGATTGTCTCAGCCATCTCTGTAATGGTTTCTGCTGAAAAAGTTTTCCGGGGTTGATTCGGATTCATTTGAATTTCTGATATTTTTATTTCTATAGAATTCGAATCTTTGACTTCCCCTGATCCGGAATCCGAGATTCCAGTAGAAGTATTTTTATTTCCACCCGGTATGAGATTGCCCAGACCCCTACCCAACACACTTGGTTTTGTCATTCCTTTCTCCTACTGATTCTTTTTAATAAACTCTTCTGCAAAAGCTAAGTAACTCTTAGCTCCTATTCCATCCGTATCATACACATTGATAGGCTTTCCAAACGAAGGTGCTTCCCCCAGTTTTATATTTCTGGGAATCATTGCTTCAAATACTTTTTCCTGAAAGTACTGTCTAACATCTGAAGCAACCTGGTTGGCTAGATTAGTCCTCTTATCATACATTGTAAGAAGAACTCCCTCCAACTCTAATCCGGAATTCAAATTCTCCTGAACCAGGGAAATGATCTTCATCAGTTGGCTTAGCCCCTCTAAGGCAAAGTATTCTGTCTGCAAAGTTATTATGACACTATCAGCAGAGGAAAGTGCATTCAAGGTAAGAAGTCCGAGAGATGGAGGACAATCGATGAGAACATAATCAAAATCATTTTTAATAGATTGAATAGCATCCTTAAGGGCAAATTCTTTTCTCTCTACATTTGCCAGGTCTATTTCAGCTCCACTCAAATTGATATTTGCCGGGAGTATAAATAAATTTTCATAATCAGTTTTGATGATTGATTCTCTTATTGAGATTTCCTTCAATAGAACCTCATAGGTTGTTTTTTGAATTTGATTTACATCGATTCCCAAACCGGAACCTGCATTGCCCTGAGGATCAATATCGACTACCAAAATTTTCTTCCCCATCGATGCGAGATTCGAGGAAAGATTTATAGAAGTTGTCGTTTTCCCAACGCCCCCTTTTTGATTACTGATTGCAATAATTTTACCCATTGTATTCCCGAATCTCCTTTTGAATGACTTTCCAAAGTCTAGCTTTACCTGTCTCTTTCTGAACTCTCTTTTTCAAGACTTTTACATTTCGTTCCCCCAAAAAATTCAATTCAGGAATCGAAAATTCACTCTGCTTATCAAATCCCATTCTTTCTAAAATTTCACCTTCTATACGATCTAGATTTTTCAATTTTCCTAAATATGGAACAAAGCATCCACCCTGTTTGACCAAACCAGAGCAAACTTCCACCGACCACGGATATGGGATAGCAGCTCTCATACTCACAAGATCGAATTTCTTTTTTACATTCTCTGCTCTGTCATAGATAAACCTAGGTTCACCGGGTAATTTCTGATTTCTAGCAAACTCTTCCAGATGTTTCATTTTTCTCTTCTGAGAATCGATAAAGGAAACACTCTTAAACTTTCCTATTAAGAAAAATAGATATCCGGGCAATCCGGGTCCAGTTCCTACATCCGCGAATTCTGTTTCACGTGAAACACGAAGAACATCCAGAACCTTAGCAGCAAAGAAATAGGAATCCATGATATGTCTTTCTAAAATTAAATCTGAATCGGATTTAGAAAAGAACCCACCTTCATGATTTTTTAGAATTAAAAATTCATAAAAATTTTGGAGGTGAATCCAAAATTCCTCTTTTTGGGATTCTTCGCTAAGACCGGGAAAACGGGAAATGAATTCATATTTAACAGTGAGCATAGTTCTACCTTGGTAAGTTAAGTTTAAAAAGAGAATAGCTTGAAGACGACACAATGCGTTTCACGTGAAACATATTATGTCGTATATATTACGGAAGGAGTGGAATTTTTTTAGGATTGAATTTGGGGTTAAACCCCTGTTCGAGCAAACTGGATATCGCTTGTTCAATTGTCATAGCAGGTTTGAGGTTGGAGGCAAAAATAGCTAAATTTTCGAATGCTTGCTTGGAGACTTCAACGTTTTGAATCTTGATTTTTTTGGTATCCAACATCACATTCACAAGACCCTGCCCGATAGTCTTTTTCTTAGCAGATACTGTTTGTGGTTTTTTCTTAACTTTGGATTTTTGGGCAACTCTCTTCTTGGATACCTGTTTTCCCTTTGCATTGGCTGGAGTATTTTTGGGCATTGCTGGTCACCACCGTTTTATTTTTAATTTCGGTAGAACTTGAAATTTCCAATGAGTTATTTTAAAGAACCTGATAGATTTGAAACATCCGGAAGAAATAGTCTTATGTTTCACTCTATTTAAAATAGAAACTTATGTTCTTAGTAAAGATTCCATCTCCAGAGAAAGGCCCCAAAAAGAGAAAATCTTGAAAATCTACCCTGTGGGTACTACAGGCCGAAATATCAAAATTTTCCAAATTTTGGGTATTCTCATATCAACGGAGAAACGAAAATTTCAGCAAATAGTTTACTAACTCACATTACGCAAAGAAGTGAAATGTGAGGTTGCAGGGAGCCTGCGGACAGCTTGGGCTATCGCCTAAACCCATATTTTTATTGATTTATTAGCAAAAAATGATTTTGATTTTAAACTAAAAAAAATTTGAAAAATAAAATACTGCGTAGGATGAGTTACTAATTCATTGCAAAGGGGCATTAGGACTTTTCTCTAGTAGAACAAATATCCTAGCCTCTAATTAGGTTTCATCAGCCATTCTGACCTTGAACTAAGATTTTAGAGTAAACACAGAAGAGATCTTTGCTCATTAAATAAAGAAGAGGAAATAATTTTCCTCAAATCACAAAGAGGATACAATTCAAAAAAATTAAACACCAATTCCCAAATTGCAATAATAGAAGAGATCAAGCATTCGTGACTGATGGAATAGATCTTATGATTTTTCAGGGAGATGAAAATTTTTATTTATAGTCATTTTCAGAAGGTTTGCGCATTCACAGAAGAATCATCTATAAAACGGCTACAAACCTTACGAAGAAATACGTAAGTATTTATGAAAACCGGTATAGAAGAAACTCAAATCCACTCTTTCATTCGAACTTTACTTTCCGAACATCCAAAAAATATTTCATTCTATGGATTTTTAGGAGCTGAGTGATGAAAAACAAAAAATTCCAGGAGTCTTGATAATAGATTACTTTAGAAAGATACAAATTGCATATTCAATTCAAAGTTGATGTATAGCTAGAAAATAGTACGCAACCCACCCACTCCAAACCGGAGACTACTTTGATTGGAAACTTTAGACCCTTGATTTCGTAACCGAATCTTTTAAAGAAAAATACAATAGGATTTCAGATAAGAACCCAAGTTTCATTTTTGAGTGCTTGAAAATAAATATGGATGAATTGAATTGCTTCATTAGTTTACAAAAGCAGAAAGGAAAATATGAGTACATCGACTTAGAAGACACCCTATATCCATTTTGAGGTAGTACTGAGGAATTCATATTTTGCTAAAAAGAGAGAAACTGAATTGGGAAGGAAGGAATTTTTAGAAAAAAGGATAACTATCAATACTTAGAAAAATAATCTAAAGTAGATGGAAATGCTTGAATCCTATTTTTTCCGATGAAGTAGGACTTTGCATTCTGAAGAAATCTCTCCTGTTTAAAATGAAACCTGAATGGTGTTAAAAAGATTGTTCCACCCGCTCTCAATAAGTTTTAAGAATACAATTGCTAAAACTGAAATTCACAGACAACCGGAAGGTCCAGAAGAACAGTTCAGCGACCCTTCCCCAAACCTCACTCTATTACAGGCATAGAAATAAAATGAAAATTTAAAAGGCTACTGGATTTGAATTATAAGAAATAAGGATATCAAATAGAAACTTTTGAATGAATTGAACAAACCGTTTGGAATTATTTTCTTTTTGATCTTTTGAAAAACCGAAATTCATTCTGTTTTTTATTTAAACCATCTTATCTATATGTGCATACATCTAAAAAATTTTCAAATGGGTCGTGATTTTAAAAAAAAGATACATTCCGAAAAAATAAATTTCTTCATTTTTTCTCAATTTTAGATAGAATACTTGCCTATCAACAGAATAGAAGCCTAATGAAGGTTTGTACCAGAAGCATGAAGATTTTAAAGAAATAATGGAGTTTAAGCACAAAATCAATCTGATTGAAAAGAATTTAAATTAGATTTTTTAGTAAAAAACTCAATATTTTCCCATATTTTTACTATGTCTCATTAAAAAAAAGTACACATTCTAAAAAAATATTATTTATTGGATTGACCTTGCATAGGGCATTTCCGATATTAATTACGGGATAGATTTATTTATAAGTCTGTCTTAAATATTGAAAGAGAGTTAAAGGTATAACAAGATGAAGATTTTCAATAGACTAGTCATTCTCTTAGTGCTGATCAACTTTGGTATTCTATATGCTCAGGATCCAGCTCCTGCAGGACAACCAGACAAAGCTGCAGCAAATAGTGAAGAAGAAGTTACCATTAAGGGCGAGCTTGTTCCGGATGATGATGCTAATCTTTCCGATGAAGAAAAAGCAAGAAAGAAAGAAATCATTAAGCAAGAAGCTATGTGGAAGAACCCCGACTTTGCTGGTTACAACAAAGCATTCGAGGATTTACACAAACTTTCCAAAGCTTTTGCTAACAATAAATACAGACTTGCACTTTCCGCTTACCAGTCTGGTATGAACACTATTCTCAAGATGAGAGAAAACATCGAGCAATACAGAAAAGAGCAATCTGAAAAGAAGCGTCTTGATGAAAAATGGTACTGGCAAAAAATCGATAGAAAAGCTAACGAAGAAAGATATATTCAACGTGAAAAAATGGCTGCTAAATTAGCTGCAGTTACTTATTTCACTAAAGCGATCAATCACCTCGATGAAATAAAAAATCCTGACCTCAGAGAAGAGAAAGCATACAAAACACTTCTTTCTTCTGTTTACAGAGCATGGATTATGGCTGAATATGATACACAGAATTATCCTCAGTGTATTCCTATCATAGAGCTTTACCTCGAGCTTGATCTTAACGAAAAAGAGTACCCTGCTCATAAATACCTGGCTAGCTGCTATTCTTTCGAAGAAAACACTTTGAAAAAATACAAAGCCGGTAGCGATGACCAAGTACAAAAACTCAAGAACAAGAAAAACGTTCACCTTCTTAGAGCAACTGAGCTGAAGTATGGCAAAGGTTCTGTAGAATACAAACACATTGTAGACATGGTGAATAGAGACGAAGTAATTTCTGTCACTCCTTAATAACTTGCTCTTTCAATTTTAATAGAACAGCCCCGAAAGGGGTTGTTTTATTAAATTGAAATCCCCTCCCCCTTACCACCTCCAATGAGAAATAAAAAACACTGTTGAGGTTACTCAAACCTGAACTAATCTCAACAGATTATCCATGCATCCAAAAGACTCTATACTTTATGTTTTAAGAAAATCCCAAGCTTTCTTGAAAGATAACGGAATCGAATCTTCTCGATTGGATGCTGAACTTTTATTATCAGAAGTTTTGAACTTCAATCGCGTTAAACTCTACACACATTTTGAATACAAACTTACAGAAGAGCAAAAAGACAATTATAGAAAATTATTAAAAGAGAGAGCTAAAAAGGTTCCTATTGCTTATCTCACTAAAAAGAAAAATTTTTATAATTCTACATTTTATGTAGATCCTTCCGTATTGATACCAAGACCCGAGACTGAAGAACTTGTAGAATGGGTTCTTAAAGATACTCCATCAATAGAAGAATACACCGTCTTAGATTTGTGCACCGGATCGGGTTGTTTAGGGATTTCTTTAAAGAGAGAAAGACCCAATTGGATACTGCATTTTTCTGATCTATCTATGGAAGCGCTTGAAGTTTGCAAAAAAAACTATTTCAGTATAATAGAAGATGATTCGTTCAATAATTTTTATATTTCAGATTTATTTGATAGCATCCCTATTAAAAAATTTAACCTTATCACTATCAACCCTCCTTATATACCCAGTACCGAAAAGGAACTTCTATCAGCGGGTGTGTATGAATATGAACCCCATCTAGCTTTATTCCTGGATCATCATGAAGAATTTCTTACGAAATTAATTAAAAATCTCGATAATTACATAGAAGACACAGGAAATTTGTTTATGGAAATTCATCCTGATTGGGAACCCATATTGAAGAAAATTGTATTACAAAGCAATAAACATATCGTATTTAAAAAAGACTATAGCAATAAAATAAGGATGGCAAAGATATCTAATGAGCTTACTCAATAAACCGGCACCGGATTTTTCCTTAATAAATTCAGAAGGAGCAAAGGTATCTTTATCAGATTTTAAAGGAAAAAAAGTTCTTTTAGTGTTTTATCCCGGAGATGATACAGCTGTTTGCACCAAACAACTTTGCTCTTATAGTAGCGGATTTGAAGAATTTCAAAATTTAAACATAGAGATTCTGGGTATCAATAAAGATAGTGTAGAATCTCATAAAAAATTTAAAGAGAAATACAAATTGAATTTAAATCTATTGAGTGATCCCGATGGAAAGGTATGCAAAACATACAATGCATTAGGACTCATTGGGGTCAATAGGACTACTTACTTAATTGATGAAGAAAGTAAAATCATTTTTGAAAACACGGTACTCCCAATATTTTACAAAGACAAAGATGATATAATGACTTCTATTAAATCTTTGATTTCATAGTTTACAATGGATAAGTCAATCCCTTACATCCCTCCTATTTCTAGATATACCCGCCAGGTATCTTATGAAGATTGGTTTCTCTCAACAGAATACTTTGAGAAAAAAGATTATTACAATTCGTTTAAATACTTACTAAAATACATTAATGCTCCAATAGATATACCGGATTCAGACACTCTTGATCTAACAGTTCCCCAGGGTTCTGTCTATCTTCGTATCAAAGCAGATAAAGAGAAGTATTCATTTTCAATTCCATTTTTGAAGTTCACTAAAGATTCGAATCGAATAGCGGCTATGCGCAGAATGATTGAGCAGAATTTTTCATCTTTGATATTGAGTCAGATAGTGCTACGTGAGGATGAATTGTATTTTCACTATGAAGATAATATTTATAATGCAGAGCCTTATAAAATCTATTTTACTCTTGATGAGATGTCCACTGAAGCTGACAACACAGATGACTATTATATAGATAGATTCAATCTGGAACATATCATTAAACCTGATTTAGATTATTTTACCAGCGAAGAATATGAGAAATCAAAAGAACTCTTCTATACTATTCTGAATGATAGTATTGCAGGTTCGGAATACTTTGAAGGTAAGAGAAATTATAATTCAGCCTGTGATTATTTGGCTCTATGTTTATTTAAGATAAAATATGTGATTTTTCCTCAGGGAATTTTAGGAAGAGAAATTCAAGAAATCTTAAATTATATGTATTCTAATGAAGGTGTTAATACAATACTAAACAACACCAGATTGAAAATTAAAAAATTAATAGAAATTGAAGAATCCAAATTCAAAGACAGTCTTTTTCATCCAAAATTCTTTATACCTATCAAACCGCGATTAGATTTGATTAAATTGCAGGAAATACTAAAACCCATCCAAGAAAAAACTCAAGAGATTATAGGGAATAAAGCCTACCAGGAATCAGGAATCTATATTCTCTACAATTTGTACTATATCTTAGATGGATACTCGATAAATTCTCACCTTCAGGATTCCATAGAGCATGCTCTATCAGATGTTTCACAGAAAGACTGGAAGTTTACATCTGATTATTTATTAAAATTAATTAATAATATTATGATTATTAAACTAGATGAGGAAGGAAATATCACTTCAGGTACACTCGATATATTTGAGACAAGCAAAGAGAAGAAAAGTAAAATGAATTCGATTTTTTCAAAAATCCGAAATATTTTCAAATAATGTCTAGAGGACTTTTATATAATGAATGAATTAGAATCCATATTCCCTGCAATTATAAAAATAAATACATCCGAGGGTAGCGGAAGTGGATTGTATTACAAAAAATTACATCTTATCATAACTAATTTTCATGTTATATCCGGATTTCGACGTGTAGCTTTTGAAACACAATCGAAGGAAACAATTTCTGCTGATGTAATAATAGTAAATCCACTGATAGATATAGCCATTTTAAAACCTCATAAGCATTTAGACTCAATGCCGGAAGTTTCTTTTTTAAAACATAAGTACTTAAAAAATATGGACAAAGTTTCGGTACTAGGATATCCATATGGAATGCCTTTTACGATTACTGAGGGGATTATTTCTTCAGTTAACCAACTTTTAGGCGGGCAAAAGTACATCCAAACAGATGCTGCAGTCAATCCAGGTAACAGTGGAGGACCACTAGTCAATAATAATGGTAAAATTATCGGTATTACAACTTCTAAATTTAGCAATGCTGACAATATGGGATTTGCTCTACCTATTGACAGAGTCATTGATGAACTAGATGCTTTAGATCAAAACCCAAACTATATTTATTCAGTAAAATGTCCTTCCTGTAATTTTCCCCTCTATGAGGAAACTGAATATTGTCCAAACTGTGGAAATGAATTAGATATCGAAAATCTCTTTAAAGAAACTCCTAAGACATATATCGCTGTATTTGTAGAAGAAGTCTTTAAGGATCTAAATTTAGATCCAGTGATAGCCAGAAAGGGATTGGATTACTGGGAATTTTACCAGGGTAGTGCTCAGGTAAGGTATTTTGTTTACAGAAATAATTATTTATTTGCTGTGAGTCCTCTCAATAAGCTCCCAAAGAATAGATTATTAGAACTTTATGAATACATATTAAGCAATAAGGTTGAGCCATTTTTATTAGGTATAAGCGATTCAGTCATCTATATATCTTATCGTATCAATCTTTCTGATATTCAGGGAGAAGATAAGTCAAAAATCCAGAAAAATCTTGTTAATTTAGCCTTAAAAGCTGATGAGATGGACAATTTCTTTTATGAAAAGTATCAATGTGAGTACTATGATAATTCAAAACTTGATATTCAAACTTAATTTTTTTCTTAATTTAAATATTCTTCTTGTATAAATATTCCAAAAAACTCAGATATTATAAGACTCTTAAAAACTTCATTTAGAGACTAAATTCACAAAAATCAAGGAGTAAAGATGAAAAAAATTCTTACACTTTTCATTTTATTAATGTTCTTTTCCTATTGTAAAGCAAAGGAAAAGGTAACCATTCTAACCGGTAGTGCGGATGGAAATTATTACAAAGGTGGTATGGTACTTAAAAAGATTTTAGATAAGAACTTTGATTTGCAAGTGATGGAATCAAATGGTTCCTTTCAAAACATTGAGGATTTGAGTGCAGGAAAAGCTGATTTTGCTTTTGCTCAGTTTGATACAATTCTAGTCTTTGTTGGTATGGGTGGTGAGTACAAAGATAAGGTCAATAAATGTCTGGCTGTTGCCCCTATAGACAACGAAACTGTTCATATACTAGTTAACAATAATTCAGGAATCAATAGTCTGGCTGATTTAGCTGGAAAGAAAGTAGCTATGGGTGAAGAAAAATCCGGAACTTGGATAACTACAAAAATTATAGCTAAAACTATTCTTGATGTTGATGTAAATGCAGAAGGATCCGGATTTCAATACATGGAAGATGCTGAAGCTCTCAAGAAACTCATCGATGGTGAAATTGATGCAATGTTCTTGGTTTCTGCAATGGGAACTCCTCTACTCAAATCAGTTGATGCTGACGCAGGTGAGAAAATCAGACTTTTATCTTACACAAAAGCTGAAATTCCTAACACTCTAGCTTCCAGATACATTGCTATGACTATCAATAATGGAACCTATCCATGGTTGAAAGAAGAGATTGAAGTACCCGTTACTGCATCTTTCCTTTTAGTAAATGAAACTGTAACTCCTGAAAAACTTGAAGCTATAGGTAAGTTGATATATGAAAATGATGACGCAATGGATGAAGAAAGTAATACGTTTCTTTCTAGAGGTAAAGAAATTGCTCTCAAACAAATTGATATCGGAATTCCTTACCACAACTCCATCAAAGCATATCTAAAGAAAAAATAATTTTTTAATTTTCAGGGTAATATATCATTACCCTGATTTTCCTCTTCAAGAGTCTGAGCAGTAATACGATCTAAATCTAATTCTTTTACATGTTTTTCCATTTCTTTTAAAAGCTTAATATTCAATTCTCTTGATATTTTACCAATTACTTCATTTTCTACGGTTTCAATTATTACATTAGTGATGTCATTTGACAACTGATCGGATAATCCATTGAATAAAGGATTGGAAGTTATTTTACCTATAGAAGTTTTATTATCTAATGAATCTTTAACTACTATTTTAAGATTTTCTCTATTTGATTCTAAGATTGGTCCGGAGAGTTTAGAAAAATCTAATCTTTCTACGACCTCATTAACACGTTCTAAGGATCTTAAAAATATTGCATCAGAGATTGTATCTATAAATAAATCCATAAATGAGAAATTAATCTCTTTATCTATAAAGATAGCTGCATTTTTCTCTCCTCTTCTTATAAATTTATAAATGAGAATAGATTGTTTTAATGTGATTAAAAATAAGAAAAATCTAAAGATTGGAATAGGAAATATCCCAAGAAGATGATACCATCGATCCTGAATGTATCTAAATTTTTCTTCCCGTCCATGAATTCTTTTTATAAACTCTATACCCCAAATAGAAGCTACAATGAAATCAAAGAAAAATATGAACAAGTTTAGATTATTAGGAAAATACAATTCATATGATGTTTTCAATAAGAGAAGAAGCAAATCAATAATCAATAAAATATGAAAGAAATATTCTTTTTTGGAAATAGGTAGGTAAGTAGACCACTCTCGAAGTTTACTTTTTCTTTTATTTTTCATATAACTTTAACTTTTTTTCTAACCAATCTTTTGCTAATATAGTTTGGTTGTCCTTTGTTTTTATTTTGTAATAGATTCCGGTGATTGAAGATTTTGTAGCTAATATCTCAATAAAGTCTTCTACTGAATTTATTTTTGATTCATAATAATTGTATTTTGATTCGAGATGGCTTCTTGCTTTTTGGGAATCATACTCAATTCCATTTCTAATGAAAATAAGATTAGATTCCGAAATTGACTTCAACAAATAGTCAATTTTTTGCTTCTCCTGAACAGACGGCTGAGAATATAGGATTGAAAAGGATAGTATAAATAGAGATATAAAATGCTTCATTTAGAATTAAGAGGATAATGACAGTAAGTAGATTGAGTTCCTGAAATTTTAGTTTCTATGGGAACTTCATGACTGCATCTTTCTTTGGCATAAGGACACCTGGTATGGAAATAACAACCTGTTGGTTTGTTTATTGATCCCGGTATTTCACCTTTCAATAAATTGACTTTTTGACCTCTTTTAGAAATGTCAAATATACTTGAAAACAAAGCTTTTGTATATGGATGAGTGGAATTATTAATAATATCTGATTTAGTTCCAACTTCTAATATTTTTCCTAAATACATAACTGCAATATAATCGGAGAAATAGCTTATTATATTTAAATCATGACTAATAAACAATATAGATAATTTTAACTCTTTCTTAAATTCATTTAATAGGTTAATTATTTGTGCTTGATTGGATACATCTAGAGCTGAGGTGACCTCATCGCAAACTAAAAATTCTGGATTTAAGATTAATGACCTTGCTATGGAAATTCTTTGTCTTTGACCACCTGAAAATTCATGCGGATATCTTTGAAGAATGTCTTTTTTTAAATTAACTCTAGTTATAATATCCATAGATTTATCTATTGATTCCGCTTTTGAATAATTATAGTGAATGTCCAAACCTTCTTTAAGGATTTCAAAAATAGTCATTCTAGGGTTTAAAGATGAATATGGATCCTGAAATACAATTTGAAGTTTTTTTCTTAGGCTAGACATCTCTTTGTTTGTAAATTTTAGAATATCATTATCATAAAAATAAACTTCCCCTTCTGACGGTTCAATCAATCGAAGTATACTTCTTCCTAAGGTTGATTTTCCACATCCAGATTCACCTACCAAACCCATTACTGAATTTTTAGGAATTGTTAAATTTACTTTTTCAACAGCTTTCAGTATATTTTTTTTAAATAAATTCTTGGATTTTAGAGAAAATTGTGTGGATAAATTTTGAATTTTAATCATGGCTTTTATCTCCAAACAAGAAACAACGAATTTTTCGATGTTTTAAGGACAGATACTCAGGTTTTTTGTGAGAACATATATCTATAGATTTAGAACATCTATCCTGGAAGTGGCATCCCTGAGGGTAGTCCTGGGGAGCAGGAACAATACCCTGTATACTTTCTAGTTTTGATCCATCTTTGATTTTATCTAAGGATGGTATGGAGTTTATCAATGCATGAGTGTAAGGATGCAAAGGATTTTGGATGATATCCAAGTAATTTGATTCTTCTATAACCTGTCCTGCATACATAACAACGATTTTATCAGCTATATTTGAAACTACTCCAATATCATGAGATATAAAAAGAATCGACATTTGATTCTCATTTTTTATATCCATCAATAGTTCAATGAGTTGCGATTGGACACTCACATCCAGAGCAGAAGTTGGTTCATCCGCAATCAGAAGAATAGGATCACACATTAACGCCATTGCTATAGAAATACGTTGGAGGATTCCTCCACTCATTTGACCGGGATAGGATTCTAAACGAGTTTTTATATCGTTAACTCCTACTTTATTTAACAAAAACTCCGCTTTCTCGATAGCTTCCTTTTTGTTCTTAGAAATATGAATGATAAAAGACTCAATGATCTGATCTTTGATTTTTTTAATTGGATTTAATGAAGTAAATGGATCCTGAAATATATAAGAAATTTCCTTTCCCCGTACATTCATTAATTGTTCGTTGGTATAATTCAGAATATCTTCACCTAGAAAATTAATAGATCCACTAGTGTATCGGGTAATCTTTTCAGGTAATAGTTTTGTTATAGATAAAGCTGTTAAGGATTTTCCACAACCTGATTCTCCTACGATTGATAAAACTTCACCTTTTTGAATAGATATATCTATATTTTGTAAAATCGGAAGGTAAATAGATTGAGAAAGTATATCTACTGATAGTTTCTTTATTTCTAATATATTCATTAATCTACCTTCCTCGAATCAAAAGAATCCCTCAGCCCCTCACCAACAAAAGATGTAAGTTGAATGGTTAAAAATAATGCTAATGATGGAAATCCAATCAACCACCAGGCGGATAATCTTTCTCTACCCTGCCCGATCAATTCTCCCCAGGATGGATTGGGAGCAGGTATGCCATATCCGAGAAAATCTAAGGCTGAAAGGATTGAAATAGATCCTATGATTGAAAAAGGAAGAAAGGTAACAATAGGAGTCAGGGCATTAGGCAAAATATGTTTAAAAATTATTTTATAAGTAGGAACTCCAAGAGCTCTTGCTGCCTCAACGAATTGAGAATTTCTTAGTTTATAAAACTCTCCCCTCATATAAAAACTAATTCCTATCCATGCAAATACAGAATAAGTAATTAGTAATATGAAGAAACTTCTACCGAAGAAAGATCCCATAATTAAAATCATATACAAAAATGGAATTGATGAGAGAATTTCGATAAACCTTTGCATAGTTAAATCAACAATGCCGGAAAAATATCCCTGGATCCCACCAATCATTATTCCGATTAGAATTTCAAAAAATATTAGTATAAAACTAAATGTTAAAGAAATCCTATAACCATAAAAAATCCGGGTAAACACATCTCTTCCACGATCATCAGTGCCCATCCAATGTTTTTTGTCCGGGGCAGTTGGAGGATATTCATTTTCTTTAAAATCTTCAAGATGACTTTCATTTATGCCATAGGGAACTATAGGAAATAAAATTGTATTTTTACCTGATTGAAAATCTTCTCTTTGGCTTAATTTTTTATAGTTCGGCTCCGTTAATCTCTCTCCACCAAAATTCTTTTCAGGGTAGAAAAATAGTACCGGAAAATATAGTTTATTATCATATTTAATTAGCAGAGGAACATCATTTACAAGTAATGGTGCGAATATTGAAATAATATAGGTAACCATTATAATTAAAAATGAATAATAAGCTCTCTTGTTATTTTTAAATTTAAGGAGTCTTCTTTTGGTTGTTGGATTCAAAATATTCATTCAAATTTTATCCTGGGATCAATTAAAACATAACATAAATCCGATAAAATATTTCCGGATAGAGAGAGAAAACTTTGAATTAGCAATAATCCCATCATCAAATCAGTATCACGTTGCTTAACCGCAGTGAAGCTCAGAAGTCCCATTCCATCAATATTGAAAACTAATTCAATGATCAATGACCCTGCCATGATCAGTCCTAGATTACTTCCAAAGCCGGTAGCTATTGGTATCAGAGAATTTCTAAATGCATGACGGTAAACTGCTTCTTTAAAGTTCATACCTTTCGAGAGAGCAGTGCGAACATAATCTTTGCTTATTTCTTCAAGTAGAGAATTTTTCATCAAAATTGTCAGCACCGCAAAAGAATGAAAAGTATAACAGAACACTGGTAAGAACATATGATGCAAACGATCTACTATTCTATCCCAGGTATCCAGACTTTCATAATAGTCAGAAACTTCATGACCGAGTGGAAAAAGGGAGAAAAAATTACCTGAAGCTAGAAAGTACAATAATAGCATAGCCAGAGCAAAAGTTGGAATAGAATAGGTAAAGAAAATAATAAAACTTGAAATGATATCAAACTTTTCTCCGTTTTTCATAGCTTTCATTATCCCGAGAGGTATACAGATTAAATAAGATAAAATAAACCCTGACAGGCCAAATGAAAGGGAAATGGGTAATTTTTCTAATACTAAATCACTTACTTTTTTATAATTGATTCTTGATTCTCCCAAATCAAACTGTATGATTTGACCTAACCAATATAAATATGCAATAGGAATAGGTTTATCTAAATGCAATCTCTTCTTAATTAGGTCAATCTCTTCCTGGCTGATTTGCTTTTGACTAGCTCCGGATTCACTACTCAGAGCTTTCAATTTAGACAATTCAGCCTCTAAAGGACCCCCGGGAGCCAAATGAGAGATCAAGAAAACAACAAATGTAATACCAAGTAAAGTGGGAAAGAGTAATAAAAATCGTTTTAAAAAATAATTATTCATTTGAATCCGTCTGATTTAATGCATCAATAATAGCATATCTATACAACTCGTGAAATGTTGGAAAATTATAAATCATAGAGTGAATCTTTTCCAGTGTCATCTTACTTTCTATCATAAGTACACCGAAATGTATCAATTCAGTAGCTAATTCACCTATAATATGAACACCCAAGAGGTATCTTGAATTTCTATCATATAAAATTTTTAAAAATCCATCTTCAATTCCCTGGATTTTACTCTTAGGTATATTTTTATAATAGGCTTTCCCTATTCCATAATTAATTTTAGATTTCTTTGCCTGATCTTCAGTTAATCCTGCCATAGAAATTTCGGGTACTGTATATACACCGTAAGGAAAGATACTTGTAATTGTTTCGTTTTTAGTTACTGAAAAAATATTATTCACCGCAGAAACTCCCTGACTCATTCCTGTACTCGCTAACCCAGGAAAACCGATTACATCTCCAGCAGCAAATATATTTGGGATATTTGTTTGATAATTAGAATTTACTAATATATTGTTTCTATCTCCCGTTTGAATGCCTAATTTATCCAGATTCATTCCGGATATTTTTGCATTTCTTCCATTGGCAAATAGAAACATATCAGAACTTATTTCTCTACCGGAGTGGAAATATATTTTTAGATTAGTCTCTGATGCTTCAGGATTGTATATATCTTTGATTTCCTCATTAAATAAAAATTTAATACCTGATTTCTTCATAATATGAAGCATTTCATTGGAAACCTCATTATCAAGAAAAGGCAAAATAGTATTACCGGAATCCATAAGGGTTACCGGAATTTTTTTTAGAGCAAACATGGATGCAAATTCACATCCAACGATTCCTGTACCGAATATACTTAGTGATTTAGGAAATCTTTTTAAGTTTAAAATAGAATCTGAATCATGAATCTTTTCAAAATCAAAAGGAATATTGGAAGGATGAAAAGGATATGAACCTGTAGCGATTAAAATATAGTCTCCTCTTATCTTAGTCAATTTTCCACGGTTGTCTATGGAAATCGTATTCTGATTTTCTAGCTTTGCCCATCCGGTATAATGCTTAATCCCTTTAAGAAGTATTTCTTCTAAAATTGACTTTGTTTCAGAGTTTATTGAAAATTTTTTCCTATAATACAGGTCATTGATTTCTTCTAAATTATCTGTACTATCGGCTTCGAATCGATTCGATTTTCCTCCACAGTTGAAGAATAAAATCGTTTCTCTAAGGATTTTTGAAGCTAAAGAACCATTTGTAACTACAGCACCACCGAGTTCTTTATTGAATTCCACCAGAGCTACTTTCTTCTTAAGTTCAGCTGCTCTTCTGGCTGCTTTTTCGCCTGTCGGACCCCCACCGATAATAATTAAATCATATTGAACCATCAATAACCTTTAGTAAATTTGAGTGACCCAGTCATTGTATGAATTGCTTTGGTTGGTAACAATTTGGAAGTATGCATTCTGAATCTTTTCAGTGATAGGACCAATAGTACCATTTCCAATAGTTCGTTTATCAACTTCACTAATCCATGCTACCTGAACACCTGTTCCACAAAAAAATAATTCATCAGCTACATACAATTCACTTCGGGAGATAGTTTTTTCTACTACTGTATAACCCAAATCTCGAGAAATTTGGATAATAGAACGTCTCGTAATACCTTCTAAAATCGATGAAGACAATTGGGGGGTATAAAGAACACCATCTCTTACCAGAAAAATATTCTCTGCAGATCCTTCTGATACAAATCCACTGGAGTCTAAAAATATAGCTTCATCAAGTCCATTTTGAACTGCTTCAGATTTAGCCAATGCTGAATTCACATATCCACCGGAAGCTTTAGCCATAGTAGGTATAATATTATCTTCTATTCTCCTCCAACTGGATACCATAGTTTTTAGACCTTTTTTCGTATCTAAATAATCATTTAATTTCAAAATATAGATTGCAATATCTGTTTTGACATCATGAAACCGGGGTGATAGCTGAAGAGCAGATGTGTAAATATAAGGTCTTATGTAAATATTTTCGTGATAATTTGATTCTTTAACTAACTTCAGAGTGATTTCAACCAATTCTTCGGGTTTTTTAAAAAACTGCAATTGCATAATTTTAGTTGAGTTGATTAATCTTTTATAATGATCTAAAATTCTGAAAATATATAGATTTTTTTTATCTTTATTGTAGTACCCACGTATTCCACCAAATACAGCAGTACCATATTGTAATGCGTGAGTTTGAATACTAAGCTTTGCCTGGTCCGAGGGAACAATATTTCCCTCAAAGTATGATAATTCTTTGAAATCCATCAATTCATTCCTTAAGTTTATGAAGGAGACTCAATCGGATTGTACAAATCCGATTGATATTATTATTTTTATTTGTCGTTAAGAGCCGCAACACCCGGAAGAACTTTACCTTCAACTAATTCCATAGATGCTCCTCCTCCGGTAGAAATATGGGACATTTTATCGGCAACACCTGCTTTGTTCACAGCTGAAACTGAATCCCCACCACCAATCACAGTGATAGCACCGGATGCACCTGCTAACGTATTAGCAATTTCTATAGTACCTCTTGAAAATTTCTCTAATTCGAATACTCCTACAGGTCCATTCCAAAAAATAGTCTTTGCATCGGAGAGAGCTTTTTTGAATAGTTCAATAGATTTTGGTCCGATGTCCAAACCCATCATGTTAGAAGGGATACTATCTATATCGACAGTTTTTGTTTCTGCATCATTAGAAAACTCGGAAGCAACTATAGCATCAGTTTGAAGAATGAATTCGACATTTTTTTCTTTAGCTTTTTCTAATGTAGTCTTTGCGACATCCAGTTGATCATCTTCACAGAGGGAACCACCAATTTCTTTTCCCATAGATTTGAGAAAAGTAAACGCCATTCCTCCTCCAATGATAATACGATCGACTTTTTCTAATAATTTTTCAATAACTGTAATTTTTGAAGAAACTTTCGCTCCTCCAACAATTGCTACAAATGGTTTCGCAGGTGATTTAACAATTTTTTCTTCCAGGAATTCTAATTCTTTTTCCATTAGAAACCCGGCTACAGCAGGAAGATATTTGGCTACAGTTTCTGTGGAAGCGTGTGCACGGTGTGCGGTTCCGAAAGCGTCATTAACATACACTTCACCATATTTGATCAATTCTTTTGCTAGTGTTTCCCGTTCTGACGCTTCCTTAGAAGTTTCTTCCTTATGGAATCTAGTATTTTCAAGTAAAATAATCGCTCCATTAGAGGAATTATTTACAAGCTGAGCTATCTCTTCTCCGATGCAACTTTTGGTAACTTCGACCGGTTTTTTCAACAAACCGGAAAGGTGGGATCCGATAGGGGCCAATCGATGATGACCATCAATATAAGATGCTTCATCAAATTCTTTGCCGGATTTTTCAGCTTTCTCTTTATTTTTTTTAGAATCTTTTTTGGGATCTCCTAAATGTGACATCAAAACTATGGATTTCGCTCCATTGTCTAATAAGTATTGAATCGAAGGTAGAGCAGCTTTGATTCTGGTATCATCCTGAATCACTCCATTTTTTATAGGTACGTTGAAATCAACCCTCATCAAAACTCTTTTGCCGCTTACATCTATATCTTTTATCGTTTTTTTTGAAATGGACATCCTATTCCCATCCTCCTTAAGATTCGAAATAATTATTTTTCTTCTGATAAGAAAAGTTATGAAATTTCTTCTTTCAAAGTAAAAAAAATGACCTAAAAAAGAAAAGCAATTACTCTAAACTCGGGTTCAAATTTTAGTAAATGAAAAATGAATCTAAGTACAAGACAAAAAAAACAAAAATATCGGTGAATTGAATCTTAAAAAATATTACAGATAATCTATAATTTTTTAGAATCATTAGATTTTCCTAAATTAATTCCTATAGAATTCAGAGAGATTTTAGAGGAAAATATCAGTTATATTTTATTTACCTGTAAATAAGTCCGTAAACAAGTATTGTAATAGGTAAATTTCTAGTGAACAAAGTGTTAATAGGACATAATTAAGATTTATTGTCTCTTAGACATAATACTGATTACGAATTATGTCGTTTATTGAAAAAGTTATTTTCAAAAAATATGTCGCATATTTTCTATAAAAAAATGTAGTTTCTTGGGGTTAGTTACTTATACACACCGCTAATTATTATTACTATATAAGAAAGTTAAATTAAATATATAAGGAGTTTTGCTATGAAGTTCCATGTCAAAACTGGAGATTTTCAAAAAGCTATTTCTGCAGTAGAAGGGGTAATCACTGTTAGAGAAATAAAATCTGTCCTCTCTAATTTGAAACTGGAGGCTGAGGAAAACAGAGTTTCTATTTCAGCTACAGATTTGGAAATCTCTATTAAAACATCTATAGCATCAAATACTCATGTTGTTGGAAGTGGATCCATTCCCGCTAAGCAGTTGAGCAATATTTTGAAAGCAATTAATTTCAGTGAAACATCATTAGAAAATGTGAATGAAGGTGAAAATTCAGCTAAGACTATAATCACCGACGCTGAAAACAAGGTTGATTTCAAAATGATGATCAATGGAATCGGAGGAGAAGAAATCAAAACGATCTCTACGATAGATGATTCAAGAACATCAGGATTTCAGTGTAATACACTCTCCAGTATGATTAAGAAAACATCTTTTTCTGTTGCTCTAGAAGACACCAGGTTTGTTTTTAATGGACTGTATGTCAAAAGCTTTGAAAACAAAATAGTTGTAGTTGGAACAGATGGTAGAAGATTAGCTAGAGTAGAAAGAGAATTTACTAATAACTTACCGTTTCAAAATGGTGTGATTATTCCTCACAAGGCTATAAAAGAGATTTTAAAAATAATAGATCATAATGAATCAGGAAGAATAGGTTTAATTGATAACCAAATCTATATTAAAATTAATGAGATTGAGTTATTATGTAAATTGATAGATGGAAATTATCCTGACTACGAAGCTGTAATCCCAAAAGAAACTCATAATAATATCAAGATGCCAAAAGATAAATTCTTGGTAGCTCTACGTCAGGCTCTGATAGCTGCAGAAGAACCATCCAGACAATTAAGATTAAGATTCAATGATAATAACTTACATATCAATGCGTCAACTCCGGGGACTACTGAGGCAAACATCAATATTCCTGTGGATTATTCAGGTGAAGATACTACTATTGCTTTCAAAGGTGATTTTTTATTAGATATAGTAAAATCTATAGAAGATCAAGAAATCATAATTGAATTCAATAATTCTAATGCACCGGTTGTCTTTAAAGATCCATCAGATCCACAATATATTTCAGTTGTTATGCCAATGAAATTATGAAGATAAACTCTATTCTCATCAATTCATTTAGAAATTATGAGTCTGTGCAATTAAAGTTTAATTCCAGATTAAATTTTTTCATTGGTGAGAATGGAGAAGGTAAGACAAATCTCCTGGAAGCGATTCAAATGTTTTCTACATTGAAAAGTTTTCGGGACAATACAGATGATGAAATACTTAACTGGGATAAGGATACGTATTACCTCAAAGCAGAGATTCAGAATGCTGATGATGTAGACGAATTCGAGATAGGCTTTACAAAATTAGGCACTAAGAAAAAGAAAATCAAACTTAACGAGAAAGAAATAAACCGAAAATTAGATTTTATAGGAAATTTTATAACAATTACTCTATCCCCTATAGATTTAAAAATTATCGATGGAGGTCCTGCGGAAAGGAGAAAGTTTATAGATTCGTTCCTTTCGATCTATAACCGTGAATATTTAATCAATTTATTGGAATATAATAAAATACTAAAACATAGAAATGCTTTATTGAAATCACAAGCTAAATCTGAAGTTGAACTGGTTACCTGGGACAATCTTTTGGTGGAAAAAGGAATTTTTCTTATTTCAGAGAGAATCGGGGTGATTGCCTCTCTCAATGAAATTTATAGGGAAAATCTCAAAATACTAAGCGGTGAGAAAGATATTTTTGAAATCATATACAATCCTAATGTAAATTCAGAAGAATCCTTTAGGGATAAATTACAAAAGCGAAAACATCTGGATTTAAAATTGGGATATACAACAGTCGGACCTCATAGGGACAATTTATTCATTGGTAAAGATTCTAAAGATATTACTGAATTTGGATCCCAGGGACAAAAAAGAAGTTCTGTGATAGCCATGAAAACAGCTCAATTTAAACACATAAAAAAAATAAGAAATCAAACACCTGTGCTTTTGATTGATGATGTCATACGAGAATTGGATATAAAAAGGAGAAATTACTTTCTGGAATTGTTAATGGAAAGCGGACAATCTTTTTTTACAACTACTGATTTAGACGGTCTGGATGATTTTTTAAAAAACTTCCGAAACCAGATTTCTATATTTGAAATTAATAAGGGTAAGGTAAAGGAGAATCATTATGAATTCGTTTGATATGGAATCTGATGATTTTTCTAGTTTATTAAGTAAATTAGAGATAGATTTTGAGAAATTAAAATCTGAGGTAGAATTTCGTGCGATATCCGATCACTGGAAGGATATAGTTGGTTTGGAGTTTTATAAATTTTCTAGGCCAAAGAAAATTATTCGTGATACATTGTACATAGGTGTTTATAATTCAGCTTATAAGATGGAACTTCAGTTTGTATCCAATTTATTGATTCAAAATATAAATAAATATTCCAAAAATCGAATTTCAAAAATTAGATTGGATTTGGATACAAATATCATTATTCCAAAAGTTGTTGAAAGTAAGAAAAATCATCTAGATGGGAAGGAAAATTTAATCTGTATCACGGAAAGAGAAAAAGATGAAACAACAAGAAAAAAACTTTTGTCTCTAATTAAAGTTTTTTAATTGATCGTATTATTAAAATCGAATATAATAATACTATAAGCATTAAAATAATTTAGATCCCTGCATCGAAAATCCCACAAAAGCACAGGCCACAGCATCCCATGAATCATCCAATCCCTTGAGATCTTCAATTTGAAGTAGAAGTTTTAAAGATGATTTTATTTGATTCTTATCCGCTTTTCCTGAGGTTGTGACACCTTTCTTTATTTGACTCACAGTAGGTTCAAGAATCGGGATCGCTCTCTCTGCAAGAGTAAGTAAAATCACACCTCTGGATTGAAAAACTTTTGCTGCTGTTTTTACATTTTTACTAAAGAATAAGTCTTCAACGCTAGCTAGCTGGGGTTTGAAGTCATCAACAAGAGAAATCAATTCTTTCCTGAGTTGAATCATTGCTTCGCCAAACTCAGTTTTGGGAGGAATTTCAATTGTACCGTACTTTAGGATTTGTATTTTTTTAGATACATTTTTCTCTAAAATCGCAAAACCAATGCGATGTGATCCCGGATCTATTCCTATGATTCTGGAATGTTTTGATTGATTCATAACTTCTCTTTTTTCATTATTATTGTTATACAAATTCTCTTAAATATATATACTTTTCATATTTTGCAATGTAGCCATTTTATAAATAATTCTTATGTGAATACGCAAATACTTTTGAAAGTGACTGTAAGCTGAAAAACAAATAAAATAAAAATTTGAGTGAATAAAAACTTCTACTAATTTTCAAAAAGATCTTCATTTGCAGTAGTGAATCAGTAATAAAAAGAATAAATTTTGTAAATTGAAAAATTAAATTTTATCTGAGAACTAATAATTATCAACTCGATAAAATAGACTCTTCAATATACTATAAAAATTCATTGCAATCTGAATGAAAGATTTCAAAAAATGAATATGAAATATTTTATACTTATACCACTCCTCTGGATTATGACATTGATTTCTTGTTCGAAAAAGTACATGGTTTCTGAAGTGAAAAATGGAAAAAATATCAATACTTCAGAGTTGGTAGATCCTGATTTTTTTTTCCAGAAAAGAATGGAAAATAGGATAAAAAAAATCCTGGGACGAATCTGGGAAATCATATATGAAGATGGCCAATATGTGTACTTTGGATACACAAAGGGAGATTCACATGAATCTATGTATATGGAGACTCTCTATAGGGTAGAGAAATCCAGCCTTGAAAAGTTTTTCCCGGGATACAAATGGATAACCGGAATAGAACTAAATCGAGCAGTTCATCAATCAGTTACTGAAAAATTAAATTACAATTCCACTTTGATTCAAGATTATAAAAAGAACTGGAAGATTAAGGATGGAGAAATTCAGGTTGATTTGATTTGGATTTATTCTATGGATGGAGGATCAGAAAACCAAAAGAAATATTTCTTAAGATTTTCTGCAAGTACTTTGGACTTGATTGAAAAGAAAGTACTTCCCTGAATCTAAACTGCCAAAACCCGAATCTAAAGATCCAGGTTCATCACTTTAGTGGCATTTTCCTCGATGAACCTTCTTCTTGGAGCTACTTCATCTCCCATGAGGATATTGAAAGTTTCTTCAGCTTCTACAAAATCATCCATTCGAACCTGTAGTATCACACGATTTGATGGATTCATAGTAGTTTCCCAAAGTTGATCCGGATTCATCTCACCGAGACCTTTGTATCTTTGAAGCATGTATTTGGAGTCTTTGGTAAGCTTGGATACTAAAAGATCTTTTTCTTTGTCAGAGTAAGCATAGGTAGCTTCTTTTCCATGTTTCAAAAGATAGAGCGGTGGTTGAGCTATGTAGAGGTAACCTTTCTCTATGATCTGACGCATATGACGGAAGAAGAATGTGAGGAGCAAGGTTCTAATGTGAGAACCATCGATATCGGCATCCGTCATGATGATGATTTTGTGATACCTTAACTTTGCAAGATTGAACTCATCCTCTCCAATACCAGTTCCTATAGCAGAAATTAGAGTTCGAATTTCTTCATTAGATAAGATCTTATCCAGTCGAGCTTTCTCTACGTTGAGGATCTTACCTTTCAATGGTAGAATCGCTTGTGTATTTCTATCCCGACCCTGCTTGGCGGATCCACCTGCAGAATCACCCTCAACCAGGTACAGTTCTGAATTTGTTGGGTCTTTTTCTGAACAGTCAGCTAGTTTTCCGGGTAGTCCTCCACCTTCCAGAACAGTTTTTCTTCTTGTAAGATCTCTTGCTTTTCTGGCGGCCTCTCTTGCTTTTGCTGCAAGAATACATTTTTCGAGAATCTTTTTGACTACAGATGGATTTTCTTCGAAAAAGTCTGCAAGACCTTCTCCAACGATGGTTTGCATTTGTCCTTTGACTTCAGCATTTACCAATTTCTCTTTGGTTTGAGAATTGAATTGAGGTTGGGGTACTTTGATAGAGATAACGCTGGTCAATCCTTCTTTGACGTCATCACCACTCAATCCATTTGGGTGTTTTTTGGAAAGTGCGTTGTCTTTTTTTAAGTAATCATTCAAAGTTCTGGTTAGAGCAGTTCGAAATCCTTCCAGATGGGTCCCACCCAGGGTATTATTGATAGCATTAGTAAAACAAAATATATTTTCTGTGTAAGTATCTGCATATTGAAGAGCGATCTCGGCTATCAAACTGTCTTTCGTTTTTTCAAAATGTATGACTTCAGGATGAATTGGATGTTTGTTTTTATTCAGGAGTTCTACAAAGGAGACAATTCCCCCGGTATAGCAGAATTCATCTTCATGAACTTCAGCTTTTCTTAGATCCTGAACTTTTAGGGTTAGACCTTTGTTGAGGAAAGCCATTTCACGAAATCGTGATGATAAGATATCATATTGAAATTCAGTGGTTGTAAATATACTTGCATCCGGCTTGAATCGAACTGTAGTACCGGTCATTGAGGCAGGACCGATCACTTCAACAGGTTTTACCGGGATACCCTTAGTGTATTTCTGATAAAAAACCTGATTGTCCTGTCTAACTTCTACTTCTAACCATTCGGAGAGAGCATTGACAACACTGACTCCAACTCCATGAAGTCCTCCGGAAACTTTATAGGCATCATTTTCAAACTTACCCCCGGCGTGGAGGATGGTGAGAACTACTTCAATGGTGGAAACATTCTTATCAGGATGAATACCTGTGGGAATACCTCTACCATTATCAGAAATCTCTATAATATTGTCAGGTAGAACTTTAATGAGAATATGGGAACACTGCCCTGCCATAGCCTCATCGACAGAATTGTCCACTACTTCATAAACCATCTTATGAAGTCCGGATTCATCCTGAGTTCCAATATACATACCGGGTCGTTTCCGAACTGCTTCCAACCCTTCTAAGATCTTGATTTTTTCTGCGCCGTAAGATGATGTAGTCATATATTTTCCTATTATAGGAAAATATCATAGCTATTTGAACGCAAGTGATTTCCCAATACTCAGCTGTTTTCTCTTTATTATTCTCAATGAACCGACATATGATGGTTTTCGAAATACTTACCTATTTCTTCTGAAATTACGTAGCCGATTTATAGCTGATTCTTCAGTGAGTGAGCAAATACTTTTGAAAATGACTATAAATTCGGAAAAAACAAATTGAAAAAAAAAATTCGATAAATTTATCCTACTGATAAATCTGGTTAGAGAAATTGATCAAATTCTAATCTGTACTTTTCAATAGAGGATAATTATGTCTGGACACTCAAAATGGGCGACAATCAAACGAAAAAAAGAAGCTCTGGATGCCAAAAGAGGGGCAGTTTTTACTAGAGTTGCTAAAGAATTAACAGTAGCAGCCAGGATGGGGGGCTCTGATCCGGAAACCAATCCCCGATTGAGACTAGCCGTGTTGAAAGCCAAATCCGCAAACATGCCTAAAGACAATATCGAAAGGGCTATAAAAAAAGGAGCGGGTGAGCTGGAAGGAGTGACCTATGAAGAATGTCTCTATGAATGCTTTGCGCCCGGAGGAGTAGGGATAATGGTTCAGGTGGTTACGGATAAAAAATCCAGAACAACTCCCGAAATCAAAAATATCCTGACAAAAGGTGGGGGTTCTCTGGGAAATCCGGGTTCGGTCAGCCGCCTGTTTGACAAAAAAGGAGTGATCACTTTAAAAAATGAGCAGATCTCCGAAGAAGAATTGATAGATTTGGCTGCCGGAGCAGGAGCGGAAGATGTAGTACTGGAAGATGAGCTATTTACTGTAACTACTTCCACTGATGATTTTGAAAATGTTCTTTCTGAGATCAGCAAAAAGGAACTCGAAGTGGTTGAGTCCGGAATTAAGTACATCCCCATGGTAAAAGCTGACGTGAATGATCAATCTACAGCAGAGAAAGTAATTAAAATATTAGATTTGTTAGAATCCCATGATGATGTCCAGAGCGTAAATTCAAACTTTGAGCCTTCTTCAGATCTGGAGTTATCCTAGTGAAAAAAATCGGGGTTGGGATCGTTGGAGCCGGAACAGTTGGATCCGGTCTGATACAAATCCTTTTGGAAAAAAGGCAGGATATCGCAAAACGTTCCGGTGTAGATTTGGAACTACTCTTTGTTTGTGATAAAAACAATTCAATAAAACAAACATATCCACAATTGGGTTTTACATCCGATTATTTAGAATTGATATCAAATAAAAATATTGATTTGATAGTCGAGTTAGTTGGTGGGACCGGAATTGCCTACAATATTGTCAAAGATTCTATAAAAGCCGGAAAAACTGTTGTCACAGCAAACAAAGCACTTCTTTCAGAGAAAGGGGATGAGTTGTTTTCTCTTGCTAAAGAAAATTCTGTTGAAATAGGATACGAAGCGGCTGTTGCCGGAACAATCCCTATCATTCGCTCATTAAAAACAGGTTTGGTAGCAAATGAATTTAAAGCAGTCTACGGTATCTTGAATGGTACTACAAATTTCATACTTTCTAAGATGGAGAAAGAAAATTGGGATTATGAAAAAGCTTTGCAAGTAGCACAGGATTTGGGATTTGCAGAAAAAGATCCCACTTTTGATGTTGAAGGTATTGATGCGGCTCACAAAGTTTCATTACTCACGGGTCTTGCATTCGGTAAAAGAATTGATATCAAAGATATTTACATCGAAGGGATAACAAAGATCAGTCAATCTGAAATTCAAACAGCCAAGCAATTGGGCTACAGAATCAAACTCTTAGGGATATCCAAAATGATATCAGGGAATATTGAAGCAAGAGTGCAACCTACGATGGTTCCTCTTAAGCATTCCCTTGCCAGCGTTATGAATGAAATGAATGCGATCTATATTGAATCCGATTTTGCGGGATCGCTAATGTTTACCGGAAAAGGTGCGGGATCATTGCCAACAGCGAGTGCAGTGGCATCGGATTTGGTTTATTATGGTAGTAGACGGGGGAATCATGATTGTTTTGAAGACAATATATTCGATAAAGGGAATATAATTCCTCACGGTCAGGAGACTTCCAGGTACTATATTAGATTCAATACTGTTGATAAACCGGGTGTAATTGCTGAAATATCCAACCATTTAGGTAAAAATAATGTATCCATTGCTTCTGTCCGACAGGATGAATCGGAATCAGAACCGATTGAGGTCATAATTCTTACTCATAGATGCAAAGAGCAGGATGTTCATAGATCCATAGAGGTAATTGATAATTTATCTATCATTTTAAAGAAATCTGTAATGCTGAGATTAGAAGATTTGCATTGAGATACACAATATCCTATCACAATACAGAAATCGGTGACCATTTTGATCTTTTTTTAGAAAATTCAGGTGATTCTCTGTATACCTATGAGTTCCGGACTGAGTTGTTTTTAAATTTTTTGCGGGGGGAAGAAATTTCAGCTTCAAAAAAAGAAAATCACAGATTGAAGTATCTGGATTTCGAAGGGGATATCTCCGATGGTAGAGGTTTTGTTAAAATAGTAGAGAAAGGAGAATATTGGAGTCAAATTTCTGAAAATTTTAAAAAAATCTGTATACAAAGAAAAAAATTTGAGTTATTCTTAAGAGTATGCGCGGAAAAAAACTAAAGGAAGCTTATGCCTATTCATTCATATGAAAAATTAGAACTCGAGCATGAAACTCAGCTCAAAGATGGAAAAGAAATAATTATCCTGATTTTTCGGGGGGTAATCAATCATGAAAACGTTAGTTTGATAAGTGACGATTTGGATGCTATTTTGGATGCTTCTACTAACCGAATCATTGTTGATCTTGTAAAATTAGAATACATAAATAGTTTGGGGCTTGCTCTATTCCTCACAATCGTTAAGAGGGTAGAAGAATCTGATGGTATTCTAGGAATAGGTGGGACAAGTAGAGTCCTGAATACAATCATTCAATTAGTTGAAATTTCTGAAAAAGTCAGGATCTTCAATTCAGTTGAGGAAGCGTTAAAATCATTGTAGTTTAGCGTTCCATAGGGTAGTCTCAATTAGGTTTAACAAGTCATCCAATCCGGTTTTGTTCAACGATGAAATTTTTATTTCATTTTCAGGAATAATTACATTTTCATTCAAAATATCAATTTTGTTATAAATTTGAATTCTGTTTATATTCGACAAATTCAACTCAAAAAGAATCTTTTCCACAGATTTAATGTGTTCCAAATAATTTGGGTTAGATGCGTCTATAACGTGCAATAATAGATCCGAATCTCCCAGTTCTTCCAATGTAGCTTTGAAGGCATTGGTCAGTTCAGGTGGGAGATCCTGAATGAACCCGACTGTGTCTGATAAAATAATTTCTCTTTCTTCAGGAAAACGTATTCTTCTTGTAGTAGGGTCCAGAGTAGCAAATAGTTTATTCTCAGCTATCACTTCTGAATTAGTTAACGAATTCAATAAAGTCGATTTTCCTGCATTTGTATATCCTACTATAGCAACAACAGGGATAAGATTCTTGTTTCGTCTCTTTCGATTCAATTCTCTTCTTTTTTTTAATTGCTTAAGTTCTTTTTCGAGTCTATTGATTCTATCTTCTACTCTTCTTTTCCCAATTTCAAGTTTTGTTTCACCCGGTCCTCTTCCCCCTATTCCCCCTGTCAGTCTTGACATATTGTCATCGAGTTCGGAAAGGCGACCTTTGAGATATTTTAATTGTGCCAATTCAACTTGAAATTTCCCATCTCTACTTTTTGCATTTCGTGCAAATATGTCTAAAATCAATTGTGTTCTATCAATTACTTTTACATCACAATAGTCAGAAATTTTTTTAGCCTGAGAAGGGGTTAGTTCCAAATCAAAGACAAGAAGTTCAATATTTTTTTGTACGGCTTTGAGAAGGATTTCTTTAAGTTTTCCTTTACCCATTACTGTGGTTGGATCCAGCGATTGTCTTTTTTGGATAAAGTCACCTACAACGAATATATCGGCAGTTTTACATAACTCTTTTATTTCAGAAATTGAAAAATCTATACTTCTCTGGGGAGTATTCTGTTTGTAAACTCCTAAAACAAAAGCTCTATTTTCTCTTTGGAAATTAACTATTTTTGTCGCATGTTTATTGAATTCATCTTCTAAAGCATACAAAACTTCTGAAAAATCAAATTGCAATTGGCTAAAATGTTTCTTTTCCTGTAAAATCCATGGAATTTCTGCTTCGGGATCGGGATTTATGTGTGCTGAATATAAAAATTTCGGAAATCCTTCATCATCTATGGTTACAGCTGAAATAGAATCCAGTCGTAGTAGTACTAAATCAGTTAAGTCTTCTTCTGAAAGACCTTCATCAAATAAATGCGTATGAATTAATCTTAGACCCCGTAGACGATTTGAAGTTGATCTTGTTCTTTCAAGGTGGGGTATTTCGATGGATTTGCTATCTCCAAGTACTACATGCACAATTTCACCGGAGCGATTTAAAATTATGCCTAATTGTCGATACATTTCGTGAGAAAGTTGAGAAATATATTTCAATAATTCAATAGATACAATACTATCTTCCCGATTCCTTTTTTCAGATAGTGATTTTAACTTTTTAATTTGATTAGGCTTCAGATTACTGAAGCTTCCGCTTATTTTATTGATAGATTTTCTCCATTTTTTATAATTCTTATTGAAAATTTAATGCTATAATAAAAGGCTATATATAAAGTCAATAGTTATTATAAGGAACAAACTAATTCATGAAATTTCTTCTCTGTTTAATCTTATCGATATTTACTTTTTCCTTATATTCGAAAGATAATATAAAAGAAAATAAGGAATCAAATGAAAATGGGAAGTTTTCAAATTTTTTGAAAAACGGCCCTGAAGAAGTTTTATATTCAGAAGATGACGATGATGATGTCGATGAAACTTCTCCTAAAACAAGCTTAAACAATGTCACTGTTCCTACTGCACCCAAAAGCTCAAAAGAAACAAATGCTCCCAAATTACCTTCTGACAGTGTAGGTGATTGGAAGAATTCAAATGAAGAAATAGATACTGAAGCTAAGCGAATAGAAATTGAATCTTCTCTAAAAAAGCTAAGAGAATACTCAGCACGAGGAAATAGTTCATCTATAAAGCAAATTTCCAGAATCTTATTAAAGCACAAATATCCTGAAGTAAGAGCTGAAGCCGCCAGATCCCTCGGTCGACTCAAATCCGGATTGAAGTACTTACATAAAGCAATAGAGAATGACGCCTACGAAGTCAAGCAGCAGGCATACAGAGCGATAGAAGGAATTGGTTCACGAAAGTCTTTAAAGTACTTTCGTGCCGGAATCAACTCTTCCGATGAAGATATCCGAATTTCTTCCTTTAAAGGATTAGGAAAGTCTAAAACTAGCCAGGGAAGAGATTTGATTTTGAGATACGGTCTGTACTCTGACAATTCCAAAATCATTTCAGCAGCATTGGAAGGTCTGGGAAATTATTCCAGATCTGAAGACTTGGATGTATTTCGCAAGTTTTTACAATCTGATGTGATTGCTTTACGAAGCGGAGCAATAGCCGGTCTCGGAAATTCAAAACAAAATGGATCTGTAGATTTATTACTGACAGCTTATGAGAACAATCCGGATCTAGCCCCTGAAGTAATCATTGCCTTGAACCAAAAAACCAATCTAGCGGGAACTCTAGCTTTGATAAAACTTCTCCACGCTATAAAAAATGAAAATTATCAAAATCTAATTAAGAAAGAACTCTATAGAAGAAAGGCATTCGGTCAATATGCAATCGTATCAAATCAATTGGCTTCTATGAGATACAGCCCCAGACCCAATTCAAAAAAAGTAACTATCCTAAGAATGGGTGATGTAGCCAAAGTTAAGAATATAACCAGTAAGTATTTCAAAGCTAAAATGAACAATCAGATAGTAGAAGATAGATACTTTCAGCTTTTGGCTGTGAACCGTGATACAAATCAATCAAAGCGAAGTATCGTTCAGGGTTGGGTATTCGGACCGAAGATTGAAGTAATCTCCTTGAACAATCCAGGAAAAGAGTACTACCAGAAAAAAGGTAAAGGTGAAAATTCAGAGGATGAAGATAGTGAAGATGAAATCATTCCCGGTGATATTTTTACCAAACAACAAAAGCAACCAGCTATAAAAATTGAGACTAAATCAGACAAAGTAGAAAAAGTAGAAGAGAAAAATCAGGAACTAAATGATCTAGAAGATGAATAAGGTTATTTAATAAATTCGGCTTTTTAACTATCTAAAAAGGAATCCACGGTAAGCATTAGCAAACCGTGGATTTTTTTTTATCTTTTGTCTATACCTACATACTTTCTGTTCATTTCACCGGTATAAATTTGGCGGGGTCGAGCTTTTTTGTAATTATTATTGACTCTCAATTCTCTCCAGTGAGCCAACCATCCGGGTAATTTCCCGATAGCCTGCATTAGTGTGAACATGTTTTTAGGGATACCCATACTATAGAACATGACTCCGCTATAGAACTCCAGGTTGGGATACAAATTTCTTTCAATAAAATAGGGATCGTTAAGGAAATAATTCTCAACTTTTTTAGCAACATCTAAAATAGGAGAGATGTAATTTCCACAGAACTCTTTAAAAATCTCTCTGGCTACTAAGGCTCTCGGACTGGTCTTTTCATATGCTGAATGTCCGATGAAAGTAGGAACCATATCAGAATTTTTCATTTCTTCTATGATTCTTTCAAAATCACCATTGTTTTCCAAGATTTCTTCTAATAATTCTACTGCCGCAACACTCTGACCACCTTCCCGCGAACCCCAGAGAGCGGAAATTCCAGCGCTAATCGAGGCAAAAAGATTGGCTTTTGTGGAACCCACCAATTGAACTGTAGTAGCTGCTACATTCTGTTCGTGTTCTGCGTATAGAATCCAGAGTTGATTCAAAAGTTTTTCATAATACGGGTCAACATTATAACTTTCAGCAGGTACAGAGAAAAGCATGTGAAGAAAATTTGAACAATAAGGCAATCGATCCAAAGGATAGATGAATGGTTGACCGATCATTTTTTTATAGGAAAATGCACTGATTGTTCGAACTTTTGCAAGAAGCCGTGATACTTGATCCACTCCCTTATCTATCGATTCTTCGTATTCCTCTGAATAATAGCTTGAAAGAGACATAACCATGGTTGATAGAACTGCCAGAGGATGGGCTTTTCCGGGAAATCCATCGAATAGGTTCACCATATCTTCATGGATCAATGAATGTTTGGAGAGTCTTTTGGAAAAATCAGTTAATTGTTCCTTCTTGGGTAGATCTCCATAGATCAAAAGATATGCGGTTTCTACGAATGTAGAGTTTTTTACCAGGTCACCTACATCGTATCCCCGATAGGTTAAGGTACCTTCGGAAGCATCTCTACGGGAGACCCGACTGTTTCCGACAGCAGTATTGAAAAATCCGGGATCTACTGCTACATATCCAGTTTCTTTATAAAGATTGGATATGTCTATACCACTTCTTCCGTCTGTTCCGGTGAAAATGTCCAGTTCGTATTTTTTTCCTTTGATAATCAATTCTGCTTTTTGAGACATTAGCCTAATACTCCTTTACAGACAAGGTAGGAGTTCATAGGTTTCTGGACAAATAAAAAATCTCCTGACCTAAGGTGGTGGAAATCAAGTTTTTTGGTTCTACCTTCCGTTTTTCTAATTTAAAGAGTAAAATCGTGTACCTTACTTGAATTTGGAGAATCCTGAAAGAACCTGTAAAATATGAAGAAATTGATATTGATTCTTTCCTGCCTTTTGATGGAAAATTGTCTTTCTTATTTAGGTCATCTGGCGATCGGTCAATTGCAGATCTTAGCCAAAAGAGAAAAATTAGAACTTGCGATTGAAAGTAGCGAGGATCCCACTATTCAGGAGAAACTGAAATTGATCCAATCAGTAAGGCAATTTTCCATTGATCAATTGGGTCTAAATCCGGGAGGAGGGTTTGAGTACTATACACAATTGGATAGAGAAGAAATCGGTTGGCATGTGACAGCGTCTTACCCTTTAAAAATGCAATCCTATACATGGTGGTTCCCGATTGTTGGGGAAGTGCCTTACAAAGGATTTTTCCAAAGAGAAAAGGCTATCCAATTGCAGGAAGATCTAAAAGAAAAAGGTTTGGATACAAAACTGAGGATCACCGCAGGATATTCTACCCTGGGTTGGTTTTCCGATCCGGTCCTCTCTCCGCAATTGAAGCTGAGTGAACCTGACCTGGTGGGACTGGTCATTCATGAAATGTCCCATTCTACGATCTACTTTCCGGGGGATTCTCTGTTCAATGAGTCATACGCTTCATTTGTGGAGGATAAGGGAGTAGAAATTTTTTATAATACAACTTTTCCCGAAAGATCAGAGTCGATACTAAAGATATGGAAAGAAAGAAAAAAGCTTAAAAAAAAATTGGTGGAAGAGTTCTTGATTACAGGAAGAAAATTAGAATTTGAGTACAACTCAGAAAAGTCAGATGAGGAAAAATATCAGGCTAAAAAGACTATACTGGATTCTTTTAAATCAAAAATTCATGAAATGAATCAAAGCAATCCCTCTAAAATTTTAGAAAGACTCGAACACTCTGAAATCAATAATGAAACATTTATTGGATTTTTGAGATATGAATCAGGTGAAGAGTACTTTCAGAGGGTTTTTAGTGATGTTGATGAAAAATTTACTGCCTTCCATAATGAAATTAAAAAGTTAGAACTTGTACCGGAAGAAAAAAGAAAAGAACTTTTGCTAAATGCAAAATAATTCAATGAGAGGAATTCTTACTATATGAAAATCTTAAAAAGATATTTTCTAATAAATACTTTGTTTGTTATCTCTATTCTTTTGTTATCAAATTGCTCCACCGTGAGTGTGAGTATCGCTGAAAACAAAGAACAAATCCAATCCATCCATAAAGTAGCTATCATTCCCTTTGACTTTAAAGGAAAAGAAAATATTGGCTATGAATTTGCAAACTCCTTATCGATTTACTTCATTCAAAACAATAGAATAGAAATCGTGGAGAGAAACAAAAATCAATTGGATAAAATCATTCAGGAGCAAAAGTTTTCCAGATCCGGACTGATAGATGAAGATACCGCAGCAGAAATGGGTAAAATCCTGGGAGTAGATGCAATCCTGATCGGTGAAGGGGAAGCCATGACTCTTGGAGAATCGAAAGATATAGTAAATAAGTTTAAATTAAAATTGATAAATGTTGAAAATGGAGTGATCATACTCGGAGTCATCAAGAATCCGGGTGTTGAATGGACTCCGGGGATGGTTTTTAAATACATCGTAGGCTTTACTTATATTTGGAACAAATCTGACCTTCTGGTACAATCCTCTCATCCTGATTTTATTTCAGAAGTAACTGTGAAGAAGGTTTTGTCTGCAATTGGAAAAGTTGAAAGAAAGAAATGAAGACTGTCTCAGGTTAAGAGACCGTTGCTCCTGGCAACTTTGAAGATATGTCCAACTTTTTTTTGCTCTTTGATCAATTCGGGGTTTGAAAGAATTTCAAAGACGATATCTTCATGCAGGTCTTTCATTGATTCAAACTCATCCCTGTATTGCAATACGCTAATCTTATTGAATAAAATGAAAGCTTGAAATTGCCAAATTTGATGTGCGAGTAGGAATCTAAGAGTTTCAATATCTTCTACCGCTTCAGCAGTGATGACTGCTTCCCGGTTGTCTGCTAATTTTTTGCAATAGTCTATGAAAGCTAGATTGTCGAGAAACTTCACCTTGTCTTCTTTCACTTTGAATTTGAAACTAATTGGATCTAACTTAAACTCCTGAATCATCAAACCCAGATCAAGTACAACCTGATGGCTGGAGCTCTTTACCCCAAAATCGTCGGCTGCAAAACTAAAACCGTAGTCCCAAAAGCACTGGCATACATCTTTCAGTTGAATTTCGGTTTCTTCGTAATGTTTTTCTATGAGTTCAAATCGCACATTTTGTGGGAGCAAACCTTTGGATCGAATCAGAGTGTTGAATCTACTGACCTTTTCAAAGTTTGCAAAGGTATCGATGAGAGATTGGGGTGAAATATTGAATTTTAAGAGTCCCGGTGCATGGTCGCAGGCAATGATAAGTTTTTCTAGGATGAGTAATTCTATTCGTTTGAGATCCTGGTCGTTGGGAATGTCACTGATAAGATCTTTGTAACCTTTATAAGCACCCCCACCAACAAAAACTTCTCCACCCTTTACTGAAAAAGTCTTTTTCTTATGATCATAGTATACAGTCGGTTGGATCATAGCCTCATGAAAGGTTCCTGAAATGTATGAATTGGCCTTATTGAAATATGTCCAACTCCATCGAACCAGATTGTCGTTTAGATTCTTTTCAGCAGTCCGGAAGAGATCGTTAAAAATTTCATTAGTAGTGGATATAAAATTACTCTGTGTACGCGAAATGCCATAATCAAATGTACAAACATTCTTTTTGTTGCATTCCTGATGGAACTTCCCCAGGGAGTTGTCTACATTCGGCATCTGCTCAATAGAAGATTCCAATTGTATTACTAAACCCATCAAAAGACTCTGTTTGCTTTCTATGAAATAGAAACCGGTATCAATGTCCTTACATTCCAAAATGATTTTTATGTCTCTTTTTAGGATGTTGATAAAATCTATTAAGCTTTTGCCATGGATGTTTTCGAATCTGATGAGATAGATAGGTCTGCCGCGATTGAGATCAATGAACGTTTTCTTGAAACTTTCCAGATCCTGAAGATCCTGAAGTGTTTCTTTTTCGATCTCATCCTGGTCTTTGTTTATATAGTTTTCTTCAGATTCACTTTTTTGCATAAAATCGATCTTGAGTAAGTTTACAGGATATTTAATACCATTGTACCATATGTCAATAGAATAATAAATGAAAAAATAATTATCTATTGATTTTCTATAAGGCTTTCTCAATTAAAGAGTATGCGTCCTTCTGTCTTGCTTCCCAGGCTCATTAAAAATTTTGATTCTAAACTGGATGAAATCATTCAGGAAGATTTACCTATCCTAAAGAAGATAAAGAAACATGTCATCCAATCCGGTGGAAAACGAATTCGACCTCTTACCCATTATTTTCTCTGTCAACTTCACGATTACAAAGGTAGTATCTGGAAGGACGTCGGAGCAATTGCTGAGTTGATCCATGGTGCCAGTTTGCTGCATGACGATGTAGTCGATTTGTCTGAGTTGAGACGTGGCAAGCCTACAGTGGGAGCCCTCTATGGGAACAAAACCGCAATTCTCGGAGGAGATTATCTTCTGGCTTGTGGAATCGACCATTTGAATCGATTGAATCAGCCGGAGATTATGGCGGCATACACAAAAGTGATTCGGGATCTGAGTGTGGGTGAATTGATCCAAATGGAATGGGAGAAGAATCCCAAAATCACTCTTGCTATTTATGAATCAGTAATCTACGGAAAGACTGCTTCCTTATTTGGAGCTGTATCTATTTCTGCAGGTATTCTGAGCGGATTGAAGGGCAAACCTCTGGAAAAGATTCATAATTTTGGAATTCAGATGGGACTTTTGTTTCAGAGAAAGGATGATTACATCGATTACTTTGATGATTCAAAAAAATCGGGAAAGATTCCTCTGAAAGACTTTATGAATGGTCTCTATACCTATCCAATTTTATTGCTTCAGGAGAAGTTAAAGAAAAATGATCTGAAAATAATTCATGATCTATTGAAAAAAGAAATGAAATCCGCCGAAGACAAGGCAATGATCTTACATTACCTGGAAGCATTCAATATACAATCAGAGTTATTGACGATGCTAAAAAATGATGGAAATTCCCTAATTCAATATCTGAGTGAATTGCCAGAAAGTGATATTAGAAAATTGTTTATTGAAAAAATTGAGGAATTGATAAATTAAGAGATTCGTTTGATTCCCAAAGCAGAACGAACTTTCTCCAGATTTTTTTGAGCAATCCATCCGGCTTTTTCTTTTCCTTTTTTTAGAACAGATTCGATGTAATCCTTATTGCTAATGATTTCTTCCCTCTTTTTTCTATAAGGCTGAAAGTACTCCATAATGCATTCCAATAATTCTTTTTTTATGTCTCCATATCTGAGTCCCGGTGTCAAAAAACGGGTTCTGAGGTTTTGGGTTTCAGTTTCATTGAGAAACAAACTGTAAATGGCAAATATTGTACTGGTATCCGGATCTTTTGCTTCATCGATTCCGGCAGAATCTGAGACGATGGACATAACTGCTTTTTTTAAGTCCTTTTCTGAATCGAACAAATTGATAGTGTTTTTATAGGATTTGGACATCTTCTGACCGTCTGTTCCCGGTATTACTGCACTGTCTTCATCGATTTCGGGTTCTGGTATTACAAAAACATCTCCATAGTCCTGATTGAACCTTCCTGCCATGTCTCTGGTGAATTCTAAATGCTGTTTTTGATCTTTGCCTACAGGTACCACATTTGAATCGAAGGCAAGGATATCTGCTGCCATAAGAATAGGATAAATAAAAAGGGATGCATTGGGTTGTAGACCTTTTGAGATCTTGTCTTTATAGGAATGAGCGAGAGAAAGCTGATTCACAGTTATGTAATTGCTCAAGTACCAGGTCAATTCTGTCACTTCAGGAACATCCGACTGAATCCAAAATGTAGATTTGTCCGGATCCAATCCCAGGGCCAAAAAATCGGCAACAGCATCGTAGGTATTGTTGATCAGGTCATCCCTTGATGAAATGGAAGTCAATGAGTGCAGATTGGCAATAAACAAAAAAAGATCAAAATTATCTTGATATTTGATCATTTTCCGCATAACGGAAAAGTAGTTGCCCAGATGAAGTTTTCCGGAAGGTTGAAGACCTGTTAGTATTCTTTTCAATTTTCTTCTCTTGATCCAGATGTAAATTCTTTCCCGGTAAGCCTGAAGTACTCACCTTTGAGTTTATTGAGATCATTTTCTAGCTTATTGTAGCCTACCAATAGGTTAGAAATCGTTTGATCCTTGAACAAAACAGCGTAGTTGAATAGAAGTTTGGTTAGGTCGTACACTGCATCCTGAACAGTTCTATTCTCTATTCGATTTTGAGTGACGATCTTAGCAGTTCCGTAGGGTATAAATCTTTGCATGGGTTTCAAATCTTCAAGAGTCTTTTCCCTTGTAGCGTAGGTTTTTTCATTTAGCTCTCCACTTCTTTCCAGTTCTTTTGCTAAACGATCATTTTCTACGACTACAGCAAGTTTTTTAGCAAATTTACCAAAAAAGTCTGCCGCATCACTGATCAATTTGACAAGAGACATTTCTATCTGGTCGGTCGTTCCCTTGGTGAGATCATCGTTGTATTTTTTAAAACTATAACTAAAACTTGGGAATTTTCTATTGAAAGCATCTAGAGAACGAAGAATTTGATTGGTTTTGTCTATTTCCGGAAAGAAAAGTCCATTTTGGAAAACCAGTACATCCGACATATTTCCTTTATCTTCTACTTTGATGTATCCTTCAAAAATTGGTAGGAATTGGGTTTGGATGTCCCTACAGAGCGCTTGAAGCAATTTTGGAGGGGATTGTCTGATAGACTGTTTGATCGTATCCAGCTGGGAATTGTCAGGATAAAATCGATTGATGTGTTCTGTGAGAATCGCATCAATGAAATCTAAAGAAATTTGATTTTCTTTTTTGAAAGTAAAGTAATTCTTTCTAACAGTTACCAGTTCCTCAAGACTACCTAATTTTCCGTAAATGTCATTGGATATTTTTGTGGAAGCCATTTCGATTTGCTTCATGATCTCCGGTGAAGCTGAAAATCTGGATTCATCGATAGGAGTGACTGCTAATTTTTTTTCTATATCTTCCCAGGTGATCAATTTTTTGTTCATAACTACATGAATGGCTATGATTGAATCTTTCAAGGTAGGACGACGGGTTTCCAGGGTTAAAATATAAGTCAACCCTCTTACGATCGGTTCCAATTTACCTACTAATTTGGGTTCCATTTTGACAAGGTTGGGAATCTTTTCCATGACAATGTCTTTGGTATCGGGTCTCTGAAGAATGCGTACGTAGTACATTTGCATCTTTAAAGATCGTCCCAAGAATACTTCAGGGGAAATTTCATCTTTAAAGAGAGAATCGAGGGAGATAAACGCATTGAAAAACCTCCCAAAGTTCACTACTACATTGTACTCTTTGGGTGTCCAGAATCTCCAGCCTGCCTGTTCACAAAACTTTAGAGCCTGAGCAGTACCGATGATTTCTTCCTCAGATAGGAACTTGAAAATTTTCTCAACATTCACTGAGAGTGTTGGTTTTCTACCCAATAAACCTAGGTCCAAAGACTTAGATTCTTTTGCAAATTTAGCGATGAGATTGCTTCCTCCAAAAATTCTATCGATCAAACTGGCATCATTTTTCTGAGGTTGTTTCTGGGCTTCAGATTGGATGGCGGCTTTTGCAATTTCAGAGGATGGGTTGGCTACTGCTTCAGATCCGGAATTTGATCTTGAAGAACCCGAACCGGTAGATCCACCTCCTCCTCCGGAAGGAGCTTTTCTTTTTTCAAGCACCCGTTCTTTTCTTTCGTTCTTTTCAAATTCCTCATCTAGTTTTTTGATCATATCAATTCGAATGAACACATCATTCGATCTGGTAATGATTTCGTCTACTTTGGCTTGATGCTCTGCAGAACGACTTTTACGATATAGGTTGGCAAAGATTTTATGTGCTTCGGTTCTACTTACATTTTCATCCAAAACTATTCCCTCTGGTTCAATGGATTTTCAACTATTTGTGCGCTGGATGGAGGGTGATAATTGAAAATACTCGCCGGCAATCCAATATTTGTTTGAACACCCGATAAAGAAATTTCTGTATATGAATCCCTCCCCCTGGGTTTCATTCGAATACTTCGTAAAATATTGTTAGGAGTCATGGATACAATAATTTCCTCATATGCTTTTTTTTCTGAAGTTAGACGAATAGTGGTTCCTGTAGCACTTACATTTTCATAGCCTGATAGCAAACCGTACAATCCTCCCGAACCGCCTTTTAAATCCTGCTTGCCGGCAATTGCACTGGAAGGGTTGTAAAACCAGAGATGTTTGCCATTGGCTGATAGAATTCTTCCATCTGAAAGTTTTAAATAAAGGTTGTGAGGCTTTTTATAAGACATAAGTCCGGAAGTGCCATTTATAGTGATATTTGCACGAATGCTTTCAAAACTATTCATAGTACTCAATAATACAGAGAGCAATTCTTCTCCGGATTGTGAATATAAGGGAAAAGAGAATAAAAAACCAATAAAAATTATCGGAATTTTTTTCTTAATATTTAAAGGAAATATAAGGAAACTTCGGAAAGTCATAAAGCTAAGAAATGACCTTCCGAAGAAAAAATAAAGGAAAAATTTATCCCAGAGCTTTTTTAAATTCTTTTGTCAAAGCGGGAACTACATCAAAGAGATCAGCCTGAACCCCAAAAGTGGCAACTTTGAAAATTGGAGCATCGCCGTCTTTGTTAATGGCTACAATGTATTTAGAGGATCCCATACCTGCCATGTGCTGGATGGAACCTGAAATACCACATGCTATGTAGCAATTTGGTGATACAGTTTTTCCTGTTTGACCAACCTGATGAGAGTGAGAAATCCAGCCTGCATCCACTGCGGCTCTGGAAGCTCCCATAGCGGCACCAATCGTGTCACAGAGTTCCTGAAGCATAGGAAAGTTTTCTGGACCTTTCATACCTCTACCACCGGAAACTATAATTGATGCTTCTGTGAGTTGGATTTTGTTGCCACCTGACATTTCAGTTGAAGTGATCTTGGATTTAGTCTCACCCACACCCTGAGAGGTAGCTTCTGTTGCTCCAGCTCCGGCTGTTTGAGTGACTTCTTGAGAATTGGGACGAACTGTGATCACCTGAATGTCTGTTGTGACTTTGATATTTGCATATGCTTTACCGGAGTAAATTGGCTTTTTAGCTACTACTTTACCACCGTCAACTGAAAGACCTACTGCATCAGCTATGATACCTGCATCCAGTTTTACAGCAACTCTTGGAGAGTAATCTTTTCCCATACCTGTGTGTGGCATGAGAACAACTTTGGAACCTTTTTCTTTAGCTACAGCCGCGATTAGATTGGCATATCCTTCCGGATTGAAATCTGCTACATTGGCAGTAATGACTTTATCTGCACCAACTGCTGCTAATTCGCTAGCAAATCCATCTGCTCCGGCTCCGATAAGGAGAACTTCTACCTGAGATCCTAATTCGGAAGCAATCTTCTTACCTGCGGATGTAATCTCTTTAGAGATTTTTTTTAGAGCTCCGTCTTTGATTTCACCTACAACTAATACATTAGACATAACTTATCTCCTTATATAACCTTCGCTTCTTCTCTGAGTGCTTTTACTAACTGTTGTGCAAAACCATCAGCATCACCTGCTTCAAGCTTCCTTCCTGCTATACGAGCCGGAGGAGGTTCTAAAGAGACAATTTCTAATTTTCCAGAAGGATTTCCGAGATCTGCTGCATTTACTGTAGTGATCGGTTTCTTCTTAGCTGTCATAATGCCTTTCAAGGAAGGATATCTGGGTTCATTCAGACCTTTTTGAGCTGTTAAAAGTAAAGGTAAAGAAGCTTCAACAACTGCTGTTCCACCTTCCACTTCTCTGGTTACTTTTGCACTGGTTCCATTGATTTCCAGTTTCAATGCAAGAGAAACATGAGCCCATCCGAGACGTTCTGCAACCTGAACTCCTGTTTGTGAGCTATCGGAGTCAATCGCCTGTCTACCTGAAATAACGATGTCGGGGTTTTCAGATTTAATAAAATTTGCGATTAATTCTGAGGTAAAAGCTGAATCAAAATTATTGTAACTATCAACTTTGATTTGAACAGCTTTGTCAACACCCATTGCATAAGCAGTTCTCAGGGCTTCCTGAGTTCTATCGGGTCCAACTGTAACAGCAATGACTTCACCGCCGTTTTTTTCTCTTAATTTGATTCCTTCTTCAATGGCGAATTCATCATAGGGAGAGATAATCCATTTAACTCCCGCTTCGTTAATAGATTTATCACCGAGTTTGATGCTGGTTTCTGTATCAGGAACCTGCTTAACTAGAACTACAACTTTCATAATCCTCGTTTCCTCTTCGCTTTTCTTATTTTGGGTCTAATAATACGATTTCTGGAAGTGCTTGATAAGGAAAAGTCTTTTTTCTCACAGTAACAGTGAAAGAGAGGAATTGATCCGGGAAAGAATATGATTTTTCTCAGGAATACTTAGACAATTAACAAATTAGAATATTCGAAAATATAAAAAGAGCTATGAGTTATAAAAATAGAGAGTAAATGTTAACGCGATATAAAAAATAAATATTATATTATGTCTTATTATATTTATTTATACAAATGACTCTACTCTTTTGATATTTCATAAAACTGTATACAGATTTTGAGCAATTCATCAGAACGAAAGCATGTATTTTCGATTTACTCATGGAATCAGGGAGGGTTATTTTTGCAATTTTTGAAAAGTTTGATCTTTCTTTTCGGGTTCAACTTTCTATTTGTTTTTTCTATTCTAAACTCTCAGGAAAAATTCCCGATTCTCCTTCAAAACTCAGATTCTCTGCTTTTTTGGGAAGTGGTGAATGATTTCCCATTGAACTTCCGTGAGTGGATATTTGCGCCGCAGATGAGTAGTCTGCCCGATATCCTGATTGCTATTCTCACTACCGGCGTTCGGAATCCCAATCTTTATCTTTACTTTCATTCTGTTTTCATGCTTTCTCTCTTCTTTGGATCATTGATTTTATTGAATGGGAAGGATCACTCTCAACCTTTCCGGATTAAAAAGATTCTTCTTTCTTTTTTATTCCCCTTCTTATTTTATTTTTTGATCTTAGATCAATATTTCCTGGAAAATCAATTGATGTTAAATTCTATCTCTCCCGGTCATCACATGGGTGCTTATGTAAATTCTTTAATCTTATTTTGTTTGTATCGATCTGAGTTTAAAGGAAAACATTATCTATTAGTTTTTCATTCAATACTTTCTCTTGCATCCTCTTCCTTCTTTTTTTTCTGGGGAATCTTTCCTGTCTTTGTAGTAGATTTATTTTCTCAATGGAAAAATCTTAAGTTGAAAGATTGGTTGCTCAGGATTCTTGTCTTGCTTTTTGTCTTTTATTCTTCCTATCGGATTCCAAAGGATTTAAATATTTTAAGATCTTCTTATCTTCTTACAGAGAGGATACTTTTTTCAGGGATTCAATTGCCTTCCGATCTCACTCAGATATTAGATGGATCTACATTATTTATGATTTCTATTCTTTTATTGATCTTTTTAGGTTTAGTTTTTAAAAAATGGATACGTATTGTCTCTCCTACCGAAAAGGCTGAAGTCAGTGAGCATTCACAAAAAATTGATGGTACCCTGGTTCTTTATTTTATTGTTCAATTTGTTTTGAGTTCTCTACTTATTCTCTTTTCAAAAATATTTTTCAATTTGAATTCGGTACGTTATGAATTTGGTGTTTATTTCTCATTTTTGATTCTTCTGGTGATTTTGATTCCCAAAAAATTGAATTATCTATCCTTAGGTTTCTTACCAATATTTATATTTTTTAATTTCAAAAATTCATTTAAAGATTTTATGTACTACACACCAAAATCTTTATCCTGTATCCAGGAATTTGTGCCTTACTACAGTGGTTTGGTCCTGAGTGATTACTGGACATCAAGGGAGTTGTTTGTCTATTCTCAATTTTCACTCGAAACTATCCCTCTTACAGAAAAAGGAGATCAGATGATCTGGCTCGGTAAGCATAGTAAGGCACTAAAACTGGAAAAGGAAAATCCGGAAGTATTGGTCTTCGAAAAAAAAGATTTAAAATTTTCAGTGGGGGATTGGGGAAAGCCAATTCAAAAAATGGATTGCGATAAGTATGTATTGGTTCAACTCGATCCCGATCAGAAACAATTCAAATTGAAGAAGGATAAAATCTTAAAGGATTATAAGCTTTGGAGAAAAGCACTCGGATTGTGAATTTTTTTAAGTTCACTATATCTTTTGCAATTGATTGGAGGAACTTCAATTTGAGGAAGATTCACTTTTCTTTCCAATTCACATCGGTTCTCTGACGATAAATGGATTGTTCAAGAAATCAAAAAGAAAATCAAATTACGGGTGCCTGAGCATTTTGCGATGAAAAAATATCTTTTTACTCTAGTTCTTTTTTTAATTTTATTCGGAGGTATCTTGAAATTGTTAAAATTTTTGGAACAATCACTGATTTTTTATCCCGAAAAACTTCCTCCGGAGCATTCTTTTCAATATGATTCTCCCTTTGAAGAGATTACTTTAGCTATGCAGGATGGGACGAAAATCAATTCTTTATATTTCAATTCACAGGAATCAAAGGGGATCATACTCTATTTCCATGGAAATGCTGGAAGTCTGCGTTCCTGGGGAGATGTGTACAGAGAATTTCTCCCCAATCATTGGGATCTATTTATCACCGATTATCGAAGTTATGGAAAAAGTGATGGAAAACCGGATGAAGACTTATTGTATTCGGATGCATTGGAACTCTATGAATACTTAGTTCAAAAATATCCGGGTAAGGAAATCATTCCCTATGGAAGATCTATAGGAACAGCGATTGCCGCCTACCTTGCCAATCATAAAAAAACAAAGAGATTAATATTAGAGACACCTTACACTGATTTTCCCGCTATCGCAAAGAAATACTTTCCTTTTGTCCCAGGTGTGATACTGTCATATCGCCTGGAGACTAAAAAATATGTCGATAGTTATGGTGGTAATACGTTAATCTTACACGGAGATCGTGATGAAATCATTCCTGTGGAAATGGGAAGGGAAATCGGCAGGTTGTCTGAAAGAATTAGGTATGTTGAAGTCAAAGGAGGGTATCACAATAATCTTTCCACTTTTCGTGATACACTGAAGGCAAGAAAGGAATTTTTAAATTTGGAATTTTAAATGCTTTGAGAAAACTTGAAGTTGGTTTTTTTTTATTCAAAATTATATTTTACTTATAAATCAATAAAAATAAGGATTCGGAGATGATGATTTCCCATTCTGTCGACGGATCCACGGAAATCTACTCACCTTTCGCATGAAGTGCATAAGGTGAGTTACTTAAAGTCAATATCAAAAATATTTTCACTTTCATAAAGAACTCAGCTATAAAATGGCTACATACCCAAATAGGAAATCTGTAATTATTTATGAGAATTAGTACATTCTTACCAGGGAATATTTAAATTTAGGTCTTTTAGCTTTTCCTCAAGTTCTTCCCGTTCCCGATTTTTCTTTACAGATCGATCAGAATTTAACATTCCGAAACCGATTGCTTTTTGAATGGCGGATTCAGTATTTCCCGAAGTGATTTCTTTGAGAATTTCCATTTCCATACGGGTAAGGCTGGAGCTATGTACAACATAGTCCTGAAAGGCTTCCCATGCGATAGGACACCAACGCTTTACAATTTCTTCACCAATTGTTCTGGCGTACTGTCGGATTTCTAGTTGAGCGTGGGAGTCCATTCTCAGAGCAAGAAAATGCAGGAGGTTGTGAAGGTCAACTTTCCAGTAGGCTTCTGTGTATGTGGAAAGGGGAAGATCTTTTCTTGCCTGTTCTCTGGCGATTCCCTTTTCTATTCGTTCGTTGTAAATTTTTTGTGAAAGATTGTGGAATTCTTTTTCCTGGTCAGTCAGTAGTTTTCCATCTTCAGGAGAGAAAAATCCGGAACTTCCCTGTTTGTTGTCTGAAGATTGTTTTCTCCATTCTGAGGGGGAAGTTTTTTGAGAAGAATCGATTGCCACTGAATATCTTGTACTGTATTCATTCACATTTGCTGTTCTATGTCGGATCCATTGTCTCCAGGTGTCCATGGGAACGCGAACATGCAATTTGATTTCACACATTTCAAAAGGAGTTGTGTGCTTGTGGCGGAGTAGGTAGCGAATCAGTCCTCTGTCTTCATTGACTTTCTTGGTTCCCTTTCCATAGGAAACTCTGGCGGCCTGAACTATAGCTTCGTCTGTGCCCATATAATCAATTACCCGAATGAAACCATCATCCAGTACCCGAAACGGCAATCCCAGAACCTCATCCAGATCAGGTGAGGACAATCTGGATAGTTTTTCAGATGTATCTGCAGTACTCAATCAAATCTCTCCTTTTTTTTTACATTCAACAAACTTCGCTTGACAGGATACCTATACCCCTTAGGGTATGTGCATGAATCAAACAGAACTCATCCATAGACTAAACAGAATCCAAGGGCAGATAGAAGCAATCAAGAGAAATTTGATCGATCAGCCATCTGACTGCAAGAAAAACATTCAATTATTAAAAGCTGCTACCAACGCCCTTAAAAAATTCGGACAGGCTTATGTGGAAGAGCATATGCAACAATGCCTGAATACAAACATTGATCCCAAAGAAATCGAATCTGATCTTAGAAATGTGATTTCATCAGCTTTTTCTCTCTAGTTTTCTTCCTAGATCGGTCCTCTGTTTAGAACCACACCTTCTCTGCTATTTTGTTTTAAGAGTTTGGATAGTTTGTTCAAGTTTGAACTTCCCGGATTGCTTACCGAAATGAGTTCCAGAATTTCATTTCCTATTTCATCCTGTTCTAATCTATCAATAAAGTAAATAGTAGAGACTCCTTTTTTCATCCAGAAATCTGTCCATTTCATATAATCTTTCGCCAGAACCCTGCTTGTCGATTCCTTAAGAATGGTATTTGTAATCAGGATAGCATTGGGCAGATTGCGATCATCAACTCTTCTCTGCAACTTTTCAAACCGGACATTTGAATTTCCACACTTCCAGGAATAGGATTCGATAGAATTTGAACTTCCCGAAATTTTAGAATCAAACTCCTGAAAATTCCAAATTTGGAGAGTGTTGGAAAGATTCAAAGTTTTGGTTCCTTCAAAATAATCCGAAGGGAGATATTGGATTTTTTCAAGTTTATCTGTTTGAGAACACTCGGCAGTTACCGGATTCAATTGAGTCTCAGAAGAGTCTGAATTCGTTTGAAAATTATAAAACAGTTTGATATTATAGGAAATCTTATTCTTTCTGAGGATTTGATAGAGTTCTGCTCCCTGTTGATTCAAATAAATTTGAAATGAGTTGTCACCTTCTATCCATGGAAATGAAGAAATAATTTTTTCGTAGTACTCTACACTTCCATATTGTTTTTCAGAAAAATTTAGAATACTCCACCGATAATTTGCTTTTCTATCCGGTTTGTAAGCGACTACATAAACCTTGCCATTGAAAGGAATTACTGCCAGAAAAGGAGTTTTGATCTTATTTAATACTTTATCGTCAAAC
>JACKPB010000010.1 GCA_024233875.1 Leptospiraceae bacterium
TCTGTAAATAATTGTCCTTAACTGGAGTTTGACTTGAAATTATCATATGACTGGCTCTGTGATTTTGCTGAATTTCCAAAAATCACATTTGAAAAGATATTAGAAAAAATTAATTTATCAATTTGTGAAATAGATGATGTAGAAGAGTACCGAAAAGATCTGGAAAATGTAGTCGTAGTAAAGATCGGATCTCTGGAAAAACATCCCGATGCAGATAAATTATTTCTGACCCGGGTGATGGTCTCAGGTGAAGAAAAGACTGTAGTCACAGGGGCCACCAATTTACAAATAGGTGATCTGGTCCCTCTGGCTCTGCCGGGGTCCTTCATCTCAGGAAAAGAGATCAAAGAGTCCAAGCTAAAGGGCATATCCAGCTACGGGATGTTCTGTTCGGAAGCTGATCTGGGTTTGTCTGAAGACAATTCCGGTGTGATGAAATTTCCTAAGGATGCATCTATTGGATTGAATCTGAGAAAATACTTAGAATTTGAAGATAGAATCTTAGTGATAGATAACAAATCTATCACCCATCGACCGGATCTCTGGTGTCATTTTGGATTTGCCAGGGAGTTAGCGGCTCAGTTGGATCTTCCGATACTTATGAATCCATTTGAGTCTAAGTTTGATTTCAAATTATCAAAAAGTACAGTAGTTAAGAATTCTAAGGATGCGCATTCTTACTTCGCACTCCCGATAGAGAATGTTGATATCAAACCTTCTATCTCAAGATTACAGAATCGTTTGACTAAGTGCGGAGTTCGAACCATCAATAATGTGGTAGATGTTTCCAACTATGTGATGCTGGAAATGGGACAACCGACTCATTTCTTTGATTCTGATCGCCTGGGAAATCTAGAGATAGGGATTGAGAAATTGAACTCACCCACAAAGCTCTCCCTTTTGGATGGAACAAATAAAGATTTGAATTCAGGAGTTCTGGTCATTACCAATCAGGACAAACCTGTTGCAATTGCAGGGGTAATGGGAGGTTTGGATTCATCAGTTATTGAAACTACAAAAAACCTTGTTTTGGAATCAGCTGTCTTCAAGAGAGAAGATATTAGAGCCTCCATCAGGGCGACATCCATTCGGTCGGATGCATCGATTCGATATGAAAAGGGACTCAATCCCAAGACCCCTATCCCTGTAATACATAGAGTTCTGAATCTCCTGAAAGAGAATGGAGGAGGGGATTTTCTGGCCGGAAACCCGAATGGTTTTTCGAATGCTTCGGACGAGCCAGTTGTGATACGCACCAGCTTTGAGTTTTTAGAGAAAAAATTGGGAAAAAAGTTTCCTGACTCTGAAATTCTTCACATTCTCAGAAAGTTGGGCTTTGAAGTATCCGTTCAGGAAGATTTAGAGATAAAGGTACCTGAGTATCGTAGTCAGTATGACATTACAATCGCTGAAGATATTGTTGAAGAAGTGGGTAGGTCTCTGGGCTATGCTGCGATCGATCCCCTTCCGTTGAACGCAGGAATCGAGCCCTCAGTTTTGAATCCTGCAGCTACACTGGTTCGAAGGATCAAGCATTTGTTTTCCGAATTATTGGGATTCAATGAGGTCTACAATTATTCTTTTGCCTCTGAAAAAGATACAATATTTGAAAACCCCGATTCTCCTTCGATTAAGATTCAAAATTCCATGCCTGAAGAATACAGATATCTTCGGACTTCATTGTATCCTTCCCTTCTGAAAAATGTTTCTCTGAATGAAGATAGGTTTGATAAAATACGAATATTTGAACAGGGTAGGTCTTATTTTAAAGATCCAAATGGAAAGGATCTGGGTTCGGAAAAAAAAGAATTTGTTTTTGGGGTTAGTTACCTCAGAAAGAAAGAAAACTTTTTGGATTTAGAAGATGACCTCATCAGAGTGAGATCTGAATTGGAAAGTCTATTAATCAAATTGCATCTTCCAAATATTCAAACGTCTCATATGCTTAAGCCCTATCTCCATCCCGGTTCGGGAATCTCTTTCTCTATCGACGGGACACTTATAGCTGAAATGGGTTATCTCCACCCTCTACTTCAGGAAGAGTATGGAATCAAAAAAAGATTGATCATCGGGAAGATAGACTTGGAAACTCTCAATCCAATTTGGACAGACAACCGAACCAGATACATATTTCAATCTCCTTCTCAGTATCCTCAGGACAGTTTGGACATTTCACTTGTATTGGATGAATCGACACGTACAGAGGTTTATTCCGGGGAAGTTCTTCGAAAATCCATTCCTGAATTGGAATCAATTTCGGTGAGTTCAATTTACAGGGGAGAAAACATTCCGGCTGGCAAAAAATCAGTAACGTATCACATTTCTCTAATCAATTACAAAGAGACGTTTACTCAAAATCGGATCAGTGAAATCACAGAGACTTTATTAGAAACTGCCAGAGAGATGAATTACCAGGTTAGATAGGATGAATTGCTTTATCCCGGCCGCAGGTTTCGGAAAAAGGATGGGAGATCTTACACGGAATCTGCCCAAACCTCTTCTCGAGATCAATGGCATTGCACTTCTGGACCTTGCCATATTCAATGCCTATCATATGGGTGCCAGAAAATTTTGCATCAACACTCATTACCTGGCTCCCTTGATTCACAAACATCTCGAAAAATTCGAAAGCAAATTAGACATCAAAATATCTTTCGAAGAGGAGAAAATCCTCGGAACCGCAGGTGGAATTCGTACGGGGATAGATGGATATTTCGGTAAAGGGGAAAGCTTTCTTTGCCTGAATCCGGATGTGATGCTATTCCTACCGGAACCCTTTCAGGTAGTTCCACAAAACTACTCCGGATCTCCATTTCTCTATCTCTACAATAATAAAAAGAATGAAAACTACACAGGATTGGATCTTCAAAATGGGAAGGTTCGATTTGGAAAGGGAGAGTTTTTTTTTATTGGACTTTCCATTCTAAATACCGACCTTTTTGATTCGATTTCCAAGAATGAATATTCGGATCTTTCCGAGCTATTTCGCAAACTTTCCGAGGAGGATACTTTGGAGGGCGGATTGTTTTCGGGACATCTGGAAGATCTGGGTGAATTGGATAAGTTTCTAAATTATCAGTCGGATGAGATGGTGGGGGATTACTTTGAAAAAGTAAGAAAATGGCTAAGAAGCGTTACTTAGCCATCAGGTCATTTTAGGATTCTTCTTCCAGTTCGGTTTCCTCTTCGGGTTCTTCCGGATTCATTTTCTTTTCTTCGGGTTTGCTCTCTGTGATTTTTGGGGTAGTTGTTTCCTGGGGTTTGGCTGTGCTCGGAGTAACAGTCGACTCTTCTTTACGATTCTCTGATGGACTGGGTGTGGAAACACTTTTTCCTTTCACGCAGTCTGCCAGGACCACCATCCTCTGAAATCCAACAAAAACATAATTATAATTAAAAAATTCGATATCAATATTTTTCAGGTCCGAACACTTACTTAGATCCTTGAGTTCAGTTAGAGCAATCTTAGTATCGATGGATTCTCCCAGAGGAATGGAGCCAAAAATTACAGTTGGACCATGAATTGTTCTACGAATACGTGGAGAAGTTTCATTTGCTTCATAGCGATCAAATGATTTTACACTCATAACTCCCATACAGTTAGTAAATAGGAAAAAAAGAGTGCTGACTAAAAAAAATATTCTCATAAGAGGTTCTCCGATAAATTTTTAGGAGGATTTCCCTCCATTATTCTATTCAAAAGTTTTTTTCAGATTCAATATTTGTCAACTCAATCCTTTCGTCTCTTTAAAGTTCATTTAGGATTTTTTCTCTGTACAATTTGTATTCTTCATCAGTAATCAATTTACTCTTCTTTAGTTTTTCTAACTCCTTCAACCTCTCTTCACTGGAAGAAGAGCCCGGGAGCTCGGGAGTCAGTTTCTTTTCATCAGTTAATAAAAATTGAAATGGAAAATCAGGGCAAAATTCTGAAGGAAACTTTCTGGTATAGAGATCGATTTCAGGTTTTAGGCTTGGAAAAGGGTTGTCCCGACAGGCAATATCATTATTGGGTTGTGCCCAATCAGTTAGTTCGAATTGTTTCAAAAATATCAAATTTCGATTGGTTTCAAAGAAATCGACTAAAAGTCCCTGTTCGGTCACCCGGATGAGAAACCGAAACCTATACATTCGATTGTAGGGATTGATGAGATCTTCTTTTTTGAGAACAATGAGAAATGTATCTCCTTCCATGAGTTTTCCATAGATCAACTTAGTTATGGATTCCAAAATTTCCGGATCTGTAAAAATCGAAGTGGTCTCTTTGAACAACTGGCTACCGGAGGTATATTGCAGGGCACTGAGGAAATTTTTTACTGATTTTTCATTGATATAACCGGGTACATTGATTTTATTTCCAATTTCTCTGTAGATTAAAAAATTTTCGTCCCGATGTTCAAGATTGAGATCTTTTCGACTTCCGGGACTCTTACAAAAAATAGTACCTAGAAGAAGAAAAAAGAAAACAAAGAGGCTTTTCAAATAGATTCGGTTAAAGGAAATGGAATAATGGACATAATTCATCGTGTTTATAAAGCCTTACTCTTCATTTTTCTGATACATATTCTAAGTGGCGCCCTCATAGGCAATACACTGAATGATGCGAAAAAGGCTTACTCTCAAAGAAAGTTTCAAAAAGCTATAAAATTATTCAATCAATATTCTAAATCCCATCCAGGTGATGGAACTTCATACATGTATCTAGGATATATTTATGAGTCGATGAAAGATTATAAAATGTCCATAACGTATTTTCGTAAAGCCGTAGATTTAAAACTAAAAGGCAATACGAGAAAAACTATTCTTCTAAAAATTCTCCTGTATTACAATTATCACAACGCCTGGGATTATGTTTTACATTATTCAAACAAATATTTAAAACTCGATCCTAAGAATAAAGATGTCAATAAAATGCGGGAAAGAGCAATAGCCAACCGGGGCAAAGAAAATTCAAATATCGCAAACGTTAAAATTCCGGATAAGTCTAGCAGTAAAGAAGAGGGTAAAAAAAACACTTCAGAGCAGAAAGAAAAAGAGGTAAAAAAAGAGGAATCTCCAAAAGAAAAAAAAGAACCCAAAACTAATCCTGTGGAAAAATTTGATCCCTCAGAAATTTGGGAAGAAGCTCTGGAGGCATTCAATAAGGAACAATATGATAAATCAGATAAGCTACTCTCAGATTTACTATCAAAGTTTCCTGAAGATGTGAACTATCTATACAAATTGGGTGTCACCAAACATAGAATAGGGAAATTTTCAGAGTCTTTAGAGCTCCTGTCGGGTGCGGAAAGTCGTACAAAACCCGGTGACAAACAGATGTTGTACTACATTCATTTGAATAAAGGGAATGCATATCACAAGTTGAATAAACTTGAAAAAGCAGCAGATTCATATTCTAAAGCATTAGAAAACAATAATGCACCTTTGGCCTTACTGGCATTGATAAAAGTGAATTATGAAAGGGGTAAGTTCAAAGAGGCTCTGGAAGATTCAGAAAATCTTCTGGCGGACAATCCGGATAGCCTGGAAGCAGCACTTTACAATTCAATTCTCGAATTGCAGTTGGGAAATAAGATCAGGGGATACAAATTACTCCTAAATTTTCAAAAGAAATTATTAGAAAAATATCCGGATTATAAGGAAGTTCCCGAAAAGTTCCATACCGGATTTTTGTATTTGGGAGTATTCTACTCGGGACGAATCAAATACAATAGAGCACTAAAGTATTTGGAAATGGTTAAAAAAACTAGGTCTGAATACAAATCCTATAATTTTGCACTTGCCAAATCTTATTTTTATAAAGAGAAATACGATAAGGCGTTGCCTATTCTTAAAAAAATGGATAAGGTTGCTGCCGCACAATTCTTAATAGCAAAATATTATGCAAAACAAAAAGACATTTCCAAGACAAAGTTGTATATTAAGAAAGCAGGTAAATTAAAGGAACTTTATTGGATAAAATTAAAAATTGATAACTCCTTTAATGAAGTACTGAAAGATCAAAGCTTTTATGATTTTGTGAACAATCGGGGGGAATCCAAAGAATCCGATCCGGCAGTCAAAGAAAAAGTAGAAGTCAAAAAGATTGATTCTTCAGAAAAACCGATTGAAAAGGAAAAATCAGAACCCACTTCCCCGCCTGTGGATTTAGATAAAAATACAGAGACAGGAAAAACAGAGACTCCTCCTAAATCCCAAGAGAAAGAATGACTACAATTTCTCTTGATCTGTAGTCGGTAAGCTTGGGACTCCTGGCTTGAAAAGAAGAGTTCCAGAAAAGTAAACCACCGATTTTTGGGATTATTTTTGTATTCTTTTCCATGAAACTTGAGGGATATGAATCCGATTTTCCTAAATACCCATTCTCAGAAATATTAGTGTTTTACGGTTTTCGGAAGAGAGTGATCTCCTAGCTGATTCTTCTTTGATTCCGTAAATACTTCTGAAAGTGGCTATAAAAAAAACATTTAAAAGTTTAATTCATTCGATAATAAAACAATAAATCACTCTGAATCTTCCATGGGAAGATTCAGAACAATCGGGAATTATTTTTCTTGAAAAATCTAAGTGATTTTACTAATAATATGTCATAGGTAGTAGTAAAAAAAATTTTGAATTGAAGGATCGAAGACATTTCCTCAGGAACTAATTGATGGCACAAAAAAACATACATTATTATCAGAAAGATGAGAAAATCATCCGGGCAGGAGAGCAGGAAAAAATGATGTTCATCATCCTGGAGGGTGAGGTAGAAGTATCTCTCATTGATAATGACGTTCATATTGTAATCGGAAATCTCGGGAAGAATGACTTTTTTGGAGAGATCTCTCTTTTTAGCAAGAAGCCCAGGAGTGCTACAATAAAAGCTATCTCAAATGTGAAAGCATTTTGCATAGAAAGTGAAATGCAGTTGACGATGTTCTTACTGCGAAATCCTAAATTTGCTTCAAAAATGGTAAAAATCCTTGCACAGAGGTTGGCAAGGACCGATGAAATCCTAATTGGAAAAATATCAGAGTTGAATCGTATCAAATTACGACTTGAACAAGCAGATGATACACTCAAATTGAACAAAGGAATCATCAAAGACATTATCAATGAAAAATGATACTCTCAGATCTTTGACTTTCTGCTCCCATTTTTTCCAGTCCATCCCGAACAGGCATAGGAAATTTCTTTCAGTTCAATTAGGAAATCTTACTAATTTTTAAATCCTGTCCTGATTGAGATCTCAAATACTGATTCTCTAGTTAAAGTACTTCCCTTCTCACGATTCCAAACATTCCTATTCTTTTATTGATTGAAAGAAAAATTGGAAAATCTTCTAAAATGAATTTTATGGAAAAAAATAATTTTCTTTAAAAATCTATTTACTTTTAGGAATAAGTAAAGATCATCCTGATAGAACTAGGAGGGGATTTGTATTCAAAAATTATTTTCAAGTTACTCATTTGTCAATTTATTGGGTTTCTATCCATACCGATATCCCTGATAGCCGGAGATCCTCCTCCACCGAGAAAATTGAGGCAAGTAGAATCCGGAGTTCCATTTTTCGATAGGGAAGTTGGATTCAAATCTCCATTTGCTAATCCCAATCCCGATGAAAAGCCTATAGAAATCAATGTTGGTTTTCTCTTGCAAAACGTCACCAATTACAATGTGAAAGAAGGCAAGTTTGAAGCAGACTTTACATTGTCATACACAAGTAACAAACCTATGCCCCATATGAATCCTCATTTTACAAATGGTTACATTGAAGAGGATGATTTGATCCGGCAGATCAGTGATGAGCCCACTTTTAAACTCTGGAAAGTCCACGCGATATTTTATAATTATCCGGATTTGAGGGATTATCCCTTCGATGTTCAGGAATTGGCGATAGAGATAGAAGAAGATGACAATGGGATTGATATGATCAAGTTCATTCCCAATAATGAAAACACAAATTTTGATTCTGATTTTCAATTGCCGGGTTGGGATGTGCGTTATACAGAAGTACGAATTTTAAATCATTACTATCCGGATCGATTTGATTATGATGATTTGTATTACCCGAGATACATTTTTCGAATGGGGATTAAGAGGTTTTCTACAAATGCAGTTTTTACTGTTTTTCTTCCGGCATTTGTCATCATGTTGGTATCCCTTTCCGGTATTTGGTTGCGACCCGAGCAGATTGAAACCAAAATCAATTCGACAGCACCTATGCTGGCAGCGGCGGTTTTGTTTCACTACACTCTCATTCAGGAACTACCGGCTACTCCATATCTTACAAGGGCGGACAAACTCATGATGTCAGTCTACATCTGTCTGATGATAAATATGGTTTCGGCATGGTCTTTTTTCTTTTTTAAGGAAGAAAAGCACGATATGATCTATAGATATAGTAAATTAATCATTCCACCTTTAAATCTAATAATATTTTCACTTGGAAGTTTCTTATGAAAAGTACAATCATTATTCTTGGTTTTGTATTACTCTTCTCGGGCTGTAAGAAAGGGCCTATAGTATATCAAGCTGAAGTCACACTGAATCGAATGGAGATAGTTCGTTCTGATGAAAAGAAAAATCCACTCCTGATTGATGTGGAACTTCTTTATAGCACCTGTCCTGGAACTCAAATTGAAATTCTCAGATCCGGAAGGCAACTGGCTGAATGTCTCTTGAGTAAGAGAAAAAAGGGCGATAAGGTCCAAGCGGAGATCATCTGGAAGTGGAATAGTCTCGGGTACTACAACTGGGAAGTAGTAAAGATCGATGATTGTGAAAGGATGATAGATCCAAATGATGAAGCCACATACAATATGATAGAAGAATGTGAGGACATGGTGATTTATGGAGCTGTAGTAGGATTTAAATGCGATCGAATTCCGAATGATAAGCTCATCGATAAATGTCCATGGTTCAAAAGGGAATAGTCTGGTATAGACGTCATGAGTTTTTAGTAATCTAGGATGACTGTAGATATTATCCTTTCAAAAAAAGAAAAATAGAGTCATAGGAATCACTGTTCTCAAACTGGTTCATTAGGAGTCAGATTATATGAAATACATAAAGATATTTATCTTAACAATCATTCTTCTCTTCCAATCCATCCCCATTTTTTCACAGGACAGTGCCGGGGCAGGTTGGCAGGATTTAAATCCAAATTTGGATTATAATTTTAAATCTTATTTTGCCAATCATGATAAGGAAAAGACTCCTGTTCACATCCAGGTTGGGATTTTGATTTTAAATATTTCAAATTACAACATTAAAGAAGGAAGATTTACTGTAGATTTCTATCTTTCCTACGCTAGTGATAAACCTATGCCTGAAATGAGCCCTCACCTAACAAATGGATTCATTGAAGAAGATGATCTCATTCGTTTGATAGCCAATGAACCGACTTTCAAACTCTGGAAAATTCATGGAGTGTTTTACAATTATCCAGACTTACGGAATTACCCATTTGATCTTCAGGAATTGTCGATTGAAATTGAGGAAGCAGACAATGGTGTGGATTCTGTCCAATTCATCCCTGTGAATGATTTTATCAATCTGGATTCAGATTTTCAGTTTCCCGGTTGGGATGTAAGGTTTACAGAAGTAAGTGTAGTCAATCATTACTATCCGGATCGATTTGAAAATGATGATCTTTACTATCCCAGAATCCTCTACAAATTAGGGATCAGTAGGTTTAGTACAAATGCGGTATTTTCGGTATTCTTCCCGGCATTTGTGATCGTATTGGTTTCCCTTTCCGGGATCTGGCTCAAGCCGGAACAGATTGAAGCTAAAATCAGCTCCACAGCTCCCATGTTGGCTGCGGCGGTTCTCTTTCATTACTCTCTCATTCAGGAACTTCCTTCTACACCTTATTTGACCAGAGCTGACAAATTGATGATGGCTGTCTATACCTGCCTGATGATGAATATGCTCATATCTTGGGCTTTTTCTTTGATTCCACTAAGATTCCACCAGAAGCTGGATAAATTTAGCAGAACTTTTGTTCCACCTCTAAATCTTTTGATCTTTGTTGTGGGAAGTTTCGTCTGAAAATTTAGAATGCGGAAGAGTTTCCCGGAGACTTTCCGGGCTTCCATTGGCTTCTGAATTTCTGCGGGAGTATTTGTAATAAATTTATAGAAATATTGGAATAATTGCTTGAAGTTGTGCGTATTCTGAATAGAATTATAGAGAATTGACATGAAAATTTCTCATTTACTAACTCTTTTCCTCTTCCTACTCTTTTCTCCTTTGCATTCCGATGGACTTCCCCGGATCTATTTGAAGTCGATCCAATCGGACTCTTCCATCTCAAAATCGGAAAGAGATTCTCTGGAGAATGCATTTTTGGTCAAACTTCTAAAAATAGCTAAGGACAAATACCTCATCATGTCCGAAGAAGGGAATCTGACCCTACTCAAAGAATTGGCATTCTTTCAAAAAGTCAAGGGTGATGAATCCTTACTGAAGGCGATCAATTCGGGGATTGAGTTTGGAACCCTCTTGAAAGTAAGTGTAAGCCAGGCATCCGATTCTTATTTGTTTCATATCAATGTATTGAAGCAGGATGAGGAAAATCGCTTTTCGGTAAAGAATGACATTCGAATTCAGGTTCCCATGAGATTGCAGGACTACTATCTGGAGGAAATAGCTAAAGAAATTCTTCTGACAGGATACACTGTTAAAAAAATCAATTTAAATACAGCAGAATATATAGATGTTGATTTGAACCTGAGTTTGGTTCCTCTTGAAAAAGGTCCACTACCCATAATTAATTTTAAGAAAAGTGGATCCGAATTGGATTCATTTATTGAAGGGATAAAGAAATACATTCAGGATGGAGACGTGTACTACTCTCAAAAAGAGTATGAAAAAGCTTCGTCTGTCTACTCAAATGTGATTTCTTCTATCGAGTCCCTGACAGATACTTCGGAGACAAAACTAAAATCCTATCGATTGGAGTTGGACAAAAGACTAAAGAAATCAAAATTCAATGAATTTAGTCTAAAAATTTCTGCTATTGATGAAAAGGTGAAGTCTATTCAGCCAATGAGTGCAACCCAACTCCAGGAGTACATCAAAACATATGAGACGATCAGGAATGAATACACGCAACTTCCGGGCGAGATCCAGGATAGTTCTTTGATCAAAACAATGTTGGGGCGGGCTGAAAAATTAGATATTTATTATATATCCAGTCTTGATTCAGATATCGAAAAAGAATACCGAAATTATAATTTTTACAGTGCCTATATAAAGTATCAGGATTTGAAAAATTATTTAAACACCAAAGCACTAACCAAGGACTACAATTCTCTCAAAAAAAAGATCGAGTCCCGCCTCGATACAACACTTGAGTCAGGGAAGAATTACTATTATAATAAAGTAAGGGTGTATACTCTTTTAGCAGAATCTGAAAATTCCAGATCCATTCTCGAAGATAAGATGGGGAATCGCTCGGAAAGGGTTCTCAGGAAAAAAAATGCGATAAAATTTATGCAGGTAGCGGAAGAATACATTGAAAAAGGAAAACCTTTTCTCGATAAAAATACTGTTTCGTATTACAATGAGGTAGTGGATGCTATCAATCTGGATAGTGAAAAAATGGATGTTTACTCAACGGAAAATTTTCTTCTCTTACCGGTTCGATACTTAGGAAATATCGGAAAAGGAGTTCTGGATATTTTCAATATTAAATATGGTTTCGGTATAGGTGCGGCTGCCGAGTTCATGCCACTGGGTGGTTCACTGTTTCATTATTCATATGGGATGAATGAGATAAGTACTGCTTACAATTCGGATAATAAAAAAAAGTATGAGAATTCTCCGATAAGCACCTCTTTAAAACGTGTTCAAAACGAAAAATTCAATACAGATGGAAGGGAATTGTATGAAACAGTTGGAATGTATGGAATGGGATATGGGAATTGTGCTTATTTTTTGGTTCGTTATTGCGATGATAATTTTTTAAGTGGAAAAAGAAATAACAGGAATATGAATTATAAAAAGTACACGAATGCAAATGTTTTTGCAGGACTTTTTCTTGCTGTTCAGATTGATATGGAGTTGCAAAGGGTTCCTGAGTTAGGTGGCATTTTGTTTTTCCAGGATTGGGATCTTTATGATACGGGTGTAAGAAGGTTCAAATACTTCGGAGCTGAGAATGCAAAAAAAGTCAAAGTAGATCTTGAAGATGGTCTAAAATCTCAGAAGTAGCTTCCGGAGCTTTAGCTAAAGCTTTGTTAAATGCACGCAGAGCCTGATCCTTGTTTCCATTCAATTTCAGGACGACTCCGAAGGTATCCAGATAGGCGGCATTTCCCGGATCGGAAGATAAGGCTTTCTTAATGTACTCATTTGCTTCTGCTATATCTTCTTTGCTGGGTTTGGTTTGGATTGCCAGAAGGTAAGCCAGAGAGTTGAGACTGTTTTTGTAATCCGGTTTGATTTTTAAAATATTCCTATGAATAGTGATCGCATCTTCCAGCTTGTTCTGTTTCTCCATGATGTGGGCACGGAAGGACAAAAGAGGAAGATCACCGACATTGATCTTGAGTCGTTCATCAGTAATGTCAAGAGCAGAGCTATAATTTTTAAGTCTGATATGTGAATAGATTATCAAGCGATATACATTGTCGATCTCGACGAACTTGAATGAGAATTTTAATAATTTCTCCAGAACAGAAATGCATTTTTTATGGTTTCCGGTGCGAGAGCAACAGATGGCTAGATTGTAGAGCAGTTCCGGATTTTCCGGATCCTTGGTCAGCTCATTGTCTATCATGGTAAGAGCCAGAGCAAAATTATTTTTATTGATCTCTCTAATGTAGTTCTTTTTCTTACTCATGTTCCTGTTTGACTCTTCTCTTTTGTAATTCTAGAACTATAGATTCTCTCATGGATTCACTAAAGTTTGACCAGGAGGCTATTTCCTTTATGTTTCTAAGGCAACCTATGCAGTAGCCGCTCCCGGGGTCGATTTTACAAACTCTGGTACAGGGGGATATCATGGAATTCAGTTTAAATTGAATTTCGTTTTTAATCTTCTGATGTCGGATTCGATTTTTTTCCAGAGTTTGTCTTTTCTGGGGTGAAAGGTGGAAAATACACCTTTTTTTAGTAGATCTATCACTTCATCTACAGTAAAGTTTAGATGTTGATAGAGTTTAAAGTACTCATCTGAAAGTTTGACATTAAATATTTCCGGGTCATCTGTGTTGATACAGGTAACTATCCCCGCATCATAGTACTGTCTTACGGGATGGTTCTCCTCTTTTCGGACATACTTACCTGTGAAAATATTGCTGGTGAGGCAAACTTCTATAGGAATGCGATTTTCTTTGAAGTATTCCATGAGCTCGGGATCCTGGATGGCCGATGTTCCATGTCCTATTCTTTCTGCCTGAAGATACTTCAAAGTATCCCAGATCGACCAGGGTCCATCATCCTCTCCGGCATGAGCCACGCAATGAAGACCGCTTTCTCTCGCGAGTTTAAAGACGGGCTCATAATCTTTCGCGGGACCCATGAGCTCAGCTCCACCCAATCCGATACCGATGACTTCTTCGTGTTTGATTCGTAATACACGCTCCAGATTGGCCATTGCATTGTCTACGCCAAAAGAACGTGATACGTCTATCAATAGTCTGATCTCAAACCCTTCATCTTCTTTGATCTCTCTAATTCTCTGAACTATGGTTTCTATGATTTTATTGAAGTTGAGACCATTTTGGATGAAGCGGGTAGGAGCAAGAAAGACTTCTGCATAAATGATATTGTCCTCACGCATGTACTCAGCAAGGCTATCTATGAGATAGGTAAAATCATCTTCTTCTTTGATTGCACTCTGGATGAAGAAAAATAATTGAATAAAACCATTTAGATCTTTGAAATTAAATTTTTCTTCAAATTCCTCTTCAGTATATTCAACTTCATTTTTATTTAAGAGTTCTTTGAGTGTAGCACGGTTGATACAGGCTTCCAGATGAAGATGAACTTCAGTCTTAGGCATAACCTTAAAAAACTGCATAATATCCGGTTCGGTAGGAGAGATGGGTGAAAAATTTATGATCTCTTCTTCAATCTCTTCAGCCTTGTTTTCTTCTAAAACTGCATTTCCATTTAGATGTGAAATCAACCAGGCGGGTGGATTCTTCACAGAAAGACCGAGGAGGGATTTTTTTTCGATACTTAGAGTAGTGATTTGTTGTTCAAAAGTAGAATTGAGTCCTTCAAAATAGGGTCTGTCATTGGGAAGTCTATTCTTCAATCGATTCAACTCAGAAATATCACGATCAATTATCGCAATCCGTTTTAAAATTTGTTCAAAATTTGCTTTCACGTATTTATTCTTTCTGAGAATGTATTAATAGATTAAATTTAAATTTCACGGCTGAGAATGCAATAAGGTTTTGAATTTCGATTCAGAATTTTTTTTTTCGGTCGAATAGGAAAATAGAAAGGAGCTTTCCCCAGTGATTTGGATGGAAAGTGAAAATATGATTAAAACTACCAGAGAGAGTTTTCTACCATTTGCCTTGCCGAGTATTTCTGAAGAAGCGATCGATGAGGTAGCCGCTGTCCTTAGGTCGGGATGGGTCACATCAGGGCCAAAAGTAAAAGAATTTGAAAAATCCTTTATGGATTACATCGGAACTTCAGAAGCAATTGCTCTGAATTCCGCGACTGCAGGATTGCATTTGTCTCTGGAAGCCATCGGACTTACAGAAAAAGACGCGGCAATCACCAGTTCGGTTACTTTTACCTCCACAGCTGAAGTCATTTGCTATTTCAAAGCCCAACCTATTCTTACAGATGTGGACAGGACAAACAATCTCATGACTCCCGGCACTCTCCTGGAAACCATCGAAAGAGAATGTGTATTTGATGGTAAAATTTTACGCCACAAAGATACGGGGAAGGTAGTGAGGGCGGTTTTGCCTGTTCATCTTGCCGGTCATACCTGTGATATGGAGAGAATCTTAGAGATTTCCAGGAAATATGGATTGAAAGTCATAGAAGATGCCGCCCATGCATTTCCCGCAATTCACAAAGGCAAAATGATTGGGAATTGGGGAGATTTGACTGTTTTTAGTTTCTATGCTACAAAAGGTATCACAACCGGTGAAGGAGGAATGGTCACCACGAATCATTCCGAATATGCAACAAGGATGAGAATCATGAGGCTTCACGGAATCAACCGTGACACCTACAATCGTCCCGGCTGGTACTACGAAGTGGTGGATGCAGGGTACAAATACAATCTTTCTGACATTGCAGCGGCTCTGGGCATAGTTCAACTCAGAGAATCAGATCAGTTTTGGAAAAGAAGGGAAGAAATCGCAATGAGATACAATTCTGAATTTGCTGAGATATCAGGACTCAAACTCCCCGAAGATGACCTTCAGGGAAAACACTCCTGGCATCTCTATCGAATCGAGTTGGATCCTAATATTGCTAAAATCGGAAGGGATAGTCTTGCGAATGGTCTGAAAGATAGGAATATTGGAAGTAGTCTACATTTCATTCCTATATATGAACATCCATTTTATAAGAAGAAATTCAAATTCAAAAAGAAAAATTATCCTAATGCCTCCAGGATGTATGATCGGGCTCTATCCCTCCCTCTCTTTGCAGGGATGAGCGATACGGATGTAGATGATGTTGTTTTTGCTGTAAAAGATCTACTTTTGTGAAGATTTATTAAAAAACTGAATTAGATTTCATTTCTATTTAGGAAAATGCTACGAATCATTCGATAATTATTGTATGGGATAGTGTTCAATACTCTTGAATGTATCCGGTGTTCTAGCGGATTTGAATTTAATAAATATCTGAGAGAAATTTCAAATAATTTAATTTTTAGGATAGATTGTCCGGTTAGGAAGATATTTGCTTTTTCCTCCAAAGTTCCGGACGAATTGTTTTCATCTATCGAATCTCATGAATTGAAAAAGATTCAAGGATTCAAAAAGAAATCAGATTGATGACTACAGTCTGTATAGAAAAATCCCCCGGGATTTTTGATAAGGAATATATGCAAGAGAAAAGAATCAAACATTTAGTCAATTGGCAGGATTGGACGGATTCCGAAATCCTTGATTTATTGGAATACTCTATGTACGTAAAAAACAATAGAGTCTATTTTTCCGGACATATGCAAAATCGTACTCTTGTCATGCTTTTTCAAAAAACATCTACCCGAACCCGTGTTTCTTTCGAAGCCGGAATGACCGAAATGGGGGGACATGCGGTTTACCTGGACTGGAGAACTTCTAACTTTCAACTGACTGATATTGAATTCGAAGCCCAGTATCTTTCACGAAATGTATCTATCATCATGGCAAGGATGAAAGAACATGGTGATTTGCAGGAGATCGTGGCCGGATCTCAGGTCCCTGTAATCAATGGATGTTGCAATCTTTTTCATCCCTGCCAATCTCTCGCTGATATGTTGACGATTTACCAGGATAGGGGTAGTATTTCCGGAGTGAATCTTTGCTACATAGGTGTTCACAATAATGTGGTCAACTCATTGATTGAAATCACTTCTGCTCTGGGAATTCATCTGGTTCTCGTCACTCCTATAGGCAATGATAACCCGATCATAGATCCGATTATTGAAAAGGCCAGGAAAAAAGGAACGATCACTTGGGAGACAGATCCCAGAAAAGCTGTTGAAAATTGTGATTATGTCTATACGGATACCTGGGTTGATATGGAGTTTTTCAATGATCCGGCATATCAGGAAGAAAAACAAAAGCGAATTGATCTGATGATGCCATATCAGGTAAATCACAAACTCTTGGATGGACTGAATATCAAAGTGATGCATGATATGCCGATTCATTCCGAGTTTGAAATTTCTAAAGATATGGTGAAAGATCCCAGATCAATTATATTTCAACAGGCAGAGAATCGATTAGATGCCCAAAAAGCTATCATCCTCAAACTCCTCCATTGAGAAGATAAAAAAAAGAAGATTGGATCAAGTCCTTTCCCGGCTGGGTATCGGTTCCAGAAAGGCGATCCGAAAGATCATCCGAAAGACAACGATAGAGGTCAACGGAAAACGAATACTGGACACTTCTTTTCCTGTATCTACTGAAGATGAAATCAAAATTGATGGAGAGATCTTCCCCATTTCAGAAAATTATTTCTATATGCTAAACAAGCCCGCCGGAGTTGTTACTGCTACAGAAGATCCCAAAGACAAAACAGTGATAGATCTTTTGGAAGAAAGAGATAAGAGGAAAAATGTCTTTCCGGTAGGGAGATTGGATAAGAATACAGAAGGTCTAATTCTTTTGACTACAGATGGGAAACTTGCTCATTTTCTAATGTCTCCCCGGAAGAATATTTACAAAACATACATAGCTACTGTATTGGGAAAGGTCACAGAGTCAGACATCCAAGCATTTTCTGAAGGAATTGTTTTGGATGATGGATACAAAACCTTACCTGCCATCTTAAAAATTTTTGAATCAGGCAATGAGTCAAAGGTTGAAATTCAAATTCGTGAAGGGAAATTTCACCAAATCAAAAAGATGTTCCTTTCTTTAGATAAAAAGGTTATCTATTTGAAAAGAATAAGCCTGTACAATTTGAACTTGGATCCCGAGTTGAAATTGGGCGAATACCGGAGTCTTACTGAAACAGAAATAGAATCTCTATACAATGATTTTCTCGATTCAAAGGGTTGACCCATATTTTTTACCTTTGGAAACACTCAGACATTTGAGTCGAACTCAAAAACTTTAGAATAAAAAAGTTTATGAAATTAAGAAAAAATACGTATAGAGATATGAATTGAAATCATAAAAATAAGTGATACTTAATTTCAAAAAAAATTTGCGTATTCACTATTCCTTCAGAAACCAAAAGGCTTTCTATCTTATTTACTCACAATACTCAAAGAAGCGAAATTTGAGGTTGCAGGGAGCCTGCCGGCAGCTTGGGCTATCGCCCAGACCCATATTTTTATTGATTTATTAGCAAAAAATGATTTTGATTTTAAACTAAAAAAAATTAGAAAAATAAAATACTGCGTAAGATGAGATATTTAGAAAAATGCAATTATTTCAGAGATCCGGTTTATTTCAATGTAGTATTTCCCGGATTTCTAATCACAATTGAAATAAGTAGTAGAATATTGATTTCAAATTGAGTATAAGCGGATTAGAAATCTGGGCATTTGAAGATCCACAGAATGTTTTAAAATTATCTTGAATTTTTATTGATTCTAATTAGATTCGATTGAATAGGAAATCTATTTTGATATGTTTACAAATCCAATCCATTCCCGGTCATTACTAAAGCTACCCCTGGGAGACAAATGAAATTATTTCGTAGAAAAAGATTGAGAGAGTTATATATTTTAGCTCTTCTGATCACCATTCTGATGTCTTACCTCTTTTATTTGAACGATTCAAATAATTATTCCAGAAAGGTTTATGCCCGAAATGGTGTGATCGATTTAACAGATTGGAATCTTCATCGAGAAATCAAATTAAAATTAGTAGGGAGTTGGGAATACTATCCAGATGAATTATTAAGTTTTGAAGAAATAAAAAATCGAGACTCAAAGAGTAAAAATTATTTCCATTTCCCGGGAATTTGGACTAAGGATATCTGGAGTTTGCATTCTGATGTAGGGAATGGGTTCGGAACCTTTCGATTAAAAGTCCTCCTTCCACGTCAGGAAATGCAATTGGCTTTGTATTCTCAGGAACAGGCAACCGCTTACAGGTTCTTTATAGAAAACATGGAGTTGGGAGGAGCGGGAAGAGTTGGAAAGTCGAAAAAAGATTACCTACCTTTAACAGTTCCAAGTATCTTCTTTTTTGATACGTATAAAAACGAGATCAATATAATTCTGCAAATCTCTAACTTTGATCATAGGAAAGGTGGTCCGAGGAAAAACATCTATCTCGGAACTCAGTCAAATCTATTAAAACTAAAATCTGATGAGTCTCAAAGGGATATATTTGTATCCGGAATTCTCTTCGCATTCATTCTTTATCATATAAGTATATTTATATATAGAAGAAGAGAAATCACTAATTTCATATTTTCTATATTTTGTTTGATTGTTTTTTTAAGAGTATTGACTACAGGTGAAATTCTTTTAGTTTCCATTTTTCCCTTCATAAATTATGAAATTTTAATAAGGGTAGAATACTTCTCATTATTCACCGGGTCTGCTTTCGGAATGCACTTTCTCAGGTTAGTCTTTCCCTATGATTTTCCTGCTCGATTCATTAAAATATCTTATATCAAAGCACTTGTTTTCAACCTTCTCTTATTCACTTCTATTAAATTTTTTACTTACTTTTTACCAATATTTCAATTCATTATGTTTATTGAAATCGTATTCGGTCTGAGCTTTTTGGTTAAGTCTATTCGCAAGAGAAGAAAAAATTCGTTTTTTATTTCCCTCGGTTTTGTGCCGGTTATCCTGTTTACAATTAATGATGTCCTTTATTCCAATGATCTGTTAGATACGGGTTATTATTTGCATTATGGATTTATGATTCTTTTGTTTTTTCAGAGTTTCATACTTTCTTTTAAGTACTCGAAAATCATGGATCTAAACGAAGAGCTAAATGATAACTTAGAGAGAAAAGTCCTACGTAGGACGGATCAATTGAAGAAAGAGATTCAGGAAAGAAAGGTTCTGAATGATGAATTAGAAGAAACGATGCGAATCATTTCAAGAGATTTAAAATTAGCTCAAAAAATTCAGGAAAAAATTCTTCCCCGAAAAACAGGAGGAGATACATTTTTTGAATATGTGTATGAATATATGCCTCTCCAGATAGTCGGAGGTGATTTTATAAACATAGAAAAGTTTGATGGTAAACTTAGATATATGATCTGCGATATTACAGGTCATGGGATTCAGGCATCCTTAATTACGTTTATAATCAAAAGCGAGTATGAAGAATTGAAAATGAAAATTGAAACTCCGCATGAAATCCTGCTGGAATTGAATTATTTGTTTCTTTCGAAATACCGTTCTCTGGAACTCAATTTTCCTTGTTTCATAGCAGATATCTTTTTCAAAGAAGAAAAATTGATATACTCATCCGCCGGATTTCCCGAGCAATTTGTAGTCGGCAAGAATCGGGTAGAGGGGTTGGGCGCGACATCACCTATGCTCGGATTTCCTATTCGTGAAATGTATCAGGATAGAGAGGTAGAGTTTCCTTCCGGTTCAAAATTCATTTCCTTCTCAGATGGAATCATAGAATCTCAAAACCGGGCTATGGAGTTTTTCGGAAACCAAAACTACAAGAAAATGGTGGTAGATATATTAGATAATAATGATATACGAAATGCTCTGGATATTATCTTAAAAAAAGAGGAGCAATTTCGAAATGGTTCTCCCCGGATGGATGATTTGACTATATTCTTACTGGAAAAGTATTAGTATCTCACCTCACGCATTTTGTGTTAAAAATGAGTTAAATGATGGGGATCAGTCTGCAAAAGTTGGGGACTCATCGTCACCAAACCCCTATGTAACTATTAAATATATTGGATATATTTAATAGTTACAATGAAGTTAATGAATCCCTAAGCAGAATTGATCTCTAATCTACACTTGTACTCAAGTTTCAGATATTGAGTACAAGAAATAGAATCAGAAACTTTGGGAGGTATAGGGAATCTTTCTGTTGTCTAAATATTGTTTGATTCTTGAAAAACTATCAAATCCCGAAAACCGTTTTTGCAAAACTCTTAAAAACTTTGAATTGTTTAGTCCTCTTCCCAGGCTTTTTTTAAACAAATTCAGCGAGTCTGATGGAACGGAAAGAGAATATTCATTATCGTAATCATCCAGAAATTTCTTGACTTCTTCGCCTCTATCATATCCCTGAACGATAAGGTTTTCATTCTCATCCAGAAATGTAGATATCTCTATATTTAAATCTTCTGAGGAATGTTTGTAAAGTGAGATTTTTTCCATAATAAACCGTTATAAAAAAAGTTAGAAAGTATACCCTGAAATAAAACTACTACTGTCCAGGGGCTGAAATCGATAAGAGTGAATGAAGTCCGGCTGGAGAGTGAACCGGAGAAACATCAAAACCTCTCTACCAAACCAAAGTCCTTCAATGGAACTTTGATCAGGAAAGATTATATTGTGATAAAAAAATTAATCAAGATTTTTTTAAAAAAAGTTATAAAAATTAGTACATTTTTGATAAGAAAATTAGAAATAGTTTAAGATGAGAAAAATATCCAGCAAGAGTTATGGCAATTAAAAGATAATATTAGACTGTTTAAAAATAATTAGTGTTCATGATTATTTTTTTTTAGAGAAATTAATTAATCTAATAAACGAATGGATAAGAATATTTAATTTTTATTTTCCTGCAATCTACGCATTCTATCCTGAAGGGAAAGCTCATTGAACAAATCTTCCAGATCCCCATCCATGATAGCAGAAAGATTGTGGCTAGTGTAGTTGATTCGGTGGTCAGTCAATCTTCCCTGGGGAAAATTGTACGTACGAATTCTTTCCGATCTATCGCCGGAGCCGACCATCTGTTTTTTTAGTGCATCCGAACTGGCTTTGGATTCCATTTCTTTCTTTTCTTGAATCCTTGCCCTGAGTATTCGAAGTGCCTTATCTTTATTCTTGAGCTGAGACTTTTCATCCTGGCAGGAGACTACAATCCCAGTAGGGATGTGAGTGATCCTAACCGCTGAGTCCGTAGTATTTACGGACTGACCTCCGGGACCGGACGATCGGAATACATCTATCCTGAGTTCGTTTTCATTGATATGGAGTTCTGATTCTTCCACCTCGGGAAGAACTGCAACAGTAATGGCACTTGTATGAATTCTTCCGCCTGATTCTGTTGTCGGAATCCTCTGAACGCGGTGTGCACCCGGTTCAAATCGAAAGGCATCGTAAGCATTTTCATTTTCAATCGAAAAGATGATTTCTTTGAAACCACCCAGTCCGGTAGGGCTGGAATCCACTACATCATATCTCATCTTTTTCTTCTCGGCGTACTTGGTGTACATTCGAAAGACATCAGAGACAAATAAGGCTGCCTCCTCACCACCTGTACCGGCCCGAATTTCAATTAGAATATTTCTACCTGAATTGGGGTCGGGAGGAAGAAGCATCAATTCTAATTCTTCTGAAAGTGAACTCAATCTCTCCTCGCTTTCTTCTATTTCAGATTTCAGCATTTCTATCATCTCCGAATCTCTTTCTGTTTCAATCAGAGCATTCGCATCCTGAAGGTCCCGATCTACTTTTAAGTATTCTTCAATTTTTTGATAGATGGGAGTTAGGCGGGATCTTTCCTTGGAAAGTTCTTTCATCTTTTGGGGACTGAGATTTTGAGGAGAGAGTAATTCTTCGTCGATTTTCAAATATTTTTGTTGTAATTTGAGTAACCTGTCTTTCATGATTGAATAGCAAAATAAAGGTTCAATTTTTTTAAACTCATATTCTATTCATGGAAAACAATTTTGAAAACTTTCAAACTTTTTCTGATCAAATCTTAGATTTACTCATAGATTTGGACTCCTATCAGAGTCCTTATGCAAAAGCAGTTGGAGATTTAGAAGAAATCATCACTCCCTTGGTTCGAAGCTATTGTATGAAATCAGTGGCTATCAGTTCGGTTTCCTCTATTCTACCCGGATTGATCGGTGGTTTGGCTGTTGTTCCTGAGGCTATTCTTCTTATCAAATTGCAATCCCGATTGGTCAAGGATATAGCCATCCTTTATGGAAAGGAAAAGTATCTTACTAAAGAAATCATTCTCTATTGTCTATTCAAGCAAAGTAGGATCGATTTATTTGAAAAAACAGTCAAAATGACAGGAACCCGAATGATGTTTCGGTCATTCAGTCTCGATGTTTTGCAAATTCTTTTGAAGAAAATTGGTTTCGAAACAGAGAAAAGAGGAATTTTTAAATATTCAAAGAGAGCCGCTTCCCTCATTGGTTCTGTTTTGGGTGGGGCAGTTTCCTATGCAGACACAAGAATCGTCGGGACTACCGCCAAAATCGTCTTTTCAAAAGAGATTCATATTCTTGAAGATTCCGATGAAATCTAAAACCCGGCTATGAAACTCTTATTTCTTATATTTCTGGTATTTTTTTCATCCTGTTCCGAGGAAACTGAAGAAGGTCTGGAATCCATTGATCGTTTGATAGAAGACGAAAAGTACGACATTGCCAAGGATAGATTAAAAGAAAAATTATCATCCCGTAGAAAACAGGACGAAGTCATATCCCGCAAAAGACCCGTCGAACCGAGATTCTTAGAACTTTCCAATGATAGGAATCGAATTGTCTGGACAGAGGAAAAGACTATTATCTTTCGGGATCTAGCCAATCCACTGGTCAAAACTGTAGTTTTTTCTCAGGTTCCTTCGAATCTCAGCATATCCTCAGACGCTGAGCACGCTGTGGTTTCTTTCCCTCTTCCCAGCGGAGCCGGATGCAGGTTGGTTGCAGTCTCCCTGGTGGAAGCCAAAGAATCCTATATGTCAAATTCTTATGTCTCGTGTTCTCATCATGGGGCCATCAATTACGATGGAAATATGATCTATTACTTTATAGATGATAGTCTCTATTCAGAAAAGACATCCGAACCCAAAACTGCAAAACTGATTTTGGATAAGAAAAATTTCCCCCCCCCAGCAGAATCGATCAAGAATCGGTACAGGATATTTCCAATAGGAAAGACTTTTGTGATTTTTTCCGGAAATGGGGGTAGCTACAAACTCTACTGGCTGGATCCTAAAAAAAATACAATAGAGCTTCTATCTGAAGAGATAGCTACACCCAAAATTTACTATGGTACAGGTAAGAATGGTTATCTAATTGTAGGAAAAATCGGAGACCTATACATTCAGGAGATGAAATTTTCAGCCTTCGGAAAACCTCTTCTTTCCAGAAAGATTTCGATCGGTCCCGAAGAAACAATTTCCTGGCCGATCTCTGTACCTGATGAATTTATTTCTACTGACAAAGGCACTTTGTTTCTCTGGACTGTTGGGAAAAAAAGAAAGCGATACCCAATTCTAGCTAGCCGATTTTGGGTAGCTGCCAGAGATCAAATCATTTATGAGGACAAGTTGAATGATCTGGTACTGGTGAATTTGGATTTCTCAGAAACAGATTGGAGAACTTTGGAACTTTATAAAAACCTAACTGAAACTGATTAGGCTGCTTTTTCTTGTGCTTTTAGAAAGATTTTACAGGTCTCGTGCTTCTTGGAAGAACAAATGGTAGTAAGAGAATTCATGTCCGCATCACTCAGAAAATCTTTTCCACTTGGACACTTGTCCATTTTTTTTATATAGAGAGGGCATACTGGATGCAATTCATTGCTCTTGATTTCATTCATAAAAATTACATTGTTATTAGAAATCAAAATTGTCAAGCTAGAATACTCAAAAGGCATTCAGTGAGAATCAAAAAAAATGAAATTATCGAATGAAAAAAATCAAAGATTCAAATTTAAAATGGCAGAATGGTAATCTTTATCAACAAATTCCTGTCTTATAGATTTGATACCATAGCTACTCCAGCCATCCAATTCGAGATCATAAAACTCACCCTTGAAAAATATTTCTATGTAATACTTACTTGGGAAATATTGAAATTTACCCGAAATTCCATACTTAGACCAAAGAGCTTTTGGAGACAAAAGGTTTTCTGACTCCTGGAAAATTGCTTTGGAATCGTATCTCGGATCTCCGGAGATATGATTGTCCGACCAATCAATGTTAGAATTTGCTAATTTAAAGGATGGTGAAATCCAAAGATCGGTATTGTAAACCTGTTTGGTATAAAATTTGTTATGCAGGGAATCGCTTGAAAAGATAATCACCACTTTATTTGTGAATCCCGGCATTGGATTGCTGGATGGAGGGATCACACCTCCGACCATAATTTCTTTTTCAAAGGTATAGAGTTCATTTTTCTCGAAAATATTGGCAATTATTCCTTTTTTATCCAACATTATAGATATGTCTTTCATCTCACCCTGGTCTATAATAAGTTCGTTATTGGAAATATTAGGGTTGGGAAGCACTATTGATCCCGCCAGAATGTTTACATTATAAGACGTTGCCAATCTCCTGAAAGTTTCTACATAAGCAGATCTCATTTTCTCTGATTTCTGAATGAGTAATGATTTTGCGAGAGGGATCGGAGAATCTGAAGTGAATTCTGTATTGTTTTTTTGATAAAAATAATTCGAAATTTTTAGGTAATTTTGAATTTCTTTCCAGGATTTAGCTGAATAGATTTTCTTTTTTTCTTCCATTAAGAAAAGGGGAGTTGCAATGTGTTCCGGGAAAACCAATAGAGTTCGATCTTTAATGAACCCGCTTTGTTTTGCTTTGATAACATAGAATTCCAGTTTGTCATAAAATCTTTCGGGAGTTGAATAATCAACGGGAGTCATGAAAGTCTGGATTCCTACTATATTGCCTACCTTTCTATCCTGACCCATACTGGAGATATAGGTCTTCTCATTTTTCAAAGTAAGAGTTTGATATTCAGAATCTGTTAGATCGGGATCCGAGTTTGTGTAGGCATAATAAATGCTGTAGGATATAAAACTAAAAAATAAAATGAGTTGGAAGAAAAATCTCATTTAGAAAACCTCTGTAAGTACAATTGAACAGCTTCAAGCATATATTCTGAAAATAATTCTTCGGGTTGAAACGTACGAACGTCAACCCACTTAAAAAAATCATGCTCATCTGAAATTTGAATCTCTCCGGAGAGATATTCGACGTGATAACCCAGAATCACACAGGGATGATTGCCCAGATTCACTCTGTGTTTGTGAATTAGGATGATTTCGGGATTGATTTCTACTTTGATTTCTTGTCCTAGCTCTTCGGAAATTTCCCGCTTCAGACTCCAGAGCCAATCATTATAAAACTCATCCTCATTCATTCGTCCTCCGGGAAGGTCACCTTCACCGGATTTCCTGTCTTTCATGACAAGAAGGTTGTTCCCATTTCGAATGAATGCCTTTTGGGTGATTTGAAAAAATCCGTGCTCGCTCAAATCAGTTTCTTCCCCCATTCATCAATCTCCTTATCGACAGCATAAATCCCGGGCGGAGGTAGGACGGATTGATTGAATTGATTGACCATGCCCAATGATACTGTGGTCAATTGACGGATGATCATGTCCATTGTTTCTGTGGGAACACCATAAAATAGAAAGTTTAAAGGACTGAGATCACTGGTCAGATACAGAGTCTTTTCGATCTGTAAGGTATCACGGGTAAAGGATATCGTGACCAGACCTCCCTGATCGGATTTAGTTTGTGGATCAATGATACGATCAAAATGGATTTTTATCGGAATCGAGTTTATCTCAGGTGAAGCCATCATACTCAATTTGTTTAAGAAATTTCTGAGGTCTGAAAATTCTACGGTTTTCGTAGATCCGGAAACGAAGATCAAACGTTTCGAAGACCCATTTACAATCAATTTGGAGAGTAGTTCTTCCGTTAGGATGGACTTTCCGATAACTCCAATAAACAACTCTCTATCGAGAAAGTCTTCATCAGGGATTTCGGATATGGATTTGAATTTGTAATCAGTATTTCCGGAATCAGAATATTTGATATCAACTTTTATGAGTTTTTTATTTGTAGAATGGAGACGTCCTTTTTCCATAAACTTGCAGACGAAACTTCCAATATTCCCGGCCGATCCCAGAACGATAGTTTTTCTGTGGGAAAGCACCATTCCCTGTCCGTGAAGAATGGATTCGAGAGCGCTTAGAATGGAATGGGCAACTTCCTGAGACTCTTCTTCAACTTTGTTTTTTGATATTGCAATGGAATATGCCGGTAGATGCATTTTTTGAAAATTGTTTCGAACGGTTTCCAATCGGTCAAATCCATTCCTTGTATGTTCAACTGTTCCTATCAGAACCGAATCCAGCCAATCCGAAAAATCTCCATCCTCCCTATCGGGTAGGCAGAAATCTTCGAATACTTTTTTCATACCGGTTTTGGTTAAGCAGTACTCATTGAGAGCAGGGGAGAGGTATCCTCCATCTTCGATAAGGATCACTTTACGATTTTCTTTTTTTGCTTTTTCGCAAAACAATAGGAAAAAATATCCCGAAAGAGTTTTCATTGCTTCGTAAAAGTTTAATTTTTCCTTTTCCAGATGATCTGCGATTTCTCTATGATTTTTTATTTCTCCGTAGAGATGGGACAGGACAAAGTATTCTTTCTTATCGGGTGTGATTGTTCTGGTCAAACCGGAAAAGAACAGGTCTTCCGAGGCCATTTCCAGGAGAACATCCAGGTAGGTCGAAGGAATCACTCCACCGTATTTGACAAACATTACATTGAGTGAATCAGCTTTCAAAAGTCGAAAGGCTTCAATCAGGGCCAAGATTTCAGAAGTTATGTGATGGATGAGAAAAATTCTTGTATTAGAGAAATCTAATTTATTCTCTTCGCTTCTGGCTACACTTTCCAGGAGAGGCATTCTTTTTAAGTAGTATTCCAGGGATGTGGATTTTCTTTCCTTATTGATGGATATATTGAGAACCTTATTCATTCTTGTCAGATAAAGAATGATGAAAAAATCGTTGTTTATCAAACGGACGGATTTGCCCCGCATTAAGATCCGTGTTATGGTCGTGTCTTCCAGACTAAGAAAAACTTTTTTAATAAATGAAATGTTCTCGTTGAGTTCTTTGTCGAGGAGATGGTTTGAGAACCGATCATCCCAGAATATATTCATCTGATCCAGGGGTCCGATTCCGGTTTTGAAGATCTGTTCAAATACATGAGTTGAAATCAAATTTTCTTCAGAGTACTCATAAAGTCCCTTGGATGTATTTTTTTGTAATGTTTCACAGAGGGATTCAGCCATTTTTGTTGATCCTTCTATGAAAACTCTGTACTTCAGATCATCTACCAGGCTGAATGGGATTGATTTGAGATGATAGGTTGCCTCTTCGTGATCCTCTATTGTCAATCTGAGGAAAAATCGTTTGGGATCCGATTTCATTTTTACTTTTTCAAGGATAAAGATATAATCTATATCGTTTCCTTCATAGATGTGATGAAATGGAAATATGAGTGCCTTTGTCTCATTTTCCGTCCTGTAGTGTTCGGGGTGAATCATAGATCCCCATTTGGGACGTTGAATGGCCCCGAAAACAGAGCGAATTTGATTGTGAAACTCTGATTGGTAAAAATGAATATTGTCCATCACTCCGGACTTGGCATAGATCTGAATCGCTTCTAATTTCATTTCTAATAATTCGGGGTTGATATTGGGATTGATTTTGTAGTACACACTTATGTCACCGGGAGAATTCTCAACTTTTTCTATTATGAGATCTCCTAGAACTCTTGCCAGGATACTCAATCCCTTGAATACCTTTAGATCGGAAAGATTGATTTCCCAATTCTTCTTGTTTTTATACAGCTGGTATCCCAGCGAAGTCTCGATTTTTTTTCTCATGAATGGTGAATGATAACCTTAATAGAATTGCTATCTTTGGCCTGAAGAAAGGCTGTGGGAAGTTCTTCAGCTGAGAATTCATGGGAAATAATTTTGTCTGAAAGCAGTTTGGCGACATTTGGATTCTCTTTCAGCAATTGAATCGCGTGGTGAAAGTCTCCGCAACGAGAGGATCTCAGTTTCCCACCTTCCCTGAGGTAATTCAAAAATGCATTGTCCTCAGTACTTTCCTGAAGGACGAGGATCGCACCTCTAGGTCTTACCAGAGACTCTTCTGAATTTGGATCCGGACGAATGGCTGAGTCGATTTCCTCTGGGCTTGTTACGATAGCCAGGTCAAATCGGGGAATTCTATTTTGGAATTCATAGGAGTCTTTCAGGATTTGGCTTGCTTCCATAGCAGTATAGGCATGGAAGAGCTTTTGATCGTTCAGAACAGTGAATTTGTCTCTGGCTGTGGGGGAGACATAGATAAGTTTGTTCTTCCTATCCTCATTCGGCCAATGAAAATTCAGGGATTCTGCAGAAAAGGGAAGGATGGATAGCTCATCCACAACGAGTTCGGTGAATTTTTTTATACCTGTGACTTCCTGACCGTTGGTCGTTTTCAAATGAATTTCCCCGGGTTTCAGTCTCAAGGCGAGTTCAAATCCCGATGTGGTCGAAGTTGTATCGTAAAGAATGGAGAATCTTCCTATCAAACTTGATTCTTCCGTTTCTTTCAGATGGATGGCCTCATCCGCACCCAATTCGAGAGCTAGATTCTTAAGGTGTTCGTGACGGACAAGAGCAGAAATTTTGAAATCGAGATGATTGCTTTTTCTATAAGCGACAAGAGCCGCTATGAGTAAGGAACCCAGTCGTCTGGGACCGAGAACTGCTACTTGAGAGCCCTTTTTCGGAGGAGAGGAAGTAACTGCCTGAAGGGCAGCCGCAAAAGGCTCTGTGAGCACTGCTGTCCTATCCGAAAGAGAATCGGTGGGAACGATACCCTTGATGGGAGCCAAAACATAAGGACTGAATCCACCCGGAAGCCTATCAATCCCCACGACCAGTCGGGTCGGACTGTGGGTGGGAATCCCCGATCTACAATAGATATCCGGCTCGGGTTCATTTCTTGCCGAGTCAGTATCGTTGATTTCTACGGCATACTTGATTTTTGAGATTTCATCTTCAGCGATCAGTTCGTGACCGGTGATCTGAGGCAATGGAAATGGGAGAAAGCGGCGATCAATGTCAGTAGAGCAGATTCCACAGACCTTGGTCTTGAGGAGCTTATAGCCTTTTCCAAGATGAAGGTAAAGTTGATTGTTTCTGAATATATCCCAACCCACTTCCTCGTCTCCGACAAACATATAGTCGGTTTGAATGAATTCATCGTCTTTTGTATACTCGTAAGCTTGGAAACGTTTCTGCATCTTATCTATTGTCCATTAAATACAAAAGAATCATAGACAAAAGAAAAAACAATAAATTAACAATAAATCCATTTTTGAGCTTTTGTTTTTCTTCTTTGTCGACTAAATAAGCTGTTAAAAAAACAGAGAAATATCCTCCCAAATGAGCCCAGTGAGCGATATTGTCCTTGGTGAATAGATTCGTGATGTCTGCATAGATCATAGTCCAGGCGACCAGAAAGACCGGAAAAATGATTTTTTTGCCGGATGTCTTGAAGGAATAGGGAGATATGAGAGCAGAGACTGCGGCAATCCCGCAAATGGCACCGCTCGCACCGACTGTGGGGATTCTATCAAAGGGATTCATAGCGAATCGGATCAAAGAATCTCCCATAGAAGAAATGATGCCCGCTATCGTATAGTAGAGTAGCCACTTGACTTTCCCGACTTTTTCTTCGACTATCCTTCCCAGAAAGAAGAGGAAGGCAACATTGGAGAGTAAGTGCCCTATGGATCCATGGTATGTGGTGGAAAGAAACCAATTCACCGGGCTGAGGGATCCCGGATAGGATAAGAAGTATTGAGAGACTAATCTCTGCGGGAGAAAAATTGATACAGTCAGGAAATTGATGATCAAAAGAAAGCAAATGGAAGCAGTAAGTGGGAATTCCCAGATAAATTTTCCCAAATCAACCTTCTTTTGTAAATCCTACTCGTTTTTTGATCGCATAGAGGTGAAGTCCTTCATGGAGGGACATGACCCAGAGATAATTGAATAGGTTGAGAGTTCCAAACGCAGGGTGTTCCATTCCCCTTTTTGTGAGATCTTCTTTGGTTTTGTTTTTCAAGACATCCAACATCTTTTTTTCTGATTTTTCCAGGAGGGCTTTCAATTCATCTTTTTTGAATTTGTTTAGAGGCGCAACTACCTCAGGATTTTTGAATCCGGAGGGTCTGGACAGTCCGATAGCCATCTTTCTGTAATCCAGATCGGGTTGCTCATCTGTATCCATCCCAAATTTTTTGTTCAGAACTACAGGAACTGATCTGACAATATTCCACTGAGAGAGATAGATGTGCTCAAGTACCTCTGAAATCGACCATCCCCCCCCTTCCGGTTCTTTCAATAAATCTTCATCTGAGATCGAATCCAGAATTTCTAAAATTTGCTTTCGGTTGGTTTGCCAGATCTCAACGATTTCATCGGGATGCGCCATTTCTGTGGGTGTTTTTTTCTTCATTCAAATTCCTTCTGTCTCTTCTTTGGGAGAATACTTCTCAGATTCTTATGAAAATGAGACCTGAGTACAAAAATTCCCTTTCCTCTAAAAAACTCAAATCTGATTTTTTTCTAGAAAAAAAGAAAACTCTTTTCATAATTTTCATTCGGAATTCTATGATTTTATTTCCCGCTTCCTTTGGGGAGATCTAGATAAATTCAAATGGGGTGGAAAAATTGCTTTCTTTAGATATCAATTTAATCAACGAAAATTTCCGAAAAATCACCGAGTCTACAGCCATCGGGGTCTTTCCTTATCTGGGAAAGAACAATAAGCATGCAGGTGATGAAATTGCAGTCAATGCAATGAGGAAAGAATTGAATTCTCTTCCCTTCGGCACCCGGGTGATCATCGGAGAAGGGGAAAAAGATGATGCGCCCTACTTGTATGAAGGGGAAGTTCTCGGGAAAGGGGATGTGATTTTGGATCTGGCTGTAGATCCTCTGGAATGCACTACAAATTTCTCTAAAGGTCTACCAAATTCCATGTCTGTCCTGGCCTATTCCGAAAAAGATGGGTTGGCACCGGTTCCCGGAACTTATATGGAACAATGGATAGCCGGTCCCGAGGTGGGAACCCCACTCAATCCGGAAAACACTCTACGTCACAATATCGAAATTCTCTCCGATTACAAAAGAAAAACATTTGATGAGCTTCTCATCGTAGTTCAGGAGCGACCGAGACACGAAATGCTGATTCGATCTCTCAGGGACTTGGGGTGCGGTGTTGCTTTGATTGAGTCCGGTTCCCTCAGTGCGGTTATGGACATTTGTTTGGAATTCGGTCATTATGACGCCATGATCGGTACTTATGGTGCACCCGAAGGTTTGATCTCAGCCCTGATTGCCAAAGCTACCGAATCTCAGATGAAGGCGATTTTGCGTCCTCATGAAGAAATCTATAAAGAAAGATGGGAAGAAGCCGGATATTTGGTAGATCAGGTTATGGACAAGGATGATCTTGTGACCGGAGAGTTCTTTGGATTGTCCGCAACCTGTATTACTTCCAATTTGTTTTTAAAGGGCCTTGTAAAGAAGGGTAAGAAATTGCACGGTCAAACTTTGACCATCACACCTCACGGACATGAAGTCCATGAGTTTGTCACCTGGGAGTAAAGAATGGATCCAAATGTACTCATTCAGAATGATCTTCTCTTCGGGAATATTCTCTTAGAACTGATTCCCCATCCGGTGGGGAAATTGGGAACAGTCTTAAACTTTCTGACGATCTTCTGTCATTATCTGGCTGGGATTCCTGTGTTTATCATCTTATTGCCCATACTATATTTTTTTTATAATCAAAGGTTTGGGATTCAGATGGCAATGGCGATCCTATCTACAGGAATTCTAAATGGTTTACTGAAATACTATTCTGCCAGTCCGAGACCGATTGGACTTTCTGTAGTATTTTTGGATATCCAACAGTTTGTCAAGGAATCTTCCTTCGGATTTCCTTCTGGACATTCTCATGTAAGTGTGCTCATGTGGGGTCTTGTATTTTATGAATTTAAGAATATTTGGATACGAATTGTTGCTATCTTCTTTATCCTATTTACACCTTTTTCCAGAATGTATGCAGGTGTTCATTATCCGGGAGATGTCCTTGGGGGGGTTCTTTCCGGAGTCATTACACTTTTCTTTCTTATTTGGTTTTTCAAAAAGTATCCTTCTTTTCCGGATATCCTGAGCTGGAAGAATCCTTCCAAAATGGCCCTTTCTTCCTCACTGGCAGTGGCTGTCATTGGAATTTCAACCATACTTATCGAAAAGCCAGGTGATAGCCTACCTCATATACATTCTCTCGAACAGGTGGTCAGTGCGGCCGGTTCCATGGTGGGTATGTGGATCGGAATCATACTTTGGAGATTGAAGCATTCAAAAGATGAATTTAATGAGTTACAAATCTTTCCGGTGATTTTATTTTTTACACTCAGCATACTTTTTTTCTATTTCGGTCTTTCGTATCTTTCTAAATGGATGAATTGGAATGGAGTTCTCTTTCGATTTGTAAAGTATGCAATTCTGAACTTTTCGATTATGTTCCTTGTTCCATATCTTTCTTTCCGACTTATGGGAGAGAAAATTAAATTGAATTGATTCGGTTAATTCTTTGATCAAAAAACTCTGGCAGAAAATCAAGACTTCCGGATTTATCAAATCTTCTCTTTTGGTAAGTATTTCGAAAGTTATATCCAGCTTATCTAATCTGGTTTTCATGATCTATGCCGTCAATATCCTGAGTAAAAATGAAAATGGATACTTCCAATACTATCTCGGATTTTTACCTGTAATACTAGCAATAGCTGAATTGGGAATTCCTACAGCTATTGTAAAGTACCTAACTCCCAATCTGGACAATTTCAAACAGGTTGGAGATATTCTTGCCGCATCCCTTTTGATCAAGATGATAGCCTTTTTCTTTTTGTTCCTTGGGGGGATATTCATCTCATCACTTTTTTCGCTAGATCCCTTTATCCTTTTTATGCTGGTCATCGGTGGGACTGTCACATCTTTCCTTACATTTTTTGAAAGTATAATCGTATCACATAGAGACTACAAGGTTCTGGCCTTTTGGAACCCTCTCGGAAATCTCACAAAACTTTTGATTTTATTTTTGGGAAATCGTTTTACGGAGACTCCGCTTTCCTATATAGATATTTTGGGAATTTTTTCTCTTTCACCAATTTTTATCATTGTCCTCTTCTTTGTCTTGTACCGGAAAAGAAAATTGAAATGGACGGGGACTTCTGATGGAATCCGAAAAAAATTTCGCGAACTCACACTCTTCAACCTCTGGGCCTTTGCGGCTAGTATCCTGGCAATTATTTCAGATCGTCTGGAAATTTTCTTTTTGAAGAAGTATCACACTGCAGAAGCTCTGGCAATCTACGGGACGAGCCTTCAACTGTTCAGTGGATTTGTCATCTTATTTTCTACTTTGAATTCATTGGTATTGCCCAGATTATCTGTATTACAGGATCAGGAAGATTTTAAGAAATTTCTTGTGAAATCGATACTGGTTTGTTTCGGAATTTCATTTCTACTTTCTCCCGGGTATTTCTTAGCTGAGCCGGTCCTAAACCTTTTGTTCAATAATAAGTATTCAGAATCTATTCCGGTGTTTCGGATTCTTTATCCTAATTATCTCCTTCAACTGGTTTTCGCTCCTTTGGGCATTGCTTTATTTGCTATGGGACGACCGAAGATTCTGGCAATGCTTGCTTTTCTCAGATTGTTTTTTGGGATCTTATTTGATAATTTTCTCATTCCCGAATTGGGAGTCTCAGGAGCGGCCTGGTCATTTTTTCTAGGACAAATCGTTTCCTGGTTAGTTCTTGCAGGTTATTTTTGGGCAATTTTTTGGAAGTAAACATGAAGATATTTGGTATTCTAAACATTACGGATGATTCTTTTTCTGATGGAGGTTTGTATAGGAGTTTAGATCAGGCAAAGAAAAAAGCAGATGAATTGATTCGGGATGGAGCGGATGTTATTGATCTGGGTGCTCAATCCTCTAATATTCACTCCACACAAATCTCAGAAGAAGAAGAGTGGAGGAGGCTCGAACCAATGATCGACTATCTCCAGAAAAATAAATTTCCAATTTCCATCGACACATACAAGCCTGAAGTGATTTCCAGAAGTTTGGATAGGGAAGTTGAATACATAAACAATATCAACGGATTTGTAAATCCGGACTCCCTCCTTGTCTTGAAGTCTAAAGTGAATCAGATTAATAAAATCATCATTATGTTTTCTCACTCTCATTCTGAAAGGGCAGAGGGTTCATCTAATTTAAAAAAAGAAACCATCGTTTCCGAAGTGAAGTCTTTTTTTAGAAGTAAGAAATTAGAATTGAATCAATTAGGAATTCTCGATTCACAAATTGTTTGTGATCCGGGGATGGGGTTTTTTTTGGGAGATGATCCGGAATTGAGTTTTGAGGTCTTGAGAAATATTTCTGAACTTCAAAATGAATTTGGTGAGATTCTGGTTTCAGTCTCCAGAAAATCTTTTTTAGGAAATGTACTCGGAAATGTTCCACCTATCGAGAGAGGATTTGCTTCCCTTTCTGCTGAGATCTATTTAGTAAGTAGAGGGATTGATTTTATTCGCACTCATAACGTTAAGGCATTGCAAAATGCAGAGCTAGTATGGAGGAAATGCAATCTATAGGGAAAGACTATTAAACCTTCTTTTCGATTTTGAAATAAACAATATTGTTTTAAAAAAAATAGATAAAATTCCTTTACATAAAATATTTATAAATAGAAATAAATTATTGTTCGTCATACAATCTTAGGTGGTCAATGATAGATGATAGTTTTAGATGAAATTTTTGGAGATCTTTCTTTATTGAATTTAAATAAGTTGACTAAAAAATTTCCAAAATTAGATCCTAAAACTGGAAATGAGTACATATCCTCAACTATAGGCAATAGGGAGTTTATAAATTATATATTTCATTTAATTTATCCCGAACTGAAAGCAGGAAGGCTAGAGAGACCGGAGTCTTACGAAAACTTTTGCAATTTTTTAATGAATTTAGACCTGGATGCAATCAGCTCCCTTTGGGCAGTAAAACATAAATATATCTATTCGTATTATAATAAACTGAAAATCAAAGAGTCTTATCTGGAGATCCTTTCTCAGGATAAATTTTTGAAAATCTTGAATCTAAGGTTAGAGCGTTTTGGGTTACTGGAAAAAGAAGAGAGGAAAATTTCTTCTTTGCTCTTGCTTTATTTGACCGAAGAGTCGATACAGTCAATCAACACCACGGATTGGTTTCCATTATTAGTTAGGTCTATGAAATCTGATTTTACTCATGAGGAGATTGATCTTTATTTGATATTGAATCAAAATCTAATAGAATTTGTGAGGATGTATTGGGATAGCTATGATGAGTTTTCTTCTATCTCAGAATTGGGACTAAAGAATGAAATAGAATGTATCATCAATATATTAGAATATGAATATTCTATGGTTCAGGATAGTATAAACGGTAGTCTGAGTAAAAACTATACCTCAGAGGGGGATGGAAACTATTATTTCCGTTTTGAATACATGGCTCAGGTTCTTTCTTCATTTCCTGACAAAGCCAGACTCTCAGTTTTAGAAAAAATAGAAAGCAACGAACAATTAAAAAATTCTATCCGAAAAAAAGACATAGCCTTTCTGTATGCAATGAAAAATGAAAATTACCATTTTCTCAGAAAAACCCAATCTGCCTCTGCATGATCTAATCTTATGGAAAAGAACCAGTAAATTTATCATAAAACAAAATTAATTATTTGTGAACGGAAGGTTCTCAGCTTTCCAAGATCGATTCTAGGACTTCCGTCTCAACTTTGAGTAAAATATACAATCTTGGAAACTCTTCCCTTTCAAAAAAGCTTGCGTTTTTTAGGGATAGGTGAATTGTATTTTTAGTACTTTTACAGATTGTGGTTTTGCGTATTCTCATAAAAATTTGGATAAACCTTCCCTCTTTAGAAATAAGGGAATTTTAGTACGAAATTAAAAATGGGATGAGTCGGGAGAAAAATGTCAGAAAATAGAAAAGGTCTGGGCGAAATATTCACAGGTTCCTCAACAGGAATGAATTTGAATTCATTGGTCTTGAGCTTCCCCGAAACAGATGCCAAAATGAGTTCTCAGTTTTTAACTGAGTCCGCAGAAAACTGTGAGACTACAAATTTTATCTTTCAAACCATCTATCCGGAAATCATTGGCAACCGTGAAAAAAATCCGGGTTCTTATACAAATTTTTACAGATTGATCAATACCATCAGTCGTCAGGCACTTTCCAACTTATGGGATATAAAACAAAAGTATCTTTCCACTCAAGCTAGGGAAATGGAGGAGAAAGGTTCCTATTTCAAGCTTTTACGAAAGGATAGAATCATTGAATTGATCACATTTCGAATGAAAAATCAAGCCGCTGAAGACAAAGGTTTTTTGATACGTACAGCTATGCTTTTGATCTATTTGGATAGAAATGATATCAATAAGTTAGATAAGTCGGAATGCCTCGAACCCCTCCTAAATATTTTATCAAATGAATTGTCAGAAGATGATTTGGACATCGTCTTGTTTTTGAACAATCTGCTTTTGGAGCACATTCGGGTGCCGGATACTATATCCAAAAAATACAATTCTTTGGTAGTTTTGGGTTCTAAACAGGAAATAGATTCAATGGTAAACCTACTGTTTCAGGAATTTATCACCGTCAACACTCAGGATGAAACGATCCTGAGAAGAAATTTTAAAAAAGGGAAGGATAGGGGATACTATTTCAGTTTGGAATACCTCTCTGAGGTTATGGCATACTTTCCTCAGGACATGAGAATGGAACTTTTAGAGAAAATCATAACAACTCCTGGTCTTGAAAATTCTATCTCTCCTATTGATTTATCATTCCTGAAAGAATTAAATGATTCTAATATAAAAATATTTCAAAAATTAAAGAACAATTAATTCACCTTTCGCACTTTGCGCGCAAGGTGAGGATAATGAAAGGGAGCCTTTCGGCAATGGTTCGACCCGGCTCACCAACCAAGGACTCATCGTCCCCAAACCCATATTTTTATTGATTTATTAGCAAAAAATGATTTTGATTTTAAACAAAAAGAAATTAGAAAAATAAAATACTGCGTAAGATGAGTTAATTAAATTCTATCGGTTGACCATCCAACGGGATTGTTCCTCAAGAAAATTCCAAATGTGATTTTTATTTTCTTCTGACATTTCTATATCATCCAGAGCTTGACGATAACAGCTCATCCATTCTTTTCTGGCTTTTTCATCTATTGCAAAAGGTAGGTGCCTGGCTCTCATACGGGCGGGGCCCCTTTTTTCCAAATAGTACTTCGGACCTCCCATCACCTGAATCATAAAGTCAGCGGCTTTGATCTCACTTTCCTGAATGTCATCGGGAAACATAGGGCGAAGTGAAGATTGAATCAAATAGGAATAGAATATTTTCACCAGCTCCCTTATTTTTTCTTCGCCCAAGGCTTCAAAGAAACCCTGGGGAAAATATTTTTGATTAGAAGTCTGCTGAGGCTGTTCGGGATCGGGATTCATTTTGATATTCCTTATTGATTCAAAATCTATGACCTCCGACTACAGTCTTGTACCGGAGGTGCTTTGCAATTAAAAACCTGCAGCGGTGATGCCTTTTGAAGGACAGGGGTTGTTGTTTGGATCGCAGGAATACATTTTGAAAGTAAAGCCCATATCGGGATTGGGTCTCTGTGAACTGCTTCCCAGGGTATGAACACTTGAAGATGCAAATCCCAGACTCGAACAGGAAGAAGTAGAAAGAGCATATTTTTTAATATTTGTGTTTAGGCTTCCACCTGCTCCACCCGGAACTGTTCTATAGTAATTTGATGGACTGGCCTTGATTCCATAAAGTGTAAATGTATCCAGACACTGTCCATTGTAAGATAGGTTTGCCAGATCAACTTTAGTAAATATCACCAGAGATCCGTTAGTGTATTGGTCTGTTGCAGTACCATTTGTCCAATTGTTTAATACCAAAGTTACCAGACCACTTCTATCCTGTTTTTTGGATTGGGAACAATTGAAAAATAAAAAAATTATTGTGAGAAGAATAGATATTTTTTTCATTATCTTACCCTTAATTAGACCTATAGTTTATGTCATCCGGTGAAACTGTTCCGGCACTGAAATTGGTTTGAATTTGAAGAGTGACTCTTCTGTCATCAATTGGCATGGGATTTCCGGTATTCGGATCCATATCCAAATGATTTGCAAGAACCTGATAGTAAAGCTGAACTTTAAAATCATGCTTGTCTCCAAAAAAATTCAAACCAGCCCAATAGATACGCAATGTATCAACTAACTCATGTCGGTTCCCATTTCGATTGAAATCTCCGTTGAGGTAATCATATTTCAAAACCGGCATAACCCAATATTTTTCTAATATATTGATATTGTATCCAATAGTAGTATGCCATCCATTCAATTGGTTGGATGCTGCACCAATCATCCGTGTGTAAGCCCCATTCAAATAGAAACCTTTCCATGTTAGAGTTCCATCATAAGTTCTGGCATACAAACCGAGTCTCGGTCTTCCAGGAGTTGTGATTCCATCCTGAACAGAATAGTTCGGAAGAGTCATCGAGACACCGTTTACAGTGGCTGTTGTCGTACTTCCGTTGTCTGAATAAGCACCCTGAGAATGGACATAATTATAAGCATGTGTAGTTCCCGGATTGTATTCCATTGCCGATACAGGAGTTACGATAAGGTTTCTGGTACTGGTAAAACCCGTTCCTATAGAAATCTTTAAATCCTTTTGAAAAATTTCATGTCCTTCGTTCCAGTCAGATTCTTTTCCATCTTTCACAAGACCCCCCAATACATTCCAGGAAATTCTTCCTGTATACATTGGAGAGATGTTGACCGAACCATAACGGGTGGAAGAGGTAAGATCCTGACGTCTACCCGTTCCATAGTCTCCACCCCCACCTTTTCCATTGCTAATGGCGAAGGAAATTTGTAGATACTTTTCCCAAGATTTGTTGATTTCTTTGAGAGGATGGGTTTGGATCATGATTCCATTGTCAAATTGAGGTAGAGCTGCGGTGATGGCACTTCGTTCCAAACTCACAAAGCTGGAAGAGGAACTAACATACTCTCTATTGAAAGGAACATTCAATTGTCCTACAACAAATTTTGTTTTTGCAAAGGGAATTTTCATGAATCCAACTGCTTCATGAATGTAACCTCGATTATTATCGAGCGATGTGTTTGTGACCACTGTGGTAGATGTATTGTTTCCGGTGGTCGGATCGGTATAGTTGATCGTTGATGTACTCTGGGATAGTCCTACCCGGTTGAGTAAGTTTTCTCCACGTATTACAACAAGTGCTCCCCAAAGGTCCGATTCATATTTCGCACCGAGACGTAGACGTCTAAATGCCCAATCGACAGAGTTGAAATCTCTATGTCCGTTGTTGACAGGAGAATCAGCACTTCCGCTCATGCCTCTAAATTGTATTCTTCCGAGAACAGCAAGTTTCTTATTGAATGGAGGATTTGATTTAGTCTCTTTTGGAGAAATATCCCCTGACGGTTTAGTATAGTCTTCTATCTTTACCCGATTCGTTCCCGGTTCGACAAATACCTGACCTGTGGATTTATCGACATATAAATTTTGCTTCTCCTGAGAGAAGACAGAGTTACCAATTAAGAAAAAAGTAGATATTAAAAATAATATCCTAATTCCAACTTTCAAGTTATTATCCTTATTTTGATTTTTGATTCATTAATAGAGGCTTTGTGATTATTAAATCTAGTTGTTTGTTAACTGAGGAATGTTACATTAAGATTACAAATGAAATACAAGGTAGTGATTTTATTGCCGGTAGGGAGTTTTTTGTAATCAAAATATAATAATTCTAATTAAAATGTGATATTGGACGCCGGAATTGGGGAAGATTCTCTGTTTTGGGATACGTAAATCGAGGTTTGTTACTAGATTATTACATTTCTAAACTTCCCTATTTTACATTTTTGTAACATAAGGAAGTTTAGAAATGGGTATTATTTTAATTTTTCAATGATTTCTAAGGAGACATCAAATAATTTCTTTGATAAATTTTTATCATTCGCTTCTCTTCGGGTTCCGGAGACATTGCAATCGGCAAAATAAGATCCGGAAAGATTTTCAATGTTAGGTGAAGTGGCAACATAACATTGGGTTGCGGCTCCCTCTTCTATCGATTTCAAAAAAACAGGTCCTGCCAGAGAAAAAATTGTATTAGAAATGGATGCCATATGTCTGGATAGATTTGTTTGTATTACACCAGGATGAACTGCATAGGCAGTTTTGCCGGTACCTTTGAAGCGTATCGCTAACTCCTTAGCAAATAAAAGGTTTGCAATTTTGGATTGTCCGTAGGCTTTCCAGGGTTGATAGCCTTTTTTCCCATCCAGGTTGTCGAACTCAATCCCTCCGTTTGGTGCCATTTTATGAGCTGAGCTGGAAAGCATCACAACCCTTCCATTTTCAGAAAGACTCCCGAGTAAACCTATAACTAAAATAAAATGACCAATATGATTGGTGAAAAATTGCAGTTCAAAACCGTGAGATTCTTCCAGGTTGGGTAGAGCCATAATTCCTGCATTGCACATAAGAACATCGATTTTATGACCTGTAGCTTTTACTTCCTCTACACAATTTCTTACCGACCTAGGATCGGATAGCTCGCAGGCAAAGCCATGGAATCTCTCGATTTTCAGTTCGGTTGCAGTTGATTCGGCTTTTTCTTTAGTTCTTGCAGTTCCAAATATTGTTGCTCCTCTTAGGGCAAGGACACGGGCAGACTCTTTTCCCAATCCGGAATTGCAACCTGTAATGAGAATATTTTTCCCGGTTAAGTCGATTCCTTCGGTGACCTCTTCGGCAGTTGAGCTATAGCCGAAACCATTTTCCCCATTTGATTTAAAAAAAGAAACTAAGGACATATTTTTCTCCAGGTGAAGTGCTATTTTAGTAAAATTCACTATTGAGGATAGCCTTCGAATACTCAAGCTTTAATGTGATATATAATTGAATTAACAATTTTTAGTATAAATAGTTTCCCATCTGAATTCTAGCCAGTCAAGCGGAAGCAATATGAACAACTGAAATCTTTCATCTCATTTGATTCAATAAGTTAGATCAAAATGATATTTATCTTATTTTGAGACTCCTAACCCGGTTTCCAAGGAAATTTGATTGAATGAATAGTGATATGATTTGTAATCCTTCTAAAAACTAAATCTATTCAAAGATCCTTTCGTGGAGATAAGCTCATTTTTGAAACATTTCCGAATCAAATCAGACTTACATATAGGATGATTCCGAATCACAAAGAGAAAAATATTTCCTAAAATGAAAACTTGTAGATATTAAATAATTTCCTTTAGAAAAAGGTCTTAATAAGATAGAAGCCCAAATTAGCCGATTATATATTTAGAGGATTTTTTTGTATGAATATTTCACAGATTCAAATCTTTAGCAGTGATGAAGAGGTCGATTTTCAAGGGATTTCAAATCCAGATTTAATTTTAGTTTTTGGTGAAATTAATTTAATGAGTGAATTTGATTTTTCTACTAAAGTAATGAAAAGATATCCGGACACTGAGATCATTGGTTGTAGTACGTCCGGTGAAATTACTAAGAAAGGTGTCTCGGATAGAACGATAGTTTTCACAGCGATTCAGTTTTCTCAGACAAAAGCTAGGGTAGAGGAAGTTCCCATTCATAAAATGGAAGAATCCTTTTCTGCAGGAGCTCTCTTGGGACAAAAATTATTCTCTGAAGATCTGAGTAGTGTTCTGATTTATAGCAAAGGTGTGGATGTAAACGGAAGTGCTATCCTGGATGGATTGCGTGATTCACTCGGACAGGGCATCACCATCACAGGTGGTTTGGCAGGAGACAACGGTAATTTTCAGGACACAAAAGTATTGAGTAGGAATGGACTCCAATCCGATGCGATCTGCGCTGTAGGTCTCTATGGTTCCGGAATTAAGGTAGATGCAGGAGTCTATGGTGGATGGTCTGCATTCGGTCCTCTACGAAAGGTAACCAGGTCAGCTGGAAATATCCTTTATGAATTAGATGGTCAACCTGCTCTGGATCTATACAAGACTTACCTTGGAGAATACTCTAGAGATCTTCCTTCTTCCGGTCTTTTGTTCCCTTTTGAAATGCTTTCAGATGAAGCACAATCTATAGGCTTGATTCGCACTATTCTCGGAATTGATCCTGAGAAGGGGTCTCTCATTTTAGCGGGCAATATTGAAGAAAAAGGATACCTCAGGTTGATGCATGCTTCCACCGATCATTTGATCGATGGAGCAGAAAAAGCAGTCATTCAAATCAAACCAATGGATACCGAGAAAAATGCTCTGGCTATATTAGTAAGTTGTGTTGGAAGAAAACTGGTAATGGGTGATCAAATTGATGATGAAGTTTTAGTCGTAGCAGAAAAGCTCGGAAAAAATTGTAGTATAACCGGATTTTATTCTTATGGAGAAATAGCTCCATTGACCAATGAATTGAATTGCAAACTCCATAATCAGACTATGACAATTACAAGGCTTTATGAAGTTTGAATACCATCCACATCTAAAAAGAGTTATAAATAAGTTATTTATAAATTCCGAAGAAGATCAGGAAGATTGGTTGGACCTTCTACAAAAAAAAATTCAAAATAATCCCGATACTATCACATCAGAATTTATTAAATTGAGATCTCTTTTCCAAAAAATTTCTGATTCTTATGAGCAGAAAGAAAGAGATATCCATTTGAAAAATCGTAGTTTGGAAATTTCCAGTAAAGAATTGTCCGATGTCAATATGCAATTGAATAAAAAAACAGAAAGTCAGTCAAGAGCTATTGAATCACTGATAGAAACTTCAAAAAAAATCGCAGATTCTTTGGGACTAAAATTAGATATTCATAAAGAAGATGGACTCGAACAGATAAGCTATTTCATATCTACACTCTTTATGGAAAAAAGTAGATTTCAAAGAGCTCTGGAACAACAAAAATTTGCACTAGATCAACATGCAATCGTCAGTATTACTGATAGTGAAGGGAATATTATTTATGCAAATCAAAAGTTTTGTGCTATCAGTGGTTATTCATCAGATGAATTGATGGGGAAGTCACATAGAATTGTTCGTTCCGGAAAGCACAAAAAAGAGTATTTCGCAGAAATGTGGAATTCCATTACAAATGGGAAAGTTTGGAATGGAGAAATATGCAATCGTAAAAAAGATGGTGGTCACTACTGGGTTTTTGCAACAATAGTTCCAATCTTTAATTCTAATGGAATTATCGAACAATATATTGGAATCCGTACAGATATTACAAATCGCAAACTATTCGAAGAGCAGTTGGAATTGAGTGAGGAAAGATTTTCTCTCGTTCTGAAGGCAAGTAGGGATGGATGGTGGGATTGGAATTTAATAGATAATTCTATATATTATTCTCCGGGCTGGTGGCAGATGCTCGGTTATGAAATAAATGAACTTCCCTCCACTCCAAAACTTTGGGAGGATTTATGTCATATTGACGTTCTTCCCGTTGCTAAATTAATTCTGGAAGATGCATTTAGAAATAATTATGATAGCTATGAGATGGAATTACTCCTGAGGCATAAGAAGGGACATTTTGTATCTATACTTTCTAGAGGTTTCATTAAAAGAGATTCTAGTAATGATCCCATACGAATCTCCGGAAGTAATATGGATCTCACTGAATCCAAGAAAATCACTATGGAGTTGAAAGAAGCTGCCCAAAAAGCAGAAGTTGCCAATCGGGCTAAAAGTGAATTCCTTGCTACTATGTCGCATGAAATACGTACTCCCATGAATGGAATTATAGGTATGACTTCCTTATTAATGGAAACAGATCTAACTCCCGAACAATATCATTTTACCGAAACTATTAAATTCTCTTCAGAGGCTCTTTTAGAAATTATAAATGAAATATTAGATATATCTAAACTAGAGTCAGGAAATGTAGAGGTAGAGTATACAAATTTTGAATTACGACCTCTTCTGGAGGGGGTTATTGATTTACTGGCTCCGAGAACTAAAGATAAGAACCTGGATTTGTTTTATTCTCTGGATTGGAATGTACAGCATACATTTTTGGGTGATCCGGGCTTGTTGCGTCAGGTTTTGATTAATTTGGGAGGAAATGCAATTAAATTCACCGAATCGGGATCTATATACATAGAATGCTCTATAGAAATAATTGATGAGGTGAACTCCATTCTATATACTCAGGTGATTGATACCGGAGTCGGGATACCGGAAAATGCGAAAGATAAAATGTTCAACATGTTTTCTCAGGCAGATGCATCTACATCCAGGAAATATGGCGGTACAGGTCTCGGGTTGGCTATTTGTAAAAAAATTGTTCAACTTCTGGGTGGGGAAATCGGTTTTGAATCAGAATACATGAAAGGAAGTAACTTTTGGTTCAAGATTCCATTACGTGTATCAAAATTAAATTCATCAATAGTATATGAACCGCATCTATTGAAAGGAATTCGTATCCTTTCTATCGAGGACAATCCAATTAAGAGAAAAATTATATCAGACATTTTGATTCATTGGGGGGCAGAACTTAGATTTGCTGAATCTACCCGGGGGGCAATTTTTGAATTGGAGGAAGAAAACAAGATTCCGGATTTGATTCTTCTTGATCATCAATTGCCGGGTCAAGATGGTGAAGAATTTCTAAAATATATTAGAGGGAAACAAAATTACAATCAAATAAAGGTAATACTATACTCATCCTCCGAAATATCTATTCTCAAGAAATTACAAGAAGAATATTCATTAGAGTCTTATGTTCTGAAACCTATCCGTCAGAGTTATTTATTGGATAATATTATTAGGATTTTCAATCCCAATTACAATTACTTAGAAAGATCATCAAATATACTTTCTGATACCAAAATTAAATCTCAATTTAGCCTCAAAATTTTAGTTGTTGAAGACAATTTCATTAATCAACAGGTTATAGTAGCCTTACTAACTAAAATGGGGCATAGACCTGATGTTTCAGCTAATGGTAAAGAAGCTTTAGAATTATTGCAAAATATTCAGTATGAAGTTATCTTGATGGATATGCAAATGCCTATAATGGATGGACTTTCAACTACAAGAGAAATCCGGAAAATGGACTCAAATATGAAGAATGTGCCAATCATTGCGATGACTGCAAATGCGAGTAACGATGATAGGGAAAAATGTTTGGAAGCCGGAATGGATGATTATCTTTCAAAACCAATCAATCAAAAACTCTTGAAAGATAAATTGGATGAATGGTCACAAAAAATACTTCAGTCACATCCACTGAAAATGAATAAATCAGATTCATTTTCAGTAAATGAGGATAGTGCTATGATTGAAAATTGGGACACTCCAAAATCAGAAAACTGGATAAATCCAGAAATTCAGAGTGAGTTGAAATACACTCTCGGAGAAAACGTTTTTTCTGTACTACTGAATTCATTTCTTTCGGGTTTGGATGTAGAAATTAATAAATTATTGACCGCAGAAAAAGAAAAAGATTTTAAATTAATAGAATCTCTCTCACATTCACTCAAGGGCTCGGCTTCCAACCTTGGTTTTGTACAGATTTCTCAATTAGCAGATAGGATTGAATCAGAGAGCAAAGCTAAATCAAATGAACTAAAACTGATGATAGAAAACCTTGCCATGGAAATAAAAGAAAAAATAATTAGGACTTAATTATGTTACTTTACATCATAGACGACAATCAAACCAATTTGATACTCTTTGAGCAAATCGCCAAATTGGCAGCTCCGGAAGAGAAAATCAAAACCTTTCTGGATCCATCAAAAGCTCTAAATGATTTTGAATCGGAAAAACCTGATCTAGTGATTATAGACTATATGATGCCTGATATAGATGGAATAGAATTTATTAAAAAAATTAAGAAGTTTTCTTTTTCCAAAGAAATTCCTATCATTATGGTCACTGCTGCAACTGATAAAGAAATACGTCATAGGGCTTTGGATGTTGGAGTCACTGATTTTTTAACCAAGCCGATAGATCCACTTGAGGTCAAAACCCGATTGATAAACCTTTTGGCTCTTCGAAGACTTCATCTGAGACAGAAAGACTTAAATGTATGGCTATCGGATGAAATCTTGAAAGCTACTGAAACTATAGTTTCAAGAGAAGAAGAGTTAGTTATGAGATTAGCTAAAGCAGCTGAATATAGAGATCCTGAGACAGGTGGACATATCCAAAGGATGTCACATTATTCTAGAGTGATTTCAGAAAAACTTGGAATGGACAAGAGCTATAATGATTTAATTCAAAAAGCGGCTCCCATGCATGATATTGGAAAGTTGGGAATCCCTGATGGTATCTTGCTGAAACCCGGAAAACTGACTTATGAGGAAATGGAAATTATGAAGCTTCACAGTAGTATCGGAAGCAAAATATTAGAAAATAGTAATTCTAAGTTGATTCAAATGGGGGCAGAAATCGCTTTGTCCCACCATGAAAAATGGGATGGAAGTGGATATCCCTCCGGTAGAAAAGGAGAGGAGATACCAATCTCTGCAAGGATTGTTGCAGTTGCCGATGTCTTTGATGCCTTGACTTCTGAGAGACCGTATAAAAAAGCATGGAAGATAGAAGATGCTATAGGACTATTGAAGGAGAATAGAAATACACACTTTGATTCTAAATGTGTAGATGTATTCTTAGAATCAATTGAAACTATATTGGAAATCAAATCTAGATTCAAAGATACTAAAACTGAAATTACAAAAATCAGTGAATTTGATTTAAACTTTTAAGATTCAAATGACCGGGTTTGAATTTAGTCTAAATAAAAAATGAATTCTAAAAAGTAAATTTTAAAGATATAGTGTGTCTAATGAAAATCATTTTGATGAAACTGTCTCTAACGTCAACTTGATCCAAGATTATCACCCCAAAGTCATATTTAATAAAATTAAATAGCTCCAAGAATAAATGATGTTTATTTAAAAATAAAATGACAATTGTTTTGCGTCATAATTTAGGTATGTATCGGTTTTCATAAATACTTGCGGTTTCTTCTTAAGGTATGTAACCATTTTATAGCTAATTTTTCTGTGAATGTGCAAAAATTTTTGAAAATGACTATAATAATTCTATTTCGTGTTCTAAAGATACGTTAGGAGATAGAATCAATTGTTTAAAGAATGATTTTCTGATTCAAAAAATAATTTATTGACTCATCATACGCAATTGACTTTTGTAGATGAAATGATTCGGTAACTTACAATCATTAGAGAATTTTAATGAATCTATAAATGTAGGGGGTTGGGGACGACTTATTCCCCAAGCTTGCCGGCAGGATTCCTATATTTTAACTTACCTTAAGTACAGAGTGCATAAGGTGAGTTATTGAGTAGACTTTAAAATTAAATACAGTAGGGTTAGCTAAGAATTATTATCGTGTATTTAAGGGGGATATTATGGACTTAGAGAAAGCTATTCAGGTTCATGCGAATTGGAAAGTAAAGTTGAGAACTGCAATTATGAAAAAAGAAACCATCGATGTTTTCATTCTGCAGAGGGACAATGTTTGTGATTTGGGAGAATGGTTGTATTCAGAGGGAAAAGAATTATTTGGAGAAAAAAAAGAGTTTTTGGATTGTCTTCAGAACCATAAAAAATTTCATCAGCAGGCAGGAGAGATTGGAAATATGATCAATTCTCAGGAATATGAAAAAGCCGAAAAACAACTGGATGGAAATTCTTTATTTTCAAACACGTCTATTGAAGTAGCAAAAAATATAATTTCTCTAAAAAAAATTGTAAATCAATAATTGCCAGAATTCAGGAGAGAATCATTTACAATGAATTATTTCCTGAGTTCCAAATTCTTAAATTCTTAATATACCGATCTTCATAAATACTTGCGATTTCTTCTTAAGGTATGTAGCCATTTTATAGCTGATTCTTCTGTGAATGTGTAAATGCTTTTAAAAGAGAAATCATTATTTCCTAATGATGAATTTAGATGATTGTTCAATTTTTAAAATAAAATAAATATGTAAATATGGTTCGATTGCTCCTGTCATTAACAGCTTTACTTTTCTTTTTTGTAAGTCTACTCATTCATGCTGGGACTTATTTTGAATCTATAAAGTATTTCCAATTTGAATACTTTGCTATCTTACATGTTATCTTATTTATTTTCTTTATCCCCGGTATTTTTATTACAAACTCTGACAAAGAAAAATATCTTCCCGGAAAAAAATTTAATGCCAATGATTTATTAAAATCTAAACCGAAATGGATTTTAATCTTATTAGGATTATTTCAGTTGTATACAATAGTGAATTTTTTTGTAACGGGATCGAAACTGGGTCCGGGTTCGACCTATAAGGAAGGAGAGAAATATTATGTGAGTGGAAGGAATACTCCTAAAAGGGAAATCAAAGAAGAGGAGCATTTGGATCATCAAAGAAATGTATCCAGAATGTTTTCAGGTCATTGGATGTTATTCTATCTGGCATCAGTCATGATGCTGTTCCCTGTAGATGAAAAGAAAATATTTAAGGTTATTGAGGAGAAAAACAGAAAGACAAATTCGGAAGACTTAGAGGGCAGTCAGGAAGATGTTGAAGTGGAATATGAACTATGGTTCAACAAAAAGTATTTATTGATATTTTTAATGTATAGTACAATCTATATAGGTCTGTATGGAGTTTACAAAAACCAAAAAATGAATCGTGGTCAGAAATTAAAATTCCTTAAGTTTCACGGTACGGTAGTATTTCTAATCTATTTCTCTTTTTCTATTTTGATAGGATTTATGGCAGAATAGTTTAATTTTTACTGTCTGTTGTTCTGGATAAAATCATCATACTTCATTAAATATAAATTTGATACAGTGAGAAATATTGAGATGATAATTGGTCCATAAAATATTCCTGCCATTCCAAATACACTCATTCCTCCAAGAATGCTAAAAAAGACCAAATAAGAATTTATCTTTAGTTTCTTTCCGATAAATTTTGGTTTGAACCAATTTTCAACGATCAAGGCTAAAAGAGAAGTATAGATAAATAAGAGAATGGATGTCCAGGTTTTCCCCATAAAAAATAAATATATGCACATGGGTATCGAAACCAGAGAGATCCCTAAAATCGGAATGAAAGCAAGGATGATCATAAGTATAGTCCAGAGTAGAATAGATTCAATACCCGCTACCCACAATCCGATTCCCGCCATTATCCCCTGAATCAAGCCTCCAATTCCATTGGATACAAGAGTAACATAATTCATCATATTGAATTGCCTGATAATCAATTTTTCATCTTCATTTCTTAGAGGAGAAAGATCCAAAAGAAATTCCTGGAGTTCATTCCCGTGTTTGAATAAAGCAAATATAGCCAGAATCATAATGAAAAATTGGAAAAGAAAAGAAAAAATATTACCAACCAAATTATTAAGAGAGTTAAGCGCCTTAAGGCTAATTTCACTTAAGCCTTCCGTTATTAATGAAATTATAGATTCTAATGTGTACTCTCTATCGATTACATCAAAAACTGCTGAGGCTGTTTTTGCAAAGTAGTGATCCCCAAAAAATATATGATTGATTGTTGCTTCATTTAGATTTAGACGTGCTCCTTCGTAAAAAATTAAAATTTCTTTAGAAAGTCTTATGATAATAAAAATCGCAGGTAAAAAAATTACTATTATGATGAAGAAACTTACAAGAAATGAAGCGAGATTTCTACTCCAACCTGTCCTGACTATAAGATAATTCAACATAGGATAGAATGCTCCTGCTATGATTCCGGCGAAGATGATGGACGTCAGAAAGTTCCACATCATATAGAACATGAGAGCCATAATAAATAGTAAAAAAATAATAAAAGATATCGCTTCCAGATTATTGTATTTTGATAGTATTTTCTTATTTCTCATTTCGATACCTTTCGGGATGCCGGGAGTTGTGGTGAAACAATTTAAAAATCTAGATAATTATCAATCATTATAATTTACTTTGAAAAACTCAAAATTAGCAATTGTTATGAAAACTGCAATCAAGAGTAGATTCATTTCTCTCTTTGAAAATTATATACAAACAGTATTTATGAAAAACTATGAGAATCAATTAAAAAAAATATAGTAAAATAAACAGGTTTTCAGATTTACTTGCGTATTTCTTCTAAAGGTCTGTTGGCATTTTAAAGTTGATTCCTCTGTGAATGCACAAACCTTCTGAAAATGACTATAATGATTTCCGATCGAGAAGATTTGAGAAGAAAAGAATTTCCGGAGAGGCAGGAAGTTTTTAGAATTGATTCCAGTCTCTCTACACATTGTATTTGTTAAATAAAGAGTCTAGTTCTTGAACAATTTGTTTCATATTGGTATAGATTTTATCGGATAAAGGGTAAATATGAAAATTAATTCTCAAAAATCAAAATTGTTTATTGATTTTGGGAATCTTTTTGGGAAAACATCTAAACATCTCAAGAGCAGTGAGAACAAAAAATTGATATTTCCATGCCCCGGGACCGGAAATCAATTTTGGAAAAGATATGGATTTAAAGAAAGATGAAATGATATTAGAAAGTGTGTCTCTTGGAATAGGGGAATTGAAGCTATTTTTAGACCCAATTTCAAAAAGTTTTGATGGGATCATCACTTCTAGAAACTCCAAGCTCTCTGATCTCCTGGGCATAGAATCGAAAGATTTAAAAAATCATAAATTACAGAATCTTTTCTCCTCTCTTTTTATGGAATTCCGATCTGATTCATTGAATATTTTCATTTCTGAAGAGGATGAATATTGCTTTGAGTATTTTAATCAGAGAAATTCCTTGTGGTTGGAGATTCAGTTTAAAAAGATAAGTAATTTAGAATATTTAATATTTATTTCAGATATTACAAAATTTAAAAATCGTGAGCAGGAAACAAAAATATTTCAGAATCTAAGTAAAAGTCTATATGTAGTTTTAGACTTAAATGGAAATTTTACAAAAATTGAATATATTAACCCTGAGTTAGATGTTTCAGACTCAGATTTTTTAGGTTATAATTTTTCAGATTTTCTTCATCATGAAGATAGGAAAGATTTTCTCCAGGTTTTTGAAGACATTCATAATAAGAGAGAGACAATAATTACTCATTACAGAATGTATTTTAAAAATTCTAATATGCAATATTATGAATGGAGATTTGTCCGGAAAGAAAATCGTATCTATGCTTTAGCTAATGATATCTCCAATACAATCTTTACTGAAAATATTTTGAAATCAAACGAAGAAAACTTTCGATCTTTTTTCGAAAATGTAGACGATTTAATATTTATTGCTAATGAAAGTGGTGAGATCTTTTATACTAATCCTGCTGTAAGTAGAAAATTGGGATATAGAGAAGAAGAAATAAAGTCTATGCAAATATTAGATATGCACCCTGAAGAGAAGAGGGAAGAAGCTAAACTAATATTCTCTGCAATGTTTGCCGGACAATTGGATCATTGTCCCCTACCTCTTTCAAGAAAAGACAAATCACTCCTCCCGGTAGAAACCCGTGTTTGGTTTGGAAAATGGGATAAAAAAGATAGTGTTTTTGGAATTTCAAAAGATTTAACGCATGAGCATGAATCTTTAGAGAGATTATCAAAGATCTTTGATAAAAATCCTACCTATATGATGATTGTATCACATTCTGACGAAATATGTTTGGATGTAAATTCATCATTTCTGGACAACCTCGGTTATAAAAAGGAAGAAGTATTAGGTAAGAAAATTAAGGAATTAGGTATATTTCTAGAGCCTGAAAAACTATCATTTCAAAATTCTTCCCAGATTCACTCGGAACTTTATTCCGAGATTGTGCTCATTGCTAAGAATGGAAAAAGGAAAACAGCTATCTATTCCGGTGATACAATAGAGAGTCAGACTAAAAAGTATCTTCTTATTGTACTTTTGGATATAACGGCTAAAAAACTAGCTGAATCAAATCTAAAGGAAGAAAGGGATTTGTTCTCATCAGGTCCTATCATTACTCTTGAATGGGAAAATACTGAAAATAGACCGATTACATATATTTCATCTAATGTAAAAAATATCCTTGGTTATACTGATTTTGAAATATGCAAATATAAATATAATTTATTAAATTTAATCCACCCGGATGATATAAATAGAATCAATTCAGAATTTAATTATTATATCAACCTGGATGTGGAAGGATTTGAGCAGACCTATCGAATTCAAAATAGTTCCGGCGAATATCGATGGTACTACGACTATACAAAAATCATCAGGGACAATGATGGGCAGGTTCTAAAGCTGCGGGGATATTTACTCGATCAAACCCATCAGAAATCGGTAGAACGGGAACTTATTGTCCAATCCGAACTTCAAAAGTTAATGATTGAAATCGCTAGTTTTTTTATCAACATCCCATTAAATGATATAGATAAAACCATTATAGATGCACTCGGGAAAATGGCATCTTTTGTAAATGCTGATCGGGCTTATATCTTTGAATACAATTGGGACGAGAACACATGCAGAAATACTTATGAGTGGTGTGAAAAGGATATCAATTCTGAGATTGAAAATTTACAAAATGTTCCTAATGATATGTTGATTCAGTGGGTGGAGTCACACAAAAAGGGAAAAACTATGTACATCAAAGATGTTCTCAGTCTTGCTCCTGATGATACAATTAGGGCTGTCCTTGAGCCCCAGCAGATAAAAAGTCTAATCGCTGTTCCTATGATGGAAGGCAAAGCATGTGTAGGGTTTGTGGGCTTTGACTCTGTCAAACAAAATCATGAATATTCGGAAGATGAAAAAAAACTCCTGACAGTTTTTTCTCTTATGATTGTAAATATCGAGAAGAGAAAAAAGCTTATGGAAGAATTGCATGAAGCCATAGAGATTGCAGAAGCGGCCAGCAAATCAAAATCAGAGTTTTTAGCAAATATGAGTCATGAGATACGAACTCCCCTGAATGCCGTAATCGGTTTTACCGAGCTTTTGAAGGATACTCCTCTTTCTACTGTTCAAAAACAATTTGTAAAGAATGCTAATATAGCAGGTCATTCACTTTTAGGTATTATTAGTGATATATTAGACTTCTCTAAAATAGAAGCCGGCATGATGGAGTTGGAAATTATCAGAACTGATATCATAGATATCTTTGAAAATGCAATCGATTTAATTAAACCATCTAAAGGAAATAAAGATATAGAAATCCTTTTGAATATAGATATAAATGTACCCCGATTTGCATTCATTGATCCTATCAGATTGAAACAAATTATAACCAATCTATTGGGAAATGCAATGAAATTTACATTGAAAGGTGAAATTGAGTTGAAAGTAATTTTTGAAAAAGAATCCGAATCAATGGGTGTATTTAAAATCTCAGTCCGGGATACAGGTATAGGAATATCTGAAGTACAAAAAGATAAATTATTCAAAGCATTTGGTCAGGCGGATACTTCTACAACCAGAAAATTTGGTGGAACCGGATTGGGGTTAATCATTTCAGAAATGATAGCTAAGAGGATGAATTCAAAAATTAACTTCACTAGCTTAGAAAATGAAGGAACTTGTTTTTATTTTGATATAAAATGTAAATATGAGAATGGAGATAAAAATAATAAATTAAGTACTAATTCTATTAAGAACTGTTTGGTGATAGATGATAATAGTAATAATCTCTTAATATTGAATTATTTATTGGCGAAATTAGGTATTGATGTCTCGGAGTCTTCAAATGGAAAAGAAGGTTTGGAAATTCTAAAATCCAAAGGAACTTTTGATCTAATCATCTGTGATTATTATATGCCTGAAATGGATGGGTTGAAGGTTATTCAAACTATCCGGGAAGAGATGAAACTCAATGAAGAGTCCCAGCCGATTTTACTTCTTCATTCTTCTTCAGATGATCTCAGTGTACATCAAAAATTCAATCAACTCGGAGTCAGCCATCTACTGACAAAGCCTATAAAGCGGGATGAGCTGTATGAAAAATTATCCCATATTGGGGAAATCTATAAAGAGAAAAAGACTGATAAGGGAAATGGAGTCAAAATTCCGGGAGAAGAGTTAAATACAAAACCTTTAAAATTATTAATTGTAGAAGATGTAGAAATGAATTTGATTCTATTGAAAGCTATCCTACGAAAAATGAAATTAAACCTTGAAGTAAGAGAAGCCAGAAACGGGATTGAGGCGGTTCGACAGTTTCAGGAATTCGAACCGGATTTGATTCTCATGGACATTCAAATGCCTGAAATGTCAGGGATAGAAGCCACTCAAAAAATTAGAGAGATGGAATCCAAGACCGGGAAAAGGGTGCCAATTGTAGCTCTTACAGCTGGAGCTCTGTTAGAAGAGAAGGAGAAATCTGAAGCAGCGGGTATGGATAAATTTCTCACCAAGCCCATTGAAGCGGAAAAATTACGCTTAGTAATACAAAATTATTTTGAAATTGAATAAGAAATTTTCGAAATAAGAAACCAAAACTAGTATTGTCAGCGATGACTTTTGCTAATAAATTTGAATGTAAGGGATAGGATTTTTAAATTGATTCTATTTTTGGGATCAGATTTCTATTTTCCTTTTTAATACACTAAAAAAATCTGTTAAAATAATCATTTTTTTCAGCTATCTCGAAATTTGTTTTTTTGAAAGAGAAATATATATCGGAATTAGTTGAGTTTTTCTTTGATAGGTATGTAGCCAATTTAATGTAGACTCTACTTTAAAAGTATAAATACTTATGAAAATGAATACAAAATTAGTATTCTAATTGATTTGATAAAAAGATTTTTTCGGAGACTCAGATGAAGGTAACAGAAGTAAAAAATATTTGTTGTATTGGTGCGGGATATGTGGGTGGACCCACAATGGCTATCATTGCTTTGAAATGCCCGGAAATTAAAGTTACTGTTGTAGACGTCAATCAGAATCGAATCGATGCATGGAATGATGAAGATCTAACCAAATTACCCATCTATGAGCCAGGGTTGGCAGATGTTGTAAAAGAATGCAGGGGTAAAAATTTATTTTTTTCAGTAGATGTAGATAAGGCAATCGATGAGGCTGAAATGATTTTCATTTCTGTAAATACACCTACCAAGAGTTATGGGAAGGGTAAGGGTATGGGAGCAGATTTGAAATACATTGAACTCTGTGCACGTCAGATAGCCAGGGTAGCAAAGAATGATAAGATTGTAGTAGAAAAATCTACTCTTCCTGTTCGAACTGCGGAAGCAATTAAGTCTATTCTCGATCATACGGGAAGCGGAGTAAAGTTTCAAATACTATCCAATCCAGAATTTTTAGCGGAAGGCACAGCTATTGAAGATCTGAAAAACGCTGATAGGGTGTTGATCGGCGGTGATGATACTCCTGAGGGCAAGGATGCGATTGAAGCACTGACCCGGATCTATGCACATTGGATTCCGAGGGAAAGAATACTACAGACAAATGTTTGGTCTTCAGAGCTGTCAAAACTCACCGCGAATGCTTTTCTGGCTCAGAGAATTTCATCCATAAACAGTATTTCAGCTCTCTGTGAAAGTTCCGGTGCCAATGTTCATGAAGTTGCAAAAGCAATTGGAGCTGATACAAGGATAGGCGGGAAGTTTTTGAAACCTTCAGTTGGATTTGGTGGTTCCTGCTTCCAGAAGGACATTCTGAATCTCGTTTATATCGCAAAGAGTTACAATTTGCATGAAGTTGCAAATTATTGGGAACAGGTCATCATAATGAATGATTACCAAAAATCCAGATTTGCTGAAAATATTATTTCAACTCTTTACAATACAGTTTCCGGAAAGAAAATCGCACTTCTTGGATGGGCATTCAAAAAAGATACAAATGATACCAGAGAAACTGCATCTATGTTTGTTGCTGATATACTTATGAGTGATTTGGCAGATGTCTATGCATATGATCCCCAGGTAACAGAAGAACAGATGATTAATGACTTAATATATCTGAATACCAGGAGTGAAGATGAAAATCGAAAGCATCTTCATAAAGGGGTTGATCCTTATGAAACCTGTAAAGATGCACACGCAATAGCCATTCTTACTGAATGGGACGAGTTTGTTGGATATGACTGGAAAAGAATATATGAGAACATGATGAAACCGGCCTTTATTTTTGATGGTAGAAATATCTTACCGCATGATGAACTTCGAAAGATAGGGTTTTTAGTGAAAAGTCTCGGAGTAGGCTGAAAAAAAATCTATATACCAGTTTTCATAAATAATTACGTTTTTCCTGGTAAGGTATGTAGCCATTTTATAGCTAATTCTTCTGTGAATGCGCAAAAACTTTTGAAAATGACTATAGTCGTTTTCAAAAAGATTTTCTCATGCATTATTGACTGGATATTAACTGCCTAAATAATGCACCGGGAAAAATACAATTATTTTTGAGAATTTGTATTTAATGGGAGAAAATCTTTCAGATTCATTCTCCCTTAAATGATTATGTATGCTTTAGAAATTGAGATAGTTTCATATCCAAAGTCAATATATGATCAATAAACCAATTCACTACCTGGCTTCTCAGTCTCAGGATAAGGGGAAATTTAATCTTGAGATTTTGCTTCTGAAATCTTCTCAATTCTGCAATCTCCAAAATAAACTTTTCATGCTGTTCTTTATGAAAACTGTATCCCGGATATGAAGTCTCTTCCATAATTGATTCTTCGAGATGAAAATGTTTGTTGGTGTAATTCTCCAGAAAAGTCAGACTCTCATTGAAATTTTCTAATTTGGGATCTTCATTAATGTTTTTCAGAACTAAGTTCATTCTTTTAAACAATTCCATATGTTGAGCATCCAATTGCTTGTTGCCTGTGATTAGGTCATTATTCCATTCAATTTTTTGCGCAAAAAATTCATCTCCGTGAAAGACTGCTGAAGCTATGTATTCATCGCATCTGAGTAGATACTTTTGAGCTACGCTGTCTTCGGGAACAAGGGACAGGTATTTCTGAAAAATTGCTTTTGCAGATTCTATTTCGACCAAATGATACTGACTCACTGCCTCATTGAAGAGGTCCAGATTAGAATTCTTTAATTCTTTTACATTAGGCGGATCCTGATCGTAGATTTCATAGATTCCTATGTAGTTTGTTTTGCCTTTAACTCTTACATTGTCGATAAATCGTATGTGAAAATTGGAAGGCTTTTTTAGGCTAAAGTAGGATTTTTCACTGATAAGTAGTGATACACCATATTCTTTTGTCAAACTTTCTATACGTGAAGCAATATTTACAGCATCACTGATGACCGTTCCTTCCATTCGATTCGATCCGCCCACTGTGCCCAACATTAGGTTTCCTGAGTTCAAACCGATTCCAATTTTTATAGTCTGTCTATCCTCAGACTTAAATTCATTATTAAGTGTCTTTAAGTTTTCGAGCATGTCTATAGAAGCCTTGAGAGCCTCATCTGTGCTTCCCGGAAAGAGTGCCATAATCGCATCACCAATATATTTATCAATAAATCCATTATTGATACCGATCGCCGGCTCCATCTTGCCTAAATAATCATTAATAAATTTAAAGTTTTCAGCAGGAGACATGCCTTCTGAGAGAGTTGTAAAACTTCGGATGTCAGAAAAGAGAACCGTCATATCTTTTTGAACCTGATCTCCGAGTCTAATGTCCAGGATACTCGATTTTTCAAGTAGATCTAAGAATTCTTTGGGAACAAACCTACTATATGCATTGGTCAGTTGAACCTGATGATTCAATGATTCCTGAAGGTTTTTATAGAGAGATGCATTTTCAATAGAAATGGCAAGCTGGGAGGATAGGATATTCAATACATCGATACTTTCTTTTACAAATGCACCTGATACCAGATTGTTTTCCAGATAGAGAAGTGCGGTGGTCTTACCTTTATTTTTAAGTGGCATTGCCAATACTGATTTTGGCATTTTTTCCATAACATAGGGATCTTTAGAATACTCTCTTTCTTTGATCAGATCTGCTATCACTAGGGTTTCATTGAATCTAATGATATAACTAATCAATGATTTCGGAAAGTACTCCATAGCTTTTTCATCATCGATAGATAAGTTCATTAGAACATTTACCTCACGTTGATTGTCTTTTAAGCCTGAGGCGGCATCAAGATACCATTTATTGTTCTTGTTTAAAAACAATAAACCTCTATTCGCTCCGGCATTTTCTAGTACCAAATTCATTATTTTCTCAAGAAGATTTTCTAAAACAATTTCTCCGGAGAGGGTATCCGAGACTTTTATAATACTGAGCAAATCCAGATTGTCATAAGTATACGTTCCTGTGGAAGAAGAGGTTGAGATCCGGGTTGTTGCATGAGTTGTGATGCCTGATCTCTTGGAAGCTTTTAAAAAAGAGTACTTATTCGTTAGATAAGTTAGTTTCGCATTGGCTCCATAAAAAGATGTGACCCGAAAGCATTCCGTGATATAGGTTTTGAAGAGAAATTCATTTCCTGTTGAGTTATAAAATTCAGCTGTTAGCTGTAGGGCAAGAGACTCATCTCCTAGAGATTCTGATGATTTCGCTTTAGAGATTGCTTCGTCATAAAGCCCCCTAGCGATATCATTCTGAGACAAAACCCGGTTCTTCTCAGCTTCGACCAGAAGATACTTGTGTCGATAATTTGTTGGTGAATGATTTGCCCAATTTAATAATTTCTCCTGGTTTTCAGTAACTTCTTTCATCAAACCTTCCTTATCTTCTGATTGTGAATCATTCAATAGAAGACATAAAGATTTTAGATAATGAAAATTTGGAATGATTGTCAGTGATACAGCTCCATCCAGATACTGCTCTGCTTCTTTTATGAATTGAAGAGCATTTTGATATTCAGCAAAATGAAGAGATAGGATAGTCTTATGAATGAATAGCATACAGAGTCCATGGCGGTCATTGACTTCTTTCATCTTGTCCAAAGCGATTGACTCTTTAAAAAATTCTCCTTCCAGCAGAGTTGGAGAACCATTTGCGTCTATTAAGTTGGATACTGACTGTCTGTAGATCGATAGAAGTTGAGCCGCTATTTCCTGTTTGATGGATAAAATCAAAGTATGAAAATCCCTCATCTCCGTTTCTAAACCTGTTAATTCTTTCCCTATGAAATAAGAGTAAAAGAGATATCCATTGACCGAATGGGCCACGTATTCCAGATCTCCTGTTTGAAGACCCCATTTGTAGGCATTCAGAAGATCGGGAAGGGAATTTTGTATGGGCTCCGACCAATGTCGAATCAACCAATTGTAGATGAATGTAGTACGGGTTCTAATATTATCCGCTTTCAGCTTGTCCAGGAGATTGAGCGCCAATATTCCAAATCCTTTACCGAGGGGGATATCTCCAACTATCCCCGAAAATATTAAACCGAAATTAGCATAAGCAAATGCGGACATACCTGTATTACCGAATTTAAGGGACAATGCCAATTGATTGAAGACAATGAAAGGAACAAATGGAGGAGCCACAAAAAAAGCTGCTGAGAACATGACAGAAAGAATGTGAATAGCGATCTTAGCTTCCTCGTTGTCCATTTCGGGGAGATTCAGTAAGTCTTCCGGACTTCTTCCCGCTATCAATTGCATTGTGTTGCCCATTTCTTTTTGAATGGCAGGGAAATCACAAACTTCAGGAAAGAAGATATTCAACTCTTTCAAAATTTCTATAGATTCTGAAACAGCTTCCTGAAGTTGACCTCTTGAAATCAGTGAGAGTATTTTGATTTCAAATAATTTTGATTTTTCTAAAGTTGTTTGTATCTTCTTTAGCACATTTTCTAGTTGAGCTTCCATTTCTTCAAATCTTCCGGAAAGATAAGAAGTTTCTATCAAACCATGGTAGAGTTCAAATGCAAACTTCGGGTCCTGATTCCAAATAGAATCTGATTTGAGTTGAATCGAAGTCAAAAAATAGGAATGTGCGGTATCGTAGGCACTGGAAGTTTTTGCTTTCAGAGCAGATTGATAGTTTAGTTTGGCTACAATGTCTTTTTCGGATTCTTCAGTAATCGAATCCAGGCAGAGGTTGTATTGATTAGAGATATCGAAAATGATTTCTGAAAGATTGGATTCATGCTCCCTGTAAAGATATCTGGCAATACTTAAGTGATAAGATTTTTTTTCATTTTCCGGAATCAGAGTGTATATCGCCTCACGGATTCTGTCATGTGAAAATTTGAAAAGAACTTCGTTGAAAACTTTAGAATCTGATTCTTCAAAAAGAATAAATCGAAAATTAGTATTCAGAGGTATCAGAAGTCCTCTTTCTATTAATTTCTCAAATTTAGAGGAAAGAGATTTACTGTCCAGTTTTGTAATACTGACCAAACTTCTGAGGTCAAACTGGTTTCCATAAGAAGATGCGTATTTAAGAATATCCAATAATTCAGTATCAAGTGTAGAAAGGGATGTAGCCAAAAAATCAACTACATTATCAGATATTTTAATGTCTGACAATCTGCTCATTTCGAAGTTCCATTTTCCATTCTTAAAATACAAAATTCCTTCTCTGTAAAGATTTCTTAGAATTTCTATAAGAAAAAATGGATTTCCCTTAGTTTTCCCCAGTAAAGTAGAGGACAATTCTTTGAGTTCTTTTTCCTCTATTTTGAGAGTATCATGAAGGAGAGCATGAATGGAATCTTCCCCCAGATTTTCGAGATGTTTGGATTGAAGAGAAATCCCGGATTCTTTGAGTTCATTTACGGACAAAGTAAATGGATGAGAAGGAGTCACCTCATTGGATCTATAAGTTCCTATGAAAAATAAATATTTTATCTTATGATCACTCAGTACTACTTTCAATAAATCTAACGAAGGAACATCCGCCCACTGCCAATCATCTATAAATAATACAAGGGGAGAGTGCTTCTGGGCTATACATTCCAGGAAGCTACTGAATACATAATTGAATCGGTTTTGTGCTTCTTTCCCACCCAAATCAGGAACATCTTTTTGCTTTCCTATGATCAATTCTAAGTCGGGTATAATATCAGTAATTACTTTACCATTCTCCTGAAGAGCAGATTGAATTCTTTCTTTCCAGGTCTGAATTTCGTTTTCGCCTTCTGAAAGAATAGATTTGATAAAGGACTGAAATGCCTGAATCCAGGGAGAATACGGTAAATCTTTTTGGAATTCCTGAAATTTCCCGGAGAGGAAATAGCTTTTTACATCAGATGAAATTTTTAAAATCCTATAGATCTCATGCACAAGAACTGATTTCCCTGATCCGGAATATCCACTCAAGAGTAGTACTTCTTTGGTTCCCATGCAGGTCTTTTCATAACTGGAAAAGATTTCCATTACATCTTTTTCTCTTCCGTACAGTTTTTGAGGGATGATCAGACGGGAAGAGACATCATGTTCTCCGGGGATAAAGTAGGAATTTATGTTCTGCTTCAGCTTTTCTAAATCGGAAATCAAACCTGTAGCAGATTGATATCTTTCCTCCGCACTTTTGGAAAGTAATTTTAGGATAATCTTAGATAGTGTTGGAGGGAGGTCATTACGGATAGAATTTGGATCGGGTGGGGATTGGGCAATGTGTTGATGGACTAATTCAATTGGATCGTTGGAAATAAAAGGAAGTCTTCCCGTAAACATTTCAAAAAAAACTATACCGAGAGAATAGAGGTCACTTCGGAAGTCCACACTTCTGTTCATTCTTCCGGTTTGTTCGGGTGAAATATAGGAAATTGTTCCTTCCAGTTTGTCCGGATGAATGATATCAAGAGTTTTTAAATCCAATCTGGTTGAGATTCCAAAATCTATAATTTTTATTTGATGATTAGATTCAGAAATCAATATATTGTTCATATTGATGTCTTTGTGTATAATGTTTTGGGAGTGAACTTCTTCCAGACCTTTACAGATAGAGATTGAGATTTCTATGAGTTCAGAGATTGTGCTCGAGTTGGATTCTAAATAATTCAATAAAGTCAAACCATCAAAATCCTCCAAAATGATAGCATTTTTATTGTCTATCCGGGTCAGCTCCAGGGCCTTTCGAATTAAGTTTGAACTGGAATCCTTGGTGTATTCGAATTCATTTTTAAAGCTCAAAATCTGATTTTGAGATGGATATTCAGGTGAGAGTATTTTGATGATCACGGGCAAAGAATCGTGATTTCGAATTCCTCTGTAAAGAATAGAGTTTTGGCTCTCATAGATTTTTGAAATGTTTTTATATCCTTCAATATTCATCTTTTGTCCTCAGGGTAATTTGAACTTGTAAAAGTCAAGTTTAGGAAATCATTTATAAATTTAAAATATTTTTTTATTTGTAAAGCTGTGCCGGATGTCAGTAAATTCCTTTTCGGGTAATTGTAAATAGATATTGATTTCGGGATGGACTTCCTTCCTGAAATCAATCCATTATTGAACTGAACTTTAGTTTCATATCTACCGGATCTTTGCGGGGATTTTAGTTTAGGTCTATAGATTCTTTTAGAATGTATCAAGAAGGAAACTTGGATTCCCTTCGGATTTTCGAATCCCGGAGAGTTCAAATTTATTTTATTCTTGAAAAATATTACTTCTCTGTTCCTAATCTAAATCAAAATTTATCAGACATCACAATTCAATTCCACAAAGGGGTCATTCATGGAAAAACCAAACATTGCAATCGTAGGACTGGGTAGAATAGGTTCTGCTTTTCTTGAGGAGATGCTACAAAAAAAATCAAAAGGTATCCATCTCGAGTATGCCGCAGAACTCTCAGACACACCCGGTAAGAAGAAAGCAATAGAAGCAGGAATCAAAGTCATCAGTATGGACGAGGTCATAGGACTCGGAGAAAAAATCGACGTTATCTTTGATCTAACCGGACTGCCCGAAGTGAGAAAAGAACTAAGAGAGAAATTAGGTGCTTCCGGTAATCATCACACAGTGATCGCTTCAGAATCAATTGTTCGAACGATTTGGGCATTGATCAGTGATCGTGAACTTCCTGTGATAGAAGGCAGAAAAACCGGTTATTGAAATCCTGGATTGAAATCATCCGGCAATCCATCCTCTCCCAGAAAGAGATTGTTCAATTTCAAGTTCAACAGGATTCGGGATTTTTAAAAAAATTAGAACCCATCCTAACCGTTTTGACTCTGAACTCCGGGTATATGGGCTACCTCGTTCGGGATTTTAGTTCGGAATATTCATCAAATGGAAATGTAAAAATCCTCATTCGATACAGGCAGAGTCAAAAAGAAACAAATGATATAGATGCGATTGCCGGAGCCTTTGTTAAGAAAAATATTTCATCCGGAATGACTGAACTGGAGAAAATCCTGGTTGTCCACGACTTTCTTTGTCACTCGATCCAATACGATTCCAGCTATTCCATTCGCACTCCTTATCATGCATTTCTTTCAAAGAAATCAGTTTGTTCCGGGTTTGCATTGCTCTTTGGATTGTTTTTGAAGAAAGCCGGGATCACTCAGTACTTTGTCTCCGGGAGATCTATAGACCCCGGAACAAGAAAAAAAGACAATCATATCTGGAACAAAGTAAAACTGGGAGACCTCATTTACAATATCGATTTGACCTGGGATTCCTGTGTAAGAGATCTCAACCCGTATGCATATTTTTGTGTCACAGACTTACAGATCCAATCTTCTCATTTTCCAGACACCAATCAAAATGGAATTCCCCTATCCACAACAAAGGTTTTTTATCAAACAATAGATTTCAAAACAGCATCTTCCCGAATCAAAAAGATTCAGGGTTCAGTTTCTCCCGGTCTCCTGGTGAATGACCCTACTCAACTGATGAATCTCATCCAATCAGAGGGTGTATACAAATTTTCGATTCCCTTGGGAACGGATCTGCAGAAATTATTGAAAAAATTTCTAAATCTAACGAAGATACCTATCCAAAAGTATGAAGTGAATAGTTTTCATGAGTATGTAATGAAGATAGAAAGAGTGACTATGAAGGTTTATTTTCATCATTAGAGCTTGGCTTGGATTCCTTATCCAGTCATTGGAAATTCACACTTTAGGATTTAGGGATATTGTCAGGGAAAGGTTTTCTTCTCATCTCAAGATTGAGGAAGATTTTCCAAAAACTCTCTCAGATTCCAAAAAATCAGTGTTCAGGAATCAGAGTTCTGCGAAGACTGAATCCTGAGGGAAACGATTTGAAGGTCGCGGTGATTCATGATTGGCTTACAGGGATGCGGGGAGGGGAACTCGTACTGGATTCTATTTTGAAACTTTACCCCCAAGCTGAGCTCTTTACCTTGATTTACAATAAGGGTAAGCTCAACGAAAGAATAGAAAATCGCAAGATTCACACTGCCTTTACCGATCGTCTCCCATTCAAATCTTCGAAATATCGATCCTTTCTACCTCTTTTTCCAACTGCTATTGAGACTTTCGATCTCAGGGGGTTTGATCTCATCATTTCATCCTCCCATTGTGTTGCCAAGGGGATCATTCCTCCTCCGACAGCCAAACACATTACCTATGTACATTCACCGATGCGATATGTTTGGGATCTCTATTATGATTACTTCCCCCGTCGATCGGGGTTCAAATTTTTTCTGATTCAGATGATTTCTAATTATCTGAGGATGTGGGATGTGAGTTCTTCGAGTCGAGTGGATCGCTTCACCTGTAATTCCTCCTTCATTGCCAAACGAATCAATAAATACTATCGCAGGGAAGCAAAAGTCATCTATCCACCCTGCCTTCCTGAGTCTCAAAAAGTAGAAGAAATTCCCAAAGACGATTTTTATCTCATTGTCTCCGCATTTGCACCCTACAAACGAATCGATCTGGCTATTGACGCGTTCTCTAAAAACGGAAAGCGTCTTCTCATCATAGGTGGGGGTCAGGAAGAAAAGTCACTTCGGAAAAAAGTTCCATCCAATATTGAGTTTTTGGGTGGATTGAAAAGAGATGAAATCAAAACCTACTATCAGAAGGCAAAGGGATTCATTTTTCCTGGTTTGGAAGATTTTGGAATCACTCCGGTGGAGTCACAAAGTCATTGCACTCCGGTGATAGCCTTCGGACAGGGGGGGGCTCTCGAGACTGTGGTTGATGGAAAGACCGGAGTTTTCTTTCCAGAACAGACTGCCGACTCTCTAAATGAGGCAATTTTTCGATCGGAAAAGCTTTCCTACAAAAAAAAAGATTTTGAAGAAAGCATCTCTAGGTTTACGGAAGAAAAATTCATAAATGATTTGAAATTTGAGGTCGATAGGTTATGAGAGAACCTAGATTTCTTCCCGGATTAAAAACTTGATCATAGTACATAGATTGAACAATAGTGAATTTATCATCAATGCAAACCAAATAGAAACAGTGGAGTCTACTCCGGATACTGTGATCACTCTGGTGAACGATAAAAAATTAATAGTAAAAGAATCTATAGAAGAAGTCTTAAACGCAGTCATGGCTTACCAAAGAAAGGTCTATGTTTCCGCCTTTCAAGCTGTCAGAGAGGGAGAATAAAGAATGGATATAGCAACGCTCATTGGATTGGGACTCGGGGCTACGGTATTGATGCTCGGGGTCATCGTTGCGGGTTTGAACCCATTGAGTTTGGTGGACATTCCTTCGGTACTCATCACCGTGGGAGGGGGACTTGCCGGTACGATCATTGCCAACCCCTGGGAAACCACTCTGGGTCTGGGAAAAGTAACCAGAAAAATCTTTTTTGTGGAAAAACACGATGTACCCAATCTCATTGTTACTCTGGTTTCCTTCTCTGAAAAAGCCAGACGGGAAGGTCTTCTCGCTCTCGAAGACGATGTGAACGAATTGCCCTTCGAATTCCTCAAAAAAGGGATTCAATTGGTAGTGGATGGAACAGATCCGGAATTGGTTCGAAATATCATGGAAACCGAAATGGGGAACATGGGTGTGAGGCACAAAAACGGTGCGGCATTCTACGATGCTCTCGGTTCACTCGCTCCCGGGTTCGGGATGTTGGGAACCCTGATCGGGTTGATTGCGATGCTTCAGAACCTCGGTTCGGGGGATTCATCCGCAATCGGAACGGGTATGGCGGCGGCCCTGATCACCACTCTGTACGGGTCTTTAGTGGCTAACTACCTCTGTATTCCCTTCGTGAAAAAGCTCATGCGTCGGAGTGAAGACGAATTGGCAATGCAACAGATCATGATAGAAGGAACTCTTTCCATCCAATCCGGGGACAACCCGAGGATTGTGAAAGAGAAATTAGCTAGTTTCTTACCTCCTGCAGAACGTGAAGTTCTCAAAGATGACGGCGGAAAGGAATAATTAGGAGTTAGTCATGGCGAAACAGAAATGTCCGGATTGCATCCAGAAAGTACCCGAGTACATGCTTACCTATGGGGATATGGTGACTCTGCTTCTCTGCTTTTTCGTCATGCTCTATACGACAGGAAAGACAAATCAAAAAGAGATGCAGATCATCCTTTCTGTCTTCAAGTCCTCTACCGGCTTTTTTGATGGAGGGAAGACACTTTCCAAAGGTTCTCTAGAAGAGATGGGGATGAACATCGAGTCTTTGCCTTCCCAAACAAAGGGGAAAGCAACCGCCAAAGCGAAAAATCAGGCGACTCAGATGTTCAAATCGGAAATCGAAAAAGGAAAAGTTCGGGTTACCGAAGATGAAAGAGGTTTGGTAATCTCTCTCATCGGAGCTGATTATTTCAATCCTGCTTCGGCAATGCTTCTTCCTCCCATCAAAGAAACCTTAAAAAAAGCGGGTGGTTTCATTAAGGAACTGGATCGTTTTGTAAAAGTGGAAGGTCATAGCGATGACCAGGCCGTTCTTCCGGGAACCAACTTGGGTAGGGAAGAACGGGAGTACATTAATAATTGGGATTTGGCAGCAGCTAGAGCTGTCAATGCCACAGTCTTTTTAATCAATGCAGGTAAAATTGACCCGGGGATGATGCAGGCAGTCAGCTATGGTTCATCGAGACCTTTTGCAGTTGAACTCGAAGGTAGTCCGGAAGCAAGAGCTTTCAATCGAAGAATCGACCTGGTCATTTTATCTGAAAAGAGCTACAAAAGAAAGCCACATGAAAGTGGTTACAAACTCCCCGACACAAAACTGCCAAACACAGAAAATTCTGTCGAGGGAGAGTAATATTCTACTAGGAGGATCGAAAGATGGGTGATGGAGCAGCAGAAATAGAAGAAGATGAAGGCGGCGCGCCGTCGGCGGAGCCAAAGAAATCTTCTCCCCTTGTCAAATGGTTAATGTATGCGGCGGGAGGCATCCTGCTTGTAATCATTGTCGCAGTTGTTTCTACCTTTGTTGCCCAAAAGACAGCCAACTCTGTCTATAAGCAACAAAAGAACATTGCACTGGTAAAAGCTCCTCCTCCTTTGGATGTATTCAATTTTTCTGATGAATTCCGAATCAATACTTCGGATGTTGGGGAAGCCCACTTCATCAAACTGAAACTTTCTTTTGGTGTGGAAAAGGGTCAGCCTGCATTGACTCAGGAATTGGCGGAGAGATTGCCCCAGATGCAAAACATCATCAATCTTATCATTTCAAGAAAGAATAAAGAAGAATTGAAATCCATCAAAGATCAATTGGATCTGAGAGAAGAAATCAAGGCTCATATCAATCACATTCTGACCAATGGAAAGATAAAAGAAGTTTATTTCAGAGAGTTTATCGTAAACTAATCCCGGAAATCCCAAAAGTATCATGGTTTTGAAATGTCGGATGTAATCGGAGTGATTCCAGCTAGGTATGGGAGCACCCGATTTCCCGGTAAGCCACTGGCAAAAATTGGCACCAAACCCATGATCCAATGGACTTATGAGAATGCTCGAAAGTCCAAGTCGCTGATGGATCTTTATGTGGCGACTGATGACGATCGCATTTTTAATGAAGTCCTGTCTTTTGGAGGAAAGGTTGTGCTCACCTCATCCCACCATCCTACCGGAACAGATCGACTCATTGAAGTAGGGAAGATTTTTCCTCCCGACTCCATTTTGGTGAACATTCAGGGAGATGAACCCGGTATTGATCCTACCTTGATTGATGGAGTGGTTGCTCTTAAAAAATTGCATCGTGATTGGGAGATGACAACTGCCGCCGTTGAGATCACTGATGAAACGGAAAAGAAAGATCCCAATAGGGTCAAGGTAGTCTTTGATCGAAACGGGAAGGCTCTTTATTTTTCACGTTCTCTCATTCCATCCTGCGAAAAAGAAATTACAAAAGTTTTCAAGCATTTGGGAATCTATACTTATGAAAACCAATTCCTCCAAAAATACCCCAATCTCCCACCAAGCGAATTGGAGAGGTCAGAGTCCCTCGAGCAATTGAGAGCTCTCGAGGCGGGGCATTCAATTGGTGTCTACGTTACAGATCATTCCGGACTGAGTGTGGATGTTCCTGAAGATCTGGAAAAAGTTCAAATAGAATTCAAAAAACTGGGTTGGATTTGAGCCCGATTACTTTTCTTTCAAAACCAGTTCATTCAAGGATTCAGAAAGGCTGATCAAAGCTCCCTCAGACGACCGCGAAAACTGATTCAATTCTTCCGAATCTTTTGTGAATTGCTCTGAAAGTCGGATCAAATCTTCTAAGCCTTCCTGAACTGAACTCAGGGAAGACTTCATCTCCTGGGTAGAGCCTTTGGTGATCTCAGCTTCATTTCTTAGATCATCTATCTCAGAAGAGAGAGAATCAAATTTTTCGTATTGCTTGGACAGTGAAATCTCAAATTTTGAAAAAATTCCATCAATCGAATTGATATCTTCACGAATGGTCCCAAAGATACTGGAGGCTTCCTTGGCGATATCCTTGGTAAGATTGATCTGTGATCTTACATTTTTTACCAATTTGTCGCTGGCTTTTAGATTGTTTGAAGTTTGATCTGCCAGTTTGGAAATCTCAGAAGCTACTACCGAAAACCCCCTCCCTGATTCTCCTGCTCTGGCGGCTTCGATAGATGCGTTGAGAGAAAGTAGGTTGATTCGGTCAGCAATTTCATAGATACCACCGATTACATTTAGCATGTCATTGAAAGATTGCTGTATCTTTTCCATAGAATCATTGACCAATGAGATTTGCTTTTCTCCTAGTTCTGACTTTTCCTGAGAATTGTCGATTTTAGCCGAGGAAACTTTTAGTTGTTTGTAGATATCATTGTTCATTTCTAAGATTGAATTCTTTGTACTTCCAATCTTGGAAGCAAACTCATATTGTTTGAATGCGTTATTCGCTATTGAATCAATGTTGTGTGAATTTTCTGAAAGAGATTTGTTCAGTACATCAAATTTTCTCAATTGTAAATTAGAGTTTTCAAATATCACTTCTGTCTTTTGCTTCACGCTTTTTATCAAATTCTCTGTTGAGGCACCGGCACTTTCCAGCCTCGGAATCAGTGCTGAATTCTTTTTGAAAATTAAGGATCTTTCAAAATTCAATCTCAAATTTGCATCATGATCCTGCGATTGTCTGAGTATTACATAGACTAGAACCGCACTTTCCACTATGACAAACAAAGCATGGAGGAGGACTATATCCCATCCGTGTCCGTAATTGAAAGCCATAAGCGGCATACCGGCCACACTGATCTCAAATTGCTGGAAAAGATTGAAGATAGCATGATGAACTGCAATCGTCCCGGCCGCTCCGAGGATGACCCGCCAATCTCTAAAGAGTATCAAAATCCCAAGACCGCAGAATACATGAAAGTGCATTTCAATCCTACCCAGTTGAGTCTGAATAAAGATTGCACTGAAGAGCATTGTGTAGACTCCGAAGAGAATTCTAGTGATTGAACTTCCTTTTTTGAAAAGGTATGTGCCCAATGAGAGAAGGACTAGGACTAAAGAAGCAAGAAGAGCAAAAAGCCAGGTTCCGTAACCAAAAGAAAAAATGACGGCAAACGGAAGGTGGGCAATCAAAATATAAAGATAAAATTTATCATTCCTGAGTTGTTCTATTTGTTTTTGTTCTCGGGTGTATTCTTCTATTTCTGTCATATTTTCCTATCTAGTTGGTTTCTATCCTGTTTCATTTTTTCTAAATCGTCAAATCCCAGAGGGTAGACCAGTCTGAGATCCGTTTTTCTGTCTAATAAAAATATGTGTCCTGTATGGTGAATTTCCTCAGGTTTTTCAAAAAGACTTTTGGAGTATTGAACATTGAATTGCTTCAAAAAGGAAGGAAATTCCTGAATGTTTTCAATCTTTAGGGCATGAAAATTCTTTGGATAAGCATGAATGTATTCATTCAATTTGTCAGGATGATCAAACTCCGGATTGATGCTGATGAATAAGAAATTTGCTTCCGGGATCGATTGAGAAATTCTCAGAAGACGTGACATACCCCGGGGGCAGGTGGATGCACATCGGGTGTAACCAAAAAAAATGTAGGTATATTTGTCTAGAAAATCCTCAAGACTCACCCTTTGATTCTGATGATTGATAAAATTATGATTTTGAATCGAGGTCTTTACTTTTAGACCATAATAGGGTCTCAGTCCCAAACCTGTGACTAAATGATTGGAAAAGAATAGGAGAAGAAAAGCGGTTCCAATCAATCCAATTCCAAGTAATTTTTCTCTCTTTGTCTTCATCTAGTACTATTTTGTTCTATTGAATTTCACCTTTTCTTTCATCCGGAACTCTTTCGTACAACAATCTCTGCAATGATTCTAAGAAATATCCGGTAGAACTAATTAGAAGGAATCTATATCAAAGTTAGTAAGGCAAGTCTTTTTATTTCTCAAGAGGAATCGCGGGTCTACTCTTCAAAATGATTTCCCGGAATGCAGGTTCACCTGACATTTCTTCAAAGATGGGAATGCATCTTGTGATTCTTTTCATTCCTGACAAACCAAAGATTCTTACAGTCGTATTTGGAGGGTATTCTGGTCTTGGGGATCTAGTCTGAAAAAAGTTAAGTTCTAATAGAGGAAAAATGCAACTGATCCTATAAATTAGAATTCTTTCGGGTAGGAAATGAGATTCCTGAATCCAATGAACTCAAAATCAAGTCCTCATCTTTGAATCTCATACGACATAAATAATTAGGAATGCCTATCTAAATGAAAAATCTATATCTCAAAGCAAAAGAACTTCATGAATTCAATCCATGTCTTCTTAGAAAGAAAATCAATTCATCATAGATTCATTTTTCATTCTTTGTAATTTCCGGAACAATGGAAAGTGAAGGAAGTCGATAGGACTTCCCTCCTTAAAAAATCAGATTTTATGGTGAAAATAAGGTTTTTGTATAGTCTTTTTAAGTTTTAGAAAATTTTGTGTACCCTATGAGAGATTGGATCTACGACCTTACCCTAAAGCCCTTATTTTTTAAAATGAGCCCCGAAGATGCTCATAGTCTTTCAGTTGGACTTTTGAATCTTGCCAATGTCATGCCGGGTATGTATGAAATCATTCATAAATTCACTACCTACAAGAGTACCAGACTGAAAACAGAGGTTGCCGGAATTCAATTTGATCACCCTCTGGGAATGGCGGCCGGGTTTGATAAGTCAGGTGATCTCTATCCATTTTTAAAGAGGTTGGGTTTCAGTCATGTTGAGATCGGAACTGTGACCGGACAGGAACAGGAAGGCAATCCCAAGCCCAGAATCTTTCGATATGAGAAGGAAGAAGCCCTGGTGAATCGAATGGGTTTCAATAATCCCGGTGCAGAGAAGGTCGCTCAAAAAATTTCAAAACAGAAAAAAAGCATAGTAAGGGGAATCAACGCCGGAAAGACAAAGGTAGTCCTTCCTGAAAATGCAGTCGAAGACTATGTTAAGACCTTTCGTCTACTTTCCCCATATGGAGATTATGGAGTGATCAATATCAGTTCACCCAATACACCCGGACTGAGGGGATTTCAGGAAAAAGATTCATTTCTGGAATTGATCGGAGGCATCAAAAAAGAGTTCAATGGAAGTTTTCCTCTTCCCATGTTTGTCAAACTGGCTCCGGATCTGGAAGAATCAGCTCTTTTGGAATTGCTCGATCTGGTTCTGGATATCGGTTTGTCGGGTGTGATTTTAACAAATACCACAATCAATAAGACAGTTCTGCCTTATTTTGACAATGTAGAAACGGGTGGGATTTCAGGTAGGGTTCTGCGGGAAAAATCGACCAGAATGGTTCAGGTCGCCTACCAAAAGCTAGGCTCCAGATTGCCCATCATCGGAGTGGGGGGGATCATGGATGGCCCCTCAGCTCTGGAAAAAATCCTGGCCGGAGCAGAATTGATTCAGATATATACAGGATATATCTACAGAGGCCCCTTTCTTCCCTACACAATTCTGGAATACATTGATAATTTCCTCAAAAAAGAAGGCGTTTCCAGTGTTCGGGAGATCGTAGGAAAGGGAGTCGAATTCCGCTCTTAGATAGAATGATTCTCAAATAAAACTAAAGGAATCTTTACTCACCTTTTTCAAACTTTTGATTTGTTATAAAAATGAATGCATTTTATTATTTTTCAAACAAAGCGGGGTCGTGGAGCAGTCTCAAAATATCGGTAAGCCTATTTAGGGGTTTTTTATAAAAAAATGAATAGTTTTTTTATTGTATTTGTAAATATATTGCATTTCTAAGTGATTAAGAATATTATATTTTTACAATCAATCGTATAATGAGTACAAGATATAGATATCTTTGAGGATATTTCAGATTTTGTTTCTCATCGATTCATAGGGGTTCGGTACAGTACTTTGCAAAAAATTGAGCTAATCAGCCGTTTTCTTTTTATCAAAGAAGGTGAAAACTCTTATGCCATGTTTGTACCCCCTGATATGGAATCTGTAAAGAGATTTCGGGATGAAATCAAAAAATCTCTAGAAGAGCATACATTTCCCGGAGAAGACATTCAACAAATCGAACTCGCCTGCGATGAAGCCTTAACTAATTCAATCACAGCCAATATCAATAATGATAGTAGGGAAACTATCATTTGCAGATGGCGTATTTCAGATGAAAAGTTCACTTTATTCATCATGGATTATGGTCGTGGTGTTCCCAGCGAACAGATGAAATCCATTCAGGAAAAGCCCAAAAACATCCAATCCATCATGGAAAGACTCAAAGAAGCTCAAAAGAAAAATCCCAAAGAACTTCCTTACGGAACCAATAAAAAGAAGCACAAAAACATGGGTCAGGGTTTGAATATCATTCGAAATATTATGGATACTGTGAAGGTTTTCTATCATTGCAACGGGAATGTAAGCGAGATGCCCGAGGAAAAAATCAACGGATCTATAATGGAATTCGAGTTTTCCTGCAAAAAGCGGACATAGTTTTTTTTCTTTTGTAATAGATTTCTGAAAGCCCTGTATTCTTATGGAAGGGAAATGGTATACATTCATTCGGTCTCGGGAGTTTTTCCTGAAACTTTCATAGACCAGTCTTCGATCAGGGAATTTGCCAATTCCCTATTTTACAATTCCGGCTTAAATGTTAATAAATTATTGCCAATTTTTGAAAATGCTAAGATTCAAAGGCGACCCATCCTGAAGTCAGTGGATTGGTATGCCAAGACGAAGACATTCAAAGAGAAAAATGATGAATTCTTAAAGCACTCTCTGGAGTTGGGTGAAAAAGCATGTAGATCTGCTTTGGAAAAAGCAAATCTTGAGGCTAAAGACGTCGCAGGGTTTCTTGTAGTCACCAGTTCCGGGTTTGTGACTCCAACTCTGGATGCCCGACTCATGGATATCCTAGGGATGGATTCGGATTGTATCCGGGTTCCGATCACAGGCTTGGGTTGTGCGGGAGGAGTGTATGGACTTTCCAGAGCGAAAGATCTAGCCAACCTCAATCCGGGGAAAAAAATCCTTCTACTTGCAGTCGAAACCTGCACTATCACATTTCGTCCTTCGGACAAAAGAAAAGCGAATCTGGTGGCTCTCTCTCTATTTTCAGATGGTGCCGCCGCTGTAGTCCTTTCTACAGAAAAAAAAGAAAAGTCCATATTTTTGAAGGATAGCTATAGTTACAAATGGAAAGACAGTTTGAGCATCATGGGTTGGGATGTGGAAGAGGATGGTCTTCAGGTAGTTTTTGATAAAAGCATTCCCGTTCACATTCATGAAAACTACGCACCTATCTTCCAGAAATTTCTCGAGAAGTATTCTCTAAATCGATCAGAGATCAAGCACTTTGTCTTTCACCCGGGCGGGAAAAAGGTTTTGGATGCATTTGCCGCCAGTTTGAATGAACCGGAAGAATCTTTCAAAAATTCTTTCTCAATATTGGAAAATTATGGTAATCTTTCCTCACCTACAGTATTATTAGTCCTGGAAAAGTTTTTAGAAGAGAAAAATTTTCACGGGAATGAGCTGGGAGTTCTTTCTGCTATGGGTCCCGGTTTTACAAGTGAGTTCTTGTCTTTTGAAACTTCGATGTGAGTAAAAAAAATGATTCTGCATTTGAATACAGCAAAAACCTGGCGTGGCGGAGAGAGACAGTGCCTGTATTTGGCCGAAGGATTGGCAAAAAGAAATATTCCCCAGATCCTGGTAGGTCAACCCGATTCCGAATTTGAAAAACGCACTAAAGATAGGTTTGAATTCATACCTCTTGCCATGCGAGGGGAATGGGATTTAAAAGCCGTATCCGAACTCATTCAAATCATCAAAGCCAAAAAAATACGTCTGGTTCATACACACACAGCCCGTGCTCATGCGATTGCTCTTTTTGCAAAATACTTTTATCCTCATTTCATTTTAGTTGTATCACGTCGGGTAGATTTTACTATTCGAAAGGGACTATTCAGTCATCTAAAATATACTTCTGATTTGAATGATGTATTTCTTACCGTTTCCGGAAAAATCAAAGAGATTCTGATCAAAGATGGTGTGAATCCAGAAAAGATCATAACTGTGTATAGCGGAATTGATTTGGATAGATTCGAAAGAATCAAACGGAATACGAAATACAAAAAAGAGTTTGATATAAAAGGAAGAACGGTTGTCTTCGGAAATATCGCTGCTCTTGTAGACCATAAGGATCACGAGACTCTCATAAAGGCGATTTCCCTGGTTCAGTCCAAAAGAAAAGTCAAATTATTGATTGTGGGCGAGGGTGAGCTGGAAGGACATTTGAAGTCTCTTGTAAAAGATTTGAAAATTGAAGACAGAGTCATTTTTACCGGATTCAGGGATGATATTCCCGAGCTCTTGAAATTCTTTGATGTCTTTGCGATCACTTCTAAAGAAGAAGGACTGGGAACTTCGGTTCTGGATGCAATGGCGAGTGGTCTTCCTATCATAGCCACAAGGGGTGGTGGTCTTCCGGAAATGATTTCACATGAAAAGGGTGGATATCTCTCTAATGTAAAAGACTCTGTGGGGATATTTCAATACATCAATCAATTGGCTGTCAAACCAAGTTTGCGGAAAGAATTCGGGAATTACAATAGAGAAGCTGTAAAGAGATTTTCCATTGATTCCACTATAGAGAAAACGATTCAGGTCTATTCATCCTTTTTAGGAAATAAATTCTGGGAAACTCAATCTAATGAGACTATTGATAATTGACGGTCATGCACTTATTTTTCGCGCATACTTTGCATTCCAAACAGCTAATTTAAAGAATTCTATTACAGGAAAACCAAGTGGAGCAGTGTTTGGATTTTTCCGGATGTTTTTCAAAATTCTCCAGGACTATTCTCCCAGTCATGTTGCCATGACCTTTGATCCCGGAACTCCATTAGAAAGATCTAAAGTATATGATTTGTATAAGGCAAATCGAAATCCCATGCCGGAAGATCTGAAACCTCAGGTGGGTGAGATCATTGATATCTCCCGTGAGATTGGATTCAAACTTCTGCAAATTCCCGGTCATGAGGCTGATGATATCATCGGAACACTTTCGAGGTTGTATGGAAATGGAAAAAATGAAATACTCATATTTTCCGGTGATAAGGATTTGTATCAACTCCTCAATCAAAATATAAAAATGCTGAGAGGAAAAAAAGGAGCAACTGAATTTCTGGAAATTGATGTAGCCTGGGTCGAATCGGAAATCGGAGTCAAGCCGGAACAGATTGTAGATTATATGGGAATCGTGGGTGATACATCCGACAACATTCCCGGTGTCAAGGGGATCGGCGAAAAGGGAGCCGGTAAATTGATTTCGGAATACGGAAATCTGGAATCCATCTATGAAAATATAGATTCCATCAAAAATCCCTCAATGAAGACAAAGCTTCTTGAATCAAAGGACAATGCATTTTTATCCCGTCAATTGGCGACACTTAAATTGGACCTGGATCTGGAATGGAATCTAGATGATCTCATTCTACCTTCTTATTTGAAACCGGAACGGGTAGAAGTTTTTAAAAAAAGAGGGTACAATGTACTCTTTAGAGATTTAGTAAAAGAATCTCAAAAAGCCGGATTCTCTATGGATTCCCTAACTGATGAATCCGAATCGAAGAAAGATTCTGAGGCAAAAACTCCTGAGGCTTCCAAGGGTGAATATCTCAGAATCAAAGATCTACAATCATTTAAGAAGTTAATGTCTGATTTAAAAAAATCCAAAGTAGTTTCTATCGATACTGAGACGACTTCTCCCCAACCCATGTTTGCCGATCTGCTGGGAATTTCATTTTCTGCCGAAGAGGGGAAAGGATATTATCTTTCTATTTCCCATCCAAATTCCTTATTCAATACCGATAGCTTTACAATCGATGAGATACGGGATGAATTGATAAAACTCACAGAAAACAAAAACGTCATTAAAGTCGGACAAAATATAAAATATGATGCCATCGTTTTCGAAAAGTATGGTATCGGATTGTATCCAATAGGCTTTGACACCATGCTTGCCAGTTACGTACTTCATCCGGAAAGTAGACGTCATAATATGGATGATTTGGCAGAAGATTACCTATCATACAAAACCATTACCTATGATGATCTTACCGGAAAAGGCAAGAAAAGATTGCAGTTGTACGAAATCGATCCCGATCGAGTTTGTGAGTATGCCTCGGAAGATGCTGACATCACTCTCCGATTGTACAATAAGCTTTCCGGAAAGATCAAAGAAATTGATTCGAATACAGTTTTGGAGACAATAGAGATTCCACTGATACCTGTATTGAAATCTATGGAAATGCATGGGGTTTCTATTGACACCAAACATTTTTCAAAATTGGACAAACAATTTAGAGATAGAATTGAGCGTTTGGTGAGTGACATTCATTCTTCAGCAGGAGAGACTTTCAATATCAATTCGACAAAAGAATTGCAGGTAATTCTTTTTGATAAATTGGGTCTCACCAAGTTGAAAAAGACTCAGACCGGATATTCCACAGATCACAGTGTTTTGGAGCAATTGCAGGGTGAACATGAGATTATTGACTATATCTTAGAACACAGAAAGTATACCAAACTTCTTTCCACTTACATAGAAACCTTACCCCTGTTGATCCATCCGAAAACAGGTCGGATACACACAAGTTACAATCAAACTGTCGCAGTGACCGGACGACTTTCATCAGCAGATCCCAATCTTCAGAATATACCTATTCGGGACACAGAGGGAAAGCTGATTCGAAAAGGCTTTGTGCCCGGAGAAAAAGATTTTGAACTTCTCAGTCTTGATTATTCTCAAATAGAACTGAGGATAATGGCTCATATGTGCGGTGATAAGAATATGATAGATGCCTATCAAAATAATTTAGATATCCATGCCAGAACCGCTTCCGCTCTTTTTTCGATAGAAGAGAGTAAGGTTTCTTCCGATATGCGGGCAAGAGCGAAGGCAGTAAATTTTTCAGTGATCTATGGATCTACAGCTTTCGGTCTCGCACAAAACATGAAAATCTCCAGAACAGAAGCCGGAATGTTTATAGATAAGTACTTTGTTCAATATCCGGGTGTTAAGCAGTACATGGAGGACATTTACAAATTTGCTCTCGAAAATGGTTTTGTTGAAACCCTAACAGGAAGAAGACGTTACATCCCTGAAATCAAGTCCACCAAAAGACAGGAATTGGAAGCAGCGAAAAGGATTGCAATCAATAGCCCAATTCAGGGTACTTCTGCTGATATGATCAAACTCGCTATGATCCGTATACATGAAAAATTTCAAAAGAAGAAATTGAGATCTAAAATGGTGATGCAGGTGCATGATGAATTGGTTTTTGAAGTTCATGTAGAGGAAAAAGAAGAAGTTTATAAATTAGCAAAAAAAGAAATGGAAAATGTAATTCGACTAAATGTACCAGTAATCGTATCGGGGAAATTTGGAAAAAATTGGGATGAGGCTCATTGAAATGGATATGGATTTTCAAAGACCTGACGGTGAATATGTTAAGTATTCTTGTAAGGAATGTTTGGATGGTCTGGATTTAGGAATACCTTTTTCTATGGCATTTCAGGCTATAGTAAATATCTCAGAAAAAAATATATATTCCTTTGAAGCTCTTGTCAGAGGAGAGAATGGTGAGTCAGCAGGATCGATACTTTCCAGGATAACTTCTAAGAATATTTATAAATTCGACCAATCCATCAGGGTGAGAGCTATAGATTTCGCCACACGATTGGATATGAAAACATTTCTGAATATTAACTTTTATCCCAATGCAGTGTATAGACCGGAAACATGCATTCGTACAACGATTGAAGCCTGTGAAGAATATGGATTTCCGATAGATAAGATTATCATGGAAGTGACCGAAGTTGAGAAAGTAAAAGATTACACTCATCTAAAAAATATATTTCAGGAATACAAACGTATAGGTCTTCATACAGCAATAGATGATTTTGGTGAAGGATATTCCAATTTAAATCTCCTGGCAGAATTCCAACCGGAATTACTCAAAGTGGATATGAATTTGATACGGGACATTGATAAAAATCGGGTAAAGCGTGTTATTCTTAAAGCAATTGCTGATGTATGTGAACAACTTGATATCAAATTGATAGCTGAGGGCATAGAGACGAAAGAGGAGAAAAATGTCCTCGAAGATATGGGGATAAAATATATGCAGGGATACTTTTTTGCCAAACCAGTTTTTGAAAACCTCTCTAAGGTTGAGGACATCAAATTTTCATAGAATTCTAGATTCAGATCATATTTCGGTTTTCTGATATACTTAGGTAATTCTTCTTAAGGTATACACCATTTTATAGCTGATTCTTCTGTGAATTTGCTAATACTTTTGAAAATGAATCTTGGGACTCTCTGTAAAAATGAGTCCCAATCTCGGTAAATTACTATTCGAAATTCATTCCAACAGTCAGGTACAGTGATTTGATCTCTGTAGTGTTATTATTGTCATAAGCTATGAGTTTATTGCTCAAAAGCTCATTGAAAGAGAAACTTCCATTGCCACTGCTCGAAATGGAAAGTGGGAGCTCAAAATGACTTTCATATCTGGACTTCAACTGTTCGTAATGATATCCGATCTGAATAAAAATATTACCGAAAGTGTGCTGATAACCCAAAAGAGTTCTACTTCCGGTAATCACTTGAGTTCCTTTTCCGTTTAGCACCAGAGCAGAACCACCGGTGGAAAAGTACTGCTTGGAATAGGATAGATCGTTATCAAACAACAATCCGATTTGTGGTAAAGGAAACTGAATGGGTGAGTTTACGGCCAGGTCCAGGAAAATGGCACCTTCTTCAAATAGATTGAATTGTAGATTCAAGCCCAGAAAGCTAGCATAACCGGGGGCTTTGTAGCTTCGGTTCTCCACACCAACAAATCCACTACCAATGTAGGTGGCACTTGAAGTCATCTCCTGAGTAAAATCTCGTATAACTAATTTGGGAGTGACTAGGAGTTGACCTCCCATGGTAGGAATCTGGTAGCCAAGATTGAAATCGTAGTTTCTAAACACAACTTCCGAGTTGTGAATGCCCAGGGTTCCTGGAGAAATGCTGTTGTAGGTATATGCAGGTTTGAAACCGGTTAAAGAATTTAAGATTGGCAAACCTCTGGCTTCAAATCCAAATAAGGCTGAACCCATTCCAATCGGTAGATAGTACTCTATACTGAGAGGATTGAGAAGATAATATTTTTTCTGCTCTTCCCAATTCAGATTCAATTGGCCGAATCCAAAACCTGCAAGTGCATCATCTGTGAAGTTTAGTTCTTCGTACTGGGACTTGAAACTCCCACCGATACCCCAGAGCCCGCCTTTGATACTGAGCCCACTTCTTTGTCCGCTAAGTGCGTCAGCGAATAATGGGAAATGAATAAAAATAAAAAATATGATAATAAAAAATCTCATAGATCCCCCTAATTTCATAAAGAATTTGATTTTATAATAATGATTATGGCAATACCTTACAAATACAAATTTTCATCAAATTAAGAATTTTTCATTTTTTTAGGTATGAGTAAATATATTTAAAAACTTAAGTGAAATGAAATTTCGATTTCAAATCGCTCCAATATATACCTGAAAAAGCTCGATATGGACATTGATGATGCTACCGTGTTTGATCTTCCTTACTTCACGATCAAAGGATTCCCGGACTTTCATAATTTCATTTCTGGTTCGATTGATAGCTGATTTGCGTTCCGGCTTTCCTTCCCAGAGAGATTGAGCTTCCTGCCTATCTAATTTTTCCTTTAGTTGCCTGAGGGTTTTTTGGTTGGTCAGTTCTATCTTATACATCTCTTTTTGGAATAGTGAAGAGGTCTGTTCGGAAAGTTCCTCTCTGCGTTTGGCGATTATGGTTTCCAGGTATTCATAGGCTTCCAAAAGGACAGATCCAACCTCAGATAGATTGGGTTCATCTTCGTAGGATCCGTGAGACTTTCGTATCTCTTCCGGGATTCCGCTAAGCTTTGTAAGTTTATTTTCTAAATGATCATACTCGATATAAAATATTTCTGTCCTACTCAAAGAGAATTGAAAGTTTACCAGAAATACAAAAATCACTTTGTCCTTAAGGATGTATGACGGAAGAACTTTGTAATTGTATCCAATTTTCCCATTATGAAAATGACTGATAGCATTTTCGACTATCGGATGTCCGAATGCTAGAAACTCTAATGAATCATTTTGTAATGCAATCTCGGAATCAAAAGTTGCTAGTTTCCACCCACCACCGGATTTGATACGATAGATTTTATTCTCAGCAGGTTCCAATTCTATTCCGGAGATTTTTGGGAAATTTCTATCGAAAGACAGAATGAAATCTTCTAAATGTGTGTTGTCAAACTGTCTCTCAGAAAGAGTATGATTGTAATAGTCCTGAAGATTGAAATCGATCATCCTCGGTGTCACCAGTGAATCGAGGCGTTTAAATCCCTGCTCGGCTACTTTGATTCTCAGATCCAATTCCTGCTCGATCTCTTCTTGAGTCTTACCCCCGGTAACAAATTTCATCAAACTGGAATTGAAATCCAGTTCCTGCTCTATAGTTCCTAACAAAGCATCCGAAACTCCGATAGATTCTTCAAAGAGTTGAATTTTATTATTCAGAACTTCTAGGATTCTTTCTGCTACTGTGTCCTTACTTGCAAAATTGAAAATATAAACATTCTTTTTTTGACCAAATCTATGAATACGTCCTATCCTCTGTTCAATCTTCAGGGGGCTCCAGGGTAGGTCATAATTGAAAAGAAAGTTTGCAAATTGTAGATTCCTACCTTCACCTCCGGCTTCGGTGCAGATCAGGATTTCTGCATCTTCTTTAAAGTCCTGAATCGCTTCTTCTTTTTGATCCATCGAAAGGGATCCATGAAACTGTGATACTTTAAAGTCATCAGAAAGAATAGAGGTAAGGTAATCCTGTGTTGTACGAAATTGCGTGAATATAATAAACTTCTGATTTCCTTCTTTCTTCAGTCTTAGTAATGTTTCCTTTAATTTTATAGACTTTCTGTCCTCACGGATTGACCTACCGAGGTGAATGAGTCGATTCAAGGTAAGGAGTTCTCTCCGGAGATTCATCAAATCCTGCCAGGCGGCTTCATCCAAATCTCCAATAAACTCTTCTACATCTTCTGTCTCATCCATGTCCCATTCTTCGAGCATAGAAGATTCGACATGAAACTTATGAAGTCGATTTTCCAATAAGAATTTTCTCTTGGTGAGAGCATTGAGTAGAGCATGAACTGATGAATCAAGAAGTTTTTGAAATACAACCATTACGAAGCCTATCGCCCGATTCTTAGTTCTCATGGCCAGATTGTATTCTCTTCTCACATATTCTGTAGTCTCATCGTAAAACTGACGTTCGGGCACAGAGAGCTCTATTTTGACTGTCTTGGCAAATCGTTTTGAAAATCCACCGATCTCTACTTTTCTTCTTCTGAGAAGAACCTTGCTTATTTTTTCTTTGAGATCAGATTTGTTTCCAATTACATAGTCATTCACAAAGGTATGATAGGGTCCCAGAATATTCGGATCCACAAGATGCATGAGGTAATACAGTTCTTCTAGTTTACCCCGGAAGGGAGTTGCTGTAAGTAAGAGTAGACATTCACATTGTTTGGATATTTTTTCCGCAAAGACCCAAGCACGGGTAACTTTTGAATAATCTCTTCTCAGTCGGTGCGCTTCGTCGAATATTACGATATCCCACTTCTTTTCCAGAATCTCATCAGCGTATCTGGGATTTTTGATGAAGTCAATCGAAGTGATCACATGGTTGTAGTTTTGCCAATTTTGATCATTCTCTTTAATAAAGTTCTTCCGCTTTACGATGGTAAAATCTTCATTGAATTTATTTTTCAATTCCTGTTTCCACTGAACCAGAAGAGGTGAAGGTGCTATGATGAGAACTCTCTTGTAATCATTTCGGAAAATCAGCTCCTTCATGATCAATGCGGCTTCAATCGTTTTTCCGAGCCCCACTTCGTCGGCGAGAATGAAACGGGGTTTGAGACTATTCACTACTATGTATGTCGATTCTATTTGATGGGGAAGAAGTCTGGTTCGGGAATTGGATAGAGAAGAGAGTTTATCGAAAGTGTGTGTGAGCTTTAGTTCGATAGCAGAAAGAGCTAAGTCAGTTTCGCTCGGATGATTCGACTCATTTTCTAATGCATTGATATCAAAGTTCAACACAACCAGATTCGGATCTTTTCCCGGGATGTCCAAAACCTGACGTGTAGAGTGAAAAACTATTTTGTATACATTTTCTTCAATTGAGAGAATCTTTCCTATTCCCAGATCCTTCCTATTGTGAAGGTATGCTGACTTCCCTGTTTCAGAGGTAGAATTTGGATTTTCAAAGTCAAAACTATACTGTGTAAGTGTGTCCGCAGAATCCACTAAACCCCTCTCTGATTTCCCCATAGTATTTTATGTAATTGTAATGAAAGTCTTGAGTTTTTCAGATGAGAGGATTTCACCCATTCAGCAAGCTCTGCCGCATCCATCTCTCCATAGACAGGAGAAAATATAAGATTGCAATCTTCCAACTTCCACTCTGAAATTATTTCTATAGCCCTTGTAAAATCCTGATGATTTCGTACAACAAATTTTATCTCATCCAGAGGATTTTTTCGGTGATTCAAAATATCAAAATTCTCTCTGTTCATATGTTTTTCCATCCCGGATCCCGGGAGTTTGTAGTCCAGAGTGAAAACAGCATGATCAATAGCTCGGATGCTTTCTTTCCCATTGGTTTCAATTCGGGGGAGGGGAAATTCATCTTTTTTTCTACGTTCGGCCAGTTGAATACCGAGAGAAATCGTCATGTCCCGATTTTTCCCTTCAAGAGGTTCACCGCCTGTTAGAATCACCTGTGTGGGTTGGGGTGATAAAGACTCAATTTTCTTCAAGAGGGTATGCAGATCGAGAAGTTCACCCGAATTTGGACTCAGAGAGTATTCGGTATCACACCAGAGTTTCCCGTTTTCCGTCTTTCCACACCTCAGCCCGCATCCGGCCATTCGCACAAAAACAGTAGGAATTCCCTGAGATATCCCTTCACCCGAAATAGAATAAAAAACTTCTGTAACTCGTGTTTCCATTTATTATGTCTTCTTACAAATCGGAGGAAGGTAAGAATATCTAAAGAGATTTCTTCAATGGAAGATCCCTGATTCAGATCCCAAAGGGCTATCAGTTCTAAAACAATTTGCCTGTTTTGACATGATTGTCCTTATTTGCTCTAAAAATCTCGAAAACCTGGATAGATTTGCGGAGTATTTGGTTGTTTGCAGGTCATTTCCGGAGAGGAGTTTGGACTCAGGGCAATGATTTTCCGATAGTAAGTGGATTAGAATGATTCTTTAGTTGATCTAAGTCTTTCTAATTGGATACTGGATAGTGATTGTAAATAATTTATTTGTCGATTCAAATTTGGAGATAGGAAATGAATGATTTTTGGAATCAAAGATATTCAAGTGAAGCCTTTGCCTATGGAGAAGAGCCAAATTCATATTTAAAAGAGAAAATTTCACGTTTGGAAGTAGGAAGAGTCTTATTCCCCTGTGATGGGGAAGGAAGAAATGGCGTGTTTGCTGCCGGACAGGGATTTGAAGTCGTTTCCTTCGACTCGAGTGAGAAGGGAAAAGAGAAAGCCCTTGGACTTGCAAAAAAGAAAAATGTATCTCTCACATATTTGCTTCAATCCCTCGAGGAAACCAGATTTAAAGACTCTGAATTTGATGGCTTGGTATTGATCTATGCTCATTTCCCTCCTCACCTGAGAGAAGCTTACCATAGGAAAATGAGTTCAACCCTGAAGAAGGGGGGATTTCTAATTCTAGAGGGATTTCACAAGAAACAAATCGAAAATCAGAAAACTTATAATTCGGGTGGTCCCGGAAATCCGGACATGCTCTTCTCTAAAGAAGAACTTCTCAGTGATTTTTCTGATTTTGAGTTTTTGGAATTTTTAGAAACAGAAGTCGACTTGATGGAAGGAGAGTTTCATAAAGGCAAGGCATTTGTAATACGAATATTGGGCAGAAAGAAATAAGCAATGGATCATCCATTCTTTTTTATCACTCATGGATTTGGTCTGGGGATTGGTATGATTTTGTCCCTTTATATTTTTTATGAGTTGAAACCGGGCCAGAAAAAAAACCTAATTTTAGCCCTTTCTATATCAAGCATAGGCTCTCTGCTTCTTCAGATTCTTTCTGTTGACCATAAGACTTATTTTCCTGAAGAAACCTGGTACTTAAAGATATCTAAACTCATTTTCTTTTTTTTGCAGGCTTCGATCACTTATTTCTATTGGTTGCTTTCCAAAAGTATATTTGATGCAAATTTTCGAATGAGACCCTTTCACTATTCAATTCTATTTTTCAAACTTACTATAACCATCTTCATTGTTATCCTGGTAAGAAATAATCTTTTGGGATCAGATCTAGATCCTGATGGGAAAAAAATTCTAATCAGTTTTTATCCAATCTTGTTTAATTTGATCTTGTTGATTCTCGGATTTTTCAATTCCATTGAAGCATCCTGTAAAAATTTGAACCATAAGAGTCTTTCTACAAATCTTATTCTGATTGGTTTTTTTTTCTTTCTACAATTCGTTTTCCGGGTTCTATTTCTGGAAACGGATTATAAAATTATAGAGTATTCAATTTTTGCATTTAGTGACGGAATCATAGGGATAGTCTGTTTCTACTTCTTAGAGAGAAATATTAGTATTTTGAATCAGGTGTACAAGTCGAATGGGGATCATGAAAATTCCTTCAAGAACATTCATGAATTCTATTTGGTTTTCATAAGGGAAAAGATTTATCTCAGAGAAGGATTGACGATAGGGGAATTAGCCTCTAAGCTAAATACCAAGGAATACATTCTTAGGCGATACTTACGGGACAATCTGAATTTTCAAAATTTCAATGAGATGGTGAATCTATTTCGAATCAGCGAAGCCTGTGAAATCATTAAGAATTCTTCCTGGAAATCAAATAATGATATGAAATTGTCTGAATATCTCGGTTTCAGTTCGGGGAGTGCATTCAATAGATATTTCAAAATGTTTACAGGTCTCAATCTTCGTGATTACAAAACTACCAATCCTGAAATGTCCTTAGATCCCAGGATTCAAAAGTTGAGAAAAAATGCTGAGGAATTCTTTTCTAGATCTATGGAAGGATCCCTGTGAATCGGGAGAAAAAAATCCTTATGAATACAAATAGAAGGCCTACCATAATCTCTAAATAGAAGTTCTTAGGGTATCTTCTTTTTCTGAAGAAATGATTGGGGACTAGTTTTTTACTCAGAAATCTAATAATTAGATTTTTTTTAGGATTTAGATATATTATAATTTCCTAACTAAAATTACTTGCAGAGAAATCGCTTTTAAATTCAAATATAAGAAGGCTGAATAATTTCTAAATAGGAACGTCAATAAAGTAGAGCAATGAGTATCGCAATAGAAAATCGGAAAATTAGAATAGGTGATATAAAAGACCTATGGAGGAAAAACCACTTACAACTGGATATTCCTATCATAGATATGCACCACATTTGGCTGATCTATCTTATTCTTGTTCTTGAAAATGATTTAAAATTAGGCAATTTCAAAACAGGAAACTACAATTTTCATCAAATTTCTTCCGAACTCATCACCTTCACTATAAATAATTTTGCTATCGAAGAAGAGATAATCAAAAAATTTAAATATCCTCAAATGAATGATCATTTCAATCAGCACACTCTCTTTGTGAATTATATCAAAGAGAATACAGTGGTAGGAAAGATTAAAAAATTGGAAGTCATCGAAGACACGATTTTCTTTCTTAAGAACTGGTTGAATGAACACATCAAGATAGAAGATCGAAGTTTTGTTGATTACACAAATAAAAATGGTCAGGATATCAATAAGTTTGTAAAACGATTGATAGATAATGATTACATTTCATTGAAAGTAACCGAAAAACAAAAGAAACTCTACTACTATATCCTTCAGAAAAAGTTTGATATCAAGATTGAATCTAAAGATATAGTATCGGAAGTCATAAAATTTTGGAAGACATACAAATTAGGTATCGGTATTCCCATATTAAATATGCAAAATCTCTGGCTGGTCAAATTGATGATCGAATTAGAGTATTCTTTTGAACAGAAAAATCCATTGATTCGTAAAGATATACTCAGGAGAATATTTCGGGAGGTAGAAGTCTACTATAGAGAACATTTCGATGTAGAAGAATCTATTCTTCGGGGAATGAATTTTCCCGGGAAGATTGAGCATTTTAAAAAGCATGATGATATTAAAGAATTGATTCATAGCCATAAAAAGCAAATGGAAACCAATAAAGAGATGCCCCGAGAGCTAGCTGTTACTCTAAAGAACTGGTTGGTATCCCATGTTAGTTTTGAAGACAAAAAATTCAAAAAGCTTTATTCAAAAAATAAAGAATCAGTTACCAAATTTGTTAAACAAAAAATTATAGATAAGAAATTTATTATTCATCCCGAACAGCTCAACCTCTACAGTGTGATCAAAGTTATGTTGGAGGCTGAGGCAGAAGGTTAGGTATTTCTTCTGTATTGTCCGCCTACTCCATAGAGTGCATGTGTCATTTGTCCTAAGGATAGATACTTTGAAGTTTCCAATAAAATATCAAAAAGATTTTCACCTCTAGTAGCTGAAGATTCAAGAATGTTTACCATTTCCTGAGATTTTTCAGAATGGAAGTTATGCAGTCGTTGAATCTCTTCTATTTGTGATTTTTTTTCTAAATCTGTAGATCGAATCACCTCAGCGGGAATCGTCGTGGGTGATCCCTTGGAATCAAGGAAAGTATTTACTCCAATGATTGGATATTCACCTGTATGCTTGAGATGTTCATAATATAGTGATTCATCCTGAATTTTGTTTCTCTGATACATGGTTTCCATGGCTCCGAGTACTCCTCCGCGATCAGAAATCCTTTTGAATTCATTATAAACTGACTCTTCGACTAAGTCTGTTAGCTCTTCAATTATGAAACTTCCCTGAAGTGGATTTTCATTTTTTGCAAGCCCCAGTTCTCTATTGATAATCAACTGGATGGCTACCGCTCTGCGTACGGATTCTTCGGTTGGAGTTGTGATGGCTTCATCATACGCATTTGTATGTAAGGAATTGCAGTTGTCATAGATTGCATAAAGAGCCTGGAGTGTAGTACGAATGTCGTTGAATTGAATTTCCTGAGCGTGGAGAGAACGTCCGGATGTTTGGATGTGATACTTCAACATCTGGGATCTTTCATTACCGTGATACTTATGTCGAATCGCTTTTGCCCAGATTCGTCTCGCTACTCTTCCCAGGACGGAGTATTCAGGATCAATTCCATTTGAAAAGAAAAATGAGAAGTTCGGACAAAAATCATCTATTTTCATCCCTCTGGAAAGATAGTATTCTACAAAAGTAAATCCATTGGCTAGAGTAAATGCCAGCTGAGTGATAGGATTGGCGCCGGCTTCTGCCATATGGTATCCGGAAATCGAAACCGAATAAAAGTTTTTGACTGAATTTTTTATGAAGGATTCCTGAACATCCCCCATCATTTTCAGAGCAAATTCTGTTGAGAAAATGCAGGTATTTTGAGCCTGATCTTCTTTTAGAATATAGCTTGAACTGTGCCCCTGACAACCGAGAGTGCAGATTTTTTAATATTTTCATAGGTCTCCCTTTCCAGAACACGGTCACCGGTAACTCCCAATAAGAAGAGCCCCAATCCATCATTTCCTGAGGGCAGATCTCCTCTGTAAATTGGTCTGGGAAGACCCTTCTCTTTGTACAATTCATCGATTTTCTGATTCACTGAATCTTTGAGTCCATTCTCGTGGATGTAGATTTCACATTCCTGATCGATTACAGCATTCATAAAAAATGCGAGAACCATGGGAGCGGGACCGTTGATCGTCATTGAAACCGAAGTATTGGAATTAGTTAGACGAAATCCGGAATATAGACGTTTGGCATCATCTAAAGTGGCTATGGAAACTCCTGAATTTCCTATTTTTCCAAAAATATCCGGTCTGGAGTCCGGGTCTTCACCATAGAGAGTAACCGAATCAAAAGCAGTGGAAAGTCGTATGGCGGGTTGATTTTGTGAGAGATAATGAAATCTTCTATTGGTTCTTTCCGGGGAGCCTTCACCTGCGAACATTCGAATGGGATCTTCATTGGTTCTTTTGAAAGGGAAAACTCCGGCTGTGTAGGGAAAGGAACCGGGAAAGTTTTCCTTTGATGACCATCTGAGTATGCTGCCCCAGTCCTTGAACTTCGGGACACTGATCTTGGGTATGTCCAAGCCTGAGAGAGAAGTTAGATGGTTTGATACACGAATTTCTTTCCCTCTAACGGTATAAATGGTTTCATTTGAGGAATATTCTTTCTTCTTCTTGAAAAATTGTTCTATATCAGATCTTGACTCCGGGAGGATTCTATTTTCTGTTTCCAATAGTTTCCCCCGGAGTTCCTTTTCGGTGTCTCCGGAGAATTTAGTAGTTTTGAGTAACTCTGAAAAGTGATATGCTTCTTCTACTAATTCGATTTGTTCTTCAAGAGATTTCATCCTGGAAGCATTCATTTCGACAATTTCTGCTAGGTATCGATTTCTCTCCGGAGGAAGAATCTGGATCGGATGGGAGGATTGAATGGGGAGAAGATGAAACTTGCTATGATTGAGCTTCCGATTTAGCTCATTTACCAAAGCATTGTAGAAAAGATTTACACCTCTATCATTGAACTGGGATGCATTGGTTCCGTAAACAGGCATTTCTTTCCAGTCCATTTCAAACAATTCTCTACTTCGCTGATACTGTCGTTTTACGTCCCGTAAGGCATCCTCGGAACCTTTCTTATCAAACTTATTGATAGCGATAAGATCAGCATAATCGATCATATCAATTTTTTCAAGTTGGGTGGAAGCACCGTATTCCGGTGTCATCACATAGAGAGATAAATCTGCTAGCTCTGTGATTTGTGTATCGGATTGTCCGATTCCTGCTGTTTCAACTATGATTAGGTCAAATCCGATATTCTTCATGAGGTCTACAGCCGGAGAGAGAAACTTTGATATGGATTGATTGGATTGGCGTGTGGCAAGAGATCTCATGAAGATTGTATCTTTATAGATTGAGTTCATCCGAATTCGATCACCCAGAAGAGCACCACCTGTCTTTTTCTTGGTTGGATCCACAGAGAGAACTCCGATTCTGATATCCGGATTGGTTTCGGAGAATCTTCTAATCAACTCATCGGTAAGACTGGATTTTCCTGCTCCACCGGTTCCTGTGATACCTATTACAAGAGACTCTGAATTCGATTTGGTATCAAAATGATAGTCTTCAGGAATTTTCAATTCATTTTCAATGTATGAAATAGCTCTGGAGAGTAGGGGCCAGGGGTAGACATCTTTTTTTAGGGGACCGGAAAGCTCCAGAACAGAAAAATCAGAGTTTTGAAGCACATCATTGATCATTCCCTGAAGTCCCATTCTGCGTCCATCATCAGGAGAGTATATTCGGCGAATCCCGTGTTTGTGGAGATCATTGATTTCTTCGGGTAGGATGGTTCCTCCCCCTCCACCGAAGAGCCCGATATGTCCGGAAGATAGATGACGCAATTCATCATAAAGATATTTGAAGTACTCTACATGACCTCCCTGATAAGAAGTGAGTGCGATTGCCTGCACATCCTCCTGGATTGCCGAGATCAGAACTTCCCGCACTGATCGATTGTGACCGAGATGTATTACTTCTGCACCGGTCGATTGAATGATCCTTCGCATGATATTTATACTGGCATCATGTCCATCAAAGAGAGATGCTGCAGAGATTACACGGATTTTATGATTTGTTTTATAAGGCTCTTGATGATGCATACGATTTCAAAAATCTCCTAATAGGATGATTTAGTAAGAAAATGTGGAAAATCAACTAAAAAAGTAAGTTTAATTAATCTAATTAAGGAAAGAAAAAGCGGAAATTTGAATTTCCGCTTTCAGAGAATTTTTTAAAAAACGAAATGTCGAATCTCGCTGATTTTTGCTTTTAGTTCGCTTCTGAAGTCAGGGTGAGCTATTGAGATTAGAGCTTCTGCTCTTTGCTTCAAAGACTTTCCGAAGAGGTTTACCGCTCCGAACTCTGTTGCTACCCAATGCACGTGTCCTCTTGTTGTCACCACTCCGGCTCCCGCTTTCAATTCAGTTGTGATACGGGATACCTTCCCTTTTGCAGCTGTAGCAGGAAGGGCGATGATAGGTTTTCCACCTTTGGATATAGCAGCAGCCCGAATGAAATCCATCTGACCACCGATTCCTGAGAAGATTTTGTGACCCATTGAATCAGCACAGACCTGACCTGTTAGATCGATCTCCAATGCTGAGTTGATGGCTACTACCTTATCATTCTTTCGAATCAAATGAGGGTCATTGGTTCGATCACAGGGGTGGAATTCTACGGATGGATTGTCATTTACAAAATCATATAATTTTTGAGAACCCGCACAGAAACTGGTGATCAATCTGAATTGGTGAACACTTTTTAGTTTGTTGGTAATGGCACCGGCTTCAAATAACTCTACCACTCGATCAGAAAACATTTCTGTATGGATACCTAAGTCCAATTTGTTTTTCAATCGACTCAGGACTGCATCCGGAATACCACCGATTCCCATTTGGAGAGTAGAACCATCTTCGACCAGATCAGCTACGATTTGACCAATTCTTGCTTCCACATCAGTTTCTTCACCGGATTCATGAGTGAGAACCGGACGATTTGTGGCTATGAAGGCTTTGACTTTGCTGAAGGGAACTACGGTGTTGCCATGTGTTCTGGGCATTTGCTCATTGATTTCTGCTATGATTACTTTTGCTGTTTCTGCTGCTGCTTTTGCAGTGTCAACAGAGGTTCCGAGGGTACAGTAACCATGTTTGTCAGGAGGTGAGAGTTGTAAGAAGGCTACGTCTAGTTTGACTGCGCCGGAGTGAAATAAGGAGGGTATCGCAGAAAGAAAGATGGGAACAAAGTCAGCTCTACCTTCCTCTATAGGTTTACGCATAGCGGCTCCCGTAAATAGGGAGTAGGAGAAGAACTGGTCTTTGTACTGGGGCTCGACAAATTGAATCGGTCCTGCCAGGTGTAAGTGATACAGCTTTATCCCTGTCAGGTCAGATCTCTTTACCATTGCATCTAATAGTGGAGTGGGTGTGGCTGCGGCTCCATGTACAAAGATCTGATCATTACTTTTTACTAATTTGAGCGCCTCTTCAGCTGAGACTGCTTTACTCTTCCAATCATTATAATTCATGTACTATCTCCTGTAAGGTTTCCTATGAGTTTTGGGATGTTTTACGAGGTTCTTTTTTATAGCACTCGACCGAATAGGGAACTAAATATTTTTTTTAATCTAAAAAAAATTAGAATGTCTACTTCTTTTGAAATTCAAGAGTAAGAATACTTAGGAGATCTTAGTAATTTTAAATTTAGAATAATTATAGAAAAAGAAGCTGATTTCAGCCTCCTTAAGTCCGGTTTTCCAATCAGAAAAAATCGAATTGTAAATTATTTTAGTTTTCTGAATCATTCAAGAACAATTCCATTGAATAAGATTTTGAGGGGTATTTGCTTTGAGATACAATCGGAAGAAATTTATAAAACGTGGCCTTCAGTTGGGAACTCTACTTACTGTTCCAAATTTATTGGAGTATTGCTCCACTTATACCCCATCCCACCGAAATGTTGGTCAGTATGGGGATGATCCCATCCGTAATGCGGAATGGATCGGATTGAAATCTCCTATTCTCAAAGCTCTGAATGTAGGAATCACCGCTCCCAATCCACACAATACACAGGCCTGGAAGTTTCGAATCGAGAGTGATTTGGAATTGCTCCTCTTTGTAGATGAAAAACGACTTCTTCCTCAGACGGATCCTTCCGGTAGGCAGATCCATATTGGTCAGGGATGTTTTTTGGAGCATCTTCGGATCGGTGCGAATAAGATTGGGTACAATACTAAAATAACACTTTTTCCGGAAGGGGAATACACATATCAGGATAGCGGGAAAAAACCGGTAGCAAAGGTCGTTTTAGAAAAAGATGAAAATTTAGAGAAAGACGTGTTGTTCAATGCAATACTGAATCGAGCTACGAATCGATCTATTTATGAAGGCAATCTCATTCAGGAGGAAGAATTTCAAAAGATTCTATCTAGGAGTCGAATCAGATTTTCAAGTCTAAAATTTATCAATAGCACAGAAAACCTAAACAAATACAAAGAGTTTCTGAAAAAAGCATTTGAGATTGAAACAAATACTTATTCAAAACACGAAGAAAGTAGGGCATGGTTTCGATACAATGATGAAGAGATTTATAAGTTTAGAGATGGGATTTCGCTAAGGGGAAATGGATTGTCGGGAGCAAAGCTCTGGATGGTTGAAAATTTCTTTCTAAAAGAAGGACAGGAGATTTGGCATTCTGAGTCTAACCGCAAGGGTGGTATAGATATATTTATAGATCAAATAGAATCTACCAAAGCTCTTGTTCTCTTTAAAACAAAGGAGAATTCAATGAAAGATTGGATTCAGGTAGGTATGGACTACGCACGATTTCAGCTATCCTTAACAGAATCAGGCTTAGTGATGCAACCCTTGAGTCAAATTCTCCAGGAATATCCGGAAATGGACTCTTTGAGGAAGGAATTGGATACTTCAGAAAAAATTGTAAAAAATGAAAAGATTCAGATGATTGTACGATTGGGTAGAAGTGGATACAAGTTTCTTAGTCCGAGAAGAGACCCAAAATCTATGATCCTCTGAAGTTGATTCTTTATAACCTTCGGGCAAATGTATTGATTAGGGATTATTTAATTTTATAAATTGATTAGAAAGATCTCATGGATATCTTTGGATTCATCGCATGAGATCTTTCTAAATAGTTTTGGATCAACCCGTATTCTTCAATCCACCTGATATTGAGTTTACTAAGGTCAGGAGAGTCTTGATTTGGTTTTGTCTTTCTTCCGTATCCTCTTCTTTCAAAGCTCTCCACTTTTGGATGTGGGAGATTTGTTTCTTATGTAAAATCTTTAAAATCGGATTGCGAAGAGAAAGATAATAGTTTAAAGAAGTTCTACGAGAAGAAGAAGGCTCCTGAAAGATTTCTTCCAGATGAGAGAGTGCCAGATCGTAATCTTTTTGAATTTCCTCCAGAAACGTTGCACGAATCGTACTGTCTTCCAGGAGACCGGCGTATTCATTCATGATTTCCTTATCCGAATTCAGGAGATTTGTCTCAGCATGAATGAAGGTGTATCTCAGAAAATTCCATTCATTCATCTTCTTTTTGAGAAGTTCAAAGTCCTCCGGGTTTTTTTCTTTTAAGGTTTTGAGAGTGCTTCCGAGTCCATACCATCCAGTCAGATTGAATCTGGATTGATTCCAACTGAAAACCCAGGGAATGGCACGGAGATCTTCGAGAGATCGCTTTCCGGTTCTACGTGGGGGGCGGGAACCAATTTTACTATTTTCTAATACATCTATGGGAGTGGCCTTACTGTAAAATTCCAGGAATCCATTCGTTTCAACCAGTTCTCTATACTTCTGATAGCTGAGTTCAGAAACCTTTGCAAATACGGAAACAGGAAAGTCTTTCTCTGGTTCGGGATACTTGTAAAATGTCATTTGTTTGGCGATACCTGAAACAAGAATCTCCAGATTGTAGACAGCATTCAGGAGGTTGGCATATTGCTGGGCTATGGTTTCTCCCTGAACTGTCAATTTGAGTTTTCCGGAAACAGAGGAGTAGGGCATAGATTCGAGGAAGCGATGAATTTTTCCTCCCCCCCTACTTATGGTTCCTCCACGTCCGTGAAAGAATTTTAGTTCGATCTTATGCTTTTGGGATAATTTAGTCAGCTTTTCTTCTGTTTCATATAAATTCCATCTACTGGCCAGAATCCCTCCATCTTTATTGCTATCACTGTATCCAAGCATGACTTCCTGGATTGCTTTTCCTTCTGTATCTGTATTGCGTTTTGTCAGAGGATGACTCAGGTATTGGTCTAGAATCCTATCGCTGTGCTGAAGGTCTCCGATTGTTTCAAAGAGAGGAACAACCTGAATCCCTGAATTTAAGAGTCCTACTTCTCTCATAAAAACATAAACCACAAGCAAATCAGATAGACCTCTTGTCATACTAACAATAAATGAGCCAATCCCCTCCTGTCCGTAGCGATCGATATGCTCTTTGATCACTCTGTAACAGCCCAGGACATTATTGGCTTCGGGGCCACAATCTACTCCCTGAACCAAGAATGGTCTTTGTGATTCCAATTCAGAATTTAAAAATTGAATTCTTTTCTCTTCGGGCCATTCAGAAAATTTCCAATCCTTTGCTCCGGATGTTTTCAGGATTTGTTCAAATGCATTGTCGTGATACTTACTATTTTGTCGTATATCTAACTTTGCCATGAAAAAACCGAAAGAAATAAGAAACCGTTCAATCGGGAATAATTCGGTTTCTACTACGCTATCTGCGTGAATGGAAAGTAATGTACTTCGCAAGAACTTCAATTCTTCTTTCAGTTCTTCCGAGGTTTTGAAATGGCTTTTGGATGAACCGGAAATCTGAGATCTTGTATTTTCTAATTTAATAAGTAATAAACTTATGAATTGTCTCCAGGGCTCGTTGTGATTTCGATTGATTGCTTTGCTTCCCTCTTCTCCAAGTTCTTCCTGTAAGATTTTTAATCTTTCAAGAAGTTCTTTGGGAACAGGATTAGAAAAGTCTGAAAAACTCAATCTTTGGGCTAGATCGGTGATCTTCTCTATTAAAAGGGAAAGAGCTAGTTTCCTATGTTCATTGAGTGTTTCAGCTGTTACTTCCGGAGTGACGTAGGGATGTCCATCTCTATCCCCACCTACCCAGCTTCCGAAAGATATTAGAGGAAAATTTTGAGGATTTTTTAGGAAGTTGGAATCAAACCCGGCATTGTCCCAGGCTGAAATCAATTTCTTATCCAGAAGGGATAGTGCATTTGGAAAAACATTTCTAAAGTAATGTAGGATATTGTTTCTTTCAGAAGAGATATCGGGTCTATCCAGATAAATTTCACCTGTTCTCCAGAGCCTTTCCAGAATAGAAATTATTTCATTTTGTATGAAACGTTTCTCGGTAGGAGTCCAGATAGGATTTTCCCGTTTGACCAAAAGTAGATAGAGCTGCCTATGCAATTCCAATACAGTTATTCTCTTGGCTTCTGTGGGATGAGCAGTCAGAACAGGAGAAGCGATTATGTTTGGAAGAATATTCTTGATTTCTTCCTGAGATATGCCTTTTTCCTTCCAGAAAGAGAATGTCTCCTCCCAGGATCCTCTGATCATCTCAGTTCCGATTTCGGATTCTAATTTTCTACGGAACTGATTTGCTGCATTTTCTTCGACCATGTTTAAAATTTGAAAAGAGATCGAATAGGCACCGATCAATTTTTCATCTGGAATCTTTTCAATAGCATCCGGATTGGTTTCATTGATCCAGGGAAGTATTTCCGCTACTGATTTCTCATCTATGCTGATGAGCATATCACGAAAACAATTCATTAGATATATCAAATCATTTTGTATTTTTTCTAAACTTAAATTTTCTAAATTTTTTCTCATAAAATTTCCTTTTTAATTATTACCCTCTTATGTGATATCCGCCATCGACATTACGTATCTCACCTGTCACTCTCAAATTGGGTTGGAGGAGGTAGGTGGATTCCAGAGCTATGTCTTCCGGTCTTGCATTGCCCAGAGGACTGTGAGAGTCACAAAAATCTACAGCTTCCTGCAAGCCCTGAATGGCACTTCCAGCTTTACTGCCTGTGTATGGAGAAAAACGTATTGCATTTACTCTCATGGAATGAGATTTCCCGAGTTCAAACGCCAGTTCTTTGACTATCCTCTCCAGAGCCGCCTTCGCTATCCCAATATTTTTATATGGATGCTGAACTATTTTCTCTGCGCCTATATAGCTAAGAGCTAAAATGGAGGAGTTATTTTGTAATACTTTTTTATCAAGTAAAGCTTTAGTTAAAGGAATTATGGAAAATGCAGAAACCTCCATTGCTTGAAAAAATTCTTCCTTTGTGATTTGCAAAAGTGGTTTGACAACCATTCCGGATTTAATCGATTTGTCCATTGCTATCGAATGAATGAATCCATTGAGTTGAATGCTTTTGGCTTCAAGTGTATCCGCAACTTCTTCTATACTCTTGTCGAGAGTGACATCCAATGGCAAAGTCATAGTTTCTTTGCCCAATTCTTCTTCTATAGTTTTAGAAAAGCTTTCATAAGACTTTTCAAGATAAGAAATCGCCTTTTCAGATAGGTTTTCATGATACTTGGTTTTGCCCAGACCGGTGCAGATTACATCTCCACCTTCCGATCGAATTTGTTTCGCTATAGATAGTGCCAGAGAACCCGAGTCAATGATTCCTGTTACTAAAAAGGTCAATCCTTTTAATGAGTTATTCATATTCTTTCCTTTTGGTTTATTTTAGAAGGTCCAGCAATTCACCTACTGTTTTATGAGATTCCAGTTGATGTCGTAAGTAGACGTTTTTATGAACCTTGTATTTGTTTCTTCTTCCTTCTTTGGTCTTTTCTAAAAATCCTGCTATTTCTAGGTCTTCTACTATTTTTGCTATCGCTCTTTCTGTAATACCAACACTAATGGCAATATCACGTAGTCTGGTCTCAGGGTCACGGTAGAGACAGATAAGAACATGAGAATGATTGCTTAGAAATGTCCAATTGTGTTTGGTTTGAGAGTTCACCGTATCAGATATTTTCTTTAATTTCTTCATATTTCCACCAAGTCTAGTCCCTGCAAAAATAAAGTAAACAGAAAAATAAAACATGAATAAATATTCATGTAATATCCCTGTAGATTCAATCTTATCTTCAGAGAGAATAACAGGGATAGAGGACATCATTACTTTTAGAGAGAACTCCACTCTTCATCTTTTCTCATCCAAACTCCTTTTTCCGGATCAAGAACGATCATTTGTATCCATTCGCCATCCACCAGGTTCGCGACATTTTTATGTTTGGATAGAATCTTGTTTATATTTTGAATAGGCGATTCTACCACAACTTGAAGTCTAATCGGTTGATGAATAAACTTTTCTCCATTGAATACAGACTGTAGGGGAAGTCCTGATTTCAAATTCCAACTATTCCCTTCCAGAACCCCAAGATTTCCCGTTATAGAATGAATCAACTTGTTTCCGGCTCCGAATTTTTCCGGTGCTACAGTAGATGCGTAGTACTGAAGGTTGATCCAGGATGTCACAACCATCGGTGCTGTAAGTAGAAGTTCAAGAGTCTTGAGTTCGGGATCTTTCTTGTAGTCATAACTATTCAGAAAAGATCTCCCTTCTAAATTCAGTCCTTTGGTAATCTCTCTTCTACCTATGATAAATGCGGCGCACCCCGCAAGCCCTGCTTCGGGAAATACTTCAGCCCAATCTTTGGATCTAACCTCAGCAGATTTTGGATTCAGTCCCATGATCAACTTTTTTTCGAGTCGATTGGATTCTTTAGCAGTCTCCATCCATTTTTTCAGAACAGGGAGGAAACCGGGTTCAATATTTTTTTCATCAAACAGAATGATTTCATCTGTTACTGTTTCATGTAGGGCAGGAATGAATTTACAGGAATCAGGTATCACGATATTTTCTGACTGCAAATACAATCTTACTTCTTCTAAGTTGAAAAGTTCACAGGCAAATCTGGCGCTCAACTCACCACTCTGGCCCGAACAAGCACCGCAGGCAAGACCTGCTTCATGAGGATTGTTTTCTGTATGACTTCCATGTCCTGTGATGACAATGTACTCCGGAAAATTATCTGTCCATCCGAGATGCTTCAATACACCGAGAGCTATGGCATTTCTGGTCTCCGGCGGGAGGGATAGAACTGAATTTTTTATATCTCCATTCGAAAGCTTTCTGAATTGACCTTTATTTTCATTTTGTCTTAGGGTTTTTGAAACTAAGCCCAATCCCGAAAGAAATCCAGCTCCTTCTACATATTGAAAACCAATAGGAAAGGTTCTTTTGATTTTTTGAATCCAGGATTTGGTTTCCCAGAAAAGTTTTTGAGAGTTTAGGTCTTTGTCCTTAAAGACGTATGACGGTTTGATCAATGCGGGAGAGTGACTGAATTCCTCGCCTGTCCAATACTTATAACCGATAGGCATTCCGAAGAAACCTGCGAACCCTTCAGTTTCAATTTCTAAGGATGAGTTCTCAAGATGTCTTCTCATGGACTCTGACCTAACGTCTATACAAAAGAGGAATCTGACTCTGGCTTTTGTTCCCTCATCCGAAGAAGTCTTGAGCTTTTGGTTGCCTAAAATTTTAGCAATCAATTCACTTCTGTATTCCTTTTCTTTTTGTTTTAAGGCGGACAATCTGGATTCAATTTCTGATACGGATTTAGATTCTAGATCCGGAAATACATCAGGATTGTATTCATACAGGAAGCATAGTATGGCCAGATAACCGGTGAGTGATGAATTCTCCTCAATTTTTTCCAGCCAGACTTGTTTTCTGAAATAACCCGACCAACCCGGCATTAGGAAGAGAAGATACTCCAATACTTGATGATTCAATTTCTTACTGGATTGAGTCAATTTGACAATACTTCCAAGAGCATCTACAGGTAAAGATTTGAGAGCATTCTTTGATTCGACGTCCAATAATCCTCTGAAGATAGGATCCTTTTGTGCCCAATTTCTAAAAGCTTCCCAGATCGGAAGATTCTTCCAGGGGTTTGACCAAAAGGAAGTTCCTCTATCAGAATAAGATGTGAGAAATCCACCCAGGAGGGATTCCAATCTATATGTAGGATTGGATGATTTCTTTTTTAATTTTGATATCTTACCATTTTCCAGAAGCTCAATATCCGGAACTAATTCTGTTCCCATAAGTTTTTCCAGATATGGCATAGCAACTTCGAAAGGTTTGTCTGTGTATCCCAGAAAAGGGTTGACTGCTATATAAGATTCGAGGTCCCAAAGAGGGGACACTCTTTCTAAAATTGCAATCACTTCTGTTTCTGATATTCCGGTGTCTTTAACGATCTCTTCCATATTTGCCCTCTCTAATAGATTTTTATTCATGATTTTAACCTCTGGATGAATTTATCTGAAAATATACCTGAAAGAAAGCCTCTCTGTGAAAGGCAGTACAGGGAAAGAAACAGGCTTGAATTCTTCCATACAGGAAGGGAAAGAACTAAAAAACCAAGCGCTGAGAGAAAGAAAACTCCTACCCATGAATGGATGGAGTGGTGATAGTCCTGATTGAGACTGACACCTGTGATCCATTCTCCGATTCCGGGCAGAACCAGGGCACCACCACAGAGTGCCAGGATAAAAGGTATACTGTAACCCCAACCGTCCTTTGGTAGGAAGCCGATCAAGGTAAGTGTGAAAAGAGTCACCATCGCTATTTCTGTACTCTGGTAATACAATCCGAGTCCCAGGGGGAGAACTAAAGTTGCAGACCCTACTATAAATCTATAGGATGGAGATCTAAAGGGAAGGGCAGGGATGAATTCTCTACTACCTGCACTCAGGAAGCCATACGCTTTATAGAATCCATGACCCATGAGATGAAGTATGACTAAGGGGTAAAGACCCAGGGCGAATTCTACCATCATGAAACCCATCTGTCCAAGTGTAGAATAAGCTAATTTTCTTTTGATATCAGACTGAGTGAGCATGCTGAGTCCACCTATCCAAACTGTGATCATACCGGAGACCAAGATCATCCAGAGAACCGGATTTCCTTCGGGAAAGAGGAAATGAAATTTGACCAAAAGAAACCCTCCCGCATTGATAATCCCCGCATGCATTATCGCAGAGACAGGAGTGGGAGCTTCAATTGTTTCAGGTAGCCAGAAGTGAAATGGGAATTGAGCGCTCTTTATCAAAGCGGCTAGTGAAAAAAATAAGGAGGGTAGGAAAAAAACATCCATAGTTCTTTCCTGAGGAATTGTTTTTGATATCTCTAAGGCTTCTGTGAGGAAAAAAGTTCCGAAACTTTTGTAGAAAAAATAAATCGCCAGAGCAAATGAGAGATCTCCAATTCTGGAGAGGTAAAATTTTTTCCATGCTGCGTACCCGGCTCTCTCTCTCTCCGGGAAAGACAATAGGAGATTGTGAAGTCCTGTACTTACTAAAATGAAACCCAGAAATACTACCAGGATATGGTTGGTAGAAAAGAGAAGCAGAGCACTGAAGACAGTGAAGTACAACTCGAATATCCATTTCCTTCCCGAAGCTTCCCTTTCAAAATTCTTATGAGAATATTTCAGAATGAAAAAGCTAAGAATGCTGATGTAAGCTATCATGCTGATGCTGAGTCTATCAAGGCTGATATAGTTCATACCCCGTCCTCCTTTATATATGATCAAGAAATTATGTAAAAATATACATGAAATAAAATTCATGTATTTGTATGCATGATTTTCTCCTGTGAGTTTTTGTCGAGATTTTTTTAAAAAAAATGCTCCCTTTATTTGCAGAGTAAAACTTTCCAAAATCAGTCTTGATAGGGTGCTCCCGGATCTCTCAATCAAAAAACCTTGTTTTTTCCTCCTATATCGGTTTTCAAAAATTCCTCTTAAGATGTGTGGAATAGCTGATTCTTCTGTGAATGAGCAAATATCTTTGAAAATGACTAGAAAATGAAAAGGAAAGAAACTTTATAAAAATTAAAGACGGGTTGAGATTTTGTACTTAGAGACTCTCAATCTAAATTGAAACTTTTCCATGGGAATGCTTCGATCTAATCTTCTGTTGAATCTATACCTACTGAAAGAAGGGAAAGTGTGTATGATGAATCAATCAGAAAGACCGAAAATAAACCTTTGAAAGGTTAAGATTTTGTTAAAATACCTCAGAATTCATAATCATGACGTTGATCATAGTGAAAAGAAAGGTTATTTATGCAGAAATAATTTGTTATCAGGGAGTAATTGGGAGTAGAGTCTTTTTTTATTATCAGGATTAAATCACTTGGCAGAGAGGATAAGTATTATAATAAAGAATCTACGAAATTTCTAAGGATTTTTGGAGGCTTTCATTGAGATTATTTCTAATCATATTCACTATATATTTTCTTTCCATTCTAAAAATTTTTGCTGATGATTACCATAATATTCAAAATTTTTACGGAGCTAGGGCTACCGGGATGGGAGGAGCTTATTCTGCTATTTCGGATGATACCTCAGGAGCATTTTACAATCCGGCGGGTCTTTCTTTTATTTCAGAAAATCATTATTCAATAAATGTCAGTAGTTATAGGACAAATGAGCAGGAGTTCAGGGATCTCTTCGGACCGGGTCAGAACTACAACAGGATCTCAAGGAATTACCTGCCTAATTTTGTTGGTTTCAGTCGAAAATTGGGTAAATGGAATTTGACTGTCACCATGCTCAACCCTGTAAATGAAAGCTTTGATCAGACAAATCGTATTACAAATCCTATCTATCGAAGAAATCTTTCACAATTAGATATCAACTACAATAGGGAAAGCTTTCAGCTATTGGTGGGACCATCTCTGGCTTATCAATTTACGGATAGATTTTCTATTGGTTTAACCTCTTACTATTTATACGATAGCAATAAAGTCACTTATTCCCAGAAAGAAAATCAATACAATAATAATGTTACTGTAGTTCAGGATCTCGAAAGAAGAAGAACTTCGGGAGTATTGCCTATTTTAGGAATTCAAATTATGCCGTTTGATATTATTTCTATAGGTGCATCTATTAAACAGACATATGTTACAGGGGGAAGTATTTCATCCACTACCAATGTTACTTCAGCCGGAAGAACGGGAGGACCTTCTTCTTTAATTTCTCAGGGTTCTGAAAATCTTGTTGCTTTCGGAGCTGATGGATTGCCCTCAATTCAGGGTGGTATGGTGAAAGGAATTCCTCAGACTTATGAAGCCAGAGGAGGTATTGCTCTTTTTCCGACCAGAAGAATAACAATAACCGGAGATATGATTTATACCAGTGGATATAAATTATTTTATAACCGGAATAGTTTGGATTTGCAGAGCATGAATTATACCTATAGAGATCCGTATATGAATCAATATGAGAGAAATCATACTTTAAATTTTGCGGGAGGTATAGAGTTTTATATTACAGATTACATTGTAATACGATTAGGCGGATATAGCAATAAATCGAATAATAGAAGGGTAAGCTGGTGGCAAGGAGCTCTTCTTTCTCAACTCAATAACAATCAGGGGCCCAACTCAAATTTAAATATTACACAAAACATTCAATACGAACTTCCTTCCTATAGGGAAATTCATGCGAACATGAAAGGGTATACTTTCGGTTTGGGATTTGAGACATCAAGTGCAACCTTTAGTATCTCCATAGCACATCAGGCAGGAAATGGGATTGGATTTGTAGACAAATATCAACTTCCTACTCAGGCAGTCCTCAAAGACACTATGATCTTCTTATCCGGTGGATCTAAATATTGAGTTTGTTTAAAATTATAGAACCTCTTCTAGCACAAAAAGAAAAATAATATTAATAAAAACAGATAGAAATAAATTGTCCGATATGGAAATGGATTTGATTGTTGAATTTATTATTTTAGCTCTAGTGATTGCTCAATTTGTTCTTATTGTTTTTCTTTTATTTAGAAAGAATTCAGATACTTCGGCAATGGTATCACAAAAACTTCTCGATTTTGAAAATCGATTGATTCGAATCGAAGGCTCGATTCGTGAAGAGTTTTCGAAAAATCGAGATGAGAGTCTTAAGTTTGGTAGGGAGGGTAGGGAGGAACTGTCCGGATCTCTCAAGTCTTTTGAGGAAAAGTTCATCACAAGTATTTCAGGTTTCACGGGAATCATCGATTCAAATATCAAATCCATCAAGGCCTTATTGGACTCTTCCTCAAAATCGAATCGGGACGAATTGACCCATTCTCTGAAGCTATTTGAAGAGAAATTTTCATCCCGGATCGAAGTACTGACCAAAGATACAAGTCTGGTCCTTGAAAAGAGCAGAGAAACAATCGAAAAGAAACTCGGTGACATCCAAAAAGAAAATGGTGAAAAACTCGAAAAAATGAGAGAGACTGTAGATGAAAAACTCCACAAAACTCTAGAGACAAGGTTGGGAGAATCTTTCAAATTGGTCAGCGAAAGATTGGAATTGGTACAAAAAGGTCTGGGAGAGATGCAGAGTCTGGCGACCGGAGTAGGAGATTTGAAGAAGGTATTGTCCAACGTAAAGACCAAGGGTGTACTCGGTGAATACCAACTCGGAGCTATTTTGGAACAACTCCTTGCCCCTCATCAATACGCTAGAAATGTAGCCACGAAATCAGGAAGTCGGGAGAATGTAGAATTCGCAGTGAAAATTCCTTCCAAAGAAGATTCAGACAAAACAATCTGGCTTCCGATCGATTCCAAGTTCCCGACTGTAGATTACGAAACTCTAATGGATGCTTACGAAACCGGTGACATTGTACTATTAGAAAAATCTAAAAAAGAATTGGAAAGTAAAATCAAAAATTTTGCAAAAGAGATTCACTCAAAGTACATTGATCCTCCAAAAACAACTGATTTTGCGATTATGTTCCTACCCTTCGAGGGTCTTTATGCTGAGGTATTGAGAATTCCCGGATTGTTTGAAAACATACAATCTGCATTCAGGATTACTATAGCCGGTCCGACTACGATTTCTGCATTTTTGAATAGTCTGCAAATGGGATTCAGAAGTCTTGCTGTCGAAAAGAGAACAGGTGAGATCTGGGATGTCCTCAGTGCGGTTCGCACGGAATTTGGAAAGTTTGGAGATGTTCTCGATGCTACAAAAAAGAAATTGGATCAGGCAAGTGCTGAATTGGAAAAAACGGGAGTCCGGACAAGGAAGATAGAAAAACATCTTCAGAGATTCGATACTTTGCCGGAAACTGACACTCAAAATTTATTGGATATATAAAAAATAAAATCTAAGTATTCGGAGACTAGGAAGGTAAGGAGTTTGTCTAACCACAATTGGTTGATTGTTTTCTTGAATGAAAATCAATATTGTTTTTGGTTGGAAACTTTAATTGTCCCGAAAGTATTGGATGGCATCATGAAAGATCTCAACTGATTCTTTTTGAAATACATTTTGGAAGGTCTCTTCTTCGTCTAATCCCGAACAAAAGTTTTCATTCAGATCACGGATTTTTTGAATTCCGTACTTTCGATGTATGAATTCTAAAACGAGTCCACCCGCTATGTAGACTTCCATGCTTCCGTATTGATAAGATTTTAATTCCTTCTTATTGTTTGTCTGTCTTGAATAATTTTGAAATTCCAATAGAAATCTTTCTTTTAATTGTTTATCTATCTGTAATGGAACAAAAACAGCTATACCTTCATTGAACCAGGTAGGAGGTGAAGGGAGAAGACCTTTGAGGTTGGATCTTTTGATTGTCATACATCTGTGTTGTTGAAAATTATGAGTCAATTCGTGGAGAAGTAAGTAGTGATGATTGGAGTTAGAAAATAAAAAATCATTCAGAGAGCTTTCGGTTTGTTTTTTAAGAGACTTTCCGCAACAAATCTTGATTCCTGCGATTCCTCCATGCCCTCCTTTTGTATTTGAGTTTTTCGTGTTCAATAGTTTTTGGAATCTTTTTTCTGAATCAATGAGTATTACAGGAATAGTGCCCGGATTTTTCATGCCCAATTGGTTTTCTATAAGTTTTAGAAACTGATAGTACTCTTTTCTGGATTTGAAGGTCTCTAGATAAGTTTTCCATTCATTAGAAAAATGGATCATTAAGTTTTCATAGTTCTCAAATCTTGGGGTCCAGAACCCGGGCTCGTAAAGGGTAAAGTGATGGATCCCATCATCTTTCATACTATGATGGGTGAATTCTATTCTCCCCGATACAGGATGTCTGTATCTCTCCAGGCGACTCCCATCCGGATAGTATAAGTAATTTTTTCCGAGACACTCTTTACAGTTTTCACCTAACTTTTCAAATTTGTATCCATCTTTTTCAATTGATTTGTAACCATACAATCTAGAATCAAGGATCGTGCCGTCAGGTAATTTCCATTGGAAGATGCCATTGTCCCAGATGCTGAGTAAACTTTCTTGGATGGCATAGACTCCGGGAGGAAGTTTGGTGAATCGGGATTCTTCCAATGCCTGATATTTCTTCCATATGGGGAAGTTTTCTTTGGATGCGGAAAGATAGTCTTCCGGAGCGGAAAGATTCAATTTGCCCAGATCCCAAAGTGGGAAATCTAGGGGTTCTCTCTCATTTGATTCTGAGTAAATGACAATAGATAGGAGGATCGAAATAAGTAGGATGATGGTTTTCATTTTTCTCCTTTCTATAGCCTAATAAGAGTTTGACTTCAATTGGATTGAAACGAGCCAAGTTTTATTTACTATTAAAGTAGTTTAAATTCAATAAGAATCAAGTTCAATCCAAATATTTTTGGGATTGGACCTGTAAGGGTGGAGGAGAGAAAAATGAGTTTTGATTGAGAACCCCACTCCTATTTAGAGGAAAAGGAGTGGGTAATTCGGAAATCAATGATTGGGTGTAGCTGAAGTTGCAAATTGGGGGATGGATTCGATTTTTATTTTTTCACCGTGAAGGCCTTTGAATTCCTTCTTACCTTTTGCTATCGCATCATTTCTCAGTCCTTCTTCGAGAACTCTTTCAGGAACCGGTTTTAGATCCCAGATCAATCCAACAAAACTTAGAAGTTTGAGAACATAGTAAGTGATGTCTACTTCCCACCAGTAAAAACCCATTCTAGCAGAATGTCTGTAGTGATGATGGTTGTTGTGCCAACCTTCACCGAAGGTAATGATCGCAAGGAAAAAGTTATTCTTGCTATCCTCGCCTGTATTGTATCTTTGTTTTCCGATAACGTGGGCTAAGGAATTGATGAACCAGGTTGCATGTCCTGAAAAGAAATTGGCAACACCATATCCCCACACAAGGACAGGCCAGCTGATGAGTCCGAGGATGATAGAGTAGGTTAAAGGTGGAATCCAGTGATACTTATCCAACCATACAAGTTCGGGATATTTTGTGTAGTCTTTGATCATCTTTGGATCCCAATCATTGTGGTCATCTTTCAGGAACCATAGCATATGGGAATGCCAGAATCCATGTCGGGGAGAGTGTAGGTCTCTATCTGTGTCAGAATATTTGTGGTGATTTCTGTGGTGGGCTGCCCACCAAAGCGGACCTTTCTGCATAGCCGATGCACCCAATACAGCCAGAAAAAACTGAAATGGACGGGATGTCTTGTAAGCGTTGTGAGAAAAATATCGATGGTACACACCGGTGATTGCAAACATTCTTATAAAATAAGTGAAGAATGCGATTCCGACCAAATACCAGGAAAATTCAGTGAAGAATGCAAAGATCGGTGTCAGCATAATTAAAATGAATAGAGTCAGTTGAACCGGATTTCCCTTTGGTTTTTCTATTTGAGCTTCCATATGTGTTTCCTATTGTTCTTTATAAATTTTGTAAAGAATTCAAATTTCTCTGGTTCTTTTTGTAGAAATCAAAGCCAAATCTTCATTCCTATCCAAATTGAAAAATTTTCATTCAAAAGATAAGATGCAAATCAGGAGAAAAGGTTGCAAAAAAATAGTAAAAAAATTTAAAAAATTGGAATGAAATTCCCCGTAAAAACTAACATTTCCCATAAAAAACCCAGCTGAAAAGTTATGAGACATAATATAATTTACAGTCCATTCCTAATTCCTTCCCTTGAAAAGTCCAAATTCAATGATTTGAGTCGAGTTTTACTGAGAATCTCTATGAATGAGTGAATATTCCTGAAAATGACTAGAAAACTCTGAAAGCAGTCTACTAAAATCCATTACCGGGATATTTACATGAGATGTACTCTTCCCTTTCTGAAGATGCCCTTAGGTCGGGGTGTTTCATCCTGTCATGAAACCCAAAGTAGAGGGTCAAAGAAGATTCGTATCCTATAGAACCCCTTTCCCGATTAAGGCAATACATTTCTAGAAACTATTTTCCTCATTTGGAAAGGTCTCTGTTTCTACATCACGTTTGTATTGCTTCATACTTTCTAAAATAGTTTGATATAGATTCATATATTTCTTCAAGAACTTGGGTGTAAACTCCGGATTCATTCCGAGCAAATCATAGAGAACCAGAACCTGTCCATCTACATACTTTCCGGCACCGATTCCAATCGTGGGGATTTGGAGTTGTGTGGTGATTTCTTTGGCAACGTTTGCCGGTACCATTTCTAAAACCACAGAAAATGCACCTGCAGCTTCCAGATTCAATGCATCACGGATGAGCTTTTCCTGATCTTCCTTGGATTTTCCCTGGACTTTATATCCACCGAGGACATGAAACGATTGAGGGGTGAGACCGAGATGTCCCATAACGGGTATTCCTATTTCTCTGAGTCTGTGTATTACACTTAGATTGAAATCGGATGCACCTTCGAGTTTGACAGCATCTGCGGAAGTTTCTTTCATGATACGTCCTGCAGAGGAAATGGCGTCACCAACACTCGAATGGTAGCTCATGAATGGCAAATCACTGATAATGGGAATGTCTTTCGCTCCCCGTCTCACCATATTGGTATGGTAAATGATCTCATCCAGCGTAACGGGAAGTGTAGATTCTCTTCCCTGAACAACCATTCCGAGAGAATCTCCCACCAATACACAGTCCAATTCGGCGTGGGCTATGATCCTGGCAAAACTGGCATCATAACAGGTAACCATAGAAATCTTTTGAGAAGACTGCTTTTTCTTAAGAAAGGTTTGTGTAATCGTTGACACGCGCTACCTCCGAAAAATACCTTATGACATCAAATTCATTCAGGGAAACTAAAAGCAATCGAATATAATCTCTCGAATGCAAAGAATGGTGCGGGAGTTCCAATCGCTCAGATTTCATCTTTTGGATCCCATAGATAAGGATATCGATGTCGATTTCTCTCGGTCCTTTGGAAAATGTTTTTTTTCGACCCACCCGAGCTTCTATTTCCTGCATGGAGTCCAATAATTCTATAGGTGAAAGATCGGTAGAGATTTTGAGAAGGCAATTGAGGAAATAGGGTTGGGTCTCTACTTCCAGAGGTTTGGTTTCAATGATTTCAGATTCTTTAAGGATTTGAATTCCCTCAGTTTCGTTTATGGAGCGTATAGCGCTGCGAATGTATTCATCCCGTTTGCCCAAATTGCTCCCCAGAGCCAAGAAACATATGGTCGTTGGTTTCATTATTTCAAATGATTCAACCGGTAGTCCGGACATTCTAATTTGATTTCTTTGGTCATCTCATAGAGTCGGGAATAGACCCTCCCCACACCTTTTTCTTTCCAATCAATCAACGGTTGATTGGAAGTCAACAAAGTGAGCTTCTGACGTTCATATCTGGCATCGATTAGATCATAGAGTTTGGCATTTGCCCATTCGGTATCTTTTTGAACACCAAAGTCATCTATTACTAAAACTTCTACTTCATTGAATTCTTTTTCAATATTCTTTTCCTGCCCGTAGGAATCCGAGTCTTTTTGATAAGTGTCTCTTAGAGCATTCAGGAAGTCTTTGGTGATTTTCGCATAACGGCAATTGATTCTATATCGGAATATCAATTCATTTAGTATCACACAGGCCAGAAGAGTCTTCCCGGTTCCGGGGGCTCCCGTAAGATACATTCCCTGTGGAATTCTACCTGTACGTGTGTAATTTTCTGCTAAATCTCTAGCCCAATCATGAGCCGCAAGAAGAGTCAGGGAGTCTTTTCCGCTTATATCCACAGAAGAAAGAAACTTGTATTGATATTTGGGGGGTATATTCGCTTTTAGGATCATCCTTTCGAGCTCGGCTTTTAGCTTTCTGGATTGATTGCAGTAGCAGGGTAGCATTCGATTGACTTCCGCGTCATAAACCAGATAAGGCGGCTTGCCTGAGGAAGGACAGATGAAGCAATGCTCCCGAACACAGAGGCAGATGGAAAGTCCGGGAGTTCTGGAGTTTTCAACGATCTCATCCAATACGATTCCGGTTCCGCCGCACTCTTCACAGTTCGGCATACCCGTTTTTTCATGAGGGATGATCTCTCCGAGTTTCATAGCTAACGGTTCTTTCTGCGTCCGGATTTTCTTTTGGAAGCTCCTCCGGCACTTTGTGATACGCCGGAACCTTTCTTTCTACTGGATTGATCTGAAAGTGCTCTTCCCGATCCCTGAGAAAAAATATCTATGTCAGTAGATTCAACTCCAACCTGAACGTAATCTTTCTTGTTTGAAGATTTTCTTTTCTCTTCATTCTGTACTTCTACTTTCATTAGGAAGTTAATGATTTCGTTTTTGAAATTGTCTACCATTTGATCAAAGATCTTAAATCCCTGAATCTTGTATTCAGTAAGTGGATTCTTTTCTCCATAACCTACAGTCCAGATTCCATCCCTCAAATGATCCATTACATAGAGATGTTCTTTCCATCTATGATCGAGGATTTCGAGGATAATGTCTCTTTCCAGGTATTTCCAAATCTCGCCTACCCTGTCTTTTTTGGAATTATAGATTTCCAGAAGTTTGGATGTGAGACTATCGAGGAGTTCTTCCTGAGCCTTGGGGGATTTTTTAAATTCAGATTTGTCAACTTTGAGATCTGAGCCCGTAATCGTTCCCAACCATTCATTGATACCATCCAGATGCCAGGCTTCGGGGTTGTTGCTATCACAATGAATGAGAATCTGCACTTCTAAGATCTCCTCTATCCATTGCTTAACGACTTCGGATACATTGAAATTGTCATCGAGGACTTCATTTCTCAATTGATAGATGAACATTCTTTGTTTGTTCATTACATCATCATATTCCAAAAGATGCTTTCTTATATCAAAGTTATGACCTTCTACACGTTTTTGAGATCTGGCGATAGCGTTGGAAACCATTTTGTGTTCGATCTCCTGACCTTCTTCCATCCCCATTCTTTTCATGAGCCCGGAAATTCGATCTGTTCCGAAGATTCTCATCAGGTCATCTTCCAGAGAAAGATAAAAGCGGCTCGATCCCGGATCACCCTGTCTTCCTGCCCGTCCTCTCAGCTGATTGTCAATACGTCTGGACTCATGACGTTCCGTTCCGAGAATATGCAGACCACCCACTCTCAAAACTTCTTCGTGCTGTTCTCTCCAGAGAATCGCAGAATTTAGAATTTCTTTTGCACGTTTGCCTTTCTTGTCTGAAAGAGTGGATAGGAAACTTTCGGCTTCTTCAAATAACTCTTTTCGAATGAGAAGTTTGAATTTTTCGACATCTTCGTCCGTACTCTCCCATTTTTCCATCTCTTCTTTGTATCGCGGACTTCCACCGAGAACGATGTCGGTTCCCCGACCGGCCATATTGGTAGCGATAGTAATGGCTCCCGGTTTTCCCGCGTTGGCTATGATGTCTGCTTCTCTTTCGTGTTGTTTGGCATTTAAGACACTGTGCTGAAGATAGGCGGCTTTGAGTCGATTGGATATGTATTCGGATTTTTCAATTGAGATCGTACCTACGAGAACGGGTTGTTTGTTTTTCGCACATTCTTTGATCTCATTCACGATAGCATCATACTTTTCTTTTTCTGTACGGTAGACGCGATCCGGATGATCTAGACGTTTCATTGGTATGTTGGGAGGTATTACTATGACATCCAATTTGTAGATCTTTGCAAATTCTTCTGCTTCTGTATCTGCTGTTCCTGTCATACCGGAGAGTTTGTCATAGATACGGAAGAAATTTTGAAACGTGATGGAGGCAAGAGTTTGAGTTTCTTTGGCAATGGGAACATTTTCTTTGGCTTCGAGAGCTTGATGCAATCCATCGGAATATCTCCGTCCCTGCATCATACGTCCGGTGAACTCATCCACTATGATAACTTCTCCATCCTGAACTACATAGTCCACATCTCTTTGAAATATCTTATGGGCTTTCAGGGATTGATGAACGTGGTGAACCAGTTCGACATTTTCCGGAGCATAGAGATTGTCTACATTCAGAAGTCGCTCAACGTGCATGACCCCGTCTTCAGTAAGAAGTACATTCTTGGCTTTTTCATCGATTTCAAAGTCTATTTTGTCTTCGAGTTTAGGAATGATAGCGTCGATTTTTAGATATTTGTCGGTTGTGTCATCTGTAGGACCCGAAATGATAAGGGGAGTTCTCGCCTCATCGATCAATATGGAATCCACCTCATCTACGATGGCAAAGTTGTGATACTTCTGAACCTTATGGTCCTTGTGAGTTACCATATTGTCCCGCAGATAATCGAAGCCGTACTCATTATTGGTTCCATAGGTGATGTCACAACCGTAGGCTTCCTGCCTTTCTTCGTGATCCATGTCGTGCTGGATGATCCCGACTGAAACCTTCAAAAAATCATAGATCGGTTTCATCCAGGTAGCATCCCGTCTGGCCAGATAGTCGTTGACGGTGACTACATGAACTCCCTTTCCACTCAGGGAATTGAGATAGATAGCAAGGGTGGATGTAAGAGTTTTTCCTTCACCTGTCTTCATCTCGGCTATATTTCCCCAGTGAAGGGCAATACCACCCATGAGCTGGACATCGTAGTGTCTGAGTCCCATGGTTCGCACAGAAGCTTCCCGAACAGCGGCAAATGCTTCCGGAAGTATGGAATCCAAACTTTCTCCTTTGGAAATTCGATCCCGGAATTTTTGGGTCATCCCGGAGAGCTCTTCATCACTCAGTTTTTTGAATTCAGGTTCCAGGGAATTGATATTGGCGACGATCGGGGATAATTTCTTCATATCCCGTTCATTTTTGCTTCCAAAGATTAAATTGAGTATTTTTTGAACCATTTTTTTCCCTTACTTATTTGCATTATTTTGGTATTGAATGATATTGTTCAAGATTTTGTATCCGAATTTTTGCATTTCTTTCAGCTCTTCAGATTTCGATTCTGAGAGGACAGGTCCCAGTTCCGGAAATCTGGACTTCCAATTTTTCAGGATCATTTCTGTGATTTCTATATGAAACTGAATTCCTATAGCCCTACCATCAATTGCGAACATTTGAGACGGGTAGAGATCTGATTGTGCCAGATGATCAGATCCTTCGGGTAGATCAAATGTATCTCCATGAAAATGGAAAACTGTGATATCCCTGGAATCCAGACCTTCAAAAAATGGATGATTTCCAAGTAGTTCCACCTTTCCCCAGCCGAGTTCCTGACCCTTCTCTCCTTTCTTTACTTTTGACCCCAGAGAATCGGCAATCAATTGAGCTCCGAGGCAGATTCCGATAATTTTTTTGCCAATGGAGAATGCATTTTGAATCAGGTTTCTGTAAGGATTAAAGAATTTGAAAAGTTCCGGATCATGCACGGATTGAGGTCCGCCCATGAATAGAAACAAGGAATACTGAAGATGGGCATTGGGAAGAAGATCGATGTTCTTGTAGGCATCATGATAGGATAGAGAATATCCATTCTCCCTGAGGAGATCGGCTAAAATCCCCGGTCCCTCTACATCTGCAAATCGAATCACCAGTGCTCTCATCTTGAACGTACCTGCCTTAAAAAGAATTGAATTTTAGGATCTCTTTCCATCTCAGAAATTTCTTTTTTATCCGAAATACTTCCTATAAAATTGTAATAAAGGGATAGGGGAGATGTGCGAAAGAGAAGAGTTTCCGGGGTTCCGGTGATGAGTCCTGTCTCGGGTTCCACAGAAAACGGAGGTCTCATTACAAGAATGGGGAGTTCTATCCCTCTTTCCTCAGCTTCTTTCTTCATAATGGGGGCTACTTCTTTGAAAAGAGCTTCAAACTCCTTTCCTTCCGGATCCTGTGAAATTCCGTTGGGATCCACTGCCATGTAGAGTTCGCCGTAACCTTTTTCAATCATGACTCTGCGTAGGTAATTTAGAGTAGGAATCTCACCGAAACAGGGGATGCAGGTAGGTGAGTAGACGTTCACTGCCAATCTGGGAACTTTTAGATCTGAAAAATGAACTTCTTCCCCGGTGACTAGTCTTCCTGAGAAATCCTTTACAAAAAAATTGGACTCTTTCTTTGTTTTGCAGTTGAGAAGGAAAGTGCCGAGAAGAAGGATACTCAAAGTTTTTATGAAAATAAATGCATAACGTCCCGGACGTCTTGTCCTGGAGATTTGGGACGAAATTTTCTGAGAGGATAGGGTTTGGGAGTCAGGATTCAAAAGTTTCATTTTTCAACTTCCTACCATTCCGAATTCTAGGGGATTACATGCAAGTAAAGATTGAAACGAGAGTGTGAAAATTTATTGTAATCTATTGGAAGAATTGAAATATGGCAATATTGAGTAATTCTTTTCAGGAAGTCAGTTGATCATATCTTGCCTTTCATACAAAATCTTTATCCTGAACTTCGCATTGCCTTTTGGGGGAAACTAGATCATGTCCAATCTAAATAATGAATTCGATGTATTAAGAGTAGTTGAATTAGCCAGAATCAAAAAATATGAGATCACATCAGCAGGTTTTGCGTTATTGGATAAGATTGATAACCTGGACACTCTGCCCAAAAAGCTCAAAAATCGCAAACCGGCTGTTCAGGCGCTCTATTCCATTTCTGAAGACCTGGTGAAGTTTGACTACTTCACGGCAGAGCAAAGAGCTCAACTTCTCAAAGAAGCCAATATGTCCGATGCTCCTCATAAATTCAAAAGTCTTTTCAATAGCAGCCATGCACCCGTTGCCGAAGAAGACACTGAAGAAGATGAGATTCCTGAAGAAGAACCCAAGACTGTCTATACTGATGAGGATTCCGATGGTTTCGAAGAGACATCGATAGATGACAGTGATGAATTTTCGGATGATTTCGATGATGACAGTGATTCCGACGATTTCGAAGAAGAACAGGAATGATTCAATAGCCTTTGCCTTTCGTTTTCTCACCCTGTAAAGATGGCTCCCCGAATTGCAAGACTGAAGATGGGGAGTTCCTACACTCACACTACAATCCACAAAAAGAAGCCAAACGTTTTCTAGAAAGTCAGGTATCCAATTGGGAATCCAATCTGTTTTTTTTAGGTGGAGGATTTCTCTATCATCCCGAATCCCTCCTGGAATTTCCTGTTCTTCCCAAATCCGTCGTCGTTTGGGAGCCTGAGATTGATTTGCAGAAATTTCCCTATTTAAAAAAAAAATTCCTGAACTAGAGTCAGATTTCCGGTCGAGGGGTGTGGAGTTCCTACATTATTTCGGGGAGTCTGCCGCCCGACTGCCCGAGCTTCCGTTTCAAGTTCTGGCAATTCCCTATTACAGGAAGAAATTTGCCCGAGACCTTTCCGAAATCTTAAAACCGGAAACCAAACTGGATCAAAACACAGATTCTCATTTTCACAGACTCTGGTTGCGAAATTATCTTATCAATCTGAATCTCTTTTTCAAAAATCCAAAGAGTCGGGTCCTAACCGCAAAAAGCTTGGAAATAAAATCACCTATCGTCTTCACCGGCGCCTCTCCCGGTCTGGAACGCGATATGGAGACTCTTAAGAATCTGCGAAACTCTATCTTCCTTCTGGCTTCGGATTCGTCTCTCGGTTTTCTTTTGAAAAATAATCTTCCACCGGATGCCATTCTTTCTTTGGACCCGGGTCGGGGAACTGCATTTCATTTTTCAGATCGTATTCCTGAGACGATTCCCATCCTGACCTGGGCGGGAGGCAGTCGTAGAATCTTTGAATTGCCCAATCCCAAGGTTCTCTTCTTCACTTCCTATCCCTTAGATCAATGGCTTTCGGCTCAAGTAATGAATTCAGAATCCTATCTGGAAAATCCGGGTAGAAATATCGCATCCCTAGCAGTTTCGATCTCTGAGTTTCTGGGAGTCAGCCAACTTTTTTTTAGTGGAGTCTCGTTTCTTTCAGAAGGCGGAAAGACCCATTGCCGGGGGACGGGATATGAGTCTTATTTTCTACCCCAGACCGATCGCTTTCATCCCCTGGATTCTTATGTTCCGGTCACTTATCGAGGAAAACTCTCCTCAAAGAACGAAATTGCTAAAAAAGCCATCCAGAGTTCCCGATATGGCTGGAAAACTTTAGACCAGCTTGAAGTTAGGGGTGAGGTTGAGTTTCGATGGAATCTCGAATCGGACAATCGGGGGAAAGAGAGTCTTTGGACATCCACTCTGATCTCCGGAAAATGGAAGCAGTTTCTGGACAGCAGAATGGAGCAAATTTTCAAAAACTCGGAAGATCTATTTGCGAGATTAAGATTTTGATTTTGCAGGGATCCGACTCATGGCTCGCTCCGAAAGAGCTGTTATGGTCAGAGACGGATTCACTCCGATATTGGCAGAAATCATAGACCCATCGCAGACTAGCATATTCTCGTATCCGAAGACATGATTTTCTTTGTCAATGACTCCTTCTTGGACGTCTTTTCCCATAATGGCTCCTCCCAAAATGTGAGCAGTAGATGGGATTCCGAGGATCGCTTCGTTGGCTAAAACAGTGGGTTTTCCACCAATGATTTGGGAAAATGATTTAGCGAGTTGGACTGCTTCCGGAATAAAGGCTTTGGGAGCTTCCCCGGTGTCCATGCTCGAACCCATTCCAAAGAGTCCTCTTTTGAACCTGAGGGTACTTTCCAAAGATTGCATGAAGAGGAGGACCTGAGTTCTCTTTGACCAATCATCAGTGAACATGACCTTAAGGTTTTGAATGGGATGTCTGAAAAAATCATAAATCAATTTGAAGAACCTAACAAAATTATTTCGTCCATCTACCAATGGTAAGAGTAGAAGTCTCCAAAAACCGGAACCCTCCGAATACCGAACCGGCTCAAGATGACTGTGGTCATCGGTATGAAGAATCGAACCGATGGCAATCCCATCCGAATAGACAGATTTTTTATCCAGAGAGGTAATTGGAATGATACTTTCCGAATTGGTTCGAATTCCTGTGCCGAGTTTGTTGGAAAGATTGGGGAGGGATGATTTTTTTAATTTGAGAAGGAGGTCCACAGTACCCAGGACTCCTCCGGAAAAAATAACTCCGCGAGTAGTGATCTCACCTCTTTTCCCGAAAAACTTTGTGGATTCCCTCCAGAAAATTCGGTAGCCGGTGCTACCATCGTTTCCATTCAAAGGCTTCACATCATAGACTTCTTTCTCGGGAAGAATCTCGGCCCCTTTTTTTTGAGCGAGATAGAGATAGTTTTTGTCCAGAGTGTTTTTTGAATTGTGTTTGCAACCGATCATGCAACCTCCGCAGAAATTGCATCCGGTTCTTTCAGGGCCCTCTCCATTGAAATACGGATCCGGAACAGTGCGATTGGGTTCTCCAAAAAAAATCGCTACATCCGTAGGTTCGAAATGATCTCCCTTTCCGATTTGTTTACCGAGTTCCTGTAGGGCAAGGTCTCCTTTTTCCAGTCTGGGATTTTTGGCTGTTCCCAACATTTTTCGTGCCAGATCATAAAAGGGGAGAAGTTCGGTTTTCCAATCTGCCAGATGAGACCAGGACTTAGATTTAAAAAAATAATCCTTGGGAATGGGTAGGGTATTGGCATAGACAAGTGATCCTCCTCCGACCCCAACTCCGGAGAGTATGGATACATGACGAAAGAAGGTCATCTTCATGATTCCAAAAAATTTCAAACCCGGTAACCAGAGCCATCGGTTTAGAACCCAATTTGATTTTGGAAAATCCTTGCCTTCATACTTTTTCCCTTTTTCCAAAACCAGTACTTTGTATCCTTTCTCAGAGAGTCGTAGTGCAGATACCGACCCACCAAAACCGCTACCAATGATGACATAATCATAATCTAATGTTTCAGGCATGGGAAATTCCTTTTATGAATTCAAACTACCCGGGTTGTTTGCAAATGAAATGGAGCTTACAAACTGAAATACAAGGAAGGAGTTTGAAAAAATTGAATGTGTACAAAATCTTAAAACTAGTTTGAACTGTAAAGTAGAAGCTAAATTTCATATTTTTTATGAGAACTATTTTTTATTGGAAATGGAACTTTGATCACTCAGGAAAATCAGAAAGCGGATTCTTAAACTAGACTTTCGTGTGCTCTTAGAGAAATACAGGAGAATGCATCAGAGTAGAAAAATTCTTTTGAATTCTTGACAATCAATTTGAGATCAGTTCAATAGATTTTTGTCATAATTTTCAAGGCAGCAAACGACTGATCAAATAGTGTTTTAGAATTATTATAAATATTTTCTGAGTTATATGGATCTGAAAATCGTGATCCAATCAGAGAAATCTTCACAAATGGAATTTCTGTAAGGGATAGAATATGAAACCACATCCAATATCTAAGAATATATTTTTCATTTTTAATCTTCTTTTTCTTCTAGATCCTTTAATTTATATTTCCTTTTTTGTAGCAAATTATGGGTTTGCGATTTTTTTTCAGATCTTCAAAGTTGTGTCTTTTCTTGTGATACTAATCATGGGAAGTGCAACTATTTACTTTTATTTACAAAATAAAAAGCTCTCCGATTATCTGAATGCTATTGATTCCCGGGGAAATTTTGATAAGGATGAGCTGATCAGTTTTATTTCCGGATTCCCTTCAAAAATGGCCTTACTCATAGGGGTGGGGAATATCATAGGACCCATACTCTTCAATATAATTTTATATACAACGTCCTATACTTATGATACATTTTTCCAAATTCTTTACTTTCTGGAAGTAGGTATAGCTCTGGGGATTACAACCGGACTACTACTTTACCTTATGATCAAAAAAAAGCTTCATCCCTATCTATTTCGATTTAAATTACCCACACTCAATATTCATGAGAGCTTTCTAATCCCTTTGTTTATTGTGATGATATTGAGTATTACAATTATGCTGGTGGCTCTTTACAGCATGATTACAGGAGTTCATACTAAGATGTTGGGTGTGATTCTCAAGCGTGAAGCTATTTCTGCATCACACAAAATTCAAAACATGATGAAAGATCCTATTGATGATCTCAGTAGTTTGACCAAACTATATCGATCCTCCCTGATTTTCAAAGATTTTTCTTTGAATCGTCAGGCATCTTCCGGCATTCTCCGTCACTTTCTTGAGAGTTCCGGAAGGGATGATTATGTTGGTGTCTGGATCTATTTTGAAAAGAATAAATTTGATGGTCTTGATGACCTATCCCGGAACAATGCGTTTTCAGATTCAGAAGGTCGTCATGGATTTCTTTGGATAAAAGAAAAGAAATCTTCCAACTCAATTGTTTCCATAAAACTTCCCGATGTCCTGAAGAAATCTTACGAAGAAATGAAAACTACCCGGAAAGCGATCCTTGCAGAACCAATCAAAAATAAATTTGAACAAAATCCTGATCTCATTTCAAGTATTATGCTGCCCATCGTAGACAATTCGAACAATCTTTTGGGTGTCATTGGATTGGAGGTAGACTTATTGGTTCTCTCCAATCATCTCAGGCTGGATCCGGTCTATGGAAATGGATATATCAGTATTATATCCGACTCGGGTATATTTATATCGGGAAGAGATTATGAACTAATCGGCAAAAATATATTAGAAATTTATAAAGATGTAAATAAGGAATTGTACGAAAACATTCTTTCAAAGAAAGAATATTCAATGCAATTATTTTCAGTATTAGAAAAATCTAAAATATATCACTATGCAGTTCCTATCAAATTTGGAGATGCCGATACGACCTGGGTTGCGGGTGTGAGCATAGCTAGCTCTGAGCTATTTAAAGACATAGACAATCTGACAATAGTATTTTCCATTACCGGTTTTCTTGCCTTTCTTTGTATTTCAGGGGTGACTTATATTTCCATAAACCCTATTATGAAATCTATTTTGTCCTTTATTGAATATTTCAATAAGGGTGTCGGTGGGGATTTGAGTGTAAGATGTGATGTAGATGAGTTGGGCACCAACAAAGAAATGGAAGACCTTTCCCTTAATTTTAATAAGTTTATGGATCGACTTGATCTTATGATTTCCTCAATCATTGATTCAACCGAACAGATCAATGAAAGAATGGATCAATTTCTTCACACCAGTCAATCAATGGCAGATGAGTCTCAGAAACAGGCGGCATCCATTGAAGAGTCTTCTGCCTCTCTCGATCGGGTTGCTTCTTCCAGTGAAGTGATCGCCAGAAGTAGTAAGGATCAGGTGAAGCTTTCCAATGAAATGCATCTTTCCATTCAAAAGCTCAAATCAAATATTGAAGAAGTTTCGTTGGGTGCAAAAGAAGCTCTGAAAATCAATATACGGGCAACCGAACAGGCAAACCAGGGAAATCGATTTATGCAGGATACGATTCAGGGGATGAATCGTATCAATGAGAGCACTCAGAAGATAGCCGAGATGGTGATTCTGATCAGCGAAATCTCCGATCAGGTAAATTTACTTTCGCTCAACGCAGCAATCGAAGCAGCAAGGGCCGGAGAACATGGAAGAGGATTTGCTGTAGTCGCTCAGGAGATTGGCAAGCTCGCGGAAAGGACTGCCATCAATGCCAAAAATATCACAACTCTTGTGAAGCATGGGTTGAGCGAAGTGAAAACAGGTAGAGCCCTGGTAGACAATACATCCAAAGCATTTCAATCTATCATCGGGGCAATCACACAATCTGAGGAAAAAGTAAATCAAATCGTAAACTTTTCCAAGGAACAGGAAAATGAAAGCATTCTTGTCATGGATAGCACTCAAAAAGTTGTTAAAATGTCAGAAGAGATTGCTTTGTCAACAAATGAACAGATGGAAACCAACAAAGCTCTGGTCATCACTATCGAGCACATCGGTCATGGAACACAAATAGTTGCTTCTAATTCGATGAACATTACAGAGATGGTCCGTGAAATCAATGACAATTTGAATATTATGCGTGAGAAGATTCAATTCTTTAAGAAATGAAGTAATTAAAAACATCGGGGGTTAAGATTTTTATTATTTTAAAAACTCACCAAACGTATCTTATTTTCATATCCAAAATCACATTTAATTGATAGATCTAAAAAAATAGGAGTTTGGAGACGATGAGTCCTTGGCTGCTGAGATCGGTCGAACCATTGCTGAAAGGCGCTTTTTCAGTATCATCAACTTTCGCACGAATTGCGTTTGGAGAGTTAAAAATACTTTTTTATTAAATCCTGATAGATCGAATGATTTTTTGAATCAAAGGAGATGAATAGAATTCTTTCAAATTTATGATTCGGATTGGAATTCAGAAAATCAGATACTGATTCAAGAGTGAGAATTGCAGCATCTTCAGGAGGGAATCCATACGCTCCGGTGCTAATATTCGGGAAAGCAATTGATTCCAATCCATAGGATTGAGCCAGTTTCAGTGAATTTGTATAGCAATCGGTAAGTTTTAAATTCTCTGAATGATTTCTCTCTGAATAGATCGGTCCTACTGTATGTATTACGTATCTTGCTTTTAGCAATCCACCCGTAGTGATCACTGCATCACCTGTAGCTAGATAGCCTCTCTCCGAGCGAATCGTATCACATTCTGCCATGATCGCGGGCCCACCGGCTCTATGAATGGCTCCATCTACACCCCCTCCACCGGCAAGTTTAGAATTAGCGGCATTCACTATAACGTCTATATCCAGATCTGTAATATCTCCCTTTAGAAGTTCAATTCTAAGCACCTCAATCCATCCTTTAGATATGAAAAATTGCATAGAGGAATCAAATTGTCTACCTCTTTTTGTATTTATAGTCATTTTCGAAAGGTTTGTGCATTCACAAAAGAATCAGCTATAAAATGGCTACCTAAAGTGAACAGTAAAACACAATTACTTCTGTGAATTGGATTCTTACAAAAATCAAATCTTGACAAAAATGTTTTAAAAAATATTCTTTGGGTTACTATGAAGAAAATCATTTCAATCATTTTTGCACTTATTTATTTGAGTTGTAGCAATCATTCCATTCGTTCCATAAAAATAGACAACCGTCCTATTCAAAAAATTGAAATCAATTCTTTTGATTTTACTGATGGAGATCAGGGATGGAAGACTGAAAATGAGGATAAAAATCCAACCTGGAAGCAGGATGAGTCTTCAGGGAATGCTTACATCACATCTTCGACTTCCCGAAGATATTTTAAGACTCCTGATAGTTTTGTTGGAGATCATAGGGATATGTATTGCAAGAATATATACTATTCAATCAAACTACCTTATGGATCGGGAGGAGGCATTCCCCACCAGTCGATAATGCTCCACAGCAAGGACAAGAAGTTAATGGTCTACTCTGATAGGGATCGTATCGTTCCAAACGATGATGAATGGACTGAGTATGAGGTACCCTTTGACACTCTATCCAATAAATGGTTGTTGTACGACGAGCCGATAGATAAGGAAGATCTACTCCGGTCAAGAAAAAAAAGATGGAGGAGACCGGGGAGATATGAGTTCTTATCTGTACTACAAAACCTGGATAGTATTTACATCCCAACCCGATATACCGGTAAGGGAAAAGAAACAGCTCTCGACAATGTCTATTTCGGTGAAAGAGAAGGCGGAGAGAATTTTTGTAAACCGTTCAGTAAAGAGGAGGACAAACCCTTCCCCGGAAAAGTTGAGCGGATTTTGGAAACAGTATTTGAGGGGAATGGTGTCATCGATGATTACTCCGGAACCGGAACTCTTCAAATCTTACCCAAGGACCTTCATACTATTTTGGTCATTCCTGAGGGGTATACGGAGAAAGAAATCAATTCGGGAATATTCTATGTAGACATTAGGAATTGGATTGAACAATCAGAATGGGTAGAACCATTTCGAAGTTACAAAAATGCATTTCGAATACTGCAATACAATGCTCCTTCAGATGCCTATATTACAGAAAATGACAGAGAAAAGACTTTATTGGGGATTTTACCTGGTCAGGAGAATACTCTGGACAATGACATGACCATCCCCTCAAAGAGAGTTTGGAAGATTGTAGAAGACAATAGATTGTTGACTGATGATACATATCCAAGAAAAGGTATTACATCCAATGTTGTTAAAAATCTAACTATTGTGATCTTAGTTTATGATCCCAAAGAAAATCGATCGGGTTTTTCTGGATTTGTCAAGCGCTTTCCCCATCCGGATGGATCAAATAAAAATTTGAGTGTAGCTATATCCAGAAATACTACTCATGAATTTTTACATTCTTTCTCACATCTTTCAGATGAGTATCTGGATAAGATGAGGGAAAAAAAAATCCACCCCAATCAGGATGCTGAATCATCTAATTACCTTTCAAATCTTTCTCCTAATCAGCAGGCATCACTCACTCCCTGGAAACATCTTCTCCGTGGGGGGAAGTACAATCCGGATATTGCAAATTTTATAGGTACTTTTGGTGACGCAAAAAATGGTTATCACTCTGAAGCCAAATGCATTATGAACGGTAGACATCACAATAAGGATACCTATGGGGGAGATGGTCAACTTAGAGATCATAAACATATTTGCAATTGGTGTCGGGAGATTACTGTTTTTCGCTTATATGAAAAAGTTGGAATATTCAAAAACCCTAATAATGATTTTATGACATGGAAAGAAAAATATCGAGATAATTATTATAGGCGGAAAGGACTATCCAAACCGGAAGAGATTCCGGCTAGAAATAGCGAAGGTAAGGCAATCTATCCCCTTTCACAATAGTTTTAATTCTTAACTCACCTTATGCAGGTTGTACAGAAGGTGAGTTAAAATACAGGGAGTACATCATCAACCCGGGGACTTCAATTTCCCCAAACCCCTATTTTTATTTATTCTCTATTCGCCTAATGAAATCTTTGATAATAGTTCGATACAATTCATCTTTTAGATAATAGTCCTCTGTTCCATCATCTATATTAGGATTGTCATTGATTTCTATGATACAGGGTCCTTTTGAGGTATATTTCATATCCACTCCATAGAGTCCATCACCGATTAGATTTGCGGCTTCATTGGCTACCCGAATGATTTCCTCAGGAACATCTTCAATCCTATGTGTTTCGGTATCACCTTCCTGGTTGCTTTTTGAGGATGCATTGTGATTGATCACCTGCCAGTGCTCTTTGGACATAAAGTATTGTGAAGCAAATAAAGGCTTTTTGTTCAGGATTCCGATTCTCCAGTCAAATTCTGTATACATATACTCCTGAGCAAGAATGATGTCGGATTCTTTGAAGAGACGACCTGTGATTTCAAGCATTTCTGCTCTATTATTTGCTTTATAGACCCCGAGTGAAAATGCGCCTTCGGGAATTTTTAAGACGATAGGATAAGGAATTTCATTTTCAAGAGTATCCAGATTGTCTTTCAGGAGGATTACTGTCTTGGGTATAGGAATCTTATTTCCCATTAGTAGCTCTGCCAGAAATACTTTATTCGTACAACGCAGTATTGAATCGGGATCGTCAATCACGACTATCCCTTCGCTCTGAGCTTTCTTCGCAAATAAATAAGTATGATGTTCAATTGCTGTCGTCTCACGAATAAATAGTGCATCGAATTCTGAAAGCCGGGAGTAGTCCCTCTTTTGAATGAGTTCTACCTCAACATTCAATTGCTTTCCTGCTTTTATAAAGTTCTTCAGTGCCTGTTTACTAGAAGGAGGAAATTTTTCGTCAGGATTGTAGAGGATGGCGAGATCGTATCTCGGATTACTTTTTGCTTTGGGTTTGTACCATCGTTTGGTGCAATATTGGTGGATTGCATTTACAAAAAGCTCCTGTTTCTCTTTTGGAATGCTATTTAGACTCAAGGGTTTTAAAGAACCAATTTGCCATTTCTCCTGAAACCTAAACTCAACACGGAGAAGAGGACAACGAAACGTTTCAAAAATTTGACGTGCTAGTTCCTGCAAAATCGGATAGTCACAGAGACCGAAGAAAATATAAGTTTCGATTCCAACTACATTGCTATATGGAGAATCATATCCCTTACTAAAAATCTTTTGAAGAAGACTATCCAAACTTTCCGTATCCAATTTATATACGGATTTACTGCTCAAATCCCGGAGTGTACGTACTGAAGGAATGATCTTGTGCTTCCTTGCCTCTGCTAGAAGTGAGCAGTAATAGCCTCTGCTCAGGTATCGATAAGAGCGGCAGAGATTAATTACTTTAGCATTTTTCATCTTGAAATATTCAGGACTTTTTAGATACTCGTTTACAGTGATTACCTGAAGATGCGGATACTCCTTCTTCCAATCTGATAAATTTTCTACCAGAATTAGATGCTCGGAACCATAACTAAATCCAATTTCTTCCTTATTTTCAGATTTTATTTTGTTTGTTATGGGAGGGATTTTGGGTTTCATGTCTTAGGTCTCTTAATGATTAATGCAGCTTTTTGGGACGATTTTCCGTAACGCGCCATACGTTCAAAGTCTTTTTGTAAAATGGGGGAATAAGTACAATCGGAAGGTGGGCGATCAATATCAGTGTATGGATCGTGAAAATACAAATATTTATCATCAAAACCTGTAATGATTACCCAATGAGGAGCCTTCATATTTATCATTTTGTACATACTTATTAGAACTACCGGAATTCCACCTTCTTCAAATTTTTCTTTTAAGTCCAGTGCTCTCAGGTTTCCATGGTGAACTGTAATTCCTAATTTATCAATCTCAGATCGAAAATCTTCCTGAACCAACCTGAGAACTTCTTTCTTTTCAGGGTCCCGTACTGAATCTAAAAAGAGTGGGCCTTCATCGTTTACATAGAGATCTACATCAAAACCCCTCTTCTTAACGGCAAGAGCCAAACCGTAAGGCCCGCAACCTCCATGCCCCGAGGTCATAAAAATAGTTGTAGCTTCTCTCCAGATTCGTAGTTCAGTTTTCCTGTCCAACTCAAATCTGGGCTCCAGTGCATGCATTGCCATCATGACTGCCGCCGGGCCACAGGTAAAGTCTAGAGTTTGATGATAGTAAGGAACTCGGGCGAGATCCGGATTTAAGTGAGGTGCCAGAAGTTTTTCAAAACGTTGGGCATCCATCTTGTCTTCATAGTACTCTTTAACAATTTCAATCTTTTTGTAACCGAGTTTTTGATAAAGATTTTGTGCAGGTAGATTGTCTTTTCTGACTTCGAGCCTGAGATATATGAAATCTTTTTCAAGAGAAGTCTCTTCTATTTTTCTTATTAATCTTTCAGCAATTCCCTTTCCGCGTGATTGGGGTTGAACTGCAATAGAATACAATCTTGCAGAAGAAGTCCCTGAATTAAAAAGAACTATCGCATATCCTCTGATCTCACCTGATTCTTCGTCCAGCCAGGTCTCGGCTTTTCCTTTTGTGAGTAAGTAGCGAAAACTTCGTCGGGATATCTGATCGGAATCAAAGGAGGTGGTCTCTAGTTGAATGAGTCCATCTAAGTCGGTAAGATTGGCAGGTCTCAGCATAGGATTATAGACTCATAGTTTCTATATAATGGAATTCATTTGTTTTTTCAACAAGTAAATTATTTTTGATTTAGGATTTTTAGCATTTCTTTTTTTTCTGCTTCACCGGGATAGTTTCCTTTTCCCGCTTCTAAATTTTCTAAGAGATGATTTACCTTGGATGTGGCAGGTATCACACAGGTGACAGCCGGATGGGATAGAATGTACTTTAGAAAGTATTGGGCCCAGGTAGAGATTCCATAATCACGGGCAATTTCGGGCAGAGCCTTCCCCTTAACGGATCGAAAGAGGCTACCTTTCTCGAAAGGTTCATTAATAATTGTAGCAATCTTATTGTCCCGGCAAAATGGAAGAAGTCTTTTCTCGGCATTTCTATCCCCTATAGAATAATTAAACTGAACAAAATCGATGGATTCGGGTTTTAAGATGTCTATCAGACGGTCATGGGCTGAATCCAGGTAGTGTGTGATTCCTATGTACTTGATTCTCCCACGTTCTTTCCAATCGTAAAGTGTTTTCAGGTGGGACTTAAAATCCACCAAATTATGAATTTGCATAAGTTCTATTTCATTACGATTCAATAATTGTAGAGAGTGGGTCATCTGCGAAATCCCGGACTCTTTTCCTGAAGTCCAAACCTTAGTTGCCAGGAAATGCTTTTTTAGTAAAGGAATCCTTTCCGACAATAGACCAAGAATTTTTTCGGAATTTCCATACATTGGTGATGAGTCAATGATACTACCACCATTTTGAATGAAAGCTTCCATTAGTTTTTGAAGTTTTGATAGATTGACTTCATCCGGTTCCACATCAAATTTGATATAGGTTCCTAATCCTACGGGATTCAATTTTTCACCGGTGGAAGGAATGATTCTTTGGTTCATACTTTTCTCCTCAGAATAGAGTCTACTCAATTCCCCTGAAAGTAAAAGAGGATACCCAATTGCTAAAAATTTGAGGAAATTGTTTCGATTCATGTCAAACTTAAATTGTCTTTGTTTTGAATATGGTGTCTAACAGACCAAATAATTTCTTTCTATTGTATGGCTTGGTTATGAAATAATCACAACCCGATTTCAAACACATATCTCTTTCATCTAAAGTTGAAAATGCCGTCATCGCGGCTATAGGAATTCTGGGTAAAAAATTCTCGTTTTCCCATTCCCGAATTAGTTTTGTTGCTGTAAATCCATCAACATCCGGCATTTGCATATCCATAAATATGATATCATACTTATTCTTCTGATACAATTCATAAGCCTCTTTACCATTTTCTGCCAGATCTATGATTTTTGTGACCGGCTTCAGGTAATCAATCCCGATACTTCTATTCATTTCAATATCATCTACAAAAAGTATAGTTAATTTTCGGTCCAGTGAGATTTCGGATTTTTCTACCTGATGAATATTGTTCAATTTTTGGTTTTGGGCAAATGAATTAAATAATTGCTGAAGTGATTTTCTCTGAATCGGCTTGGTGATATAATCAGGATAGCCCAATTTACTCACTTTTTCAACGTCGGAGGCTAAATTTTTTGTGGAAAGTAAGAAAATAAATCTGGAATCCCTCCTATTCAGTTCTATCAATTGTTTAGACAATTCAAAGTAATCTGATCCCGGTAGATTGGTATCTATAAAAATGAAACTATAAGGTTTCTCTGTTTGACTTATGATAGAATTGATAGCTTCTGAGTCAGTTTTGGCGAGGTCTACTTTCGCACCTCTTTCCATTAGCAATCTGGTGAGATACACTTCATTTTCTTCAATGTAATTGATGATAAGTATAGATTGATCGGTAAGATCTATTTTTTCAACCCGCTGATTTGATTCTCCCGATTTTTGAAATGTAAGATCTGCAACAAATTCTGATCCCTGTCCCAAAGTACTATTTACTGAAATGTTTCCATCCATTAAAGATACAAATCTTCGGGTGAGAGCCAGACCCAGTCCGGTTCCACCATAGAATCGACTCGTGCTGGAATTTGCCTGGGAGAACTCTTCAAATATGGATTCCAGTTTTTCCTCAGGAATTCCAATACCTGTGTCCTTTACGGAAAACCGGACATGGTATTTGTTTTCGGATTCATTTAGCAGATCTATTTTAAAGGAAATCTTACCTGAATTGGTGAATTTGATCGCATTGCCCAGGAGATTGAGTATAATTTGTTTCAACCTCATGGAATCTCCATTCACATAAGAAATGATTCCGGGATTGAAGAAATACGTCATCTCCAATCCTTTTTTGTTGGTCGGAATAGCCATGAGGGTAACTAAGTCATCGCAGACCTCTTCCAGTGAGAATTCGTTTATTTCCAGAACCAATCGATTTGCATCTATCTTAGCTAGATCTAAAATGTCATTGATCAGGGTAAGAAGAGTATCTCCGGCGATTCTAATACTTCTAACATAGTTAAGTTGTTCTCTATTTAATGGAGTTTCACCGATCAATTCGGACATACCAATAACAGCATTGAGTGGGGTTCTTAATTCATGACTCATTATAGATAAGAATTCACTCTTGGCTTTGCTGGAAGCCTCTGCCATTTCTTTGGCATGATTTAATTTCTGTTCGTATTCTATGGTTTCAGTAATATCAGTGTAACTATGGAGAATTTCAGAGGGTCTACCGAGAGTATTTCTTTTCAATATAGATTTCTTGTTTTTGTACCAGATGATTGATTCATCGGCTTTTATCATACGGAAGCTAATTTCGGAAGTCTCTCCATCCTGTAAGTCCCAGGATTCTACGATGTGGTTTAGATAGAATATTTTATCATCAGGATGAATGGACTCATGTATTAAGTTTTCATTATATAATATATTATTCAATTGAAACCCAAGTTTATTAAAAAAATTCTTATTGAGTTTTGTTTCTGTTTGTTTAAAGCCGGAGACTTCTTCAAAAATTAATTTTGCTCTTTCATTGTACTTCAGAATGTCTCCATCCAGATTGGAAACAAATATGGCCTCAGGTGCCAAACGCAGAAGATTGTCATTTTCAATGAATTGTCGAACAAAATTAGAATGAATTGTTAGGATTAAATAAGTTGATACAAAAATAATAAAAATTATAAAGAGAAATCCCAAGAATGCAAGCTTACGTAATGAATAGATTAATTTTTGAGATTCTTCTTCATTTTTTTCAATAGAAGTATATATGGAATTGTGTATTTTATTAATAGCACGCAACGCATCATAGGGGTCGAGTAGATCTTCAGGCTTTATTCTATTGGAATCAGTTAGATTCGCATCACTAGAAATTTTTTGAAAATAATCTTTATAAATCAGAACTGTATTTTTGAATTTTAGCATATTCGTTTCTTCAAATTTGTTTATTTTAAGATTCATGAATATATCTATGGAAGAAAGTGTCCTATCCAGGGCTTCTTCGGAAAGCTTTCGGTTTTTTTTGTTTCTGATGAGAATGTATTTATTGAAATGATCTATGAATCCACCATATCCGAAATTATCTATTATGTTGTGCAGGGCGTCAGACTTGGGACGTTCGATTCTGCTGGTTTCGTATGAGATTTGTTGTAATTTCTGAATGTCAGTAAGTGAAATTATTAAGAGGTAAACAGAAAATAAAATATAGATACATGCTGCCGAAATTATGAAAAAAGTTCTATATTTTATAAAGGAGAGTTTGTTCATTTGAATTTAATTAATTTCCTGAAGATACCTATAGTCATTTTCAGAAGGTTTGCAAATTCACAGAAGAATCAACTATAAAATGGCTACCTACCTTAAGAAGAAATACGCAAGTATTTATGAAAACCGGTATATATGTATCCACTTTCTCTTAAAAAATGTTATGAATTCCTGAAAATACAAATTTTAGAATTGCATTAGAAGGATAACTACAACTAAATCCAATTGCATACCTTCTGTCCAGTTTAAAATCTTTGGTTTTCATTATAGATTTTAATTAAATTTTCACTTCGATTCCGGAATAAATATATTTGGAAAGCAAAGGAAAATTTCTCTCGGGTTTTCCGGATAGCCTGAAGGTTAAGCTGAAGGACTGTAATAGTTTTAGTAACTCACCTTACGCTATTTTTAATTCTTCTGAACATTTTAATTTTATTTGTAAAAACATATTTTACTAATAAATCAATAAAAATAGGGCTTTGGGGACGATGAGTCCCCAACTTGCCGAACGTCTTCCTTTCATTATCCTCAACTTTCGCACTAAGTGTGTAAGGTGAGTTAGTAGGATGGATATATATCTAAGAGTCTCAAAATTTTAAAATTTTGTAATTTTCTATCAATGACAGAGAACCGAGCCTGAGGGATCCCGGCCTAAGTAGAAAGCAATCCTCCTTCCTTCTAGTCTTAGAAAGTTAAGTTAAAAATTTTTACAATTCAATAACATTTCTCCCATTTGTACTTTCAATCTTGAGTAGAGAATCTCGGAAAGTGTGATTTTCCAACCCTAGGATCCAGATTCATTTTTCCCCTCTTCCTGATTTGGATTAGACGTATAATTATTCTAAAACCCTTGTGCTTGGAAGGAACAAAATGGGAGTTAGATTAGGGATTAAGCGGAAGTGGATTTTTTTAAAAACAGAAAGGAACTCCTTGCATTTTTTTTCAAATAAATGAAACTTATCCCTCGGAAAGATTCACCACTCTTATACAAAATATAGATAAGGTCAAAAATGAAAATAAAGCATGAGTTTATTAAAGATCTTTTGATCATTACTCCTGAGGGCGGTATGGATATGTATACCTGCCATGAATTTTATGATTATACAATCAATGTCCTCTCTGAAGGCAGTATTAAGAGGTTTGGAATCAATTTCAAATCAGTTACATCGATAGACTCCTCCGGGATAGGGAAGCTCTTTCAGATTTCTAAAGAACTTGAAAAAAGGAATATCGATCGGGCATTTTATGAAGTGCCAACATCTATACTAAATTTATTTATCAATTCCGGCTTGAATCAGGTCTATCGGATTTTGTCTTACAATCAATTTGAAAAAGAATTTTTAAAACAGGAGTCTATTCCTGTAAAAGATAAGTTGATTCATATGCTCAGAAGGCTTTTTAGGGAAGCCATTTCTCATCGATTCGCTTTAAAAATCGCCTTTGTGATTTTATTCTTTGTCATAATGATTTCCACAGAAATTCTAACCAATCTCTGGGAAAAAGAAAGAGTCGAAGAGTTGGGAAGTTTTATGAAAAATTATCTTTGGGACATTGACGACGGCAATGCCAAAGACTTCTCAAACATATTGCTGGAGACCAAGGGATATAGAAGGATAGAAATCTATCATCCTGACAATTCAGAGTTTTTAAAATTAGAGAACAGGGAAAAACCGGGAGTTTTCTCTTCTTTTCTGGAATTGCTTAGGATCATTCGGGTCAGTCCTATTCAAACGGATATAGTGTACAACGAAAAAAACATTGGTACTATGATCGTTTCCCGGGTCAATAAGAACTTCTACACTCACCTTCTTTCAGGTTTTGTATTGTTTTTGCTCTATAACGTAATTTCTTCCTATATCAAGATTGTACAGAATCGAAAAGAGTTGAATATTAAAAATATTGAAATCAATGAAAAAATGCAGGAAGTTCAGCAGTTGAAAGTACAACAGGATGGAGATTACTTTCTCACGGCTCTACTCACAAAACCTCTCGGAATTGTAAAGCAGGTTAGTGATCGTTTTCGAATTGATAAACTGATTAAGCAGAAAAAAACCTTTGAGTTCAGAAAACGTGTGGATGAAATTGGTGGCGATATTTGTATTTCGGATAAAATCCGATTGAGGGGAAAGGACTATATCGTTTTTGTGAATGCTGACGCTATGGGAAAATCCCTTCAGGGGGCGGGAGGAGTGCTCGTTTTCGGATCTGCTTTCAATTCAATTCTTATGCGAAATAAGAATTCAGCGTCTACACATATCCAATTTCCGGAAGTATGGCTTAAAAATGTCTTTGTTGATCTTCACAAAGTTTTCGAGTCCTTTAGTGGGTCTATGCTTATGTCAACGGTCATGGGTCTCATTGATGAAGAGTCGGGATATCTGTATTGGATCAATGCAGAGCATCCCAGTCTTATCCTCTATAGAGACAACAAAGCAGAGTTGATTGACAAAGATATCTTTATGAAATTAGGTACAGAAGGTGTCAATCGCACTTTAAAAATTCAATGCACCCAACTCTTTCCCGGAGATGTTCTGATTATTGGATCGGATGGTCGCGATGATATCATCCTCGGAAAGGATGAAAATGGATACTCCATAATCAATGATGATGAGACAGCAATCTTAGGTGTGATTGAAGAATCCAACGCTGATTTGCAGGAGATCTACCGTTTGCTGAAGTCACGCGGAGATTTATCGGATGATCTTTCTTTGATGAAAATTGAATACGTCGATCCTAAAACTGATCATGCAGTCGATGAACGTCTGGAGAGTTATATTCTTCAGTCCAAAAAATTCTATTCTCAGAAAAAATATCAGGAGTGTGAGGATCTGATTTTAAAATCCTTGGAAACCTATCCGAATTCCCCCGATCTTTTGAGGCTCTTGGTCCGTCTCTACTTTGAAAAAAAGAATTTTAACCGTATTACAAATTATATAGAGAAATACCTGTCACTCAAACCATCAGATTCCGATTTTATCTATCTGGCGAGTCTTTCCTTCCGTAAGATTGATAATTATACTATGGGGATAGCTTATGGGGAAAGGTATCGTTTGAGGAATCCTGAAAATGTCCGTAATTTATTGAATCTTCATATCTTGTATCACAAAAATGCAGATTATGAAAAAGCTTTACCTATATTAGATTTGATACTTCAGCTGGAACCGGACAATGTGAAAGCTCTTGCACTCAAAGGTGGTGAGTACTACGATGACTTTGATATCTAGAGAAAGTATTTCAAAAATACTACTTATCCTAGGATTTATTTCTCTTTCCTTTTTTTTTATTTCCTGTTCTGAGGAAAAGATTGAGAGTCAGGTAGCCGATAAACCACAGACCAAAAAAAAGGGAGTGAGACTGGCAACTCTTGATTGGCAGCCATACGTAGGGCAGGATCTAGAAGGGAAAGGCTATGTCTATGAACTCATTATTGAGGCATTTCGTGAGGAAGGTATCGAAGTAAGTATCGAATTTCTCCCCTTTGCGAGGATTCTGAATCTCGCCAGGGATGGTCAGATTGATGGATATTTCCCTGAATACATGAGTGAAGAGAACAGGGAATCCTACTACTACTCAGATCCATATCCGGGGGGGGATGTAGGCTTTCTAAAGTTAAAAAAATCCAATATCCATATCCGGACAGAAAGGGGGATGAAAAGGTTTCAAAGTTTAAAAGATTTACGAATTGGAATTGTTAGGGGCTATACAAATACCAAAGAATTTGATTCCGCATCCTATCTCAAAAAAGAAGAAGCCAATTCGGATCTCTCCAATCTCAAAAAACTTTTTTTCAATAGGATTGATTTGATTTTTATAGATCCCAATGTAGCCAATTATCTCATCAGTACACAACTCGGTGGGTACACGGGTTCAAAAGATGCCTATCAATTCATTGATCCCGGTTTGGAGTACAAGGAACTCTATACCTGCTTTTCCAAGAAAGCAACCCACGGGCAGAAGTATCTTAGAAGTTTCAATAAGGGTTTAAAAAAATTGAAATCCAAGGGGAGATTGGATGAGATTCTCAAGAAACATAAATTTTCTAATGGTCGATATCAATTTTCAAATTGAACTGTTTTTCACTTAGAAAAATAAAAAACATTGACCTTTAATAAAAGGATAATTTTGTTAAATATATAACCCTTTTTTCTGTATCTTTTCAAGTTGCAGGAGAAGATACTTAGGTACACAATATTTCCATGGACTTAGAAGTTGAGTCGTTATTTAAAAAAGGGAACAAAAGGAATTCTATTCTATACTTTAGGGCTAACCCTGTATGATTTTTGACAATTTATATGCTTTTTTCTCAAATGACATGGGTATCGATTTAGGTACTGCCAATACATTGGTTCATGTAAAGGGACAGGGGATCGTCCTTTCTGAGCCATCTGTGGTTGCCGTTCAAGCTTCCACAGGAAAAGTTTTAGCTGTTGGTCAGGAAGCAAAGAGAATGCTCGGAAGAACTCCGGGGGATATCGTAGCTATCCGACCCATGAAAGATGGGGTGATCGCAGACTTCGAAACTGTTGAGAAAATGATCCGTTATTTTATCGCCAAAGTACACAACCGAACTACTTTCGTAAAACCCAGAATCGTCATAGGTGTTCCTTCCGGGATCACTGAGGTGGAAAGACGGGCGGTGCGTGAATCGGCAGAGCAGGCAGGAGCTAGGGAGATCTTTTTGATCGAAGAAGCTCTCGCCGCCGCCATTGGAGCCAATATCCCCATCCATGAACCCGCCGGTAATATGATTGTAGATATCGGAGGGGGAACCACTGAGATCGCTGTGATTTCCTTAGGTGGGATGGTGATCGCAGAGTCGATCCGTACAGGAGGAGATGAATTTGATGAAGCTATCGTCAAACATCTACGAAACCAGTACAATCTGGTCATCGGTGATCGAACTGCTGAGGATATCAAACTAACTATCGGAAATGCTTACCTCGACAAACGGGTGGATACTATGGAAGTCAAAGGGCGGGATGCGATTTCAGGATTGCCCCGAACCCTCGAACTGGAAAGCACAGAAATCCGCAAAGCCCTTAAGGAACCCATTGATCAGATTCTCGATGGTATCAAGCGCGTTCTGGAAAAGACTCCTCCCGAGCTTTCTGCTGACATAGTAGAAAGGGGAATCATTCTTACCGGTGGTGGCTGTCTTCTGAGAGGACTGGAAACATATATTTCAAGAGAAACGGGAGTTCCCGTATTCAGAGCAGAAAATCCTTTGACCTGTGTAGTTCTGGGTACAGGAAAGTACCTCGACGAATTGAAATATATCAAGCGCGGTGTTGCCTAACCCCTGAAACATGCTATGGGATAGAGTACAACAGCTAAAAGAATTACTTTCTTTATTATTCTGCATTGGTTTTTCTATAGTCTCTCTGGTTTGGAATAGCAACCTGGTTGTTAGGACTGTTGCTAGTTCACAGAGAGTTTCCGATGTAATTTCCTCTTCAGTAGATTCTGCGGGAGGATTGTTCAAGAATATCTATCGAAGAATTCAGTCCAACGAGGCACTTCGTAAAGAAAGAGATTCCTATGCACAATTGGTAGATCAGTACAGAGTCTACTATCATGATATAGAAACTCTTCAGGCTGAAAACTCCGCTCTAAGAAAAGAACTGGGTTTTCAGCTCAAATCCAATTACCCGGTTACAAAAGCAGAAATCCTCTCATTTCGTCTCAATTCTATCTATCGAACTATCATTATCAGTAAAGGAAAGAAAGATAAGGTCTATCCTTTTATGCCCGTTGTTGCGAATGCTGTGAATGAGAAAGGTGAGATTGTGCCGGCTCTGGTCGGAAAAGTGATTGCGGCCAACCAAACCACTTCAGTCATTCAACCATTGATCAATTCTAATTTCAGTATGGGTGTCCAGGTCGAGAATGGAAATTTCTGGGCAATTCTTTCCGGAAATTCCGGTCGGGGCAACTATGCAGTTCTCAATTACCTCGATCCGGGAGTTCTTATCGACAAGGATGTGATCTCAAAGATCGGTCCGGGAGACCTTCCGGATGCCACAGAGCTTCAAAAGTTTATCATCTCCGGAAAGCAGGTCTTCTCTTCTGCCGGAGGTGGAATCTTTCCGGCCAGACTCCCCATAGGAATAATCGTAGAAGAGGGCGAGAGAATCGGACAGTTTAAGTCTGCTTACGTAAAGCCCTACATCAAGTTTGAAGATTTGAAATACGTAACTGTCATCCAGAAGTTTCCGGACAAGTGGGTAGAAGAGTGGCCGGAAGAAAAAGCAATCAACCTCGAAAATCCATACTATGGAGAATTGGATTTCCCGGGAGAAGAGCCGGACAAAGAAACTAAGGTCCAATCAGGAACCAAACCACCTGCTAAGCCGGTTCCCCCTGTAAAGAAAACTCTACCTCCACCGATCACTGTAAAACCCGTGAATCGACCAACACAATCGGCAAAAGTTCCGGAAACAGTCGGGAGCCCACCAGCTTCCGGGTCGATTCCGTCCACACCCTCTAAAACAGAGAGTTCTGAGAAAACCGAACTTCCTTCAAAACCTTTGGAGACTCCCTAAGATGATTTTTGAAAAATTTGTAATTCTTGCAGGAGTTTTGATGGTGCACATCATCAACGGTTCCAGCCTTTTTGACTTTGGTCCGGAAATCAAACCTGACTTTATGATCCTATTTGTCCTATTCTTTGCCCTCAGAAAGGGGGAGATGTCCGGACTCTGGATAGGGTTTCTCGGCGGGCTTCTGAGCGATGCCGGCCTGGGTGGAGAGGAAGGTCTGGGTGGAAAGATTTACTATAAGATCGGTATCCATTCATTGAGTTTCTCTTTTGTTGGGTATTTACTCGGCAAATTCGGACGTACTTTCTACAATGAGAATTATCTTTCGATTACCATCTATGCATTTGTCATTACTTTGATGATGAGATCCTTTACCTATTTTCTGTTTAGTTTCTTTTTTTATACCAATCTCAATTATTCACTGGTGATCTGTTCGATTTACAATGCGGCGATTGCCCCCCTTAGTTTCTTTGTTTTTTCCTGGGTATATAAACTTCAACCGGCGGAGGTGATTCGATAGTGGGAAGATCAGTCTCATCAATCGAACACAAACTGGAGAGGGGTTTCAAACTCAGACTCTATTTCTTTTCTGCCCTCATCGTAATTATTCTGTTGATTTTTATTCTGCAACTGTTCCAGCTTCAAATTTTGAATGGAACAGAAAACTCTATCAAAGCAGAGAGGTTTGTGAGAAGAAGTGAATCTCTTCCCGCAGCGAGAGGAATGGTCTTCGATCGTAACTTCAAAACTCCGGAACTTTCTATCCCTTTGATATCAAACTCATCATCTCTGGATGTAATTGTAAATGCGTCTCTTTTCAAACACAACCCTGAAAAGATTAAGGAGTTCATCATTCATTTTTATGAAACTCTTTCAATTCCAAAAGATTATTATAAAAATGAGATTGCTGAACCCAAATTCACAAAAAAAGTGCGTTCCAAGACTAGGATTCTCCTCCTGAGAGGTCTCACCGAAGAACAGCATGAAAGAATAGCAATATTTGAATCACTTGCCAAAAAAATTCTATTTATCCCCACACCCAAAAGAATCTATCACATGGGTCCTGCTCTGGCTCACGTGACGGGATACGTCGGGCTTCCGAGTACTAAAGATCTAAAAACATTGGAAATCAAATCCTATCAATTGGTTGGAAAGAATGGACTGGAAAGACAATACGACACTCAATTGCGCGGATCGGATGGATTTCGAATCCAAAAGAGAAATTCCAACGGAAATATAGAAGAAGAAAGGATCATCGAGCATGCCCGTTCCGGGAACAATTTGATCCTGGGTATCGATAGGGACATTCAGTCCGCTGCCTACAAGGCCTTGAAAGGATATCGTGGAACAGTGATTGCTCTAAAAGGTTCCACAGGGGAAGTTCTGGCTATGGCATCCAATCCGAGTTTTGATCCCAATATCTTATCCGGAAAGAATCGTCAGCTCCGTTATACCCATTTCAATCGAATCAAAAAGAATCGGGGATTTTTGAATCTGGCAATTCAATCCAAATTCCCACCGGCTTCAACTTTCAAAACCTTAGTTGGGCTAGCGGCTCTCGAGAGCGAACACAAAATCAACTATCAGCCTTCACAAACCTTCACATGCAATTCCAGATTTTATCTGAAGAGTTCATTTGCCGGAGTTCCCGATCAGGAATTCCTTTGCTGGGACAAGAGGGGACACGGAACCAATGACCTCATGCATGCACTTGAAAAATCTTGTTCGGTTTATTTTTACAATTTGGGATACAAGCTGGGTTCGGAATCCATTTTGTACTACGCAAGACTATTTGCCCTGGACAAGAAGACCGGACTGGATCTTCCCGGAGAGATCGAAGGTTTTGTTCCAAGCAATGAGTGGAAGAAACGTTCCTATGGAACCAAATGGTATGATGGTGATACAATCAACCTATCCATCGGTCAGGGATTCATTTCTGTGACTCCAATTTCAATGGCTCTTTTTTATATGGCAGTCATGAACAATGGAAAAGTATTTCAGCCCTATATTGTATCTGAAATCAGAGATCCTTTGAACAATAATATTATCTTCAAAACAGTACCGAGAGTGCTACGGGACATACCCGTAAAATCCTCCACCCTCGAAGCCCTAAATCAGGGACTGCGGTTGGTCGGAAAAACGGGAACTGCTTCCCGAATTTTGAACCAACCGGATCTACCGGAGATTGCCGGAAAAACAGGTACAGCCCAGACCAGGAGACGGGGACAATCTTCTTCCAACCATGCTTGGTTCATAGGCTACGCACCGTACAATGCACCTGTTGAGGAACAGATTCTTGTCTCCGTGTTTGTTGAGCACGGAGTGGGAGGAGCAGTAGGAGCAGGACCTATAGCCAAGGAAGTTTTTAAAGCGGCCTTTCCTCCGGGTACCTTCATCCGAAGAGATAAGATTGAAAATACAGCTAAGATGGATGAGGAAATTCCCCAGTCCAGAGAGACAATCGAAGAAACTCAGCAGGGTACCGACACACCACCCGATCCGGAATTTGATGATGAGGTGGTGCCATGATCGATCGCAAATTGGACAAACTGGACTATGTTCTGATCACCTGCGTGATCATTTCTGTTCTGATAGGTGTCCTGACCCTATTTACTCAGGAAGTAAACATTTCCGATGGTCCTGGGAAATGGTACAAACAACTTTTGTATGCGGGAATTGGCCTGGTAGCTATGATTTTCATGACAAGAATCAATTACCAACTTCTGGGTTCTTATGCATTTCCTATCTACCTATTCTCGATAGTTCTTTTAGTTTTGACCTTGATTCCCGGGATTGGTTATCTTCCATCGGGACGTGGAGCCAGATCCTGGTTGAAGTTGGGAATTTTCAGTATTCAAACGAGTGAGTTCGCTAAATTATCAACTGTAATACTTCTCGGTCAGTATCTCGTTCTGAAAGAAAGAGAAGTCAAAAACATTTCAGTTCTTGTGATACCATTTCTTATTGTCCTGGTTCCGATGGTTTTGATTACTCTTCAACCCGATTTTGGTACTGCGGTCTCTTTCATTCCTATTCTGCTCGCTATACTTTTCTTAGGCGGAGCTGACATTTTGCACATCAGTTCATTGATCATCTTGGGTTTCATTTCTCTGGCAATCCCCATGTATGTTGAGTTTACAAAATTGACTCTGGTAGATGCATTGAAGACCCAACTCGGTCGCATGGATAAGTCTGATCTCCTGACGTTAACAAATAAACTTGGCGGAAAGATTTGGTTGGTTATCAAAGGGAAGACTTCCATTCCGGGGGAAGGGGACATCAACCTCACTCCAAAATCAATCAATTATCTACTTGAGGCTGCCGACCAGGTCATAGATGAAAATACAGGAATCTTCTTTAAGTTCTTTATCAACGAAGATCTCATGATCGGAACAGGTGTCATCCTCATGCTGGTGAGCTTAATCCTCTTTATCATCAAATTAGCAAGAGGAAAGGACGAATTCAGAAAATTCTACATACCTCTCGGTGTGATCGGCCTGAGTATCGTATTTGCTTACATAGTCACCAAGACGATTCCATTCCGGGAAAATCAGGTTGTGCGATTGACAGCTTTCATCAACCCGGATCAATTCAAGCAGGGTGCAGGGTATCAGCTTCGGGCATCCAAGCCCGCGATTGGTTCCGGGAGATTCTTAGGCAAGGGTCTCGCCAATGGGGAAATGACGGAAGGTCGTATTCCGCATGTCCCGGAAAGTAGTACAGATTTTATTTTTGCATCCTGGGCGGAACAGACCGGATTTGTGGGATCGGTGTTTTTGATCTTTGTCCTCCTGGCCATTCCTCTCCGTGGGCTTCAGGTTGCGTTTGAAAGTAAGGACAAATTCGGTTCGCTCTTAGCCGCCGGGATTGTGGCTCTGATATTTTTCCATATGTTTATCAACCTCGGGATCGTGATGGGTCTTCTTCCTGTGACGGGTCTGCCTCTTTCCTTTGTAAGTTATGGTGGTTCCCATCTCATCATGTCTATGATGGCAGTTGGAATCATCATATCCATCAAAATAAGAAAGCACGCAAATTGAAATGGGCTTCGAAAAGGCAGAAAAATCCAGGCAATTTTTTGATCTGAAGATACGAGCGGGAATTCTCCTCGATCAAATTGAAAAAACTATTTTCGAAAACAGCAAGACCCTAGATGAGTTGGACTGGGTATTTCGGGAAATGCGAAGGATCGCTGAGGTTGAAAAATCCCCTTATTTTTCGCTACGTTCCAAATCTCTTTCCGCACAGGTTTCTAAGTTTAGGAAGAGAAAAGGATATAGAAAAATTGAGTTTGATCGATTTTACTCTACTCTGGAAAAAATTCAAGAAACAGACGCAGTTGAATTTCTAAATCGCTCCCTTCAGAAAAAAATTGAAAAAATCAGTGAAAGCTACTTGGGTTTGGAACCTTCCCAAAGTGGTGAGAGAGCCTATCTACCCCTTCCCAATACATTTTTCATTTTGAATTTTCAAAAAACTCATTTTATTTTCCGGCACTATCCATATCGAATTCTTCAAAATATTCCTTTTTCCAAAAAGTACCTTCAGCAAAAAGACCTTCGATTTCCAATTTTTCCTCTGGTTCCCTTTGTTAGTAGGGGAACTCTTCAATCTCATTCTTCCAAACTTATGTTGATCCGCACTCAAACAGCCTGGAGGGGGATTCGTTTTGATTTTCTGGATGCTGAACTGGAAATTCCGGAAGATGAATTTGAAGCCAGGAAGAGACCATTGGGGAAATCATTTCTGGGTGTGGATTTTTTTCTAAAATGGCGGGGAAATCCCTGTTATTTGATTGAATTTTAAACTATCCAGAAATATTTTACAGGAAGCAAAGACTAAGTTCAGGGGAGACATAATAATTACTAATAGTTATTTAGTCTAAAACCGAAAGGAATACTATGAACACTTCACCAAGACATTCAATCCCATCTACACCGGCATTGCCCGTTTACAAAGGAGTGGACCTGGATGAAATGGAATTCTACGGGGTGGAGTTGACCTTTCAGCCTGAAGATGGAGTCACCGCACGATCACCCGGTGAGTACACTAAGCAAGAGACATACTATGCTATCGAACTTCCTGAATCTTCCGGCAAGACCACAACCTATAGAACCAAGATTTTTGACACTCTAAGACAGGAGATTTCCACAATGTTTCAAGTCGAAAAAGTGGAAACAGACCACTCCTTACCATTTATCGAAGTAAGAAAGGTCTTAGAATCCTGATCTTAACTCTCCGGAGAGAGATCTGAAAACAAATACTTCTCCTTAGATGCATCACTCGCATGAAACTTGATCGGATAGTTTCCTGTAAAACAAGCATCACAGAACTTTGAATTCTTTGAATTTTGTCCCGCCGCTGTGTGCATAGATTCCAAATCCAAATACTCTATCGAATCTACCCTCAGGTACTTACGAATCTCTTCGAGAGTATGTGTAGCAGCTATCAACTCTTTGTGAGTGGGTATGTCTATCCCGTAGTAGCAGGGAGAAATCGTAGGAGGAGCAGAAATTCTCATGTGAATTTCCTTTGCACCGGCCAACTTAATCATTTTGACGATTTTTCTACTTGTGGTTCCTCTCATTATTGAATCATCAACAATGATCACACGCTTTCCTTCCACAACTTCACGGATCACATTGTATTTGATCTTGGCACCAAAGTCCCGAATCTTCTGATCGGGTTCAATGAAGGTCCTACCTATGTAATGCGAACGAATCAATCCTATGGCGAAAGGAATTCCCGAAGCTTCAGCATACCCCAAAGCGGCAACATTGGCTGAGTCCGGGACCGAGATCACTACATCACCTTCTACAGGTTTCAATTTTGCCAGATTGAAGCCCAATTGTTTTCGAATTTTGTAGACCGATTCACTGTAAATAAAGGAGTCGGGTCTGGAAAAATAGATATATTCAAAAATACAGAGGCTTGCTTTTCTTTCTGCAAAAGGAAAGAGTGATTTGACTCCATATTTGTCTATAATGACCATCTCGCCGGGTTCGATATCTCTGACATACTTAGTGTCTGTGATATCAAATGCACAGGTCTCTGAGGCTAGGACTAAGGCTCCATCAGGTCTTTCACCGAGAACCAGTGGTCGGAATCCATTGGGATCACGAACTCCTATCATAAAATGATTGGTCAGAACCAGGAGGGAGTAGGCTCCTTCTATTTGCCTGAGGGCAGAGCAGAGGGCATCGAGGATGTTCTTGGACTTGGATTTGGCCATGAGATGAACGATCACCTCAGAATCTATTGTTGTTTGAAATATGCTTCCTTCCAATTCCAGAGCTCTTCGAATGTCGTAAGAATTGACTAAATTTCCATTATGAGCGAGAGCCATACCACCCAAATGAGATTCAACCCGCATAGGTTGAGCATTTCTTAAGAAGCTCGCCCCTGTAGTTGAGTATCGATTGTGACCTATTGCCATGTTCCCGTGTAGATTTTTTAGATTGCCTTCATTGAATACTGAAGCAACCAAACCCATGCCGGCATATCGGTAGAGATTTTCACCATCCGAGGAAACTATCCCCGAAGATTCCTGACCTCTATGCTGCATAGAATACAATCCCAAATATGTAAAATTGGCGGCTTCGGGAGAATTATAGATTCCAAAGATGGCACATTCATCTTTTGGTTTGTCATCCGAGACAACTGGAAAACAATGGATTCTAGAGGGTGTAATTTTTGGATTTTCAGTCTCTTCCATATATGGATAAAATTTATTTAGCCGAGAATCATGCAAACCAATTCTAAATACATATTAATCAATAATAAAAAGTCGATGGAACTGGCAGCTGTAAACCTGAGTGGTGCATCCGTTATTTCTATAGATACTGAATCATCCGGTTACTATACCTACTATTCCCGGGTCTGTTTGATCCAAATCTCTGTGAACAATAAGAACTACATCATCGACCCTCTTTCTCATCTGGACTTGGGTTTATTGAAGCCGATTTTCTTGAACCCATCGATTTTGAAGATTTTTCACTCGGCCTCGGATGATATCAAGGCCCTCAAACGCGATTTTGGATTTGAGTTTCGCAACATCGCAGATACAATGTATTCTTCAAAATTATTGAATATGGAACACAATTCACTCAATTATCTGGTGGAATACTACCACAAGGTCAAGCTCTCCAAGACAGAGCAAAAGTCCAATTGGGAAAAGAGACCCTTAGACAAGCAACAACTTCAATACGCCGCCCTGGATACAGCCTATCTGGAGACTATCTGGAGTAAAATGCAGGAAGAACTCAATTCCCTGGGATTGCTGGAAGAAGCCATCTCCGAATTTGAGAAAATCACTGAGGAAGAGTACAGGGGACGTGAAACCATTCAGGATGTTTCCTGGCATAAATTTCCAAATATATTAAAATTTTCTCCCGAAGAAAGAAGGAACATCTACGACATTCTGGTGTACCGCGAAGAGAAAGCTAAACGTCTTAACAAAGCTCCCTTTCGTGTCTTCAATAATGAAATGATCACAAAGATTGTTACCGGTGAAAAATCAGAAGAAGAACTCATGAAACTCGTGGGAAAAAAAGATGGAAAGGATATCAAAAACATATTAGAAAATCCGAATGGTGAACCCCTGAACAAATCAGATTTCCCGAAAATTGATCGCGAAATCACTCCTCAGGAGGAAACGAAGTGGCGGCAACTTCACAAATGGAGGGAAAAAATCATCAAAAAGAGAGGAGTGGATCATTCTATGATTCTATCCAATAAACAGATGATTCATTTTATTCGGACTCAACCAAAATCACTTGAAGATCTCTTCCAATCAGGCTTTCTTTCGCGTTGGAAGGTTGAAAATTACGGCCCTTCTCTATTGAAGGCCCTTGCATCTGAACCCTATGAGGAGTTGTTGGATCATTTGAAGCCAATTAAAACGAAAAAATGAAACTTGATTTTGATAAATTAATGCTGGAATCCGATTCGGAAGAGCCAACATTTCGTATCCGTCCGGGTGTGAGAGCATCCTCTGTGATCATACCTATATTCAAAAATTCTAATGGTGGACACTCTGTTATCCTGACCAAGAGAAGTGAAGAGCTCAAGCATCACCCCGGTCAGATTTCTTTCCCCGGAGGAACCTTAAGTGAAAATGAAACTTTTTTAGGTGCGGGAATCAGGGAATTTGAAGAAGAATTAGGAGTTCCGGGATCTGATCTGGATCCTATTTCTGATTTTGGTTATTTTGATACATCTACAGGATTTGTCATCATTCCTTTCATCGCATACTACAAAGGGGATTTTCAGTTCAAACCCAATCCATCAGAAGTAGATAAGGTGATAATCTTTGATCTGGAAATGTTTAATGAGAAACCTTTTTATGCGATGGAATCCAAGAGAGTGCAGGGGAAGTATGTTTATTACCTTCAGCTTGAAGATGACCTTCTCTGGGGAGCGACAGCAATGATTCTGGTATCACTTCTCAGAAAGTTATCCAATTTTGATCGGGAACCCATTCGGGTTCGATCCAACCTTTCGGGACCTCCGTTTTTCAATCCTTTGGATTATGAATCCGGAAAAGATTCTCTCTGAATTAAATCTCTGTGATAAAATAAATTGAGAATCTAAGATCTCACTCGAACCATTGCCGAAAGGCTCCCTTTCATAACCCTAATCTTTCGCAAGAAGTGCGTAAGGAGAGATCTCATTTTATTTTATCTTCCACGATAATTTTTAAAGCAGGTCGTTTAACCTGATATACATAAAAGTACTTTTCTCCGATAAAATCCGAATGTGCTACTATCGATCCGGACTCTTCTACTAAAATTTTTATATCAATCTTTCCTTCGGGGGAGAGGTACGGATCGGCCAGATAGGTAAGGTTTTTGATTGCCTTTCTCTTGGCGACATCCATAGCTTCGTGATATCCATCGTATTTATTTATCTTTAATGATGTAACTTTTAACTGGTAGGTTGATCCGGAAATGAATCCTTCTTTGATATTGTGCCACTCATCCTGGGATTTGATTTTGTAAATCTTGGTCAGGTCAGGATTTTGTTCGATTTCAAAGGGTAATTTTATTTCTTCGGAAGCTTTAGGTTTTAAATCGGCTCTGGGATTTTCTAAGATTTCGGGGTCAGTTACTGAGGACTCTCTGATGATACGCCTTCCGGAAGTCTGACAATTCGTTATGAGAAAGATGATTAGGAAAATAGAATATAGGTTCCTTCCTGAATGTAAAAAAAATCTTAAAAATCCAGGATTCTGATTGGAAAAATCAGGAAGGAAGACTGTTTTTGAGTGAGGATTGCTGAAGTAATTAAGTTTCATTTTGATTCAAACCCCTATTGGTAGGACTGTTTCTGTTAGACAGGTTTACCCATTTTAGATAGGATTTTTCTTTTGAAAAGGAAAATCTGTTCTCTCTCCCGAAGATATTTTTTTTAAAAAAAATTGTAAAGAGGATTTGGGATTCTATCGTAAATCATAAAGAAGTAGGATCGTTTTAAAGACATAATCCAATATTATGGACGCATTAAATTGAAAAAACACCCATAACCATACCCAAACCACGCTTTTTTATTTTTTCTCAAAAAAAGAAAAAAAAAATTGTACAAAAATGTCGATTTCTTATTATGTCCCTGACAAAAGTTTTCTTGAGGTGAGCTATGCCGGAATCGATTTCCAGAATTTTAAATCAAGCCAAAGCACTATTCAGTAAGTTAGATTCTACGAAGAGAATCATCCTTGGTTCCGTTTTTGGAGTCATCCTCATAGCTGTTGTAGTACTATCTTCCATCTCAATGCAAAAGAATAACGTAATCCTGTTTAAAGATTTGCAATCAAAGGACTTTTCTGAAATCACAAAAAAATTGGAAGCATTGGGATACAATTACTCGGGTGCAGATGCATCTATCATCTCGGTAGATCCTGATCAAAGACAGGAAATCATTACAAAGCTAGCTCAGGAAAACTTAATTCCTGCAGGGATAGCCGGTTGGGAACTGTTTGATATCGAAAAATTCACAGAAACCCAGTTTGATAAAGACATTAAGAAATACAGAGCCCTGAAGGGAGCGATTGAGAAATCACTCATGACACTCCGATCGATTGAAAAAGCGGATGTCAACATAGCCCTTCCCGATACAGATCTATTCGAAGAGAATCGTTCCGCAGTGAAAGCTTCTGTCATACTTCATTACATTCCGGGAATAGAAAGTATTTCCAAAAAAGAAGTCAAAGGGATAGTCAACCTGGTATCAAGAGCAGTCCCGAAATTGAAACCCGAAAACGTCAGTGTTGCCGATGCGGATGGAAGAATCATAAGCGATTTTGAAGAAGACTTAGAAAAAGATAAAATCGAGCTCCGTATCGTTCAGGAGAAGTTACGTATTGAAGAAGAGCAGAGGATGAAGAGGCTCATTGATATTCGTAATACACTAAGATGGAATCTTGGCGGGGAAGACAGAGTTGATATTACAAGATTTGAATATATCCTCAACTGGGATAAGGTTTCTTATAAAGACAATAACGTGACTCCGGTAGTGAAGATCCCTGATGATCCGAATACTCCTTATTCCGAATTGGAAATTGTAGAAGGGAACTCCCTAAAAGTATCCTCAAAAGAGACTACTGAAAAGTTTACAGGAAGAGGATTCACTCCGGATGGTCCTGCAGGAACCGAGCCCAATCTTCCACCCGGATACAAGGATACCGACTACCAGAAGGCTGAATATGCCAAAAACGAAAACATCAATAATTATGAATTCAATCGACGTGTGAGTGAAGTCCAAAAACAACCCTGGAGAGTTGAGAAAGTTTCGCTCTCGGTTGTTGTCGATGGAATCTGGGAAAAGAAAGAATCTCCCGATGGGACCCATTTTGTTCGTACTTACAAGCCGGTCTCCAAAGAAGATCTTTCTCTCATCAAGAAAAACCTCGAAGCAGCGATAGCATTTGATCCAATTCGTGGTGACAAGATCAGCGTCATTACAATTCCCAAGGACAGAACCAATCAATTTCAAACAGAAGATGCAGAACTGGCGAGACAGAAAGCCATTCGATCTGCCATAATTACATCCCTGGGAATCCTCACCTTCTTGATCGTTGTGATTCTGGTTTATAGAGCAGTGAAGAAAGAAATCGCCAGAAGAAGAAGACTCAAAGAAGAAGAATTGGCAGCTCAGCAGCAGATGATGAGAGAAGCTGCACTCCGTGTAATGGAAGAGGGGGGTGCTGATGTGGAAATCTCTCTGGATGAGAAGTTAAGACGGGAACTCCTGGAAAATGCGATCAATATGGCTAAAGAGAAGCCTGAGGATGTTGCCCAACTGCTCAGAACCTGGCTATCTGATGAAGAGGGCGGTTGATGACCAAAATGCACCCCAAAGAGAAAGCAGCACTTCTGGTCTCCCTCATGGGAGAGAATCTTCCTAAAGAGGTTCTCTCCAGCCTGAGTAAGGAAGAGCTGAACAAACTCATGGAAGCAGTCAACTCTCTTCCCAAGACCTCAAAGACGGAAGAGAGAAACCTTCTAAAGGACTTCAGTAGTACGATTTCCAAGGAAGAACCCACAACCAGAAAGAATCCAATTTACTCTTTCGAAAAACCAAAATCAGAAAAGTTCTATTCCTCCAACCCACCCAAGACCTCACCTCTTGTTGAGTTAAAGAAAAAGCAGAAAGAAGACTTAGAACTCATCATCAAGGATGAAAAGTCAAGAACCATTGCTCTGGTTATGTGTTTTGCCGATCCGGATGCGGCTTCCAAGGTCATTGAAGATTTTCCGGAAAAGATTCGTGAGGAAATCATTCATGAGATTCAGGGGATAGACTTCTTCTCGGAATCAATTCGTTCCGAATTAGAAAGTTTCCTTTACTTCAAGTACGATCTCATTGAATCACGGGCTGTTCTCTCTAAGGTAAAAAATAGAAATGGTAAGACAGTAGCCGATCTCCTTTCCCGAATCAATCCCCATCTCTCATTCAAATTGTTTTCAAGCATCAAAGAAAAAAATCCTGAATTTGCAAGAAGGATCAATGAGCACTACTATACGATTCAGGATCTACTCTATATCGGAAGGACTTCGCTTTCTTCATTTTTAGCTGAGTTTCATCCTATCGTACTTGCCTGCGCTCTAAAAGGTGTCGAAACTAAACTAAAAGATAAAATTTTGGATAGGTGTGAGCCATGGTTGTCCAAAAAAGTGAAAATTGAAATCGATTCAATGGGTCCTATTTCTCTTGCGGAAATTGAGGAATCCCAAAAAGCTATTATAGAAAGTTTGAATAGATCTATCGAAACCGGTAAGATCAAATTGTGGAAGGTATAATTCATGTCAAAACTAGTCTTTAAACCATTGCAGATAGCCGAAGCGCATGAACAGGTTGATATCTCAATTTCAGATAAATACAAGAAATTCCACAAAGCAGAGGTTGAAGAAGAATTTGAAGTAGATACAGAAGGGAATATCATTGAGCAGTACCAGGGTCCTTCTATCGATGAGATTGAGCAGGAACTCGAAAGATATCGTCAGGAGACAGAAGAGCAGGTAAGACAACTTCTGGCGGACGCTCAGGCGAAAGCAGAAAGAATCGTAGAGGAAGGAAAGACCCGAGCCTTCCAGTTGATTCAGGACTCCAAAGAAAAAGTCAAGGTTGAAGAAGACACCGGGAAAGCGAAAGCCGAACAGATTTTAGATCGTGCTAAATTAGAAGTAGAAAGAATGATCAAAGAAGCCGAGATGAAAGTGGCCGAGATCGAGCACGAAGCGTATCAGAGAGGTTATGATGCAGGACGGGAAGTGGGCTTCAAAAAAGGTCAAGCAGAGGTAAGACGACTGATTGACCGACTCGGAACTATTGTAGGAAAAGCTATTGATATCCGGGAAGACATCATCCAGGCTTCAGAAAAGCAAATGGTAGAGATGATCCTCATCATTGCCCGAAAGGTGATCAAGGATGAGATTGTTGAGAGAAAGGAAATTGTATTGAATAATATTCGCGAGGCTCTCAAGCGTATCAAAGATAGAGATAGGGTGGACATCCGCGTGAATTTCTCCGATCTGGAGATTACCACAGCTCACAAAGACGAACTCATCAAACTTATGGAATCTCTCAGAAAGGTCAATATCTACGAAGATTCTCGTATCGATCGCGGTGGTGTTATTATCGAAACAGACGTCGGGGCTATCGATGCAAGAATCTCAACACAACTCAAGGAGATCGAAGAAGCGATTCGAAATGCTGAGCCGATCTAGGTTCTAGTTTTGATACGCTAAACGGTACTTGCATGGTATAGAAAGATGATAGAGAAAAAATTCAGTGAAAAGATCGATGTTCTCTCTAAATATCTTTCTATACTCAACAGAACAGAACCTATTCGAAAAAGTGGTAAGGTCACAAGAATTTCCGGAAATGTGATATTCTCCCAAGGTCCACCCGATTCAAAAATTGGAGAGATCATGGATGTGGAACGCCAGGACAAGAAAGGTTATCTCCAATGTGAAATTATTGGATTTGATGGGCATAAGTATGCTCTCATGCCCCTCGGAGAAGTGGAAGGAATTTTCCCCAAAGCCTCTGTCTATTCTTCCGGTAAGAAACTTACCCTCCCGGTAGGAGAAGAAATTCTGGGACGTGTCATCAATGGTGCGGGTAAGCCTATAGATGGAAAGGGAATCCTAGTTTGCAGTGATGAACGTTACCCTGAAAATGATCCGGTAAATCCTCTGGATCGACCCATGATCACTAAGGTCTTATCGACCGGTGTCAGGGCAATTGACGGGATGCTGACGATAGGAAAGGGTCAGAGAGTAGGTATCTTTTCCGGTTCGGGTGTTGGAAAGTCGTCCCTTCTCGGAATGATTTCTCGATACACGAATGCTGATATCAATGTGATTGCGCTTGTTGGAGAGAGGGGTCGTGAGGTAAATGAATTTCTCGAATTGGAGTTGGGGTCTGAAGCCCTACAAAAAAGTGTAGTATTTGTTGCGACTTCTGACGCACCCAAGATGCAGCAACTGAATTGCGCACTTCTGGCTACCAGCGCGGCGGAGTTTTTTAGAGACAAGGGCTTCCATGTGAACCTTATGATGGATTCTCTGACCCGTTTTGCCCAGGCCGCAAGAGAGATATCCATATCTTATGGAGAGCCCTCCATTACCCGGGGTTTTTCTGCGTCAGTCTTTGCTAAATTGGCAAAGTTGGTTGAGAGATCAGGAACCAGTCCTTCGGGTGGATCCATCACAGGATTTTATACTATCCTCACTGAACCTGATGAAATGAATGATCCGATTGCAGATGCAGTCAGAGGATACTTAGATGGTCATATTGTTCTGGATAGAAGGTTGGCTGAGAGAAACCACTACCCTGCGATAGACATTCCTGCTTCCCTCTCCCGGGTAATGCAGAAGATTGTAAGGGAAGATCACTATATCAACGCTTCCTTTGTGAGAGAATTGATCAATGCCTACAATGAATCCGAAGAGATGATAAAGCTTTCTGCCTATGTAAGAGGAGCAGATCCCAGAGTAGACTTAGCGATAGCTAACAAAGAAGTGATCGATAGCTATCTGAAACAAAGGATAGAATCACGTTCTACCTATTCAGAAGCTACCACGCGGCTGAGAGACATAATGCTAAACTCTCAAAACGAGGATTAAGTGAATGAAAAAATTTAAATTCAACCTCGAATCGGTACTCAAACTAAAAAAAATGGCTGTGGATCGGGAGACCAGAAATCTCTCATTGGTTGTGGGTGAAATCAATCGATTGAACAATGAAGTAAAAGAAAACAATAGAACGATAAACAAAGAAACCGAAATCTACCGGCATCAGGTGAATACCGATATGAACTTTCTAAGAATTTTTGAAGGTTATATCAAGACCCTTATTTTACAGAATGAAAAATTACAGGACCAGATCAAAAGGAAAGATTTGGATTTGTCCGAAGCCATATCCAGAGTGGTAGAAGTTAGAAAAAATGAAAAAATATATGAGATTATAAAAGAGAAGCGGTTGTTGGAATTCAAACAAAGGATTTATAGGGCAGAAAGGTCTGAAGAAGATGAAAACAATATGAAAGACTTTTTGACCGATAGAAGGGAGTTACGAAGTGTTCCGACAACTGAAGAAGAACCTAAACCAAAACTTAAAAAACATAAGAAAGTCATTCCGGAAAAATCCGGAAAGCAGGAAGCAAAATCAGAATACGAAAAACTTTTGGAATATTACAACCAGTTTAAAAACCCAACTAGAAAGTGAAAACTATTTGAGTGTTATTTTTAAAATGAATGAAGAAGCAAGTCCAAGAGAAATGAAAATTTCTAGATCTTTGATTGCTCTTTCCAATAAAATCAATCACCTCGAAGAAAAGGTGGCGATTTTGGATAGAAGGATCAAAGAAAATACAATCTAGGAAAAGGGAAAGGGAAAATGAGCACAGTTACGGATAAAATCAGAGTTTTCTATTTAATATTATTAATCTTCTTCCTCTTAGCGATTGGTTTTTTTCTTTTCGATTACTATCAGTTATTGGATGCAGATGAAATCTTTCCTTTCCTGGCAAAAAAACCCGCAGTTGTGAATTGGGATCAAGAGTCTCCCACAGAAGTTGAAAAAATGGAAATTGAGAAAGCCAGAGAACGACTAGTCGAAGAAATGGCTGAGATTGAAAAAATTCGTAGTGAATTGCAGACCCAAAAGGAAAAGCTGGATACGGAAGCCCAGAGCCTTGAAGAAATGAGAAAAGGGATCAAAGAGAAAGAAAAGCAATTACTGGAAGAGAAGAAAGAAGAAGAGAGCAGACAGAACAAGTTGAAAGTTTTGGCATCCAAGGTTGGAAATATGCGTCCACTCGATGCCATTGGAATGCTGGAGTATTGGCCGGATCAGGATATCATTGATGTTTTCAAACAAATGGACAAAGATGCTGAAGAAGAAGGAAGACCGACAATCACTAACTACCTCCTAACTTTATTTGATTCCAAGCGACGATCTGTAATTGCAAACAAATGGTTAGATAGTGAAGCCGACAAAGTTCCGGAAGAAAATCTAAATAATGAACCTGAAGAGGAATCAGCAGAGTCGGAACCCGAACAGGTACCGGTTCAATAAGGAGTAAAGGAAACAAATGTCAACAGAAGATAAACTTTTTGGATTGAAACCCGGTTTTTTCTCGGGAGTGCTCACTCAGAGCTTAAAGCAATTGCTTTTTTTACGTTATGGATTGTATGAAAGTTCACAGTTAAAACTGAGAGCTCTTCCACATCCTATTGTGTCCGGTGTTGGATTCATTCAGAATTCAGAGGGTGAAAGAATAGAAGATGGAATGATTGTTGGAACTGTACGGATGGGCTATGGTCATCACAGGATGGCATACTCACTCTATTCCTGGGCTATGCACATGAACCAAAAACCCTACCTGCACGATCTACTGGCATTTGATTGCCATGAAGCAGTTGCGATCAAGGATATCGATGGATTTTATAGCTCAATGAGTAGAGCTTCTTCAGAAATGGGAGGAGTGATTGAGTGGACTTGGGGTCAGCTCATGTCTCAGGGCAACATTGGATCTCTTCAGTTTTCATTAGAATTTGCAGAAAGATATGTAAACCTTCTCCATGGAATCCCTAGTGATTTGCCTTACATCTCCACATATCCCTTAAATGGTCAAATCGCAGTGGCAGCCAAATTCAAAAAGGTTGTGCATCTGATTCCGGACAACTTTCCTCAGTACTACTTATTGGTTCCCGGAGCTCTCAATCTGGTTCAGAGTCCTTCGGCTTACATGAAATTTATTGAAATGGGAATCCCGAAAGAATCACTGGCAATCGCCGGTCACTGGGTTTCCCATAAGATAGCTTCCAATGCCATCAAACACTCCGAAGAACGTTCCTCCCGGGCAAACAGGAAAGCAGTGAAGAGGATCTTGCTGGCGATTGGTGGTGCGGGTGCTCAAAAAAATTACACTCTTGGTCTAATTTCAAGCTTAGAAAAGCGCCTTAAAGACGAAAAGCTTCAGTTGTACATCAATACCGGTGATCACAAAGGAATTTTTGCTGAAATTCGCGAAAAGGTCAATGAGCTGGGCATTCCTCATACTGTTGTAGAGACCTGGTCCGATCTTCAGAAATTTTGTGAAGAGAGAACTCTCGATAAAACCTCCGAGCCTGTCACTCCACCGATTGTATTCTTTCATTTTGCGAATTATTTTGAAGCATTTACAGCAACAGATGAATTGATTTGTATCTCAGACATTTTGATGACCAAACCATCTGAGTTGGCATTTTTCCCGATTCCAAAGATTTTTATCAGGAGAGTGGGCGATCATGAAGCTGCATCTGCATTTAGATCAATGGAGCTGGGAGAAGGTACTGTAGAGTGCCGCGAAGTCGAGCATGCTATAGAAATGGTGAAGTTATTTGTAGATAGCGATGAGATCTTCCATAGAATGAATGAATGCGTGATCAGAAACTCAAAAGAAGGAGTTTATGATGGTGCTAAGAATGCGGTGAGTTTAGCTTCTTAAACTGGAAATCTATCAGTAAGCTCTTTCTTGGCATCTTCCCAGGAAGGAGCAATTCCATCTGCTATAGTAATAGCTGATTGGATATCACCTTCTTTTGCTTTCAATTCTGCTTCTGCAGCTAGTTTTTGGAGATTTTCGAGACCAAAATTAGCCGCTACACCTTTGATTTGGTGCAAAACGCTTTGTGATTTAGTTGCATCCGGATTTTTTTTCACACCTTCTAGCTCTGCTAGTCGATCTTTCATATTATCAATCAGACTAACAATCATATCCTTTAGCCATTCTACTTCTTCCGGATCATCTAAACTAGCAAAAGATTCAATTCTGTCCCAATTTACATTCATTCTTTTTTCCCGTTTCAAAGATTTATTTTTTGAATCAAAAATCAATCTTTTTCAGTAAAAAATTAATTTAAAAATATCATAGTCCGAGATAAGACCAATAAAATTTCTTAAAATAAAAAAAACTGTTTTCAGTTAAATAAAATCTACCGACTATGGATATTAGGGTAATCCTACCTATTTTTAACCATGATTAACGGAGGTCGATTCGATGGAAATAATTGCCAAAAGCATCACACAGACACAAGACAAAGTATCTCAAGTTCGGTTGAATCAAGAGACCGGGAAGGATTCAGAAAAAAAATACACTGAAGAAGAAGACAAAGTCGAAAACCTAAACTTTACAAATCGCATCCAATCCAGATACATTCTCCTTCAAAACAAACTGAATACCCTTCAGGGCGAATACACAAAAGAGCAAATGCGCATCAACATCATCCAAACAGGAAAGCTCGCAGATAAAGAAACATTTAAGATTCTCTATGGAAACTCCCCACTCTTTGAAGAAACTCCGGATGAAATCATCCAGGACAAAGAAGTGATCTTAGAAAGGATACGCTCCCAGAAAGAGAAAATCAACGACCAAATCAAAGCAATAGAAATCGAATCCGAAAATGTTCTCAATGTCAAAAAGATTACAAATCCCAATCAGGTCAATCTGGAAGATCTAAATGAAGACTCCTTTGAGGATCTGGATTCTAAATCTGTCGCAAAACTCATTATAGATTGAATTTCTTATACAGATAAAAAGAAATCCCGGAAAACAAAACCGGCGTAAACCATACTCCTACTGCCGGTGGAACTCCCCCATTTTCGCTGAGCGACTTTCCTATAGAAAAGAAAATGTAATAGATCAAGACCATCCCGATGGTCAGGCCTAGGGATGCGATTCCTGCAGATCGTTTGGTGAAAGTTCCCGTTATGGCTCCAATGATGACTACGATGATGCACATCAAAGGCATTGCAAAAATAGATTGTCTCTCTACTTCCAAATCATAAAAAGGCTTTCCTTTCTGCTTCCTATTTTCAATCTCTTCTGACAATTCCAAGAAATTCATCTGCTCTACTGTCTTTCTTGGTTTTTGAAAGTATTCCGGTCCCTCAGGAAAGGAGTAAGATTTTTCTTTGAATTTGAGAAAAGAAGAAACATTCAAGTCTTCTTTGAACTTTATTTCTTCTACATTTTCAAGAAGCCAGTCATTTGTTTCTTTTTGATAGGTTGCTGATTGAGCTGATACTACATATTCTACAATGTAGTTAGGACTCATTTTTATATAATTGAAACCACCTTTGATTTTGGTTTCGGTATTGTCATACCAATATACATAATAAAACCCTTCTTTCCCCCGGGTATGCAATTGATACACTAAATCCTGCTTGGTTCCAATTCCTTTCATGATGATTGAGAGCTCATATCCGGCCATTGAATTTGCCGGTCTCACAAGGAATTCACCGATAGCAAAAACAAAAAGCCACATGACTCCGCCGAAAAGAAATATTGTCATTGCTGATCGATAAAAAGAGACCCCTGCAGCCATAATTGAAACGAGTTCCTTGTTTACATTGAATTGTCCTATGACAAAGCAAACTGAAAACATCAAGGAAGGTGGTATTACAGCAACAAGAATTTTAGGTAGGTTGTAAAGCAGATAAAGCCCGATATGAAAAGGAGGCTGTTTGGAGTTCATGAAACTTCTCATATTATCCATAATTTGAGAGATAAGCATGACTCCGGCGAGAAGAACTATCGTTCCAAGAAATACTGAAATGAATTCTCTAAATATATATTTGTCTATCAATCTTGGTGGAAAGAGTTCTTTCTTAAGGTAAAGAATTGGCTTTAGTGGATTGAGAGAAATCATCTTAGAGAAAAATCCGGGAAGGAGCTCTTCCCGGGGTTTGGGTTTATTTTAAGGACTTTTGGATGGATTCAAAAATCCTGTCTGACCAGGCTCCTCCAACTTTTACCAATGCCACAGGCTGGCCGGGAGGTGCTTGGAATGTCACATCTTTTCCACCGCCGATGATTTCACCCGTGAGGACATGTTTCCATTTCCCCGCAGGTAGATATCCTTTGACTGTATCCTGACCTTTCGAGACAACAGGGACCACCATCAAATCTTCACCGAGCATAAACTGATATTTGATTTCATGTGTAAACTTATCCTTTGGAAAATTCAAATAAGGATGTCGGACTATAGGTAAACCTTTCTCTTTTGCTTCTTTAGATAGATGCATGAAGTAGTCTTTCAAAGCGTAGTGAATCTTGCCCATTTTTGCAAATTTCTTTTGTGATTCACTGTCTGAATAAACCTGATGGAATCTGGCCGGTACATTCCCTTCATGAGTTCTGAAAATTGGAGTAAAAGCATTGGCCTCTGCCCATCTTTCATTTAGTTCCTGTGTTCGATCGTAATTTGGAAAATAAAAAGGTGGGTTTTTTAATCCGGTGTATCCTCCGATATCGGAGTGATTGATTGCAATTCCACTGATTCCGCTTGAGTTGAGACCTACAATAGTAGAAGGAAGACCGTCATGTGTCTGAAAGCTAACCATTTGGTCGCCCAACCAAAATGCTGTTGAGTATTTGTTTGAGTAGCTGTAACCTGCTCGTGTGAAGAAGACAATCTGACCTTCTTTCTTTGCTTCAACTATAGCTTCCCTGTTTATTCTTGCCCAATCAACAGGATAAATGTTGTGATACTTCTTGGCTGAAATCCCTGAATGTAGTTTGGCATCATAGGGAAGCCATTCCCCAAAATCAGCCATCCATCCGGAGAGTCCGACATCAATTAAGTTTTTCTTTATGATTTCTTTTGTCCACTTTACAGCTTCCGGATTGGTGAGGTCAATGAGATATGCAGGGAAGCCTACTGTTTCAATGAGATAGTCTTCACCTTTCTGGTTTTTGACAAGATAACCTTTTTGTTTCGCTTCTTCCAGCATAGGATTTCTGAAGGGGTCGTTTGGTATTTTGGGATTGGTGTCAGCTAAAAATGAGTTTATGTAACCCAGTACTTTTATGTTTTTAGAATTCATTTCCGAGCAAAAATTTTTGAAATCCGGATAATAGGGCTCAGGTTTTCCATTCGAGTCATTATTTTCTGACTTTTCCTGAGCATACCATCTCCACTTCAATTGATCTCCAAAACCGGTCACACGTTTACCTACCCAATCTTGAATCCAGATGGCTGTAACGGGATTTCCGGCTTGAAGGGACTCTTCTACAACTTTCTTAGCCTTATCATGCCCACCCTGAAGACCGAGCCAGGTTCCGAATGCCCATTCCGGTAGTTCGGGAAATCTACCAGTCTTTTCGGTGTATAGTGTGATCAACTCTGAAGGAGATTCGCCTATCCATACAGTTCCCTGAAATCCATTCTCCCAGAAATTAACTTTTACATAGTCGCTTTCACTCAAATCAAACTTAGTGTAGGATGTGTTTTCATAAAACATTGAACGGTTTTCGGTTGTGATGTAGTGAGGAATGGGAGTGTAGGAGGTGAACTCATCCCCTCCTGCTCCAGCTGTCAGATTGGCTCCAAAAGTGATGGGCTGATCACCCCGTCCTATCCCCTGTTCTTCAGTGAAGAGATGAAACTTCTTGCCTTTTAAATTAAAATGACTGTACTGTTCACCGAAACCAAAAAACTGTTCTGATTCTGAGCTTCCGTATTGAAAGTAAGTTCTGTTTATTTTTTCATTTGAAAATTTAACGTTGATAAGAATAGATTTTGGGGACTTCTGTGTGATGTCAAACTGAAAGTCTGTATTGCAATCATTACCTGTCAAATTTCCTTTTATAGTAATAGTATCATCTGTGCTTGTAATACTTTGGATTTCTTGGTTTTGGCACAAGGCGATCAATTTCTCCTTAAACCTAAAAGCGGCCATACGATAGCTTACTTCTTCCTCTCCAATTCCGGCATTTAAGAAGGGTTGGTTTTTGGGCAGGGAAAGAAAAGATTTGGAAGCGTTTGCACTTGATATGATTAACCAGTTATCTTTTTCTGATAATTGAAGACCTGACTTAGTTGTCAGAGATTCTACTTTTTCTATTTTAATTGTTCCTGTCGAGGAACAATGGATATAGAAAAACAAGATTAGAAATGATAAATAAAACCGCATAGATTCTCCTAATAAAATTGAAAAATTTAAGACTTTCTTTCTGATCCACCCACACGAGGAGCAGCTGTTGTTTTATTGGTTACTCCGTAGAGTGAAACAGCTTGCTTGGGTAGACTGGATTTTCGCCATTCAAACCAGGAGCCCTGATAGGTGCTGACATCCTGATACCCTACTTCTTTTAGCATGAGGGCAAGAAGGCAGGAACGGGATCCATTGTAATCATAGAGAACAGTAGTTCTTTCAGGCATGAAAGGAAAGCCCTGAAGTCTTTTGGTGAATATACTCTTGTCCATAATATAACCTTCAGAGTTAAAAAAAGTAGTCCAGTCCCATAGAAATGCTCCCGGCAATCTTCCGCAGAGAGTTCCCTGTTCGGGGTTTGTCATACGCGGCAGTTTTCCATCATATTCGTCTTTGGTACGGGTGTCGAAAATCTGTAAGCGGGTCAAATTCTTTTCCATAAAAGCTTTATCAACTACACCATTAATTTGTTTAGCTTTATCTATTGGTTCGAATTCCATAATCTTGGTTCCTGCTTCCAGATCTGCTTCAAACGGCCAACGTTTGGAGAGCATGTAAGTCTCCTTGATGCCTACCCCCCGCAATAAGTAAACCATTCTTGCGGCAAACATTCCCATACCTTCATCAAAAACGATGATGCGAGTCTTAGATTCTGAATCAAACAAAGATTGGATACCTCTGAGATGACCTAGCATCTTTTTTTGAGACTCGTTGTCCGATCCAAATGCTTTTTTTATAAATGGAAAATAATAAGCACCTTTGATCGTTCCTGCTTCATAAAGAGCCTGACTTCTGCAGTCTATGACAAAATCATTTGAATCCAATTCATTCTTTAAAAAACCCCAGTTTGACAAAGCTTTATCCTCAAAATACAAAAATATCGACGGATAGGAAAATCACAATAAGTGAATCATAGATTGATACTCAATATTCAAATCAATCGCGGTTTTTGTACAGAGAGTGATTGATTTGAATGAGCAAACAGAAAAAAGAATCCTTCTTCTATTCTATCCGATATAACCATAAAAATAGAATATAGTTTTTTGTGTGATTTAATTTTTAAAAAAAATTCTGTGACATAATCATCTTGATGAACTTCTGGATGAAGAACTGGACGAACTTGAAGATCTTGAGGTAGAGGAAGAATTCGATCTATAGCAGGTTCTCTGGCATAGACTCCTTGTGTCATCACAAACTAAAACAGAAAGTAATGTGGTACTTGTTTTGGCATTGTCTCCTGCCGCACTGGAAAATGCAGCCAGGCAAATATAAAATTTTGTATCACAATCATTCATGCATGTATTGTAGTAGTTGGTTGTGCATGTGAGTCCTGTAAGTAGCAATAAGATATAAATCCATGATTTCATTTTATTATCCTCAATAAATAATTCATTGTCTGAATTAAAAAGTCTATCCAATCAGAGTCAATCTATGATGTAACCTTTCCATTTTTTATCTTGATATTTCAATAGTACTTTAGTTTCATCCTGAATCAATTCTTTATCAGAAATAATCATATTTTCTTCTGAATCATAAAGGTTACAGAAAATAAGTCTATCATCCGGTAATTTAACACAAACTAAATTGTACGGAGGTTTGATGTTTCCTCCCGGATTGTAATAGATAATAGTATAACTGTAGAGAATACCAATATGTTCGATTTTCTCAGGTAAAGGTAGATTTAAGGGGAACCATACCTTATTTGGAATTTTCTTTGCATCTTGATCCGGAAAATTCTTGTGGATAGCATCAGGATTTCGACTAAAAATGACAACGCTATTGATCGAATCAATCCCACCATTATTACTCATCAATGCAAAATTGACCGGTCTTTCGTTCCGGGGATCAAACAGAGGATTGGGGGTTAATGAAAATTGACTTAAAACATCCATCAAACCTGTCGCACCCGAAATCGACATGGATGCCTGGTAGTTCAGAATACCACCCCCGCGATTGATGTAGATTTTTTTTCCATTCACTAAGACATATCCTGATTTTAGAGTTTGAGTAACCTCATAAGGAGAAAGATCAAAAAAGTTTGAAATTTGTTTTAGTAGAATTCCGGGAAAGCAATCGTAAATCCATGCATAGTCAATATTATAAGGTTCTAATGAAGACATGCTGAGTGCATCCCTTCCGGACTTTATCGATGGACTTTCGAAATGCTTTCTTTGTGATACGTATTCACTATAGATAGCAGTGGAGTAGCCTGTGATGTAGACGGGAGGTGAAGGAGATTTTAGTATTTTTTTATCCGTCAATTCTTTCCATTTTCTTTCACTCATGAGGATAGTAGAAAAAGCATGATCGCTTATGACTGCAATCATCGGAATCGAGTAGGGTGAAGCAATCATCCTATCTAAGGTTCGTTGTTTCAATTCTTTTTGAAAGTTGACAGCCCTTGGGTTTTGGATGGCACAGGATCTAAAGTAATGAATGATCTCTCCGATTTCTTTGGAGGTGATTTGGTTTTCATAAAACAATCTCTGTCCCAAAAGAGCATATAGAGAGATTAGTGTAGCTCCGTAAGGTACTTCTGAATCCTTGTGAGTCGTGGTAAGGGTCACATACTGCATGTCAGATGCGCTTCTGGTTATAGACTTAGCTGCATCCCCTGCTGAAATCAGGACAACCCGATCATCATTATCTTTAATGATTCTTGATCCCTGCTCGATTGCACTACCTACCGATGCGCCTTCATTGTCGATTGTATGAGTGCTTATCCCTGTCAAACCAAGTTCAAATGCCAGTTTGATAGAATGACCAAAATCGGAAAAAATTCCGGAAGGTGGAATTGAGATTAAGTCCGTAATGTAATTCTCCGAACTGTCTTCGGAAAAGGATAAGTAGTCCAGTAATTTATAAAAGGACTTCTTGGATAAATATCTTGATTTCTCATATATATTTAGATCATTGTAGTTGGGTAAGTCAATTTCAGATGAAATAAAATCTGCGATACCAAGTATTACTATTCGTGGAGAATTCATAAACTATTAATAAAATCATTAATTTTTTGATTCGTCAATTGCATCAAAGAGTGATTGAATCTCTATAGAAATGATTTTCCTTCCTCTATTGTAATTATAGTCATTTTCAAAAGTATTTGCGTATTCATTATTAAATCAGCAATAAAATGGCTACATACCGTGAATAGAAAAACGCAATTATTTCTGAGAATGGGTATATAATCATTTTCAAAAAGATTAGTGTAGCCCCTTTTAGTTCAGCAATAAAATGACTACCTAAACTAAAGAGGAAAACACAATTGTTTTTGAGAACTGGTATATAATAAAAATACTACCTTGGTTATCTTCATATTAACTTCATTCTAAAATCAAGCCCTTTCTGTTTTATTCAGGAAGGATAAGAAAATTATTGTTAGAAAAATTGGTTTAGAAATATTGATTCTATTTAGCTGAGGTACTTATGAAATTAGTGAAAATAATTCTCGGAGCGATAGCAATAATTTGGATCTTAAGTTTAGTAATTTCTAAAATTATGCTTCCTATTCAAAATCCGGAAGGTCATTATAGTGGACTGATTTTAGACCAGGAGTCTGATCAGATTTTAAAAGAATCCTGTTTTGATTGCCATAGTAATCTTACCAAATCGTATTGGTACATGAAAATGCCATTGGTCTCCATTTTTATTGCCCATCACATATCTGAAGGAAGGGAAGAACTGAACTTTTCAAAATGGGACTCTCTAACAGATAAACAAAAGAAGAAAGCTATCGAAAAATCTCTCGATGAAATCTCAGAAGGTGAAATGCCATTGAAGCCTTATATCAACATGCATCCTTCTGCCGAGATTGATTCAGAAAAGTTAGAGAAGTTAAAAAAAGCCGCTCATAGAATCTATGGTGTAATACCTGAGGATGGAGTTCCGGATAAAGATTAATCACTCACCTTACGCAATTTTTTATTCTTCCGAACATTTTAATTTTTTTATACAAAATCGTATTTTACTAATAGATCGATAAAAATAGAGGTCTGGGGATGATGAGTCCCCAATTTGCCGAAAGGTTCTTTTCATTATCCTCAACTTTCACAAGAAGTGCATAAGGTGAGTTAATAAAATAAACACGTTTTCTCCCAAAAAGATTCAAGATTTTGTATAGGTGATGTCTTAATCTTAGATCAAATAAATTCTAGCGTTAGTAAGATTCAAATGATTTGAATAGTCAAATTCATTTAAAGAATTAATTTTTTCTAATAAAGGAAATGTATGTTTTCTGGCCATTTTCAGAAGTTTTTGAGTGTGCATAAAAGAATCAGCTATAAAATGGCTACATACCATAATAGGAAAATTGTAATTATTTATTCGAATCGGTATATGAGAACTGGTATATAAATTCTGAAATCGCGGAGACGAACGTGGATATAAACGAAAAAGGGGAAAAAACATACAACATCATAGAAGTAAGACAGATATTGATTGAGTATTTCAATAAGTTTCCCGGGACTAAGGGTAAGGATATTTTCCGGGAATTGGAAATGGATCCATTTTTACTAAAACTCAATCAAATGAGTTCCGGTAATTCCAGAATCACTCAATCTGAACTTTTCGGGATGAAAGAAGAAATGAAAGTTATGATTGAGAGAGGAAATCTCTCGGATCATACAGGATATGAAGTTTGATCTTATTTTTTGCCATTTAGGAAAAACATTCTCATAGGACCTTTGCCCTTGACTTCTAGTTCTCCCCTGTCTTCAAAATGGTATTTGTCATGTAATTTTTCATAAACATATATTGAGCAATTGATTCGCCCGGACATCCCATTGGATTCCATTCGGGACGCAGTATTTACCGTATCTCCCCAGAGATCATAAACGAATTTGTTTTTTCCTATCACTCCTGCGACTATGGGACCAACATTGACTCCAATCCTGAGAGATACATCGATATTGAGTTCTTTCTTTATAAAACTAAATACCTTAATCATTTCAAGTGAAGCATCCAAAATCCTTTCCAGATGATCATCGGATGGAGCGGGTATTCCTCCCGCAACCATAAAGCAGTCACCTATTGTTTTGATTTTTTCTAGGTTGAATTTGTTTGTTACATTATCAAAGGTTGTAAAAATTTCATTTAATATATCAACTAATTTTTCCTGAGAGGCCATTTTGGCACTCATCTTGGTGAAGCCTGCAATGTCGGCAAATAAAACACTTGCTTCGGGAAAGTAGTCGGATATGACACTTTCTCCTTTTTTCAGTCTCTCTGCTATTGTAGAAGGTAAAATATTGAGAAGTAACTTCTCGGATTTACTCATCTCAATTTCCAATTGATCATTCAATGTTCTGATCTTTTCTATGTGCTCATTGAGTTGTTTATTTTTCTTTGAGATATCTTTGTAAGCATTTGCATTGTCTATAGCTATGGCGATATAGGAAGCCAGTGTTCTTAAAATATTGATCTTGTTTTCGTTGTATGCATTTGTCTCATAGCTTTGAACACTGAGAATTCCAATGAGATGCTCCTGGACGGTAAGGGGAATGTATACCATGGAAAGAGTCTGTGCGTCCCAGAGTCTTTTCATCTTAGGCATGAACTCCGGGGCTTCAGTTTGAATATCATTAATAATAATATCTGTCTGATCCTTCACACACCTTGAGGAGAAATTGTCTTCACTCAAGTCTTCGGAGACCATGGAGGGAACAAATTCATGATTTATCATTAAGGATTTATATTTGATGACGTTCTTTTCTTCTTCGTAAATCCCTATCGTCAGAATGTCCAGATCCATGATTTTATTAATGTATTTATTGATTATGGAGACAATTTCTTTGGTATCGAATGTTGCGGTTAGGATTTTTCCGATTTGACTGAGGGATTTTAAGTTTTTATAAGTTACTTCAAGTTTGTGGTTGGCTTCTTGAAGTTCATTCTGGGTTTTGATCAATCGACGTTGATTGGAGTCTCCAATCCTCATCAATTTCAAGGTCTGACGGAGTAAGATATCGTATTTGCTACCTAGGAGCTTATATTCTTCACTGAGTACCTGAAGAGTTAAGTCTTTTTGGACATTCTCTCTGTAGCGGGCTAGCAACTCCTGTTCTTCTAAGAAGAACTCTTCGGGAGATTCTTTTCCTGACCCCTGTTCCATTGGGGTTAGTAGGAGATCATTTTGAAAGGAACTTTTAAATCACTGGAAAACTCTTCTCCAGTTTCCATCATATCATCATCATCTTCTTCGTAATACCAATTGACTGAAACTTTGCCTGAATTTTGGAAATAATTTTCTATGGAATCTAAGATATCTATAACACATTTTGAAGAGCTTGTGTTGAAATAATTTAATTTAAAATTAACAGTAAGTTCAATTTTGGATGATATCGCTTTATCCAGCCACTCGAATACTGGTTTGTAAAAAGAAAGAGCATTTTCAGGATAGGACTCGCCGCTGATTTCTAGTAGACCCTTGTCGAAATCCATAATTATCTCAGGAGACGATTTCGTTTTTTGAATGAGTATTTTGTCCATTATTGATTATCCTTTTTAAAAGAAACTGTTAAAGTTAGAAAGGAATGTGTAGAATCAATGTCTGTAATTGCAAAATGAAGTGGACCATCAGATTTCCTAGCTATGTCAATGAGACCAATTCCTGCTCCTTTGCTACCTGCTTCGGGAGGTTTTCTGATTTTATCTTGATAGTATGCTTTTAATTCATCTTTATTCATTGAGTTAACTTTTTCACAACGTTCCTGAATTTTTGAAACAGATTCCTTAACGACCATATTCCCTGAACTCAAATAAAAATAATCTTTTTTTTCTCTAAGTAGAATAATTCCTACTCCAGAATTTTCATCGGGTCCTGATTCCTGTTCAGCAGAATATCTTACTATGTTTTGGGCTAGCTCAATAAAGACTGCAAAAATTTTTTTCGTATTTGTCTCAGCGCTTAGTGAAGATCTTATCATTGATCCAAATTCCGTAACTACTTCCTGAGAAATTGCACCTTTGAAAGATAACAAGATCTTATGGTCCTTAGTATCCTGATATTGCTGAAACAAATTTGCTTCATCCATGAGTAACATCTACCTTTTTCTATTAAAATTGTCAATCATACTTTAATTGTATTTTTATTTAAAAATTATTCCAATAACTGTGATATCATCCCTTTGAGGTTCACCATTCGAATGGTTGAACAGTTCTTCTTCAAATTTTAACTTTTGATCGATACCATCCAAATGTGAATACTTTCGAATGATTTCCTGGAGACCTCTGGAGCCAATTTTTTTCCCTAAATCATTGGGTTGATCCTGGTATCCATCAGTAGTTAAATAAATTACTGTTCGAACGCCTTTGTGAATCGGTATTTCTATATTTGTATACTCTCTACTCTCAGATTTTTGTTTTCCGCCGATTCCATCCTTATCTCCTTTGTAGGAAATAAATTCATCATTTTGAATCATATAAAGAGGTCGATGGCCACCGGAAAAAATCACCTTATCTGCATCGATTCTAACCAGGCAAATTTCCATTCCATCTCTGGCGGCATCTTCCTTGATGTCCTGCTTGAGTGCGATACGGATATTCTTATTCAGCTGGTTTAAGATTTCAGCGGGTTCATAGATTTTCTGTTCTTTAACGATTTGATTGAGGATTGCACTACCTATCATTGACATGAACGCACCCGGCACTCCATGACCCGTACAATCTACAGCGGCTATGAAGGAAGACTCATTGGTTTGGGCATACCAGTAGAAATCTCCGGAAACAATATCTTTAGGATAAAAATTAATGAAAAAGTCCTGAAAATTTGTAAGCATTGCAGATTTTGATGGGAGAATTGCTTCTTGGATTGTCTTCGCGTAATTGATACTATCAGTGATGTGTTGATTTTTTTCTGCGAGTTCGTCATTCGCTTTTCTCAACTCTTTGGTTCTTTCTTTCACCCTCTGTTCCATATTGGCATAGAGAAGAGCATTGTCGATGGAGATAGCCGCCTGAGAGGAAAGGACTTTTATGACATGCAGACGTTCTTCTGTAAAAGCACCTGTAGACAGGTTGTTTTCAATGTAAAGAATTCCGATCAACTCACCCTGTTTGATAATGGGAGAGCAGAGTATGGATTTGACCTGATTTTTAATGATGTATTCGTCTTTACTAAATTTATCATCCGAAACAGCATTTTGTAATACCCTAAACTCTTTTGTTCTCTGAACATAATAAATCACAGAGTGGGGTAGGTCGGGATATTCGTTCAAAGGAATATTGGTTTTGACCTTAAAATCATTATTGGTAATCGATCCTTCAGCTTCTATGAAGAGACTGTCTCCGGATTTGAGTAGGAGGACACCCCTTTGAGCACCTGCATTTTCGATCACAATATCCATAATCTTCTGAAGGAGACTTTCGAGGCGGATCTCACTTGAGATTGCAGTGGAACTTTTCATGATGGATTGAAAGTCCAAAGAACCTCCACCCTGAAGAAGGGTAGATGTAGTCGTGATCGTGCTCATTGTCGAGTTGACCGAGAAGGTACTGTTGAAGTCGTATGCTACTTTATTTTCTGTGATCAAATCCGGATGTTGTGATTTTAGATTTTCATACTTTGCAACAGCCCCCCAGGATTCATAGCAGTGGTAGGCTGAAATAAGATATTCCTGAGCAAATCGGAAATTCTTTTTCTTGATCCAAAATTTTCCTGCCAATTCATTTGCAAGTGCTTCAATTTGAATGAAGCCATTCCTTCTGGCTTCAGAGATTGATTCATCATAGAGTTTTGCTGATTTCCAGTTTTTGTATTCCAGGGCAGCGACTTCTGCTTCGACCAATAGAAATTTGTGGAGATAGTTTTCCGGGCAACTTTCGGCCCAAATTTTCATCTGGATTTGGTTTTGCTTGATTTGTTTGATAAACTTGATTCTGGTTAATTTATCGGATTCTTTGTAGAGAGCGATCAGGATCAGGGAATGATAAAAATTATGCTCCGCTACAGAATTGATCCCTGCTATGAAAGGCAGGATTTTTTCTACTTCAAGAATCAGATCCAGGGCAGAATGGTATTGATTGTAGAGATACAAAACCTGAGCCTTCATGGTTTTGTAGATGCCAATAGGATAAAGACTTTGATGTTCTTTGCAGTCTTCTAAATATTTCTCTTCAGATAAATCCTGACTGGAAAAAGTCAATCTATCATCCTGATGCTTTAGGAGATTAGAAATGATAATTGAGGTGCCAAGAATTGTATCAATCGCCATCAAATTTTTCGCACGGACTGAAAATTGAAGATAGGAAGGATATTCATTGAGTATCAAATCAATTTTCTTGCCCTGGTAAAACGAGTTTACAACAAGGTGAAGAGCACTGTAGCTACCATGAAGAAATTCACCCGAATCCAGAGCACTTTGAATACCGGCTTTATTGATAGTTTCTGAATCTTTGATAGGCTTTATCCAGGGGTTGGCATAATTGGCTAAAATATTTGCCGCCTTGGCCTGACCTGCTAGATTTTCATGCTTCTCGCTAATCTTCATTGAAAGCAAGCTAAAGTCATACGCTTCTTTATATTTTCCTAATGCTGTAATTAGATAGATACTGTAACTGGAATATCCCCATGCTTCCGGAAGATTCCCATGGTCAAGGTAGATATTTACTAATTTCAGGCTAATGATAGATGCTAATTCCGGGACAGTATTGTAGGCGGTAACATAGGTATTGATCAGAAGTTCTACTTTGACAATCTGAAGGGGATCTTTCATCAGAGGTTCATCGATTAATGATGAAATGTTCTTGCCTACTAGATGTTCTTCGATTCGTTTCATATCATTATTAATGATCTCATCAAAGTTTTCAGTAGGTAGATCGATATCTAATGGAGAGAGAGCTTCACGTATTGTCTTTGTCGCCAGATCAAACTTACCCATTGCTGAATATTGAATCATCAATAGATTGTATGCTTCAGATTTCTCAAGTAAACTTTTGGCATTTGAAATGATTTGATTGATCAGAGATTCTGAATGGTCAAAGTTTCCATTTAAATATTGAATCTCGGCTAAATTTTTAAATATTGAAATCGTTGTATCGTACTTTTCACTCCAGAGTTTATCTTTGAAATTATTAATGAGTAAATCATTTGCTTTCAAAAGATATTCCTGAGCCGGTTTGTATGCTGTAGAAAGTTTAGCTTTCTTCCCTGCGAGAGAATTCAATTGAATAAGAAGTTCAACTTCTGTTAATTCTTTTATTAAATCCGAACCGGTATTCAAATGGTTTACAATATCAAATAGCTGTTCTTCCAGTTTTTCCGGCTCAATATTTTTGTATAAAATCCTACCTATAGTCAAACGAAGATCTTTTTTGATGATTTCATCCAGCATTTCATAGCTTGCCTGTTGAACCCTATCGTGTTGAAATTTGAAATAGATTTTTTTGGCTGTCAGGAAGTTTTTGGATTTTGTATCCTCGCTTTCTTCCATGGACTCGACCTGTTTGTAGCTATCTCCAATCGGAACAATTAGTTCTTCGAGGATAGCAAGTTTTAGTTCGTCCGAAGTTTCTTTTATGGATTTTCCGTAAATCAGGGAAAGAGTTGAGAGATCAAAAATATTCCCAATACAGGATGCTAATTTTAAAATTTCTTGAGTGCTGGGTTCGAGTTTTGAAATCCTCTGGATCAAAAGCTCCACAACATTTTCAGATACTTTCACATTCCTGATATCATCTATCTTCCAGTTCCATTTCGCTCTTTCGTAATCAAATTGGATCAGTTCTTCTCTGAGCAATTGTTTGAGAAACTCGCTAATGAAGAAAGGATTCCCTCCCGTTTTTGTAAAAACGATTTCTGCCAAGACTTTGGTTTCTTCAGACGTGCTGTGAAGACTATCTATCAATAACTGCAATACATTATTTTCATTGAGAGGTTTTAGGGTGATTTGATGTATTTCAAATCCACCTGCCCTCAATTCATCTACAGAGACCTGAAATGGATGGGTACTATCCACTTCATTATTTCGATACGCCAGCATAAAAAACAAAAATCTTACGCTTGAGTCTTCTATTAAGTTTTTAATGAGTGCAAGGGAAGCACTGTCGGCCCATTGAGCATCATCCAAAAAGATTGCCAGAGGATGATCTTTGCTTGCAAATACCTTAATGAAGTTTTGGAAAACCATATAAAATCGATTGGCATTTTCCTGCGGACCCAATTCTACTACTTCATTTTGAGGACCTATGATGAATTCCAACTCGGGTATCACATTAGTTAAGATCTTTCCATTTGCTCCGAGAGCTTCCAGGATTCTCAGCTTCCATTTTTCAATCTCTTCCGGTTTTTCGGTGAGAATCATCCGGATAAGGTCGGTAAAGACCTGAATGATTGCACTGAAGGGGAGATTTCGATTGTACTGATCGTATTTCCCTGAGAGAAAGTTTCCTCTGGATTGAGTGATGGGTTTGTTGATTTCTTTTACAAGAGAGGATTTTCCAACACCTGAGTATCCTCCGATGAGCATGATTTCCGTCTTTCCCGTATCCTGAACGGAATGAAAGACTTCCATTAATGAAACAATATCCTCTTCTCTTCCGTAGAGTTTTTGTTGGATGGTAAACTCATCCGAAATGTCTTTTGTCCCTATTTCAAAATCAAAATCTTCTCCTGGTTTTCCATTTTTGGAATTGGTATCATAGATTTCAGCACATTTTTCAAGATCGAACTTCAATCCATAAGCTGTCTGGTATCTGCCCTCAGCAGTCTTGGACATGAGCTTTTCGACGATACGGGAAAGGGCTTCCGGAATTTCCGGATTCAGTTCTCTGATAGGTTTGGGGGTTTTGGCCAGATGTGAATGAACCAATTCTAATAGATCATTGCTGGCAAAGGGAAGACTACCGGTTAGTAATTCATAAAATGTAACTCCGAGAGAATAAAAATCACTTCGATAGTCTACAGATCGATTCATCCTACCTGTCTGTTCGGGAGAGATGTAATGAATACTACCTTCTAGAACATTAGCAGCTGCCCATTTGGTCTCTTCTTTTGAGAGCCTTGTTGAAATACCAAAGTCGATGATTCGTATGTTTTCAGCGGATGAATTCAAAATGATATTTTCTGGCTTAATATCTTTGTGTATGACTTTCTTTTGATGGATGTTGAGTAATAAATTAGAAATACCTATAGCTATTTGGAAAAAACTTTCAAGGTCAATTTGTTTCCTTTGCTTGAACTCTTTTAGGGAAATGCCTTCGGTATCCTGAAGGGAAAGGATGTATCCATTTTCATGACGCTCAAAGGTGAATACTTTAAGCATCATTTCATTTTCACCCAGATACTTCATGATTTCATATTCATTTTTTAGATTCACAACCGAAGGATGAAACTCATTTGTAACTGGTACATTCTTTAAGATTATGTTTCTTTTGTTCTTTTCATCAAAAGCTCTGTATACTTCAATCTCGGGATTGGTATTGAGTCTTTCTAATATTTCGTATTCCTTAATCAATGTCATGAAAGCCGGGTCCTTGGTGTTTGGATGTATTCGTCAGCAAAAAGAATTAAAATGTAAATAGGATTCCACCCCAGAAAAAACCTCCTCCGACTGCCGGAGCCAGAATGAGATCTCCTTTTTTGAATTTGTCTCTGTATTCGGAAAGTATGGTCGGAATAGACGCAGCTGAAGTATTCCCAACATGGTCAAAATTTATTAAAGTCTTTTCAGTGGGAATAGGGGATCTCTTCAAGACGTCCTGCAATACGATATCAGTACCGGGGTGAGGCACCAACCAGTCTATATCTTCCGGGCTCAGATTATTTTTCTTAAGTAATAAATCAATTCCTTTGAGTGTGAGATCAGCTGCATTGGTAACAAGATGAGGAAAACTCTTGATGATGCCTTTTTCAGAAATGACCATAGTATCATGAAGGGTTCCTTCGTCTTTTAGATAGAAATCTATAATTCCGGAAGATTTGTCTCCGGTGTAGTCGAGAACAACTGCGGCAGCTGCATCACCTGCAGTAAACTCTCCATATCCTCCCATTTTTGTACGAATGGAAAATCTTTCAGATCCGACCACAATAGCTCTTTTGTATCTTCCGGAGAGTAGATACATGGATGCAGTTTGCACACCTGCTATGAACCCGGCACAGGCAGTACCCACATCAAAGGCCAGAGCTTGTTGAGTTCCTGATTCGATTGATGCTTGAGGGGCAAGATCAGGGAGGTAATAACGTTCTGTCCAATTGCAAAAAAGATAGAGATCCACAGATTCGGGTGATACATTGGCATCTTTCATAGCTTTCTTTGATGCTTCTGCTGCCATATAGATAGATGTCTCTTTTTCATTGGAACGAAATCTTTTGGTGACTCCGATGTCTCCGATCACAGCCCTTTCTGCGGGATGCATTTCCGGGTATTTCAAGCGGGAACGAATCTCTTCATCAGTTAAGATTTTTTCCGGATAGTAATGACCCATTCCTTTGATTTGAATACCTAGACTGGATAATGAATTTTTTGACATGAATATCTCCTGATAATGGCATTGGCATAATTATTAGGCTCTGAGACTCATAGGCAATCCCGAATCTGATCCGATGTCGGGATTTAAGCAATAGTCATTTACCGATTTTGAGTGTTGAATCATTTTAAAATAACTAAGTACCGGTTCTCAGAAACAATGAGTTTTTCTGTTTGCAGTACTTAGCCATTTTATTGCTGATTGAATGTATATACACAAATCATTTTAAAATAACTATAAAATATGAGCAAAAGCTATAAAATTTAAATCCTTACTATTGGCATCTAATCTATTAAATCAAGTTATTTATTCGGATAAAAAAAAAACTTGATGAATATTTCGAAAAAAATTATGTCTCATAACTATGTCAAAAATGGAAATAGAAGTACCTGAGAAATTTATCTTCTCAACCAAACTCTCCGTTCGTGAGATTGATATCGCCAAAGGTTTGCATGTATCCTTTGCCACTATTCTCGATTATGTTTTTGAGGCGCATATCCTATTCTTTCAACATATGGGTTTTACTGTCACAGATATAGAAGGCTATAGTCTTATATTTGCAAATCTCAGTATCATTTATCAGGGGGAGGTTCTCTACGGTGATGAATTGAAAATCGAAGTGACAGTCGATAACTTCAAAGAGAAGGGTTGCGATGAGTTCTTTCGAATCACAAAGGACAATGGAAAAAAAGAGGTCGGTCTGGTTAAGATCTTTATGCTCTTCTTTGACTATTCAACCCGTAAGACAGTAAAAATACCTCCTTCATTTCTTGAGTCATACAATGAGAAAATGAACAATCTACCTTCACGTACGCTTTCCTCTCTGTATTCAGGGAAAAATTCTGTTTGGAAGATGGCTCATCAATTTGTTTTAGAGATTTATAATTTTACGAAAAAATTTCCACCCGATGAGCAGGACAATCTGGGGATAAAATGTAGGAAATTAGCAGTTTCTCTACCCCTGTATATCAATGAAACTACTCAGAAGAAAGGAGACCCTGAATCGATTAAGTACTACCGTAAGACAGTGAGTGTGATTGAAGAGTTGAAATACTATCTGGTGATTTCACATGATTTAGAACTTGGAAATTCAGAACAACTGGTCAAAAAAATTGAAGAGATTCAGGAAGAACTGAGAAGTCTGTTTCAGATAGATAGATAGTTAAGGAGAAAGTCAAATTGAAATTTCATGACAAAATAGCTTTGGTCACCGGTGGAACCTCGGGTTTGGGAAAAGCAATCGCTCTAGAATTGGCAAAAGATGGAGCCACTGTAGTCCTGAGCGGTAGAAGAGAAAAAGAAGGAAATGAAGTTGTTTCAGAGATTCAATCCAAATCCGGAAGTGCAATGTTTGTGAAAGCTGACGTCAGTAAGGCTTCGGATGTTGAACTCATGGTTCAGTCGATCCTATCAAAGTATGGTAAATTGGATATTGCCGTCAACAATGCCGGAACTATCGGGAAAAATAAATTAATTCACCAATACGAAGAATCAGACTATGATGATGTCATCAATGTCAATCTAAAGGGAGTCTGGGTGTGTATGAAATATGAGATTCCTGAAATGCTGGCCGCAAAGTCCGGAGTGATTGTCAATGTGTCTTCAGTTTCGGGATTGATCGGTTTTCCTTACAACTCTCTTTACTCGGCATCCAAACATGGAGTCATCGGACTTACCAAGAGTGCAGCACTGGAGTTCGGTCACAAGGGAATTCGTATCAACGCTGTCTGCCCCGGTGGGATAGAGACAGACATGCTGGACAATATCTTTCAGTCTACAGGAAAGCCATCCGAGACCAAAGAAAATATGACCAAGCTTCATTCGCTCAGAAGATTGGCTAGTCCTCAGGAAGTGGCCAAGGCCGTTGTATTCTTATGCAGTGAGGACTCTTCCTTTATCCATGGAAGTGCCATCCCTGTTGATGGTGGATGGACCGCTCATTGATCAACTCTTTCCACTGATGAATATCTTCTGGGGATCCAATTTTCTGAGAATCCCCAGTTCTTTGGGAGTGACCGGTTTTTCAAATACCGGGTCTTTGTATTCCAAATTCCAAGATGTATAGTTCTGAATCGCTTCCTTCGGTGTGATGTCCGGATCAGTGATGGGAGGTCTCCAATGGCTCAGGTAGAAATTCTTGTCCTTTCCTCTTGTGAATCTTCCAAATTGACAGAGAACCTGTTTGACATTTTTACCCGGACTGGTGATGAAGTTTACCTTTTTTGTGAATCGGCTCTTGAGAGCTTTTGCCACAACAATACAATCCGCAGTGCTAGCAATGTCATTGGCTCCCCCGGATCCGACTAAGAACTTTCCATTGGGTAGACGGGTCGAATTGATATTTCCATCTATATCGATTTCAGCAGTTCCCAGAACCCCGAGACAATCTCTCGGGACTAATGAACCCAGGATTTGTGTTACATCCGAAAGCTGTTCGGTTGTATCTGCATGCATCTGACTGAAAAGAAACACATCTCCCGGATAGGGTGTGGTACCATAGAAACCCATTTCAGAAATAATTTTGATAGGGATGTCCTCATCCTCCAGAAAGAAGGCTGCTGTCCAGGCCGCCATATGAGCTGCACCAATCCCGGCCAGGATGGTCTTGTACTTATTCTTTTTGACCAGATCAGTGATTGCTCTTGCAGTTAGAATAATCATTTGCTCGGTTTCATTGCAATCGGAAGTGTCCTGCTCGACAATGATCCCTCTTCTGGCGGCCATTTTCTGGAAATCAGGAGGTTCTGTGAGTTCTTCCAGGCGATCTTCCCCCAGAAGATCAATGTAGGTGTCGTAGCCTCCAACCAAATTTACCCAATAGAGAAACCAAACATCTGCCTGAAGATCGGATTCACCAACAGAATTGGCTTCGATAATGAATTCATAATCATCTCTATAGGTCACTAGATCTGAAAGTCCCTTTACCTGATTGAGGATGTTTTTTTTGACACGTAGAGATTGGGGATGAGCCCCGAAAGGAATTTCACAGACCCCCAAAACCCTGGAACCGGGAATGTGGATCAATTCGGGTGGGATCGCTCCTGCAGGAACAATCCTTTCTACTGAAGCGAGCACTCCCTTTTTCGCGGCGAGGGCGCTCCATATACCTTCTCCATAAGGAGCAGCGAGCATAATATTTCCATTTCTATCCGCACAAACTCCATGGACAAAAGTGATGTCCGGATTGAGCGGAGTTACCATTGCTAGCTTTTCCCCGAGCTTCTTGGGGTTGTCAAATTCGAAAAGAGTCTTCCCCAATTTGTCATGAACCATGTCACTCCCGATCAAAGAATTGGTAATGAAACCGGGCAACTTTAAGGCACCTGCCATAAAGCGTTGGACAAAACTCAGAAGTGACCAGAGTTCAACTTCATAGGGCTGACCTTCCAGGATCTTACTGTACATTCGATTCGGAATCGGTCTGGGGTAATTGTCTCCTGCGAATCCCGTGATGAGTTTTTTGATCACTTTTGCAATGGTGAGGGCATGGCCTGAGGAGTGCATACCTGCCATACTGACTGTGAAGTTAGGATTTTTATTTTGAAAGACTCTCGCCACTGCATAGATGAGGGCATTGGGTCTCGACATAGTTGCCGCAAAGTGTAGATACATCTCTTTTTTTATAAATCTCTGAATTAGAGCATCGGGATTTGTAAAGAGATGGACTCGTATCATTCGGGTAATCCCAGACAGACAAAGGAAGACTGGCTACCGATTGCGAAGGCTAAAGAGACAGCTGTATGAAAATTCTTTACCGGACGGGGTCCCTCTGCTACGTGATCGTGATCACAATTCGGATCGGGATCAGTTAGATTGATTGTAGGGCATAGGGTTTGATTTTTGAGCATGAGTGCAGTGGCGGCAACGTTGATGATTCCCGCCCCACCAAATGTATGACCGAAAATTGGCTTGATGGAACCAACCGGCGACCATTTGGAAACGGGTGTGTCTTCATATAGGAGTTTTATGGAACGACTTTCTGCGAGATCATTATTGTATGTCGCTGTACCGTGACCGCAAAAGTATCCTACATCATCTAGGGATCTTTTAGAAATTTTTAATAATTTTTTCATCCCGTTTGCGGCTTTCAATCCGGTCATATCCATTCGGAAAGCATGGCTGGATTCATTATAACTCAGGTGACCGAGGACTTCTGCATAAATTCTAGCACCTCTGGCTACGGCATGTTCGTATCTTTCCAGACAGAGAGCCATAGCTCCCTCTCCGAGTACAAACCCATCACGATCCCTATTGTAAGGGCGAAGTCCATTTTTGGGATTTTCTGATTCTAAGGACATGACTCTACTTTTGGGATCGGAATACATGCTCATTACAGGTTTGAGAATAGGAAACTCATGGCCTCCTGCATACATAACATCCGCTCTTCCTTTCCGAATTGCCTGAAAACAAAGGCTGATGGCATGATGACCTCCTACACAGGCAGCTGAGATACAGGTCACAAAACCCTGAATATTATTGTAAATCGCAGTAAGGGTAGAGGGCGTAGAGGACATGGACATTAGGACCGAATAACGGTTGAAGATGTCATGAAATTTCTCAGGATCTTCCTGATATTTTTGCCAGGCGTGTTCCCACCAGGCCAGGGAGGCACGGGAGGATGAATCAATGAATCCAACTTTTGTAGGATCTATGGAAGTTTTTGTAAGACCTGCATCTTTTTGTGCCATCTCCACAGCGGACATGATCGCTAGAGTTTCAGTATTGTAGTGTTCGGCGTGTTGTGGGCTCAGTGTGGAAAGATACTTTGTGTAATCAAAATTTTTAATCTCTGAAGCAATTTTAATAGGAAAATTCTCTGTATTGAATTTGGTTATAAAGTCTATTTGCGAGTTTCCATTCTTTATCTTATCCCAGAAATCTTCCACCGAAAATGCATTGGGTAAAATCGAACCGATTCCTGTGATCACCACTCTACTGTTTTTCTCTTTAGGCATAGAACTTCCAATTGTTTAAAATTATCAAAATGGAATAGATTTTTCAGTTAGTGTCAACAGATTTTTTTTTAGGAAATAAATTTTCCTTCCTCAGGGGGCAATCCCGATCAAGATAAATTCTTTCATTTCTATGGATGGATCAAAGGAAAATGGATTGTAAGGTATGAATAATTTTGAAAATTTAATTAAATTAGAAAAACCTAAAGTAAGGTTTCCCCGGTAGAGTCAATTATCAGTGTAAAGAGTGTGGTATGCCCTTCTGATCTCTGATTCTTCCAATATAATCTGTAATTCATGGGAAATCGGTAGGCTTAAAAATTCAAATGCTTCCACGATAAATTTGGCAGGAACTTTCTGAATGTCCAATTCAAGATTGTCTTCTCTAACGATTAAGGATTGTACCATTTCCGGATGAAGTTGTAATACGGCTCTCTTTACTTCTTTACGGAATCTTTCAGAAAGTTGTCTGTACTCCTCTACCAACTTATCTATAAGAATGTACTCGTTGTACGGATAATCTATGATTTCCATTTCAGTGGTATATTTGTGGAAAGAATCAGAAATGGTCAAATGAAAAAAATGATTCGTATAAATTAAAATCTATTTTTAAAGCTCACTTCTTAGTGAATCATTGTCCGGTTGCCTTCAAGTCAACGAATCAGGACTCCATTCATTTGGAACTGGAAGTATTCTAAAAGATTATGTCGCATAACAAAACATTTTAGAATTAAACTACTTTTTTAGAAAACTAGATTAGTGACTCTAATCAATTGGATCCAAATTTTTCGTCCAGAGTCCATTCCTGAAGCGGGAGTCTATCCGGAGAAGTCCAATCCAGAACCGGACGATCGGGTTTTTCAGGCATGTGCCCGAGTCTCATTAGAGCAACCATTTCAAATTCTGTAGGACAATTGTACATATCACTGATTTTTTTCCAAATTTCGGGAACTTCCATGGGCATAGACATGAATTGCATCCCGATATTCATTTCTGTAGCTGCCAACCACATGTTCTCTATAGCCATTCCCAGGGAAAGAGTAGAGTAAAAGGAACTATTGTCCGATTTATTGTAATCAGCTTTCCTGAGAAAAATAGCGAGACAAACCGGAGACTTTTCTACTAGTTTTCGATTCTCAATTCCCAGAATGGTTGGTATACTTTTTTCCCGAATGAAGGACATGGCATCGCTTGAGATGATGAAATTTATAATCTGCTTTAAAAAATTGGGAATGTGATCGACTTTCATTCCCATTCCGGGCTTTATCGAGGATCCATTTTTATCGTGGTAAAAGTACTTACCGTATTTCTCCCAAAACTCACCTTTTTCCATCGCTGTCTTCATTGCAATCCCGCAGTACTCGGCTAATTTGTAGCGGTTTTCTTTGTCGCGGGAAATGAGAACCTTCCAGGGCTGGCTATTGAATTGGGAAGGAGCTTTGTTGAAAGCCTTCAGGAGGATATTCATCTCTTCTTCAGTGACAGGCTCATCAGTATGAAATCCATTATAAGCATGTCGATTCTCAATAGCATCCAATAAATTCATCCTCTTTCTCTCCCGAATCTCCAGTTTCTTCTTTGGATCATTATTGTATATATTGTCTGGAGGAAAAATTAATTTTTTTACATTTCCAGAAAATTTGAATTCTTTTCGATTTTCGAACTGGGTGGGATGGAATTGGTACCGCGATGGATATCAGCAAAAACATTCAAAGGATTTATCTACAGTCATATTCAAAAGAATCAGCTACAAAATGGCTACATACCGCTATAGGAAAAGTATAATTATTTATGAAAACAGGTATATAATAAAAATTTGAAATTCTAAATCTCTTAGAAATCATGGGAATAGATGAAAGTTAAGTTTTTAGGAACGGGTACGTCTCACGGAATTCCGGTGATCGGTTGCTCCTGTCCTACATGTACTTCGAAAGATCCACGCAACCAAAGATACCGGACCGGATTGTACATTCAGGATAGTAGTCATTCCTTTATTATAGACACACCTCCCGAATTTCGATTGCGTGCTCTCGAATACAAAATCCAAAAAATTGATGCTGTTTTGTTTACTCATGCTCATTCGGATCACTGTGCGGGTTTGGATGATATTAGACGTTTCAATGAATTGCAGAATTCCTCTATTCCCGTATACGGAAATGAAGAAACTCTGTCTGAGTTAAGAAAAAAATTCAGTTATGTGTTTGAAGAAACTCAGGAGGGAGGAGGGAAGCCAAAGTTGGACTTAAAACTGATTTCAGACTTTGAAACTCTGAAACTAGGCAAACTTAACTTTATCGGATTGCCCGTTTACCATGGTGAATTGAAAATTCTAGGTTACCGTATCGGGGGATTTGCTTTCATCACAGATGTTTCGAAAATTCCCGAAGAAACATTCTCACGACTCAAAGATCTGGAGATCCTTGTCCTGGATGCACTTCGAATTGAAAAGCACCCAACACATTTCAATCTGGAGGAAGCCATCGAAGCCGCTTTTAGAATCGGAGCTCAAAAGACATATTTTACTCACATAACACATATTTTAGAGCATGAGTCTACGGAAAAGGTATTGCCACAAACTATGTTTCTCGCTTACGATGGACTTGAATTGTTCTTAAAGGATTCCGGTACTGAGAATGATTGAAATGATATCGGGTTTATTCGGTGGGATTGGAATCTTCATTCTGGGAATGATTCTGCTTACCGATGGATTGAAAAATCTTGCAGGAGAGTCTCTCAAACAGGGATTGAAAAAACTCACGGGTGGAGTTTCATCCTCTATAGGCTCCGGTTTTTTTATGACAGCTATTCTTCAGAGTTCACACGCAACGATTTTAACCACCATAGGTTTTGTCAGTGCGGGACTTCTTACATTTCAACAGTCCATAGGTCTCATCCTCGGTGCCAATTTAGGAACCACCAGTACGGGATGGATTGTGTCTCTGATAGGATTCAAGATGAGTATGGGAAAGATAGTCTTTCCCCTGATAGGAATCGGTGCTCTCTTGAAACTTTTGTCCAAAGGGAAATTAGGAGAGATCGGTATCACAATTGCCGGATTTAGTTTGCTTTTTTTGGGAATAGAATTTCTTCAGACTTCGATGAAAGAGGTAGCTACAGTTTTCAACCCTTCTTCTATTGCTTCTGATGGGATTCTGGATAAGGTCTATCTTGTTCTCTCGGGTCTGGGTATGACAATCGTAATGCAATCCTCTTCGGCGGCTCTGGCAACAACTCTGTCAGCCCTGAATGAAGGAGCATTGAATGTCAAGCAGGCCTGTTATATGGTCATAGGTCAAAACATAGGAACCACTCTGACCGCTGGAATCGCAGCAGTAGGAGCAAGTGTTTCCGCAAAACGCACAGCTACGATTCATATTGTCTTCAACGTTGTTGCGGCAGTTGTAGCCTTTCTTATTTTAGAGCCTCTACTCCTCGGCTTGGGAATTCTTCTGGATTGGTTGAATTTGAAAGATCCGGTTTCCAATATTGCTATATTTCATACAGCTTTCAATCTTTTGGGAATCATAATATTTTTACCTTTTACGAATCGGTTCTCGGAATTAGTGTGTCGAATTCTCCCTGAAAAAGAGAACAGCTCAAATAAATACTTAGATAAGGTGCTTTACAATTCTCCTACTCTGGCTTTGGATACTGTCGAAAGGGGAGTCTTCGAGATTTTTAAAAAATCTATTTTGGTACTAAGTGAATTATTGAATGGAAGTCTATCTACCGAAAACTTAAAAATGCAAACTGATATACTGCGGAATGAGTTGACCGAGTCATTGAACTTCACCGAAAAGATTCCGCACTCCGGAATCTCTATTCAGGATCAGGAAAATCACACTTCGGTTCTACATTGCATAGATCATATTTACAATTTACTCTCTGCTATTGATGAGGGAATCGAACACGCTCACTCCATCCAGTCCGATACCACAGGTCGGATGAGTCTGAAACTTTCTTCAACACTCGAAAGATTGATACCTCTACTTGACGAGTTTCAATTGGAAAAATTACCGGTAGACTCTCTGGGAGATGAATCAGGGGAGATGGCAGAGTTTAGGAAGAAAGAGAGACTTCGGATACTGTCCGAGGCTGTAGATGGGAAGATAAAACCTTCTTCCTTACTCCTGGATATTGATACAATCCGATGGTTTGATCGGGTCTATTATTACATTTGGAGAACAAGTTACCATTTTCAACATAGAAAGAATTAAATGCAATACAGACCAATAAGGAGAAAGTATGGAGAATCAATTTACAGTCGAAAGACATCACTTGAAAAATGCATGTCAAAATTCGCAATGGGATTTACTCGATAAGCTTCTTGAACTCGATAATTCATTGGTCAATGACAATTCCATGTTTTCTGATTCCTGGGGACAGTATTGGGGAATGCTATATGAGCTAATTCTAAGAAATGAGGTAGAGGGGATTCAGGTCCTTTTGAAGCACGATGCAAATCCAAGGGAAAAGAGTTGGGGGGATGGTATGAATCTTTCCTGTTTGGAATTGGCTGAAGGCAAAGTCGATATTTTGAAAATTTTAAAATCCAAAGGGAATAGATCCGCACTCTATACCAGAACCTCAGAACCCGAATGGCCGATGTTGAAATCCAAATCGGATGAAGAATTCAATAGAAAAGGAAGACTTAAGGATAAGTACGGACTTGTCTTCCCTACAGATTGAAATTGTATTTATTTGCCAATCAAATCTTTCCACCATTTTGTGATAATGTTTTGTTTCTCAAGTTCCATTACCTGTCCGAGTTCGGGAGTCCAGAGTTCGATTCCCATTTCAGATGCATATCTTTCGGATTCTTCGACAGGTTCATACCAATCGTGAAGTGAAAGTTCAAACATACCCCAGTGAATGGGAACAAGAACTTTTCCCTTTACATCTAAAAAGGCCTGAGAGGTCTCCCGGGGCAAGAGATGTACTTCTTTCCATCTCTCATTGTATTGACCATTTTCCATGAAGACTAAATCAATCGGACCGAATTTCCCTCCGATTTCTTTGAAATGAATGTCATAACCTGAGTCACCACTGAAATAGATTTTCTTATCTTCAGATTCAATTACCCAGGAAGCCCAGAGTGTTTTGCCCGAATCCATCCCTGTTCTTCCGGAAAAATGCTGAGCCGGTGTGCAGGTGAATTTTAAATCATTTGTAGAAAGACTTTCCCACCAATCTTTTTCTTCAATCCTATCTTTTGTGATACCCCAGCTGACAAGATGAGAACCTACCCCGAGGGGAGTAATGAACTTAGTTTTTTTGTCCCGAAAACTACTTATTGTTTCCATATCGAGGTGATCGTAGTGATCATGTGAGATCAAAACGATATCTATTTCAGGAAGTTCATTGATCGACAAAACAGGCGGTTGAAATCGTTTCACTAAAAAACTAAATGGAGATGCAGAACCTGAGAGCACAGGATCTACCATGAGGATTTTATTTTGAAAGTTAATGAGTAGAGTTGAGTGTCCCATCCAAATGAATTTGATTCCATCTGTCGGTTCCAGAAAACCGGGAAGGTCCGGTGGTTTTCTTTCCGGAAGTTTAGAATTTGGTACACGGTTGCCCGATCCAAAGAAAAATTCTTTAATGAGAGCTAAATCTGTTGAATTTCTTTTCATTTCATCCAGGACATTCGGGATTCGATTTACAAAGCTTTGTTTTTCCGAATCATACTGTGGAGATTTTTGGATCCTCAATAAATCCTCTCCTTCCGGATTCTTGCCGTAAACAGAACAATTTGAAAGGCTTACCATCAAAACCATGAAGGCAAATGTGAAAAAAAGATAGGTTGTTGTCATGCATTCTCCAGAAGAAGTGAGTTCCTTCCCAAGTTTTCTAACCATTCTAAAATTTCAATTTATTTGTGACAGTTGATTGTTCGCTTCCTTTTGCCATACCTCTAAATCAGTATCCTTCGCTCAGGATGACGTGAACCGAAAACCACTCTTCCGAGAGTATATTAATAACTCACATTACGCAAAGAAGCGAAATGTGAGGTTGCAGGGAGCCTGGGCTATCGCCCAAACCTATATTTTTATTGATTTATTAGCAAAAAATGATTTTGATTTTAAACTAAAAAAAATTTGAAAAATAGAATACTGCTTAAGATGAGTTAATAAGTTAACTTAAAATTAGATCAATTGTAAATTATTTTAATTTGCTATGATTTGTTAGGGTTAGAGTATTTTTTTTTATTATTTTGAGACAGTTAATTTAATAAACTAATTGATTATCTAGATTTCAAATCTTGAGAGGAAGTTTTTATTTATTTATCAGAAGGATTGTGCTAATTTTTAGATCAAATCCTGATAGGAGAAATGGAGATGAAAACAATACTTGCAATCGATGATTCCAGGACTATTCTACAAATGATTCAGTTGACTTTAGTTGCAAAAGGTTTTTGTGTGCTTCAGGCTTTCAATGGTCAGGAAGGTTTGGATATATTGAGAGAAAAGGATATTGATCTGGTGATCACTGATATCAATATGCCAGTAATGAATGGAATCTCATTCATTACAGAAGCTCAAAAGTTCAATTTAGGTGTACCAATAATTGTTCTAAGCACCGAAATGGGTGAGGATTTAAAGAAATCTGCTCTAACTAAGGGTGCGGTAGGGTGGTTTGTGAAACCCTTCAAACCAGAGCCTCTCCTGGAAATGGTGGTAGATATTATGGACTAGGCGGAGAGATTCGGTTATTCTGTAGGATAAACAAAAGCCAATCCCTCCGAAAACTCTGAGATATTTTTATATTTTGGAGGGATCACTTCATTCCCATCGATATCCAGATAACCACACTGCAATGATGAGCCACTACCCGTGCAGAATGGGATTCTATCCTCCTGGATAGATGTAATACGATATTTACGATTTGTTTGGAAGTTTATGGACCTACCCAGGTAATTGAATATTTTTTTATTTTTATCGTCACCTATGGCTACTAGAGGATAGTAATTTGAATTCATCCAGCTATCATCAAAAATACTATCACTATAGCTTCGATAGGCGAGATTTAAAAAACTACCCGGTTCGGATGCCAGGACTTCTCCCTTTGAATTTATAAATCCACAGGTCCGTTTGATCTCCTTGGCTTTTTGCAGGGATTCCTTAGAACTAAAAAAGGTCATCATCACGGCACGATTGTAATTGCAAAATGAAGCAATACCATTTTGGTTACGATTTTTAAATTGAAGGAGGACGGGGGGAAAGAGTAATTTCCCTTCTTTGTTTATGAAAGATTGCTTGACAACTCCCAAATAGGGTGAGGGATTTTTTTCTTTTTCATCGAGGAGAAGAATTCTGGCAGCACCGTATTTGAAAGGTTCGATACCAAAACATTTCAAACCATCGACTTCCTTTGCATGAAATATAGTCTTTTTATCTGAAGTGTAAATCGTACAGCCTGTGCTTTCCGAATAGGATGAATACGTGATATATGAGTTGGAATTATCTTCTTCCTTCCATGCCTGTGATACCTGTTGGAATTCAGGTTGTAGTACA
>JACKPB010000011.1 GCA_024233875.1 Leptospiraceae bacterium
GCTTTCCTTATAGTCATGTTCAAAAGTATTTGTGCATTTTAGAGAAAGGATTCTCAATAAAATGGCTACATACCGTAATAGGAAACACGCAAATATTAATGAAAATCAGAATAGAGTCGTGTTCAAAAATATTTGCGTATTCACTATTCAATCAGAAATAAATTGGCTGCATACCCTAGAAAAAAGCGATTATTTGTGAAGATTGGTATATATAAATTAAAAAAATTAACCCTTCAGGAGAAAAAGTTTACAATTTGTTTGACTGTTTTGGGAAAAGGGATATTTTATGACGGATATGCTATTTTGGCATGGTGGAAGGTTAGGGTAGGGTTACTCGATACAACTCTAAATGATTTTATTTCTCCTAACATAAGATAAGCAGCTGTGCCACCTAGAAAAGTTTTGATGTCTTGGGCTAAGGAACATTTTAAATCTCTCATGAATTTTGAAAACTGAGGAATTTCGCATCTATGAGGATTTAAAATCCGGCAAAATTGTGCCAATCATGGTTCATTGGTTTAGACTCATGATATTCTTATAGTCAACTTTTATATGAAAAAAGTTGTATGATCAGAGGTCTTGCTGAGGGAAAGAATCAAGAGAAAGTTCCCTAGATTCGTACAAGATTCAAGGGAAAACGCCATGAATTCAATGGAGGATTCAGGACATAGGTAACGATTTAGCAGATGAAATAGAAAATTATTAAAAGGGCATATGAATAGTGTACTATCTAATATCATAAGAACAGCGAAGCACGGTGCTACCAAGCGATGGATATCAGGACCTTTGTTTTTATTTGTAGTATTTTCTATACATAAATTATATTACAATACCAACAGGTATTCGTTTACTGAATTGTCATTTTTCTTTATTTTACTTCTTTTGCCTTCCTTAGTAGCTAATTATAAATTGGTCAGTGGAAAATGGAATGTCTCAAAATGGGAAAAGAGAATCAAATACTATACAATCATTCCGAGTATGGCTTTTGGTTTTTTGCCGATTTTCGAACCATCTTTATTGCTTTGCACGATTCTGGTGTATTTGGGACACTTTTTAATCCCGATTGGGATATTGAATAAATCTTATTTTTTTATCTCTCTACTATTTTATACCACTTCTTTCATTAGTACAGGATTGTATACACAATCCTCTCAATTTCATATTGATTTCTTCAGTCTTTCGGCTGTACTATTATTTTCTTTCTGGCTCTATTTGGTAAACGAGTTTATAAAAAATCAAAACAATTCCATAAGCAATTTTTTAAATAATATCAGAAAAGATAGGAGAATTATTAAAGCGGAAAAAGAAATATCGGAACAGTTATTATTGAATATTTTACCGAAAGAAATTGCTGATGAATTGAAGCTAAAAAACAGAGTGATTCCTAAAAATTATAATTGTGTCACGGTAATGTTTACTGATTTTTCCGGATTCACTAAAATCGCAGATCATTTGGAAGCAAACAAATTAGTAGAAGAATTAGACAATTGTTTTTCCTATTTTGATTCAGTAGTTAAAAAGTATAAATTAGAAAAAATCAAAACCATCGGTGATTCCTATATGACCTGTGCCGGAATTCCAACAGAAAATAAAACTCATCCTTTGGATTCGATTTTAGCGGCTATCGAAATTCAATCCTTTATGGATCAAATGAAGAAAATTAAAGAAAGTCAAAATATCCCCTATTGGGAGTTACGATTAGGAATCAACACAGGGCCTCTGGTAGCAGGAGTGATCGGAGAAATGAAATTTTCTTATGATGTATTTGGTGATACGGTAAACACGGCCAGCAGGATGGAGTCTTCCGGTGAAGTAGGAAAAATAAATATTTCAAAGAATACTTACGATTTAGTAAAGGATTTCTTTGATTGTGAATATCGCGGGAAAGTTGCCGCAAAAAATAAAGGATTGATCGATATGTATTTTGTAAATGGGATTCGGGAGGAACTCTCTGTACGTGGAGAAAAAAGAGTGCCTAATCGTTTATTTACAGAAAAGTACAAACAACTAGAAAATTAAGAAGTGGATGTAAAGAAATCAAACTCCTAGGAAAGAATGTCTATCTCACTCAGATGATCGGCGATGTGCATAGCATGGATTCTATTGTAATCCTTTTTTTCAACGTCTCCGTATACAAAATGCGGTGAAAGTTTCTTGTCCCACTGAAGGAAGCGATCGATCGAAGAGATGAGAGTATCGAGTGCCGGATGAAAGTCTTTTTGGGATTCCAGAATCGGAGCTCCGGGGATTGGATCGGATAGATTGTGACTCATGTATCCCTGTGATAAAAATTTGTTCAGAACGAGCCTTCCTATTGTCTTCTGAATCAGGATAGGTTTGTTTTTCGGGTATCCGGAGATCGAATAGTCAATGGATTGGGCGCAATGCAGAAAGACCCTATTTGCTTCCCATTTCCCATTTGATTTCAATTCTTTCGCCAGGGATAGTTTCTTCAACTCTACAAGAGCACTTTCTAATGAATCCAATCGAATAACTTTCAAGTTTGATTCTCCTTTTTGGCAATGATAGAGGGAAATGAGAGTGGTGGTTAGGAAAATTCCTGAAGTCCTGAGAAATACTTTTCTGTTTGATCTCCAAATTTTCAAAACTTTTCTCCCTCAAACCACTGACAATCTATCAGATAGAAAGAATAGGGACTTCTCTCCTCCTGACAATCTCTTTTAAAAAAAATCTATTTGTGGAGTGTTCTTATTTTGTACCTGTCGAACCGAATCCACCTTCGCCCCTTGAAGTTTGACTCAAGTCTTCTTCAGTCAATTCCCATTCAATAGAAAGAGATTTTCTCAATAGGATTTGAGCGATTCGTGTGTGGTGTTCCAGTAAAAAATCAGAACCGGAAAGGTTGAAGAGGGGTACAAAGACTTCTCCCCTATAGTCGGAGTCGATGGTTCCCGGAGAATTGGGGATAAGGATTTTTGTTTTTGTAGAGAATCCGGAACGGGGTCTCACTTCAATATCATATCCCACAGGGATTTCCAGAGAAAAGCCTGTAGGAATGAGGACGATCTCGCCGGAAGGAATGGGGATCCCCTCCGGGCAGTAGGAGTAGACGTCATAACCGACCGATCCAAAAGTTTGAACGGCCGGGATCAGAACGTCTTCTCTTAATTTCTTAATTTTGACTTCTACTCTATCCATAGATGTAGATCAGGAACATCCGGTAGTGGCTCCGCAGGAATTGCATTTCAGGCAGGAACCATTTCTTACCATCTGGAAAGATCCGCATTCGATACAGGAATCCCCGGTGTAGCCCTGAATGATCGCTGTTTCTCTGTTGTCAGCTACAGCGGTTGCCGGACCGGAAAGTCTTTCTTTTTTACTCAAAACCTGCGAATACGATAAGGGTGCGGGTTTGGTAGAAACCGAAGAACTTCCCTCTCCTTTAGAAAGGAGGTTGGATTTGGAGTCTTCGGAATCATCGAAAGGGTAGTTCTCATCTGCAATACTATCTTTTTGTGAATGACCTACCGCATCGCTCTGAAGGTCTTCCGGCATGACCTGACCGAGTTCATACCTTCCGAGATAGGTGATTGCCAGTTCACGGAATATGTAATCGATCACCGAGGTACTCATTTTGATATGATTGTTTCCGGATACCATTCCGTTGGGTTCAAATTTGAAGAAGGTAAATGCCTCTACAAATTCTTCGAGAGGAACACCGTGCTGAAGACCTAAGGAGACGGAAATAGCAAACGCATTCATCAGACTTCTAAAAGCCGCACCTTCTTTGTGCATATCTATAAAGATCTCTCCCAACTGACCGTCCTCATACTCACCTGTTCTGAGGTAAACCTTGTGTCCACCTACCATGGCTTTTTGAGTGTACCCGGCTCTTCGGGTGGGAAGTTTGTTTCTTTGCGAAATGTATCTGTAGATGATCTTTTCAGTTGTTTGTATGACAGGACTCTTAGAGCTAGTTTCCTCATCTTCCTCTTCTTCTGCTGAGTTGATCAATTGAAGAACCGAGCTCAAAGGTTGGGACAATTTCGAGCCATCCCTATAGAGAGCATTGGCTTTCACCATCATCTTCCAGGAGAGGAAGTATGCATCTTTTACATCAGAGATCAAAGCTTCTTCGGGAAGATTGATTGTCTTAGAAATGGCGCCACTGATAAAAGGTTGGGCAGCTGCCATGGTTCGGATGTGAGACTGATAGGATAGATATCGTTTTCCATATCTTCCGCATTTGTTGGCACAATCAAAAACAGCTAAGTCTTTTTCTTTGAGAAAAGGTGCGTTTTCGACTGTCATCGTTCCGCAGACATAATCACCTGCAACGCGTATCTCATCTTTGGTAAAGCCGAGGTGTTCGAGGAGATTGAAACCGGGAGCAGAAAAAGTTTCAGAGGAAATCTTCAGGTTCTTAGTTAGGAATTCTTCTCCGAGAGTGAAGCGGTTGAAGACAAAATTTATATCGAAAGCAAAGGGGAGTTCCTTTTCGATTTTGGCGAGAACTTCTTCGGTGAAACCTTTCTCTTTGAGAGTTTGGGTATTGATAGAAGGAGCGCCGTTGAAAGTTGCATGTCCTTTGCAATAATTGACGATAGCTTCTATTTCAGAATCTGAGTATCCCAGTTTTTTGAGAGCCGGTGGGACGGATTGATTTATGATTTTGAAGTATCCACCACCTGCCAGCTTTTTGTACTTCACGAGAGCAAAGTCCGGCTCGATACCTGTTGTATCACAATCCATGACGAGACCAATTGTCCCGGTTGGAGCGATCACAGTGACCTGAGCATTTCTGAATCCAAATTCTTCACCCAGAGAAAGAGCGAGATCTGCTTCTTCTTTGGCGGCATTGAGGAGGTAAGCCGGAACAAAAGCAGAGTCGATTCCCATAGGTTTGATAGTCAAACCTTCATACTCTTCTGCAGGTGAATTGTAAGTGGCTCTTCTGTGGTTTCGTATCACCTTGAGCATATGGTTTTTATTTCTGGAATATCCTTCAAAGGGTCCGAGTTCTTTTGCCATGAGAGCTGAAGTCTTGTAGGAAGTCATGTGCATCAGAGATGTAATGGCTCCTGTGATCCCCAGTGCTTCTTTGGAATCATAAGGAATTCCCATTCTCATCAGAACAGAGCCCAGATTGGCATATCCCAAACCCAGAGTTCTGAATTTATAAGAAAGCTCGGCAATTTCTTTGGAGGGAAATTGTGCCATTGTTACGGATATTTCAAGGATCATTGTCCAGATGAAACAGGCATATCTGAAAGCATTGATATCAAAGTTTCCATCTTCTTTTAAAAACTTTTGAAGATTGGTGGAGGCAAGATTGCAGGCGGTATTGTCCAAAAACATGTATTCGGAACAGGGGTTGGAGGCTTTGATTTCTCCATCTTCCGGACAGGTATGCCATTCATTGATCGTGGTGTGGTACTGGGTTCCGGGATCCGCACAGGCCCAGGCAGCATAGGAAATCTTTTCCCAGAGATCTCTGGCTCTGAGCGTTTTGTGAGATTTGGGTTGGCGGTTTTCTGAATTCGCTTTTTCTCTTTCGGTTCGGGCAATGAGATTCCAGTTGAGATCTTTTTCTACTGCTTCCATGAATTCATTTGTGATACGAACGGAATTATTGCTGTTCTGACCGCTGACTGTAGAGTAGGCTTCTGACTGCCAATCGGTAGTCATTTCTTCAAATAGGATTTCTGTGAATCCCTGTTTTGCCAGGTCAATCACACGCTTGATGTAGTTCTCCGGGCAAAGGGATTTTTTTGCATTGGAAATGGCTTTTTTTAATTCTTTGTTCTTCTTGGGATCATAACGATCGTCTTCATTTTCAGATTTAAAATTGATACATGCTTTCAGGACTTTGTTCAATTCCCGGTTGTTCTGCATGGATCCTGTAACAAGTGATGCGACTTTTTTTTCTTCCTCAACCTTCCAATCTATGAATGCCTCGATGTCCGGATGATCCAAATCCAAACAAACCATTTTGGCGGCTCTTCTGGTGGTTCCTCCGGATTTGATTGCACCTGCGGCACGATCCCCAATCTTAAGAAAGCTCATGAGTCCGGAGCTCTTGCCGCCACCGGAGAGACCTTCGTTTTCTCCTCTGATATTGGAAAAATTGGTTCCGGTTCCCGATCCGTATTTGAAGAGTCTCGCTTCCCGAACCCAAAGGTCCATGATTCCACCTTCATTGACCAGATCGTCATCCACACTCTGGATGAAGCAGGCATGAGGTTGGGGATGCTCATAGGAAGAGGTGGAACGGGTGAGAATTCCGGTGCCGGGATCTACATAAAAATGTCCCTGGGAAGCTCCATCGATTCCGTATGCCCAATGAAGTCCTGTGTTGAACCACTGGGGGCTGTTCGGAGCGGCCATTTGATTGGCGAGCATGAAGTGAGTTTCCTCGTAAAAGATCCTGGCGCTTTCTTCATCGGAAAAATAACCATTCTTCCAACCCCAATACGTCCAACATCCGCTGAGTCTATGGAAGACCTGACGGCTGTCTGTTTCCCCTGAGAATCTATCTTCCGGATTTAGAGTTTTTAGCTTTTCTTCATCGGGAACAGATCTCTGAAGCCATACGGGAACCCCTTCCTCTTCAACTTTTCGTAGATACTTGGGAACACCTCTTCTTCGGAAATATTTCTGAGCCAGAATGTCTGTTGCCACCTGTGACCAGCCCGAAGGAATGAGAATGTCATTGGCTTCAAAAACCACAGATCCATCCGGATTTGCAATTTTGGATTTTCTTTTTTCAAACTGGATTTCGGGGTAGGAAGTGGATTCCTTTCCGGTAAAGTATCTACCTATTTTCATGTGGGGTTAAGCTCCGTATTGAGAATTATAATGATTATGTCGCTTGGTCATTATGTCCCTACACTAGAATTTTTTCTACTAGAATATAGGAAAGAGTTGAGGATTTTTTTTGAAAAAAGCTATTTTTTGATAGAAAATTTTAATAAAAAAATCAAAAAAATCAATCAAGCTGGAACGGTTTTTGATAGATGGGTTCCGGATTCGGAAAGTTTTTCTATCAAAAACTATCTCCTTAGATTGGGATTGGAAAGATACTAAAAATTCATACATATTGAATGATCTATCATATCTCAAAATTGTTTATTAGAATAGGATTGAACTTCCCGTAAAGAAGCAATGATCTAAACGGGAATTTGAATCAGGGGAGAAGAATTTCATTTTGGAAAATCTGAGAGAGTTCCTGTCTCTTTCTGATCAGATGAATCTTTTTGTCTTCAGAAATCAATACTTCCGGAACTTCGGGAAAGGAATTGTAATTCTTGGTAGACATACTTGCACAATAGGCTCCCACACCTTCCATGACCATATAGTCACCGATCTCTGATTCGGAGAGTTTTCTTGTCATGGGCTCACCCCCCATTTCCTGGGTAAACACATCTCCACTTTCACAACAATGTCCCACTACCACGCATTCTTCTGTTGCTCCGGAAGGTTTTTTCCCTACAGCAATGAGAGGGTGACGGGAACCGTAGAGGGAAGGTCGGGTATTGGAATCCATTCCAGAGTCCAATTTGATGAATTTCATTCCTTTCGGGCCGGTATGAACTTTGTCCATGATTCTCGAGATTAGTGAACCACAATTGGCTACCAGAGAAGTGCCGGGCTCAATTTCCAAATGAAGTTTTCGGCCTTGTTTTCTTTCAAATTCGAGGAACAATTCTTTTACGGGGGCTCCAATTTTTTGAAAGTCAGTTGAGATTTCATCACTCATCCGACCTACCTTGAATCCACCTCCGAGATTGACGATTCGGGTTTCGGGAAAAATTTCAGCATATTCCAGAGTGTACTTAGCGACTGCTTTCCACACTTCCGGATCCGACCCCGAGCCGATATGAGTGTGGATTCGCTTGACCTTCAGCGAGTATTTGTTTAAAATTTCTTTGACTTCCGGAATGGATTCATGCCAGATACCGAAGGAAGAAGTTGTCCCGCCCACATCGGTCTTTTTCGTTCCGCCCGATCCGAGCCCGGGATTGATTCGCATGGATATTTCAGTTCCGGGAAAGCACTTTCCGTAGAGCTCCAATTGATAGAGTGAGCAGGCATTGTAGTCAGTTCCCCGTCCGACGATTTCCCTGAGCCTTGCTTCGGAAGGGGGTTGTTGGCCTGTGAATAGGATTTCTTCCGGAGAGTACCCGGAGTGAAGAGCTCTTTCTACCTCGAATTCCGAGCTGGCATCTATGTGGATACCGTGTTTTCTAAAGATTTTGAGGATATTTCCATTGGGATTGGCTTTCATTGCAAATCGGGGAGTGATTCCGAAGGCATTGGGAAAAGAACGGGCAGCTTCCGCTCTTTGAATCAATTCGGACTCCGAGTAGACAAATACAGGGGTTCCGAAAGTTTCTGCGATCGAATGAACTTCTTCTTCATTTAAAAATCTGAGTTTTTCTAAATCCATAGAAACTAAGAATTTGAATTGCCTAATTTTTTTAAAGGCAAATTTTAGGTAGTTGTGCTCGACTCCCCTTACTTTTTTGAGACATCAATAGATTTATTTTCTTCCTATGGATCGGGAGACTAGAGACGGAAAATGGCCGGAAAGATAACACATATCGAAGTTTTGGGACAGACGATCAAACATCTCCATCACGGGAACTCCATGGAGAGAGAAATCGCGACCCTTCTTGACAATCACAGTTTTCAAAAGTATGCAAATCTGGGAGCCATTGCTCCGGATATATTTTACTACTATCATTTTCTCTCTCCGTATCGATCTGCTAAGGCACAATTTTGGGGAGATCTTCATCATCACAAAAACAATGCCGAACTGATCCTGGATTTTCTGGATCAGATTCAGGAAATGGAAGAAGGGGATAGCAGAAGCAAACTTCTCGCATTTACCCTCGGATACATCTGTCATACTGCGGTGGATGTGATCACCCATCCGTATATATTTTATATCTCCGGAGATTATTACAATAAAGATCCACAGATTTCAAGTTTGGCTCAATACAACCATCTTCGGGTAGAATTTGCTCTCGATTCCTATCTTTTGAATCTTCGATGGGGCATGAGTCCCCGAATCTATGATTTCAATCAGTATGTGGATATTCGAAAGAAAGAAAATGGAACAAAAATTGATCCTATCGTTTGGAGTTTCTGGCAGAAGTCCTTGAAGAATGTCTTTCCGAATGAGTTTGAGAGAAATTACATAGGTTCCGAGAAACGTATCATCCCCGGTGATGTTCTGAATGATTCCTATATCGGATTTCTTGAATTCCACAAGCTTCTTGACTCCAGAAGCACAATTATGAGAGGCTTACTTAAGGTAATCGATACTATCACTTTGAGAAAGATCAAAGCATCGGTATTGATGTTGCCAAACTCAGAAAGTATTGATATCAGAATCATGAATGAGGAAAGACGACCCTGGTACTTCCCGGCATCGCCATCCAGGGTGAGTCAGGAATCCTTCATAGAACTGGTGAATCGTTCGGCTAACGAATCGAAATTAGCGATGACGGTAGCCTACCAATATCTTTTGGGAGAGTCAAAAAGAGATATGATAGTAAAAGAATATGGCGGATACAATCTGGACACCGGAATCAGAAGTGAAGATGTGAAAGCAATGAAAGAATTCGCTCCCCTGGAAGACAATGATTAACCTTATAGTAAGTTTTTATTTATCCATTTTCAAATTTCTCTTCCGCAATCCATCCGGGAAATTCCTATTTTTAATTCTGGCTTTGGTAGGTGGATTGAATGTTTTGCTTTTGGTTGCCAAACCCTCAGATTTTGATTTGATCCGAACTGCCGATAGCTACCAGATTCCTTCCGTCCTCTATGGTCTGAATGAAAACAATGAGTATGAGCCCATCGCTGAATTCTATCAGTTTTCTAAGGTAGTTCTGGATATCAATGATCTGAAACCCGATGAGGGTCAGACTCACAGTCGTGTAGTACAAACCTTTCTTGCCGCAGAAGATAGTAATTTTTTCAATCATACCGGTTTGGACTTTCGCGGGATCGCCCGTGCTTTTATTGTGAATATCATCGCGGGTCGAATCAAAGAAGGTGCATCAACGATCACCCAGCAGGTTGCCCGATTGAAGTTTCTCTCCGTAGATCGATCCTTTGTGAGAAAGGCGAGAGAGGCCTGGTTGGCAGTCCTTATGGAATCGGCTTTTCCCAAATCCAAGATCATGGAGATGTATCTGAACGAGATTCCCCTCGGTCACGGAACTCTGGGAGTGGGCGCTGCAGCCAGATTTTTTTTCCGGAAGGATGTTTCCGAGCTTTCCTGGGGAGAGGCTGCAATGCTCGCCAGTTTGACAACCCGCCCGAGAGAGTTTAGCCCACTTGTGAATCCGAATCTTTCTTCCAGTAAGGTCCGTATCAATTTTATGAAAATGATTGAAAATGGGATTCTCGACAAAACTACCGCCGAGGAAGAATACAAAAGTTTTTCCAATTTTTATGAGACATTGAATCGTTCGCCCAACGCTTCTGCCTATTCGGATCGACTCAATCGCTTTCCGTACTTTACCGAGCATACCCGGAGAAACCTTCTCAGAAGAGTGAGTGCGGACCAATTGTACAATGGCGGACTCAAGGTCTATTCGACTCTGGTGATAGATCATCAAACTGCTGCAGAAGAGGTAATGTCCGAGGGACTTACCAAACAGACTCAAACCTCCAACCAGAGGGCATTCAAGGATGTAGACGTCTTTGATGATAAGTATGGATCCGTATTTAGTTTGATATCTGATTTGCATGGGATTTCTGATTACAAATTCAAGATTTCCAAAGACGAAAGAACATTCACCACCTCCTTTCAGGAAGAAATGAGAGACGAACTCAGTCTTTTGAATTATCTGACGGGAGGAGATGAGATTGCAGGATTGATCGAAAAAAACTACCTCAATCAAAATACCCCCGACCATTTGCTTCCTGTGGAAGGATCCCTCATTAGTATGAGACCCCATTCCGGTCACATAACAGCCATAGTTGGAGGTTCCGGATTTCGATCGGACAACCAACAGATTCGTTCCTTTCAGGCAATGAGGCAACCCGGTTCTTCCTTCAAGCCTTTGGTCTATGCAAGTGCGATCGAACACTCAGGAAAGAATCCCAGTCCGGGAAAAAACATCACAGCCAGTACCCAATTCTTAGATTCACCTCTCAATTATGTTTTGGAAGATGGGGATGAATGGTCTCCGGAAAATTACAGTCAGGACTATTCCGGATTCATTCGCCTCAGGTCAGCCCTGATTAGTTCCAAAAACTCTGTAGCTGTGCGATTGGTTGAAGAAGCGGGACTCTCAAATATCATCCCAACCCTAACTGAGATCTTACAACTTTCCAATCGTGAGATTCCCAGAAATTATTCTGTAGCTCTGGGAACATTTGAAGTCACACCTTATGAATTGACCCGTGCCTATACTATTCTCGCTTCCGGGGGGAAAGATGTTCATCCAACTTCCATTCTATATGTTACAGATCATGATGATAAAATCATCATCGATTACAGAAAAGAATTAGAAAACAAACCCAAAAAACAAATCATTTCTCCCGAGTCCAGTTTCATCATCACTACAATGATGGAAGATGTAGTACGCAAGGGAACGGGGAAGGCTGTTCTCTCTCAGGGCGTTCGTAGACCGGTTGCAGGAAAAACAGGAACTACTAATAATTTTAGAGATGCATGGTTTGTTGGATATACACCGGAATTGGTAGCCTCTGTTTGGATGGGATATGATGTGGGAACACTCAGCCTCGGAAGGGGAATGGCGGGAGGTGTGATCTCCACACCGCTTTGGGGAAAGTTCGTTGCTCAGGCCTTGAAAAATGAACCTATAAAACCATTCAAATTCGGCGAATTGAATTTAGAAAAAGTGAAAGTCTGCAAAATGTCCGGAAAGCGACCGGGCTCCTCCTGTAGGGAAACCTATCTGGAGTACTTCTTACCCGGAACATTGGATGAAGATCTCTGCTCCGACCATGGTGGGTTCAGCCTGGAAGTAGTAGAAACTCCTGCTGAGGTAATCAAAGAAACAGTTACGAAAAAAACCTCTTCAAAAAAGAAATCAAAATCTACAAAAAAAACAACCAAGAAAAAGAAACGGAAAAATATCTTCATGGGTGATGAAAAAATCGATTGATTGAGATTCGGGGATGATGTGATGATTTTTCAAAAACCGAGAAAGTTACCCCATGGAAGGGAGCTACTGAGAACCAATCATTTTTCTTTGATCTATCTGGGGGGAGGCACCCTTCATTATTCTTATGTAACAAAGAAAAAATTGATTTATGGAAATATCGAACTCAATCAAAATCGATACAAGATCATACCTCTTTTGCTCTTAACTATTATTATTTCTTCGTCTCTTTTTATCATGTCCAATCCATCCAAAGCAATCAATCATCCCGACTCAGATGAATTGATTATTTTTTCTGACGAAGAGGCAGTGGAAGAAGATGAGAGAGATGTTCGGGCAAAAAAAGGTGACGATAAATTTCTCGAAGAGACAGAAGAGAAGAAAAAAAACTTACTCAAAGTAGATCGCAATACACCCAAATTCAAATCGTACTACGCACATTCAGGAGAAACCATAGAAGAAATCGCCGCCCGCTACAAGGTTTCCCCGGACATCATTTCCAAAAAGTCAAACCACCCGATCACAGCCCCCTTAAAGGACAAACAGATTGTATTTATTCCTGAAAAACCGGGGATTCTTTACAAGTTTAAGTTGGGTGACACTCTGGCATCTATCGCATCTTTCTATAAAGTTTCTATTGATGATATCATTCGTGAAAATGAATTGGATGGACCGGATATCTTTTCGGTTGGACAAAAGATATTTTTACCCGGTGCTGTGATACCCGATCCCCCTCCTGTATGGTTCCGACCTGTTCCTTCAGGTGTAATCACATCGGGATACGGATGGAGAACCTATCCCAGAACACAATTTCATGAAGCCTGGGATCTGAAAGCCAGCTATGAGCCGGTATTTGCCGCCAGATCGGGACGGGTGATTTATAGTGGATGGATGGGTGGCTACGGAAATGTGGTCATTTTAGAACACACATCCGAATTGAAGACTCTTTATGCTCACAACTCAAGACTTTATGTGAGGGAGGGAGAGTATGTTCAGGGTGGAAAGCCCATTTCCAAATCGGGATGTACCGGATTTTGTTTCGGTGCACATCTTCATTTTGAAGTCATTAAAAACGGGAATTCAGTCAATCCCAAGACGTACATCAAAGGTTTCTATCCGAGGTAAATAAAATGAAAAAAATAATTTTTTCAATCATTCTTTTGAATTTTTTAAATTGTAATACACTTACAACAACTGACCCTGCCACCAAAACAAAAGAATTGGAAGAGATTCTGAATGCTAGAATGGCGGAAGACTACGACACTACCCGATCCACCCGGATATTTTTTGGAACCAACCGGAAGCAGACAGGGGATAAACCTGCCTGCTCGGATCAGTACTTTTCTGTTAAGCACGACGATACAGTCAAGTATGGATTTTGTGATGTTAGTGTCCCGTATCTCCATGACATAGGAAATCTGGACTTTTCTCCGGAAGATGGAAAGGACAAATCCTTTCTTTTTCAGAGTCATTTATTTAACTTTACTGAAAGTCAATGGCTCGAACAGGTCAAAGCAGATCCAAATGATGAAATCATAGTTTTTGTTCATGGATTCAATGTAAAGTTTGAGGAGGCTGTGCTCCGGGCAGCTCAGATCAAGTACGATCTAAAGTTTCGGGGAAATGTTGTTTTGTATACCTGGCCTGCCGGGGCAGAAGAGGGATTTTTGAATTCTATATTGATGAATGAAACTTATAAAGATAACTTCAAAAATGCAGAAGGTAGTAGGAATCACTTTGTAAAATTTATGGATTCATTGATCAATACGGACAAAAAAATTCATCTGATAGTTCATTCCATGGGTCATCAGGTTGTTTTGCCCAGTTTGGATAAAATATATAAGGATAGAAACAAATCTTTTCTGAGAGAACTCATTCTAAATGCTCCTGATTTTGAATCTGTTCAATTTGCTTATATCTCTCATAATTTAATGAAAGCCTCAAAACGTATTACAGTTTACTGCTCACCCGGAGACAATGCTTTGGTTGCATCTTCCAAGGTGAATAAAAACAAAAGGGTCGGGTCCTGTGAAAAAATATCAGGTATAGATATGATCAATGTCAACCCCATCGATGCGCCTTTCTTAGGTGTTGGTGGACTCGGACACGGATACTATTCTTCCAGACCGGTACTTACAGATTTATTTCAGGTGATTTTGGGGATAGATGCCAGAAAAAGATTGTTCATAAGAAAGTCTCAGGAGAGAGATGAAGATTTTGTATTACGTAGATAAAAAGGAAGAGAAAGAATGAGAGTATTGATCACAGGTGGAGCAGGATACATCGGGAGTCATATCGTTAGAGATTTATTGGATACCAGAGATTATGAAATTTTGGTTGTGGACACCCTCGAAAAAGGAAGTGAGAAAAATATTTTTTCCGGAACAAAATTTATCAAAGGGGACATTGGTGAGGATAGTGTTCTGGAGTCCTGTTTTGAAAAACCGGTAGATGCAGTCTTTCATTTTGCAGCTTGGAAGGGTGCCGGAGAATCCATGGACTTTCCTGAAAAGTACTCTCTCAATAATTTGAATGGGACAATGAAGTTGATTACAAAGATGGTTGAAAAAGGGACCAAGAATTTTATATTCTCCTCTTCCGCGGCTGTCTATGGAGCCCCCGTCACCCTGCCGATGGATGAAGACCATCCCAAAAATCCTGAGAATTACTATGGGTTCACTAAGCTCATGATTGAAGAAAATCTGAAGTGGTACGGAAAGCTCAAGGGTCTCAGGTTTGCAGCACTCAGATACTTCAATGCATCCGGTTACCATCCGGAGGGAAAGGTTTTGGGTCTAGAAAAGACACCTGCGAATCTCATGCCCATTATCATGGAAACTGCTGTCGGTGTGAGACAGTCCTTTCAAATTTTTGGAGATGATTATGAGACTCCCGATGGAACCTGTATCAGAGACTACATCCATGTCTCGGATCTTGCCTCCGCTCATATCCTGAGTTTGGATTATCTTCAAAAAAAGAATGAATCATTGATTGTCAATCTCGGTTCTGAGAATGGGAGTTCGGTCAAAGAAATGACAGATTTATCGGAAAAAATCATCGGTAAGAAATTGAACTACACCATCGGACCGCGCAGGGCAGGAGATCCCGCCAAATTGACTGCATCTTCCGGAAAGGCCAGAGAGCTTTTGAATTGGAAACCAAAATTCAGCACTACAGAAGAGATAGTTCGTAGCACCTGGGAAGTGTATAAGAAAGAATTCAATCTCTAAAAACTAACAGGAGGGGAGAGATCCCCTCCATGTCCATCCTTACATTTCGTCAAACTCACCTTCCATTTCCTCTTCGAGTTCCATAGCCAATTCCATAGCCATTTCTTCCATCAAATCCTGGTGATAAGGCATTTCTGTCTTATCGGGCATTTCCAATTCGAGAGAAGGGGAGTCATCTTCGATGGGCGGGGGGTAAGGTGGATAGTCTTCTTCTTCATCATCCAGAGCAGGAATGTATCCGAGAGAATTGTCATCGGGAAGATACTCATCATAATCATCATCAGTTTCTGAGTCAAAATTTTCAGAGTAAACAATCAGACCTTTTTCAAGAGTGATTTTTTCAGATCCGGGTGTATCGGGTAAAAGTGTGACCCATTTTGTTCCCGGGCTCATCTGGGGGGCATTGATTTCAAAAGTATTGGCATCTATGAACTTTGTATCCAAAAGGAACTTTTCTTCATTTCCCGAAATCTCAACTTTGCAGGGAGAGGGAAGTAGCCCACCGGAAATTTTAATTTTCGTTGAAGAAGATTCAGGAATCTTGGAGGGCTCAATCAGGATCACTTCAAATGCTTCATCCGAGCTTACGGGGGAAGATTCCGGAGGTAGGATGGTAATCTTTTGTTTGCCCGGTATTTGCAGTGGGGGGAGATTCACCGAGATTGCACTATGAGAAAGGAATTCAGCAGTGATCGGCTCATGGGATTCCTCCAGCAAAATCTTCATATTTTTCACAAACCCGGCACCCATAATGTGGATTTTGAAATCATTGTGTCCACCCGGAATGTAGTACGGTTTGATTTGATTGATCACCATTTTATCGGTTACCATCTTTCCGCCGATGTATCCGCTCTGGCTCACTCCGAGAAGTCCGAGTAAGGTAGTGGGAATGTCGGGAAGACCATCAAGAGGATTGGCATTGACCAGGTTGTATATATATATCAATATTCCTATAATGGTGAAGCCGAACAATTGCAATCTGGGCAGGTCGATAGATGGACCGCTGGAAAACAAATTACTGAATTGTGGTGGAGTTTTGATGATTTCATTTTTGGGTTTTTTCCCACCGACTCCATTGGCTGTGATCAATCCACCATAACTCACTCCGAGAAGACCGATCAGGGAAGGATTGAAATCAGGGATGATTCCATTTCCAAGTAAGACACCATTGCAGATGGCTATATAAAAATAGCTTCCGATAAGAACAATCGTCCAGGCCAGGGCCTGAAATCTGGAAAGGCTATAGGTGTTTGTGGCCTTGTCGAGAAGCATCATATCTAGGAAGTAGTAGCGATCCAGAATTTTTGCAAGAAGGAGATAGAGAAGAGCCATAACAAAAAGAGAAATCGATGCCATCCAAATCTTCCAGTTCTGATTGAGAATCACTATGGAAACAAAATCAGAGGGTCGACCACCTATGACTAGATGGACAAACAATCTCTTCTTGTACAAAGAGTCTTTCATCAAATCTTTTCGAACCGGAATATTGAAACGTATTTCCTGGGAATTGTCATTGACGATGGGAGAGAGATAAAAGGGTTTTTTCTCAAATATTTCAGTAATCTCATCACCCTGTGGGCTCTGAATCGATTCTCCGAAAATCACGAGGATGTCATCTATATCATTCCCGAAGTTTTCACCGTGAATGGTTATCGTATCTCCTTTTTTTCCTGCTTCGGGAGTGATACGCGTAATGAGGGGTTGCTTTCCGGGGGTTGAATTTCTGGATGGGATTTCAAATATCCGGGAATTTATGAGAACTAGATTGTCTTCATCTTCATAAGAGGAGAGTCGGATCTCTGTTGGACCCGATTCTACTTTGTAATAGGCTACGATTTGAAAATTAACCAGATTGGGATCGTCTTCATCCGAATGAATCGAAGGTTTTAAAATGTCTGATTTGATTTCCCCTATGTGGATTTCAATTTTAGTTTTTCTTTGTCCATTCAGAAGTGCTATGACTTCATTTGGATTTCTGGATTTTATAGATACACTGTAGATGTCCCGAAGTAAGTCCTTCGGTGCAAAGTATTCCAGAACCATATGAAATTTATGATTTTTTCCTTTGTCTTCTATAGGAAGATCCACAGGTTGATCCTGGGCAAATACTGTAAACTGAATCAGAAATAGTAACGATAAAAATATTTTTTTCATGCAAAATCCCACTCCTTTATTTATCGGAAATCAAATCTTCGAAAAAAAGAATGAGGGAGAAAAAACAGTGCTTCTCCTATTTCCAATCTTCAGGAGGGAGTTTTTGAATTTCCGAAAAACCTTTTTGAAGAGAAGTGCGAAAGGTTAGAAGAGTTGGAATGTTAAAATCTTTTTCCAGGGACATCCATTTCTTCAGATTTTCCAATCTTTGAAAATTGTAGTGAAAGGGAAATGTATCCGGAAACTTTTCTCCATCCGGATAGCCCCAGGAATGTTTCGTTCCTGCTGTGATCGTTCTCAGGATCACCGATTTGGAATCTATCGGAAGACTGAGGATATTCTTTCTGAAATTAGGCGGAAAGCGAAAGTACTCCTCGGCATTCGAGGTATAAAAAATTCGAATCACCTTATTGGCCTTCCTTGTGGATTCAGATATGTTTTGGAATGATTTTGTTCCGGTCAGGTCTCCATCTACAGGTTGAATCTTATTTTCCAGGGCTAATTTTCTTAAAAATTGAAAGTCCTCATCCGAGTGGGAAAACGTTGACATCCCGAATTCTTTGTGCATATAATTCAACTCGGAGAGTCGTTCCGGTACTCCCAGACCCGGTTGAATCCCGAGGAGATATCCGGCCAGAACCCGTTCCTTATTGGGCACGGAAGAAGTTTCTATGAATTTCTTAGTCTCAGCTTTCTTCTTTCGATCCCAAAAGTTCTTGAACTCTGAAAAGGTTTTTGAAGATTTCAGAAAGAAGACATGGCATTCATTTACCTTGACTATTTCCGGATCAAAATCCATGAGCCAGATGAACTCACTTCGGGCCTTGGCTGCTAAGGTAAGGTTTTGATCTGTACCAACCCCAAGGTAGACTCCACCGATGTTTTCTATTTGTGGAAAAAAGAGTTCTATTCTTCTTTCATTTGAAGTGGGATAGTGTTCTGCATACAATCCTCTTTTTTCACGCAATGGATCCTTTTCTGAAATCATCTGAGGGTCCATGGATTCTGGAGGTTTTTCAATTTTTGAAGAATTCTGACAGGAGAGAGTAAAAACAAGGAAGAGGATCAATGAATACATGCCTTACTAAGGAAAAAGGAAGGTTACAGATGAAAATCCTTTTTTTTAAATCTTTACTGTGGATTCAGGAACATCAATTCTATCCACCGGGTCAAAAAAGAAAAGACAATAAAGAAACAAGTTTGGAGGATGTTAGACTAGTATGAATATGAGTAGAGTAAAGTATCTATTGTTTGCAGGTTTCTTCATTCTGATTGGGACTATCCTTTCACCCATTCTTTTTCATTCCTTTCCATCGAATCAAAATCAAGAAAAATTGGAAGTTCTCAGAGCCGATCCCAATAAGGATATTTCGAGCGGAAAGAAGCAGGCTCTCGGATTGGAAGATGCCTTTCAGGAAGTCTTTGAGAGTGTTTCCCCCAGTGTTGTTTCCATTGCCACGGAAAGAACAATCAAAGTAAAGTCCCATCCATTTCATTTCGATCCCTTTGATCCCTTCAATGGTGGAGGAAGCCGGGGAAGAAAGTTTAAAGAACACAAAGAAAAGCAGGGAGGATTGGGCTCAGGAATCATTCTCAATGAAGAAGGCTACATCCTGACCAATGAACATGTCATTCGGGACATGGAAAAACTCACAGTCAAACTCAAGAACAAAAAAACATACGAGGCCAAATTGATTGGCTCGGATACAATGATGGATCTGGCTCTTTTGAAAATAGAACCTACCGATCCACTGACTCCCATCTCACTCGGAGACTCCTCTAAAGTTCGGGTCGGAAATTGGGCGATAGCCATCGGTGCCCCACTCGGATATGAACAATCATTCACTGTAGGTGTGGTGAGCGCATCTGCCCGAGGAGGACTGGACTCTTCCGGTCTTGGCTACATCCAAACGGATGCGGCTATCAATCAGGGGAATAGTGGTGGTCCCCTTCTGAATATCCACGGTGAAGTGATCGGAATCAACCGTATGATCGCCAGTCAGAGTGGAGGATCTGTCGGAATCGGATTTGCGATTCCCATCAATGAGGCCAAAAAAGTTTTCGAAGAACTGAAAGCTCATGGTAAGATCAAGAGAGCCTTCCTCGGAATTCGTTTGGACACCATCTCAGAAGAAGACGCAAAAGAATTGAACCTACCCGAGCCAAAAGGGGCAATGGTAGCTCAGATTTATGAGGGGTTTCCTGCGGCAAAGGCCGGTATACAAATCATGGATGTGATTACAAAGGTTGATGATGTTGATGTGAACACTCCTGAAGATTTGATGAATTATGTGCGGGACGCTAAGGTAGGAAAAAAACTCGAACTCAAGATCTTAAGAAAAGGGAAAACCATTCGTACTCTGGTGACAACCGGAGAAAGGCCCAACTAATTGACCGAGCGAATTTTGAATCCGGACAATTCTTCCCTGGATGAGGAGAATTTAAGACCTTCGAGGTTTGAAGATTTCATCGGTCAAAAGAAAATTATAGAGAATCTTCAGGTCTTTGTTGAGGCTGCCAAAAAAAGGGGAGCCTCACTCGACCATGTTCTTCTATCCGGACCACCGGGATTGGGAAAGACGACACTGGCTACCATTCTTTCCAAAGAATTGGAATCTGAAATCACCATCACTTCCGCCCAGGTTCTAACGAAGGGAGCTGATTTAGCGAGATTTCTAACACTTTTGGGGGAAAAGGATCTCCTCTTCATCGATGAAATTCATAGCTTGACCAGAAATTTAGAAGAAATCCTCTATCCGGCTATGGAAGACTATCTCATCGATCTGGTTTTGGGGGAAGGCATGACTGCTCAATCCGTCCAAATCCCTCTGAAGCCCTTCACTCTGGTAGGAGCCACTACCCGGAATGGAATGATTTCTGAGCCTTTGAGAAACCGATTCGGGATTCAGCTCCGTTTGGAATACTATGATGATGAAGACATGCAAAAAATTGTGCTGAGGTCGGCGCGTATTCTCGGAACTGAAATAGATTCTGAAGCAGCCATGGAAATTGGAAGGAGAAGCAGAAAGACTCCGAGGATTGCCAATCATTTATTGAAACGAATACGGGATTTTGCCGATTTGGAAACAAGCGGAAAAATTCAATTGGAAATCACAAAAAAATCTCTCCAGAGGTTGGATATTGATGATCTCGGTTTGGACAACTTGGATAGAAAGATTCTGGAATGCATCATCGATCGATACAAAGGCGGACCGGTTGGTCTCAAACCAATAGCTATTATTGTAGGAGAAGAAGAAAGAACCATCGAAGATTCTTATGAACCCTATCTGGTTAGAGCCGGCCTGATCAATCGGACACCATCCGGAAGGGTAGCTACTCCCCTTGCATACTCCCATTTAAAAAGAAATGAAAATTCTGAAGAACGAACCCTTTTCTGAAGAAATTGAGTCTCTCTCTGAGGATGAGAGGAGAGTTCTATTTTCTGCTTCGATAGTACTTTTAGTTCTGTCACTTCTGGTTGCCCATTTATTTACCAGAAACTTACTCTGGCGAATGATCGGAACCGAATCCATCGTGGATTTGGAAAAAAGAAAAAAATATGAAGACAAAATCTACCATGTGCTTCTGGAACAGGATTTTAAAGACAAATCTATAATTGAAGATCAAATGAAAGCTCTCTCCGATGAGGATGCCGCGGGAAGAGGAGGGCTCACTCAGGAAAAAGGATTTCATACTCTCAGCCCATTTTATGAATTCATCCTGGGAGGTGCAATGAGTTCCCAGCCTGCCGATGAATCCAAGACTCAAAAAGAAAACGAAAAGCAGGAAGAAGTCTATGAAGTGGGAATCTACAAATCAGACCCGGTCCAAAAAGCAGTCGCCAAACTGATTTCCTCCCAGCCATCCCCTCTGAGTCAGGGTCAAATCACAAAGATCCCCTTCAATTATAGATTCAAACAGGACTTTTTGTTTCGTTGGGATGGATCGAGAATCACTTCCATACCCAGGAAGCAGTTGGCAGGATACCATTACTTCAAGGCAATGCTGAAAAAAATCGAAAGCAATTTCTATCCTCCCGGAGGAGGAAATTTTGCCTATAGAGATATGGCAGGATTGGTGATACGGGAAGGGATTCTTCCGGGTCAGGTCAAAGTAAGCTTTCTTCTCAATGATGCAGGTGAAGTGATCGATGTCCGGGTAGATGAGTCTCAGGGTCAAAAGATTGTGGACCAGGCTTGCGTAGAATCAATTAGAGGTCAAAACTTCGGAATAGTTCCTCCCGAAGTGAAAGAGAATGGAATGATATTCGGAATCAACTTTATTTTTCCTGAAATCTTACGTTATCGATAATGAAGCCCGGAGTTCTCTGTGAATTCTAATCACTTTTTATTTTTTATAGTAGATAGGTATTGAATTGTTCAGAGAATGAAAAAATCATACAGTGATTTTTAGGTTAAGCTATATACTACTTGCAAGAAAGGGAAAACTATGTTTTTTAGTTCAAGTAAGTCCTGATAAAAACAACCACCATTATAGGAGATTAAGTTAAGAATGGAGACTTTCAAGAAATTCGGCAGTTTGATACTATTTCTATCCTTTCTTTTGGGCATAGAGAACCTGGATGCACAAAAGAAAAATAAGAAATTAGACATAAAAAAAGAAGAAAAAGCTATCAGAAGAAAAAAGCTTCAAAAACTAAACAAAGAATCTTTTCAAAATAGAACTAATGTGAAAGCAGATGAAAAAACCCGGCTCAGAGATGTCGGAATCGGAAAAACGCTCTCACAAAAAGTCACCAAAAATCCTACCGATCTGAGTGATCACATGGGTATCGAAGGCACTAGAAAAGAGTCTGATGAAGAGTCTAAGTTTGGTGGGGATATTCTTTCTCTAACTGAAAAAGCGAATTTCGGTCATATCAATGCAATCGTTCGGGTTGTTTCCGGTTATGTAATGGATTCATTCAATTACAATCAGGAAGATTCTGAGCTTCTCGCTCTTTATATTGTGTACTACAATTTAAAACACAGAAAAAATATAGAATACATGGAAGCAAATTTTGATAAAGATTTGGTTTCAAAATTAGAAAAAGAAAGAGTGGGCATTCCCGATAAATTTGAAGGTTGGCAGGGACAGACTCAGATTCTTTTGCCCATCGAGAAGAACGTATTGAAGGGTGGGGGACTTGACATTGCAACCTATGAACTCGAAGATCAGGTAAATCCGGACATAGACGCTCAAAAAGATGGAGCGGTCAATAAGAAGAGATTTGCTAACCTTCAGGTCAAGAAGATCAAAGAAGAAAAAAAGGAAAGTCTTGAAAAATTCGATGAGATTTTAAAACGGGAAAAAGAACTTCAGGACAAGAAAAAAAGCTTAGAAGATGAATTGGCTGAGCTCATGAAAGATCCCGAGAAGAATAAAGCCCGTATTGCCCAACTCCAAGCAGAGCTGAAAAAAGTAGATTCAGAATTGAACGAAGTCACTCTTGCCAAAAAAGATATGGAAGAGAAGATGAGCCAGATCGGACGTAGGGAAGAAATGAGAAAGATGGGTTTCACTTCCGAAAAAGAATTCTTAGCCTACCAGGCAAGTCAGAAGAAATCAGAGCCTGAGAAAAAAGACACACCTGTAGTCAAAAAGGATAACCCTCCTGTAGTGGAAGAAGTGAAAGTCGAAGAAGTTGTAGAGGTTCCACCTCCAAAGAAAATCACTAAAAAATACGATATCTCTTTTCATACCAGAAGCGGGATAATCGCAGGTAGAGAGTCCTTGAAAATTCCAGGAGTGGGAATCGTAGTTATCGGTTACAAATTACCCTACAAGAATCCACTAGAAATCTCTCTTTTTGTTGTAAGTAGCGGAGACATGAACCTGGTAAAAGAATCCGAAGGCGTCAAATTGCATGAAGATTCTCCATTTCAGTACAGCGAAGGCAAATTCTACGTATTTGAAGAATTGGCAGAAAAAGTATATTTATCTCAAATCAATGAGCAGATGGAATTGGAATACAGAAGTTCTGTAGAAATCGATCCGGATTCTACTATCATGATTTTAGAAAATGCTATTCATGTAATCAAAAACAATAGAACAGATTCTCCATCTGATACTCAAAAATTTAATAAAAAAGATTTAACTCCATTAACTGAATAAAAAGTATTTCCCGGGAGAGATCCCGGGATTTTGATCATTCAGATTTAAAAAAATGAATCGGATCCAAACATGAACTTTTGGTTATTCAAAACAGAACCTGATGTATTTTCTATTGAAGATCTCCTGGCGTGCACTCAGAAAACAAGTTCCTGGGAAGGTGTTCGAAACTATCAGGCAAGGAATTATCTGAGAGATTCTGTCAGGATAAAAGATAGAGTCTTAATGTACTACAGCAGGAATGAACCTTCCGGAGTGATCGGTGAGATGGAAGTGGTTCGATCAGGATATCCCGATCACTTTGCTTTTGATGAATCTTCAGAATACTTTGATCCAAAATCAAAAAAAGAATCGCCCACATGGTATATGGTAGACGTGAAATATTTGAAAACTTTGGATCGAATGATCAGTTTAAAGGAAATCAAATCAAATCCAAAGTTAAAAGAAATGGTATTGGTAAAAAATAGTCGTTTGTCCATTCAGCCTGTTACCCGGGAAGAGTACAAAGAAATTATAAGAATGGCAGGGGCTAAAACTCTGGATGTTTGAGGTGATTCTATGAATATAGCCTGTATAGGAGCTCATCCCGATGATGTCGATCTGGCAATGGGAGGAACAGTCATTAGGCTTTTGAGCCGGGGGCATTCTGTTTTGATTTATGACTTATCTAATGGAGAGCCCACACCTTTTGGTTCGATTGAATGCAGAAAACGCGAAAGTGAAACTGCGGCAAGGATTATGGGTGTATCCAGAAAAACCCTGGAGTTAGAAAATCGATATATCTTAGATACAATAGAAGCCAGAAAAATGCTAGCCGGCGAGTTTCGATCGTTTCAACCCGATGTTCTATTTACTCACTACCCCTACGATGCACACCCGGATCACACATCATCCTGTTCACTTGTGGAAGCATCCAAGTTTTACTCCAAACTCACTAAGTCAGATATCAGTGGGGATCCTTTCTTTCCAAAAAAAGTATTCTATTATTTTCCAAACCATATTCATCTGAATCTCACTCCCGATTTTTGTGTAGATGTGTCAAATGAAATGTCAAAAAAAGTGGAAGCTCTAAACGCTTATGAATCTCAATTCATAAAAAAAGGGAATGGAGCGATGATAGAAGAAATTCGAACAATCAATGCTTACTTCGGTATTCGTATCGGAAAAAAATATGCAGAACCATTTTTCTCAAGAGAAAGTTTAGACGTAGATCTAATTAAGGAACTTTTTTAAATCAAATGATAAAAGAAATAATTTGGAATACTCCCTTTGAGGATATTCGAAAAGAAGCGGATGAACACTTTCATTCCGGTGCCATTCCGCATGGATTGACTAAGTCAGAATTTTTAGAAATAAAAGATGAGTTCCGGGAGTTCCTATACCAAAGATTCGGAAAGAGTTTAAAAGATCAAAAGATCTATGCCACAGGTCATCAGCCCGAGATTTTTCATCCGGGATTGCTTTTCAAAGATTTACTCTTGTGCAGACTTTCTAAGGCTCACGGTGCTTATCCCATTCATATCGTAGTAGATACGGATATGTATGAATTCATTTATTATTATCCAATCAAAAACGGGAGCAAATTAGAACTCCATAAATTTGAATATCATGACAATTCTATATTTTCAAAGGAAGATATTCCTAAAGAAAGATGGGATGAGTTCAAATCAATCCTCAATCATCAAAAGGAAATCTTAAATGGAGTCTTAGAAAAAGATACTCTTGAAAGAGCGCATTATTATCTGGATAAAATCATAAATGAAATGAATGAAAATGAGAAACTCTTCATAATTTCAGAAAAGATAAAAGATGATTACCTCTGTGGATTGGAATTGCAAATCAATAATTTAAAAGTAAGCGAACTGGTGAAATTAAAAGGTTTTCAAAAATTTTTTGATAACATAAAAGAACGACATTCTGATTTTATTGAAGCTCACAATTCTACTTTACTGGACTATCGAATCGAACACAAAATTCGTAATCACGCCCAACCGATTCCGGATCTTCATGAGAATGAATTGCCATTTTGGGTTCTTGATGAATCATCCGGAAAGAGAAATCCGGCATTTACCGATTATTCCGGTAATGTACTACCCCGGGCCATCACTCTGACTATGTTTCTCCGTCTCTTTGGTTGTGATTTTTTTATACACGGGAAAGGGGGGGCAAGATATGAGTCGGTTTCGGATGCAACCATTCGAAAGTTTTATAAAATGACACCCGCACCTTATCGAATGGCCACAGCCACACTACATTTATTGAGAAATCCTAACTTTGAATTTCCTCCGATGAACGAAAAAGAATTGGAAACTAAACTTCGTGATACGAAGTACTCACCTGAAGTTTTTTTGCCCCCGGACAATGATTTGAGTCGTGAAAAGAAAGAATTGCAAATGAAATTCAAAGATCCATCTGTAAATAAGAAGGACCTTCATAATAGAATTTCTGAACTCAATTCAAAAATGCACTCTCTCATCAGTGAAGAAGTGAATCATTTAGAAAATATAAAATCCCGCTTCCAGGATCTCCAATCCAATCAAATTGCTTTTGAAAATCGTACTTATCCATTTTTTTACTACAACCTAATGGAATTGGAAAATCATGTCAGAGCATTTATTTAAGAGCAGTATGGATCAATTGGACAAATAAAATTTTTGTTATCATAGCCATTGGGAATACCAAAGAATAGCCATAATTCGGCACACTATTTTTTACTTCCGCATTGGAGTAAGCGATGACGGCCGGTTGAGTTTGCATCCCCGAGATGATTCCCATAAGCATGGGGTAGGAAATCTTTAAGACTTTTCTACCCAGAACAATCATCAATACTGTATTGAAAGTTGTAATGAGCATTCCCAGAGAAAAAAGAACTAGTCCGTACTTATAGAGATTGGCTCCGAAGGAGTATCCGGCTTTAAGTCCAATTCCTGCCAGAAAGAGTACTGCTCCCATTTGACGTAGGGTAAGATTTGCGTTGTAAGGCATTCCCCAAATAAACTTACCTGATCTTCCCAGATACCCCAAAATGAGTGAGACGATGAGCGGACCCCCTGCAGATCCCAGTTTGAAATTGGAGCCTCCGGGTAGAGGAATTGTGATTTCTCCGACAAAAAGGCCAAGGGCAATACCTATGGATATACTGATGTAGTCAATTTCAGAAAGTGAGTGAAATGAATCTCCAAAAAATTTGGATACTTTTTCCATTTGAGATTTTTCCGCAACTACCCTGATTCTATCTCCCGCTTCCAGAACTGTCTTGGGAGAGGGAACGATTTCAGAATCTCCTCTCTTGAGTCGGGTGATTGTAGCATTGAATTTTTGGTGGAGGTTTAACTTTTGAATGGTGTAGCCGATCACTTCTTTTCGTGATACAAAAATACGTCGAAAGTCCAACTGGGATCGATCCGCAGATAGATCCCTGTCATAAAACTCTCCAAAATCTTTAATAATATCACGGATTTCTTCGGGAGTACCCACAAGTGTAATGATATTTCCTTCTTCTAAAATAGTTTCACCTTCGGCAATTTTCAGAACACCGTTTTTTTCTATTCTGGATATAATTATATTTTTGTAATGGTCAAGAAAAACCTGAGAGACCTTTTTCCCTATGATATTGGGATTATTTATGATTACTTCTATGTTGTCTAAGTCTTGAGAACCCAATCCCAGTTGGTTGGCTGTCTCTTCAGCTTCTTTAGCTAGATCTACACGAAAGATTTTTTTAAATAAGAAGAGACTGAAAATCACCCCCATGACTCCGAAAGGATAAGCAATCGAGTAGCCTGCTATGGGCTCAGCCAATTGGACTGTTAAATTTTCCGGAGACAAATTGGTTGGATTGGATTTGATAGTATCTACAATAGCCGCAAGGGCTGGAGTGTTGGTAAGCGAACCGCAGTAGAGGCCGGGCAAAATGAACTCATTGAGGTCAAAAAAAGAACCGAGTAGAACTGTAGTACAGGCAGAAAGAAAAAGAATGAAAACCATCATTAGATTGATGGATATTCCTTTTTTATCAAAACTTGCAAAAAATCCCGGACCCGATTGTAGACCGATGGTATAAACGAAAAATACCAATCCGATAGTGTGAATCATGTCGGGTAAAAAGAGATTTTCCGAAAGAGATCCGAAAGCCAGTCCCACAAATAGAACCGACGCGATCCCCAGGCTAAAACCTCTGATTTTGATCTTACCCAGTAAGTATCCAACTGCAATCACCAGAAAGAGTAGAAATAATTTATTTTCTTCTAAAAAATGTATGAAATGTTCCATAATATTATTCAATCTCCTTCCCACTCCCTAAGGAACGGGAAGGATGAAAAATTAGCCGTTGTATCTTTCCAGCATCAATGAACCTGCTACTCCACCATGAGCACAGGCTGTGAGAAGAACTCTTTTGGTATCCGGATTGTTTTTGAAATCCATTACACCATTTGCTATCAAACGAACTCCGGTTGCTCCGAAAGGATGACCGATAGCGATTGACCCACCATACATATTGATCTTTTTCTCATCGAATTTTTTTTCCCAATCGTAATTGGTTTGAATTCTGATTTCCTCAAGGGCCGCAACTGCAGTAGCCGCAAAGGCTTCATGAATTTCAATTTGATCGATGTCATCCATTTTTAAATTCATATCCTCGAGAAGTCCGAGAGAAGCATGAGCCTGAGCCAAGCCCATTAGGTTTGGATCCACACCCTTCATTTTCCAACCTGTAAGAAGTGCATCCACTTTTAGTCCCAATTCTTTCGCTTTTTCAAGTGAGCAAACTATAACTCCGGCAGCTCCATCAGAACGGGGGCTGGCATTGAAAATGCTCAGAGTAGGGCCGTGTGATTTCTTTAGATACTTACCATATTTTTCTTTGAATTGATCAAATTTCATTTGAGGATTCTCGAAAAGTAGCATAGCTTTCGCCATTCTACCCGGATTTTCCACCAAACCTTTCCTTAAAAGAACAGCTTCATCGGCTTCGAGGGGTTTGCCTTCATCATCATTTACGGGTATGATGTATTCTTTGTACATCCCTGAAGTTGTTGCTTCATACGCTCTTTTGAAACTTTCATAGGCAACTTTATCGGTTGTCTCTCTTTTGAGTTCGTAGTTTTGTGCTAAAATTTCGGCTGTGACCTGCATTCCGTAACTGGTCTCTCCATCTCCGAGTCCATCTTCGAGAGTGTCTCTGAGTTCTACTCCTTCGGGCAAATTGTCGGGGAGGAGACCTTTGAGTTTATCTATCGTTGCTGTTTTTTTATTGAGTCTGGCATTTTTCACAATTATGGGCATGGCTGTTTGAGATTCTTCTCCGAGAACCAAATATAGGTCACCTTCTCCGAGAGCAATTCTTCGTGCAGCTTCTACGGTAGCCTCCATTCCGGAAACACAGTTGTTGGCTACTGTGAGGGCAGGAATTTCATTCGGCATGCCCATTAAATTCATGATCACCCTTGCGGAATTGGGTGCATTTGCGAATCCTTCCCCCACAATAACCCCATCGATCACTGAATGGGAAATCCCTGTTGTCTTAATGATATCTTCAGCTACAATTTTTCCCAGATGATGAGCTGCATAAGGTGAAAGAGATTTTCCAAATTGAGCAAATGGAGTTCTTTTTGGAGAGCATATAGCAATAGGATTTTTTAGTTTCATGTTTGTCCCTTCTTTATCGTTCTTTAGAGCGATAGCCGAAGAAGGTATCCCATAAAATTAGGGTCCTAAAGTGGTTGGATCTTTTTCTTCTAAAATATTTCTAATCTTTGAAAAGTATATCAACTGATTGAATGTAGAAAAGCTATTTTAGAATTTTATAATAAAAGATTTGAGTTTCCTTTCATCGGTTTTCTCTCTATTAAGCTAGAAGATAATTCGATGAATAGAATGCAATCAATTATCTCAGCTGAATTCATCTCCGAAATCATCATCAAATTGTACTGAACCTTCCAGGTCTTCTTCTTCCGAAAAGGTATGTTCTGATTCATGTCTTTCTTTTAATTTGTAGAGTGAAATCGCTGTTGAAAGAATCGTATTTAAAAATATCAAAACAAACAGCATTTCATGATAGGCTCCGTAGGAAGCCAGATTAGCGGCGATTACTGAAATGGAAGAGCCGATCACAAATCCTGTGTTCTGAAGGGAAAGTTTGTAGAGAATGTTGTCTTCTCCCAGATCATAGAGAAAATTTTGAAGATAGGGAAGACCGAAGAGAAACAATATAGGAAAAATGGGAAAATGAAAAAAATAACTGGAAAACTCATTTGAATAATGAGACTCTCCGATCAAGAATCCCATCAAAGTCCAAAAATAGGTAAAAAGAGCAGAAACAGAGAATGCTATCATTGCATCCTGAAAATTTCCATCGTGTTCAAAGATTCCCACCACTTCTTTGGGAATGATTCTTTGAAAGTCGATCAATTCATTCCTTTCAAAGGAATCCCTATCTCTATCCGAAAACAATTTAAAATAGTAGTTGAGTAAGGAAACCAAAGAAAGTGAAAGAATAAAAAAAAGTAAAAAGAGTAGTAGCTCCATATCAATGCCTGAAATGTCTCATTCCTGTAAAAACCATAATCAAATCATGTTCATCTGCAGCCCTGATCACTTCTTCATCTCTAATAGAACCTCCGGGTTGGATGATTGCTCTGGCACCTTCTTTGGCCAGTGCATCAATTCCATCCCGAAATGGGAAAAATGCATCACTTCCCACATAGGAACCCTTGAGATCAAGATTCGATTTGCGAGCCTTAGCAGCTCCTATCTCAACAGAATCCACCCGGGACATCTGACCTGCACCAATTCCGAGCGTTGAATTCTTGTCTGTGTAGACTATTGCATTCGACTTGATCAGTCGGACACAACTCCAGGCAAACATCAGTCCTTTTATATCTTCGTCAGTTGGTTTCTTTTTGGAGACTATTTTTAAATCATTTTCTGTAATGATTTCATAATCCCGATCCTGAAGGAGAAGTCCCTGATGAATGGGCCGGAAGTCTCTATCACTGAGAGCTTTTCTAAAATCTGAAATCTCTATGAGACGAATGTTGGGTTTTCTTGAAAATACTACTCTGGATTCCTCTGTGAATTTTTCCGCAATCACACCTTCTACGAAATTTTCTACAATTTTTTCTGCAAGATCTGAATCTACAACCCCACTCACACCGATCACACCACCGAATGCTGAGACAGGATCCGTACGTCTTGCCAATTCAAAAGATTCTACTGTAGTTGCAGCTGAGGCTACACCGCAGGGATTTAAGTGCTTAATTATGGAAACTGAATTGGGTTTCATGAGAGCTGCAGTGTGAAATGCCGCATCGAAATCCAGCATGTTATTGAATGAGAGTTCTTTCCCCTGAAGTGGGTTGAATTGACTTTTGGTAGTAATCGATTCATAGAATGCCGCACTCTGATGGGGATTTTCACCGTATCTCAAGCTTTGCTTTTTCTTGAAGCCCAAAGTGAGGATCTCGGGGAAAGGATTGTTTTCCAATTGATTGAAGAACTGGTTGATTGTTGAGTCATAAAGAGCTGTGTGAGCAAAGACTTTTTGAGCCAATAGAAATGAGGTACTCTTCAGGACTGAACCTGAGTTCTTTTCCATCTCATCCTGAATCTTAGGATAATCGTCTATGTCTGTGACAACGACAGTGCACTGATAATTTTTCGCTCCACTCCGGAGCATAGTGGGTCCACCGATATCAATGTTTTCGATCGCTTCTTCGAGGGCTACATTGGGTTTTGCTATGGTTTCTGCAAAGGGGTAGAGGTTGACAACGACCAAATCAATCGATTGGATATTGTGCTTTTCTAAGTCCGCACTGTGACCCGGCATTCCGGGATTTCCCAAAAGTCCACCGTGAATGATTGGATGAAGGGTTTTCAACCTACCATCCAGCATTTCGGGAAAACCGGTATAATCTTCGACTTTTATTGCCGGAATGTCATTTTTTATCAATTCCTTGAGGGTTCCGCCTGTGGAAATGATTTCTACACCTTTTGCAGATAGAAACTTTGCAAAAGGAATCAGATTGGTTTTGTCACTTACAGAAATTAGGGCTCTATTGATTTTGATCATCGTTTACTCTTGGATAGTTATTTTTCTGTTTTCAATTTTTATTTTATCATCTAAAAAATAATGAACTGATTTGGGTAGGATTTTATACTCTTCTTTGTGAACAGCAGCTGTCAAATCACTTTCTGTCATATCCTCCTTAATTTTCACTACTGATTGCATGATAATGATCCCACCATCTAAAGAATTGTCTACAAAATGGGTAGTGCAACCGGTGAATTTCACCCCGTAATTCATTGCCTGTCTAATGGCATGAAGACCTTTGAAAGAAGGCAGAAGACTGGGATGAATGTTTATGATTCGATTTGGATACTTATCCACCAGAAAAGGGGGGAGGATCTTCATGTATCCTGCTGCGACAATCAAATCGGGTGAGTATTCGGCTATTTTTTGATCGAGAGCCTGATTGTAAGCCTCCCGTTCTTCTTTGGGAAAAGAGAATGAGATCGGTTCAATTCCAAAAGAATGTGCTAGTAGAAGTGCATTTGCAGCCGGATTGTCTGAGATGAGAGAAACGATCTCCGCTTTTAACTTTTTTTTCCGGATGTATTCCCTAAGAGAGACAAAGTTTGTTCCGTTTCCGGAAGCTAAAACAACAATTTTTTTTTTCATTACAATCTCTTTTGCTTGAGTGAATTCCTAATCTATGCGATTATAGATTTTAAGTATACCATTAAGCACCTTCTGTTTTTTGTCGAATGGAATTTCTAGGAGAAGAAAATGTCATTATCAAATAGATCATCCTTTGGATCCGGGTACAATTCTTATAAATCCAACGAAGTATCCACTGTAAGTCAGGGGAAACTCATCGTTATGCTTTATGAAGGTGCCATTCGATTCCTGAATATAGCAAAAGAACATGTGAACAATCCGAGAAAGTATGATGTTGTCAATGAAAACATCATAAAAGTTCAGGATATCATCTCAGAACTCATGGGCTCACTCAATTTGGATGCAGGTGGGAAGGTAGCCAATGATCTTCTCGCTCTTTATGTTTACTTCAAAAAAAGGCTTTTGGAAGCAAACATGAACAAAGACGAAAAAATTCTGAATGAACTCATAAAAAATATCACAGAATTGAAAACTGCCTGGGAAGAAATTGAGAAGAAAGAACCCTCAGCTCAGGCCACCCTAAGTAAGTCAGGGGGAGGACTCTCCATCAAAGGTTGACCTAGCTTCCATCGTCCGGGGACTTTTGCCCGGACACCCTTCCTATTATGAATTTCTATCCCCGACTGAAAATCAGACTCTTGCAACAGCTTATTGAAAACTTTAAGAAAATAGACTTTTATCTGGATACGGGTCGATTGAAAAGTACAGGTAGGTTTTTGAAAGAAAACGATAGACTGAAAGTCAATTTGGAGTACCTGGACAAAAAAATTTCTTTAAAATCAATCAATTCGGAAGTGAAGGCAGAAATTTTAAAGCATTTAGAAATCTCACTGAGTCTCCAGACCGATTTGGATTTGAAATACTCTACATTGATGAAGGAAACAGAAGTGGAACTCGTCAGGATTCAGATCCGGAGGAAGTTGGACAAACAGTTGTACGGACACAAATCATGAATGAGGAATGGGAGGAAGCTCTTCTCTTTTTTTCATTGGATCCCCAGTTTTCTAAAGAAGATATGACATCCAGATTTCGTGACTTAGCCAATCGATACCACCCGGACAAAGGAGAGTTTACCTCGGATGTGATGTTTGTAAAACTTCTCCATTACAAAAACATTCTCGAATCTCACCTGGGCGACATACGGATCAAAACTTCAGGTTCTAACCCCGGGGAATCACGTGATACAGTAATCCAGAGAAATGATTATTCCCTCTATCGGGAAGCAAAAAAATTAGAAAATGAAGCCATCTATAGATATTACAAACTCAGGAAAAAACACAGCACCGTAGAGTTAGATGAAAATAAGAATCTTGAATTGCACAAACTTAGAGAGCAATTAGAAATTGTTAGAACAAAGTATGAGGAATTTCTAATTCAATATCCCGATTCGATTTGGGTCGGAGATGTGAAAGATTCATTGGATAATATTTCTGTGTGGTGGAAATAATTTCTGAAGATCCTTTCTTGAAAGTTTTCCATTTCTATTGAAAGGCAATTCTTTTACTAATATAAACTCTTTTGGAATTTTGTACCCTGCCAGGTGTTGGGTGAGATAAGTCCTTAGGTTGGATATCAAGCTGGTTTCATCTTCCAATCCCGGTTCAGCAATCAGAAAGGCAACCAGAATATGATAGTTTTGTCCAGTATCAATAGAAGTCACACCGACATCATGAACAAATTCATGATGCCGTATCAATCTCTCGATTTCAAGTGGAGAAATCCTATACCCCGATGCGTTTAAAATATCATCATTTCGTCCGTGATAAAATAAATAACCATCCAAATCCCGATGGGCAAGATCTCCGGTTAAAAAATAAGAATCCCGAAATGGGAGGGGTTCTTTCTCTGATTTCCAGTATCTAAGAAAGAGTCCCGGTTCATCTTTGTGGACGGAAAGTATTCCAATTTCTCCGGGCTTGCACTCATCCAATCCTCCATCCCGGGGTAGAAGTTTGATATTTCTTCCTTTCTGAATTTTCCCCGGACTGTTTTCTTTGTAAGGTATGAACGGGGAAGTGCTTAGGTAAGTAGAAATTTCACTCATCCCCAGAGCTTCATAGATTTCTACCCCGGTGAGAGATTTCCATGTATCACGGAGGTTCGGGGAGAGGGACTCTCCTGCGGAAAGACAATGTCTGAGAGAAGAGGGAAAACCCGAAAAGTCTCCGTATTTGATCAATCGTCTGTAGAGAGCGGGAACAGTGGAAAAGATTGTAATACGTTCTTTCTTTAGTATATCCACTAAAACTTCCGGGCTAAAGGCAGAATCCGTCAGTACAGCAGTGGCACCTGCGAGAATGGGATCTGTCATTCCAACTCCCATAGTATAGGTCCAATTCATTTGACCCGGATGAAGGGTTTTGTCCTTCGGGTTCATTCCATTCCATCCATCCTTCATCGGCAACCTTCCCAAGATGCTTTTTTGTGGATGCAGGACTCCTTTGGGATAGCCTGTAGTTCCGGATGTATATACTAAATAGGCAGGTGTTTCCGGGGATGTATCTGATGGAAATGGAATCTTTTCTAGAGGTACTGAAGCATTTGATTCAGGAATTAGGTCGGGAATAGAGTAAGTTTCATGTGAAAATATTGGACTTCGGAGTAAAAACCCTGCTTCACAATCTGATATTATAAAACTAACTTCGTCTTCTGTCAATTGTGGAGATAGAGGAACGGCGATATTCCCGGACAAAACAATCCCGAGAAAAGCAAAAATGTATTCGGGAGAATTTGCCATTCTGATCAGGATTCTCTCTTTTGAGAAGCTCAGATTTTTTATGATCTCAGAAATATGAACTACATTTCCGATGAATTCCTCATAAGAATATTCCTTTCGAATTTCTCCGGAGAGATAGATTAAAATTGGTTTCTCTTTGTAGTACTTTTTTTTATCCTCCAGAAGGTAGTAGGTGAGATTGAATAAATTTTTACCATCGATCATCGGTTATGTACAGGTCTTTTCGGCCTTCTCCGGGAATATCCAGATAGATATGAGAATCCATTCTATACTTCTTTTTTCTAATATTATAAATCGTTTTTGGAAATGCGGGGGTTCTGTAAATGTTTTTGCATTCATCCTCCAGAGAGGACTCGGGAACCTTGGGAAAACTGAGAATCATATTTTCTAATTGATTCGGACCGATTTTTATGGAGCCGGTGGTCAATTCCTTCTCAAAACAAATTTTATTTTTTTCGGAAATAATTTGATAGGAGGCTTTTAGGTTCTTACCGAAATCAATTGCTTCGGAAGATGTATTCTTTAAAAATAAAAAATATACCATTTCATTCTCAGTAGATGTTTTTGATGCTGTGTAGTACATCTCAAGAGAATTCAATCGAATCTTGTTTGAAATCTTTTGATTGATTTCTGATGTGGGATTCATGGCCTTCGATGCCAGGTAGAGTACAAACATAAGCAGGAGCAAATCGATAAAAAGAAGAGCATTTCTCCAACTCTTCTTTTTCTTCGGGCGATGGAGATCCTGAACATATTTTCGAAACTCTTCCGGAGATCTGGAATGATACTGTGAGCTCATGCAGAGTACTCTCCTTCCATAAATTCTAAAATATCAGATGCAATCGGAAATTCTTTCTTTAGCTTTTTCAGGTTTGTATGCAGGCTTATGGATAAGAGCACTGCTTCTGTCATATCATCAGTTTTCGAGATAAATGCAGCTAGAATTCCCGTAAGAATATCCCCACTTCCCATTGTGGATAACTTGGGTTCGGGAGAAGGAATTAAATAAACCTCACCGCGGGGAGTGCCCAAAATATTCATGGGACCTTTTGCTAATAAATAAGTAAATTTATCAATAGAAAAAGAGCGAATGAAATCAATTTCTTCCTCTATGGAGTCGAATTTTTTCCCTGCGAGAGACGAGAGTTCTCCTGCGTGAGGTGTAAGAATGGTTTTTTCGTGGAGCTTCCAATCCCGGGTGGCATGAATGGCTCCCGCATCTATGATCACAGGGATTTTTTTGTCTAAAATTTCCTGAAAATTCTGAGGAATCTCTTCCTGTCTGAGTCCCGGCCCTATGACAATTGCATTTGCTTTTGTAAAGAATTTATCGGGGGGAAGTGAGGCGTGAAAGGATTCGACCATAAAAGATCTTTCCTCTTTTGTCAATTGAATGGATGATTCCGGAGAAGGGGTGAAGATCTTGCTGATTCCTCCTCCGAGAGAATGAAAAGCCCGGCAGGAGAGTAGGATGGCACCCGACATACCGGTAGATCCTCCAATAAAAAGGGAACTTCCGCTGGAATATTTATGAGAATCGATCTTCTTTTTTAAAATTTTCTTGTACTGTTTGGATGCAATTCTTTCTATAATATAAGTCTTTGTATTGTGTTTTTTATCAAATCTTTCTACAGGAAACCCTATTGGATGAAATGAATGTGTGATTTTATTCAGAAGAAAGAATGCATTGTTTAGTTTTCTGGATCCTACTTCTGCGAGAATATCAGATCGTACATGTGGAGAGTCCGAGTCGGGGGAGTATCCTGATGGAGTATCTACCGAAAGAATTGTAATGGATGGAAAGTTTGATTTTAAACGATTCAGATGAAATATGATTTCAAGAATTTCCGCCCTTGGGGGACCCGAAAGTCCGGTCCCCAGAAGGCAATCTAAAATAAGAAGAGGTTTGTTTTCACCCGGGAAGGAAAGGAAAGAATTTAGATCCGAGATGGGAAAGTTTTGCAACTCTGATAGACTGAGAAACTTGCGGTAGGCTCCGGAATGATTTCCCGATTTATAGAAGAGTTGCACAGGAAATCCTCGATTGGCGAAAAGAATGGAAAGGGCAATCCCATCCCCACCATTGTTTCCCGATCCACTCAGAACAAGAATGGAATGATCAGAAAATTCCCTGTGGTACCTTTCAAATATGGCTTCTGCCGCCATTCCCATATAGCATTCTTCGGAAAGTGGAGACTCATTCATACTCTCCCTGTCGAGGAGAAGGGATTGACTATCAGTTAAGAGAATTTCTTTATTTCCATTCATAGAGCTCGAGATTTCCTCCCTCAATTTTTATCGAATAAAGATTGTCATTAAAATCCATATAAGTCTCTCTCCAAAGAGTTCTCTGTTTGGAAAAATCCAAACGAAAATTCTTAATATGATTTCCTTCCTTATCATGGAGTTGAATTTTCACATCATTCTTTCCCAGTCTTGTTTCCCAGATGTAAAACTCTCCGGATCCTTTGATTCCGAAGAGAATTTCAGATGGATCCTGTAATTCTTTGATAATCTCAGTAGGTTCTTTTTTATTGTATTCAAACTTATAGACCCGTCTGAATTTGAATCTTTCATCTTCCTTTCCCATGAATCGAAAGGAAAGTAAGGCGTAGTTTCCATTTTTTTCCGGAACTATATTTTCGAGTTTGATTATGTACTTACTCTCCTGATCCGGTTTGAGAATAGAAAGTTCCGATTCTGAAATCTTTCCTATGAGCTCACCATTCACAAAATATGAAAGAACCATTTCCTCAGCTATTCTATGTATGACAAAGAGCTTCTTTTTGTTGCCTATTATGATATTTTCTATGTATCGGAAAGGTGCGGTATTTTTTCCATCCAAACCGATATTGAGTATCTCATCCCTGTCATGGGTGAGAACCTGGATGTAGGAGGGAACATGGAGCATATCCCTCATCGAAAAGTATCCACTGTTCAAAAGAAAGCGATCCGAGATACTTTCATCTGTCGAAATCGCAGCGCTGATACGATTTTGAATGTAGATTTGATCATCTTCTCCCACACTGACAATTCCCGGAACCTGAAGTTTCATGTCTATTGACCGGATGTTTCCGCGTTTTCCCTGAATGTTCCCGATTATGTAGTCGAGAGTTCCATTTTTTAAAAATACTTTCAGGAGTGAATTTTTGTAATCCATGATGTATACCCTATCCAAACTGACGGGGATTCTCATGGGGACATTGATTAGGGCATTGTTTACAAGTTCTGCCTGTAGGTTTTCCAATTCTGTTCCGATACGGATTTTGGCTATCAGGGAAGGATGAAGATCTTCAACCTTAAAACGTTCACAATTGACCAGCAATGCGATCATTAGAAATAGAGGAAAAATTCTTTTCGTCATTCAGCCCTTCTTCGGTCTTTTCAGCTAGAGTTAATTTTTTCCTTTACAATACAAGTTAGTTTTTTATTGTGTACAATTTAACCACTAGCTTTTTGGTTTCTGTTGTTTCAGACTTCTACACAGGTAGGGTCTTTGCCTTCTCTCGTTTTTTCTGCCCACATACAAGCAGATAGAGTGACTGGATTAAAAGCCAGAACTATAGGGTTATTGGTATAGGATTATAGGATTGATCGATTTTGAATCTATGAAAAGAGTCGTAGAAGAGGTCTTAGTACCACCTGTTCAATTGTACTCCCTGAAAGTGAAAAAATCTGGGAACAATACTCTTATAGAAGTGGATTTAGACAATATCGAGCATAAATTCGGGTCTGTAACTCTCGGAGATTGCGAAGATGTTGCCAGGAAAATCCAGTCTAAATTGGATGAGACGGAGCCTTCGGCGATCTATACATTGAATGTATCTTCTGCCGGAGCAGAACGGGAATTGAAACTCCCCTCAGATTTACATAGATTCAAAGAACTCCCAATTCGCTTGGCTTTTCAGGATGGGGAGGGGAAATCATGGAATCACGTGGTAAAAGTGAAAGAGATTGAAGGGGATGATATCATTGTTGAAACTTACAGTAGTAAGAAAGCAAAGCAGAAATCCAAAATTTTCACACTTAAAATCAAGGATATTTTAAAGGGGAATCTATATTTAGATATATAATATGGCATCTAGAAATCCTGCAAATGAAATCAATTTATTTGAAGCTGTTCAGCAATTCTGCTCGGAAAGAGGGCTTACAAAAGATTCTGTATTGAATGTAATCAAAGAATCTTTAATCGCCGCTTATAAGAAAAAACTCGGAGTAGAAAATACCGAAGAACTCGAAATTCATGTTGAGTTTGGTGATAAAAATGAAGTGATGTTGATTGTCCCCAAAACTGTTGTCGAAGAAAAGTCTGAGAATCCTCTGGAGATAAGCCTGGCAGAAGCCAAATTGATCGAGCCGGAGACAAACGTAGGTGAAATCATTCAATTCAAAGAAAAGCCCGTAGAACTTTCCCGAATCGTTTCCAATCAAGCCCGACAGATGGTTTTTCAAAGACTGAAAGAAATGGAAAGGGATCAGCTCTTCAATGAGTACAAAGAGAAAGAAGGGGAGCTAACCCACGGATACTTTCAGAGATGGATTGACAAAGATATCATGAGCATAGATCTCGGAAAAGTGGAAGGGATCATGCCCCGCAAAGAGCAGAATCCCGGTGAAAAGTACAAAAATGGAGATAGGCTCAAAGCGATTATCTCCCGGGTAGAGATCCGAAGAGATAGATACAAAGACAATGGACTTGTCATTATTCTTTCCAGAGCTTCTGGGGATTTTGTAAAAAAACTTTTTGAAATGGAAATCCCTGAAATCTACGATGAGATCGTTAGAATCGTGGATATTGCTAGAATACCCTCCATTCGAACCAAGATAGTGGTTCAGGCGAGTAGGGGTGACATTGATCCTGTAGGTGCCTGTGTAGGTATGAAAGGCGTCAGAATTCAGTCTATAGTAAGAGAACTCGGAAATGAAAGGATAGATATCATTCAGTATTCAGAAGATCCGATTGAATACATTAAAAACTTGATCTCCCCTGCAAAACCTGTAGAAGTTAAGGTAGATCATCAAAATCGTGAGGCTCTCATTGTTGTGCCGGATGATGCTCTTTCTCTAGCGATTGGTACCTCCGGTTCTAATGTAAAATTAGCCGTCCAATTGTGTAAGTATAAGATTGATATAAAATCTCAATCACAATACAACGAAGACATGACATCTCCGGAAGCCAGAGAGCGATTGGAAAGACTTTTCAATCCGAATCTTGCAGACGAGTATGAAAATGAGGAAGAATATGAAGATGAAGAAGATGAAGGTACAGATCTGAGTGAAATTCCTAATTTGAGCAATCGTATAATAGACTTGCTTAAAAATGGTGGGATCAACGATGTGGAGACATTAATAGACATGAGTCTGGATGAACTGGCTAAGACGCCCGGTATTGGGATTCGAACAGCAGAACAAATCATGAAATTATTAAGAGAAAGTGTGGAACTGGTAGAAGAAGCATAAGTATTTTTGAAGGATATATGGAAGAAATAAAAAAAAATAAAGAGTCAACTATTAAACAACAACTCGGTGGTGGTGAAGGTAAGGCCAAGAAGAAGATTGTTATCAAGAAAAAGTCTCATCCGGGTGAGAGCCAATCTTCCAAATCACAACAGAGTGGAAATAAATTAGATGATCTGATCAAAAAAGAGTTGGTTTCATCAGGAAATCCTACTCAGAAAGATTCAGAAGATTCAAAACCTCATCGACCTGAGCATAGCTCACGTTCGCAGGATACTTCCAAATCTCCAACCTCCCCAAAACTGGGAGAGCAAAAAGAAAAGCAGATCATTATACAACAGAGTATTCACAGGCAGCCACACAGCAACAAACAACAGGGAAATCCCACACATGAACGAACTCCCGGGCAACAGCATCCACATCCGAAGCCACAGCAGGGAGGGGCGGGTTCCCAGGCTCCCTCTCAAAAACAGGAGCATCCCAATTCGAATTCATTTCTAAATAGAAATCCTGATCGAAATCCTATCGTTTCGAGACCTACTCAGAGACCTAATTTTTCAGGTGGTTCGGGTGGTGGGCCGAATCGTGGTACCGGTGGTGCCGGAACCGGCCCCAATCGGGGAACCGGTGGAAATCAGGGGAATTATCGCGGTGGAGGACCGAATCGCGGAAATTTCCAGAATCGACAGGGTGGCGGTGGAACCGGTGGAAATCCAAACTTCAGAAACAAGGGTCCCGGTACAGGGACAGGTGGATTTGGCGGTGGAGGAATTGAAATTCCAAAAGACTCCGGTGCTTCTTCTCAACGAAAAAGAAGTTCTTTTTCCGGTGATAAGAACAAATCTAAGGAAGTTGAAAAGGGAGTAGAAAACTCCAAATTCTTCAAACAGATGATCGGAAAGAAGCAACTCGCCAGTCTTTCCGGAACAACAGTTCCCAAAGAAATATCTATTATGGAAAATATCCAGGTTGGAGAGTTGGCTAAGAAGTTAAATCTCAAACCGAATGATGTGATTGCCAAACTTATGAAAATGGGTGTGATGGTGACCATCAATAATATTATAGATAGTGATACAGCAATACTTCTGGCAGATGAATACGGTTGTAAGGTGAAAATCGTCTCTCTATATGAAGAGACAGTGATTCAGGAAGAGTCAGAAAATCAGGAAGATTACATCATCCGACCACCCGTTGTAACAATCATGGGTCACGTGGATCACGGTAAGACAAAACTTCTGGACACTATCCGAACCAGTTCGGTGATTGATACTGAATCCGGTGGAATCACCCAACACATAGGTGCCTACCAGGTTGTCACTCATAGAGGAGCAATTACCTTCCTCGATACTCCCGGTCACGAAGCATTTACTGCTATGAGAGCCAGAGGAGCATCTGTAACCGATATCGTTGTTCTGGTTGTGGCTGCTGATGATGGTGTGAAACCACAGACTATGGAAGCGATCAATCACGCCCGTGATGCAAAAGTTCCCATAATCGTAGCCATCAATAAAGTCGATTTGCCTTCTGCCAACCCTGACAAAGTAATGCAGGAACTTTCCAATTTGGATCTCATGGCTGAAGAATGGGGTGGTTCTACTATTACCTGTAAGATTTCAGCAAAAGAAAAGATAGGAATCGAAAATCTCCTTGAGATGATTTTAGTTCAATCCGAAGTCCTGGAATTAAAAGCCAACCCAAATCGAAATGCCAAAGGAACCATCATAGAAGCCAAATTGGATCCCGGTCGCGGGCCTGTTGCTACTGTTTTGATTCAAAATGGAACACTCAAAGTAGGTTCTCCATTCTTAGCTGGGATTCATGCCGGAAAAGTAAGAGCTATGTATGATGATCATGGAAAGAATCTCATGACAGCTCCCCCCGCCTGTCCTGTGCTCGTGACAGGATTGGATGCAGTTCCCGAAGCCGGAGACCCCTTTGATGTGATTCGTGATGAAAAAGAAGCCAGAAATATTTCTCAGCATAGAAAAGAATTCCAAAGAATCGGACAGGCGGCCAATACAGTTCGGGTAACTTTAGACAATATGAATGAAATTATTCAACAGGGTGCACTCAAAGAACTCAAGATCATCATCAAGTCCGATGTGAGGGGTTCTGCCGAAGCAATCAAAGAAGCCCTTGAGAAACTTTCCACACCTGATGTTAAGCTTACTGTAATTCATGCCGGTACAGGTCAGATCATCGATACGGATGTGATGTTAGCCTCCGCTTCGAATGCGATCATTGTCGGTTTCCATGTTCGGGCAAATCCCAGAACTCTTGCGCTTTCCGAAAAAGAAGGTGTCACTATCAAGTACTACAGTATCATCTATGATGTAACTGCAGACATAAAAGCATCGATGGAAGGTCTACTCGAACCGGAGAAGAAAGAAAACATTACAGCCAAATTGGATATACGGGAAGTCTTCAAAATCTCCAAAGTCGGAAACATTGCTGGTTGTATGGTTACCTCCGGAAAGATTCACAAGAGCAATTTTGTTCGTGTCATCCGTGATAACATAGTGATTTTTGATGGTAAGATGAAATCTCTCCGTCGTATGAAAGATGATGTTACTGAAGTTGCTACAGGTTTTGAATGTGGTGTCTTCCTTGAAGGATTCAATGATTTCGAAATCGGAGATGAATTGGAAGTCTACGAAGTTCAGGAAGTAGCCAGAAAGCTATAAGAAATGGATGCAATCAGAAAAAAGCGGATAGAGGCTGAAATCATCCGCACTCTAGGAACCGTATTTGTCTCCGGGAAAGTAAAAGATCCCGGGATAGGTATGGTTTCCTTGCATAGAGCAGAATTGGCAGAAGATTTGAGTGTAGTGAAGATCTGGGTGACCAGTTACATAGAAGAAAGAGAAAAAGGAAAATTTCTCACTTCTTTGAAAAGAGCATCCGGTTTTTTACAGCACATCCTGGCAAAAGAACTGAAACTCAGGCAAACACCCCGAATCGTATTCAAATGGGATGACAACTATATCAAATCACTGGAAGTGAACGCACTCATCGATGAATTGGCTCCGAAGGTCAAAGATGAACCCATTGACGAGTAAAGAGATCCCCCATTCAGGTTTTCTTCTGATCAATAAACATAGAGGAATCACATCTTCCGATCTGGTTCTGAAAATAAAACGAATTCTAAAGCTCAAAAAAATAGGTCATACAGGCACTCTTGATAAGAATGCAGAAGGACTCATGATCCTACCTTTTGGGAACTATACATCCTTCTCATCCATTCTTCTCGGACAGGACAAGGCCTATTTGGCAGAGATTTTGCCCGGAAAATCTACAGATAGTGGGGACCTGGATGGGAATTTTATTGAAGAATGGGAAGAAGCGAAGGTTCGAGAAGTTTTCGAAAAAAATTCAGATGTCTGGAGAAATGAATTCAATGAGATTCTGAAATGGAAAACACAAATTCCCCCTAAGATTTCTGCCATCAAAAATGCCGGGAAGAGACAATCCGATTTGTTTCGTAAAAATATTGAATTTGAAGACAGAATTCGAGATATAAATATTTTGAGCCTAAACTTGGAGCACTGGAGTTCTCTTTGCATCCGATTCCAAATTCGTGTGAGTTCCGGAACATACATTCGAAAAATCGCTATTGACTTATCTGAAAAATGGGGAATTCCACTTGTCATTCAAAAATTGAAACGTACAGAAATTGGAGACCTCACTCTAGAAGAAGCTAGCACTCTAAACGAAATTTCAGAAGGAAAGCTGCCCAAATTTTACTCCTTAGATGAAATTCTTCAGATGGATAAAGTAGAAGTGACTTATCCGGAGGAGAGAAAGATCTTAAATGGAAATTTTATACAAATGGATCATGTTCCGCATTCCGATTTTCTATTGATAAACCAGGATAATAAAATTCTTGCCTGGGCCAATGGGGAAGGCTCAGGAATTTATAAATACAAAAAAGTTTTTTCAAACCCGAATTAATTATTTGTTTATTCAAATCCAAGCGAAAATATTGTGGTAAATAATACTATTAGAATAGAACTATGATAACTAAAGAAAATAAAACTACTATAATCCAAGATCATCAAAAACACAATTCCGATACGGGATCAGCAGAAGTTCAAATTTCCTTGATCAACGCCAGAATCAATGATCTGAACATTCATTTCAAAGCTAATAAGAAAGATCACCAATCCCGACGTGGATTGTTGAAATTAGTGAGTCAAAGAAAAAGATTACTGAATTACTTAAAGAAATCGGATCTTAACAGATATAGAAACTTAATCCAGAAACTAGGCCTCAGAAAGTAAGGGGCACGACTGGATGAGTATAAATATAAAAAAAACCATTGGCAATGAATCTATAGAAATCGAAACCGGCAAGTGGGCGAAGCAAGCCGATGGAAGTGTCGTGTACAGAAACGGTAATCTGGTTCTTCTGGCTACCGTTTGTGCAACTTCTGAATCCAGAGAAGGTCAGGACTTCTTTCCTCTGACGGTCGAATATACTGAAAAAATGTATTCGGTAGGTAGATTTCCCGGTGGTTACATCAAAAGAGAAAGCAAACCATCCGAACACGAAGTCCTCACATCAAGGTTGATTGACCGACCCATACGTCCTATGTTTCCGGAAGGATACTTCTGTGAAGTTCAGATCATGGTTCAGGTTCTTTCCTCAGACAAAACTATTTCTATAGCCGGTCATGCTCTCAATGCTGCAAGTGCTGCTTTGATGTCATCGGACATTCCATTTTCAGGTCCATTGGCGGCAGTTCGGGTTGGTAGAATTGATGGCCAATACAAAATCAATCCTTCTGTTCAGGAAATGATCAATTCAGATATGGATTTAATTCTTGCGGGAGATGAGACCTCAATAGTTATGATTGAGGGGGAAGCCAGAGAGTTGACCAACAAAGAGTTATTGGACGGTCTGAAGTTCGGACATGATGCAATAATAGAGTTTGTCAAAATGCAAAAAGAGTTTTCAGCTCTGGTCAACAAACCCAAAAGAGAAGTAAATCTTCGAAAAATGGATCCTGGATTGGTCCAGAAAGTTCGTGACTTTGCTCTAGAAAATCTCTCCAAAGCCAATCTAAATGATGACAAACAGACCCGATCCAAAGAAATCAAAGAAATCAATGACAAGACAATTGAGCATTTCAAATCAGAAAACTGTTCCGATGAAGAAATCAAATCTATAAAAAATTATTTGCATGAGTTGGAAGCTGAGGTTGTTAGGGAACTGATTTTCAAGAAAGGGATCCGATACGATGGTAGAAAACTGGATGAGGTTCGACCCATTTCTGTTGAAACCAATGTACTACCCGGAGCACATGGATCAGCTGTCTTTACCAGAGGTCAAACTCAGTCTCTAGGCGTCATGACTTTGGGTTCTATTTCCGACAATCAGAGATATGAAAACCTGGAAGGTGCCAAAGAAAAAACCTTCATGCTGCACTACAATTTCCCGGCTTTCTCCGTCGGTGAAGTTAGAAAGAATACAGGTCCCGGAAGAAGGGAAATCGGTCATGGCAATCTCGCTGAAAGAGCACTCAAAAATATGGTTCCCAAATTTCAGGAATTTCCATATGTGATACGTCTTGTCAGTGAGATCCTTGAATCCAATGGATCCAGTTCCATGGCTTCTGTTTGCAGTGGTTCATTGGCAATGATGTCCGGTGGAGTTCCTATGAAGTCTTCTGTAGCCGGGGTCGCCATGGGGCTCATTACTTCTGACGATAAAAAAGACTTTGCGGTTTTGACTGACATTGCCGGTATTGAGGATCATTTCGGAGATATGGACTTCAAGTTGGCAGGTACACGAACCGGTATCACAGCCTTCCAAATGGATTTAAAAATCACAGGGATTGGATTCGATATTTTAGAAAAAGTATTTCTTCAGGCCGAAGCAGGTAGAAATCATATCCTCGATGAAATGGAAAAATCTATTTCTTCTTCAGTAAAAGAACTTTCGACTAATGCTCCGCGAATCACTATCAAGAGCATTCCCAAAGAAAGAATCGGTGAATTGATTGGTCCCGGTGGAAAGACTATCCGTAGCATAATCGAACAAAGTAAAGCTGATATCAATATAGACGATGAAGGAAATGTGACTATTGCCAGTCCTGATTTAGAATCTTCTAACAAAGCTATTTCGATCATCGACTCTTTGTTTGAAGAGATTGAAATCGGAAAAATTTACCAGGGAAAGGTCAAGCGAATAGCAGATTTTGGAGCTTTTGTAGAAATTCTTCCGGGTAAAGAAGGATTGGTTCATATTTCTAAACTGGATTCTAAACGGGTCAACTCAGTCAGAGATATCGTAAAAGAAGGGGAGATCATTCCTGTTAAGGTTCTTGGTCTTGATAGAACCGGAAAAATTGATCTTTCCAGAAAAGATGCCTTAAGTTCAAATTGATAGAAAAGTCAGTTTTACCGAATGGTTTAAAATTCTTATTTCAAAAATCGCCCGGAGCTTCCAGTGTTTCCATAGGACTCTGGGTAAAAATTGGTTCCAGATATGAGAATGACCTCGAAAGAGGCTTCACTCATTTTCTGGAGCACATGGTTTTCAAAGGCACCCAATCCCGAACCGCCCGCCAAATCGCTCATGAGATTGAAAAGGTGGGGGGCTATATCAATGCAGCAACCTCCCGCGAATACACATACTTCTACATAACTGTAATGAAGTCTAAACTGAAACTCGGTTTGGACATCCTCTCAGATATGATATTTCATCCACTTTTGAAAGAGTCAGACATTCGAAGTGAATCTTCTGTGATTTTGGAAGAAATGAAAAGCTATGAGGATGATCCGGAAGAATTTCTCCATGATTTTTACTATAAGAAATTGATGCCGGGCTCAAGTCTCGGTCTTGAAATCATAGGCAATCGCGAGTCTATCCAATCAGCAGCTGAGGAATCGATTCGAAAGTACTATGAAAAGTACTACACACCGGATCGGATGATTCTTTCCATAGCAGGAGACTGTGATCACGAAGAGATCAGTGATCTCTGTCATCATTTCTTTGCTTCCTATCCTATAAAAAACTTCGATTTACCAACCATCTCTAAGTCTCCTAAAAAAATGGGAAAGTTCCTAGAAAAGAGAAAACTTGAGCAGGTGAGTTTTGTCATCGGGACGGATGGATTTAGAAAAAACATAATGGACAATGCCAGAATGAGCCTATTCAATATTATTTTGGGTTCAGGAATGTCCTCCAGGTTGTTTCAATCCATTCGCGAAGAAAAAGGACTCTGCTATTCGATTGGTAGCTATGCATCTTCTTATCATGATTCAGGAATCTTTACAATCAATTGCGGAACTTCCATAGATAAATTCCAATTTTGTGTGGAGTCAATTTACAAAGAATTGGATCTTCTTCTCAAAGAAGGTGTATCTGAGGAAGAACTCAAAGATGCCAAGACCAATCAAATGGGATCTATGTCCATAGGTTATGAATTGCCCGAAAACAAGATGAATGATATCTCCATCCAGGAAATGTACTTTGAGAAATACTATTCTCTTCAGGAAAGAATGGAAATCATTGAATCAATCAAAATTGAAGAAATCAATGAAACAATCCAAAAGCTCTACTCGAAAAGGAAAGTTCATTTGTCTGCAATAGGCAATATCAGTCGTAAAGATTTTTCAAATTTAGAATTTGCATTTTAAAAAAAAAGGCCATCGTTTCCGATGACCTTTGTCTTCTCTTAAGAAATCGCTGCTTTTATCAACTCTTCCTGTTCTTTCAAATGAATCTTTAAATGTCCCGCAGCGGGGCTTGCGGATTTCTTTCTACCTATGTACTTGATGAATCCCGGTTTCTTTAGTTCTTCAAATTCATCCCGAATGTACATCCATGCTCCCTGATTTTGTGGCTCTTCCTGAACCCAAAAGATTTCTTTTGCATTTTTTAAGTTAGTCAGAAGGGCATTGATCTTTTCTTTTGGAAATGGATAGAGCTCTTCCACCCTAATAATTGCAATGTCATTGAGTCCTGATTTTTCCTTTTCTGTTTGAAGATCATAGTATACTTTCCCTGAGCAGAATAGGATTCTCCTAACAGTCTTGGGATCCACTGAAGGGTCTTCAATAATTTGGTGGAAAGAACCTCCGGTGATCTCATCCAGATCAGAAATTGCCTTGGGATGTCTGAGTAAGCTTTTGGGAGACATCATAATCAAGGGTTTTCTGAATTTTCTATGCATTTGTCTTCGAATCAAATGGAAGTACTGAGCAGGTGTAGTGCAATTGGCTACCTGCATATTGTTTTCAGCACAGAGTTGAAGAATCCTCTCCAGTCTGGCGCTCGAGTGTTCGGGACCCTGACCTTCATATCCATGGGGAAGTAAAATCACAAGTCCGCTACGTCTCTGCCATTTTACCTCAGAACTGGAAATGAATTGATCAAAGATGACCTGAGCTGTGTTGGCAAAGTCTCCGAATTGAGCTTCCCAGATGATGAGTGTATTCGGGTCGGCCAGAGAGTAACCGTATTCAAAACCCAGAACAGCATATTCGGAAAGTGATGAATTGATGACTTCAAATTCTCCCTGTTTTTCAGATATATGGGAGAGAGGAGTGTACTTTGAACCATTATTGCTATCTATGATCACTGCATGTCTATGGGTAAATGTTCCTCTTTGAGCATCCTGACCGGAGAGTCTAACCCGATATCCTTCTTCCAAGAGAGAGCCGAAACCGAGGAGTTCCCCAAATCCCCAATCCATTTTGTTTTCACCTATGGACATACTGTATCGGTTTTGCATTAGTTTTACTAATTTTGGATTTGGTTGAAAATCTTTAGGATAGGTCGTGATGGCTTTGGAGACTTTTTCAATCATTTCTTTAGAAAGATTGGTCGGGGGTTCTTCTTTTGTCGGGTTCAAAGAAAGCCCGGACCAAACTCCCTGCATAGTATCTACTTTGATTTTGACATCTTTGTTCTTCACTTCATTAAAGGAATCTTCCAACCAGGTTTTGACTTCTTTTTTGATTTTTTCAATTTCCGGTTTGGAGATGTCTCCTGATTCCAGTAATTGTTTCTCATAAATATTGATAGTGGGTGGGTGATTTTTAATGATATTGTACATATAGGGTTGTGTGAAAGCCGGTTCATCGTTTTCATTGTGACCCAGTCGACGATAGCAGATCAAATCGATGATGACATCCTTATGGAATTTCTGTCTGTACTCAACCAGGAGTCTTACAGTTCGATAGGCTGCTTCGGGATCGTCCCCATTGATATGAAAGATTGGAACCTGAAATCCTTTAGCCAGATCTGAGGAATAGAGAGTGGATCTGGATTCATTTGGAAGGGTAGTGAAGCCGATTTGGTTGTTGACAATGATATGAAACGTTCCTCCGGTTGTGTATCCTTCCAGATTCATAAGGTTGAGTGTTTCAGCCACCACACCCTGACCTGCAAAAGCAGCATCACCATGAATGAGAATCGGCATAAACTTTTCTCTTTTTTTGTCATTGAACATTGTTTGTCTGGCTCTAGTATTTCCGGTTACAACTGGATTTACAGCCTCTAAATGACTAGGATTGAAGATGAGGGAGAGCTTAACTTCTTTTCCGGCTTCGGTCATGATCGTATTCGAATAACCCAGATGGTACTTCACGTCAGCATAGCTCAGATCGTTTCCGGCTTTTTCTTCAAACTCAGCAAATATTTGACTGGCTGGTTTTTGGATTGTATTGACCAGAACATTCAAGCGACCTCTATGTGCCATTCCCAGGATGACTCCATCCATATTGTAAAGACCGGCTTCTTCTACGACAGTATCCAACATCGGAATGAGGGTTTCCCCCCCTTCGAGTGAAAATCTCTTCTTTCCAACGAATTTTTTCGCAAGGAAGTTTTCGAAATAATCAGCCTTGTACAATTTTTTAAAAAGACGGAGTCTCGTTTCTTTGGGGATAGGATAGGAATTTGCAGTAGATTCCATTTTTTGTTGAAGCCACTCTCTTTCTTCTTCATTGACCAGATAGTAGTGCTCACTACCTATTGTCCCGCAATAGGTTTTTTCATACCAGGAGACCAGTTCTTTAAGTTTGAATTTGCCGGGACCTTTGGCTCCTGTGTCAATCTCAGAATTCAAATCGGTGCTGGAGAGACTATTGATTTTCCGATCAATGAATGAACGATCCGGTTTCATGATTCCAAGTGGATCCAGGCTGGAAGCGAGATGCCCCTGTCTTCGATATGCGTTCAGGATGTTCATAATCCCCATTTCATGGAGAGAGGAAGCATTTTTTTCCAGGGTAGAGTCCTGGGTCAAAATTGCAGATCCAGAATTTATCGAAGCACTTTCTAATTCACGGAAGAAAATCTGCCAATCCGAGGAAACAGAAGAAGGATTCACTTTATAGTTTTCAAAGAGTTCTTCTAAGATTACAGTATTGTCGCCATAAAGACTCATTAATTTTTCTTGGTTCATACGATTTCCTTTTTTAAGAGTGAATAGACCATTTGTCTACAGCCATTGCGGCTTCTCTGACCACTTCTGAGAGAGTGGGATGGGCGTGACAGGTTCGGGCCAGATCTTCTGCTGAAGATCCAAATTCAAACGCGACAGCGGCTTCCACGATCATATCCGAAGCCCTCGGCCCGACAATGTAAACTCCGAGGAGTTTGTCCGTTTTTTTGTCGGCCAAAACTTTCACCTGACCATCGGATTCATTCATTGCCTTAGCTCTACCGTTTGATTTAAAAATCGCTTTCCCTACTTTGTACTCTATTCCTTTCTCTTTCAATTCTTCTTCACCGGAACCGACCCAGGCAACTTCAGGCCAGGTATACACGATCCAGGGAATGGCCTCATAATTGATGTGTCCCTTTTGACCTGCAATGAGTTCTGCAACTGCAATGCCTTCATCTTCAGCCTTATGAGCCAGCATTGGACCTTCGATCACATCTCCAATCGCATAGATATTTGGAATATTAGTTTGGAAGGTGTGGGGATTCACTTTGATTCTTTTTCTTTCAGTGAATTCGATTCCGATTTCTTCAGCTCCCAGACCATCAGTGAAGGGTCGTCTGCCTACAGCGAGAAGAACAACATCTCCTTTGAAATCGATTTCTTTTCCGGTTGGGTCCTGAACTTTCACAATCACTTCATTTTTCTTTTTTTCCGAACTCAAAACTTTGTGACCGAAGTAAAACTTTAGACCCTGACCTTCCAGTAATCTCTGTGTGTAAGCGGCCATTTGCTTGTCCGAGGTTCCAAAAAGCCGGGGCATGAGCTCAATGATGGAGACTTCAGCTCCCAGTCTCGACCAGACAGATCCCAATTCCAAACCTATCACCCCGGCTCCAATCACGATTAAGTGTTTGGGAACTTCGGGAAGATTGATGGCATGGTCGGATGTTACAATCTGCTTCCCATCAATGTCAAATCCATTGAAGGTAATAGGAACCGAACCTGTGGCCAGAATTATGTTTTTGGATCGAATGGTTTCGGATTGGTCTTTTTCTGTGATTTCTATCTCAGTGGATGATTTTAGCTTAGCTGTTCCGAGAATTCTTTCGATCTTGTTTTTCTTCATAAGGTAGTCTACACCATCGCAAACTTCTGAGACTACCTTGTCTTTTCTCTGTAGAAGTTTCTTTAGGTCCAGCTTTACATCTTTAACTTCAATCCCATGATCGGAAAGTTTGTGTTTGGTGAGATGGTACTGTTCACTCGAATCCAGAAGAGCTTTGCTCGGTATGCATCCGACATTGAGACAGGTTCCGCCGAGAGTTTTTCTTTTTTCTATGATGGCAACTTTGAAGCCGAGCTGAGCGGCCCGAATCGCTGCCACATATCCTCCCGGTCCCGCACCGATTACCGTGATGTCAAATTCTTTCATGTCTCAGTCCTTTCCTTACACTTCTATGAGCAATCTCATCGGATCCTCAATGCTTTCTTTGATTTTTACAAGAAACTGTACCGCTTCCTTCCCATCTATGATTCTATGGTCATAGGATAGGGCAATGTACATCATCGGTCGTATGACAATTTGATCATTGACAACTATAGGACGCTTTACAATATTATGAAGTCCTAAAATACCAACCTGGGGATAGTTCAAAATCGGAGTAGACATCATGGAACCATAAACCCCTCCGTTGGATATAGTGAAGGTTCCACCCTGCATGTCTTCAAGAGAGATAGTCCCTTCTTTGACCTTATTGGCAAGTCTGAGAATCTCCTGCTCTATGCCCGCAAAAGTACGTTGTTCGGCATCCCTGACGATCGGAACTACCAGACCTTTGGGACCCCCAACAGCCACTCCGATATCATAGAAGTTTTTGTAGACTATGCTGTTGTCTCTGATCTCTGCATTGACTGCCGGGTAGGCTTTGAGTGCTGAAATGGCTGCCTTGGTGAAGAAACTCATGAAGCCCAAGCCCACATTGTGTTCTTCTTTGAACATATCCTTGTATTTCGAACGAATGCTCATCACACCGGACATGTCAACTTCATTGAAAGTAGTTAAAATGGCTGCTGTGTGTTGGGCGGCAACTAATCTATCCGCTACAGCCCGTCTCAATCTGGACATAGGGACAATATTTTCTCTATCCGATCGATTTCTATCCGGTGTGGGTGGTGGAGAAGGAGGAGTGTCTTTTAGAACAGGGGAAGGTTGGGAAGCAGGCTTCTCTAAGTGAGCTATCACATCACCTTTGGTGACCTGTCCGTGCTTTCCTGAGCCTGCAATCGATTTTGGGTCCAGATTGTTTTCAGCTACCATTTTCCGTGCTGCAGGTGGGAGGGTTTCATTCGTTCGGGAAGGTACTGTTGCAACAGATTGAGAAGGTGCAGGCTCCGGAGATTGGTTGCTAGGGGCAGCCACCGCACCTTCTAAAATTTTTCCTATGATTTCTCTAACCTGAACCGTACTTCCGGCTTCTTTGGTTATCTCTTGAATTGTACCTGAAGTAGGTGCTCTCAATTCCTGGGTTACCTTGTCTGTTTCCAGTTCGGCAAGAACTTCATCGATTTCTACCTGATCTCCAACTTTCTTAGTCCAGTTGATCAGAGTAGCTTCTGTGATAGATTCTCCCATTTCGGGAACTATTATATCTGTTGCCATTGGGGTTTCCTATTGTAATATTTCATTATTTGAATGTGAAGAGGTATTTATGTATAATGTCGTTCTTATGTGAGAAAATGCAAATCATAAATCTTATAATTCTCAATCTGATTCTGAATTTTTGGGGTTTTGCAAGGATTTCTTTATATTTTTGGGTGGAAATGGAAATTCCTGAGGTACTCCATCCTGACTCAAATAGACATAGCATTTTCCGTTTATGGTTTTGAGTTCGGAGTTGAATAGTTTCCCTTTCCCGAAGTTAATCGAAACTCTCGGGTAGATAAACTTTTCCACTTCAATAAATGAGTTTTCACTTCCATCGTAATTTGAGGTGATCGACTCATACTGAGCATTCAGGTTTCGAATGATATCACTGTATTTTTTTTCCAGGCCGATTAATTTTTTGAGTAGTTCTTTTTCATCTACGGAAAGTTCTTTCTTTTGAGAAAAGGATTCATTGGTTTTTTGGAGTGACTGGAGAATTTTGTTTAGGGTTTCTTCCTTTGCTATGATTTCCATTTTCATTTTTTTCAATTCATCCAGGACTGCTGGAGGGAGACCGATCATGAGATTGGTTCTGGTTTCTACTACAGCTCCCAGCTTGCTGACTGTGATTGAATTTCCTGCAATCGTCTCACCTCCGATCAATTCGCCCCTTCCTCCCATGATGATAATAGAGTCCCCGGCAACGAGTTCCGAATGCATAGAAGCTTCTACAATAAGGATATTGTGACCGGCTTTGAGATTGCCCTGTTCTATAAACTTTGCATAGATATCATTCCCTGCTTCTATATGACCCCCATTTCTCCCCATCACACCCCCGGAGAGAACAATGTCCTTATCTGCATGAAGGAAGACTCGCCCCACGCTTTTTTTTATGATGAGTGAACCTTTGGTTCTAAGGGTAAAGTTGTCTGCTACATTCCCCTCAACGATGATCGTGCCGGGAAAATCCACATTTCCTGTTGAATAATCAACATTTTCCAGGAGACAGACTTCATCTACCCGAATGGTTCCATCGCTATCTAAGACCGGTCTACCTTCGATGAGAGAACGCAAATTCTTTCCCTCATTGTCCAGGGAAACATTTTCACCCAGTTTCCATTCTCCCTGCTCTCCTATATCGAATGGGATTTCGACACCGAAAATGGTCTTTCCCGGTTTCCCCGGATGTGGATCCACTTTCTCTGCAAGTATCTCTCCCGCCTTGACGCTTTTTATCAAATGAATGTCTCTGAAGTCTACCTTTCCCCTCTCATCGGGATTGAGTTCGGGTTTGGAAGAGGAATCAAAATGTACTTTTATGTATCCATTAGTCGAAGAGATAGGTTGTGTGCCTTCAGCGATAAGATATTTTATGTAGTATTTATTATTGGTGAGTATGTTTTCGATCACATCTTCTTTCAGACCGTATTTGATTCCATTGTTCTTGAATATGATCTGAAGATCTGTTTTGGAGATCATATGACCTCCATGCTTGGGTGGTGTGATGGTCATGTAACACTGCATCGAATCCGGGGAAAATTCTAATTCTACATTCGCGTCCTGGGGTTGTCCGCCCTTCCATTCGGCGATTTTGTATTCTTCCCCATCAGCTTCCCGAACTACTTTTTGAATCAGGTTTGTGTCATACACTTCAATACCGAATAATTTTATCCTGGACAAAACCTCTTTCACAGACACGGCTTTCCCATTTTTCCCCGCTTTGAAAACAGAAAGCATGGCATATCCGTTCAAATTTCGAATTTGAAAGCTTCCATCTTCAAAGTTTTCTAATTCATCTAAGATTGAATCTGTGAAATTCGGTCTCATGACTATCGTGTATCCACCATAACACAGGAATAAGCTAAGTAATTTTTATGATTTTCTTCTAAAAATTGAATAATTTCTTCACTTTCAGCTCCGGGCTGAAGCCAGAAGTAATCATAGCCTTTTTGGGAAGCAGACTTTAAAAAATCCAAACCCAATTTGGGAGGAATCACAAGGTTAATGATATCGGGAGGAGAAGGAAGGCTTTCGAGGTCTTTGAATGCGGGGTCACCTTCAATAGTGGTAGCTTTCGGATTGATACCATAAACTTGAATGTTTTTATTTTTCAAATCTCTATAGATGATATTTCCGTATTTGGACTTATCATTGGTAGCTCCGACGATTGCAATGCTGAGGTCTTTTTTCTTTAGTTTTTCTAAAACTTTATTTTCCATTGATTTCACTCCCTGTGATCGTAAAAAGCCATTTGAAATTTCTCATCGGCACGTAATTCTAATCCATAAATATATTCACTTACCAAAAATGAATTTGTGACTTTGATATTATAAATTTCTGCAAGATATTTCATTTTGTCAGTGGAAACCTTATCCCGAATTCCCGGACCTTCGGGATGCTCGGTTTTGCTCCACTCCAGTACAATTAGTTTTCCTCCGGGAACCATTGAGCGAATCAATCCATCCATAGCTAAGCCCGGATTGGGAAAAGTGGAGAGACTTAGGGATGCAAAAATCACATCCGGAACCGGAATCCATTGGGGAAGAAGGGGATGGTCAGTTTTGTCTAAATAAACAGTAGAGAAGTTTTCAATATTTTTTTCGACCTTCTTTTTTAAAACCTGATCAATCAGTTCCGGTTGGCATTCAATTCCCCAAAGATGAGAGTACTTATCCATTTTATTCAATAAATAAGGAGTGAAGTATCCCAAGCCCATACCGAAATCCACAACATTTACAGCACCTTTCAGGCTAAAGTTATTCATTACCTTTTCCGGATTGCAAATATTCTTCCTTCTGCTCGAAAGCAAAAATTCCTGATATTTGATGTCCTCATAGTACTCCATGTCGGGAGTGTAGATACTCATATTTTTCTCCTGAATACTTCCTTTTTCATTGGAATCATTACCAAGAAATTTGACAAATAGTTTGATTTTTTCATATTGTCATTGAGGTAAAAAAAATAGTCTATACAAACATGAAAAAACTCAATAATAATTTGCTATATTTTTTTTTCATTCCCTCGATCCGAACTCATTCTAATGAATTTGGAAGGACTCCGGAACAAACCCCTTCTATTGTAAATAGTTTGGGATATTCTTGCAAGGTATTCTTTATTTTAGCTTTATTCTTTTTTTTCCCTTTATTTTCTCAGGAAAGTTCTGACCCATCCGGGATCAAATCACCCATACCTTCCAATATGGCAACAGGACTGAAAGCTACCGTCATCAATGATGGATTTTCTGTTCAACTGGAATGGACTCCACCTGAGGATCCGGGGGATGTCATAATTGCCCGTTCTGATTCAATCATTGACACTCAGGAAAAATTATTTGTAGCTGATTCTCTGGGAATCTATCCATCCAATCCACAGGGAAAAATGGTAAAGGACTATAGGGATATAAACCTAAAACCCGGTACTTATTTCTATGCAGTGGCTATGGTGACTGCTGTGAGAAAGAAATCAGTGGATCTCGTACCGGATCAGAACTTTACTGTGATTCCTGTTCAAATTTCTGAAAATGGAGTCATCAAGACACCCATTCACAAAATGGTAAAGTCTATAGATGTGAAAAAGATCGGAAACTATACCCGAATTCATTGGGATCCTCCGGATGATCCTAATGTTTCTAGCTACACCTATAATATTTACAAATCCAAACAAAAACTGGATAGCATCAATCATTTGCGAAATGCAGAGAAGTTGATGGAGCTCGACCATCCTGAAAATTCCTATGTGGACAAAGTTGAGAATTCTGAGGATGTTTTTTATGGGGTATCGATATCGGATAAGGATACAGAATATTTGCCACTTCAGGAAAATGTTTCCTTTTTGGAACTAAAAAGAGGAGAGAAAAGTGTTGATTCCCGGGATCTAACTCCGGTAACCAAACCGGAAGAAAATACCGGAAAAATCGAAATCAATAATAATATCAACATCGACAATGAGCGGGGATCCAAAGAATCCGAAGTCAAAGAAATCCCTGCCGTACAGTCAACAAAATCAGAAAAATCCGGAATTTATATTAAAAATATGAATTATGAGCTCAAGGAAGAGGGACTTCTCTTCAGTTGGGAACCTCCTGTTTCTATAGATCCCTCAAACATAAAATATTTTATCTATCGATCCACATCACCTCTTGAGAGTCTGGACATCGCTCTGGAAAAATCAGCCGCTCAGAAAATTGGCGAAGTAGAGCATCCCACAACAACCTTTTTCCTTCCGAAATCAGAAAGGAAGAAAATTCTTTATTTCGGTGTGACAGTGAAGCAAATCGATGGGAGAGAAGATACGGATTTGGATGAAAATTCCAGTTATGTGAAAGTTTTTCCGGTAGGAATGGAAAAATATGTAGCCGATCCCGGTAGTGAAATCAGAAAGCAGGAGAACCCAAAGGAGAATCCCAAAGAGAATCCTGAAAAAGTAGAATTTAAGGTCATAATGACCGATTATTATAAAAAAGGTAAGTATCAAGAGGCACTCAAAAAATTTCAAAATTATGCTGATTCCCAAAAGGAAATTCCTGAGAAAGCCAAAGCATTATTTTATGTCGCCCTTTGTGATTTTCATTTAAAGGATTATGACAAAGCATTGAAAATCCTGTTGGACAAATTGGTTCAGGATAATTTTGATAAAGATCGGGTAGATTTCTATGTGGATCAATGCCTGGAAAAACGGAGCAATGAATGAATAAATCCTTATTATTGGGAGTAGGTTCTTTTCTTTTAGGAACGGGAGTACTTGTAGGAACTTATGTTCTCATAAAAGAAAAAAACTCCTACAAGAGCCAGGTGGTAAACATCATCACTCCTGATAATATTGAGGAGAAATTGAAAGAAGGCGAAGAACTTCTCAAGCAAACCAATAAAATAAGTATAGAAAAAGCTCTGAATCTTTTCAATGAACTGGCTTCGAAAGAAACCTCTCCCGAATTAAAATTTCGAATCAAACTCGGACAGGCAGTGGCCCTCGAAAAGAATAAAGATCGGTTGGTTGCCTTAGAAATCTACAAAGAACTCAATCACAGTGATTACATCACAAAAGAAGGAAGAGAAAATATAGGCTATCACTTGGGAAATCTTTTACTCAGGCTAAATCAGGAAGAAGAGGGGAAAGCTCATTTGGAGGAAGTTCTCCGAATGAGTCAGGATCGCAAGTTAAGATCCAATTCTCTTTCCTCGATAGCAGATTTTTATTACAAGCGGAAGGAATTCGACAAAGCTAGAAAGAATTACATTCTGGCAGTTCATGAAGATCCGAACAACCTTCATGCCCGAATAGGATGGACACGTGCCCTAAGGTCTCTGGGTAGGGACCTGAATTCGATAGATATTTTTGATGACTACCTGGAAGAAACTCCCTTGGAATCATCCAAAAATGAACCCAAACCTAAAAGTGTACACGGAAGCAAGTACTTTGAAAAGGGGAAATACTATTACGATAGAAAGAAGTACGGGAAAGCCATCACTTATTTCTTAAAAAATGCGAAGCAAAAAATTGGAAATTCTGAAAAGGAAAAAACATATTTCTATCTGGCTGAAAGCTATTTTTTAATCGGGGAAAATAAAAAATCAAAGTCATACATCCAAAAAACACTACTGAATCCCGACCCTTCTTTTGATCAGGCCGCGATGTATCGGAAAGGAACTATCCTATTCAAAGAAAAGAAATTTGCAGATGCAGCATCGGCATTCAATGTAGTGATTGAAAAATACCCTCTCAGCAACTACACATCCAGGGCCAAGTCCTGGAAGAAGGAAGCTCTTTCTCTTTTAAAAGAAAATTCTCAATACAATGAAAATGGGGGAGAAGAGCCTTCGAGAGATGCTTTGGATGAGTATTCAGAGGATGAGTAAAAAAAAGCGGTTTGACCCGCTTTAGAGTTTATTCATATTTAGGAATACTGGAGTCGATTTCTTCTGAATATCTATCAATTCCACCTTCAAGGCAAAATACATTGGGCAAGCCATGTCCTTTAAAATAGGATGCCGCCTCCAGACTCTGATGACCCCGATGGCAATAAAAAACGATTTTAGAGTTTTTATCCCATTTCTGAAGAATTTCATAAGCCAATTGTCTTGTGAGAACCTGACTGTTTGGAATCGATGCAATGGAAGTTTCCCATTCTTCCCGAATATCTATCAAATGAATTTCTTCACCTTTTTCAATCTCAGATTTGTATGTAGAAGGACTCATTTTTAGTTTTCGATCCACTTCTTCAGATTCATAGATGAATTGGATTGCATTGTGGATTTCTTTTTCTCTCCTATGATTGATCATTACAGACTCAAGAGATTCTTCCATAGAGTATCCACAGCTGGAGCATCCACCTATATGATATTTTTGGAAAAGAGCTCTTTTTGCGCTAGGATAGTGTGTTAAAATTTCTTCCATTTTCATATCTGGATGAATTTCTTTGTTTTCTACTGATTGCATTTGAATACCTCTGGTGAGAGTTTTGTTACTAGAGAATCAAAGATATAATTTTTTGTAAAGAGGAATTATAATAATTCTAAATTATTGCAAAAAATATTGAACTGAAAGGAAGGTCTAGTAACCTATTTTTAGGTATTCTGATCTAGAAAATCTTTTCTAAAATTCTTCAATATTTCTTGAGAAAGGCGGGTTTTGGGGGGAACTCCAATAAATTTCACACTTCCAAAAAGCCATTTTAAAGGGTTTTTAGAGATGCCGTTCTAAATAGTGTTTTGAAGCCAGCCCATTTTGATGGCGTAGTAATAAATTATGAACCGGGGGATTCTCATCAAACTTCCTATCATGAATTTAGGATAGGGCATTCGAAGACTTCCCGAAAGCATGGCCATCCATGAATAGGGAAGCGGGGTACTGGCGGCGAGTACTACAGCAAGCATTCCATACTTTTCTATATAAGGTTTTAGTTTCCCATCGTGAGAGTGAATGAATTTTTGAAAAGAATGAATGCGTGGGAAAACATATCTTCCCTGAGCATAGGAGAGAGAGCCGCCGATGAGGCTACCGATTGAGGCGAATGCAATCACCGGCATGTCCTCGAGGTTTCCTGCTATGGCAAAAATTAAGAAAGTGTCCGGTATCATAAAAGCCGGGAGGGAGTCACTCAATAGGATTCCAAAACCCACTCCCAAGATTCCAAAAGTATCTACAAAAAGCCCGGATAGATAAGAAATAGGCCCCTTTACAAAATGTCCCAAAAAAATTATGAGGATGACAATTCCAAAAATTCCTATAAGAGTTTGGTACAGGAGTTTTTTTAAATCGGAGTCCATTTGATTTTCCAGTGGATGAAAAAGCATTTGGGAGTCAAGGTTATCTTCTGTGAAATAATTTTTCCAGATCGAATTTTGAAAATTTAATCAGAGTAGGTCTTCCATGAGGACAACGGGAGGGATTTTTGCAATAGCTCAGACGTGTGAGCAATTCACCGAGAAGATGGTCGGAAATATGATCCCCTTTTTTAACTGCTGATCTGCAGGCAATGGATTTTGCCATCAAATCATAGAGGTTGATTGAAGAGCTAGATTTCTTTTGATCGTGGATGCGGGAAAGAAAATCCAGAATGGTTTCCCTTTCAGTACCTGCGTCAATGTAGACCGGAACTTCTCTCAGGACAAGAGAGCCTCCACCGATATCTTCAATTTGAAGACCGATCGAATGAAAGTCCTTTTGAAATTCCAAAATGTCTTCTGCTTCCTGGAGGGAAAAATCCAATCGAATCGGTGCCAGGAGAATCTGAGAAGCGCCTTCCTGCTTTTTGAATTGATTCAAAACCTCTTCATATCGAATTCTCTCATGAGCTGTGTGTTGATCGATAATGTAAAGACCATCTTCTGCTTCCGCCAGGATGTAGGTTTCGAAGAGAATACCGAAGTGCTTTCTCGGTATGAATTCTCTTCTGGTGGAATCTGAGTTTTCTGTGAGGGAGTCCAGAGAAGAACCGGGTCCGATTCCTTCCAGAGAAAACCCTTTCTGAATGGAGGGTGAGTCAAAAAGAACATTGTGGAGGATATCCTGATATTCAGGAATTTTATGAGTCTCTTCTTTCTTGTAGAGTTGGGGCTGAGGTTGGGAAAGCTTTCTTTTCATTTCTAAAAATGTGACAGGAGTTTGAGATCTGAGTGTGGAAAGGATCAATTCCATAAAAAATCCCTGAAAACCTTCCTCGTCTAAAAATCTTATCTCTTTTTTGGTCGGATGAACGTTTACATCTATGTACCGCGGATCGATTTGAAAAAAAAGAAAACACCAGGGATGGGCACCGGAAGGAAGGAGTTCATCATAGCATTTTTTCAGTAAAAAGGAAGAAAATTTGATTTCAACCGACCTGTTGTTGATGAACAAAAATTGCCCGTTTCGATTGGAGCGATAAAAATCCCCCGAGCTGATGTAGCCCGATGCACGAATTCCGCGCCGTTCGAGTTTGACTTCCATGAGGTGATTGCCCAGGTTCTCACCAAAAATATCTACGATCCTTTCCTTCAGACCTGCCGGTTTCAGAGAAAAGATTTTTTTGGAGTTTTGTGTGTAGTGGAATTCTTTCTCAAAATGTGGAATGGCAAGGGTTGTGATCCTGTCTCGTATTTTTTTGTCTTCGGACCTTTCTGATTTTAAAAATTTTCTTCTGACCGGTGTGTTGTAAAAAAGATCCCTGATTTCGATTAGGGTTCCTTTTCTTCCCGCAGAGTAAGATTTGGATAAGATCTCACCGTTTTCAACCTCTATCTCACAGGAGGGTGAATTTTCATCTTTTCCGGTGGAAATTTTAAATTTAGAAACTGCTGCTATGGATGCCAGAGCCTCTCCACGGAAACCAAAAGATAGGACAGACTCCAAATCTCTAAATTCCTGAATCTTGCTGGTTGCATGTCGTTTGATTGCTAAAGGAAGATCTGTTTCTGAAATACCCGAACCATTGTCTCCTATGAGAATTTTGGTCAGACCTGCATTTTGGGTTTCAATTTCAATATGGGTAGCTCCGGAATCTAAAGAATTCTCAATCAACTCTTTGACTACGGAGTGAGCCGCCTCAATCACTTCTCCGGCGGCAATTTTATTGATCAGTTCCGGATTGAGTTCCCGGATTTCATTCATTTATTCTCTATGTGACCCCGATCCGAACAATTGGAACAGACTCCTCTGATAGTGATAGATACATCATCCGAATGAAAATGAAAGTTGTCTAGTTGAATTTGGTTCATAATATCTAAAGATGGGTAGTCCAAAACTTCTCCGCAGGATTTGCAGATGAGGTGGGCATGGTTGTCAAGCATAGCATCGTATCGGGCAGATTCGGAATCAATGTCCATTTTTTTAATCAGACCGGTGCTAACTAAGTATTCTAAGGAATTGTAAACAGTTGCAAAACTCAGTTTATCAGTAAGAGAACGTGCAGAATCATAAACCATCTTAGCGGTAGGATGATCGGTTCTGGATTTCATGTTTTCTAGGATGATCTTTCTGTGTCGTGTAAGGTTTTTCATGGTGAGTTACTCTCTTTCTCTGGGCTTTTCTTAATGTCCTAGGAAATTTAAAAAAGGTCAAATGATTTTATCCCTTAGAAATTTAGAATTATAATGATTTTTATCATATTTTAATTCTTGCCTAACTAATGTCAAATCTTATTCACATACGATGAATAAAATTAGAACTATTTTAGTAGTTTGCAATTCGCAAAGTCTCCGGGACAGTCATGAGTTTTCTGTCTGAATGCAATTTTGTAAAATTTATCTGAGATACTCAAATTCTGATACTTTTCACTCCTCTTTCAAATTTTGGAAGATTCATTTTGGAATATTTAAAACAAACCGGTCAGTTCATTTTTTTTATCCGGATAGGATTTGTTTGGATCAAGTTTAAAAATTAGTTGTGATACAAAAACAAGAATAATTTCTGAAGTATTTTTATGGTTTTTCCTCTTCGAATTAGAATTAAATATGTAAATCTAACTAAATATAGAGAGCTTTTCCTTTTGAATGTACAGAATCGGGGTAAATGAAATTGATTTCCAATCCTCTAAACATAGAAAACTGTCACGGGTTGTGCAGGTGATCGGAAACCGGAAGGTTTTTCTGAAAATACAAATGAACTCAATTTTTTTATTGCAAATTCCGTCTCATAAAAAAACCTAAATGTATGCCCGAGGGTGATTTAAAATCTACTAGAGATGCTGAGCAAGTCTGATGTTTCTCCTTTCTAAAAAGCTCTTCTTATTCATTATCATAGTTCTCTTTACATTTATTAAATCAATCGATAATGAGTACATTTGTGGTGAAATTGGTGGGGAAGAAGTGCATTGCTTCTTTAGCAATGACCAGGAAACGGATTCAGACCACAGTGAGCATGTATGTTATTTTTGTCCCTGCAATAATTTATCCCTTTTTTACCCGGTTTTAAAGTTTACTATAGAAATCCAAATCGTCTTTTATGATCGAATTCTACCCATTCGATTTCGATCCATAGATGGACTCTTCAAATTTTCAATCTTCCGACCACCAGAGAACTCCTATTTAGTTTAATAATAAATTAAATAGGAGACCGAATGAAAATCAATCAGATTATAATTCTATTAGTTCTTCCTGTTCTCAGTCTATTCTCAGAAGACCATCAGGGAAGTCATCCCGGATGTACAGGAAAGTTAAAAATCGTAAAAATAGTTGAGTGTGTACTCGAACACAGCCCCGAATTGAAATTCGCAAGATTGGAGCTCGGAGCACTTGAGGGGAAAAAGAAAGTCGCAGCTTACTTATTTCCTTCCAACCCCTATGTGACAATGGGGAATAGCTTTCGAAAATATGTTGGGAATGATCAATTGAATGGTGAATCAGGAATTTCAGTCAATATGGAATTTATGGTATCACAGGAAATCTTTCTTTCTTCACAAAGAAAATCCAGAATGCAGGTGGCTTTGATGGAATCAAATGCCGGTTTTTACAAATCCCTGACCATTGAGAGAAATACAATTTCGGATGCAATCTCTGCGGCTATCCGCTATCGTTATGCAGAAAAAATTGTTTTGGTCTATGATCAAATCTCGAAGATCTCAGATGAGATACACAGGATGATTTCTAAGCGTTCGGAGCTCGGACTGGTTCCCCCCATCGAGGCTGACCTTGCAGAGTCAGAAAAAATTAAAAATTACAAACTTTATCAGATGGCTCTCAGGGATTATGAAGCCCAAAAGATTAATCTCACGGTTATGATGGGGGTTAGCAACCGGGAAGATATTTCTATTCTGGATCAGGTCTCACCTCCGATCCTGGACAATAAGGATCAATCAGAGCTTATCGATTATGCTTTTACTCATCGTCCTGAGGTAGGAGTCAATGAATCAATGATCAAGATGAGAGCGAAACAATTAGATTTACTGCATAAAGAAAAAATATCCAATCCTACAATCTCAGCATTTTCTCAGAGAGATGGTTTCATGGAAAATGTCATCGGTGCTAAAGTATCTATTCCCCTTCGGGTTTGGAGAAATCAAAGTGGTGAGATTCAGGAAGGTCAATATCGATTGAAGCAGGCAGAATCTATTTCAGAAGTAAACCGTCATACAATACGGTCTGAAGTTTTGCAGGCAGTAAGCAGTTATAAATCTCTGGAAAAAGAATTGGAGACTCAGCCCTCCGGATTGAATTCCAAATTGAATGATAATTTGGAATTTCTAAAAACTGCGATTGTGAAGGGACAGGTAAATCTCAAAGAGGCGCTTGTAATACAACAATCTTTTCTGAATCTCAAGATCAATTTAATTGAAACTGAGAAAAACCTTATACTATCGGGAATCGAGATGCAAAGAGCAATCGGACTTCCCTTTCTGGAGTTTAAAGATCATGAATGAATTATTAAAAAAGAACAAATATATCTTTCTCGTAGGTTTTCTCCTACTCTCTGCATTTGCATTTTTTATGGGAAAGTACCTAAAAAAAACCGGAGTAGAAGCTCCACAGGAAACTGTTCAGGAACTCCCGGATTCAATCACATTATCTGAGGATTTGTACAAAAAGTTCTCAATCAGGACAGTCGATCTGGTTAGAAAAGTATACAATCGTCCACTGGTTTTGGTAGGAGAAATCGCAGCAGATCCTGATAGAGTAGCACAAATTTCTGCCAGAATTTCCGGACGTATTACGAAAGTATATTTCAAAGAAGGATCTACCATAAAAAAAAATGAGACGATAATTGAAATGGAATCTCCGGATGCTTCCAGGGTCCGATCGGACTATCTTTCCAGTTATTCTAAATATCTGGTTGCTGAAAAAAAATTGAAACGGGTTCAGGAGCTTTCCCGCTTGAGAATGAGTTCGGAGCAGGAATTGATCAATGCGGAATCCGAAGAAAAAATTATGGGAGCCGAGCTGAGTTCTGCCAAGTCATCCCTTTATGTTCAGGGCATACCTATCCCTGATATGAAAAATCTAAATGAATACAGTCTCGGAAAAATTCAAATTCGTTCTCCCATTCAGGGAATAGCGCTTTCCCGTACTGCAATTCCGGGAACCCAGGTCACTCCAAGTGATACACTCGGAGTAATTGCTGATATCAATTTGGTTTGGTTTGAAGTGAAAGTATTTGAAAAAGATCTCAGCAAGATTCAAATGAATTCATCAGCAACAATTGAGTTGAATGCTGTTCCTGAGAAAAAGTTTTTAGGAAGAGTAGAGAATATAGGCAATCAGGTTGATCCCGCTTCACGAACGATCAATGCCAGAATCGTTTTGAACAATACTGATCATCAGGCAAAAATTGGATTGTTCGGAAAAGCTAAGATTGATTACGAAAAAGGAGATGTATTGACAATCCCTAATAATTCTGTTTTTGATTGGGACAATAAAAAATTCTGTTTTCTCGAACTCAAACCAATGAACTATAAGATTGTTGAGATCAAAATCGAAGAGTCTTCAGATGGGAATGAAATAGAAGTTTTGAGTGGATTGAATGAAGGAGATCGCATTGTAACCGAGGGCGTTTTTTCTCTGAAATCAATTTATTTGAAATCTACTTTCGGAGAAGACTGATGAAATTTCTCGCTTATATTGTAAATCTTTCCCTTCGAAATAGAGTAATTGTAATACTCTTTACTTTCTTTTTTGCGATCTATGGTCTTTTCAATACATATAATTTAAGTATGGATGCGGTTCCTGATGTTACAACTATTCAGGTTCAAATCATAACTTCGGCACCCTCCCTCTCACCTGTAGAAATTGAGCAATACATAACCTTTCCTGTAGAAAGATCTATGACAGGAATTCCCCGTGTAGAAGAGATCCGATCTATATCCCGATACGGATTGAGTGTGATAACAATTGTATTCTTTGATGGAACTGATATCTATTGGGCCAGACAAATGATCAATGAAAGATTGAGTGATGCCGCCAATGCGATTCCATCCGGTTACGGAAAACCATTCATCGGTCCAATTTCAACAGGACTGGGTGAGATCTACCAATTTACTCTAAGAAGCAACAGACATTCAGTCATGGAATTGACTACGCTATTGAATTGGTACATCAATCCTTTATTGAAAACTGTTCCCGGAGTTGTGGAAGTAAACACATTTGGAGGAGAGACAAAACAGTTTCATATAAAAGTAAATGTAAACCGCATGCAGGCGCTGGGATTTTCATTGAAGGATGTGCTCGGGGCACTGGAGAAAAACAATGCTTCTATGGGAGGAGGTTACATAGAGAAAAATAAAGAACACTATTTGATCGCTTCTAATGGTCTCTATGCCGATCTGGATGAAATCAAAAAGACTGTAGTCGGAGAAATGAGTTCTATTCAGGATACCAATCGAACTCCGGTTACGATAGAAATGATCGCTGAAGTAAGTATCGGTCATAGACTTAGACTCGGTGCGGTCTCCCAAAATGGAAATGGTGAAGTAGTGGGAGCAATGGCGCTCATGTTGATGCAGGAAAACTCACTTCGTGTAACGGAAGGTATAAAAGCTAAATTAGAGGAGCTCAAACCTTTTTTACCGGAAGGTGTGGAGGTGATTCCATTCTATGATCGAACTATGATGGTAAAAAAGACAATTCAAACTGTTCTTATCAATTTGATTGAGGGTGCGGTATTGGTAATTGTGATACTTTTTCTTCTCATAGGAAATCTTAGAGCCGGATTGATCATTGCAATCACAATTCCTCTCGCAATGCTATTTGCTATTACAATGATGAAGCTGAGGGGATTTCCCGGAAACCTTATGTCGATGGGAGCAGTAGATTTTGGTTTGGTTGTGGATGGGGCAGTCATCATAGTAGAGAATTCTGTTCGTCACATAGCAATGGCTGAGAAAAAATTCGGAAGAATACTTACCGAACCTGAAAAAGTGAAGGTGGTTGAGGAGTCCACCCTAGAAGTTAGGAAGGCTACAATTTTCGGGGAATTGATCATTTCTATCGTTTATTTGCCTATCCTGACTATGTCGGGCGTGGAAGGAAAAATGTTTATTCCTATGGCGACTACCGTAATCTTTGCCCTGATGGGGGCCTTTGTTTTATCTCTTACTATTGTACCTGTTCTAGCAAGTGTCTTTCTCGAATCCAAAATGAAAGAAGAAAAACACACACCGATTTTTGGATTCATAAGTAGATACTACGAACCTCTTCTTGCTAAATTTATGGGTCGAAGAGAAAGAGTAATGGGCTCAACAATCGCTTTGTTTCTATTTTCTATGTTTCTTTTCCTTCGGATGGGAGGAGAGTTTCTCCCCGAATTGGATGAAGGATCTATGCTTTTAGAAATTGCACGCCTTCCCTCTATTTCTTTAACTGAGTCTATTGAAACTTCCTCCAGACTTGAAAAAGCCCTATTGAAAGAAATTCCGGAAATCATTAGAGCTGTATCCAAAACCGGAGCACCCGATATTGCCACAGATCCGATGGGTATAGAACGAACGGATATGTATCTTGTAATGAAGGACAAATCTGAATGGGAACATTCAAGAGAGGATGTAATACGTAAAATAGAAGAAGTTTCAGAAGAAAGTGTTCCCGAAGTTGCCATATCTGTATCACAACCTATTAAGATGCGTACAAATGAATTGATTGCCGGAATTCGGTCTGACATAGGAGTAAAAATATTTGGAGATGATTTGGATCAACTCAGACAAATCGGAGAGCATTCCGCTACTCTTCTGAAAAATATTCCCGGAGTTAAGGATATCAAAATTGAGCAATTGAGTGGATTGAATTATATAAAAATCAAACCGGATCGAAGTTCGCTATCCAGATACAATATTGACATTGAAGATATTAATATTTTAACTCAATCACTTTCTGCAGGTGTACCGGCAGGTTATGTATATGAGGGATTTAAAAAATTTGAAATAAGCTTAAAATTAGGTGATACAAATATTTATGACAATTCCTCTTTAACTTTGCTACCGGTTCGTTCCAAATCAGGATTGGTCCCTCTGGGCGATGTCAGTTCGATCACTTGGGAAAAAGGACCGGTTCAGGTCAGTCACGAAAATGGACAGAGGAGAATGCTGGTTGAATTCAATGTAAGGGATAGGGATTTACTGGGTGTCGTTGAAGAGGTTCAATCGACACTCCTGGCGAAATTGAAATTGCCGGATGGTTATAGAATCGAATTCGGAGGAAAGTATGAGAACTATCTTTCTGCACGTACCACTTTATCAATAGTCGTTCCTATCACTCTCATGTTGATACTTTCACTTTTATTTGTGGCTTTTGGTGAATTGTCTCCGGCATTGATTATATTTTTGAATATTCCTTTTTCTGTAATCGGCGGAATCATCTTTCTTTTTCTAAGAGGGATACCTTTTAGTATCTCTGCCGGAGTTGGGTTCATTGCTCTTTTTGGAGTCTCGGTTTTGAATGGATTGGTTCTGATCACTTTTGCAAAAGATCTGGAATTGGAGGGAAGAGATTTCCATTCAGCAATTATCGAAGCCGCCCATCTGCGCCTGAGACCTGTACTGACCACGGCGATAGTAGCGGCTATCGGCTTTTTGCCAATGGCTCTCTCAAGGAGTATGGGGGCGGAAGTTCAGAGACCTCTGGCAACGGTTGTGATCGGTGGTTTGATCTCCTCTTCGATTCTCACTCTATTAGTCATACCGGTGGTGTATGATCTTTACTTTGAATACAAAAAATCCGGAGGCAGGACAGAAACAAATACTAAGGAGTTAGGGGACAACGAGAGCATTGGAAGGAGTTGAAAATTGATACACCTGAGATCCCGGTTGGATGGACAGAAGAAGGGATCTCACTGCAATAACACTTCCACTTGAAAGATTTACAGGGAATTTACAGATTCGATTCCCATTTTCTCCTGTATTTACCGGGGACAATCCCACACTATCCGCGTAGATCTCTATTGAATATTCCAGAGGGAGGTTTGGGATGATTCCCCGGTTTTCACAATCCACACCACCGGTCAAACTGGATGGGTTTCTGGCTGAATTTACTGAATTGCTTACATAGAGTTTGTAACCTACAAAAAAAAATTCAGGATTGGTCCCCCTGAACACAAGTAGATGACCCCCACCTGTTCTCGCACTCAGTGAAATCAGAATCGGAGGTACAGTTTGTGTCTTGGAGACCGAGTAATTTGTACAATTGATCACTAAGAATACAAATATGAAAAGTATTGCTTTGAAAAAGATACTTTCCGATTGAAAGCATCTCCGAAGACGATCTAGCATTCCCAAAAGTCCTTCTATTTTCCCTGAATTAAATACTCACTCCAGCCATATTTTTCAGCAAGGGATAGATTTACATGCAAAAAAGAAGTCTTTTTCGGTCTCAATTTAAAGGAATCCGGAGATTTCCAGCCCAATTCATTGAGCAATTTGCTTCCTTTTATGGAATTGCAATCTTTACAGGCTGTGACTAGATTCTCCCAGGAATTGAATTCGGATGGTTTTAGCCTGCTTGGAGTGGTGAGCCACCTACTTCTGGGAACAATATGATCCATAGTGAGTTTCGAACCACCCGGCTTTTTTCCGCAGTACACACAGGTGTAGTTGTCTCTCTCTAAAATTCCATTCCTGGAAGGCTTCAGTGAACGGCGGGGTACCAAAAAGTAATTGGATAAGAGAATAATCGAAGGGATGGGAATCCGCAAACGTTCGGAGCGAATAAAGTCATTGTCCAATGATTTTATAGTTTGAGCTTTTTCTAATATTAGCATACAGATAGCATCTTTTACATTTCGGATAGAAATGGGAACATAGGATGAATTCAATACTAGAACCGGTCTCAAAAGTTTGTCCATATCATTCTTTTTGACGTTTTCTGTAGATGAAAAAACCTAAAATAATTAGTGCCAGAGCTACAATTCCCAGAACCAATGCCTGACCTTTATGAACCATCGACATCAGCCATTCAAAATTAGTTGCTCCATAAAATCCCAAATAGATCCATACAGGAACACTGATGAGGGCCGCCAGACCGTCTGTGAAAAAAAACCTTCGAAAACTTACCCTTTTGCTGATTCCTGCACTGAGGAAAATAGGAGCTCTGAGTCCGGGCATAAATCTGGCAAAGAATACCACCCATTTTCCATGCTTTTCGAATTGCTCCTGAACTTTTTCATATCGTTTTGGGGTTAAGAAATTTGCGATAAACTTTATACTGAGAATTCTTTCCCCTCCGTAGTATCCTGCAAGAAACATGACTGAATCTCCGAGCATCACTCCTGCCATTCCGACACCAAACATTATATGTTCGTTAGAATTGCCGAGATAGGAAATCACCCCTCCGGCAACCAAGGTCACATCCTCGGGTACAGGAAGACCAAAACCGCAGAGAAGTAATACAGAAAACACAGCAAAATAGCCGTAGGTCTGAAAAAATTCAACTAATATATTTAATAATTCCATTAATAAAAAAATCTTTCTTTATCTTTCTATACCCTCCAATATAGTTTTCTATAAGGGAGTGACAAGCATTTATTTTCTATGAAATCTTATAATGAATTGCTAGAAGAGGAAGACCGCCACCTTTCTGATATCGCGGTTAAAAATTCAGAAACTGTCGAAAGGATGTATCCCGAAGAAGAGCATCCTTATCGATTGCCACTATCAAGAGATAGAGATAGGATTGTTCATTCCCGCTCCTTCAAAAGATTGGAATACAAAACACAGGTCTTCATAAATTCCGAAGGGGACAATTATCGTACACGTCTCACACATACTCTGGAAGTGGCCGGTGTTTCACGGACTATCTGTAGAGTCATGGGTCTCAACTCCCATCTCGGTGAAGTGATCGCTCTCGCACATGATCTCGGACACACTCCATTCGGACATGCCGGTCAGGATATTCTTTCAGAATTGATGAAAGATTTTGGAGGATTTGAACACAACAAACAATCCCTGAGAATAGTAGAAGAATTAGAAAATCGTTATTCAGAATTCCCGGGTCTCAATCTCTCCAGGATGTCTTTGATCGGTCTGATGAAGCACGGAGGTGAGTATGAAAAATCAGATCTTTCCATTTTAAGAGAGGAATCGGGGCCAGGTTTGGAATCTTTGATAACAGATTGTGCAGATGAAATTGCGTACAACTCACATGACATTGAAGATGGAATCGAACGGAATCTGATTCATATTTCCCAGTTGAATTCTTTGGCAATCTGGCAACGTGTAGTCTCTGACTTTAGAGGTGAGAAAGACGAAAATTCTGAATTGTACTTCAGAAAATTACTCCGCTCCCTAATGAATACTATGGTTTCCAACCTTATTGAATCTACCGAAGCCACCCTAAAAAAAGAGGGGATAAGAACACGGAAAGATTTTTCTGAGGCATGGAAATCGGGGAAACGACCGGTAGGATTCTCATTAGAAATGTCGGACTCAATCTCTGAACTGAAAAAATTCCTTTCTGCCAATCTTTACAATCATCCCGATGTAGTTGTCAATTCCAACAGAGGGAAAAGAATCATAGAATTTCTCTTCGGATATTTAAAAAATCATTCGGAAAAGATTCCCGAAAAGTTTTTGAGTAGAAGGGAGAGCGATGGAATCTATAGGGTACTTTCGGATTATATTTCCGGTATGACAGATCGTTATGCAGAATCAAAAGCAGATGAGTTTGGATTTAAAGATTGACAGCTACCAAAGCATTTCTGGTTGAATCACCTTCCAAAGCCAGAACCATTTCAGGGTATCTGGGAAAGGACTATTTGGTTCTGGCTACAGGAGGTCATATATTTGATCTTCCTCCCGATAGTCTGGGTTTGGATCCCCATCATGGTTTTGAACCCGATTGGGTATTTATCCGGGGAAAGAAAAAAGTCTTTCAATCTATAAAAAAACAAATTTCAAACTTCAATGAAATATTTCTCGCTCCGGATCCGGATCGGGAAGGAGAGGCCATTGCCTTTCATCTTCAAAAAAATCTCTCAACTCGTGGAAAGATATTTCACCGGATCTACCTAAGGGAAATTACGGAGTCAGGGGTTCAATCGGCACTGAAGGAGCCCGGCCAAATCAATCCGGATCTTGTCGAGTCGCAATTTGCAAGAAGAATCCTGGATCGAATCGCGGGGTACACCATGAGCCCCAAACTCTGGTCTTTTAAAAAAGGTCTTTCTGCAGGTCGGGTTCAATCTCCTGTCCTTAGATGGATATGTGAAAGGGAAGAGGAAATAAGAAATTTTCAAAAAGGAGAGTACTTTCGCATAGAAGGTTTTTTTGAGAGGTCGGAAGCACAACACAGCGGTTTTCTCTTGGATCAAAAAAAAACTTCAATAGATAGAGACATTGCTTCCCGATGGTTGGATCGATATTCTCAAAAGAAAAGCTCTCTTCCGGAATTGAATCAAACCTTATCCGTAAAAACGAAAAATCTTCCATTCAAAGTTGTCGGAGGGGAAGAAAAGAAAATTTCAAAATTTCCACCCTTGCCCTACACAACATCCTCCCTTCAAAAAGATGCTTATTCAAAGTTAAAATTTCCATCAGCAAAAACTATGAAATTAGCTCAGTCCTTATATGAAGGGAGGGCGGGTTTGGGTGGTTTGATTACATACATTCGTACTGATTCGGAAAGAGTGAGTCCTGAGTTTGGGCGGAAGACCATGTCCTATTTAAATAAATTAGGACATAAAACTATTTTTCGAAAACCAAAATCTAAGAAAAATACCCAGGATGCCCATGAGGCGATTCGCCCAACTAAATTGAATCTGGATCCATCCCTTCTAAATCGACTGAATCCTGAGGAAAGAAAGCTTTATGAATTGATACGAAATCGATTTCTCGAAAGTTTCTTACTTCCGGCGATTTATCAAAAAACTGAATTTCTTCTTTCGGATGGAATTTCGGATTTTCAAATCAAATCAGAAGTTCTCTTGGAAAAAGGTTATTTGGATTTCAGAAATGATCCTAAAATCACAACCTCAATTCCTATTGCACTTCCCGAGGAGGGTTTGGAATACACCCTAATAGAGGCGGAGATTTCTTCTAAAGAAACAGAACCCCCACCCAGATTTACCGAAGGGAGTCTGGTGGACAGGATGGAAAAAACAGGGATAGGTCGACCTTCGACATATTCCTCTACTCTGGAAACTCTCTTCAAAAGAAATTATATCGAAAAAAAGAAAAATTTTCTTTTCCCTACAGGTCTGGGTGAATTAGTAAATGAAAGAATTTCAACAGAATTTCGGGAATTTATCACTGACGAATTCACATCACTTATGGAAAAAGATTTGGATGAGATAGCCGGTGGAAATAAGAAAAGACTTGATTTTTTGAATTTTTATTATGATAAATTAGAAAAAAGGAAAGTAAGACGAAAAACAGAAAAATCTGTATGTCCAATATGTAAAAAAGGACATATGGTAAAGAAAATAACCCGATCCGGGAAAGCGTATAGAATTTGTTCGGATTTTCCAAACTGCGAACATTCAGAATACCTTTAGCGGTCGGATTCTTATCAAGTACAGTTTTAATTTTACCGAAGGAAAGAATATGAAACAATCTCTAAGTGCCTTAATTTTATTGTCTTTTCTATTTACTCTTCAGATTTTTGCAGACTCCAAGCAAGATGACAAAGTGGAATTGATAATATCTGATCCCAAGAAGAAACCCGAGGGATCCTGGGGAAAAGAAGCAGACGAAGTCGATGCATTTCAGGACATAAAGATCATCGATGACCTGAGTGAAGAAAATACTATCGCCCGGATGGAAGAAGCGAGAAATCACTTCAATACTTCTCTGGCAAGTTATAAGTCTTCCGAAAAATTGATCAAAGACAAGAAAGAAGCAAGAGAAAATGAAATCCGACCTCAGGATAAGTATGAGTGGCAGGTCAAAGCCAGAGAGATGGAATACGAAAGGGAATACAAGCGGATTTCTCTTGAAGGAAGAAAGAACTCAGTAATGGAATTGGTCAAAGGTATGACTGCAATGGACAAGATTGAAAATCCCAATGCTGTCACATCACAGGTGTACATTGATCTCAAAGCCTCTATCTATAGAGAATACATCAAACATCAATTGCGCATGAAGAACTACAACCAGGCCATGGACATGATCGAACAGTACCTCAATCTGGGAGATAGTTTTAAAAGGGAGTCGGAACCTCATAAGCTTCTGGCAATTTGTTATGAGTTCAATGAAAGACAGGCATCCAAGTACAAAAAAGAATACATAGCCAGAAAATTCAGAAGGAAAAAGAATCAGGAACTTTTATTGTATTCCGAATTGGCTTATGGAAAGGATTCCAATCAGTACAAGAGAATCGTTACCAGAATTGGCCCGATCGATGGTCCGGATGAAGATGAACTCCTGAATCCGAATAGTAGTGTGATATCCAATACTTCTACCGCACCTTCTTCGATGACTCCACCTCCATCCGAAAAAAAGGAAAATTCTGAAGAAAAGGATGTTACTCCGAAGTAGAAATCCCGAGTCGTTTCTTTAGCTCCTTGTTTTCTTCGAGGAGCTCACGGATTTCTTTATCTGTGTATTCAAACAATTTTTCCTGAGCCTTAATGATCTTATCTTGATGAACTTCTTCAATTCTTGAATATTCAAGAGCTTTTTCTGTAGCTTCCTTAATCTTTAAGGCTTCTCTCAGTTCGTTTTCCCTTAGCTCATCCAATTTTTCAGTGGCTTTGATTCTCTGATGAAGTTCCATCATTTCAGAATTTCTCATTTCATTGACATGATCGAGAGCCTTATTCATTCGAATTTGATTCTTTTTCATCTCTCTTTCGAACTCTAAGACTTTCTCCATAGCCATGATTGTCTCGGCCTTGTCGATATTTTCTTTTTTAGCCAATTCGAAAAGACCTTCGAAAAATCCAATATTTTGGAGACAACCCTGTCCGATTTCAATTGAACTTCTTTTGTAGATTTCAGATAAAAGAGTCTTTTCAATGATCCATTTCAATTCTCTCTGTCTCAGGGGAGGCTCTAAAATTAAGAAATTTCCCTGTCTGTTTGGCTGAAGTAATTTTCCATCTGTTGAACTGACAAGAACGAGATTGGAGTAGGGGTTAGTTTCAAAATCCCTGATAAAATCTCCCTGAATCTTATTCCATCCTGCTTCATCGATTTGGAGAAAAATAATATTCAGGCTCTCTTCTTCGAGCTTGATAGATTGAATTCTATCGATGGATATATTGTAAATTTGGATGGAAAAATTATGGTGCTTCCACAATTCCAGAGGAAATTGTTCTCCGTTTGAGATGTTCCAAATAATCGATTTTACCATATTTTTTTCTCCTTTCCTAGATAGGTTTATTTTCTCTCAATTTTTTCCAACTAAAATTTCGGTTATTTTCATTGAATGAAAAGACTTTACTTTCAGGACAAGTTAAAAAAATCTCAGATTATGAATCTTATCTATAATTCCTCACCCTTTGAATACAAAAGATGGAAGACCCGCGAAGTCTCTGTAGGAGACGTTCGATTGGGTGGAAATCAACCCATTCGTATTCAATCTATGGTAACGTCTGATACTCTGGATACATCGACCACCGTTCAACAAATCCTGGACTTGGAGAATGCGGGGTGTGAAATCGTACGATTGACTGTTCCTTCCATGAAGGATGCTGAGAATTTGCCCAATATCAGAAAGGAATTGAAGCTTCAGAAGAGTCGTATCCCTCTGGTGGCGGACATTCATTTTACACCCGCAGTGGCTATGAAGGTTGTGGAGTCAGTAGAAAAGATTCGAATCAATCCGGGAAATTTTGCTGATAAAAAGAAATTCAAGATCATTGAATATTCAGACAGAGAATACCGGCAGGAATTGGAAAGAATCTCAGAGACATTCTTACCTCTAGTCCGTAGATGCAAAGAACTGGGAGTTTCTATGAGAATCGGAACAAATCATGGATCACTCTCTGATAGAATCATGAATCGATACGGAGACACTCCACTGGGAATGGTAGAATCAGCCTGGGAATTCCTGGAAATCGCGGAATCAGAAGGATATAGAGATATAGTGCTTTCTATGAAAGCTTCTAATCCTCTGGTTATGGTACATGCATATCGGAGTCTCGTATCCAAAATGATAGAAAAGAATCGAGACTATCCTCTTCATTTGGGGGTCACGGAAGCAGGGGATGGGAATGATGGACGGATCAAATCTTCTATGGGAATAGGTTCTCTTCTCGAAGATGGATTGGGAGATACGATTCGGGTTTCTCTAACTGAGGATGCGGTTCATGAAATACCTGTTGCCAAACGTTTGGTTGAGAAATTCAATCAACCCAAACCTAAACCGGATTTCGGAAGAGATACAATTCGATTGATAGAATTTCGAAATCCTTTCCGATATTCCAGATTCTATAGTGAACCAATTCAAATCGGTTCAGTTTTCCTCGGCGAAAATCATCCGGTAAGAATTGAATCCTTTCTATCTACTGCCAGATATTTCGAAAGAGAGCTACGGGAAATTATAGACAAATCTCTAGAAGAAGAAAAATCACAAAAATTTGAAGTCTTCCATTTCTCACCCGGAAATCATAAGGAATTAAAAACAATATTTGATCTCAAATCAGTCTACTCTGATAAGGTTAATTTTTCAATAGATGTATCGAGATACATTGATGATATTTTTCTTTATCCCGAAAGTTTCCTAAATTTTCAGAAACTCAGTCTGAGATTGGATTCTATCCTAAAGAGTAAAAAAGAAATGATAGAATTTTTTCAGAAGATGAAAGAGAAGAATAGTACTCTCGAAGTAAAAACAAATCCGGATGAGCTTCCGCTTCTCGAAGAACTCATTCCTATTCTTAAAGAATCCGGTGTTTCTACAATTTTTTCCTTACAGGTTCCTGCTGACCACATTATATATCCCTATAGAAAATTGGCTCTCTATCTCGGAGAGTCTTCCTTTCCTATACTTCTCTCTGCCAGTTTTACTAATATGGATGATGCACTCTACAATGCGTCTATAGGATTTGGAAGTTTATTATTGGATGGAATCGGGGATATGATTCGAATTATTTCACCGAATGAAGATCCTGTTGAGACCCTGAATCTTTCCTATGACATCCTACAATCTGCGAGATTGCGTACTACAAAGACCGAATACATTTCCTGTCCTTCCTGCGGTCGAACACTTTTTGACCTTCAGGACACAACTGCGCGAATCAAATCCAAAACATCTCATCTAAAGGGTGTGAAGATAGCAATCATGGGATGCATTGTTAATGGTCCTGGAGAAATGGCTGATGCCGATTTTGGATATGTGGGTGCCGGACCGGGAAAGGTTCATTTGTATAGGGGCAAGGATATAGTGTCAAAATCGATTCCGAGTGAAATTGCAGATGAAAAGCTCATAGACCTGATCAAAGAATCAGGTATGTGGGTGGAAAATTGACCTCTTTTCTCCTTTGCTTTTCAATTCTGGGGATATTTTATCTCATAGTCCCCCGGATCAGAATTCTTTCTTATTATAGGATTCCTGCATCTCTTCTCGGAGGATTGTTCGTACTCTTAGTTTTCAGCTTCTTTCCGGAGATGAAAAAAAGTGAAATTTATTTTAATTGGAAGGAATGGCCGGGAATAACAATTGCTCTCGTTTTCTCTGCGCTTTTTTTGGAAGTAAGAAAACCGATGAAAATCTCCGGTCGTGTAGGGGAAGTCTATTTGCAGATCAGTTATGTAATGTTCAGTATTATAGGTCAAATGCTTGTGGGTGTTCTCCTGACTCTTCTAATTTTTTCTCCATTTTACAAATTACCTTTAGCTTTTGCCTCCGTTTTAGAAAATGGATTCGCCGGAGGGCATGGTACTGCCGTTGCAATGAAAGAGATCTATATTTCAAATTCTTTGCCTTCGGGATCAGATCTATCCTTGTTTTCAGCAACAATAGGAATAGTTCTCGGGATTGTTGGGGGTGTAGCAATTGTATCCTTTTCGAGGGGAAAGAATTATTCTCATTTTGAAAGAGAAGAGAGATTGACCGGAATTGATTTTCAGAAAATCTTTACAAATCTAGGGTTGATAGCATCCGGTGTTCTACTTGGCTATACAGGAAAAAAATATTTGGAAATCAAAATTCATTCCTTTCCCGAATTTCCTCTTTTTGTGTATTCTCTCATTGCAGCCGTATTCATTCGTTATTCACTTAGAATATTCAAAAAAGCTTCTATAGTAAACAATCCAATCATGGCTTTCTTTTCGGGATTCTTTATGGATCTCTTAATATTTACAGCAGTCGGAACTATGAATCTGAATCTAATTCGGAATTCAATCCTACCGCTATTCATCTTATTTTCGATTGGTTTTCTCTGGAACCTTTACTGTCATTTCTTTGTGAGTAAGAAAATACTACCCGGAGAGTATGGTTTTGAATTGAGTATTCTCAATTTTGGTATGTTGAATGGTACTACAGCAATCGGACTTATGCTTTTGAAAATGATGGATCCTGATCTAAAATCCAATGCTGTCAAAATCTATGCGGAGGCAGCACCGATCACTTCGATTTTTGTTGGGGGAGGAATTCTCACTTTCAGTCTTCCTTATATTTTGAATCAACAGGGTGGATGGATTACTTCGATTCTTTTGCTTGTCCTGATGCTATTTTTTTATTTTACCGGCTTGTTCTGGAAAAATCATATGATTAAAAAAGGGAGATGGGTATGAAATTTTTCATTTTATTTGTTTGGGTTCTTTCGTTCAACGTTTTTTCGGAAAGTTCTGAGTTCCATTTTTATAAAGGGGATTTGAAATCTCTTGAAAAAAAAGCTAAAAAACTAAAAAAGCCTATTCTTTATGATTTCTATACAGATTGGTGCCCCCCCTGCAAAGTAATGGATGATACTGTTTTGAAAGAAGAAAAAGTGATTCAATTTTTCAACTCTAAGTATCTCTGTAAGAAAATTGATGGAGATTCAGAAATTGCAAAAGAGTTGATGCAAAAGTATGGAATCGCAGGGTTTCCCAGTTATGTTTTCCTTTCCCCTGATGGCAAACGATTTGAAAGAATTTCCGGAGCAGTGAATTCAAAGCAATTTCTATATTCTGCAAGAGTCGCTCTCGATCCCGGTCAATCCCTAGACTCACTCAGGAGAAAGTTTATAGAAAATCCCGGTTCCCGTAAACACCTCGACAACCTTCTGGATGTACTGGAAGAGCAGGACATTTCAGAAATCGGTGGGATATTAGATTACTATCATATGAGAAAGAAAAAAATATCCCTCCGCGAACTCTGGTTGGATATACGTCTTCAATCTCCATTGAATTCAACACGTGTAGTACAATTGGCAAGAAAGCACATTCCAAAAATTAAAAAAATATTTTCTAAAGAGAATGTAGAGCTCCATCTGCAAAAGATCGCTATGATATCAATGATTCATGCTATGAAAAATGTGGATGAAAATGCATTTCTTGAAGCAAGAAGTGATTATGGTGAATCAAAATCTAAAGAAGAAAAGCAGAGTTTGGATATTCTTCAGTTGGATTTTTATGGAAGATTGGACCTGGAGAAGTTTAGAAAGTACGCATCATCTCTTGCTGAAGGAGACTATCAGGATGACTGGGAAGTGCTCATGGTCATCGCTGAACAGTTCAAAGAAAAAATTCAGAGAAAAGATGATTTAGTCGAAGGATTAAAATATATAGATCAATCTATAAAAATTCAGGAAAATGCTACCAATCAGGACACTAAGGCTCTCATCCTCCAGGAAATGGGAAAGGTGGATGAAGCGAAAACACTTGCACTTAGAGTAAAGAAACTCAGGGATGAGGATCCGGGAAGATATCAGGATGTCTACCTGGGAAGTTTGGATTTATTGAAATAGAGTCTTAATTTAAAATCTATAATCACCTATACCAAAAACGAATTGAAAACTAGGTTCTGCTGTATAGGTGGTAAAGGGTCCCAAAGCATTTCTGGTGTAATGAAGTCTTTGTGCAAAGTAGAGCCTGAGAGGAAGTACCGGGATTTGAATCCTGAGACCGATGCCCCAGGAGTACTTCAATCTCTCAAGAGAAATATTGTCAGATTTCAGAACCAGGAGGTTTGGATCCTCCTTGAGATAAGGGTTTTGATCCCTTTCTAACTTCTTAAAATTGTAAATATTATAATTTTCTAAATAGTATGCAGTTGCCGGATCATATTTGATTCTTTGTTCCCAAACCTGTTGGTTGAAATTATCCGCATTGGTTTTTCTTGTACCTGTCCAGCGTGATACTTCTTCATACAGCGAGCCTGCATCCAGAAAAACTACGAACCAAAGAAAGGTAGGTTCGATGGGGAATCGTAACTCTGTATTGAAGAGAAGTCTATGATTTCCTCCATCCCTCCATTCTCTGGGGTAAAGAGAGTCCTGAAAGTTCCACCCTCTGAGTGATTCATATCCTCCCAGGTACTGCATGTCCTGTTGGTTTATATAGGGATTGGAAAGTTTGGAGCTATTGGATAGAAATCGATCCGGACGATTGAATTTGGGAACTCGTTCATAAAGAAATACATGAGACATCCTAAATTCCTGAACAACTTTCCATTTTCTGAGAGCATTGTTTCTGAAGAGTCCTCCGAAAGTATAATCGAACCAACTGTGATAGTACTCAGCAACTACATTGTACCTATCGTAGTGACTCTGACCTCCCAGATATTGACCGGCATTGGAAATAGAGAAATAAGTATTGAGACCCCTTGTGGGATTGAATACGTTGTCCCGGGAATCATATCCTATCCCATTAGTAATCTCCGAACGAAATTGCCAGCCCCGATTGACCTCAGCACGTATCGCATCATTGGCAAGAGAGGAGGCATCCGTGGAGTGGTAAAAACTGGGTGAGTATCTATGAAAATGTGTCCAGTTGATAAATACTCTATGTGCTACTCCCACAGAAAATCCAACTCCCTCTCTATTGTATGACGCCCGTTCTTTAATCGAACCACTACCACTATCTGTAATCGATGCCGCTCCCACTGAGATAGTTCTGGAAGAATAAAACATACTCAGAGTCAAAGCCCAGGGCCGATTGAAAATCCAGGGTTCTGTCCAGGAGAGTTGGAAAAATTTTTGGAGGGGACCGAATTGTAGACGTCCTGAGACATTCTGACCGGTTCCGTTTAGATTTCTTTCTCCCAACTGAGTGAAAATGGAAAATCCTGAAATGGTTCCGTATCCCCCACCCATAGAAATTGTACCTGTGGGTTGTTCCAAAAGATCAATGATAAGATTCATTTTGGTTTCATCTGATCCGGGGCGGGAATTGAAATTGACTTCTTTGAAATACCCCAGATTATAAATTCTCTCTCTGGATCGATTGACTAGAGAGGAATTGAAAAGATCACCCGGTTTGAATAGAAGTTCTCTTCGTATCACACGATCCTGGGTCTTTTTGTTTCCCTTGATGATAATATTTTCAATGTAAGCCAGATAATTTTCACGTATGGTGAAGTCTACATGTTCAAATTTTCTGTTTTCATATTCCGGATTTTGACTAAGAAGTTCTCTTAGTTTTTTGATATTGAATTTTTCTTTATCTTCCTGACATTTGACCGGATCTGAGATGTACTCGGTTCTTGTGCACTGCTCATATTCTTTTAGGGTTTCATCATTTAATTCGATGGTTTTTCGTCTGGTAGCTACCTGAGCAAAAATGTATCCTTTGCTACTGTAGACTTCGTTGATCAAAGCCTTGTCTCTTTGAAACTTTCCTTCATCAAAAATAGATCCCACATCTGAGTTTGTGAATTCAAACATCTCCTCAAAAAAGATTACATCAAATACAGGTTTCCATAAATTTCGGGGAGTTCCGGGAGGATTCTCCTCCTTGTTTAAGTAGATGGGGTTTCCTTTTCCATCGTCTGAATAATCGTGGGCAGTTGTGTATCCATTGAAGTAGTACTTATCTCCTTCATGAATCTTAAAATTGACTATGATTACCCTCTTGTCCTTGAGTCTGGGGTTTTCCCAGCGGATTTCCCAACCGGTTCCCTCCGGAATGAGTTCGGCATCTAAGTATCCTTTTGCCTGAAGGAAAGCCTGGATTTTTTGTTTGTCCGTTTCATAGGAGGCTTCTTTGAAGTGACCGCTTTCAATCAATCCCGATTCTTTAAGATCGAGGATGTTTAAGATTTCTGATGGGTCGATTTCTTTTGTTCCCAAAATATTGATTTTTGAAATAGGAATCTCGTCGCCTTCATCAATGATGAACTTTACTTTGACAACGTTCTTTTTGGGATTGATCTTTCCCATTTCAAACTTTATATAAGCGTGAAAGTATCCTTCATCTCTATACTTTTTGAGAATGGCTTCCCGGGTTGCATTGACTTTTTCAGGTGTGATGACGTCATTTTCTTTCAGGGGGAGTTTGTCACGTAGGTCGGAGGGAAAGACTTCATCCGCTCCAACAAATTCTATCTCATCCACCCTCGGTCTTTCTTTGATATCAAAGATGATCTTGACACCATCTTCAAAGAGTTCTGCCTGGAGTTCAATATTGTAAAAGTAACCGGTTTTGAATAAGGATTTCAGGTCTTCATTGAGAAGGGTTTCGGTGAGAATGTCTCCCTTCCGCATTTCTATGTGGAGAAAGATATCCTCTTTGTCTGTGTTTTTATTTCCCCGAAATTCAATCGCTGTAATTTTTTTGCCGAGATATGCAGATTTGTCCGAGACCAAAGGAGAGCCCGTGACAAGATATCCGAGAATGAATACCAATAGTACAAATATTAAGGATTTGAGAGGATTGAAAATTTTCAATGAGATTTATTGTTCTTCCGGTTCGGTACTTTCCTCATTGGAAGTTTCTGATCTTGCACCGGGACCTTTGATCATAGCCAGATTGAAGCGACTCACTCCGGCCGCATTTACCTCATCTATCACTTTTACTACTGTTTGATAGCTTGCAGTTCCATCACCCCGAATGATGACCTTGTTTTTCTTGGGGTCTCTTTTTTCTTTCGGACCCAAAAATGATATGATCTTGTCTTTTACTTTATCGAGAGGAATAGGGGTTTGGTCTTTGTCCAAAAATATCTTTCCTTCTTTGTTCACTGTAATGATTAAATCTTCATGATTCTTTTCTTTGGATGCTGATGCTGAAGATCTCGGAAGTTCAATCTTTATGGAAGTGCCTTTTTCCAGGGTGGCATTGATAAGAAAGTAAATGACAATGAATGAGATCACATCGATCAGTGATGTAATGTCAATTCTATCAAAAGTCTTGGTTGTACGTCTAAATTTCATAATTTATTTTAAAAGACCCAAAACTTGAGAGGATAGATTTTCCATTTCTGTAATTTTTTCTTCTTTCTTACGAACTAAAATATTATATGCAATGTAAGAAGGTATGGCGACAGCAAGCCCCATGGCAGTGGTGATCAATGCCTCACTGATCCCGATCTCCGCACCCTTAGTTCCTGTTCCTTCCGCAAAGGATCGGATCATCCCGAGAACAGTTCCCAGGACTCCCAGAAGGGGTGAGATGGTTGCTATGGTTCCCAATTCAGTAAGAAACTTTTCCATGTGAAATATCTGTCTGTAGGCTTCGGTATTCAACTCATCTTCGATGAATTCACTTTCTCTCCGTCTCTGCTCGATGGCTACAGAGAGAACATTGGTGCTCGGACCCCAGCTTTTCATTTTCAAATGATCTATAGCTTTGTCCCAATCTCCGGATCTCAGGAACTCTTTCAAAGTTCTCAGGTCATCGGGGACAAGGGTTTTGAACCGTTGAAAGTAAATGGAACGCTCTATAATGATAGTAAAAGCTATGATGGAGACGAGGATAATGATCCCCGGTACTGTCTCGGGAGGAATGGATGAAATGATAGAATTACTTTTTGCCAGAGGCATCATAATGATTTCCTTAGCTCTGAGGATGCTTTCTATACATATTTCTAAAAGGCTTTTCTATGCCAAACAAATTTCTTTACCTTCCTCTACACAAAACTCAACCACTAAACAATAGACTATTTATGAAAAGGAATGACTTCCAGAAGAGTTAAAAAAAAATAAAAAATTGGGATTTGAATCAGAATTTGAGATAAGAATTGTTTCTTTCCGAATCATCGAACCCAAATTTTGAATCGGGGAATTTCAATGAAGAGAGATTACTTATTAATCATTTCGGGGATCATTCCAATTTGTTTCATTTATTACATTCTAACCTATATGAATTCAGACAATCGATTGGAAAAATTTCGATCTTCCCAAAAAATCACTCTGGAAACTAAAAAAACCTTAAAAATCAAGGATCCCGTCTCCTTTCACGGAGTTCTGACCGAGAAAAACCCTCCGATATTCAGGGATTTTGCTCTAGCCGGCAAAGAAAGAAAAGTGATGAGAAAAGATCGGAGCATTTGGGTTCCACATGAGCGATACTTTCAGGATTTGCTCATAAAAATCGATGGAGATTCGGAAGAAACCCTGATTCAAATAGCTCCGGAATACACATTTTGTGGGAAAAATGTTGAGATTCACAGGGGCGAGGACAAAGAAGCCAATCGATTCCGGTATCTGGGAATTCGAAATGGAGTGGAGGTCACGGGCTATGGCTATGTTACAAACTTGGATCCGCTCACGATTCAAAGCGGACATTCTCTCTGTGCGGAATCTTTCGAGGAATATGCAGGCAATCTAAAAGATAGGGGAAATGGATATTTTCTTGTAATACTTTTTGTCACCATTCCCTCACTTTTTTTAATTTATTTGGGAATGTTTCGAAATGACAGTGCGAATAGGGGGAAAGAAGACCTTGAAACATAGAATTTTTTCTTTACTTTTTCTAATTTCTTTACTTCTTTCGGTATCCGATCTTATCTCTCAATCCGGATCAGACAAAAAGACGGCTACGGCTACTTTTGCCGGAGGTTGTTTCTGGTGTATGGAACCCCCTTTCGATAAGACAAAAGGTGTGCTTTCTACTACTTCCGGATATACGGGAGGAAGAACTATCAATCCGGGATACAAAGAAGTTTCCTCCGGATCAACCGGGCATGCTGAAGCGATTCAGGTGGAATACGATCCGAATCTTGTTTCTTATGAGAAATTATTGGAAGTGTTTTGGAGAAATATTGATCCAACAGTCGAAAATAAGCAGTTTTGTGATCATGGAGATCAGTATCGCTCGGAAATTTTTGTCCATTCGGAAGATCAAAAAAAATTAGCCAATCAGTCCTTAGAAAAGGTCAGAAAAAAATTCAAAAAAGTTTATACCCGTATTACAGACTTCAAAGTTTTTTACCCTGCTGAAGAATACCACCAGGACTATTATATGAAAAATCCGGTTCGATACAAGTACTATAGATTTAGCTGCGGAAGAGATCAGAGATTGGATGAGCTCTGGGGTAAGGATAGAGAAAAAAATCATTGAATCCTAAGAATGGTAAGTTCTGAATGAATCTCATGAAAAAAATTCTTTTGTCTCTTCTTCTATCAATCCTTAGTTTCGCCTGTTACCATTCCATTCGAGAAAAAGTCAGGATTGTTCCGAAGGAAATCGATCTTCAGGGGCATCGTGGGGCTAGGGGGTTGAAGCCGGAGAATACTCTCCCCGGATTTCTGGAAGCACTAAATCATGGAGTGAAAACTCTTGAATTGGACACTGTACTTACTTCGGATTTGAATTTATTGATCCACCACAATACAGATACAAATCCAAGTTTGTGTCAATATTTGGATGGAAAACCAATTGAATCCAAACCCATCCGTACTCTACCTATTTCAGAATTGAAAAAAATGGATTGCGGTTCCAAAAAAAATCCGGATTTTCAATACCAGGATTCTGTACCCGGAACTTCTCCGATCACTCTGGATGAACTTTTTCTCTTTATCAAAAAAGAATCCGAGAAGGATGAAAGATTTCAGAAGGTTCAATTCAATATTGAAATGAAATTCGGGAAAGACGCTGATGTAGAAGAAATGGAAGTCTTTGCAAAGCGTATCACGGAAGTGATTTCTTCCCATGGAATGGTAGAGCGTTCCACTGTTCAGTCTTTTTTGCCTCAGTCCTTACCTATTGTCAGGAAGCACATTCCTGAGATAAAGACCTCCGCTCTCTACGCACCGACTCTGGTTCAGGGGATCACTCTTAAACTGGGATTGGGTTCCTGGATTCGGGAATCTATTTTGGAAGACAGTAAGGCAAATGGTGCTTCCGTAGTTTCTCCTTACTTTTTGTATGTAGATCAGGATTTTGTTAGAAAGGCACATTCAATGGGGTTGAAAGTAATCCCCTGGACAGTCAATGATCCTGAAGAAATGAAGTATTTGATCCGACTCGGTGTGGATGGCTTGATTTCAGATTATCCCAACCGCATGAGGAGAGCAGTGGATGAACTGCCGGAAAGCATTTGGAATTGATCTTTTAATAGGAAATCTTATCTGGCTACTTCGTTTATGAGTTTTCCCAAAAGTGCATCGTGTGTCTGCATGGCTTTGGCATTTGCCTCATAGGCGCGGTTTACTTCGATCATCTCAACCATCTCGGTAACTACCTGGACATTGGAAGCTTCCAAATATCCCTGGAGCACTTCGGGTTCGGTAGTTTCGGATGGGAAGGGTCTGGGTTCACCGGATTCGGGAGTGTCCACATAAAAGGAATCGCCCTCCTTGTCCAGGTGACGGGGATTCTCGACAGTTCGAATCTTTAACTTATCCAGAGTCACTGCATTTTCATATCGATTGTCTGCTGTAGTGGTAGTCGCTCTCGGATCATTTCCTATATCTGCATTGATGATCAGATCCCCATTCTCTTTGATGAGAAAATTGTCTCTAGTTACCTGAATCGGACCTTTTTCTCCCATGAGAGGAAATCCCTGAGGAGTCACCAGGTAGCCATTTGTGTCGAGGACGAAAGCTCCACTTCTGGTGAGTCTCTCACCGCGGTTGGTCATCACTACCAAAAATGCAGGATGTTCCGAACCGGGTCTGTCCTGAAGCATGATGTCGAAAGGATTTCCGGTTTTTTTGACCGCGCCCTGTTCGAATCGGGTATAGATTTCATTGACTTCTGTTCCCAGTCCCAGTTTCCCGACAACCGGAGCTGTATCGAAAGAACCCATAGGAGTTCTGCCCACACCATCTTCGTCATATCTGTGGATGAGCATTTCCGGAAATGTTTTGAAAACTGTGGTGTCTCTTTTGAAAGCAGTTTTATCGGCGTTGGCGAGATTGTTTGCAATCACATCCATCCTAACCTGCTGGGAAATCATCCCGTTGGAACCAGTATAAATACCTCTAAGCATAAGACACCTCTAGTTATCTATCGATCAAAAATGAAATTTCATTAGCAAAAAAGACCTTCAGCCGGAGGAATCTTTGAGATGAATCGATTTCTTATTCTTATGGTGGAGAATCAGGTAGTAAACTATGGGAGGAAGTCCTGTCAGGCAGGCCCGAACCAAATAGGGTAAGTTTTCAAAAAACAAGCTCAGGAGAAAAAACAAGGGAGAGGGAAGAAGATTGATCAGGGAAAAATGAAAGAGGGCCTGTTTTTTGGAAAAGTATCCGGACTGTTGAATTCTCTGATACAAATGCTCCCTATGTGCGGAGAGAATATTTTTTCGTGCCAGAGTTCGCCTGAGCAAAGTAAAGAGTCCATCTATCCAAAATGCCGGAAGAAGGAGGGGGAGGTAAAACAAATCACCGGTCAATCCATCAATTTTTGAAAAGAAAAGAGAAGTGGCTATAAAAAATCCCAAACCGAGGGATCCGGAGTCACCCAGAAAGAGGCTGGCATTGGGATAATTGTAAAAAAGAAAGGGGAGCATGGAAAAGAGAAGAAGTAGAAATGTGAGTCCAAATCCGCTATGAAGAGAATCGGTTAGAAAGAATAGATTTATGAAAAATATAAAAAAAGATCCGCTGAGGTAGAAATCCAATCCATCCATAAAGTTGGCCAGATTGATGGTAAAGTGAAGGATGAGACTCAGGAAAAGCAAAGTAAAGAAATGGCCTGTAGAAAGATGAATTCCCAGAAAGTAGGCTTCCGGATGAAAAAAATACAAAACCGGGAAAAGAAATAGCAATTCTAAAATGAGTTTGAGAACGGAAGAGAGGTTGTAAAGATCATCCAGAAAGCCGAGAATGGCAAAGAATAGAGATCCCAAAAGAAAGAACAAAAAAGTATATCCATCAATTTCTTTTTGAAGATAGAGTGCAGGGAAAAGTATCCAGAATGCTGCAAAGAAGAAAAACCCGCCGGATTTTTTAGTAGGTTTGTCATGCATACTTCTATGGTTGGGAACATCCCTGAGTCGGGGAGTGTCCATTTTCATAAATAGATACAGGAAAAGGCTACCCAGTAGAGTAGATAAAAAAAAGTTTAGTAATGTCATCGAATTGAATTCGGAAAATAATCTCTAATTAGATCACCAAATCTCTTCTATGGATTTAGAAAAGGAAAAAATGAAAAACGATCCAGCTATTCTCGTTCGGAATCTCAGCATCTCTATTCATGGAAATTCCATTCTAAAGAATCTATCAGTTTCTATTGAAAAATTCAAAATCACTTGCATAGTGGGAGAGTCCGGATCAGGGAAATCAACCTTTTTCAAATATCTTTTAGGATTGAGGGAAGGGATGCAGGTAGAGGGTTCTGCGTTCATTTTCGGTGAGGAATTGATTGTACCATCTGATAAAATTCAAATTGTTTTTCAGGATCCATTTCTTTATTTCAATCCCAATTGGAATCTGGAAAAATCTTTGTTGGAGCCCGTCTTTCTACAAAAGAAAGATCCCGAAAAGTTGAAACCAATTCTACTCAAAAACCTGGAAATGTTTTCCTTAGATCCGAATTCGATACATAAAAAACCGGATGAATTTTCGGGAGGTGAACTTCAGAGGCTCTCTATCGTTCGGGCTCTCATGACCGAACCGGAAATTCTCCTCATGGATGAGCCTGTAAGTGGTCTGGATCGGTTGGTTTTGGAGGATACGATTGCATTCATTCATCGCCTTCAAAAACAAAATCCAATGACCTTGGTGATCATTACTCATGATTTGGAATTTGCGGGGGGAGTTTCCGATTCTGTCATTGTTCTGAATAGAGGGGAGATCATAGAGTTCGGTAGATCAACCGAAGTATTTTCTAATCCACAAAATGAAACCACAAAAGGTCTGCTTAAGGCACGAAATCTTTCCGGAATTCGTTGGAAAGAAGGTTAAAAAGTACTTGATTTTTTGCGACTCAAAAAAAAATCAAGTACAAAGAAAGAAGTTCATCCTTACATTCTGTACTCTCGGAGGAAATTATGAAATTGGATAAATTGACCAGAAAAATGTCAGAAGCACTTTCAGAATCAGCACTTCTCTGTGAATCCAGGGGAAATTCAGAACAAACCGAGATTCACCTCGTCTATTCTATTCTGAGTCAAAAAGATGGGATGATGGAAATTCTATTTCCAAAATTGAATTTGGATCGTAAGAAATTTATCTCGATCACCGAAAAGGCTCTGAACCAATTGCCAAGAATTTCAGGTTCCAATTCTGAGATTCAACCTTCCCGAAAGCTGATTGGGATACTCAGAAATGCTGATGAAATCAAGCAGAGTCTGGGAGATGAATTTCTTTCTACAGAACATGTGATTCTCTCTCTTTTGAAATCAAATGATGGAAATCTAATAAAAGAATTCCAGCAGGAAGGGTTAAATTTTGAAAAATTTCATAAGGCACTTCTGGAACTACGAAATGGAAAAACGATAATGGATGATTCACCCGAAACCAAATCAGATACCTTATCCCGTTATGCGAGGGATCTCAATGCACTGGCCCGAAAGGGGAAGCTTGATCCAGTGATCGGACGGGACGAAGAAATCCGGAGGATCATTCAGGTTCTCTCCCGAAGAACCAAAAACAATCCCATGCTGATAGGTGAGCCCGGAGTAGGAAAGACTGCAATCGTAGAGGGTTTAGCAGGCAAGATTGTTGCCGGTGATGTTCCGGAAGGGATTAAGACCAAATCGATCTATGCTCTCGATATGGGGGCGATGATAGCCGGTGCCAAGTACCGTGGAGAATTTGAAGAAAGATTGAAGGCTCTACTGGATGAAGTCAAGGCTTCTGAAGGTGAGATTGTCTTGTTTATCGATGAAATTCACACCCTTGTCGGTGCGGGTGCCGGAGAAGGATCTCTGGATGCATCCAATATGCTCAAACCCGCTCTGGCAAGAGGGGAGTTGCGATGTATCGGAGCCACAACTCTTAAAGAATATCAAAAGTATATAGAAAAAGATGCAGCTTTGGAAAGACGATTCCAACCGGTCTATGCCGATGAGCCGACGATCGATGAGACGATAATGATTTTGAGGGGACTCAAGAATCATTATGAACTACATCACGGGATTCGTATTACGGATGCCGCGATTATTGCTGCTGCCAATCTCTCTTCAAGGTACATATCCGATAGGTTTCTCCCTGATAAAGCTGTAGATCTAATCGATGAGGCATCTTCAAAGATGCGGATAGAAATCGATAGTATGCCTGAAGATATGGATCGAATGACAAAAAAGATTCAGTCCTTAAAGATTGAAAGAGAAGCCCTCAAAAAAGAAAAAGATAGAGCTTCTATCAGTCGTTTGGAAGATTTGAATGAAGAATTGAAATTGCTTTTGGAGCAATTCTCTCATTTGGAAGCCCAATGGAATTTGGAAAAATCTAGAATTCAAAAAGTTAAGACCTTAAAAGAAGAAATCGAGAAATACAAAACCCTGGAAAAAGATGCCGAGAGAAATGGAAATTTGAATCTGGTAGCCGAAATCCGATATGGTAAATTGATCGAACTACAAAAGCAACTATCCGATGCCAATCAGGAAATTCAAAATTCCGAAACAGAAAATCGTATGCTCCGGGAAGAAATCACAGAAGAAGACATTGCTAATATTGTATCCAGATGGACAGGAATTCCTGTCTCAAAAATGCTTCAGGGGGAAAAGCAAAAACTCCTGGAAATGGAATCCGCACTCAGGAAAAGAGTTGTAGGGCAGGAGCATGCGATCACTCTCCTTGCCGAATCGATTAGAAGGTCAAGGGCAGGGCTGGCAGATGCCAATCGACCTACGGGTGTATTTTTGTTTCTGGGCTCTACCGGTGTGGGTAAGACAGAAACAGCGAGAGCTCTGGCTGAGTTTTTGTTTGATGACGAAACAGCTATTGTGAGAATCGATATGAGTGAGTATATGGAATCCCATTCTGTTTCTAAGCTCATAGGAGCTCCTCCGGGATACATTGGTTATGAAGAAGGCGGACAATTGACAGAGGCGATTCGCCGTCGTCCTTATAGTATCATTCTTTTCGATGAAATAGAAAAAGCTCATAGGGAGGTGTTCAATTTATTTCTTCAATTGATGGATGAAGGTCGTCTTACGGATAGCAAGGGTAGGGTAGTTGATTTTAAGAATTCAATCATCATCATGACTTCGAATATAGGATCTGCTTTTCTTTCTGAAAAAGACCTCTCAGAAGAAGAGAAAGAGAGAAGAATCGAATTGGAAATGAAAAGTTATTTCAAACCTGAATTTATCAATCGATTGGATGAGATTGTATTCTTCCATTCCATCACTCCCGATATGATCCGGGGTATCTTAGAAATTCAATTGGGAAATCTCACTGAAAAAGTCAGGGATCAGGGATTGAATATTCAGTATTCTGAAGAGTTGAGGGAGCATCTCATTCGAATGGGATATGATCCTGAATTTGGAGCACGTCCTTTGAAGCGATTGGTGCAGAGAGAGATCGGAACAGCTTTGAGTGAATTCATCCTGAGGGGAGAATACACAAAGGGAGAAACTGTTTTAGCAGATTATATAGGCAACAAAGTATTTGTAAGGATGATTTAGGATCTTAGGGCTGTGGATACCACAGCCTGAATGTAACTTGGTGTTTTGGGAAGTTGTTATTTATTTTTTTCGAGAAATAATTCAGTTTTACTTGTTTTGAAGACCTTAGCCGCTTGAGTTTTGAAATCTTCAGTTGGTTCAATGAGTCCAAGCTCTACTTTGGAAAGAAATGGAGTAGAAACTTTTAGTTTTTTTGCAATGTCATATTGTTTGATTCCGAGTTCTCTACGTTTTGCCCAGAGTTTATTGGACAATCCATTGGAAAATTCGGGAAAAACTTCTTCAACGGGTTGATTGTTAAATATTTTATCAATTGTTGTTTTTAAATATTTGGCAACGTTTGTTTTGAATTTTTCTGTAGGTTCCTGGTTGTTGGTCTCTATCTTAGAGAGGTAGCTGGGAGAAACATTTAGAGCTCTAGCCATATCATACTGCTTGATACCTCTTTTCTTTCGTAACATAAAAATGTGATTCTTCATGCGTAATTTCCTTTTTAATTAACTTTTTATTTAAGACGGAAATAATCTACAAGATAATTAGTCTAGATTAAGAAATTATTCATTTGAATAGCAAGAAATAATTTATTTTTTGTAATGTTTCAATTTAAGAATTAAAAGAGAGATCCTTAGATCTCTCCTGCTTTCAATTTGTCGGTAAAAATTTCCATGTGATACTGTGTCTTTAAGTCCTTCATTTTAGCCTGAATTTCTGAAGATGCTCTTTGGGAAATAATTTCCTGACGAATTCTTGACTTAACAGTTTCAAAAGGGATAGGTTTTCTTTCATTCGGGTTAGTTGGTGAAGCTTCGGAGTAAGAAAATTGTTTTCCTGCTTCATAAGTGGCTTTCAGATCTTCTTCGGTGATATCAAAATCTTTTGATTCAATATCCTTTTTGAAGAAGGAAAATGCTATATTTCTTCTCATGAATTTTTGAGCATTTTTGAAATTAGAAGATGTTCTGATGTCACTGCTGATTTCGGAGTTTTCAAACAAAAGCGAGTTCAAAATTACACTCTGAAAAAATTTGACCCGTTCTCTTGCGGTGATTTGATTTTTAGGGAGGTTGGGAATTTTATTGAAATCATCAATAAGATTTTTGTAAATATAAGAAGTCTTTTCATTTTTAAAAAGAACCAGATCCTCAGGCAAAGTATCGGGAAGCATAGAAGGATGGACTTTGGCTTCTTCTGCTATAGAATTTTTAGGATCTTCCATCTGTTTGACAACCTCATCCTGCCAGAGTTTGGATTCAAAGCCATTTATGTATTGATTGGCTGTCATCTTAGCTTTTTCTTTCAGTCTATCCCCATCTTCGAGATAGTATTGTGCTTCTTCTTTCTCTTCGGTACCCTGGTTTTTATTGGTGTATTCGATGGCCCTGCGATTGAAATCTTTCAATACATCTGAAATATAGGATTCAACTTTGTCTGCTTTCACTTCTTTGGTTTTGGTAATTCTATAGATGAATGCTCTATTTTCAAGAAAGGTGAGATAGAAATTATTGTCTTTTGCAGAAATACCTTCCTGGAAGATCTCTATCAACTGTTCATTCCCCACACAATTTGCACACTGGGGTTCGAGGTGACCTCCCAGACATTTTCTTCCCTTCTCATCAGTCTGAGCGGAAAAAAATTCTTCGATCTTATCGTCTCCACTTAATTTCTTTACTTCTTCGAGAAGGGCGTCAGCTGCCTCTTTCCCGGGAACTGATTTCATGATCAATTGTAGACTTACCAATTCGAGACCTTTGGAATCTTTTAGCTTATTGATAAGATTTTTTCGGATTAGGTTGACAGTGATTTGCTTTTCACTCAAAAACATGAGGTTCTTCACATCTTCTCTTTCAAAAAGACCATTTTTAGTGCCTTCGAGTTCCATCATAGACTGAATAGCCAATTGTTCGATGATCCCCGATTGTGTTTGGATGGAAGTTGTTTTTTCATCGCGGGGGATGTTTTCTATTTCATAAATATCCTGAAGATCCTGACGGAGAATTTCTCCACCATCAAATTTTGCCAGAACTTCCGAGCCTTTTTTGCAACCGGCAAAGGAGAGGATCAGTACCGGGAGAAGTAATTTTATAAGAGACATAAATCAATACCTTCTTTGAGATTTCAATTTTTTGGGTGTGACGGTTTCTGTTGCCTGTTTGGTAATTCTTTTGGGAACAGGTTTCTTGGGTGAGGGTTCCCGGGGGGAAATTTCAATTTCTTCGGGAACATCAGGATTTTTAACTTCGTTGAGGGAGATAGAGGAGGCAGGTATTTTAACTTCTATGTCCAAAATAGTCTTTCTATGCTCTTCTAATTTATCGATTTCTTTTTGAATGGAAATGAGAATCGGATTCGCATAACTCCTATCACCTGGAATCTTTGAAAGAGTCAGCTTTAACTCTTCAATGTCTCTTTCAATCCGGGCAAAATACGAGTTTAAATCAGAGACTTTGAAGGATATCTCTTTCATTTACAATATCCTCAGGGGAGGAGGTAAAAAGATGAATCGCCGAAATCTGTTAAGATCTTATCGGTAGAAAAATTAGCAGGAATTTCTACTTCAAGGTCGAGAACCATTCCTTTCAGGTTTTCAAATTTTTCTATTTCTTTATTGATACTTTTTTGAAGAGCGCTTGTGTATTCACGATCGGTCGGGACTTTATTTCTTGTCTGTTTTAGCTCAAGAATGTCCTGATTGATGCTTTCATATATGTAACACAGATCCTGAACTTTCAAAATTTACCCTCAACGTTACATTGTTTAAGGAACAAATTATTTCAAGGAGATTTTCTTTTTTGCTTCATTTTTTGAGTAGATTTTGAAAATATAACCGATGGAAGAAAATATATGAATTTGGATGATATCAATGTTTATGTCGAGAAAATTGAAAACATTTCCGTCATGAGAGTGGAAGGTTCCATCACGTCGTACACCTGTGAGCATTTCCTCGAAGAAGTTAGGTACTCTAACCGGAAGGGGGGGCTGATCATTGATATGGAGGAAGTGGTAGCTATTTCCTCGAAAGGGGTGGATGCTTTAAAGCAAATCAGTGATCTGAGTTACACTTCAGGAAATAAAATCGTACTTCTCAATCTTTCTCACAATGTGAAACAGGTTCTGAATATGCTCGGTCTTTACAAGGTATTCAATATCGCACCCAATGAAGAATTGGCTATGAAAATGGCCTCAAAACAATCGAAATAAGATAGGCTGGGAATGGACGGATTTAATTTTAAACGGAAGCTTTTTCATTTTATAGGATTTTTTGTTCCCGGGATTTTGTATTTTGATACATTTCGGGATGTAGGGGAATGGAAGCATTCTTCCAGGTTGATCGTCTTGATGATCATCCTGGTGATTTTGATTGGAATGAGCGTGATTGAATTCATCCGTCTGAGGTATGAGCCATTCAATGAATTCTACCTCAAACTATTCGGAAAATTGATGAAAAAAGATGAAAGACACAGGATGAATGGAGTGATTCCCTATATGATCTCGAATGCATTCATCGTGAGTTTTTTCCCGTCTCAAATCATATTTCTCTCTATGGCTTTCCTTTTGATAGGGGACCCTGTAGCCGCCTACTTCGGGGCCAAGTACGGAAAGTATCGTTTTTCCAATGGAAAATCCGCACTGGGAGTAGTTGCATTCATCATCGGATCTTCTATTGCAGGGTTCTTGCTTATGCTTTTGTTTGACAATACTTATGGGGAGAGTTTTCTCTCTTATTCACTGAGAGGAAGCTTCAATGGCTATGCCTATCTGGCCATATTCATAGGAGCTGTTTCTGCAGCCATAGCTGAAATGCTCTCAGGACATGCATGGAAAGGATTTCTGGAAGACAATTTACTCATTCCTGTAGTGGCTTCCATTGTACTTGCAGTACTTTCAGGATTGTTCGGACTCATGGATTGGAATCAATTGATCTTTCCTCTGACCGAAATCTTTGCCACTAGGGGCTAGTGGAATTTGAAATTACTCCTCGTAAATGATGATGGGATCGATGCTCCCGGGATTTTGACCCTGGAAAAGTTTTTGGGTGAAAAAGCCCTCGTCTTTGCTCCCTCCGGACCGATGTCCGGGACAGGGCACAGCGTTACAGTCCACAAACCTTTTTCATTTCACAAACGATCCCGGACACATTATTCTGTGGATGGGACACCTGCTGATTGTGTTCGCGCCTACTCATTTTTGATAGGTGAACCCTTAGATTGGGTTTTTTCAGGAATCAATTATGGTGGAAATCTCGGAATTGATCTCTATCTTTCCGGAACTGCCGCCGCTGCAAGAGAAGCTACTCTCTTGGGTTGGAAAGCCATTGCTTTCTCCCAGAGAATCTCAGGTCAGAATAGAGTTGACTGGGAAGTGACAGGAAAGATGGCCGGAAGGGTTTGGGAAGTTCTCAGGAGTCGTCCCCCCGGGAAGGGAGCCTTCTGGAATGTCAACTTTCCTCATGTCTCTGACGCTGAGGCACCCGAACTTGTCTTCTGCAAACCTTCCAAAATGCCCCTGGATATAAATTTTCTCAGAGATGGAAATTCTCTCAAATATTCCGGAGTGTATGCAGATCGAAAACGGGAAGAGGGTTCTGATATTGATGTATGCTTTTCCGGAAATATTTCTATATCCGAAGTATTTCTGTAAGCAAGTTCCGTCAGAATAGAGAGTACCAATCCCAAAGGAGTTCAAAATTGATTCAAATTCTAATTATTCTCTCTCTAATCTTTAATTTCACCCTGGGTGCACAAAAAAATTCAGGATTGATTTTGAAATATCTAAACCGTGGAGATTATAAAAATGCTGAGAAAGAAATTCTCAAAGGGCTGAGGGAATCACCGGAAAAAGAGTGGCTCTACACGAATCTAGCCTGGGCATATTTCTATCAAAATCAAAACGAGAAAGCGATTCTTACTATAGAAAAAGCTCTGGACAAATGGCCAAAATCAGAGTCCGTACTAAAAGCCTATTCGGGAGTTCTCAGCAATTCAGCCGGAGTCTATATCAGAAATGAAGAAAACAATCGGGCAAAGGAACTCCTGAAAAAAGCATACGATCTCTATCCTGTTGAATCCACTTACATCTGGTATGGTATCGTACAAAAAAATCTGGGAGAAATTGAGGATGCCCGGGCAATCCTAAGTGAGGGGATGAAAAAATACCCGAAAAACGAATCCGTTTTAATGAATGCTTTTGATGTTCTGGCGTATCACTACAAAGGGGATGGAAGAGAGGGGGATCTGGTCAAATTGAAAAAAGCTTTTGAAGAGCTCTATCAAACTGATCCAAAACCGGAATATTTGCACACGATCGCTATTCTTCTGAGAGAAGAAAAAAAATTTTCCGAATCGATTTCTTTATTGGAACAAGGGAAGAATCAATACAAAACCTTTTATCAATTCGCGGAATCTCTTCCTTATGTCAAACTTCTGTACTTTCGATCCAGAGAAGAATCCGCCTCTCCCGATGAATTGAAAGAGTTTGTTGAAGATGCATACAAAAACCTAAATCGAAAGTCTAAGTCTTTTTCGGATCAGTTTCACTACAAACAAATCATTCATTCCGGTTTGAGAAAATTGGGAGATCTGGACTATTTTGAATTGATGTATGACAAAATCATAAGTATGTATCCTAAAGATCCTTCTGTGTATGACAATTATGGATTTTTGTTTTATGTAATACATCGATTGAAAGGAAGCGTATCCGGGGAGATCCGGGAGAAAGCTATCTCTTTTCGAAAAAAAGCCCTGGCACTTTATGAAAAACAAAATCCGGGTAGGGGAGAATTGAAGAATATTTCTTTCCCGATGAAGGGAGATGTATTTATTCTTTCCTCTTTTTCCGGAACAGGAATGACGCATAATGGTTTTGCCAATTACTGCTATGACTTCATTGCTGTTAATGAAGCCGGTGAAATGACCCGGCCGGGAAGCGATGGCTCAAAGAATGAGGATTATTATAATTTCGGCTCTCCGGTGTACGCGGTAGAAGATGGGATTGTGGAGGATGTAAAATCGGATGAGGAAGACAATCTGCCCGGAGGCTATTCCTACTCGGCTAATTACATCACTCTCGGACACAAAAATCATTCCTCTTTTTATGCACACCTGAAGAAGGGTTCCATCCCTTTTCGGATTGGGGACAAGGTTCGGAAAGGGGAACTTATTGGATTGAATGGGAATAGCGGGATGTCTTCTGAATCCCATTTGCATTTCTGTTTGAATGACAAAAATTGGGTGAGTCTTCCTTTTCGTTTCAAAAAATCAGAGGTTCGCAATGGCAATGGTGCGCATTCCGGGACAGAACCCTATTCTGAGGGGGATATTGTAATTTTCAGATAATTTTTTCCAGAAAAGACTTGAATATTTTTTAAGGTAAAAAAAAGTGATCTCAGAGCACATTCCCCTTTAGCTCAGTCGGTAGAGCAAATGACTGTTAATCATTGGGTCGCTGGTTCGAGCCCAGCAGGGGGAGCCAGCTCGTCTTAGTTTCACTCCCAATCTCCTCTCCATCTTCGTTCCACAAGTAACTTCACTTGTTTTTTGCAAACTAACCTAGGTATTTGCCTGTGTTTAGTAAAACTTACGCGGGTAATTAGACATTTTGTACCTGCTTGCTCTTTGAATCCGCAATTCCCCCGGAAAATAACTCTAGTCATTTTCAGAAGTATTTGAGCATTCACAGAAGAATCAGCTAAAAAATGGCTGCACACCTTAAGAAGAAACTCCAAGTATTTATGAAAACCGGTGTAAATACTTCATTTTTCTTTATTTGATTCAGGTTTTAAAATCTATCTCCAGATAGATAATTTCTCTTGACGGGGTTCTGGATCGGGAGAATATACCAATGGGGGTATGGTATATGAAATGGAAACACAAGCTGGATGTAAATATGAGGATGTCCAAATATTTCTCCTTCAGGACTTCAGGAAAGAAGGTTTTTTTTCCCGGTTGCTCTCTTGCGTCGGGCTCACCTGAGCTTGTCACGAAAACATATTCACATTTAAAAGCTTCCGATTCGGATCTGGGTATCTGGTTGAGTTGTTGTGGAATGCCCTGTAAGAAATTTGTCAGTACAGAATGCCATGACGATTCTCTGGATAAGCTCGAAGAAGAGATCAGAAAGGGAGGTGTGGATGAGATCCTGGTGGCCTGCGGAAATTGTTCTAAATCTCTCGGAAGACTCAAAGAAAGATTACCGAATCTTAAAATAAGCTCTATATACTCTCAACTGAAGATACCTGAAGAGAAGAAAGAAATAGCCAAAACCTATGTTGTACATCATCCCTGCTCAGCCCGATCGGATAAATCTTTTCGTGAGTCTTTTACACGCCTATCCGAGACAATGAAAATTCCTCTTGAAAAAACAGAAAAGGAACATCCTCTCGGATGCTGCCTTGTGAATTCGGATTCGCAAAAGCAAAAAGTGAATGCCCTGAGTGAAAAAAATCTAATTACTTACTGCGGACACTGTGTTCAGAAGTTTCAGAAGAAGATCCCTTCCAAGCACATTCTCCAAATTTTGTTTGATATGGAAGGAAAATTAAAAAATGGATCCACACTTGTAGGGTTTAGAAAGATCAAAAAAAATATAAAACACTCGGATTCCTCACAAAAAGAGAATTTGAAAATTGGTGAGGGTTGATCATTCAGTCAGAAGGTTTAGTTGACCATTAGCAAACCTATGACTATCACAATCAAAAGACCAACTCCTATAGCAATGGGAAGGGCATAAGTATTTTTTTTCTCTGAGGAGGCATGACTCTGATTGTTGGGATCCGGTTTTCTCAGAACTTTCACCTTTACGGGTTGGGTCTCCACAGCATGAAAAAGAATTCCTGACGGACCTTCACTGAAAATATGATATTCATTGTCGAGGGAGAGTTGTTTGATAAGCTTGCATTCAAGTTCTTTTAGGTTCTGAGCAGGCTCGGTCAGTTTGAGTTCATCTGCTTTCTTGATGTTTTCTTCGGATTCGTAAGGAATTTTACAGAATACTATTTCGTTTTCATTTAAAAAATCGCTATAAACACCATTTGTTTGATCTGATACTACTTTAACATTTAAAATCTGGGGATACTTCGATTCGACTAGAGAGAGAAATTCTTCTAATTCGTTTTTAACAGTAGAGGGACTCGAACTTTTGCTCCCGCTCTCCGGAGTGATGGGTTCTACAGGTTTCAAAAGTTCACAAATTGGATGTTTGTGTCTTACATGAACTGAAGATACTTTTTCAATATCTCCTTCCACAGAAACGGATACAGCCTTAGTGAGCTTAAGGATTTCTTCTTCGAGGACTTGATAAGTTTCATCCAGATTTTTGGAATTCCATTTAGAAAGTGTTTTTTCTATAAATTTTTGAGAAAAGGCAATGTGAGCTGCCCTTCCAATGGAATTGGAGAGAGCTGTATCAACATTTCCTTCCCGTACAACATTGACAAATTCCAGTAAGAAAGTTTTGGCTTCCTCAAAAGTGGCTGTTTTGGAAATTATTTTAGAAAATCCTGATACACAGTAGATTTCGATTGGTTTTTTCTTATAGGTAGATACCAAAACAGAGAGGAGTGAAAGTCGATTGTCCAGTGAAATTTTGAATTTTAGAATGATTGCATCCTTTACCTTTCCTGCTATCACATTCTTACCAATTTCCATACTTGGAACAGATTCCAATACTAGATTGACCTGTTCGGCTTTGTCCTGAAGTTTTTGCATTTGAGAATCGCTCATGATTGGTACCACTTTAAGGTGAATTTAATGAATGGAAGGTCAAAAACCATTTTTTCTACAACAATAATTTCTCGGTGTATATATTTTTCATGTAAAAAAAAGGTATTTAGCTGCCGGAAAGCATTGCTCGATCCAAGGATTCAAGCGAATGGTCCAAATGATAAAAAGATAGGAAATCGAATTTTTTTTTATTCTAAGACTCAATTACTATTGACTGATTTCCAAATTCTTTCGAAAAGGTAAACTGAGAATAACTATGGACGACAAACATAACAAAGCAGGCATGATCACATTGATGGTTGTATTGACATTCAATGTTTTATTTTTTGTTTACATCTCCTTCATTCACGAAGGTGTAAATGACGCTAACATCAACAAACCGGCAGTGAAAGGCGAGGTAAAACTCTAAACCATGCAGATGTTCCGGTACCTGAAAAAACTAATACCATTTTTACTTCTGGTACCTGCTCTTCTACTTTCCTATGACCCTGAGCACGAAAAAAAGATCAATAAAACTCCCTCGGAGATTGAAGGTCTGGATTTGGTCGTGAATCTGGGCGAAACCGTACCTTTAGACATTCCCTTTGTGGATGAAGAGGGTAAGGACATTCTCCTGAGTGATTACTTTGAGTCCAAAAAACCTGTGGTTCTCACTATGGTATACTACAAATGTCCAACTCTTTGTAATTTTCATCTCAATGGCTTGAATCAAGTTTTTAAAGATATGGATTGGAACTTGGGAAAGGACTACCAATTTGTTGCTGTAAGTATCGAACCTACTGAAACTCCGGATGTTTCTAATCCTAAAAAAAGCGCATACTGGCAGGACTATCTCAAATCAGGCAAAAGAGATACAAATGTCAATGGGATGCACTTTTTAACAGGAAAAGAAGAAAATATTAAGAAATTAGCATCCGTTCTCGGTTTCAAATACCGATGGAACCCGGGAAACAAACAATGGATCCATCCGGCAGTGGCTTATGTCCTGACTCCCGGAGGGAAAATTTCCAGATTCTTCAATGGAATCAGTTTTCAGGAACGGGATCTACGTCTGGCACTTGTAGAAGCCGGAGGTGGAAAGATTGGAACCATAGCAGATCAATTTGCTCTTTTTTGTTTCCAATTTGATCCTACAAAAAATAAATACACTTTGTATGCATACAATCTCATGAAGCTCGGTGGAGGAATTACAGTCCTCTTCGTGGGAGCCTTTCTTCTCATCTTTTGGAGAAAGGAAAATCGAAATCATTTAGATACAAAAGAATAGGGGGAACAAGATGGTTTTTTGGCTTAACATTCCATTGGCCAATGCTTTTATGCCTATTCAGGGTACAGATACAGCTGGAAGAGTAGATGGTTTGTATACATTTCTGCTCATTTCCAGTTTGATATCTTTTATTATCCTGATTGGCGGTATGACAGTCTTTGTCATCAAATATAAGAGAAAGACAGATACGGATAAAACAGCTTACATAACTCACAATACATTTTTGGAGTTTTTGTGGAGTTTTATTCCGTTCGTGATCATGATGGTGATTTTCTTCTGGGGAAAATCAATCTATGAAGATTTACGTACTATGCCTGAGGATGGTGAAGAGATTCACGTAGTAGCTTCGCAATGGGCATGGCAGTTCAAATACCGAAATGGAATCAAACAGTTTTCCAAACAGGGCGTGAACAAGGAAAATCTTACAGGTGACATCGAAAAACAAATCATGGCTGTTCCTCTGAACAAACCTGTCAAACTGATCATTACCTCAACCGATGTGATTCATAGCTTTTTTGTTCCCGGTTTTAGGAATAAGCAGGATGCAGTTCCCGGTCGATACACTACTCTTTGGTTTCAGGCTACTCAATTGGGTGATTTTCAGGTATTCTGTACTGAATACTGCGGTCTAGATCACTCCAATATGCCCGCAACGATTCGCGTTATGACTCCCGAAAATTATCAAAAATGGTTAGCGGACAATAAGCCCTCAGAATCAGAAGGTGCGGGAATGAGTGCTATGGCACAAAATGGAATGGAAATCTATGAAAGCAAATGTAGATCCTGTCATTCTATCGATGGTTCCAGAGTTGTCGGTCCTACCTGGAAAGGCTTATTTGGAAATCAGAGAGAATTTGAAGCAGGCGCAGCAGTTCCGGCTGATGAAAATTACATTCGAGAATCAATTCTTAACCCCAATGCAAAGATTGTAAAAGGGTATCCCGCAGCTATGCCACCTTATCAGGGACAGCTCAGCGATGAAGAAATTGATAATATCATCGAATACATGAAAACATTAAAATAAGGAGGAGAAAATGTCCCATTCAGCTACACATGTCGCTTCAGAAAATGACAATTACCTGAATCACGAAAAGGGATTGTGGTCCTGGTTAACCACAGTGGATCACAAAAGAATAGCTATCATGTACTTGATCTGTATTCTTACCTTTTTCTTTATCGGGGGGGTATTTGCTCTCTTGATACGTTTAGAATTGTTTACTCACGGTCCTACGATTGTGGATTCTGCACAAACTTACAATAAATTCATGACATTCCATGGTGCTATCATGGTTTTCATGGTGATTGTACCCGGAATTCCTGCTATCTTCGGAAATTTTCTTCTCCCGGTTATGTTAGGAGCAAAAGATGTGGCTTTCCCGAGACTGAATCTTGCCAGTTGGTATGTGTTCATGTCGGGTGCACTTCTCACTGCTTCTACTCTATTTTTCGGTGGAGTTGATACCGGTTGGACCTTCTACACACCTTATAGTGTGAGCACAAGCACCAATGTTGTCATTACAATCTTAGGTGCATTCATTATGGGTATGGCTTCTATTCTGACAGGATTGAATTTCATTGTCACAGTTCACAAATTGCGTGCACCCGGTCAGACAATGAATAAAATTCCTCTCTTTGTTTGGTCGATCTATGCTACTTCTATCATTCAGATCCTTGCTACCCCGATTCTAGGGATAACTCTTCTCCTGATCGGAGCAGAAAGAATGTTGGGAGTTGGGATTTTCGATCCAAAATTAGGTGGAGATCCTGTTCTTTTTCAGCACTTCTTCTGGTTCTACTCTCACCCTGCTGTTTACATTATGGTTCTTCCTGCTATGGGTATCATCAGTGAACTGGTTGCAACCTTCTCAAGAAAGACGATTTTTGGTTACACAGCGATTGCTTACTCTTCTCTAGCGATTGCAGCAGTTTCTTTCCTGGTTTGGGGACATCATATGTTTGTGTCCGGTCAATCTGAATTTGCAGGGATCCTCTTCTCCCTCATCACTATGTTTGTTGGGGTTCCAACTGCAATCAAGCTCTTCAACTGGATAGCTACAATGTACAAAGGATCTATTCGCTTGGACACTCCTATGCTCTACGCCATCGGTTTTCTCTTTCTATTTGCTATTGGTGGATTGACAGGAGTCTTTTTGGCTACTTCCGGTATGGATGTTCACTTTCATGACACCTATTTTGTTGTGGCTCACTTCCACTATGTAATGGTTGGAGGAGTTCTCATGGCATTCACAGGTGGACTCTTTTACTGGTTTCCAAAATTCTTTGGAAAAACGACATCCGATACTCTCGGTAGAATTTCCTGGGTGTTTGTCTTTACAGGTTTCAATGTGACTTTTTTCCCGCAGTTCATTTTGGGAGCTATGGGTATGCCCCGAAGATACTATGACTATGTAGAAGCCTATGAAGGTTTGAATCAGGTTTCCACAGTAGGTTCCTGGCTGATCGCCTTCGGTTTTATTGTCGCTCTCATTGCTTTGGTCAAAGGTCTTTTGAGTGGTGAAAAAGCCGGTCCTAACCCCTGGGGAAGCAAAACTCTCGAGTGGATGACACCTTCTCCCCCTCCTCATGACAATTTTCCCGAAACTCCAACTGTAACAGCAGGTCCTTATGAGTACCGTTAAAACTGAAGATGGTAAATTCCATCACGCGCATCATTTCAAGAATCTGGAGCATCAGTATGACTCAGCCAAACAGGGTGTTTGGCTGTTCATGGCGACAGAAATTCTTATGTTCGGAGGGCTTTTTGTTGCTTATTTGATTTACAAAGCTCTCTATGCTCCTATTTTCCATGTAGGTAGTACCTACCTCGATTGGAAATTGGGCTCAATCAATACTGTGATCTTGATCACAAGTTCGTTCACCATGGCTCTGGGGATCTATTACAACCAGAAAAATGATCCCAAAAAAGCTGTGATTGCATTGGCAATTACTATTCTATGTGCTATGGGATTTATGGTGATCAAGTACTTCGAGTATTCACATAAAATCCATCTGGGCCTGGTTCCGGGTAAGTTTTTCAACAATCCCGAGTTTCAACAAAAGGTAGTGGATTTTATCAAAGCTATGCCTGAAGAGCAGCTAACACCCAGATTGCAAGATTTAGATGCAATGAAAAAATTTGCACCGATGTATTTTGGATTCTATTTTGTAATGACAGGATTGCATGGTTTGCATGTATTGATAGGAATAGGATTGATCACATGGATGCTTATCAAGACTTCTAAAGGGCATTTTGGTGCAGATTACTACACTCCTGTAGAAGGAGTAGGTCTTTTCTGGCATATTGTGGATTTGATTTGGATTTATCTATTCCCCTTATTGTATTTAGTGGGATAAAGGAGATACGATGGAATTAGTTATCAATTATGGTCTGTATTTGATAGCCGGTGTTTGTATTATGGTTCCTTTCTTTGGATTTGGACTCGGACCACCGGTAGTTATCAAGACTGCATTGGCTGTTTTCTTTGGCAATAGCTATTCCCAAATAGCGGAACAGGGTTTGCTAAGAAAACTCATAGATGAGAACAAAGGTGGAAACTCAAAATTGGGACCACTTCTTCCCGGATTGGAAAAAGCTCAGGAAACTATTGATAAGATAGAGAATCCCGCTTTGAGAATGAAGGCAGAAGCTCATCACGAAGGGCACCACATCATTCCCATTCCGGTCTATGTGGGTGTATTTCTGGTACTTTTGGTCGGAACTGTGATCACTGTTTATGCAGCCCAATTCGATTTTGGTAGTATGAATACAGTAATCGCAATGCTGATTGCAACAATCAAAGCTAGTTTTGTATTGGGGTTTTTTATGCACCTCAAGTATGACAATATGATGAATCGCGTGATTTTCGGATCAGCATTCTTCTTCTTGATGCTTTTGATCGCATTTAGCGCAGCTGATATTTTTACCAGACATCCGGTTATTAAGAGCTTCTAATTATGCGTAAATGTCCCTGCGGACACGATCGGAGATCTCCTGAGGTTCAGGAGGTCCCCGAGTACTCTCTCTGGTCTATGTTTCTAATCTCTTTCGGTATCTCAGCTACACCCACAAAAGTAGAATTCGAGTGTACAAAATGCTGGAAAAAATTTGATTCCCTATCTCCGGAAGAACTCAAAACTTACAGTTAATTTTTACTCTTTGCTTTTTTTAGTCGGTTTTTTTCGATTAAAAATCTTTTGCTGATATTCCGAATTTCCCTTCTCGGTGATTCCTAAACGGTGCTCGCCTAAAACATCCAAGATAAAATCTTTGCCTTCGTAGTTGAATTCATACTTCACCCGAAAGATCATATGAAGGGGGAGGGACTTCTCATTCAAAACCATTTGCTTCTCTCTAAAATTGATATAGAAACAGGGAGCGGGATTTTGGTTCAATTCACAGAATTCACCCTCTTTGGGATAACGATTTTGAAGATCACACGAAGAAAGCAGAAAAAGGAAAAAAAGTATAGTTTTCATTAGAATAGGCTCAGATTCGTTCCGAATTCTACAAGATAATTTTAAAAAGGATTGAAAGGTCTGACTTAAAAAAAAAACTACACTTATGAAAGAGAGAGAGATTGCAGGAATCAAAGTCCCTATTTGGGAGAAAAATACCAATTACCCCGTCTTTTCTTCCCGATTGGTCGAGACAGAAACTACTCTAAAAAATCTTCAAAATATCCTCTATCCGATTTTGGATGGGAGACCTGTACTATTGATTGGGGATGCAGGAGTAGGGAAGAATGCGCTCATCTATCATATCAATTCACTTCGGAATCTACCTACGTTTCGGTTTAGTTTCAACGAAGATACTCTCCCCGAGGACGTGATCGGATCTTACCGACTCTTGATGAGCGGAAAAGGATTTGAATGGATCAACGGCCCTCTGGTGACAGCAATGGAAGAAGGCGTTTCTTTTGTAGCGGATGAGATGAATCTTGCATCTACCTCGGTAATCAAAAGATTTTCAACTGTGTATGAATCTTCTTACCTGGATCTTTTGGAAGGTAGTGGAGAAAAGATTTCCAGTAAGGATGGATTTTCTTTTATAGCCACACAGAATCCCTCAGAAGGCTTTGAGGGAAGAAAATCACTTCCGTACGAGATCACTAAAAATTTTGCTGTTGTGTATGTAGATCCCTATCCTCCTGAAGAGCTATATCAGATTTTAAAAGCTCTTTATCCAAATCTGGTAGAATCTGTAATTAAATCTGCTATTCGTATCACATTAGAAACCGAAACAAGGATTCTCTCCGGTACTCTAGGAAGAATGGATCTGGAAAAATATCATTTCAATTTACGTACTTTGAAGAAACTCTGTTCCAGATTATCGTATTACGATTGCGATGATAAGGCGATTTTAGTGAGAGAATTTTCTCAGATTTTCCATCAATGCTTTCGAAACCCCGAGGATCGTGAAAAGCAATGGGAGCTCCTCCGGGTCGAACTGTCTCTGGAGAAAAGTTACCCTATAGAATCAGTGAAAATGGATCTAAAGGATAAAGTTTTTTATCTCAATGACAAAAAGTTGAATGTCCAATCAGAAGAAAAAGTTAAGTCCACTCTGGAATCTGTACCTATGACTCCGGAGGTTTTGCTCTTTTTGGAAAAAGTTGTTACCTGTATGGAGCAAAATGAAAATATACTTATTGAATATTCAGATGAGGATGATCCTCTTTTCCTAATGAACCTTGTCACAGGAATTACAGGAAATGATGTCGAATTTGTAAATCTATGCAAGGGAATCCATACTTCAGATATCATGGGTGCTCTCAAACCGATAGAGGGTACCAAAGTGGAGTGGGTGGATGGTCCCCTCACCAGAGGATTGAAAAACAATCGAATCATCGCCATCACTTCTCTGGAAGCGGCAGGTGCGGAATTGGTTGAGAAGCTGAATATGCTGACTGATGACGCAAGAGCACTTTTGTTACCACCGGAGAGCGGTGAGAAAGAACCCGTACCTATATTAAAGAATTCTCATATCTTTGCCTTCAAACAATTCAGAAAATCCAAATCTACAAATACCATTTCCAGAGCGTTTCGAAATCGCTTCACTGCTATTCTCTATCCGGATTTTCACAATGACAACTCTCTTAAGCAGATCGTTGAATTTTATTTACCGGAATCGGATCTCACCGGTCTCATGACCGATTTTCATATGAGGATTCGGGGAATGTCCCACCGTAGAGTGATAGGTTCCGCCAACTTAAATCCTTATATCTTCGGTATCACAAACCTGGTGAATTGGGCTTTGCATATTCTTAAGTACAATGGAAAAGACCTCACGGAAATCATCCTCCGCGGAGCAAAGATTTCTTACATCAATCAGATTTATGATCCTAAAGAAAGAAAGGATCTGGAGCACATTCTTAAAAATGGAATCGCTGCTAAAAAGATCTCTGATGAGCTTGTAGAAGCCATCGAGAAGAAAAAAAAAACTCTAACGATTAGCACTGATATCGAAAAAAAGCGTTGGTGGGATCCTGAACTTCATAAAAGAGATCCGATTACAGGCAAAGCAAAACTTCAGAACACCGGAAATCCTCTGAAGAAGGGGATTGAAATCAATACACCCGAAACCGGAGGAAATACCAAAGAAGGTGCGGATGCCTGGTACGGAAAAGAAACCCGCGGGAATAAGGGTCAGGGGGAACCTGCCGGAGGTGGGGGAGCCTGGGGATATAGAACAGAAGAACTGTACAAACAATTTCTTGCCAAACGGAAAATTCTTTGGTCCTACAGTATGACAGTTTCCAAAAAAGAATTCATGGATGTATTCGGAAAAGAATTGGAAAATGTAGAAATGAATCTTGAAAAGCTTTTTGATCCGGAAATAGACATCACCCGTATCTATGAACACAGCGGTCGAAGGTTGGATGCCAGAAAGTACATATCCTTTCAAAGCGGACGTGGGGACACTAGAGTTTTTGACAAGACCGTAATTGATAAAAAAGACGAAAAATTAAAAGGTGTAGAAGTCGTTTTCTTGGTGAGTAAGTCACGGAGGATCTTTAATTTCGAATATTCAATTGTTGTCTTATCTGCTATGATCTCAAGTGGGATTATCCTTTCCGATCATGAGGTAGATTTCAGTATCTATTCCTATTCGGATCTATTGAACCGAAAAGACCATATTGATCTTGTTCAATTGAAACGATTTGACGAAGAGTATTCCCCGGCAAAAGAAGAGGAGATCTTTCACTCTCTCACTTCGGGTTGGCAGGGTGACAGTGTTCATGAATACATTCTACTAGAGGACATTGAAAAGTATTTCTCTCCTGATTCTACAACCAGAATTGTAGTTATGATTTCCGACTTTAGAGGTCAGAGAGGAAAGGCAACCGTAGATGCAGAACTCTCATCCTATGAAAACCGAAAACTAAAAGAACAAATCCTGCGAATAACAAATAAATCCTATATTCCCCTTGGAGTTGGATTGGGTAGCAGGTATCTGGCAGAAGAAATATTTGCAGATTCCATTCAAATAACTTCCGATAATTTTTCCAATATGCCCAATCTTCTCGGAATTGAATTGTCCAGATTGATTCTAACACATCACGTATAAAACGGATTTGAGAAGATGAAAAATAAAGATACAAATTCTAGAGAAATCGTAACCAATAAAAAAGCAAAGTTTGATTTCGAACTTTTAGAGTTTATGGAAGCAGGGATAGTACTCACCGGATCTGAAATCAAAAGTCTCAGGGAAAAAAGAGCGAATCTCACTGATGCGTTTGCAAAAATTAAAAAAGGTGAAATCTTTTTGGAAGGTTTTCACATCACGCCTTACAAGGATGGGGGTTATGCCAATCATCCTGAAGTTCGACCGAGAAAATTACTTCTAAAGAAAAAAGAAATATTTAAATGGGAAAAACAGGTCAAAGAAAAAGGTTTGGTGATAGTAGCCGTTAGAGCTTATTTCAATGATAGAGACTTTGCTAAAATTCAGATTTCTCTGGCTAAACCCAAAAAGCTCTATGACAAGAGAGAATCCCTTCAGAAGAAAGACGCAAAAATAGAAATAGAAAGAGCATTGAAATCGAGGTTAAGAAATTGAATAAAGTACCTATTGTATCTATTGTCGGACGACAGAATGTTGGTAAATCAACTCTATTCAATGCCCTGTCGAGAAAAAAAATTGCTATCACTCATGATTTTCCGGGAGTGACAAGAGACATTGTTCATTTTGTTGTCGAAGTTCCGGACTCTGATATAAGATTTGATCTTTGTGATACGCCCGGTCTGGACATAGAAAATTTAGATGATCTGAGCTCATCTATCATTGAATTGAGTTTCCATCAATTGGTTCGTTCGGAAGTCATTGTATATGTTTTGGATAAAAATGATTTTCGTGCATATGATCAAAGACTCATTGATCTTTTCAAAAAAGATGCAAGATTCAATAAAAAGAATATAATTTATTGCTTGAATAAAGCAGACAATCCCGAACAGGACGATGATTTAGAATTTTATTATAGATTGGGACTGGATGAAATTCTTCCCATATCTGCACTGGGTAGAAGGAATCTGAAACTTCTAATAGAAAAAATTCATTTCTTTATCAAAAACTATCCCTCTCCTGAAATAAGAGGACCCGATTTTAAGATCTCCATAGTTGGAAAACCAAATTCAGGAAAGTCCAGCCTCCTAAATGCTCTGGCCGGATACAATCGATCGGCTGTTTCTGAAATATCGGGGACAACAAGAGATTCAATTGATATCCAATTGAATTATGAAGAGAAAGTAATTGAGTTAGTGGACACCGCCGGAATTCGTAAACAGAGTAGTAAGTCCGAAGATCCCCTGGAATTTTACTCATATAAGAGAGCAATTCGATCTATAGAAAATTCAGATCTTTCCATCCTTCTTATTGATGCAACAAAAGGAATTGGTGAGTTTGATAAGAAATTGTTTTCAACTATACGTGATAAGGGAAAGCCGATTGTTTTGGCTGTGAATAAATGGGATTTGGTAGAAGACAAAGATTCAAATTCCTTTGTTAAGTACAAAGATAAAATGGCTTCCCGGTTGAATTCAACAAAAGAAGTCCCAATCATTAGTATCAGTGCCAAAGAAAAACAAAGAACCGGAAAATTACTCGGTGTCTGTGTAGATCTGGTAGATCGGTCCAGAAATCGAATCACAACTCATGAATTGAATACAAGTTTTAAAAAATGGATGGAAGAAACTAAGATCGGTTCCTCTACCAAGCGACCTAAGATTTATTATGTGACTCAGATTTCAAGCATTCCCTTCAAGGTTTTATTATTTGTAAATTCTAAGGAAGCCTTTAAGTCGAATTCATTAAACTACTTAAAGAAAAAACTATTAGAAAAATTTCAACTAGAAGGGATTCCAATTGAAATAGAGCTACGGGATAAAGAAAAACTCCGTCTAAAGAATCAAGAAAAGAAAAAATCCTGACGAAGGAAATAGTAGATGATACCTACAATTTCAATTGAAACCAACAGTGTTGCAAACATTGATCAAAAGATTTTTGCTGTTAAGAAATTTTTAAGCGAAAATCCTGAGGTTGAACTTCAGGACATCTATAGATGGTTGTACTATGGTGAATTCGGGTATGAAGAAGAATTGTCCTATTTCAAAGGCGAAAAATCCAAACCTCAGTTAATTCGAATTCTGGATGAGATCAAGGAGGAGACTGAAAAATCACAGATATCTCCAAAAATTTGGGAGCCTATGGGATTGGCTCAGAGATTTGTTATGGTATTCATCACTCCTTACTCTCAAGCTGAGTGTCCGATCAATCGAATTGTAAATCTCATGGAAAGAGCTCCTGCGTTTCGCGGAACAAGGATGCACTTTAAATTGGATTGGGCATTTTTAAAAGATTACATCATTCGAACATCAGATAAGTTTTCAAAGCAGGATTTTTATGGGTTTGAAGATAGGATTAACTTCCATCAACTTCCTGACGTGCCATTTACTAAGAGATTTAGAGAGTTGAAACCCTATAATTATAGGGTGATCCCCAGAAAGTTATTTTTTGATTTTTTTCCTGAGTTTGATAATAAAGAAGATATACTTCCAACACGACCAAAAGATTCCTTAATCGATTGATCAAATAAATGTTACATTTTTAGTGAAGCCGGAAGTTAGGAGTAGGATCACGATTTCATTTCTAGCTTTTTTAATGATGAGTTTTGATTTCTGAGAATCTAATACTTTAGAGAGTCTAGCCATGAGACCAAGTCCGGAAGAGTCAAGAAACACTACTCCGGAAAAATCTACTTCCCATTCTTTTAAATTTTTATCTATATGAGAATCTATAATATCATGAAATGCCGGTGTAGAATTGTAATCTAGTGAAGTGTTTCTTATGATGATTTGTATCTTACTTTCATTTACATGGACAATAAATTGTTGATCGTCATTGTGATTGACTGAACCTTGACCGGTATTCATTGCACTCTATAGTTCCTATCTTCTCTGAATCATTTCTAAAATCTAATTCTTAAAGATAAAGGGTTTCTCCTCGATGTCTAAAATCATTACTCTATTCACCTTAAGATAAAATTTTTGAAAATTTCATTATATATAAAAAAATTTCATGGATAAATTGAGGATCAAGTAGTCTTTTCCAATAATTCTTCCTTCAGGGAAATTTACAAGAGTAAAATTACTAACTCACATTACGCAAATAAAGAAATGTGAGGTTGCAGGGAGCCTGCCAGCAGCTTGGGCTATCGCCCAAATCCATATTTTTATTGATTTATTAGCAATAAATGATTTTGATTTTAAACTAAAAAAAAATAGAAAAATAAAATACTGCGTAAGATGAGTTACTAACTAATTTTCATATCCAATAAGATTCGAAATTTTGTATTTCCGGGTTTACTGAATAGTTCGATTGATCCATTGTGCTTTTCTATTATATTTTTCACTATTCCCAGTCCGATTCCCGAACCTTCTCCAACATTTTTGGTTGTGAAGAAGGGAAGAAAGATTTTTTCCTGAATTTCTGCAGGTATCCCCGGACCATTGTCTATAATCTCAACAGTAGCATGATTTCCTTCTTCAAAAATATTAATGATTAGTTTTCCTTTAAAATTCATAGCCTGAAGTGAATTGTAGAGAAGATTGGTCCAAACATGATTCAAATCATCAGGAAAACAGAGTACTTCTTTTTTTAGATCATAATTCTTTTCTATCTCAATATCTTTCATCTGAGATTTGTAAATAGTTAGTACTGTATCTATACTTATTCGCAAATCATAATAAACAGCTTCATGGGTTGAATTGATATGGGAGTAATTTTTTAATGCATACAACATTTTAGAAACACGATTGATTGCAGTTTGTGAATTTTGGATATTGGAAAAGATTAGAAATTCTCTATAAGAATAAGATAAAATTTTCCGAAAATTCTCTTTATTTTCTGTAAGGAACAAAAACTTTTCCGGAATATCTATTGTATTCATTTCAACTAGTGAATTCAAATCTTCTAATTCTAGCTCCACTCCTTTTCGGGAAAGATTTGCAATGAGTTCCTTTCTTCTGTGTCTGGTAGTTTTATGGTAATCATAAGGATCACTGTGTTTTAAAAAATCTAAAAAGTCCAGAAGCAATCTCTCTTCATCTGAAGTATATTCTTTACGGATTTTTTTTATCTCATGTATTGAAATTTTAAAGTTTTCCATTTCTTCGATTAGATTAAATAGGGATGCATTGATTGCCCCAATGGGATTATTGATTTCATGAGCAATTCCGGTAATCAATTGTCCGAGAGATGCCATCTTTTCAGAATGGACCAATTGCTTTTGAGTTTTCTTGAGATCTTCAAGCGTATTTTCTATTTCATTTTTTTGTATCTCAATCAAACTCTTTTGGGCATTGATCTGATCGAGAGCATTTTCTAAATTCAAAATCTTTTTTTCTGCTTCGATCTCAATGGAAAGTTCTTTTCCTATAAAAATATAAGAAGAGATGGATCTGTCATCAGAATAATTTACAGTTATTTCCCACTCTATTATAACCCTCTCTCCGGAATTTAAACTCCATTCACATACGAGTTTGTATGGATAGGTTTGGATATTGGCAAGGATAGATCTGAAAGGCTCAGAGTTTCTACCCGGAATATTGTAATTAGGGAATTCTTCAAAAAAGTTTTGATCTACTATATCAGAAGCTTTTTTCTGAAAGACCTGTTCGCAGGCTGGATTGAAGAGAAGAACCTTTCCATTCTTTTCTATGACAAGAAATAAATGACCTGAAGAGTTGACTATAGAATTCAAAAAATTCATTTGATAGAGTAATGAATTTTGAAGTTCTTTATAAAATGTAATATCACGAATGATCACAAATTGGAAGTCATCGAAGAGTGAGTCTACCTGTTGGCATGATACTTCATAAAGGAATTTTTGGCCGGTCTCATTTTCAAAAAACCATTCACTGTACTCTATATGAAAATCTTTTTGTTTGAGTAATTTATAGAGAGAGGGTAGAACTGTACTCAATTCTTTATCTATGAAACTCTGCTTCTTGATCCCGGTCAGATTTTGAAATGCTAAATTAGAATCTATGATAGTATTTCCACCTGATAGAATTAATGAAGCATCATTCATATATTCCAGAACTCTATCTCTGGCTAGAGGAATGATCTCTAAAATTCGAAAGTAATTCAATCCCATATACCAAATAAAATTTGTTAAAGATAAGAAAATTGGAGCGGGATCCAAGCCCGGCTCCAGATAAGGAATGAGACTGAAATGTCCGATCAAAATAGATATCGGTAAAAATATTGAACCAGCAATGAGGAAGGACAATTGAGTCTTCACTTCACCGGCAGATTTTAATGCATGTTGAAATACAAAACCTATAGATAAAAAGAAAATTAATATTTGGATATAAAAATAAATTAATGAAAATTGACCGGAATCATAAACCAGGTAACCCGGATCTTGATCGACTATCTGAATATTGTATCTCACAAATTGATGCTCGGGAAAAAACCAAATAAAAAATTCATTTAACATTACTGCTGAAATATAGATTTTTAAAATAGTTTTTCTGATTCCATAATTTTTTCTGATGATCAAGAGACTAAAATAATAAAGGGATGCAGTCAACAGATCCGAACCGGATGCCCTGAGATTGTCCCAAAAGATTAAATCATCTCTATTGAGTGAGATGAGTTGCATCGCATAACAGAAGGACCAGAGGATACTTCCCAGTGCTATAGCTAAAAAAACTTTTCCCTCACGATATCTTGAGGATTTTAATCCGGAATATGCATTGAATATAGATAGGAAGAATGAGAGGAGGGGAAAAATAGCCAGATTAGTCCATTTAATATCCATATCTTAAAGAAAACATTCTAGAGAATCTCAGAGTTCTGAGAATTTCTAAATTAATAAATTTTAGTAAGTAGAGAAATGATCAATATTAATTTTGAATTGGGAAGAAAATTGAAGTACAGTTGGGGGAATTTTTCAAAATGCAACAAAGTAATAAAAATAAATTCTAATTCCTATTTAATCACTCAGCCTAGGAAATTTTTTATTTATTCAAAATCATATTGTTCTAATAAATCAATAAAAATAGGGGTTTGGGGGCTATGAGTGTCTAAGTTTCTGACGGCTCTCTGTCATTTTACTCACCTTTCACATGAAATGTGTTAGGTGAATTATTAATAGTTCAATTGAGTTTAATATGAGTCAAAAAGACAAATACAACCGGGCTTATTCCAAACCCGGTTATTATCCATTCGGGTGAATTACTTTTTTAAACCAATAGCGCGTGCTGCTTCACTACCTTCCAGGATTGCTCTTTTAGCATCCAATCCTCCGGCTTCTTTAGCTCCACCGATTATAAAAACTTGTTTTTCCGGATGCTTTTCCTTGTATTCATTTGCCAGACTATCTTCTCTTTCCTGACCGGCACAGATAAGAACTGTATCACAGGGTATGATTTTTTCTTCCCCGGATTTTTGTTCTATTACCAATCCATCTTCTCGAATTTCTTTGTAATTTAGCGAAGTATAAAAGTCTACTCCTGCGGCTTTCAATTCCTGCAAAAGAGCCCATCCGGTTGTCTGACCCAATCCGGAACCAATCTTTCCCGATCTTCTCAATATAGTTACTTTTCTTTCTGCTGTAAATGGTTGAATCTCAGCATTAGAGTAACTGGGTATATTGTATTTTTTAAAGTACTCATCTATCGTGCTGTCTTTTCCCTCGATCAGTTTGTGGGTCGAGTCGCAAGCTATACCGCCTCCTCCGATCACTACAACCTGGTTTCCCGGTTCAAATTTTCCGGTAAGATAATCAGTATAGTATCCAACTTTTTTCTTTTCCAATCCCGGAATCTTAAATTCTCTGGGTTTTACTCCAGTAGCAAAAATCACAGCATCAGGATTTAATTTTTCTAGAAGCTCCATATTGGCTTCGGTATGCAATCGTATGTCAACGTCCATTGCATAGAGCTCATTTTTAAAATAACGAATAGTTTCTTTGAATTCAAATTTCCCCGGAATTGTGGCAGCCATATTCAATTGACCACCTAACTCATCTGACTTTTCTATTATGATCACTTCATGACCAATCAGGGCCGCTGTTCTGGCGGCTTCTAAGCCCCCCGGACCGGAACCGACAACTACCACATGATGTTTCTTGTGTTTTCCTTCTGATTCGAATTCTAATTCACGATTGGCTTCCGGATTGACAAGACAGGAAACCATTTGTTCTTTAAATGTATGATCAAGACATGCCTGATTGCACGCAATGCATGTATTGACACGATTCGGTTGGTTATTGTATATTTTCTCAATGAAGTATGGATCTGCCAGCATGGGTCTTGCCATACTGACTATATCTGCCTCACCATCTTTTAAAATTCTTACAATGGTTTCGGGGACGTTGACTCTGTTGGAAGCAATTATAGGGATATCGGGGATAGCTTTTTTGAAATGATGTGATACTTTTGACCATGCCCCCCTAGGGACAAGCATACTTATGGTAGGTACCCTGGATTCATGCCATCCGATTCCGATGTTGAGAGCGTCCGCTCCATTTTCTTTTAGTTTTATGCCAAACTCTATAACTTCATTCAGTGAAGGATTTCCGGGTATCAGATCAATACCGGACATTCTATAAATGACCGGATAGTCTTTTCCGACTTTTTCCCTTATCTTTTTTAAGACTTCTATTCCAAAATTCATTCTTTTTTCGTGAGATCCTCCGAAGAAGTCCTCACGTTTGTTTGTTACCGGTGAAAGAAATTGGTTGATCAAGTAGCCCTCACTGCCCATAACTTCGATAGCTCCAAAACCGATTTCTTTAGCTCTCATAGCTGCAATGCCGAAATCTTCTATTGTTCTCCATGCATCTTCTTCGGAGAGTTCTTTGGGAACATACCGATTGATTGGAGCTCTGATGGCTGAAGGAGCTACCAGATTTCTGTGATAGGCATACCTTCCGGCATGAAAGAGTTGAGCACAGAAAATTCCTTTTGGTTTCAGTGCGGAATTTACTTTTCTCAGCTCTTCACAGTCTTCATCTTTTTGAAAATTAAAAAATGCAGAACTACCCAAACCTTCTTCATTGATTGAAATACCACCTGTTGTGATTAAAGAGCAACCTCCATCAAATCTGCGTCCATAGAATGAAATCATTCTGTCAGCTGTATTGGGAAGTCCTTCAAGACCGAGATGCATGGAGCCCATAATAATTCTATGGGGCAGGGTAACACTTCCCAGTTGGATGGGTTGAAATATTGAATCGTATGGCATAAAATGAAGTCCTAGGTAGATAGATTTTTGCTAATAGAAGATGTATGGTTTTTTCTCCTGAGAAAATGGAAAGAAATCTTGCCATCACTTCATCTCTAAAACCAGACTAGTGATGAGAATAGGAGTGAAAAGAAATATTTGGAAATTAAAAAATTCAGGATAGGTTTTTTTATAAGATAAGTTGAAAAATGAAATGTTTTTGGGATTGATATAAATTTTGATAAAAATTACAAGAAATCTTCAGGTGAATCCGGGAAACGAAGATTCAATTTTTTTTAAAAAGAAAAAGTACATCCTTCTTTTTTTCCTATTCATTGAAAAATATTAGAATAAAATTGTAATTATTCCGGAGGCTTTTAAGAATTTTTCTATGTCATTTTACTTTTTTGGAAATAAAGACACTATTTTTCAGATGCTTGAAGAATCCCCAATTCTTCACCATCTCCTCTTTGAAAAATATGACATTGATCATTTTCAATTGATTTCTTTTTATATCAGCTCTGATTTGAATCGACTCGAAGTCAATTCGATAGGAAAGTTTTTTCGATTTAAAGTCCTTGAAAACAATAATGTCCTCCTTCAGGATCCTGAAACCGGAATTTTAGAAGTTTCCGAACATACCGGATTAGGAAAAGAGATTTTGGATATCATTCAAAAGTACTGCAAATAGGCCTCTGTTAGAGACCTATTTGAGACTAAAGATTTAGCGAAGCATTTTAAAAAAATCATTTCCTTTGTCATCCACTACAATGAATGCGGGAAAGTTCTCTACATCAATCGCCCAAATCGCTTCCATTCCAAGTTCGGGATAGTCCAAGACTTCAACCTTGCGAATATTTTCCTTAGCAAGCAGGGCAGCAGGTCCTCCTATGGAACCGAGATAGAATCCTCCATTCTTTTTGCAGCTTTCAGTCACCACATTGGATCGGTTGCCCTTAGCCAGAGTTACCATAGAATATCCTTTTTCCTGAAAAATCGGAACATACGAATCCATTCTACCTGCAGTAGTTGGTCCGAAAGATCCGGAGGGCATTCCTTCCGGAGTCTTGGCAGGACCCGCATAGTAAATAGGATGATTCTTAAAGTAATCGGGAAGAGCTTCCCCTCTATCCATTTTTTCTTTCAATTTTGCGTGTGCTATGTCTCTGGCAACTACCAATCTTCCCGAAAGCATGACTCTTGTCTTCACAGGATATTTAGTTAATATCTTTAATATTTCTTCCATAGGTTGATTTAGATTGATGTGTACTACCTCACCGGAATTGGAAAGCTTATCCTCCGGAGGAAGAAACCTTCCGGGATTGAACTCTAGCTGTTCTAAGTAAATTCCGTCTTTAGTAATCTTAGCTTTGATATTTCTATCCGCACTACAACTGACACCGATTCCAACGGGACAGGAAGCACCATGTCTCGGAAGTCGCACGATTTTAAAATCATGAGCGAGATACTTTCCACCAAATTGCGCACCGATCCCTGACTCCCTGGCTTTTTGTAGCATTTTTTCTTCCAACTCAAGATCCCGAAATGCATAGCCTTCTTTTCCACCTGAGGTAGGTAAGTGATCTAAGTAACCAGTACTAGCCATCTTGACAGTCTTGAGATTCATCTCTGCTGACGTTCCACCTATAACTACAGCTATGTGATACGGTGGGCAGGCAGCTGTTCCTAAAGAATTGACTTTATCAATAATAAATTTTTCAAGAGAATCGGGATTCAATAAGGCTTTTGTTTCCTGAAAGAGATAGGTTTTGTTTGCAGAGCCCCCACCTTTTGCCAAAAAGAGGAACTTGTATTCGGAGCCCTCGGTATTGTAGATGTCAATCTGAGCGGGAAGGTTTGTTCCGGAATTTTTTTCTTCATACATAGTGTACGGAACTACTTGAGAATATCTTAAATTACGATTTTTATATGTATTGAAAATTCCACGGGATATCGCTTCTGCATCATTTTCACCCGTAAAAACATAATCTCCTTTCTTTGCCACTACCGTACCCGTGCCGGTATCCTGACAGGTTGGAAGCTGACCGTCAGCAGCTATGACTGAATTTCTTAAAAGAGCATTGGCTACAAATTTATCATTATCAGTAGCTTCCGGATCATCTAAAATCTTTCTAACTTTTTCAAGGTGCTTGGGTCTTAGGAAAAATGAGACATCACTCATTGCCTGTTCTGCTAAAAAAGTGAGTCCTTCTTTTTCGACTTTTAAGAACTCATTTTCTCCAATTTTCATCGTGCTGACATAGTCTTTAGTGAGCAATCGATACTGAGTTGTATCTTCGGAGAGGGGGAATGGATCGCTATAGAAAAATTCTGACATAAATATCCTCTAATCAATGTACTTCCATTCTATGAATCTTATGAGAATGGCAAGAATTTTAATCCCGAAAATTCAAAAGATTTGAAGAATTTCCCTGTCCTTTGATATTGATCTCAGTCAATTGCAAATTCAGAGATCAGTATTTTGTGAAAAAATTTTTATTTTGATTCCAATACTTATCAGTGATTCGGTTCAAATGTATGCCAATAGAGGGTGAAAAAAAATGGGGAAGATTTAAGAAAGCCCTGATTTCAGAAGAAGATGTATTTAGGGAAAGTTTGGAACTGAAATCGGGGATCGAGTATTTGTATCATCTCTATAGGGAAAACAAACTGAAAGACTTTGAGTTTTCAATTTCATTTTTTATTATGTATTGCGTCAAACGAAACTTGGGAAGAATGAAAAATCCTAAAGGAAAGTCTCAAAGAAATTCTTTGGATATTCCGATTCGTATCGATGAGTTGATTCACAACGTTGAAGAAACTCTTAAGGGCATGAAAGTATCAGATTTATTCTTTCAATATCGATTTAGAAGCATTCCGGGATCAATTTATTCCGGATTGGAAAATTGGGTAGATGGATTGAATTGTCCTATCTTGAGTTTGGAAATGGTAAGTGACCGAAACATGCTGAATCTGATGTCTGAGGGAAAGCGAAGTGTCGCTATCCTAATCGAGAATGCAATTCAGGGGAATATTTTAGAAAAACGGGATGCATTTGAATTCTTTTTGCATGATCTCGCCCATGCCCATACTTTTTTTGATGTCAAATATTCTTATATAGGACAAATCGAATTTTTCAATTTACTGAAATCCGAAATAGATTGGTTTGAAGGAGCTTCCGGGCGGGATCCGGTTTTTAGCAAACAATTCCATTACTGTCTTTCGGATATGAATTCCCATCCCGATCATCTTAGATCCTATTTGAGGGCCATTCTCTACGAGCATCAAAAAAGGCTTCAAACTTCTATTCCTCTCCAAATCTCCGAAAAATTCCTTTCAGTTCAAACCGGAAACTGAGTCCCGGATCTTTCAAAAAATGAAATTTTTTTGACCTTTGAATAGAAAAAAAGTTTGACATTTAGCACTCTTGCATGTAGAGTGCTAATAAATATTGGCACTCGAAGTGCCTGACTGCTAAAAGGAGAAAGACATGTATATCAATTTACTGGAACGAAATGGTAACAAAAACTTTTGGAACGAATTGGATAGAATTCAGGATGAGCTCAGTCATTCTTTTTTCCGATCCGGAGGTATGCTGACAGGAAATCGATACCCTGCTATCAATCTGTATCAGAGTACCGATGAAGTAGTGGCTTCGATTCTCCTTCCCGGTTATGATCCCGAATCTATCTCTATCCAGGTGGAAGAGAATAAGTTTTCGATCAAGGGCACTCCCTCCAAAGAAGAAGTAGAGGAAGGCTACCAGTACTTCCGTCAGGAGATCGGACTCAAAGAGTTTTCGAGAACTATAGAATTGCCCTTCCGGATAGCCAAAGAGAAGGTAGAAGCCAATTTAAAAAATGGAATCCTGGTTGTGAAATTGCCCAAAGCAGAAGCAGATAAGCCAAGAAAGATTACTGTGACAAGCATTTAAGAAAGAAATAAAAAGAGGAGAAAAAAAATGAATCATTTAACTAAACAGGAAAATAACGGAAACGGACTTGTCGAAAAAGAAAAACAAAATACCATAGTTCTCACACCACCCGTAAATATTCTCGATGGGGAAAAAGATACCATCTTAATCCTCGAGATGCCGGGAGTGGAAGACAGCGGTCTGGACATCACTCTGGAGAAAGATGTCCTGGAAATAATCGGAAAACCGATGGCACCCCTTACTGAAGGATTTGAAAGTCTTCACAAGGAGTTCTATCATGGTGAATACAGACGTAAGTTCAATATCAATCGAACCATTGATTTTGACAAAATCACAGCCGTTCTCAAACACGGTCGTCTGAAGATCACTCTTCCGAAGGTTCAACCCGATGTCAAAAAAATAGAAATCAAAACAAACTAATTCAGAGAAAGCCTGCTCGGATTCGGGCAGGCTTACTTTCAGGAGAGTCATTTGCTAAACTTGTTCTGCGATGGAGCATCAAAGGGAAATCCCGGACTATCTGCGATAGGTGTTTCTGCCAAACGGACGGAAGAGTCCCCCGAAGAAATATTTTCTATCTCGGAACTAATCGGTCAAAATACGAATAATATTGCCGAGTGGACGGCTCTGCTCAGAGGATTGGAAAGAAGCATTCATTTGGGTGAAAAAGACTTAAGGGTCTATATGGATTCAGAATTAGTCGTGAAACAAATGAAAGGCATTTACAAGACAAAACATCCGGGCCTAATTCCCATAAAAAAGCAAGTTGATGAATTGGTCACCCACCTAAACAGTTTTGAAATCATTCACATCCGGAGAGAAAAGAACAAACGCGCCGATGAACTGGCGAATCTGGCATACAATCAAAACTGAAATCCGATCAATCGTAATCAGAATCCAGTTCATTTATGGAAAGAAGAGCTGACTCTTCATCTTCATAAATCTTAAAGAACTGAACTACTTTTGTAAGCTCAAAAATTTCACGGACATTTTTACCCATATTGCAAATCTTGAATTTCAAGTTGGCGGCCTGAAGTGCACTCCTCAGACTCACAATTATTCTGAGTCCGGAGGAGGAGATGTACTTCAGTTCTTTCATGTTTAGAAGAATATTTGTCTTCGGGTGGTTGGTCAGGATTTGTTCAAAATCTTCTTCAATGTCTCTTGAAATTTTGGTATCCAATGAACCGGATAAATAGATAACGATGTAATCCTTCTGTTTCTTAAAGGTCAGTTTCATAGTTCAGCGGATAGCCTCTTCACAGCGATTGCACAATTCCCTGTCTGAATTTTCTTTTTTATGCCTCCAGCAACGGGGACATTCTTTTTCTTTGGGATTGGTCACGGTTACACTCAGATCCTGGTGTTCCCATCGAATTCCTTCAGTTGATTTTTCGAAATCGACCTGTGATACAACAAAAACTAATTCCAGAGTTTCCACAGGGAAGTCTTTTAGGGATTCTGCCATCTTTCCTTCAAGGGAGACTAGAGCTTCCAGCGATTTGCCGATGTTTCCTTTTTGTCTCGCTTCTTCTAGAGCTTTTTGAACAACCTCTTTGGCATCCATAAGAACGGAGAATTTTTCAGCAATTTTTGGAGATTTCAAATGATCGGTTTTAGGAAACTCTTCAAAGAAAACTGAGGTTCCGGGCCGGTAGGCTTCCCAAACTTCTTCGCAGGTAAAACTGAGAAGGGGAGCGAGAAGAATAGTAAGATTCTCCAAAATTATAGAAAGAGCTGTGCAGGATGATCTTCTGCTTCGGGAATCTTTTCTGTCACAATACATTCTATCCCGAATCATTTCAAAATAATCCTGAGACAATTCCACCGTGCAGAAGCGTATGGCCTTTTGGTACACAATATGAAATTGATAATTTTCATAAGCCGATCTAACTTCTTCTGCAAATTTGTCAGTGAGATGAAGATAGTATCGATCAATCTCTTCCATTTCTTCCAAAGGTAAATTGTCCTTTTCGGAATGACCGTTGAGATTGCCCAGGATGTATCTAAATGTATTACGAATTTTTCGATACTGGTCACTTATGGATTTGATTCCATCTTTTGCGATCTTGACATCGTCTTTGAAATCCTGAGAAGCTACCCAGAATCTGAGAATGTCTGCCCCGTAAACATTGATAATGTCTTTGGTGGGATGAACTACATTGCCTGCCGATTTGTGCATGGCATGGCCATTCCCATCCACAACATAGCCATGTGTCAAAACAGACTTATAGGGCGGGAATTTTCTCAGAGCCATGGATGGCCAGAGACTGGATTGAAACCAACCTCTATGCTGATCGGATCCTTCGAGATAGAGGTCTGCAGGTGGAGAGTCCATGTGGTCTCCGAACACTGCAAAATTGGAAACCCCCGAATCGAACCAAACATCCAGAATGTCATTTTCTTTGGTTAAATTCTTGGACTTGCAATTCGGACACAGAAATCCTTCCGGTAAGAGTTCGCCGGCAGATTTCTCATACCAGATTTCTATTCCATCTTTCCTAACAGAATCAACAAAGAAATTGACTGTCTCTGAGTTCATCACTGTGGATTCACAGTCCTGGCAATGGAAGGCAGGAATGGGAACGCCCCAATTTCTCTGTCTGGAAAGACACCAATCCGGACGATTTTCGACCATGGAACGGATCCTTGTGATTCCCCATTCGGGTATCCACTTGATTTTGTCTATCGCTTCGAGAGAGTCTTCGCGGAGATTCTTTTCGTCGATGGAAAAGAACCACTGTGGGGTCGCCCGAAAGATCAATGGTTTTTTACTTCTCCAGCTATGAGGGTAGGAGTGAGTGATTTCGGATTGGAAGAAGAGAAGATTTTTTTCTTTTAGAAGGTCTATGATTTTCCCATTTCCTTCTACTATGGAAATTCCCTTCATCATCGGAAATTCATCTGTATAAAACCCTTTTTCGTCTACGGGAGAAAGTAGATCAAGATGGTACTTCAAACCTACTTTGTAGTCATCCATACCGTGTCCGGGGGCTGTGTGCACACAACCCGTTCCTGCGTCCAGAGTCACATGAATTCCAAAAACAGGAACTGACTTCCGATCGATAAAAGGATGGGAAAATTCCATATTTTCAATTTCGGAAACAGGGACCTGAGTGAGTTTCTTGAGAGTCTTTCCGGTGGCTGCTTCGACTGATTCTCTGAGTCCATCTGCCAGGAGAAGCTCTTCATTTTCTGATTCATAGAACGAGTAAGAAAAGGAATCATTGAAACTGATTGCCAGATTCGCCGGAAGAGTCCAGGGAGTGGTTGTCCAAATGAGACAGTAGGAGTTCTCCCGACCCCGAATGGGAAATTTTACGTAAATGGATTGAGAGGTATGATTTTGATATTCGATTTCTGCTTCAGCATGGGCAGTCGCAAGGGCCGTACACCAATAAACCGGCTTCCTTCCTTTGTAGATGTAGCCTTTTTCGAAAAGCTTTCCGAAAACCTCTATGATCTTGGATTCGAAATCCTTACTCATTGTTAGGTACTTGTGGTCTTCATCCCAAAAACAGAGAAATCTGGTGAGATCTTCACCCTGTTTTTTTACATAGGTTTCAGCATACTTTCTGCATTCTTTTCGCAGTTCTGAAGAAGAGATGCTTCCTGCATTTTTACCGAGATTTTTTAGTACCTGTACTTCAATAGGAAGTCCATGACAATCCCATCCGGGAATCATGTCTGTTTGAAAACCCGCTAAATGTTTGGATTTAATGATGATATCTTTTAAAATCTTGTTGAGAGCGTGACCTACGTGAAACTCACCATTTGCGTAGGGTGGACCATCATGAAGTGTGAAGGAAGGTTTGGATTTTCGTAAATCTTTCATTTTTTGAAAGATTTTGCCTTCTTGCCACTTTCGAATCCTATCCGGTTCTCTTGTGATCAAATCTGCTTTCATTGAGAACGGAGTTTGAGGGAGAAGAACTGTCTTGGAATATGGGTTTTCTTTTTTAGTCTCTTTCATTGCTTTTTCAAGACCATATTTTTAAAGACTAACTAGAAATCCAATTATTTTAAATCCTTTGATGAATGAAGGGATCTTAATTTTTTCTCATAGAGATCAATTGCTCTGAATCTGTTATGCTTTGAATCTTTACAGTGTACAGATCATTTTTTTGATTGTGACAGTGGAGGGGCATAGTAAATGAATAGGTATTTTTCGTATTTTTGACTCTCTCTATAGTTTTCTTGGATTCCTCCAAAAAAGCTTCCGGTAGATCCAGAGACCAGAGATTGCTCCCTATACTGTTCAGCTTCATAAACAGAGAAGAGCATTCTGTACTCAAATACACATCTAAAATGGTACCTTCCGAGTTGAGATTGATGATGACATCCTGTGATTTCTTTAAGATTTCGTTGATTTCGGTAATTTTTTCCAGCTTTTCTTTTTGTTTTTTCATCAGAGTTGTGTCTGTGTGGAAAATAATTGCTCCATTTTCAGATTCATATCTAATGGGATAGATCTTGATGGAAAAACAAAATTTATTTCCTGATCCATCCATTTGATCGAAATTGACTTCATAGTACTTCGATTTTCCAGAGAGAATGCTTCTCAGGTTTTTCTCAAATTCATAAACATTCATGTCATGGTGATTGAAAAGAGCAGGAAGATTCAATAAATAAGGGAATCCCTGATCCAGATTCTCAAAATCACTGTACATGAGTGTTAGGGAGTCTTCCCTCTTGGTATTTTTTTTACGAATCGATCCATCCTTTCCCAGGATAAGAATGAAGGAAGGAATGAGATGAATGATCTCATCATGAAGTTTTTCGGATTTGACTCTGGATTCTTCAGCGATTTGCCTTTCATAGATTTCTTTTTCTAGAAATTTCCTGAGTTTGATTTGATCCCGAAATAAATTGTCCGGAATTCGAATCGATTTGAAATAGAAATGGTGAGTTAAAAAGAGAAGAGTGGATGTCATTAGAAAATTCGAAAAATGAATCAAATGCAATAATCGTGTGTTAGTGATATTTTTACTGAAGAGGTCATAATTTATAAATTCCAAAAAAAACAATCCGGTAGCTATCGTGAGGAAGAAGAGATATCGGTAGAGGGCTTCCGAACGGTCAAAGAGAATGTTCGATTGGAAAAGAAGTAAAATATAATAAAAAAGCATACCGCTTTCAATTCCAAAGACAGATAGAGCTACCAGGATACAATAGTTTGAGGATATCATCAGAATGAATTTTGCTTCCAGATAAGCTCCCCGGTGATTGAAGTAAAAAATTAAGATCTTAGAGAATAGAGGAAGGGAAAAGAAAAAAGCCACATCCAACCATCCGACGGAAATGTAGATGGCTATGTAGAGAGACAGGAACCCAATATTTATCATCGCATAGATGTTAACTAATTGAATTTTATTGGAAATCTGAAGATCGGTTGATTTTTTAATCCCTGAGTCTCTGAGTTTGGTGTAGATCTGTCTGAATATATCTGTATTCAGGATTTGTAAGAGCATCTCTCTGAAAGAGTTTTTCTTAAGGATTTTATTTTGATTCAAAACCTGTACCTCCTATTCCGGATCTAGACCTGCGTTCTCAAGATCATTGTTCTGTCCTCACCCAAAAACTTTCCTTGAGTTTGGATTTCTCTTTCGGGACTAATTCTAATCTCTATCTTTCAATTGAATGAATAAGTTCCGGGTTTGGAAAGAAGAAAAAATCAGAACGATAAAAAGGCAAGAAAAATAGGAAAGTATTTTTTACACTTGTATAAGTATTTCTTACTTGTGGTATGGTATCTTTTAGGAGATTTCTTCGAGTCTATGATTGCCTTTTTAAAGGATAACTTAAAAATTGCCTTTCTCTTTGCTCTGATTCTCGGTTCCATATTTTACTCCCTGACTGTTTGGATTATCAACTCCCAAAAAAGTGCCATACACATTGCAGTTGTTGGTCCGATGTCCGGTGATTCTGAAGCGAACGGGAAAGCATATGTGAACGGGATCAGCTTGTTCCTCAATTCTTTCAATAATTCGGGAGGACTTAACGGACGTAAGGTAGTTATCGACGTCTACGATGATCAAAACAATTCCGAACTAGCGAAAGAAAAAGCATCAGAAATCATCACAAAAGGGGAAGCCATAGCTGTCATCGGTCACAACAGCAGTGCCTGCTCGAGGGCAGGAGGTCCTCTCTATCGGGACAATGGAATCCCTGCAATCACACCTGCATCAACCAATGTGGAAGTCACCAAAGGCAACGACTGGTACTTTCGTGTGATTTTCAATGACAATTCTCAGGGAAGATTTCTTGCCAATTATATCAAAAAGATTCTGAAGAAGGACCGGATCAAAATCATTCATGAAGACGATGTCTACGGAGGATATTTAGCGGATGTATTTCAAAAAACAGCCCGCGAAATCGGACTCTATGTCTCTGTAGTCAAATCTTTCAAAGTAAAAGATGTAGATAAAGTCGAGGAGATGAAAAAAGTCGCACAATCTCTGAAAGTATACAATGATAATGAATTGATCTTCCTCGCGATGGGTGGTGCTAACGGTGCTCTCTTTCTTCCCATACTCAGAGATTCCGGAATCAAAAACCCTTTGGTTGCTCCCGATTCATTTGCATCCTCCGGATTTCTCAAAGCTATGAGCGGTTTGAAAAGGGAAGTAGACAATCCGGGATACTATTCCGATGGTCTTCATGTTACTACACCACTCATTTTTGACAATGCCAACCAAAAAGCTCAAAACTTTCGCGATCTCTATTTAAAAACCTATGCATCCGAGCCGGATTGGAGAGCTGTCTATGCCTATGATAGTATAATGATTCTCTTAGAAGCAATCAAACGAAATAACCTTTCTGGCGAGAAAGAAAGCATAACAGAGGATCGAATCAAAATCAGGGATTTTTTGGCTTCTCTCGATACTCCCGCTGAGGGACTGGAGGGAGCTACCGGACTCAACTACTTTGAGAATGGAGATTCACCCAAACCGGTTTCGATTGGAATTTATAAAAATAAAAATATCATTTCTGCGCTCACCCAGCTTCAGGTAGTCCGGGACCCCAATGAGATTTCGGATCTCAAATCAGCTCTTTCCGAAGAAAGAGTTCTCTTTATTGATAATAAATATCTTTACAAAACTAACGTTGTCTATACCGGAATCGAGATCAATGAGATCACTGATCTGAAAGTGATCGATTTGACATACAACCTTGACTTCTATATCTGGTTTCGCTATTCGGGGAATTTCAATCCGGAATTCATTGAATTTCAAAATTCAGTAACACCTATCGAACTAAAAGAACCGATTGAATTCAATACCAATCCTCAATCCGGGATGAGTTATAAGATCTTCAAACTCAGCGGAAATTTTCGAGCGAATTCTTTGCCTGTAAAATATGTTCTCGAACAACACGCTCTGGGGGTAAGTTTCCATCATAAGGTTCTGAATCGTAATAATTTGATTTACGTGATAGATACGATAGGAATGGGTCAAAACTCAAAAACCAAAAATGATTCCGTTAGACTTTCCCGCGTTCTCAGTCCTTCCTCAGGTTGGATGATAGCATCGGATTGGTTTTTTCAGGATACCATGACCAAGAACTCACTCGGTTCACCGAGATACATCAATATGAGAGATCCTACAATTGAACTTTCCAGATTCAATATGGGCGTTCGAATCAAGAAGGATGAACTTACACTCAGACGATTCTTACCTGGCTCTCTCTCAATGATCGTTTTGATCATATCACTCTCAGGTGTGATTTTGCTAGGGATTTTTTCGAGTCTGCGTTCTTATAAACAATTTGGTGATTCCATCTGGTTGGGTCAGACCCTACTTATTTATGTCTTTCTGGTTGCCTCTGAAGTTGAATTCATAGATAGATTTATTGAAAGAGAAAACATCACCATGGTTAAAGTAATTCTATCTTCCTATGATCTTTTTTGGTGGATCATACCTTCAATGTCCGTTACCCAATCGATTGAAAGGTTTCTCTGGACACCTCTGGAGAAAAAAACCGATCATAAGATTCCAACTGTAGTACGAAAATTTCTTAACTTTATCATTTATTTATTAACATTTTTTGGAATAGTGGCTTTCGTTTACGATCAAAAGATCACGAGCTTGCTTGCAACCTCAGGTATGGTGGCTATGATCATAGGTCTTGCCATCCAGGTCAATATTGCCAACGTTTTCTCGGGGATAGCTATCAATATAGAGCGACCGTTCCGGGTTGGAGATTGGGTGAAAATCGGATCCAGTGATGAAGCAAAGGTCGTAGACATTACCTGGAGAACAACCCGTCTTCAAAATAGGTCGGGTATCATAGTAAGTATTCCGAACAGTATAGCTTCGGAATCTGTGATCACTAATTACAGTCTTCCGGACAATATCGTAGAATTGTGGTTTACCATACACATAGATCCCAAGACACCACCGAGAAGGGTGGTAAAGGTTCTCATGGATGCTCTGATGTCCTCCGATGGCGTATTACGAAGCCCGGCTCCTTATGCAAGATTCAATGAGTTTTCCGATTGGTCCGCTGATTATCTCTTCGGATATTGCTTTAAAGACTACTCCAAGAAAAATGCCGTCAGAAGATCTGTCTGGCAAAATATCTGGATTCATTTGCATAGGGCAGGCATAGCTCCCGCCTTCCAAAAACAGGAAATTCATTACTATAGGGGAGAACCCAATAATATTGAAGATGCAAAATCTCCTCTGGCATTGATTCGTGAGGTGGATATATTTGAATCCTTCAATGAACAGGAAATGCTCGATCTAAGCAATAAAATTACACCTCTGGAGTTCCAACCGGGTGAAATGATCGTAAAGGCAGGTGATCAGCAATTTACCATGTATGTCATTTCGGAAGGTGTGGTCAACATTCAGGTAAAACTTGAAAATGGAAACTTTCTTGAAGTGGCACGTCTCGGAGCCGGAAATTTCTTCGGTGAGATGTCGATGTTGACAGGTGCTGTGAGAACAGCCAATGTAGTAGCGGACTCATATACTAAAGTGTACGAAATTTCTAAAGACGATGTAAATCCCTTCCTCGAAAAACATCCCGAAATCTATAGATATGTTCAGAAGGTAATGAGTCAAAGATCTGAGAACTCACAGAGCAAAAAACAGGAAGCTATGTTTGTTCCACCTCCACAAAAAGAATCTATCCTACAGAGGTTAAAAAAGAAAAGTTTCGCATTACTCGGTTTGCAGACGGAACTCGAAGAAGAAAATAAAAAATAAGGAATATCATGGAAAAAAAAAGTTTACCCCTACATACAAAAATCCTCCTCGGAATGCTTCTGGGAACAGGAGTGGGATTTCTTGCGATCCTTTTGAACCTGGGTCCTATCATAACCAATTGGGTCAAACCTTTAGGAAGCATTTTTTTAAATCTTCTGAAGTTGATCGCAGTGCCTCTCGTTTTTGTGTCTCTGGTCTCAGGAGTATCCAATCTTAAGGATACAGCATCATTTAAAAGAATGGGGTTAAAAACTCTTCTAATTTATTTTACTACAACAGTTCTGGCAGTTGTACTTGGTCTGACCACTGTCAACATCATCCGTCCCGGAAAATCTTTTTCTCCCGAAAAGAGGGAACAACTCAAAGCCAAGTTTGCGGAAAATGTAGGAAAAAAGGCGGAAGCAGCCAAAGAAACAATTGATTCCAAACAATCTCCTCTTCAGTTTATTGTGGATATAGTTCCTGTGAATATTTTTAAATCCGCTTCCGACAACACACAGATGCTTCCTGTGATATTTTTTGCAGTTTTGTTCGGAATCGCAATCGTGATGTCACCTCACGGTCAAACGGAAACTCTAAAAAACTTTTTTATAGAGATGAATACTGTCATACTAAAGATCATTGACTTTATCATGGAATTTGCTCCTTATGGGGTATTTGCACTCCTTGCTTCTTTGATTGTAGACTTTGCCGGTGACAATATCTCCGATGCTATTTCTCTTTTCAGTGCTTTGGGCATCTACTCGCTCAATGTATTGCTCGCGCTTGCTATTATGGTGTATGTTGTATATGGAACCATCCTGAAAGTGCTGGCGAAAAAGAATTATATGGATTTCTTCAGATCTATCATTCCGGTTCAGATGCTGGCATTTTCCACCAGCTCATCTGCTGCCACTCTCCCGGTGACGATGGAATACTGTGAAAAAGACTTAGGAATTCCGCATAGGGTTACGAGTTTTGTACTACCTGTCGGCGCTACTGTAAATATGGATGGAACCAGTCTCTATCAGACAGTTGCTACTGTATTTATTGCGGATGCCCTCGGTATAGATTTGACCCTCTCCGACCAGATGACCATAGTCTTTACAGCTGTTCTGGCCTCTGTGGGCTCAGCCGCTGTTCCCGGTGCGGGAATGGTTATGCTCGTCATCGTTTTGAATTCTATCGGAGTACCTATTGAAGGGATCACTCTGATTTTTGCTGTAGATAGGATTCTGGATATGTTCCGGACTACTGTCAATGTCACGGGTGATATAGTTGTGGCCACAATCATCAATGAAACTGAAAAAGAGGAATAAAAATGGAAGAGGGGATACTTTCCTATTTTTGGATGGCATTTGGATTCGGAGGGCTTTCCCTCCTCACTCCCTGTGTCTTTCCTCTCATTCCGATTACCATATCCTTTTTTTTAAAACAGGAAGAATCTGAATCAAATCTCGGACCCTGGACAAAGGGATTTCTTTATGCATTTGGAATCATATTCTCCTTTTCAATTCTCGGATTATTATTCTCATTTCTTTTCGGAGCGGGTAGCATAGGGAAATTGGCGGCCAATCCCTATCTGAATATAGGCCTGGGATTTCTCTTTGTATTCTTTGCATTCAATCTCTGGGGATTGTATGAAATCCAACTACCGACATCCTGGGTCAATTCAATCAGTTCTTCCGGTTCCGGAAAGGCTCCCGGTGTATTCGGAATCCTTATTATGGCATTCACTTTTACTCTGACAACGTTTACCTGTACCATGCCCTTTCTAGGAACTGTCCTGGTGTCTGCTGCAAAAGGGGAATGGTTTTATCCATTCATCGGAATGCTCGGATACAGCATGGCTTTTGCTCTGCCGTTTCTATTTCTTTCCGTATTTCCTGGACTTCTTGCGGGACTCCCCCGATCGGGAAATTGGATGTTGAGTATAAAAATCGTTCTCGGGTTTTTGGAATTGATAGCCAGTCTTAAATTCTTTAGTAATGCTGATCTAGTTTGGAATACAGGGATTTTATCGCGTAATACATTTATCTTTTTGACTTCGGCTTCACTTTTCGGACTAAGTCTTTATTTGTTCGGACTGTATGAGTTCAAACATGAAATTGTAAAGGATAAAAAGCTACATCCATTTCGTGTGCTTTCGGGAGTACTTGTCCTCTTCTTTTGTCTGCATGTCTATAATGGATCGGGTGGTAAGTCGTTGGGTGAATTGGATGCTTTTTTGCCACCTGAATCAGAAAGCCCCGACAACTCAAAATCTGAAACTCCAAAAGAAGAAATCCAGCTTCAATGGTTGGATAACCTGGAAGATGGAAAGAAAATAGCCGGTGATACAAATAAACTGTTATTCATAGATTTTACAGGGTATTCCTGTGTAAACTGTAGATGGATGGAAAAAAATATATTCGAACTTAATGAAGTGAAGTCACTCCTGAGTAGGTTTGTTTTGGTCAGACTGTATACTGATGGCGATGGGGAAGAATATGATCGTAATATGGACTATCAGGAAAAGAAGTTTGAAACTATAGCATTACCTTACTATGCGATTTTATCCATAGATGAAAACGTTCTAGCTACTTTCATGGGGATGTCCCGGGATAAGAATGAATTCATTGAATTCTTAAGAAAAGGTTTGCCATGAAAGGATTGTATCCTTTATTACTTATCATAATTCTATCCACTTCTAATTGCTCGGGTTTCCAAATATCAGAGAATCCCGAAAAAGAGAAAACGGAGTTTTATGATTCATGTATGCAGACGTTTTCTGATGAAGAAAAATGCAAAACCTTTACAGAAAAGACTTATTCCGGAAAACCCGAAGAAGGGGAAATTCATCTCAGTCCTGAGGAAGAAGAGTCTCTTTATATCCGGTCAGATTTGAAAACGGAAATGTTTGGTAAAAATACTTTGTATCTCAAGTCCAAACTGGGAGATCCCGAAGACAAAATCAATTTGGGAGCAGGGAAAGAAGTTTTGATATACAAACGACCGATTTCGAAATACGCCAAAGGAAGCAAACCCGATAAGCAAATTAGTTTTGTAATTAAGCGAAATAGAATTGTTCAAATAAAGCACATTGCCCCCAACTAGATTTATTTTTTAAGTATAATGCTTAAAAAATAACCAAACTGATCTTAAAAATCCCTTATTTATTATTTGTAATCTATTAACTTTTGAGACTTAGAATTAAAACATAACATTAATTTATAGATTCATAAGAAAACACAAGCTGTTTGAAAAATGGGCACGTATCAAAACCCTTAGCAGGGCTTTTCAGAAGTGGTTATTTGTTTGAGGTTGCCCCCTAAACCCCGCTTTTTTCAAGAAATATTGAAAAACTTTTAAAATATCGTGTATTTCAAAATCTTAAAAAAGGGTTTCTAGATGTTCCCAAATATCATTTATTTTCTCTCCTATTGTGTTTAAAAAACAAGCAAATCAAGAGTAAAAAAAGATAAATCATAAATCAATTTCAAAAAAAATCCTAATCTAAGGGGGTTGGTACGCTTATTGAATAAGAAAGATTAAGAAAAAGGAGTAAAGCAAATGGTCAGAAAAATACAAACAATAATAATAATCGCTTTCTTCTTCTCTGTAACTCTTTTAGCTCAAGAAACCGAGAAGACCTCAGAAGCACCTGTCGAAAAAAAATGGTATGACTTGGTAAATGTTTCGGGTTATGTAGATGTTTACTACAACTACACTACTAATAACAAACAGGGAGGTGCGGCAGATACTTCCGGAACATTCAATACTTACAATAAACAATTTGCAGTAAATGCGGTCAAATTGGCATTTGAAAAAGTAGCAGACAAAGAAAGTCCCTGGGGTTTTCGAATGGATTGGCAGAATGGCCAGAATCTCATGTACCAGGAACGTCCGTATCAAACTACCAACTCTCTTCAAAATATGCAATTACTGCAGCAGGGATATGTATCCATGTACTTCAATGTTGGAAATGGTCTTATCGTAGATGTTGGTAAGATGGCTACTCACATAGGTAATGAATTATTGGATTCCATGGACAATATGAACTACACAATAGGATACATATTCTTCAATACAATTCCCTTTATCCAAACTGGAGCAAGAGCTACTCTGACACTCAACGACAAGTGGAGTACCGGTCTTTACTTCTACAATAGTGGTATGGGAACAGGTTATACCGGTGGAGCAGGTAATATTGGTCAGCAGTTCGGTGCAACCGGGGTGACTCCTTATGGAGACAGTACTCTAACAACAGCAACACCTTCTGCAAGTTATACAAATACCACACAGCATTCCTATGTGGATGGTCCCAATCACAATAAAGCTTTTGGAACACAGGTGAAAGGTGAAATCAACGACAAATTCAGCATTGTATGGAACACCCTTTATGCTGATGACAATCTAAAAGCAAGACAGTCCGATATGGCATACTCCACTCAAAATTTGGTGACAAACTATACACTTCCGAATCAACCCAGCCAGTTTAGAGTTGACAATTGGTTTGTAAACCACATGAGTTTTGTGATCACTCCAATGGAAAAATTGACTGTTCTTTTGGATTGGACTTTCGGTCAGAGAAGAGGGGAAACAGCAAATACAGCTTTCGGTTACTACAATCCTGATCTCTCGATTGACCTAAACAGAGATGGAACAAAAGATCATTGGATTCGTGGAGACAAGAGAGACACTGTTAAGATCTACAATACTTACGGACTTTGGATGAAGTATGACTTTACAGAAAAATGGGCAGCTGCTGTGAGATATGAATACATTGACGATAGTAGATACGGTGGGGCATTGGTTGTGAATCCTCCTCTCTTCGGTGTTACTCCTACAGATCGTTATGACTTACTCCTAAAAGACCAGGTAGGTTTGAGAGCTGCATCCAGCAAAGGACAGGTTAGGACATTTACAATTACTCCGACATACAATTTTTCGGATAATCTTCAAATCAAAGTGGATTTAAGAAGAGATTGGGGTCTTGGAAAACAATTTATCGACCAACAGGGTAGAGCAGCACACGCTCAACACGGTATCATAGTTGGTATGGTAGCAAAATTTTAAGGGAGACAAAAATGAAAAATTTCTTTAAATCAATTCTTATACTCACATTCCTCTCACAAATGATGATCGGATGTTCATCCGGATCCGGAGCGGGAGATGAATCTCAGAAAGGAGCCATTCTCCTTGCCCTTCTGGAAGGAAGCTCAACTGCAAGAGACAAATGCATAATGGCAGTAGAAGTTATGAATCAATGTGTTGGTACAGGAACCAATACTCAGTTTAACCCGGCTAATATGTGCTCTACTGCCAATCTCAAGACTGAGACTGAATACGATGCACTGATTACCTGTGCGAGTGATAGAGTAGCTACTACCAACTGTAACTTCTCACAGAACAAATACGCTACAGCAGCACTTGCAGCTTCAAATGTCTTCTCAAAAGATTTCGACACTACCAAACCGAGTTGCAATGTGAATAGTATTATCGTAACTGATTGGTATACGATAACAGTACCCAGCTTTTAATTAGAAAGTATAGACTTTGGAGAGTCAAATACGCCGGTTCCCACGAACCGGTTTTTTTTTCTCAATAGCAAATCATTTTTTCTTGCACAAATTTCAAAATCACAAAAACTTCATCCCATGCCCAAAGTAAGTATCATTATCCCAACCTTAAACGAGGAAGAGTATCTACCCATTCTCCTCAAATCCGTCAAAGAACAAACATTTCAGGACTTTGAAATCATAGTTGCCGATGCGGGATCCAAAGATAGAACCCGTGAAGTATCAGCCGAGTTTGGAGCGAAGGTAGTGGATGGTGGCTTACCCGGACCGGGTCGGAACCGGGGCGCGAAATTAGCAACAGGCGAATTCTTATTTTTCTTTGATGCCGATGTGATCCTGAAGCGGGATTTCATTGAGAAAACTCTAAAGGAAATGGACGAAAAATTTTTGGATCTGGCTACCTGTGAGTTTCTTCCTGACTCAGATTTGAGATTGGATCGTGCTCTGTTTCGAATGGCAAATCTAACCGTCAAGCTCAATCAATATCTGAATCCCCGAGCCGCCGGGTTTTGTATTTTTATCACAAGAAGATTGTTTGAGAGAATTGGTGGGTTCGATGAAGATGTTAAATTAGCAGAAGATCATGATTTGGTCACCAGAGCCTCCCAGTTTAGACCCCTCCGAATGCTGGAATCTGTAAATCTTGCAGTAAGTATCCGAAGACTCAGAAAGGAAGGTCGCTTTTCACTCATTGGAAAGTACATTCAGGTTGAGACTCATCTTCTTTTGAAGGGCAAGGTCACCGATGACATCATTGAATATGAGTTTGGTAACTTCGAAAAGCAAGAATCCGAGAACTTAAAAAAGACTCTAGATGAGCTCGAAGCAAGAATCGTAGGTATGGAAGAACAGTACAATGAGATTTCTAAGAAGTACAAGGATGTTGAATCAGCGATTCGGGATTCTGACTCTCAGGACAAAATCAAAAATACCCTCGACTCTGTCATCACTCTCATGAAAACCATATTCAATCCGATCAAGAAGTAATCAATTCAGGTAACAATATCCCTCTTTCCCGGTGGATTCCCTATACTCCACCGGACTGAGTTCCAGAAATTGTCCAATTTTAAGATTCTGGAGGAGGGACTCATCTTTCATTTTTCCACGTATATTATTGTCCGAAACTAAGCTATTGCCTCTTTCCAAAATGAACTCAAACCGATTCCCTATGTTTTTTTTGCAATAGTTTGCATAGTTTTCATTGGAGAGCTGATTCAGGACCTTGACCCTTTGCTTTTTGATTTCCCCGGGAATCTGATCCGGGAAATCCATTGCTTTGGTTCCTTTTCTCGGGGAATAGGGAAAGGCATGGATTTTTGAGAAGCTAAATTCTTTTAGAATAGAGAGGGTTTCATGAAACATTTCTTCGGTTTCACCCGGAAAGCCTGTGATGACATCAGTTCCCAGAAAAATATTCGGGTTTCTTTTCAAAACTACTTCTATACGTTTTCGAAAACTATCTGAAGAATAACTCCGTTTCATTTTTTTTAAGATCTCAGTGCTCCCGCTTTGGAGGGGAACATGCAAAAAATTGCAAAACCTGGGATGAGTCAGAAGTTCTGCCAATCCCTCATTTACATCGGATGGTTCTATCGAAGAAATTCTGATTCGTGAATACTCCATTCTCTTTAAAATCTTCTCGAGAAGTGATTGGAAGGATTTTTTTCCATCTGAATTTCTGAACCATCCCAAATTCACTCCGGTGAGAATGATCTCTCCCACCCCATTGTCCTGAAGGAATTCTACCTGTTTCAATACATCTTCTTCGTTTCTGGAAATTCCCTTTCCTCTAGCAGAAGGTATCTTACAATAGGAGCAGACACGATTGCATCCATCCTGAATTTTCAAATAGGCCCGGGTATGTCCCACGGGTAGAACGTCTGAATAGGAAAACCTATCTAATTTGTCAGGAATTTCTACCTCGATTGATTTTTTTTGAAGAATCAAATAGGGAAGTTTGGATTTTTCGGAATTGCCTACGACACCGGTGATGCCCGGAATGTTTTCTAGAATTTCTTTGTCCGTCTCAGCATAGCAACCGGTCACCCAGACCTGGGCACCCGGATTCGTTTTGATCGTGTTTCGAATCAGGTTTCTGTTCTTGGAGTCGGCTTTATTGGTGACGGTACATGTATTGATTACAACTACTTCAGGTTTTTCTAGTAAGGAGACTGTTTCCAATCCCATAGATTCCAGTTTCTGTGCCAATCCATCCGATTCGAAGATATTCAACCGGCATCCGAGAGTTTGGAAGCCTACCCGAAATTTTTCGTTCATGGAATTGTGATGAGCTTCTCTTCGATTCTTTTTTGGGTTTCTGCCATGACTTCTATTTCTTTCAGTTGAATTGCCTGTTCGATAGATTTTTTTGCATCCAGGAGCATTGTTTTGGCTTCTGTTTTCTTTCCGGATTTCAATAAAGATTCAGCATTTTTTTCATACAGAAGTGCAAGATTATTGTGATAGAAGGGATTGTCGGAATTGAGTGAGATTGCCCATTTCAAGCTGATCTCCGCTTTCTCGAAATCTCCCTGGAGGAAATAGAGATTGGCTTCTACATTCAGAGGTCTGGGATCGTTGGGAAATTCTTGTTTGAGTTCTTCGATTCCTGCCAGTGCGGAATTGAGCATCCCTAATTTCCCCTGAATGAATACTTTTTGGAGTTTGATTTCTTTTGAATTGGGAAACTTTTTCTGAGCAGTTTCTGCTATTTCCAGACCTCCCCTCAATCGATTGGAAGCTGTGTAAGCCTTGATGAGTTCGATATAGATCTCAGTGTCATCCGGCTTGAGCTTGAGGGCTGAGTACAAATGATCGATAGATTTGTCAATGTCCTCTATCGCCCAATAATTATGAGAGATTAGAAGATGATCACGAAAATCATTTTCTTTATTCTTGATCCGGCTTTCCAGAATCGAAATCGACTCTTTGTATGCCTTGTTCCTGTACAATTCATGCGCTTTTTGAAAGGAATTTTCAGTTGTCTGAGAATACAGGGATACACTGAGGACGGTGAGTAGGGATAGGATTGGTTTTTTCATTGGATTCGGTTCTGTGTGCTTTTACTTTGAGAGAAGATTTCTATGATTTCAGAATGGAAGGGTTCAATTGGATCCACATTTATGCTCAATGTGTCTACAATGGAAAGTAAGTAATTTTCTATGTGTTCTTCGGATACAAAAGTCTTGTCGTTGTGAGTGAGAATGGGTTCATGAAATTGATTGAACTCCAGAAAGTATTCTCCCTTAAGAAAATCGGTTAGGAGAAGATATCCCCTTCCTGTGTACACTCCTCCCCCGAAATAATATTTGTAATAAACATTGATTTCGGGAAGAAGTAGATCCGGTTCTATAGTGCAGATCTCCAGTTTTTCTATTATGGCTATGTGGTGGATCTTTCTTTTATGAAACCACACATGCCTGATGAAAAAGTAGGAGATCACCACCAGAATCGGAACAAAGAAGGGAAGGTTGGGGTTCATGACTCGATTGAAACCACCTCTTTGGAGTCCTCTCCATCTTCAGCTATGCTCAGTTGTTGATTTTCATCCAGAAGTCCGTAATCTTCCCAGGGTCTTTCCCGGAATTCAAACTTATCTTTCTTTTCGTGAACCTCTATGATCGTTGGATCTTTGTAGGCTCCATTCAACATCTGAGTAGCCATATAGTCTTCCAATTCTTTTTGGAAAACTCTTCGTAAGGGTCGGGCTCCAAAATTTTTGTCATAGCCATTGGAAGCCATGAGTTCTTTGGCCTTTTTGGTCATTGTGATGCAAATCTTTTTGTCACGGAGACGTTTGTTGAATTGTTTTACCATGATATCAACAATCTCAATGATCTCATCCTTAGATAAGGGATCGAAGTAGATCACTTCATCCACCCGATTCAAAAACTCAGGATTGAAGTATTTCTTCAGTTCATCTCTTGTCATTTCGGACTTAGACTTCTCTTTCTCTCCATCCAGATCTTCAAATCCCATACGACCACCTTTCTGGATCTCTTTGGCGGCTATGTTTGAAGTCATGATGAGAATGGTGTCTCTGAAATTGACTTTTCTACCTTTGGTATCTGTGAGATTTCCTTCTTCCATGATCTGGAGAAGTACATTGAAGATATCCCTGTGGGCTTTCTCGATTTCATCGAGCAAAACTATAGAGTAGGGCTTTCTTCTGACAAATTCTGTGAGTTGTCCACCATCATCGTATCCAACATATCCGGGAGGAGCTCCTATGAGTCTGGAAACAGCATGAGGTTCCATATACTCGGACATATCTACCCGGAGAAGATGGTCTTCATGTCCGAATAGGAATTCTGCCAGTGCCTTAGCCAGTTCGGTCTTTCCTACACCTGTAGGTCCCATGAAGATAAAGGAACCGGTGGGTCGTTTTTCGTTTTTGAAACCGGTTCTAGCTCTCCGAACAGCTCTGGATAGATTTTCTATTGCATTGTGCTGACCGATCACTCTTTCATGGAGGATTTTTTCCAGACTGAGAAGTTTTTCATTTTCTTTCTCTTCCATCTTCTCTAAAGGAACTCCGGTCCACTGGGAAATCACAGTCAAAATCTCGTCTTCGTCAATCAGAACTGCCTGGGTTTCTAATCTTTCCTGCCATTGTCTGATCATGTCTTCGAGCTGTTGTTTCTTACGGTTCACTTCATCCCGAACACCGGCCGCTTTTTCATATTCCTGAGACCTGACCAATTCTTCTTTTTTGGAAGTAAGGGCAATGATTTCCTCTTCCATGTTTTTTATGGATTCCGGTCTTCCGCAATTGGCAAGTCTCGCTCTTGATCCTGCTTCATCTATGATGTCTATGGCCTTGTCCGGTAGAAATCTATCGTTGATGTATCTGTGAGATAAGTTCACTGCCTGCTCTAGGGCTCTATCGGAATACTTGACTTTGTGATGAGATTCGTAAGCTTTCTTCAATCCCTGAAGAATCTTGATGGCATCTGAGGTATTGGGCTCAGCTACCTTCACTGTCTGGAATCTTCTCTCCAGAGCAGAGTCTTTTTCTATGTACTTTCTGTATTCATTATTGGTTGTGGCACCAATGCACTGGAGTTCACCACGGGCTAAGGCTGGCTTGAGGATATTAGCTGCATCCACAGCTCCTTCTGCTGCCCCCGCACCGATAAGAGTGTGGAGTTCATCTATGAAAATGATGATGTTGTTGGAATTTGTAATCTCTTTCATGATTTTCTTGAGACGCTCTTCAAATTCCCCTCTGTACTTGGTTCCGGCTATGAGTCCTGCCAGATCAAGAGAGAGAACTCTTTTCTCAAACAATAAGTCCGGAACAGTTTTCTCAACAATGGCTATGGCCAGACCTTCCACAATCGCTGTCTTTCCAACGCCTGATTCACCGATGAGGACAGGATTGTTTTTGGTTTTTCTGGAGAGGATTTGGATCACCCTTTCGATTTCTTTTTCACGACCGATGACCGGATCCAATTTGTGATCTTTGGCCAATTGGGTGAGATCTCTGGCAAATTCATCCAGGATAGGAGTTTTGGATTTTTCTGTACGGGTTTGTTGGGATTGACCTGTGCCCTGATGTGAGGATACACCGATGGAACCCACCGGAGACACTCCTAACAATCTGAGGATCTCACTTTTGATGACATTATAATTTACGCTGAAAGACGAAAGCACGGAAGAGGCTATGTTGTTGTTGTCCCTGAGGAGGGCGAGTAGGATGTGTTCGGTTCCTACGTAGTTGTGCTTCATTCGTTTGGCTTCTTCACGGGAAGCTTCCACAATTTTTTGATACTTGTCCTGGCTGGAGGGTAGATCCATGATCAGACTTTCTTCTCTGGATTTTTTTTCTACATCCTTACGTAGGTCATTTAAGTTAATATTTAGATTGATTAAGATCTTTACTGCTACGGAATCTTCTTCTTTCAAGAGTCCCAGGAAGATATGCTCCGGACCTACATAATCATGTCCCAGTCTCTTTGCTTCCTCCTGAGCCATTTCATTGATCACCCGTTTGGCTCGTTTCGTGAATTCGACCATAAATTTACCTTCCTGATTCTTATTATTAAACTTAGACTTAGAATTTTTCGGTTATACCATACCGTAATAATCTACGGTTATAATTTCCAGTAATTTTATTTAAAAAAAAAGAAAATTCTTCATTTTTTGGATATAAAGCGATTCAAAAAATTTATGTATCGATCTAAAAAAAAATGAGAATTTGCAGATTCAATCCTTTTTCAAATTCTCCAGGTCGGAGATTGTTTTGGGTGTTCGAAACGTCAATACTTCCGGCTCGGATTCAGTGATGAGGACGTCATCTTCTATTCGGATCCCAATTCCCCTGAATTTGTCCGGGATATCCGTGTCTTCCGGATCAAAGTAAAGTCCCGGTTCCACTGTGAGGACCTGTCCGGGTTCGAGAAGCCGACTCTTTCCATTGATATAGTACTTTCCTACATCATGAACATCCATTCCGAGATAATGGCCGGTTCTGTGCATGTAGAATTTTTTGTACAAGCCCTCTTCGATATTTTTTTCAAGATTGGATTCGAGGAGCTTTAAATCCATGAGACCCCGAGTAAGGATCTCCACTGCCTTGTTGTGAAGATCCAAAAAGGAAACTCCTTTCTTACAGATAGAGATCACAGACTCCTGAGCTGAGAGAACCAGTTCATAGATGTCTTTTTGTAGGGGAGAAAACTGTTTTCCAACCGGGAAGGTCCTGGTAATGTCTGCAGTGTAGTAGTTTTTTTCCGCCCCGCTGTCGATGAGGATGAGATCACCCTCATGTAGTACATCATCGTTGTTTGTGTAATGAAGTATCGTCGCATTTTTTCCGGAGGCAACGATATGACCGTATCCTCCTCCCCAGGAACCATTGCGTAGATAGACCGACTCCAGAATGGATTCGAGTTCGAACTCCTTGATTCCCGGTCGTGAGGCGCGTATCGCTTCTCTGTGACCCAGATCGGTGATCACAGCGGCCTCTCTGAGGAATTGTATCTCCTCTTCGGATTTCACCAGTCTCATTTCATGCAGAAATTCAGGGATTTCTATCCTGTTCGGACCAAATTTCCCATCCCTAAGTTTTCGGTTCAGGCGGGCAGAAACTTCAATGAGTTCTCTATCCCTGTTGGAGTCTTTCCCGAAAAAATGAAAAAGGGTAGACGTATTGGTTAAAATTTCTTCAATTTTTTCAGACCATTCCTTCAATTCAAAGGATTCGGTAAGACCGAGAAGACTTCCGATCTTTTCTTTTCCCAGTCGAATCCCCGTCCAGATCTCTTCTGATTTGTTCTTGGGAAGGCAGAAGTGAAAGCGTTTGTCCTTTTGAAGTACTAGGATTCCGTCTGCTTCTGAAATGCTGGTCAGATAAAAGTAATCAGAATCCTGGCGGAATTTGTATTCTACATCCCGATTGCGGATTTGATGGGATGCCGCAAAAATGATGAGAGTCTCTCCTTCTTTGAGAAGAGAGTTCAATTTTTGAAGACGATTCAGGTGAATGTAGTTTGAGGTCATATTTTTATCTTAGTATTTCTCGGGGTTTGGAGCCCACCTGCGGACCCACATAGCCTCGTTCTTCCATGAGCTCCATAAGTCTCGCTGCTTTATTGTATCCGATACGCATTCTTCTCTGGAGATAACTGGCACTGGCCTTTCGTTCGGTTCGAACTATATTCCAGGCTTCTTCAAAGAGCAATTCATCTCCATCGGAGGAGTCTTCCTTGAAGCTTTCTTCATCGAGGTTGATACTTGCATATTCAACTTTCGCAAAGGACTTGGCTTCTTCCACCATTCTTTCGATTTCTTCCTCTGAAATGAAGGGAGCCTGGATCCTCTGCAAATCCGGAGAGGTTGGTGATTTGTAGAGGAAGTCCCCTTTTCCGAGGAGGGTGTCTGCTCCGGAGTAATCGAGAATGATCTTGGAGTCATTTTTTTGTGCTACATGGAAGGCCATTCTCGCGGGGCAGTTGGCTTTGATCAGACCCGTGATCACATCCACAGAGGGTCTCTGTGTGGCCATGATTAAATGGATTCCTACAGCCCGGGCTTTTTGGGAAATTCTTGTGATGTAGTCTTCCAATTCCTTTCCGGACACCATCATCAGGTCGGACAACTCATCTATGAAGATCACTATATAGGGCATTTTTTTGTGACGGATCTTGGACAAAAGAGAAGAACCGACTTTTTCATTGTAGGCACGGATGTCCCTGCATTTGAGATCCGAGATGAGAGAATACCTTGCTTCCATTTCCTGAACAGCCCAATTGAGAGCCTTGGTTGCCTTTCTGGGGTCTGTGATCACAGGAAGGAGGAGGTGGGGAATGCTTTCGTATAAGGACATTTCTACCATCTTGGGATCGATCATAATGAATCGAACATCTTCGGGGGACTTACTGTAGATCAGGTAGCTGATCATAGAGTTCATAGAAACTGATTTTCCCGATCCTGTAGTACCGGCTACGAGGAGATGGGGCAAGGTAGATAGATTGATCGAAATAGTTTCTCCCGAGATACTGTCTTTGCCGATTACAATCTTCAGTTGATCAGCCGGAGGTTCGTCCATTTTTTCTCTGAGGATGTCTCCGAGAAATACGTTTTCTCTGTACTTATTGGGAACTTCTATACCGATGGTAGATTTTCCGGGGATAGGAGCTACTATACGAATGCTCTTGACTGCCAGATACAATCTCAACTCGTCCGAGAGTGATGTGATACGACTTAGCTTCACACCTATGGGGGGAGAGATTTCAAACCGGGTGACGATAGGTCCTTTCTGCCATCCCTCTATCTTGGATTCGTATCCGTATTCTTTTATGATTTCCTGGATTTTTTTAGCTATGTATTCGGCTTCTAATTTTTGAATCGGACTGGATTTCTTTTCGGAATTTGTTTGAAACAACCTGATGGGAATCTTGTAAGCTGCTTTTCTGAGAAATGAGATCTTAGGGACATTGGTTCCGAAATTCAAACGGGGCTGTTTTTCTTCCGGAAATGGATCTGCAGATTCAAATTCTTCCTCTCTCTCCTCATCCAAATCTTCTTCTCTACTTTCTGTTTCCTCTGACTTTTCAAGTGGTGAAAATCTCTCCGAATCTGGTTCTGAAGGGTAGGAGTCTTCCTGCTCCTCTTCCGAGATTTCACCTTCCCGATAGAAAAGCCCTTCGAGTTCTTCGGAAGTAATGGGTTCTTCGTCGATATTGGGTTCGGGTTCCCTGAGAGAAAGGTCTGTTTCTTCCCATTCGTCGAGAGCTTCGGCTTCCATGGTCTCTTCCGGAGGAGAAATTTTTTCTCGGAGGGAAGGTGGGGTTTCGGAAAACCGAAAACTGGGTTTATTGCCCGATTCAAAATCTTTCCCGGAGTCACCTTCTGATTTTTCGATTTCTTTTTTGAGAAGTTCTTTGGTTTTTTCTATACTGGACTTCAGTCGGGAAATTCGATCCGAAGAAGTCTCTCTGGTGAATTCTGTTTCGTGCCGGAACTCGTAGACTCCCTCTTCTTCGTCTCCTTCCATGGATTCAGATAGATCTGAAATTTTCGGAAATCCCCTTTTGCGACCAATTTTCTTGATTTCGATCCAGGGTAGGTCTTCTACTTCCTCGGTCACCCCAAATACATCCTGAGGAATCTCATTCACTTCGGGTTCGGTTGCAGGAATCGAGGATTTCGGAGCCATCCAGAGTGAAACCCTATCCTTATTCTTTGCAAATAGGGATGCCCAGAATTCTTTATCAATTTTTCTGGGAAATTCTTTGATCATCAAAAGGACTCCGTAGACTCCCAGGGATACGGAGAGGATGATCCGACCTGATTTCCCGATGATTACTTCCAAAAAATTGGATAAGATCACACCCAGGGTTCCCCCTCCATCGCGAACGGTTTCGATCTTGAATTCAAAGATATTTAGGAGAATGGAGGCTGCTCCGAGAAGGAGTGGGGCAGAGGCAAAGAGCTTTTGAAAATTGGGATCTTTTTTGTGAAAGAGAACAAAGCCGTAGTAGCCACCCAAAATGGGGAGAAAGTAAGAGGCCCGACCCAAAATCCAGAAAGCAAAGGTAGCAAAAAAATGTCCCAGGTTTCCGAAGAGGTTGTTCTGTGCTCCGTATTCCCCCTGATCATAGGAGATCAGTGAAAATTCAGTAAAAACAGCAAAAAAGAAAAATAGAAACGGGTAGAAGGGCTCAAGACGTTTCCCCGGTTCTTTTTCTAGGTTTTTACTTTTTTTTGGAGGTGATTTCGCAGTAATACCGGCCATGATGATACTCTTTTATCATCGGCACGGGGAAAAGGAAAGAAAAGAATAAGAAATACTGCATTTCGAAATTTTTAGCGATAGGAAACCCGAGAGAGTTCCGGTTGATTTTTCTCCTTTCTTCCGGAGTGCATTCCATTTGCGTTAGTCGCAATAAATCAAGAATAAGAATAGATTTAAAAAAAAAATCAATAAGAGTTATGATATTTCCTATAGAAATTTTTGAATTTTATTATTTCCAAAAAAAAGAATGTATGCGATAAGTAGGTATTAGATAGTAAAGTTATTTATGATTTCCGGTTGGAAGTGAAATCAGAACTATTATTTAAAAAGTTTTATGACTTAAACAATAAAATCACCTGACAGTGTTCGGGTAAAGTGAGCCGATGCGATGCACAAATTAGAAAAAAATTGGATTATCGGTGCAATTTTAATGCTGAGTGTCTTCGGTTTCTCCCTGTACCTATTCTTTCCCGGGGGAGTAGCCAAAGCCAAGGAAATCAGTACCTATAAGAAGGAATACAGAGTTCATTTCAATCATGATATGTATTTTACAAATTACAAAGATGGATTCAAAACACCTCAGGAAGTCACGAAAGCCTGCCTGGAATGCCATCCCAAATCCGCTGATAATTTTATGAAAACTTCCCATTGGACATGGACAAGAAGCAATAATAAAATCAGTAAGAAACTTGCGGATCAGGAGATTGGAAAGAAAAATCTGATCAATAATTTTTGTATCAATATTACAGGAAACTGGCCATCCTGCACCAAATGTCACGCGGGATACGGTTGGTCGGACTCAACGTTTAATTTTCAAAACAAAGAAAACATCGATTGTCTTGCCTGTCATGATTGGTCCGGAACCTATACAAAAGGTGCATCCGGAATTCCTGATAAATCTATAGATCTACTCACCGTCGCCAAGTCAGTGGGTTACCCAAAACGGGATAATTGTGGGATGTGCCACTTTTCCGGAGGGGGAGGGATGGCAGTCAAACACGGAGATTTGGATGATTCTTTGATCTATGCCCCCGAGGAAGTAGATGTGCACATGGGGAAACACAAACTCCTCTGTATTGACTGTCATCAGACAAAAGATCACCTGGTACCCGGAACTTCTTTCTCTGTTTCTGTCGAAGAAAAAACATCGGTGGATTGTTTGAATTGTCATACGGAAGATGTACATACCAATGAGAGATTGAATGCTCACACAAAATCAGTTGCCTGTCAAACCTGTCACATACCCAGATTTGCCAAGAGGACACCTACCAAGATGACCTGGGATTGGTCTAAGGCGGGAGATGCCAATCGCAAGGAAGATCCCCATGAATACTTAAAGATTAAAGGTGAATTTACCTACGATATGAATGTGAAACCCGATTATTTCTGGTTCAATAAAACTGTCGATAGATATATGCTCGGGGACAAGATCGACAACCCGGATGAATACACACCCATCAACCTACCCCGGGGAAACATTCAGGATAAGAATGCAAAGATCTGGCCCTTCAAACTGCATAGAGCCACTCAACCGTATGACAAAAAATTGAAAACATTTATGCCGGTAGTGACCGCTGGGGAAGGTGGGTTTTGGAAGGAATTCAATTGGCTCAAAGCCATTCAATTGGGTTCCGAGCTGAATAAAGTCGATTTCTCGGGAGACTATGGTTTTGCAAAATCAATCATGTATTGGCCGCTTTCCCATATGGTCAGCCCTGCGAAAGACAGCCTGGGTTGCAATGACTGTCATGGGAATTCATCCCGTATGAATTGGAAAGAACTCGGTTATGAGGGCGATCCCGCTTCGATCGGGTCAAGAAAGATAAAGGCTCAGGAATAGGGGGTAAAATTGTGTACTTTCGAATTTTAATTTTTTTTTTCATACTTCAACTGAATGGGATTTCTTCGGAACCCAATCCTCTGCATCCTGTTTTTGAAGTTCTGGATTCAGAAGGAAGATCTGTAAAGTCCTCAGGCTCCCCCATTTCCACAGAAAAAACCTGCGGGGGGTGCCACAATTACGAATACATTCAAAAAAACAATCCTCATAATAAAGAAGGATTGAAAGTCGATTGCATTCAATGTCATTTCACCGGTGGGGTATTCAAACCCGTTTCCGGAGACTTTGATGGAAGCGGTAAGATCCTGAGAGAAAAGCTTTTTCTTCATGTTCCGGAGAACCAAAATTGTAACTCCTGTCATGGGTTTGATAAGGGCAATGGAAGACCTCTGGAAATTCCTTCCGATTTCAATGATTTGATGAAATACAATCTGGTGAAAAAAACCGGAGAACTTTCCTCACATCAGAAATTGAAGGATTCTTTTTTGAATCTTCAGGACAAAGAAGAAGCCGACTACGCCTGGGACATTCATGCGGATCGAAGGGTTCAGTGTGTGAACTGTCACTTCGCGCCCAACAATCCTAAGTATGATTCTACGGAATCTACAGAGGATTTGAGTCATCTAAAGATCAATCCGAGAAAGATCAGTACATCAGAATTCCTCTCCAAACCAAATCACGACCTGGCAAAAACCAACTGTACTACCTGTCATGATCCCCTTCAAATTCATGATATGATTCCTTACAAAAGCAAACACATGGAGAGATTGGAATGTCAGAGTTGTCATGTTCCCGAACTCAGGGGACCTGCTCTCAAAGAGATCGATTTTACTGTCCTTTCAGAAAAGGATACTCCGGTTTACAGTTATCGAAATATTGATGGCTATCCGGAATCCAAGACTCTGAATGCTGAGTTCATCCGGGCCTACACCCCCTATCTCATGCCCTACGGCAAAGAAGGGAAGCTTATGCCCACCAATATGGTCACAGAATGGTTTTGGGTCAATGGAACTTCAAAAGAGAGAGTGGATTCCGAAGTGCTCAACCGAATTCAATTTCCTGAGGATGAGACTAAAAAATCAGGGATTCTGGAAGTCTTTGACAAAGATCGCGATGGAAAGGTTACCAATGCCGAATGGGTTTTGAACACTGAAGAAAAGTACCAATTCATGAGATCCCTCCTCATCAGTGAAGGGGTAAAGGATCCTAAAATTCAGGGAAAGGTTCAGGTCAATCCTGTAGTACACGGAATCCAGAGGGGAGAAAATGTAACACGAGATTGTACTAACTGTCATACAAGGGATTCAAGAATCCGCAGACAGATCTCTCTCAGCCAAATTCTTCCCGGAAGAGGAGAACCCGAATTTGAAAAGTCCGAGCGCTTCGATGCCCAATTCCTGAAGCTGAGGGAAAATGGGGTGGAATACATAGCCAAACGGGATTTCTTTCAAACCGATTACTACATCTATGGTTTCAGCAGAAAGAAATGGTCGGACTATCTGGGAATATTTTTCTTTGTGATGACTCTTCTGGGGATCGGTGTTCATGTGACCATACGACTTCTGAAAGCTCCACCTCATGATCCTGAGGCACACAAGCATTTGAAAGTAGTGTATATGTACACCTTCTATGAAAGACTCTGGCATTGGACATCTGCTTTCGGGATTATCCTGCTTCTCTTCACCGGAATCGCCATTCACTTTCCCGGTCTGATTCCCCTGAAGCTCACCATCTCAGTCTACACACACAACATTTTAGCTTTCATATTGATCACCAATGCATTTCTCTCCTTCTTTTATCATCTGGTGAGTATGGAGATCAAACAATATCTTCCCCCTCTACGGAGTATCATGAGTGATAGCATGATTCAATTGAAGTACTACATGAGTGGAATTTTCAAAGGGGAACCGCATCCTATAGAAAAGTCAAGAGAGAAGAAGCTGAACCCTCTCCAACAGATTACCTATCTTGGTATTTTGAATCTTCTTCTTCCTCTTCAGGTCATCACCGGACTCATGATCTGGGGTGGGGGCAAGTGGCCGGGATCTATGGATTTTATTGGAGGATTGAAAGTCCTCGGACCCATTCATAATTTTTGTTCCTGGATGTTTTTGTCCTTCCTTGTCATGCACATCTACCTAACGACTACCGGTAGAACCTGGTTTTCGAATATTCAGGCGATGATCATAGGGTTTGATAGATTGGAACAGAATAAAGAGTCTAAATAAGGAGGAATCGGAAATGGAACTCAAAGAAGAAAAATACATCAACCCGTATCTCGGGGGAACTCTCCTGGGGATAGTTTTGTTTTTAGCGTTTTACATCACCGGGAATGGTCTCGGTGCATCCGGCGCCATCAATCGACTCCAGGTATTTTTCCTGGATCTTGTGGCCAGCAATCACGTGGATCATGTGGGATATCTGGCTCATTTTGCCGGAGGAGATCTCAATGCCCTGGACAATAGCGGGGTTCCCATGCTCTTGGGTACCTTTGTCGGAGGTATGCTTTCCGGTCTCTTTCACAAAAGATTGAAGGTAGAGATCCGAAAGGGGCCCGGGATTTCCAATCAAAAAAGATTGGCCTTTGCCTTTGTAGGTGGGACCATTATGGGATATGGAGCGCGTTTGGCAAGAGGTTGTACCTCCGGTCAGGCTCTAAGCGGTGGGGCTGTCCTTTCCGTAGGCAGCTGGACATTTATGCTGGCAGTATTTGCCGGAGGATATGCACTTGCGTATTTCTTCCGAAAGGCATGGAACTAGGAGGAAATCATGGCGCCATTTGATTTAGTTGGTTCTTTAGGAAAGTTTTGGGGCTATTCTGTTTTCTTTCTCATCGGAATAGGTTTTGGTGCAGTTTTGGAAATGTCCGGCTTCGGTGATTCCAGAAAACTGGCGGCTCAGTTTTATTTTAAAGAAATGAGAGTTTTGAAGGTTATGTTCACTGCCATCATAGTCGCTCTTGTTCTGATCTTTTTGAGTACATCTTTCGGACTTCTGGATTTCAGAAATCTTTATGTGAATCCCACCTATCTGATGCCCGGAATTTTGGGTGGGCTCATCATGGGAGTGGGTTTCATTATGGGAGGGTTCTGCCCGGGGACTTCCCTTGTAGCGACTTCCACTTTTAAGTTGGACGGACTTTTGTTTTTTCTCGGAGTGATCACAGGTGTGGGAGTCTTCGGAGAGACTGTTTCTTCTTATCATCCTTTTTATGAAAGAGATGTGATGGAAAGATTCCTTCTTTCGGACTACTTCAATACAAGTATAGGTGTGATGGTTCTGGTTTTGGTTCTGATCGCACTGACCATGTTTTACGGTGCTGAAATCTCAGAAAAAATCTTCGGTAAGAATCAATCTATAGAAGAAATCGATTTTATGCCAAAAAATAAGAAGTACATTGCGGCTGCCTTAAGTCTTCTCTTTATTGCCGGAGTCATCCTCTTCAGAGGGCAACCGGATCCTTCCGAAAAATGGAAGTATGCATCTAAGAAATATCAATCCATTTTAGAGAAAAGGGAGATCTACATTCACCCCGGAGAAATGAGGGAGTTGATGAATGAAAGAACAGTATTTACCAGGATCATGGACCTACGACCCGAAAAGGATTTCAATCTATTTCATCTAAGAGATTCTTTCCGTGTCACTGAGGCGAATTTGAATGATCCTCATTTTGTAGATACTCTTCTGTCAAACAATTCGGAAACCGTCTATGTTCTTCTCTCCAATGAAGAAGCTATAGCGACAGAAGCATGGAAAATCCTCAGAGCTCAGGGAGTCATAAATCTCTATATTTTGGAAGGTGGGATGAACAACTGGTTGGAATTCTTTCCCTTACCTGAAGAAGTTGCAATCAAAAAAGTCCAATCAGCACCGGAGTCTCTTCACTATCAATTCTTCAGAGCGGTAGGTGCACAAATTTCTGCCTCTCATCCGGAAGAGTCTCACGGAGAAGAGCACGCTATCGAATTCACTAAAAAAGTGAAGATGCAAAAGAAGAAAGCTGTCATGGGTGGTTGCGGTTGATCATTCAGTTGTTTTCAGACTTTCGGTAGGAAGAAGACCGGGTTTAAAACATTAAGAACAAAGGGGAAGAGAAATGGCTAAAATATTAATCTTAGGTGCGGGAATCTCCGGAAATACTGCCGCGATGTATGCAAAATCATTCTGTAGGAAAGAAGATGAAGTCATCGTGGTGTCACCGAATAAAAAATGGAATTGGATTCCCTCCAATATCTGGGTCGGTGTTGGCTTGATGAAACCCGAAGACGTCACTTTTGATATTGCTCCGATTTATAAGAAGATGGGCATTGTCCACCATCAGGCTAAGGCTCTCAGCATTCACCCTGAAGGCGATAGTTCAAGATCCACTCCCTATGTGAAGGTAGAGTTCACCGGGGAGGGGCAGCAGGGGAAAGTGGAAGACATTAGTTTTGATTTCCTGATCAATGCGACCGGTCCCAAATTGAATTTTGAAGCCACAGAAGGACTCGGACCCGGTAAGAATAGTTATTCGGTCTGTACCTACGGACATGCGGAAGAAGCCAACCGCGCTCTTCAGGAAAATATTGAAAGAATGAAAAAAGGGGAAAGGCGAAAGATCCTGATCGGTACGGGACATGGAAACTGCACTTGTCAGGGAGCCGCCTTTGAATACATATTCAATGTAGAATATATTTTGAACAGACATGGAGTCAGAGACAAGGCAGATCTGACCTGGGTTTCCAATGAATACGAGATGGGAGATTTCGGAATTGGAGGAATGCATGTCAAGCGGGGAGGGTACATCACCCACAGTCGGATCTTCACAGAATCCCTCTTCACAGAAAGGGGATTGAATTGGATCACCCGTTCTCATGTGAAAAAAGTAGATAAGAACCAAATCTTCTATGAAACTCTCGAAGGTGAGGACAAAGAAGAAGATTTTGATTTTGCCATGCTGATTCCACCCTTTTCGGGAGTGGGAATCAAGGCCTTTGATAAGAACAATGCTGATATCACTACTAAACTTTTCGCTCCCAACCAGTTCATGAAAGTCGATGCGGACTACACTCCGAAAGACTATGAAAATTGGAGTGCAAAGGATTGGCCCTCCACCTATCAAAACTCTGATTATAAGAATATATTTGCAGTTGGAATCGCATTTGCTCCACCCCATCCGATTTCCAAACCAATGAAGAGCCCCAAAGGCACACCGATTTTTCCGACTCCTCCGAGAACCGGGATGCCATCCGGTGTCATGGGAAGGGAAGTGGCTAGAAGTATTACAGATATGATCAAAATGGGAACGGACAAACCCACAAGACGGGCGTCTCTGGCCTCAATGGGAGCGGCCTGTATCGCATCTTCCGGAGCAGGAATTTTTGATGGTACTGCGGTCTCCATGACCATGTACCCCATTGTTCCTGATTTTGATAAGTATCCGGATTACGGACGTGACATTGGATTTACTTTTGGTGAAATAGGTCTTGCGGGACATTGGATCAAGCATATTCTCCACTATGTATTCATCTACAAAGCAAAAGGAAATTTATTTTGGAAGTTAATACCCGAATAGGAGGTGAACCATGAAGCATAGAAAAGCGTATGAAAAGGATTTTTATCCACCGGTACCTACTAATTTTACGAAGAGAATGAGGACAAATGTTCTCTGGCAAATTTTTCGATTTCTCATCATCAATATGAAGATGATTCAAATGACACGTCTTCACTGAGATTCCTCTGACTTTTGAAAGAGGTTAGATATCCTTCTTTCAAAAGTCAAATTTCTACTATTCAAATCGCCGAGAGGGCAGGCGTTCTCATTAAAGAGATTGTAAATGAAATTCAAAATACAGCCGGATTTGTTAAGGAGATTAGTCTATCAGGGAAGGAACAGTCTGAAGGAGTAAATGAAATCAATCTTGCTGTAGCACAATTGGATTCTTTAACACAAAAAAATGCTTCTACTTCAGAAGAACTCGCTTCAACATCTGAAGAATTCCTCAGTCAGGCTAAATCCTTAAAAAGAATGATAGATTTTTTTAAAATATAATGCGTTGGTAGAGATTCAACTGATTTGAGTTTTAATAAAAAATCTTAGAAATTAGAATTTTCATTTCATAGTTTTCGATCCATATCTTCCGGTGAATTCAATTTTCTCTGAAAAATTGAATGGACTTTGAAAACAAAGCAATATTTTTTGAATTAATGATTAACGTGTAATTTTAAAAAATTGGAATGATTTTTTATTCTCCTTACTTTAGTTTTAGAACTGGAGTAAGTCGATCTTATTAACATATATTTAGGATGTATATAATGAGTTTTCTACAAAATATTAAAATTCGGGAAAAATTATTTTTATTGATCACTTTTCCGGGGATAGTAATCGCAATTATAGCTGTTCGTGATACATACAACGAACTCAAAATATACAATGAAATGAAAAAAGTACAGTCTTACATTGAATATGCCGGAATAGCTTCAAATCTTGTACATAATTTACAATTGGAACGGGGAAGGACAGCAGGGAATCTGGGTTCGGGAGGAAGGTTTGAAAAAGAACTGATTCAACAAAAGAAAACTACTGATGAGACTTATGAAAAGTTTACTAATTTTTTAACAAACAACCCGGACCGATTGCCTTATAGCTCGGAAGACATCAAACCGTACCTTGAAAAATTTGAAAAGAAAAGGGAGATTTTCTTTTCCAGAAATACAAGCTTATCAGAAGTTCTGGGTTTTTACTCAGATTTTATCAACTCAATCCTCATATCAATATTTCAAATCAAAAGGGATACGAATGATTCCGGAATGGTAAATCGAATCTCCAGTTTCTATTATTTTCTGGTCATGAAGGAATATTCCGGAATAGAAAGAGCTATGGGCTCATATCTTCTCGGGAAAAAAAAATATGAAGCTGGAGAGATGGAAAGACACATCACTATCATTTCTACCCAGAAGCACAATGAAAAATTATTCCGGCTCAGTTCAGATCCGGAATCTATAATTGCATTGGACAATTTAAACCAAAAGCAGCACTTTCAGGAAGTGAATCGAATTCGTGAAGAAATTCTGAGAGAAAAATTCAAAGAAGAACCCCTTTATTGGTTTGATCAGATAACAAAAAAGATTGATGATTTGAAGGTTTTTGAAAATGGACTTTCCAAGGATTTGATTGCCCAGAGTGATTTGCTGAGTAGTGTGGCATTGAAAAGTTTGTACTATCAATCTGTAACCTTTCTTGGATTGTTTATATTTCTCTCATTCTTCACACTTGCACTCTCCCGATCGATCACAGTTCCAATCTATGATATGATCAGTTCATTTACGGAAATCTCCAATGGAAATCTCATCATGATGAATGCGAGCGATAGAAAAGATGAAATTGGTGTAGTATCCAATTCGATGAATCGAATGGTAGAAACTCTGGTCAATCTCTCCGGAGAGCTGGATGGTATTACAGAAGACTTTAAAAATGGAAATCTTTCGCGCAGGGGAAATGATAAAGGTTTTCAGGGAGTCTATCGGGATATCATCAGAGGTACCAATGCGACTCTGGATGAAATCACCACACCCCTGTTCCTGGCATCAGATTATATGCAGAAAATTGGAAATGGAATCATCCCTCCTATGATTGAAAATCAATACTACGGAGACTTCAATCAGATTAAGGAAAGTATTAATACTCTTATATCAAATTTAAATTCGTTTATTGGTGAAATGGAGAGATTGAGTAAAGAGCAATCTTCAGGCAATATAGATTTTTTTATCGATGAAAACAAATACTCCGGTGCTTTCCGAATGATGGTGGATGGGGTAAATAATCTTGTTCGATCCAATCTATCCGAAATGAAAGACATCATTCAAATCGTGGATGATTACGGAAAAGGAAACTTAGATGAGGTTTTGCATGCATTGCCCGGAAAAAAGAATTACATCAATCGATCTCTAGCTATTCTCAGAGACAATATGACGAATCTAAATACAGAATTGCACAGTCTTTTTGAATCTGCATCTGATGGAATATTGGACAAACGAGGGGATACTAAAAAGTTCAATTATAAGTTTTATAAAGATATGGTAGATGGGATCAATCATCTTTTGGATTCGGTTATTTTTCCTGTTCAGGATACTATCGATGTTATGTCCGGGCTTGCTTCCGGAGACCTGAAAAAGAAAATGACCCGTGAATATAAGGGAGAATTCAAAGTACTTCAGGACTCGGTCAATTCCTCAATGGATAAGATTTCTAATGTAATAGTGGAACTTCAGAGAACTATTGATGATATCGAAAGCAATATGAGTCGATTGGAAACCAATTCCAAATCTATTCAGAGAGGAGCGGCACATCAATCCAACCAAACTCAATCCAGTTCGGCATCCACAGAAGAGATCTCTTCTACGATTTCCATGAGTGTTGAGAATACTGTTCATGCACAACGAATATCCAGTCTGGCTGCAATCAAAGCCAATGATGGAAGTCAGGCTGTATTGGAAACTCTAGAGTCAATGAGACTTATCGGAGAAAAAACAGAAATGATAGAACAGATTGCAAATCAAACCAATCTTCTGGCTCTCAACGCATCTATCGAAGCCGCACGTGCCGGAGATCACGGAAAGGGATTTGCTGTGGTTGCTTTGGAAGTAAGGAAATTAGCAGAAAATAGTAAAAATTCTGCGATCAGTATCAAAGGACTTATCTTGGACAGTTTGAAGATTGCTGAGAAAGCGGGCTCTCTGATAGCTGAAATCGTTCCTGATATAAAAAAGACAGCAGATTTGGTGAAAGAAATCAATGAAACCACTAACGAACAAAAACTCGGAATCGAACAGGTAAATAGTGCGATTGCTATCCTAGCTGAGATTTCTGAGGAAAACCTAAGAACCAGCGAAGAATTGTCCGGGATAGCCGAGTCCTTTAAGAATCAGTCCAATAGCCTGATGCAATCCATATCTTTTTTCAGAAATTTTTAAATTCAACCCATACCTGATCATTTTATCCGGAGCAGGTATGGGTGAGTCTCTTTTTATTAGGAGTAAATTCTATTGATCTACCTAAAAGTATTCATTTTTCTTATTTTTATTTTTCTTCATTCCTGCAAAGAGACTTCTTTGTCCAAGCCAGACACTTCCAATGAGAGGAAGAAACAGGACTTTCTCAATGAATTGATAGGTCGTATGACAGTAGAAGAAAAAGTGGGACAACTCCGTCTCATCAGTATCGGTCCGGAAAACCCCACCGAAAAAGTTCTGAAAATGATAGAAAATTCAGAGGTGGGAGCCATATTCAATACAAGAACAAAAAATGAAATTAGAAAACTTCAGGAGAAAGCTGTCAATTCATCTTCGAAAAAAATACCCCTGTTCTTTGCCTTTGATGTGGTTCACGGAGAACGAACTATATTTCCAATTCCCCTTGGGCTAGCTTCTTCCTGGGATGTTTCTGCGATTGAAACCGTCGGAAGAGTTAGTGCCTTTGAAGCGACTGAAGATGGATTGAATCTAACCTGGGCTCCGATGTTGGACGTCAGTAGGGATCCGAGATGGGGAAGGGTGTCCGAGGGCTTCGGAGAGGATACCTATCTGACTTCAGAATTGGGTAGGGCTATGGTCCTTTCTCTTCAGGGAGAAAGTTTGAGGGGTCGTCATTCTCTTGCCAGTACGATCAAACATTTTGCACTTTATGGAGCAGTGGAGGGTGGAAGGGACTACAATTCTGTGGATATGAGTCTGCAAAGGATGTTTCAGGAATACTTCCCGCCTTATCAAATCGGGATAGAATCGGGAGCGATAGGTGTGATGGTAGCTCTCAATACCATCAATGGAGTTCCTGCAAATTCGAATCAATGGTTGTTGAAAAAAATTCTGAGGGAGGATTGGAAATTCTCAGGTCTGACCGTGAGTGATCATGGAGCGATCAAAGAATTGATAGAACATGGAGTTGCCGATTCACCCCGCGATGCTGTAAGAATCTCCTTACAATCAGGTGTCAACATGAGTATGAGTGATGAGTTTTTTGGAAAATTTATTCCTGATCTCATAGCCCGAAAGGAATTGAAAATAGAGGAACTGGACTCTGCCTGCAGAAGTGTTCTCGGAATTAAGTATGATATGGGATTGTTTGAAGACCCATTTGTACATGTACCTGAGAAACCAACAGAGTCTTTTGAAACCAATTCCGAAGAAAGACTTCATAGAAAGGAAGCAAGAGAAGTCGCTGCCAAAACAATTGTACTACTAAAAAATGAGAATCAAGTTCTCTCGATAAAGAAAAAAACTAAATTAGCAGTCATCGGACCTCTGGCAGATAGCAAGAGGGACATCATGGGAAGCTGGTCTGCGGCGGGTGTAGCCGGGCAATCCGTAACGGTTCTCGAAGGCTTAAAAAATGTTTCCGATAGTGGGATAGAGATTTTATACAGTAAGGGTTCGAATGTAATCGATGATCCCAAGATTATTCAATTCCTGAATCAATATGAATTCAGTGTTGATTTGGATGAAAAATCTCCCGATGAACTTCTCCGTGAGGCGAAAAAAGTAGCGGGGAAAGCGGATTTGATTCTGGCTGTTTTGGGTGAGTCTCAGGCTATGGCAAATGAGGCATCCAGCCGGAGCGAGATTAGAATTCCTGAGTCACAGAAACGATTGC
>JACKPB010000012.1 GCA_024233875.1 Leptospiraceae bacterium
CGATCAATCTGGAGACAATCAATCAGTTTTACGGATTGAACCTGAAGCCCTTTGAGGTAGAAGAATTTCTGAAAAAAGAGATCGGAAAGGAAAATTATCCCAATCCGAAAAACTTTGAAGAAAAGGCGATTTCTCTGATCGGTAGACCGCTCTATGAAGCCTTCATCCGTGGCTATACCATGAAGCAATGGAATAAAGACCCGCGTGAACTTCCTGAGTTTATATTGAATCGTCTACCGATACGAAGTAATTATAATGAAAGCTACTACTACAGCCGTTATCAGGGAATTCCCATCGATGGATATGCAAAGATATTTGATAGGATTCTCAGTCATCCTAAAATTCATATCCGTTTGAACACGGATTATTTTGCAGTGAAAGATCAGATTCCGAAAGATTCTACTCTTGTCTATTCGGGTCCTATAGATCAGTTCTTTGAGTATAAGTTCGGTCGTCTGGACTATCGAACGATTGATTTCGAAAAAGAAATAGTTCCCTATGAAGACTATCAGGGAACTTCGGTCATGAATTATGCTGAAGAAACCGTTCCCTACACCAGGATTCATGAGCCAAAGCATTTGCATCCCGAAAGAGTGATACAGAAAAAGAAGTCCATGATCATCCGGGAGTTCTCCAGACTCGATGACGGCACCAATCCCTACTATCCCATCAATGATGAAAAAAACACGCAAATGGTGAAACTCTATAGGGAAGAAGCTTCCAAATTGAAAAATGTTTACATCAGCGGAAGATTGGGGGATTATAAGTACTATGATATGCACCAAACGATTGAGGCCGCTTTGAATCTCTTTGAAGAAAAATTTCTTGGTTGATTTATGAATGATCTGGTATCCGTCATCATGCCTGTTTTCAATGCTGAAAAGTATTTGAAACAAACTCTTGAATCCCTTCTGAATCAGGAGTATGCAAACTGGGAGTTGATCGCTGTAGACGACAAATCCAAAGACGGAAGCCTATCCATTCTCAGGGAGTTTTCCAAAAAAGAACCCCGAATTGTGCTTATCGAAAAGGAGCAGAACTCGGGTTCTGCGGATTCCAGAAATAAAGGAATCGATAGAGCAGGGGGAAGGTTCATCGCCTTTCTGGATGCCGATGATCTCTGGGATCCCGACTTCTTATCCTCAATGACAAAGTACATGACGGAAAATGATTCCGCTTTTAGTTTTGCTTCCTATCGTATCATTGATGAATCCGGTAATGAATTGACCAAACCCTTTTTGATTGAAAACAAAAAATACAATTATTTTGACATGCTTCTCTACAATAGGGTGGGTCTCCTCACGGCTATGTATGACGTATCCAAAATTGGAAAGATGCATTTCGATGTCTCTTTAAAAAGCCTCCGGGATGACTATGCCCTCTGGCTTGACATTCTGGGAAAATCAAATTACGGTTTGGGATATCAGGGGATCATAGCCTCCTACCGTGTCCATAGCAATGCTATGACATCAAATAAGAAGCGCGTCTTCAGAGCTCACTACAATATGCTCCGCAAGCATGCCGGTCATTCCATTCTTCCTTCCTTTTTCTTTACCTCCACACACTTTCTCAATGGTTTTAGAAAATACATTCTCAACAAATTATGATTTTATTCGGGTTTCAATTTACCGGTTTGGAATTTGTTCCGGATCTGTACTACAAGAAGTCTAATCGGGTAGATAGCCTACCTTTCTTAAAAAAATCAGAAACCATAGATTTCGGAGCTTACTTCCACTACTTTCCCATAGGATTGTGGAAGGAGTTCACCGATTTAAAATCTCTTTCCTTTTCCATTCAATTTTCTGGATATCTAAAAATCAGGCTCATCGGTAGAAGGGATGGGGAAGATAAGATTCTCAGAGAAATTGAGTCCGACTCGGGTAGCATTGAAATCGATTTCGATCTGGATACTCTCGCATCCAATGAATATATATTTCCGGAAATCCTAGCTCTGGAGGATTCTCATCTACTCTCAGCGGAATTCAAAACCTCTGATCCACCTTCAAATTCTATTCGTCTTGCCCTCATCATAACTACCTACAATCGGGAAGACTACATCAGAAAAAATCTCGAAAAGATCGGGACCTATTATGAATCTCACAAAGAAGAGATCCCATTTGAGATTTTTCTGGTAGACAATGCATCCAATCTAAACGTACCCGATTCTTCTTTTCTCAACTACATAAAAAACAAAAACCTGGGTGGATCCGGTGGATTTACCAGAGGAATCATTTCTGCTCTGGATAAAAAATCCTTCACCCATTTTTGTTTGATGGATGATGATGTAGAAGTGGATCCTTCTTTTCTGGAGAGATTGTTTTCCTTTCTCTCTTTTCTGAAGAAAGAATATTCTGAAGAGACAATCTCGGGAAGTATCCTCAGAAAAGATCTTCCGAAGATCCAATATGAATGGACGGGGGAATGGAACGGAATTCTTCAGAAGATCAATTATCGGAATCTCGATCTCTCCGGTTTTCAGAATCTGGATTCTATCAAAAATCGCAATACAAAGAAAAATACATTTTCAGCCTGGTGTTTGGTCTGCTATCCCGAGTCCTATTTCCAGAAAAATGGTCTGCCCCTGCCACTCTTTATCCGGGGGGATGATCTTGAGTTCAGTCTCAGAAATAAGATCCAACCCATCCTTCTGAAAGGTTTCTCTGTCTGGCACGAGACTTTTGATCCATCGAAGCAGAGAGATTGGTTGGCCTATTACAACACCAGAAATTATTTGATCATCAATTTTCTCTATGCGGACTTCGGAAGGTTGAAGTTTTTTCCTCTGATAGGAATTCGGCTCTTCTATTATCTTCTCAAAAAAAGAAAATCGATTCCTTTCATGAAAAAAGCGATTCTGGACATCCTCTCACCTGATAGTTTTTGGGGGGAGGAAACTTCGGATCTTCTCCACAAAAACCTCATGAAAATCCAATCAGAGGAGTCGATTTTTCTTTCCTGCTTCAAAATTATTTATTCTGGTATGAAAGTATTCCGGAACTACTCCGGGATTCAAAGCACTCTCAAAAAGAAAAAATCGTATCTGACAGGAATGGAATACTGGAAAGAAAAAGTCTTCCGGGACGAATTGGGAAATTGATTCGGGGAGGTGAATTTCTCATTTGACAGAGAGTTTATCTGTTCAAAACTGAACCAACATGGAGTTTCAACGATATTCTATACCCGGACCCGTTCTCATTTTGCCTAAGGTCTTCGGAGATGAGAGAGGATTTTTTACCGAATCCTTCAAGGCTTCCAGTTTTGAGAAAGAGGGACTTCCCGTGCATTTTCCTCAGGACAATCACTCCCGGTCCTCTGCCGGTGTTCTTCGTGGACTCCATTTCCAGATACCTCCCGTCCCTCAGGGGAAATTGGTGAGGGTAGTTCGGGGTTCGGTCATTGATGTAGTGGTGGACATCAGAAAAGAGTCTCCCCATTTCGGAAAATGGATTTCCGTAGAGCTCAATGAGGAGAACAAACATATGTTCTATGTACCTCCCGGATTCGCGCATGGATTTCTTACTCTAAAGGATGGAACGGACTTTCTCTACAAGGTCACCGAGGAATACTCTCCTCAAAATGAACTCGGAATTCAGTGCTTCGACTCCGATTTGTCCATCCCCTGGAAGGATTGGTACTCAGGTGAATTCATTCTTTCAGCTAAGGACAAAACTGCGCCCGATCTGAAGAATTTCAATTCCCCATTTTAAGAATTATGATTTTTATTACAGGATCTACAGGCCAACTCGGACAGGAGCTTTCCAGACTTCTCAACGATTCTATCTATACCTACAGGACCTTTGCACTTTCTGAATGGGACATCACCGATCTCCATAGGTCTCAGGAGATTTTGGATATCCAACCCGACATCCTGATCAATGCTTCTGCTTATACCGCTGTGGATCGCTCCGAAGAAGAAAGAGAAATCGCAAGGGAAGTGAATTCTGCGGCAGTAGGAGCTCTCGCAGAAGAGTGTAAGAAAAGAAACATCCGATTCATTCATATTTCCACCGACTTTGTTTTTACTCTGAATCCTATCGTGGAAGACGGGCATCTCAGGTATTGGAAGACAAATTCTCCCACCAGGACTCTCGGAGCCTATGCTGAAACCAAAAAGCAGGGAGAAGAATTCATTCAATCTGTCTTCGGAGACTCTCCAAACTATCATATCATTCGTACCAGCTGGCTCTATTCCTCCTTCGGAATGAATTTTCCCCGGACGATTCTCAGGCTCCTGAAGGATCCCTCCAGAAAGGAACTGAAGGTCATTGAAGATCAGATCGGCAGACCTACCTGGGCATTTCGATTGGCTGAATTCCTTCTCAATCTCATCGCCAGCATTCACAAAAAAGATGGGAATCTAAAGCCCATCTATCATTTTTCCAATTCAGGAATAGCTTCCTGGTATGACTTTGCGGTTGCCGTTCAGGAAATTGGTCTCAAGAAGGGGATTTTGAAGGAAAAAAAGCTAATTCTCCCCATCCCCACAGAGGCGTATCCGACTCCTGCCGTTCGTCCCAGGTTTTCAGTGATGGACCTATCGGAAAGCTATGAACTCATGGAGAAAATTCCTCATTGGAGGGAGGATCTCGAACTTTGTTTGGGGGATCCCAAAACTATTTTAGGATGGAATGTATGAAGACTGTGCTCGTCACGGGTGGTGCCGGTTTTATTGGTTCAAATTTTGTTCACTATCTTTTAGAAAATCGAAATGATCTCCATGTTGTTGTCTTAGACAAATTGACCTATGCAGGTAATTTAAAAAATCTCTCCAGATGGGAAAAGGATTCCCGCTTCTCCTTCGAAAAGGGCGACATAGCAGAAAAAAACGATGTTCTGGCGGTTTTCCAAAAGTATTCCATCGATTGGATAGCTCATTTTGCGGCTGAGAGTCATGTGGATCGTTCCATTCTCGGTCCGGAAGAATTTGTCCGTACCAATGTAGTGGGAACTTTTGTACTTCTGGAAACAGCCAGAACTACCTGGAATCAAAACTTTGAGGGGAAGAGATTTCTCCATGTCTCTACAGATGAAGTCTATGGAACTCTCGGAGAATCCGGATTTTTTACGGAAGAAACTCCCTACGCTCCCAATTCTCCGTATTCCGCATCGAAAGCCGGATCGGATCATTTAGTTCGCTCCTACTTTCATACCTATGGAATGCCTGTAGTCACCACGAATTGCTCCAATAATTACGGTCCCTTTCATTTCCCGGAAAAACTAATCCCCCTTATGATTTTGAATTGTCTTCATGGAAAAAACCTACCTGTCTACGGGGATGGGAAAAATATCAGAGATTGGCTTTTTGTTAAGGACCATTGCTCTGCCATAGCCCTGGCTTTGGAGAAAGGTCGGGCGGGAGAAACCTATGCCGTCGGCACACGAAATGAAAAAAATAATCTGGAAATTGTAGAAACGATTTGTAAGATCATGGATGAGCACTTTCCGGAAAAAGCGCCGCATTCAAAATTAATACAGTTTGTGAAGGATCGACCCGGTCATGACTTCCGTTATGCAATCGATCCCTCCAAGATTGAGAAAGAATTGGGTTGGAAACCCGTTTATTCCTTTGAAAAAGCGATTCGTGATACAATTCAATGGTATCTCGAGAATGAAGATTGGTGGAAAGAAATTCTTTCCGGAAAGTATCAGGAGTACTACAGTTCCCAGTATGACACCGGGAAATGAAATCTCCGTTGAAAATTGTAAGATAGGATTAATCGTAAAATGTGTGGAATAGTAGGCTATATCGGACCTAAATTAGCGGATGCGGTACTTCTTTTTGGATTGTATCGTTTGGAATACCGGGGATATGACTCGGCAGGGATAGCAGTGATTGACGATGGAGAGATAGAAATCCGAAAAGATACCGGTAAGATCCGAAACCTCGAAAGACTTTTGAAAGAGCATCCGGTCGAAGGAAATGTCGGAATCGGTCACACACGTTGGGCAACTCACGGTGCACCCACCTCGGTCAACGCTCACCCCCATGCGGATGCGTCTAAGAGCATTGCTGTAGTACACAATGGGATCATTGAAAATTATGATCAAATTCGAAAAGATCTACAATCCAAAAATTTTCTTTTTGTTTCCGACACCGATACAGAAGTCATCCCCCAATTACTGAAATCCAATAACTTCAGTAAGGATGAAGAATACGATATCTTCAAAACTACAATCTCCAAACTCGAAGGTAGATTTGCCTTTTTGATTTTGGTGGAAGACAAACCGGATCGAGTTTTCTTTTGTAGAAACGGATCTCCTCTTGTCTACGGTCGATCTGAAAATGAAGGCTTTCTGGTGAGTGATAGTTCGGCTTTCATTGCATCCGTCAAAGAGCAGTACTTCGTCAAAGACGGTGAGTGGGGATGGATTACCCGGGAAGGGATCGTTTTGTTTGATAAAGACGGGAATCGAAAGGAACCCGAACTCATCGAAGTGGATCATGACCTCACCCAGTATGAGAAGAATGGATATGAGCATTTTATGCTCAAGGAGATTTTCGAACAACCCACTGTAGTACGCAATATTCTCGACAAACGTATCGGTGCCAATAATCTTATCAATTTTTCCGAACTGACCATGAGTAAGGACTTTCAGGCAAAATTATTTCGGATCGTATTCACCAGTGCGGGAACTTCCCTGCATGCCGCTATGATCGGTAAATTGTACATTGAGAAGTTTGCCAAGATCATGACGGAAGTGGAGTTTTCCTCGGAGTTTCGATATCGAAACCCTATCCTCGAAGGGGATACCCTGGTCATAGCCATCTCCCAGAGCGGGGAGACTGCCGACACTCTGGCCAGCATTCACAGTGCCAAGGCGAAGTTCCTTAAGGTCTTATCTTTTGTCAATCAAATCAATTCTTCTATTTCGAGAGAGTCCACTGCGGCGGCGAATTTGTTTGCCGGAACAGAGATCGGAGTGGCTTCCACCAAAGCCTATGTAGCGGAATTGGTGAGTCTGCTTCTGTATTCCCTTCATCTCGCCAAATTGAAATGGATTCTGACGGATGAAGAAATCTCCGTGATCCTCGAAGAAGTAAAGAAGCTTCCCAAGCAGATAGAGCAGATCTTAGAAAAAGCTGATTCCATTAAAGAAATCGCATATACCATGAGAGACAAAAGAGATTTTATTTTTCTCGGAAGATCCTACGAGCATCCAACAGCTCTCGAGGGAGCACTGAAACTCAAAGAGATTTCCTATGCTCATGCTTCCGGTTATGCCGGAGGAGAATTCAAACACGGTCCGATTGCTCTTGTCTCCAAAGATGTTCCTGTGATCTGTATTACACCCAAGAGTGAAGTCTATACCAAAATGGTTTCCAATCTAGAGGAAGTTCGTGCCAGAAATGGAATCATTTTTTCTATTCATACCGAAGGAGATGAAAGTGTTCCCGCTCTTTCCAACTATTCCTTTGCAATTCCGGATTGTTCGGAATACATCACCCCCATCCTGAGTGTGATACCTCTCCAATTGTTTGCCTACTACGTAGCCATTGCTAAAGGATGTGAACCCGATCAACCCAGGAACCTGGCCAAATCAGTAACCGTAGAGTAAACCGGTAGGATAATCTATGCTTTTGTACACCCTCCGTTGGACGAAAGAAAGACTAAAATTTCCACTCTACTTTCGTCTGAAGGGAAATGCAGATATTACAGAAAGATCTTTTGTTCTTCTGAACGGATCCTCTGTTAGTTTTGATACCTATTTCAATTCCTTCTGCCCTCTGAAATGGAGCCTGTTTACTGAATTAGAAAATGTCAAACTCTCCATCCGGGCGAGGGGAAAAGGCAAACTCACAATTTATGTTCGGGATCGTCATCAGATACAAATCGAAAGAGAATTAGAGTTTGATTCTATAGATACAGTTCTGGACATTCCCTTTCCGAAATCTGAATCTCTTGTCTACCCTGAATTGGAAGCCAAAGATCGATTGGAGATTCAAAAACTTGAGTATCACACAGAGTCTCCCAAACATTATCCCGATCTAACTCTTGTGATGAATACCTATCGAAGAGAGGATTTTGTCCGTTCCCATCTGGTCGATCTCAAGACTTTCATCCAGTTTCATCCCGATCTAAAAGACAAATTTCAAATGATTCTTGTCGACAATGCCTCTACACTGGGAGGATTGAGTGAATCCTTTCTGAGTCTGATACCTATCCGGGAAGGAAGTGAGGGATGCGGTTTTACCTTCGGAATCGAAAAAGTGATTTCCCAACAAAAAAGCAGTCATGTGTGTATCATGGAAGATGATGTGGAATTTGATCCATTTTTTCTGGAGAGATTGTATTCCTTCCTCGCCCTTCTCAAACCGGAATACCATAAATCGATAGTGGCCGGAGCTATCCTGAGATATGATTCACCTCTGATTCAGCATGAAATCGGAAAAGAATTCAGAGGGTACTACTCCAAATCATTACTAAAAAATAAGAATCTATCCTTTCAGGAAAATGTACTACAGAATGAAGGCTTCCAATTTCCTAAGAATGGATTTGCCTCCTGGAGACTGGTCTCGATTCCCTTAGAATTGTTTTCGGAATTCGGTCAGATCTATCCCATGATCTTTCATGGATATGATCTGGAGTTTTTCCTTCGATCCCGGGCTCATTTTCTTTCTCTGAATGGGTTTTCAGTTTGGCATGAGATCAATGACTACACACGTGAGAAATGGTTTTTCTACTACAAGGTGATCAATCATATCATTTTGAATCTCATCTACTTTCCGGATAAGAAGAATATCTTCCTACTTTTTTTTGCCTACCGTGTCCTTCTCGATTTAATGCTGAAAAATAAGAAGGAAGAATTGTTTTGGTTTCGAAAGGCTCTAGAAGATGTCTTCATGGATATCGAAGAATTTAAGAAAAGGAGTATCAATGATATCCTCAATTTGAAAATTGATGATCACTCCGAGATCTCCTATTTCAGTGAATGGAAGTACATCATCGGGTTGATCTATCGAATCATTCGGGAAAAGTCCGGACTGAGAAAGAAATTTCAGTCCATACTTCCCGACTTAAAGATCAGTCCGAAGTTCACTTCTGCAAAATAAAACCCGGAAGGATGATGATCAATCATCCTCCTTGTCCCTGTACTTCTCCTTGATCTTGTCCTGAAGATTCAATAAAAACTCCATTGCAATCGGTAGAACCAAACTGGAAATCGCTGTAGCAATGATGATCCCACCGATAACTACTGTCGCCAGTGGTCTCTGAACCTCCGCACCTGCCATAGTCGAAATGGACATGGGAATGAATCCGATCGCCGCGATAGCTTCTGTGGTGAGTCTGGGGCGGATGGAGAGAATCCCGGCATGTATTACGCTGTCCCGAATATTCTTTTGATGCTTCAACTCATCTTTCAGGGTGGATGCATAGACGACTCCATTCAGAACCGCAATCCCCGCCACAGCAATGAATCCCACACCTGCAGGAATACTGAAGGGAAGCCCTCTCAGTATCAAAGCCAAAATCCCACCGCTCACAGCCAGGGGAACAACCATAAAGACTCCGATGGCGTAGTAGATGCTTCCGAAAGCCGCCATGAGCATTCCGAAGATTATGGTGAGGGCGATCGGAACTACGAGAAGAAGTCGGTTCTTGGCTCGGGTAAAGTTTTGAAATTGCCCTCCCCATTTTACTTCATACCCTTCCGGTAGCACGATATCAGAAGTCTTTTCCCGGGCTTCATTGATAAAGCTCACCAAATCCCGCCCCCTGATATTGATTTCTACAAATAGCTTTCGTTTCAGAGCTTCTCTTGTGATCGAGGCCGGACCCTCTATGTTTTCAATATCAGCCACCAGACTCAGGGGAACTTCGTATCCTGTAGACGTCATGACGGGAATGTTTTCCATTTGATCCGAGTCCATTACATCTACATCCATTCTTACTACGAGATCAAACCGTCTCAATCCTTCGAAAACTTTTCCGAGATTGTATCCTACCCGGAGCGTTTTGACAATATCTAAGATTTCATCTGTATTGACACCGTAACGCGCCATCTTTTCTCTATTGGGTTTGATCTGCATGAGGGGGAGTCCCAAAACCCTCTGAACCCTCAAATCTCCCGTTCCTTCAATCTTACTCAGGATGGCGGCATACTCTTCCCCGATTCGTTTTAGAATACTGAGGTCATCTCCGTAGATCTTGATCACCACATCCGCCTTGGAACCGGCTAAGAGAGAATTGACCTTGTTTTCAATAGGTTGAGACATCGAGATATAGGTAGAGGGAACATTGGCAAGAATCTTGTCTTTCATGATCGACATCAATTCTTCCCTTCCTGAAGCACTCACCCATTCCTTTTTGTCCTTGAGTTTGACATACATCTCCCCCATATCGGTGCCTATGGGTTCTGCTGCGGATTCCCCGCGCCCAACCTTGGAAACTACGCCCGTGACTTCAGGGAAATTGGCTTCGATCACCCTTTCGACTTCATAGTTCAGGTCTCTGGAATGGTTGATGGAAGTGGAGGGAAGTCTTCTGACGTCTATATTGATCTCACCCTCATCAATCCTGGGAATGAATTCCGCACCCAAAGTAAAACCTAGAAGTAGTGAAATCGTTACGAGTAGGGTTCCGTAGATCATTACAAGTCGTTTGTTTTCAAATCCCCAGTTCAAAAACCTTTCAAATGCTTTTTCTATAACATCCCAATAGTGACTGTGATGGGCTTCGATCACAGGGAAGATATAGGAGAGTGCCGCAGGGAAGGTCGTGAGACTGAAGAGTAGGGCGGCACCGAGGGCGAGGGCTACGGTGATCGCCATAGGACGAAACATTCTTCCCTCCACACCTTCTAAGGCCATGAGAGGAAGATAGACAAGCATAATGATGGCAACAGCGAAGGCGGCCGCACGGGCAACTCTCTGGCAACTCTTGAGGATTACATCATGTGTGATCCGTCTCTTCTCACTCATTTTCATTTCGGGTGTGATGAGATGCTTTGTGGTGTAGAATCCGGCAAGAACTGCTTCGAGCATCACTATGGAGCCATCGACCAGGAGTCCGAAGTCAAGAGCACCGAGACTCATCAGGTTTCCTACGACACCCAACTGTCTCATAAAGATCACGGCTACTAACATGGAAATGGGAATCGCTGAGGCAACCAGAGCCGCTCCCTTAGCCGTACCTAATGTAATGATGAGGGCGACAAATACAAGAATCGCTCCTTCGGTAAGATTGATAAAAACAGTCTTGAGTGCCCGATTGATGAATTCCGAACGGTCATAAAAGGGTTCGATCTTCATTCCCGGAGGGAGTTTTGCCTTCAGTTCTTCGATTGTTAGCTTGACCGACTTGACCACATCTCTGGAGTTCTCTCCGATGAGCATCATCACAGTTCCACCGACGGCTTCTTTCTCATCTCTTGTCATGAGTCCGAATCGTATCGAGGGACCTATTTTGATATTAGCCATCTGACCGAGGAGAAGGGGAATCCCATCTTTTTCTGTTTTGATGGCAGTCTTGGAGAGATCTTCTATGGACTTGAAGGCACCCTCACCGCGTATCACAACCTGTTCATCTCCCTTCATGATGTACCCCCCACCGACATTGGCATTGGCAATCTTGAGTCGATTGAGAATGTGGGATAGGGTGAGGTCATGGGATGCGAGTCGTCTCGGATCGATGAGAATCTGGTACTGCTTTACCTCCCCACCGATTGTATTGATATCGATGACGCCCGGAACAGCCTTGATTTTTCTGGCTAGCTCCCAGTCCATATAGGTTCTGAGTTCCATGGGGGAGTGACGGTCTGATGTCAAAGAAAACTCATAGATGTCTCCGAGGGCTGTGGCTACAGGAGAGAGTTCCGGCTTTCCGTATCCTTCCGGGATTTCTGCCTCTGCGATCTTTACCCTTTCATTGACAAGTTGTCTTGCAAACCAAATGTCTACAGAATCATTGAAAATAATGGTTACAGAACTCACTCCTGTGCTGGAAATGGATCGAATCTCTTCTACACTGGGAAGACCATTCATAGCCAGTTCTACAGGATAGGTGATGAACTGTTCTACTTCTATAGGGGAGAGTCCCGGGGATGAGGTCACAACCGAGACCTGAACGTTGGTAACATCCGGAACCGCATCCACAGAAAGGTGGACAGCATTGTACAAGCCAATCATGCAAAATATGGCGGTAAAGATCAGAACGAGCATCCTTTTCCGAATGGAAAACTCTATGAGTGCTTCAATCAATGCCGGGCTCCGGGGGATTTATTTTAAATATTCACTTTTAATGAGAAAGGAACCCTGACTCACGATATTGTCATCTACTGAAATCGGAGTTTTGATTTCAATATCATCGTCTATGGTTTCACCAATCTCAACTGATTTGGGTTCAAAGCTTCCATCGGAATGTGCTATGAAGACAAAGGAATTTCCTTCAATCTTATGAACTGCTTCCGAGGGAACGACCATGATTCTTTTGGACTTGCTCTCTGAGATCAAACCCTGAACCTTTGCACTCACCGTCTGACCGGGTTTCAGTTTGAAATCATGATTGTCCACTTCCAGACGTATTTCAGCGGTGTGCTTTACAGGATCGATCACCTCACCCACATGGGCAACTCTGGCTTTTACAGTTTCCGGTTTGTCTCCCAGAGTGAAGATCACGGCTTCAGCATTCAGTTTGACGGAATACAAATCTTTTTCATAGACATCCAAAAGGATCCAGAGTCTGGTGAGATTGGCTACGATGAAAAGATTGTCTTCGGTCACAACAGCCTGTCCATTCACTGCCCGTCTTTCGGTGACGGTTCCTGCAATCGGACTTCTCAAAATCAATTGACTGCTTTCCAGCTCTCCGGTTTCTAGTTTTTGAATTTCAGCCTTGGTCAGTCCGTAGACAATGAGGGTGTTGAAGCTGGTTTCCATTTCTGTTTTGATGGTTCGGTATTCAACATTTGTCATCTCGAATTCTTTGGCGGAGATGATTTTTTTCTCGAAGAGCTCTGTGGCTCTTTCCAATTGGGACTTTAAGGACTCCAGTCTGGCTTTTGATTTTAAAAAATTGGATTGAGCGTTTCCGACTTCGATGGAGGTAAGGACTGCCAGAGGTGCTCCGGTGTTGATCATATCACCTTCTTTGACATAGACCTGCTTGATCCTGGCGGGGACTCTCGATCCCACATTCGCCATTCGTTCGAGATCAAAGGATACTTTTCCGGGAAGAACGATTTCTTCATAGAACCCTCTCTCTCTAATTTTGGTATAGGTTAGGGGATGGTTCTTCAAAACATCAGGTGGAATGGAGATTCGATTGACCGATTCCTGCTGTTCCCCGGGGTCAGACTTTCCATTGGCTTTATTTTTTGTTATTTTTCCATAGACAAAATAAGCTCCTGCAATGATTGCAATCACTGCAATTATCCAGTAAATATTCATTTTTTTGACTAGATCGACAAAACGGGTTTTCATATCACTCATTGATCATTCCTAATTTTCCAACTGCTGCTCTGTAGGATTCGATAGCATTGAAATAAAGATAGATTTGTTCGTAGTAGCCTTTGAGAACAGTTAGATAGTTTTTTTCTGCTTCCAAAAAGGAGACAAGATTGGATGCTCCACGAATGTAAGCCAATCTGTACTTTTCCTGAACCTCACGATTTTTATCGATTAGTTTTACTTTGTCATACCCCTGAAGAAGTTCTTCTCTCGATTCCAACTCTCTCATCGCGGCGCGGATTTCAGCATAGATTTGTTTTTTCTTGGACTCTACTTCCAGAATGCTCTTCTTGTATTGCTCTTCTGCTTTGAAGATATTGCCCTGGTTTCTATCGAAGACTTTCAATGGCATGGTGACAAAGACACCCGCATAGCTTTCGTTTCCTTTCGCCCGAACCTCACCTCCCAAATTGACAAAAGGAGCCACACCCCCCTGTTTCTTTTGGAGTTCGATATTCATTCGATTTTTGGCGACTTTGAGTTGGAGTCCCTTGAGGTCGGGACGATCTTCAATATTGAACTCATTCATCTTGATTCCCAGCTCTTTGCTGGAAACATACTTGAGATGACCCTTGAGGGTAAGAATCTTACTCTTGGGTGAGATTCCGATCAAGAACCTCAAATCCTTGGCTACCTGAGATCTGAGGATCTCGGATTCTTTGTAATCCTTTTCGATTCGGATCTTTTCCAGGAAAATCCTATCGTATTCGAGAGGGGAGATGTCCCCTTTCTCAGCTCTGAATTTGGTCAATTCCAGAAGGTCGTTGTAATTCTCATGGAATTCTTTCTGGAAATTGATGAGTTCTGTGACATAGAGATAGAGCCAGTAGTTCTGCCTGAGTCGGAGTCGAAACATCCGATCAAAATCTTCAAAAGCGGCAATCTGAGAGAGAAATTCTTTCTTTGCCACTTTGGTTTGTTGTTGAATCACTCCCGCGAGGTCTATGTCCTGGTAGACAGCAGGAGCTATCTCTACCGGTCCACCGGTAGAGCCGGTAGTGAAGGGATTTTGAAATCCATTGGAACTCAGGGGAAGGAATTGGGTTTGGTATTGGAAAACCGGGTTTCTGTAAAGGGCGGAGGTGATGAGATCTCCTCTGGACATATTGATGTTTTGCTTTTCTGCCAGATAGATGGGATTGTTGGAAATGGAGTACTTTTCTATCCTATCCAGATCCCATTCCTTCAGGACATCTTCTACATCTTCACTTCTGGTATCCGTCCTGTAGGGATTGATGGTTTCGAGGACGTCTTCGACATCCTCTGAGGATTGAGCAGTTACAGGGAGTAAGGCTAGAAAAAGTAGAATGGAGAAGAATCTCACTTTTTAAAGTTTTCCTCGTAGTCTTTTAATGAGTGTTTGATGACTGTCCTGGCTTCATCAGCTCCGTATACCCCTGTAATCTCTACTGCTCTTTTTTCATCATCCGGCATCATCTTGTAAGTCAGGAAATAGTGTCTGAGTTTATCGATCAATTCTGCAGAGCAATGATGAATGTCTTTCATATGCCCGAAGATTGTATCTCCTTTGAGGACGGCAATGATCTTGTCATCAGCTTCATTCTTGTCGATCATTCGGATCCCTCCGATGGGAACTACAGTCATGAGGATGGCACCGTGAGAAATATGGCTGGAAGTGATCACACAGATATCCAGAGGATCTCCATCCCCTTTTAGATCAGTTTTATTGGTTCTTTCCATGGTGAATTTGGCTACATTGTCACCGCAATAGGTCTGCGGAATGAATCCATAGAGAGAAGGAACATGGTTGGAGTATTTCTGAGGTCTATCGAGACGGATGTACCCGGAAGGCTTATCGATTTCATACTTCACGGTATCTGTCGGGAGCATTTCAATAAATGCATCCAGTTCATTGGGAGTGTTCTCACCGGGAGAGATTCCGTGCCATGGGTGTAAAACTGATTTTATGTATTCTTTGCTCATATTCCCTTCTTTGTTGATATTTTATTTCTCCCCGACGATTCATCCATTCCAAAACTCCGATTCGGGACAATAGGCGAATCCTATCTTTTGAGTTCGTGTTTCATCTGAGGAGCTTGGTCTTGTCGTTTTATTAAAAAATTGTCTTCTACCGATTAAAAAAAAAAATGAAAAATCATCTACCAAAAAAATCGATAATGAGAAAAAATAACAATAAAAACCTTCCATCGCAAAGAAATGCAGTTTTGCGTTTTGCGAATCTCTTACTCTTCGGCATATTTTTCTGGATGGGACTCCTTCACATTCCACTGGTCTGGGATGGTGCCTTCCACCTCTTCCGGGTTTTGGATAGCGGTAGGGTGTTTCCCGTGCATGGAAGATTCAGCATTGCTCTTTTGCACTACCCTTCCATACTTTTGTCTGGATTTACGGACAATCTCTTTCTCATCAAATCTCTTTTTTCCCTCGGCTATACCCTGATCCCTGTTTTTTCCTTCCTGGCACTTCTAAAAATTCTTCCCAAAAGCCGAAAATCCAGAAACTTCCTCTTCTTGAGTTTTCTCGGAATTTTTATTCTTCCTCTCCCCGGACAATTTTTCTTTGTCAGTGAATCCATTTTTTGTGTTCAACTTGCGTGGTTGTTCTGGGGACTGCTCCTCATTCGTGACAGTCTTCGAAAGTGGATCTCAATTTCGGTTTTGGGGCTCTTTCTGTTTTTTGCTCACCCTGTCAGCGGTCCCATATTTTTTCTATCGGGACTCATTCTGGGTTTGGATCTCTTTTTTGGATTGAGAAAGAAAAGTGGATTTCAGATGGGTTTGGTGTTCTTATTTTTTCTCTTATTTGTATTGAGGTTTCTATACATTCAGCCGGGATATGAGACTCATGAAATGGAAAGAGCTCAGGTGATGGACAATCTGGAGAAGGCTCTGAGTGGATATGCTAAGGTCTTTTTGAGCGGTTTGTTTGGATTTCTTGCCCTAAGTCTCAGATTTCGACCCGGGAGGAAGTTTATTTTTTCGATCGGGATCATTTTTCTTTTCTTTCTTTCGGGGATGGGATTGATCAATCTTTCAGCCGTCGAATGGAGATACAGGATTTCCTACAGATACTTAGTTTTCTTTACCAGCCTTCCCATCTTCGGAATTTTTTTCTATGAGAGATACATTCCTGAATTACGTCGATATGTATCGATTCCAAGAAGATTTTCCTTTTTCCGGCATCCCTTCTATGAATTCCTACCAATCGGAGCTATGGCTGTGGTGGTCTTTCTCGGGCTTCAATCCTTTTCCTATTTGAAAGTACGAACACTCCTGGAAAGAGATTTGAAGGGATTTCAGGGATGTAAGGATCAATCGTCTCTTCCCTATCTCGGAGAGACCATCTACTACCACTGGGCGTTTCCCTACTACACAATACTTTTAGGGAAGAGGGAAGTGACGAGATTTTTTGCCGTAGACATTCCCTGTGATACAATCTATAAAACGGGAAAGTTGCAACTACATAGATTGGATAGGGAAGTGGGGAAGGGCTGGTTCAGGTTTTCCAAAACGATCGCGGAACCAAAGAGTAAGAACTAAATCATTTCTAATTTAGGCTTAAGAATCACGGAGTTGAGGAAATTTTTCTTTACTGGTTCGGGCATTCCCTGCGAATTCCGGAATCGGAATGTTTTTCTGATTGAAAGGGGAATCACTTTCTAAAGGGCAGGTCGGGCTAGTCCGGGCTACGCCTAACGGCTTCGGTCGCAAACAAATGCGACTTCCCCTCCCTATCCCTAATGCGTGTTGCCTGCCGGCGGCTTTAAGGGTTCCACCCTTAAAAATCCCCACTTCTTTCGAAGCTTAGATTCGTTTTGAACATGCTCCCATCTCACTATTTATGCTCGGTGAAGTCATCTGAAATCTGAAGAGTTCATCGGTTTCGACTTCCAGTGTTTTGGTTTGGATCAATTTGAAATGAGTAACTCAACTTGCGGACTTCGTGCGAAAAGTGAGGCAAAACTCCTTATTCCTAATGTGTGCCTGCCGGCAGCTTTAAGGATTTTCCACTATAAAAAATCCTGATTCGGGCTCTCTTCTATCCTACTTGACAGTATCCTGTCACATTTTACCCTAAAACTATGCAACCACTGCCCATAGGAATTCAGACATTTCGAAAACTAAGAGAAGGTGGTTATCTTTACATAGACAAGACACAAAATATCTACAACCTAGTCCAACATCCTTCAGGCACTTATTTTCTCTCTCGCCCCCGTAGATTCGGAAAGAGCCTGCTTTTGTCCACCCTCGAAGAGATCTTCCTGGGCAACAAAGAACTATTCAAAGGGCTCTGGATAGAAAACGCAGATTTCGCTTGGAAAAAACATCCGGTTGTTCGCTTGGACTTTAGCAAACAGAAGGCGAAAGACACAGAAGCATTGATTAGATTTATTATTTCTGAATTAAATACAATTGCCCAGAAATACAATGTTCATTTAGAAGAGAAGGATTATTATTCACAGTTCCAGGAGTTAATCTCCAAACTGTCTGTTCAGGAAAAAGTCGTAATCCTGATTGATGAATATGACAAGCCGATCATCGATCATCTAGAAAACACTGAGAAAGCTGTGGAAATGCGTGAGGTGATGAAGGGATTTTTCACGGTTCTCAAAGGCAATGATGCTCATATACGATTTTTGTTGCTTACGGGTGTAAGTAAGTTTTCCAAGGCGGGAGTATTTAGCCATTTAAATCATTTGGAAGATTTGACATTAGACAATAAATATTCTGATTTGTTGGGAATTACTCAGGAAGAATTGACCGATTGTTTTTCAGATTATCTAGATGAGTTTTCTAAATTAGCTAAATTGAATAGGGATGCTTTACTTTCGAAAATAAGACATTGGTACAATGGTTATTGTTTTTCAAAATACGGAACTCCTGTATACAATCCCTTTTCAACTCTATTATTGTTTAGTAAAAATGATTTCCAATACCATTGGTTTGAGACAGGAACACCCAGTTTTCTCATCAAACAAATCATCAAACAAAACTATGATATTATCACTATCCCCATGCAGGTCGATGAACTGGCTTTTTCCAGTTATGAAGTGGATGATCTACAACTGACACCTTTGCTTCTACAAACAGGTTACTTGACCATCAAGGATTATAACGACGAATTCATGACCTATACTCTCGACTACCCAAACTTTGAGGTCAAACAAGCGTTTCTGAATTATATTTTAAAAAAACTAGAAACCAATCAAGTATCCAATACCCATATTTTCAAACTCATAAAAGCATTCAAAGAAAATGATTTAGAAAATGCTTTCGATTATCTCCGAGAAATCTTTGCCAACATCGACTACGACATCCAGATCCATCAGGAGAAGTACTACCAGACAATCTTTTATTTGATCTTTACCCTCATTGGTTTAAAGATCAAAGCAGAAGTAAAAACGAACAAAGGTCGAATCGATGCAGTGATAGAGGATCAATCCATTTATCTCTTTGAATTCAAACTAAATGGAACCAAAGAAGAAGCACTCGAACAAATCAAATCTAAGAAATACTATGAGAGATATCTAAATCAAGGAAAGTTGATCTATCTGATTGGTGCTGAGTTCAAGGATAAGAATCTGGGTGAGTACATCGTTGAAGAGTGGAAGGGGTGAGGATTATTTGTAAGCACTAAAACAACCACAGGTTGAAAAGAATAAAAAAACTTCTGATCTATCCATATGAATAAGAATAAACTAATAAATGAACTCATTAAGATATGACAAAAGAGTGGAGAGGGTATTCGCCACTCTATAAGAAATGAGGCATCTAAAGATCCCTTTTATCATTGGCGAAAAAAGTTTGGAAATTCAAGTAACTCTCAGAATCACAACAAATCTTTAGTTCCAGCAGAAATAGAGAGAGAAAAATCTTATATCCAATGGAAAAAAAATCATCATTAACAATCAAAATAGCTCCAAACGGTTTCATCACAATTGAAATGGGTACTGTGTAAAGTTATGCCAGGATGCCACTATTGAGTTCTTCTCAAATGCAATAAACCGAAAGAAGCGGAAACTCTTTTTAAATCCATAATTGGATGGGGTGAAAGTATCGGTTACGAAACCTCAAGAATTCCTTATTTCTAATCATTTAAGATTAAGTCATTAGAAACTAAAAAAAATCTACTTTACAAAAGAGAAAGCACAGGTTAGGATTTTCCTATGATCACATTTTGGATTCCTGAATCTGTTGTACCGGTTGATGACAATCTCTTTTTGGAGCTCTGCCGTAACAATCCTGACAATCGTATAGAGAGAACACAAAAAGGAGAAATTAAAATCATGTCACCAACCGGAGGAGAAACAGGAAAATGGAATTTTAAAGTATATTATCATTTTCAAACTTGGAACAAATCAAGAAAAATCGGAATCTTTTTTGATTCCTCCACGGCATTTCGACTTTCAAACTCTGCGATTCGTTCACCGGATCTTGCTTTCCTCCGGCTCGATCGTTGGAACTCTCTGAGCCAAGCAGAGAAAGAAACTTTTCCCCCGATTTGCCCTGACTTCGTTTTAGAGATCCGATCCAAATCAGACTCCTTGAAAGATGCACAATCTAAGATGCAGGAATGGATCGAAAACGGATGCAAGCTCGCCTGGCTCTTCGATTTAGAAAACTTTGTGTATTACACATACCGTCCCGAAAAGGAACTAGAAGTGAAATCCGGTAAGGATGTTGTTCTCTATGGTGAGGATGTTTTAAATGGATTTGAGTTCTCGATGGCTGAATTTTTAGAAGAGGAATAGAGATAGAGGAAATGAATTCAATTAGAAGTAAGATAAAAAATTACTAAAATAACATCTGTCAGATTTTATCTAACTATTTACAGTTAAATCATTAATAAAATGGCTACATACCGTAATAGGGAATGTGTAATTATTTATGAGAATCGGTATATTCTGTTCGGGAAGTTTCTTTGATTGTAAAGATTTCTTTAGAATTTGTTATGGAGAGAATTTTTACACTATGAGAATTCTTTAGGTCTTGGATTTTAGTTTTAGAAAAGACATTTTTGGACAAGATAATAGCGATATGGATACTTTCATAAATTACACTCCCACACTTGTAGATGGACGTTTTTGGTATATATTGAAAACCGACGTTGATGGAAATTATACATATGCAAATAAAAATTTTTGTGAAACTTTTGGATTGGTTTTGGATGATATCCGGGGCAAGCATTCACTAGAAAGTATAGTTCCTGAGGATCATCAGAAATGTATCGAGATTGTTCAAAAATGCTTTCAATCTCCCGGAGAACCCTTTTTTGTGACTCTCCGGAAGCCACTTCCGAATGGATCTATTATGGTTACGGATTGGGAATTTATCGGACTCACCGATAAAGATGGGAATCCGGAAGGCATACAATGTATCGGTAAGGACATCACTTCTCATGTCAATGCCCTGGAATCAGCCAGAAAGGCTGAACAGGAAATCGTAATAGCGAAAATTGAAGCAGAAAAAGCCAATCAAGCCAAATCCAATTTTTTAGCTAATATGAGTCATGAAATCCGTACACCCTTGAATGGAATCATAGGATATCTGGACCTACTATTGTCTCAGGTAGATCGGCCTGAATTCTTGAGGTACATTCAAATTGCTCACAGATCTTCCTTATCTTTGTTGGATATAATCAATGAAATATTAGATTTGTCTAAAATAGAAGCAGGAAAACTAACTTTATATTTTGAATTAGTAGAGATTAGGGGACAAATTTCACAAATAGAAGAGTTGTTTCGAATTGATTTTGAGAAAAAAAATATCAACTTTAAAGTTCAAATTGACCCGGAACTCCCTAAGTATTTTAAAATAGATGCTGTCCGTTTCAGACAAATCTTAATAAACTTATTGAGTAATGCATTGAAATTTACTTCAACCGGTCATGTGGATTTTAAGATTCGACAATTAGAAATCCTGAACAAGAATGTAAGGAAAGTCTTGTTTTCTGTGGAAGATACAGGAATCGGTATAGCGAAAGAAAATTATTCGAAAATCTTTGATGTCTTCACTCAGGAAGAAAGCTCTACCACAAGAAAATTCGGTGGAACGGGACTTGGATTGACCATCACTAAGAGTTTGGTGAATTTAATGGGGTCGGAGCTCGAACTCAAAAGTGAACCCGGAATAGGTAGTACATTTAGTTTTGTTTTGGATCTGGAAACCGGTATCAATGAAAAAATGGAAGAATCTTCTAATCAGTAAGAGTTGAACCCGACCGGAAATTCTGATTGGAATTCCTGATTCATTTCAGATGGAAACACAACTTCCTCTCATTCCATTTCCTTTCTGCCGGGAAGATCCAGAACTCAGAATTCATTCTCATTGAAAATTTGGGAATATCTCCCATAGCTTTCCTATTCAATCCTTCTTGACAGTTTGCTCTCTCATTTTAGCTTAAAACCATGAAACCGCTGCCCATAGGAATCCAGACTTTCAAAGACCTAATCGAAGGCGGTTATCTGTACATAGACAAAACCCAATGGATTTACCAATTGGTTAAAAATTCCAAAGGCACCTATTTTCTCTCCCGTCCCCGTAGATTTGGAAAGAGCCTTCTCTTGTCCACCCTCGAAGAGATCTTTTTGGGCAACAAAGAACTATTCAAAGGGCTCTGGATAGAAAACGCAGATTTCGCATGGAAAAAACATCCGGTTGTTCGCTTGGACTTCAGCAAGCAGAAGGCAAAAGACACAGAAGCATTGGTTAGATTTATTATTTCTGAATTAAATACAATTGCCCAGAAATACAATGTTCATTTAGAAGAGAAGGATTATTATTCACAGTTCCAGGAGTTAATCTCCAAACTATCTGTTCAGGAAAAAGTCGTAATCCTGATCGATGAATATGATAAACCGATCATCGATCATCTAGAGAATACAGAAAAAGCGGTGGAAATGCGTGAGGTGATGAAGGGATTTTTTACCATCCTAAAAGGAAATGATTCACACATAAGGTTTTTATTGCTCACCGGTGTGAGCAAGTTTTCCAAAGCAGGTGTGTTTAGCAATTTGAATCATTTGGATGATCTTACGCTAAACAATATGTCTTCTACCCTAGTAGGAATTACTCAAGCTGAAATAGAGGAAAACTTTTCTGAATATATTGAAGCTACTATGTCAGAACTAAAAATGCAAAGAGAGGATTTGATTTCAAAAATTCAGCATTGGTACAATGGTTATCGGTTTTCCAAGAAAGGAGAAAAGGTATTCAATCCATTTTCAACATTACAATTCTTTAACCGGATGGATTTCCAACACCATTGGTTTGAAACCGGAACTCCCAGTTTTCTCATCAAACAAATCATCAAACAAAACTACGATATTTTAACTATCCCCATGCAGGTCGATGAACTATCATTTTCCAGTTATGAGGTAGATGATTTGCAATTGACGCCTTTGCTTTTACAAACGGGATACTTGACAATCAAAGATTACAACGAAGAACGTTCTCTATATACATTAGATTTTCCAAATTTTGAAGTCAAAGAAGGATTTCTAAAATACATTACTAAAAAACTTTACAAAAAAGAAAATACAGACTCCTTACTCTACAAAATCATCGATGCATTGAACGACAAAGAATTTGAAGATTGTTTCGATTATCTCCGGGAAATCTTTGCCAACATCGACTACGATATCCAGATCCATCAGGAGAAGTACTACCAGACAATCTTTTATTTGATCTTTACACTCATAGGTTTGAAAATCAAAGCAGAAGTAAAAACGAACAAAGGTCGAATCGATGCAGTGATAGAGGATCAATCCATTTATCTCTTTGAGTTCAAACTAAATGGAACCAAAGAAGAAGCACTCGAACAAATCAAGACTAAGAAGTACTATGAGAAGTATCTAAATCAAGGGAAGTCGATCTACCTGATTGGTGCTGAGTTCAGAGACAAGAATATAGGTGAATATATCATTGAAGAGTGGAAGGGGTGAGGGTACCTCTGAATCCAGTAGAAATGGCTATAAAAAAGCGGGGTATGAGCAAATCCCACCTCTAAAAAGCCCTGCTAAGGGGGTTTTAGAGGTGCCCTAGTGGTAAAGCTAAAAAGAGTAATCTGTCTGAAATAATCTAAGGATTCTTTATGATTACAATTAAAAAATATTTGTTTCTATTTCTAATTCTAATCTTAACCCAATTGAACCTACAGGAGAAATCATACAAAGGTTTGATTCAGGATGGAAGGTTTAAATACATTCAGATTCAAGATTTCATTCATTTTCAATTTAAGAGTTTTGAAAGACACTATCCCGATACAGAATTAGATCAGGATTTTTCGCATAGAATCTATAAATTACCTTTTGAGCATTACGTTCCCCCGAAAGTGTACTCTGTATTTCCCTGGGTCTGGACTGTAATGAATGTCCCATTTTATATGTTATTGCCCTATCCCGGTTTGTTCCTGATTTCATTTTCATTCGGTGGGATCTCTATATATTATTTCTATAAAATATTGGTAAATTTGGGAGTACCGGGGAAAGTTCAAAAGTATTCAATATTGTTTTATATCCTCAGTACACCCTTAGTCATTTATTCATCCTGGTACTATGAGGCTACGTTTTGTTCGTTCTTATTGTATTTTTCTATAGCCTCATTTACTGAAAATTTTAGAAATTTTGAAGTTTCTAAATTGAAATATTTTTTTAGTGGGATCATAACAGGATTTCATTTATTTTTAAGAATTGAAGTAGGATTTTTAAATGGAGTATTGATTAGTTTGATAGCATATTCTTACTATCTTCTTGAAAAGAAGAAGGGTTTACAGGAAAATCAAAATCTGAGGAGAAAGTATCTTGTCGGGTATTCCTTATTTATACTGGGAGTTCTGATTTTATTTGTAATACATTTATGGACAAACAAACTAATTTATGGGATATATGAACCATTGATCTTTTATGATGTCATTGATCAGGGTTTGAAGCACCGATTTCTCAATTTATTAGGATATTTATTTACATATAAGTTTTCACTTCTTATTTATTTTCCGGTTTCTTTCTATACTCTTTTTCTTCTCAGAAAAGGAAAAAATTTCTTACACTCTGAACAAAATTTAACCTTAAAATTCATTTTGATCGGAGCTTGGATATTTATGCTTTTGTTACCTGTTGTCGCCTCACAGCAACAGGGAATGGATATGACACCCAGATATTTTTTTCCAATCCTTCCGCTTGTCTCAATATTTCTTTTTCAAAGATATGAGGAACTCGATTCCAAAAAATGGGTTTATACTTTAACAATTCTTTATTCTTCTCTGTTTATATTCATCTTTAGTCTACTATCAATTTTTACTACACGTCAGGTGGCAAAATCTTCGAAAGCTATCGGTCCCTATATTGGAGAGACCAATTTGGTGAGTTTTGTAAATATCAATGATTATGTTTATAATTATCCTAATAAAAATTATTACTTATGTGATACCAAAGATGAGTTATTGGAATGGAATCAAAAAATTATCGAGAAAACAAAAGTAAGACCGAGGATAATCTTACAGAAAATGGGGAAACCGCAGAAATCGAAATCTATTTTTCATTCGGAAGATGAATTTGAACTCTATAAAGTTATGTATGATACTTATAGAGAAATCTATTCTCTTGAAAAAGAGAAAATCTATTTTGAAGATGATAGATTTATCATTTTTGATTTGACGTCACCGGAATATAATGAGAGGAAAAATAACTTTTCAGAATCTGACTAGCTTCCCTGGGTCTTTTTTGCCCGATCAAAAACTAATGATATCGCGACGGGATGAGTCTTGGAAGAAACAAATTGGAAGAGGGGAAGAATAGAGGATTCATAGAACTTCTTACCTAAAATAAAAAAAATAAATAGAAGCACCCAGACCCAAACCCAATCCCAGCAGAAATCCAAATCCTGATAAGAAAATAGCTATGCTTCCCGCAGATTCATCCCCAACCCCGGCACCTGTCAAAAATCCGAGAATAGAGAGAAAGATACCGAGAACAAGGCTATTCACCGAAATCAACATCCATTTGAATGTGTGCGTACTTACATCCGAAAGTAAAAACTTTGATTCGGAATAAATTATGAAAATGTAAATTATGAGAATAAAAACTAATGAAATAATGGGAAACATGAATGGGCATCTCCTGACTCAGATAGAAAATATATTTCTTGTAATTGTATGGATTTTGTAAATCCTTACTCCATGAGAGATTTCTATTTTTTTATCATTTGGTTTTTCTTTCTCGCTCTGACTGTTCTTGTCTATCAGATTTTCTTCGGTATCACAGAATATGCCGGATTGGATTTTTTTATCGGTGGACTCTCTATCTTTTGGCTCTTGATCATCACGACCGTCCCCTGGAATTCTTACTTCAAAGCGAAAGAAATATTAAATGATGCTCTGATCTCACGTTCTAAGGAAATCAAGGTCTCGGAAAATGATTTCAATTATGTACGAAAAGTGGAGAAGTATTCTCTTAGGATTGCCATTTTGCTCCACGTATTTTCTTCCTTGGGTATGTTTTGTATCGGCTACTTTGGAATCAGTCCTATAGGTTACTTCGGAGCAGTACTCTCCATTTTATTTACATTTTTACGACCTGCTGTTAGGTTTTACGAATACCTGGTGTTCCGAATGAGATCGATTCGTGAAGAATTTCTTTATCCGAGGGAAGATGTCAATACTCTGAGAGCAGACTTAGAAGCTTTAAAAATGCTTCTGGATGATCGTGAAGATTCCCAATCCTGGAAAAAGAAAGTAGATGCATACATATCAGAAACCGATTTGAATCTCAAAAAGATTTCAGAACATATGGAAGTTCAAAATCGGGAATGGAAGGATGAGTTTAAAAATTCCAAATTAGCTCTGGAGTCAGTTGAGCAAAAAATTATCAATAATTCACAATTGGTTGAGAGCATTCGCTCGATTGCAAAATTTTTTAAACAGGCTTGATTCGATAGGAGAATACTTATGCCTTCTGATATAACTTTTTGTAGCGGTGGAATCTGCACCTTAAAAGAGCATTGTCTTAGGTTTACCGGTTCCGCCTATGGGCGTATTGTTAGCTTCGGGCAACCTCCCTATGATTTCCAATCAGGGAAATGCGAGCATTTTTGGGATGATCGTCCCGATGAAAATCAAATTCGAATTCGTGCGTTTCAAATTTATGAACAAAATGGGCGACAGCAGGGAAAGGAATGGGAAGATTGGATGGAAGCACAAAGAATTTTAATTGAAGAGAAAAGGAATCGCTAAAAAGGAATCAAATGGAATCCGATGTATTACAAATCTTTCTGAGTATTTTTACAGAAGTCAAATTTGGTGTTGGGGATAGAATCGGAAGATATTCTTCTGTCATTTATTCTGAGAATTCCATAGAACCCATCGCCCTGAATCGAATTCAATCGGATAAATTTCCGGTTGGTCAGGAACTTTATACGGACTGGATAGAGAAGAATCGGGTTCGATTGGACTACACACATGTGACCGATCTTCAATACTATACAGTTTTAGAATATGAAGAATTTCTAAAGTACTCGGAGAAATATGATTCATGGTCAGTTTGGTATCAAATTGGACTTCCCGGACTCTCTCCGGATAGAAATCAGGCACTCATTCAGGTAAGTGCACTTTGCACAGCGGGTCCCCCAAATTATTCAGAATTGCAATTGCTCACCCGGAAAGAATCGGGTGGGTGGAAAGTAGATTCCAGATACGGAATCTACAATCAATAGACAGGCAGGTCCCTCTTTTGAAGTAAGAAAAGAGGGACTCCATCTCAAAAGTTTCTTATTCTTCCTCTTCTTCTGATTCTTCTTCCTCGTCCTCTTCTTCTTCCTCAGAGTCTTCCTCTTCTGAATCTTCTATCTGCCAGGTTTCAGTGAGCCAGTTGACAAATTCTTCTTCTTCCTCGGAGAGATCATCTATGCCAATGATATCCCGAACATCGTTGAGGATTTTTGCCAGAAGGCCGTTGGAAAGGTATTCCCCCAGAAGTTCTACTGATTCTTTCAGAAGTTCCTCATTTTCCAGTTCATTATTGCAGTTCTTGAGGATCTTTTTGGCGGACATATTTACGCCCAGTTTCTCAAGTGTTTCCTGCATGTAAGTGGAGATTTCATCATACTCTTCTTCACTGACTTCACCATCAGCGGCGGCGGCACTCAGAACAATGTGTCCTAATCTGAATTCCAGAGGATAGTCGCCCATGGCGTCTAACATTTCTGTGTAGTCCTCATCATCCATCTCTGCCAATTCACTGTCGTAGTCTCCGGTGATTGAAGAATCATCGTTCCAGGTCTCTTCATCGATTTCAAAATTGTCCAATCGCTTGATGATCCAACTGTCTCCAAAATTCAATTTTGGATTCATTAGATAGTCGTAGGGGATGAAACAATATCCGGAATCTCCCCAATCGGGTCCCCAGGAATTTCTGACAATAAACACCTTATCTGTATCACTGTAACCGACTGCCAGCATGGCATGACCACCGTGGGCGGCTCTGGATGTTTCCGATGGAGAAGGTGCGGGGACGAGTCCCGGTTTTTTCTGTTTATCAAATGAATTGAAAAGTTTCAATCCGAAGATAATGGGGTATCCTTCTGCCAGTGCCTGCTTCCAAGCATTCAGATCTACAGGAACAGCCTGAAAGTCTTCCACCAGAAAATTGGCGGCTTCTTCATACGCCTCTTCGGGTGGTTCTTCCGAAAATTGTTCGATATCATAGGGCCAGGTCTCTTCGGAACAGGCACCCAATTCATTCAAACTCTGGATGGCGGAAGAAATCACACTTCCCGCATCTTCATCAACGGTTCCATCTATATCTCTCGCGTTGTAATAGATGAAGAGTCGACTTACGTCATAGTCTTCAATCCCTTGGTGGCGCTTAACGAGATATTCATAGGCACCTGCCACCGCATTGGCAGTGCAGCTTCCGAGAGCCTGCTGATCCTCAACGGGAGTCATGTACTTTCTTAAATCCACTCCGGGAGGGAGATTAGATATCGATTTGGCTGATGAAAATAATTTAGTCCCCGGTTTGGGGGTAGAAGCGACGTATCCATTGACTGTTCTTTGGGATCCATCTGCTCTATTAAATGAAAAGTGACTCATATACAATCCTTTAAAAATTAAACAAAAATCTTAAGGTTAGAATAACAAGTAAATAATAGGAAAGAATAGATATCTAGGTAAAAAAATGTAATACGGATTCTTTAATAACACTAGGTCTCAATATCACATATACAAAGTGTCTGGAATTAGGGTCTTTTGTAGTACATTGGGAAGGGAAATAAGCCTATTGACATAGAAATGTAATGTCTTAAGGTTTCCGGTCTTTTTCAAAATGCTTTATATCTTCATTATTTACATTCTTAAGTATAGCATCCTTCGAGTTGCCTCAGGATGACAATTTGCTGAGAATTGAAGGGAGGAGGTAGTCATAGTGGTGAGGTCTCTCGAACCATGGTATAGGTGGAAGATTTTTCTGAATAGCATCCTTCGAGCAACCTCAGGATGACAATTTGCTGAGTATTGAAGGGGAGGAGGTTGTCATGGTGAGGTCTCTCGAACCATGGTATAGGTGGAAGATTTTTCTGAATAGCATCCTTCGAGTTGCCTCAGGATGACATTTTGCTGAGAATTGAAGGGGAGGAGGTTGTCATGTTGAGGTCTCTCGAACCATGGTATAAGAGGAAGATTCTTCTGAATAGCATCCTTCGAGTTGCCTCAGGATGACAATTTGCTGAGTATTGAAGGGAGGAGGTTGTCCTGGTGAGGTCTCTCGAACCATGGTATAGGAGGAAGATTCTTCTGAATAGCATCCTTCGAGTTGCCTCAGGATGACAATTTGCTGAGAATTGAAGGGGAGGAGTATTTTCCTGTGTAGCATCCTTCGATTAGCCTCAGGATGACATTTTGCTGAGTATTGAAGGGAGGGGGTTGTCATGGTGAGGTCTCTCGAACCATGGTATAGGAGGAAGATTCTTCTGAATAGCATCCTTCGAGTTGCCTCAGGATGACAATTTTTTGCTGTGCTTTGAAATTGCCCCCGACTGGATTCGAACCAACCGGAGGCTCATAAAAGCCGAGGTTCCCGGTGTTAGCCGGAGGCGTAAAGACAACCGGGTTTCAGCGGAGCTGAAAATAAACATGATCGGGTGGAGTGTGATTTCTATGCCCCCGACTGGATTCGAACCAGTGGCCCTTTGTTTAGGAAACAAATGCTCTATCCACCTGAGCTACGGGAGCTGAGTTCTATCGGAGGGCGTCTTTTCGCTTTTGTGATACAGTTCGAACGAGTTCCTGCATGTTGTGGATGACCAGTCTGTCGGGGAAGGGGTCAAACTTTCCACTTTTTTTGTATGTCTGAATGACCTTCTGAACTTCAGCGACAGGTTGACCGCACCAGGCGGCTATGTCTTCCGGAGTGATCTTTAAGACTACTTCTTTGGAGTTTTCGGAGACTCCCTGCTTCTCGGCAAGCATACAGATCACATCGGCTACTTTTCCTGTGATGTCATCGAGGAGAAGAATTTGTAGACGTCTTTTTTGATCATAAATACGTGTGGAGAAAATCGTCAAAACCCGGAGAGCCAACTGAGGAGTCTTGGTCATGAGAAGCTCGAAATTGGCACGGTTGAAATTTAGTGCTCTAACCTGAGTGATGGCAGATGCAGTCGCCGAACGGGGCTGTTCTTCCAGAATCGCCATTTCTCCAAAAATATCACCCGGTTCCAGGATATCCAAAGTCTTGATGGATTGACCTACGGTTTTGGTGATCTTGACCTGTCCATCCTGAATGAGGTAGAAGTCATTTCCGGGTTCGTATTCACAAAATATAATATCATCCGGCTCGAAAACTTTTCCAAATTTGCCGAACATTGCACTCAAGTCCATACTCTTACCCCTTTAATTCTTCTATCTTAGATTTCGCCTGTTCAGAAAATTCATCTTCCGGTGGTAGGGCCGCTACCTTATTGTAAAGAGTAATGGCCTTGTCTTTTTCGCCTTTCTGTTCAGAGACACCTGCCAGGTTTAGAATGGATTGTTTGACTCTTTCGCCTTTGGGATATTTTTTAACGTAGTTGGAAAACTGTGCATAGGCTTCATCGATTTTGTTGGTTTCTTTCATGCAAACTCCTGCATGGTAGAAGGCTTCTTCGATGATGGCGTTGTCAGTGGTAGAGTTGCCCTGGGTCCCTATGATGGTTTTGAAAATTCCGAGTGCACCTTCATGATCTCCTGAATTGAGCTTGGATTTCGCATTGTCAAGAGAGGTTTGAAGGGGGGAGGAGCCAGCCGCCTGAGCGTATGGATTGACCGGACCTGAAGCAGCCGCAGGTGCGCCTCCGCCTACTACCGGATTGTTCTTCCTCTCTGGTTCGTAGACTAGTTCTCCGAGGTTGGTAGGATACATGGATGCATTGGTCGAGAGAGCCAGGAGCTCTTTGGCTCTTTCGGCGTAGTTCCCCGCAGGGTAGTGGATGAGATATCTATTGTAAGCGTAGGAGGCATGGTTGAAGTTTCCATTTTTGTGAAAGACTTCTGCAACATTCATCAATTCATAGGAGGGGGACTTGGCGTCTCCGAACTGACCCAGTTCTTCGCGAACTTTGTGATGGATCTGTCTGAGTTGATTGGAAAAAACCTTCATCATCTTGAGAATGAGATGAGTCTTGGTTCCTACCAGGGTTTCAAATTCAGAGAGTTTGAAGACCAAAACACTTGCATTCCCCAGAACCTGAGCAGTTTCTTCACGGGGATACCTACCCAAAGAGGACTTGACACCAAAGAACTCACCGATCTTGACATCTTCTTTCATTTCGGATCTACCATCTACTGAAGTGTAGTTCAGAATGATGCGTCCGCTCTGAAGTACATAGATGTCATCTGCTCTGTCCTTTTCGAAATAAACTATAGAACCTGGTTTGTAATTACGTATGATGGGCAACGCTGTATTTCCTTTGTTGGTAACTTTATATATCTATGGAAAAAAAAACCAATATTTTTTTTAAATTTCTATAGGATTTTTATTTTAAGTAAATCATAGGATCTTTGGGCTCTTCATGCTGGCAGACCATGAAGTAAAGATTTCGGTTTTTATTTACATTTCCCAGTTTCTTTCCTGATTTTACGATTTCTCCGGCTTTTACAGAGACTTCTTCCAGGTTTGCGTAGACGGTTCGGATACCTTTTTCATGCTCTACGATGACTACATTTTTGTAACCGAAGAGCGAAGTTACATTCACCACTTTTCCTGTTCGTGCACTCACGATCTCGGAATCGTCCATTCTGAGGGAAAGACCTTTGTGGGGATTTCTCGGATCATCGTTGAATTCTCTGTGAATCTCCCAGCTTCCTCTGGTGGGAGGATCCAGGGTGAACTTGGATTTGGAACCGGGTGCTTTGTATTGAGATTTGGGTGAGACCCAGGTGTTTTTGTTTTTTTCTCCATCCGGGGAATCTATAGAGGAGGTAGATTGAATCCTGACCGGAATCACTTTGAAGTTTTCGTCTTCCTGGTTGTCCGGTTCCTCGATTGACTGAATTGAATTTTGAGGAAAGAGAATGAGGATACAGGAAGGAAGAAGATACAGAAAGTTCTTAACAAGGAGTTTCCTAAAGTTCATGAATTCCTACTTAAATTTAAAAAATTGAAAAACAGATAGCCAAAGAATCAGATGAAGAAACGTAGTTATGGGCATAAAATTATGTCTCTAATTTTTGTCTACTATTTTTTTTGGTTTGTTACTAACTATCGGTTGAAACTGGAGAATTTATATCAAATATTGAGGAATTTTTAGAAAAATCCATTAGGTAAGAGTAAATTTTTTTTTCAAACTTCTTTTGCGTATATGAGAATATTCTAATGCAATTGGGAGATGGAGGAGTCGTTAAATCAATCGTTCCTTCTATCTAATCCGGAGACGTAAAAAGAAATTCCCCATTTCCTCATAAAAAATCCCCATTCTCCCTGAAATCTAAAAAGGATTTTACAGCCCGAGAACCGATAGAAATAATGCAAGTGGATGTTACTCAGATTTTGATAAGAACCTCATTCAGAATGAAGTTCCCCGGGACTGCTTTCCCTCCGACTCAAGACTTTGGTCTTAAGAGGGATCGTTTAGATTTCAAAACAAATTCAAATCGAATGAAACCGGAGTTATGAAGATCTTGAGACTCACATTTCAAATTAAAACACCAAACTGGCAAAAATAGGAGTATAAAATCAATGAGCTCTACTACGAAGACCAGGGGAATCCTTCAGACATCGGTAGGTAAAAAACTTGTAATGGCTATTACGGGTTTGGCGCTGATCGGTTTTGTGATTGCCCATATGTTAGGAAATCTTCAAATATTTCTCGGCCCCGAAAGACTGAATGCCTATGCAAAGACTCTGCAAAACCTCGGAGCTCTTCTCTGGGTGGCAAGAATTGGACTATTGCTTATCTTCGTCACACATTTAAGAATGGCGATGGTATTGACTATGGAAAATCGAGCTGCAAGACCGGTTCCCTATGCAGTGAATGCTACTCACAAAGCTTCTTTTGCGTCCAGAACTATGATCATGTCCGGTATGATCATCTTCTTGTTTTTGGTCTATCATATCCTTCATTTTACGATGGGTGTAACCAATACGGAATTTGCTGCGTTGAAAACTCCCGAAGGAGATCATGATGTGTACAAAATGGTCATCATGGGATTTTCCAATCCGATCGTTTCCGGAATCTACATCCTTGCCCAGGCTTTTCTTGCCCTCCACATCAGCCATGGGTTTTTCAGCGTATTTCAAACTCTGGGTTGGAACCATCCTTCCTATGATTTAAAAGTTAAATTAGTTTCTAACGGCCTGGCAGTCCTAATTTTCCTAGGAAATTCAGGGATTCCCGTTTCCGTTTTAGCCGGTGTGATAAAGTAAAAGAGGAGAAATCATGGCGTTAAATTCAAAAATTCCATCGGGTCCTATAGAAAAGAAATGGGACAATCATAAATTCGAAATGAAGTTGGTGAACCCCGCCAACAAGAGAAAGTACAGTGTCATCATCGTGGGTTCGGGTCTGGCAGGAGCGTCTGCCGCTGCAACCATGGCGGAATTGGGATACAATGTAAAGTGCTTTGCTTATCAGGATTCTCCCCGAAGAGCTCACAGTATCGCCGCACAGGGGGGAGTGAATGCCGCAAAAAATTATCAAAATGATGGGGACTCCGTATTCCGACTCTTTTACGACACAGTGAAGGGGGGAGACTTCCGGGCAAGAGAGGCAAACGTCTACCGTCTGGCTCAGATTTCCTCCAATATCATCGATCAGTGTGTGGCTCAGGGCGTTCCCTTCGCAAGAGAGTACGGAGGCCATCTGGCAAACCGTTCCTTCGGTGGAGCTCAGGTTTCCCGAACCTTCTACGCAAAAGGACAGACAGGCCAGCAACTCCTACTGGGAGCCTATTCCGCTCTCTCCAGACAGATCGGTCTCGGAAAAGTGCAGATGTACAATAGAACCGAAATGCTCGATGTGGTTCTGGTCAACGGACATGCCAAAGGGATCATCACCAGAGACATGGTCACAGGAAAGATCGAAGCTCACTCGGCAGATGCAGTGGTGCTGGGGACAGGCGGATACGGAAACGTGTTCTTTCTCTCCACAAATGCTATGGGATGCAATGTAACCGCAACCTATAGAGCTTACAAAAAGGGAGCCTTTTTTGCGAATCCCTGCTACACTCAGATCCACCCGACCTGTATTCCTGTTTCCGGAGACTATCAATCCAAATTGACTCTGATGTCCGAGTCCTTACGAAATGATGGAAGAATCTGGACTCCGAAAGCTCAGGGAGACAAGAGAAAGCCTTCAGAAATTCCTGATTCAGAAAGAGACTACTACCTCGAAAGAAAGTATCCCTCCTTCGGAAACCTGGCGCCCAGAGATATTTCTTCCAGAAGTGCAAAGGAAGCCTGTGATGCAGGAAGAGGTGTGGGACCCGGCGGACTCGGTGTCTATCTGGATTTCAGTGATTCGATCAAACGTCTCGGTGAAGACACAATCCGGGATCGATACGGCAACCTGTTTGATATGTATCAGCGTATCACAAATGAGAACCCCTATCAGGTTCCCATGAGAATCTATCCCGCAGTTCACTACACAATGGGCGGACTCTGGGTGGATTACAATTTGATGTCCAGCATTCCCGGTCTCCACGTAATCGGGGAAGCCAATTTCTCCGATCACGGTGCAAACCGACTCGGGGCTTCGGCTCTCATGCAGGGTCTTGCTGATGGTTACTTTGTATTGCCTTACACAATCGGGGATTACTTTGCGAATAATAAATCTGAGACTCCTTCTACAGATCATCCCGAATTCAAAAAAGCAATCGAAGATGTGACCAATCGAACCAATAAACTCCTTTCCATAAACGGAAAGAGAACTGTGGATTCCTTCCACAAAGAACTCGGAAAGATCATGTGGGACTATTGTGGTATGGCAAGAAACAAAGAAGGTCTCACAAAAGCCATAGCAGAGATCCCCAAACTCAGAGAAGAATTCTGGAGCAATGTAAAGGTGACAGGAAGTTCAGCCGAACTGAATCAGTCTCTGGAAAAAGCGGGAAGGGTAGCTGACTTCTTAGAATTCGGTGAACTGATGTGTATCGATGCTCTCAATAGAGAAGAATCCTGCGGTGGTCACTTCCGAACCGAGTACCAAACCGAAGAAGGTGAAGCAAAAAGAAATGATGATAAGTATTGCTATGTTTCCGCCTGGGAATACAAGGGAGACAATGCAAAACCCGTAGAAAATAAAGAAGAGCTGGTGTTTGAAAACGTTCACCTGGCTCAGAGGAGTTACAAGTAATATGGCAGGAATGTTAAACCTCAAACTAAAAGTTTGGCGTCAGAAGGATCAGAACGACAAAGGCGGTTTTGTAGAGTACGATGCGAAAGACATTTCAGAACATGCTTCTTTTTTGGAAATGTTGGACATCGTAAATGAGAGATTGGAAGAGAAGGGCGAGTCTCCGATTTCCTTCGATCATGACTGTCGGGAAGGGATCTGCGGAATGTGCTCGATGGTGATCAACGGAAAGGCACACGGACAACTGGAAGGAACCACAACCTGTCAGCTCCATATGTACAACTTCAAAAACGGTGATACGATCACCATCGAACCCTGGAGAGCCAAGCCGTTTCCGGTTCTCAGGGATCTCGTTGTGGATCGAACTGCTTTTGACAGAATCATTCAGGCGGGTGGTTTTGTGTCCATCAATACGGGTGGTGCACCGGATGCGAATGCTCTTCCGATTCCTAAGAAAGACGCTGACCTTGCGATGGATGCGGCTAGTTGTATCGGTTGCGGTGCGTGTGTGGCTTCCTGTAAGAATGCATCGGCTATGCTCTTTGTGTCGGCTAAGGTATCACAACTGGCTCTGCTTCCTCAGGGACAGGTGGAGAGATACGAAAGAGTTCGCAAGATGTTGAACGCAATGGACAATGAAGGTTTCGGAAATTGTACCAACCAGTATGAGTGTGAAGCCGGATGTCCTAAGAATATTTCTGTTCAGTTTATCGCTAAACTGAATTCGGAGTATCTGACCAGTTTGAAGAAACCTGAGTAGGATTTTTCCCTTCGGCTCCGCTCAGGGGGCTAGAATAGGGACAGGTTTGATTTGAGAGTGGGGACAGGTTTGAAACCTGTCCCTACGTTGTGTGGACCTACGTTTTATGATAGATTATCAGAAATTAAAAAAATCTTTAATGCGATTGGAAGAACAATACCAGAATTATTTGCAATCCAACACTAATGAGACTCTCTCTCTGCTGGTAAAAGATGCTATTCGGGAATCTGTGATCCAACGGTTTGAAACCTGTTATGATAGTGTATGGAAACATTTAAAAAAATATCTAGAACAGGAATTGGGTCTTCCTGATGTTCCGAATAGCCCTAGACCCATATTTCGAATCGCTAATGAAAACAATCTCCTGAGAGATATTGAAAAATGGTTTGAATACGGTCAGTCGAGAATAGACACATCACATGACTACAGCGGTGAAAAGGCAGGTATTGCTTTAGAAAGGGTTGGAGATTTCCTGGAAGACACCATTCTCCTTTATGAAAAACTCACAAAAGAAATATGGGAAGATTGAAGAAAGAACCACAGGAAAATGAACCCGATCTTTCTCCCCAACATCTCTCTATCCTTAAAGAAATTCTAAGACAATTTGCTCCCGGTCACTTAGTCTGGGCATACGGTTCCCGGGTCAAAGGAACAGCGAAAAAATCTTCCGATCTGGATCTGGTGGCATTTGGTTTGGATTCCAGAAACATCTCCCAACTCAAAGAAGCGTTCGAGGAAAGTGATCTTCCCTTTCGGGTGGAGCTTATGGATTGGGGTTCGATTCCGGAGTCTTTTCGGGAGAATATTCGGGAGAGGTATTTTGTGGTGCAGGATGGGGATGGGGGTTCGGCTTCGCTCACCCGGCATGGGTAGTGGGGGTTCGGCTTCGCTCGCCCGGCATGGGTAGTGGGGGTTCGGCTTTGCTCGCCCGGCATGGGTAGAGACGTTGCGGTGCAACGACTGTACGGTTTTTGGGGTGGCTTTTAGATTCTTTGTAATTGCCAAAATATGGTGAAAAGGAGAAATAGGATAGTAGAATGATTATTCAATTCCCCAATGAGGATTTTCTTTATCGGTTGTTTCCTGTGGAAAAAAATAATCGGGAGCAATTGGTTGAGGCTATTCAATCTTATTTTCAAAAGAATTCTATTGAGCCCAAGATCGAAATCACTGATAGATTCATCACCATTACATTTGATTCCGAGAGCTGGGGAGAAGACCAGAAAGCTTACCGTCAATTGGTTTATCTCAGCGAAAAAGGACAGTTCAAACAGGCGAAACATCTTGCTCTGCAATTGATCCAAAAATCACCGAATGTGTCGGAATACCACAGGATTCTCGGTCAGATTTACTTTGAAGAAGGGAACCATGAAGATGCGATCAATTGTTTTATCGATGCATTGCGATGGGATCCAGAAAATGAATCTGCCCTTCTTTTGATGGGGAATCTCTTCTCGCGTTATAAAAATGACACCGAAACTGCGATCGACTACTACGAACAGGTTCTGAAACACAAACCGGAAGACTATCTGGCTATGAACAATGTTGGTTGGAATCTGTTCCTTGCGGGCAAAATTGGAGAGGGAAAGAAATATCTATCTCGAGCTATCCAAGTTAAACCCGATTTTCCAAATTCCCATTATGCCCTTGCTTTGGTCGCGGATAAGGAAGGGGATTTTAAGAATTGTTTTGAGAAAGCCTTGGATGCGGTTCGGTTCAATCCAAAAAAGGATGAGCTTTATAAGAACTCGTTGAAACTTGCGGAAGATTCCGCTAAGAAATGGATTGAAAACAATCAACTCGAGAGATTGTTTGAAGACTATCTGGCACTTCTCAAGAAAGAATCCGGAACGGAAATCCGTATCGAAGCAGATGGAACGATTCAGACCCCCGCAAAGATCGAATATGCAGAGATTCATTTTCGGGATTTCCATCTCGTGAAATATAGGTCGACCCATCTGGGTGTGGAGCACCAGATCCTGCATGAGCTACTCCATCTGCATCTGGCTCTGGAAGCCAGAACAAAGGGAAAGAATCATCTGCTTTTCTCCACTCCTTCCATGAAAGAGGAATTTCTCAGGTCAATGGAGCGGACACAGAGTCTCCTCAGGCAAAGTGGGGTTTCCCGAGATACAATCCAAGAATATATTTTGTCAATTTTTGATGGGATCAACCAGCAGATTTTCAATACTCCTATCGACCTCTTTATCGAAGATCGGATCTATCAGGATTTTCTGGAAATCCGACCCTATCAATATCTATCTATGAGCGCCATGATCGAAGAGGGGATCCTTTCCACTACCCAGCCAGAATACACTCGAATGATTCCTCCCGAATTGGTTTCGGCTTCTAAAGTGTTGAACCTTGTTATGGCGCAACATTTTAGAGAACTATTTGGAAGGGATTTTGTAGCCGATCACAAACCCAAAAAACATGAATTGGCTCTTGCCGAAAAAATGTATGCGGAATACTTAAAAATACGAACTCTCAAGCCGGAAGGATTGGAGTACTCATTGGTTCGGAATTGGGCAAACGATTTGCATTTAGAAAACTTAGCTCAATTGATTCCGGAATCGGAATACAAACGGGAGCCAAAGCCTGCTTCTTCCGATGAGATCGGTCTTGCACTATCTGAATCGGAAAGAAAGATTCAGGAAGAAAAGATGGTGCAGTTTCTGAAAGAACACAAAGACCAAGAGATCAATGCAAAAGTTTCCATTCAAATGATGAATGCATTGGCGTACTACACACCATTGCCCAAGTCCTCGGTGAAGGCGATCGCCATTGAGTTTGCTACTCTCGGAATGAATGGGATTGATCCTATGAAAGAAGGGTATTCTATTACTTCCATACCAAACAAACAATTTTCCGGATATGAGGTGCTTGCCTATTATTATGTGAGTTGGGCCATCGCTCTTCCGGAGCATCTCGCTGAACTTCAAATGCCGTTTGTGAAAGAGTATGAGCTAGCCCGGGAGTTCTTCCGCGTTAAGTAGATAAAGTTGAGTTCGTGATCGGGGGTTGGATGCATTTTATTTCCTTTGAAATGCAATTTTGTTGACAAATATTTTGAATCGGCGAGAAATGATTGCCAAATGTATTTAAAATTGGATGTTATGGTGCCCTTTCAGGATTTAAAGCGATATTTGGAAACAGGTGAGAAGTATTTGAATTTTCCTTCTTTTGAAGGATATACTCTTTCTAAAGCCCTTTCTGACTCCCGGGAATATCTTCGTATAGTAGAGAAGACTGCGAAAACGGAGATGGTGGATCTCAAGACCGCTACCGAGATCTTTGATCGGATCGAGAAACTGGTTCCTTATCTGGAAACCCGTAAGAATGCTGGGGAGATCTATTCCTTTTTTCTGGTCGTGTACTACTATATTCAGGTTGAGGATGATGAAAATGATCTCAATTCTCCTGTGGGTTTTGATGATGATGCGGAAATCATGAACCTTTTCTTGAAGACTCTCGACTTTCCCTTTCCTGCTATTTCATTTACAGACTGAGGAGACTTTATGGATAAAAAACTTGCTCCCTCTTCCCGTGTCCGCGTACGCGGTGCGGATTGGAAGATTCAAAAAGTTACGCAACAGGGGAAGGTTCAGGTGATCCATTGTCTGGGATTGGATAGTCTTGTTCGGAATCAGGAGAGGATTTTTGTTTCCGGGATTGAACCGATTGAAGTTATCAACCCCGAAGATGTGAAACTCATCGGTGATACATCCAATTCGTATAAAAAGACTCAGCTCTATCTGGATGCACGACTCCGGAGTTTGCCTGTTCCCGGTCAGGAGGTGGATTGGGGTCAACACTGTGTAGCCAATCCTTATGAATTTCAAAAATCTTCTGCCAGAAAGGCTCTGAATAAGATTCGTGCGAGGTTACTCATTGCAGATGCTGTGGGACTCGGGAAGACTCTTCAGGTCGGGATGATTCTGTCCGAACTCATGAAACGGGGAGCCTGTGATCGGATCCTCGTGCTTACCAAAAAGTCTATGCTCAAACAATTCCAATCCGAGCTCTGGAATCAGTTTTGTATCCCACTGGTTCGAATGGATTCGGAAGCGATATCCAAACTCCGGACACGGATTCCTTCCAATAAGAATCCCTTTGATATCTATCATCGTGTGATTCTCTCTATTGATACCCTCAAACAGAGCATTAAGTATGAACATTTTTTAAAAGAAGTCGAATGGGACGCTGTTGTGATTGATGAGGCGCATAACGTTGCGGGTGTATCACAAAGTTATCGTCTGGCGAAATTGCTTTCCGAACGTTCGAGACATTTTCTTCTCACTACTGCCACACCTCATAATGGGAAAAAGGAGACTTTTGCAAGACTTCTCAGATTGATTGAACCGTATTCCGTTCTCGATCCGGATGGTGTTGAGTTTGATGTGGACGATATCAAAGAACACTTCGTTATGCGATTGAAGGAAGAGGTGAGAGAAGAGATCGGAAAGAATATGAGCCCGGTCAAAATCATTCCTCTCGCGGAAACAAAAATCACAGCGAATGCTAAGGAACAGGAGATTTTTGAAAAGATCTATCAGCTCAGGGTAGATGCCAAGTCAAAGAAGGGAAGGAAAGACAGTGTGAGACTTTTGCAATACGGATTTTACAAATTGTTTCTTTCTGCACCCGAAGCGTTTCGTAGTACAATTCAGAATCGGATCCAAGTTTTGAAAAAGAAAGAGGATCAGGAAGAGATCGACTCGGAAAGAAAGAAACTCGAGGAGCTATTTACTCTCTGTGAATCCCTCGAGATTCAAAAGAGCAGTCGTTTTTTGATTTTTCTGGAGAATCTCAAGAAACTCGGATGGAACGGTTCCCCCCAATCTCCGAGAATTCTTGTCTTTACCGAATATGTGAAAACGGAAAAGGCTTTGTTTTCTGCTGTGACTTCTCATTTTAAAATTCAGGATTCATCCTCCGATACTCCTATGGATCGAACTGTGATCTGTATCGATGGGTCAACCCCTGAAGAGGAAGTTCAGAATTCCATCGAAGCCTTTGCTACCGGAGGAACCAAGGTTCGGATGATGATCGCTACCGACGTTGCTTCCGAAGGGCTGAATCTGCATAGCAATTGCCATCACATCATTCATTATGATTTGCCCTGGTCGATCATCACCCTCATTCAAAGAAATGGTCGGATCGATCGTATCGGACAGAAAGAAACTCCCGAAGTAAGATATTTGAAAGTAGAAACTGGAGATCCCAAGTATCACAGTGATGAACGGGTCTTTGATCTACTCACCGAGAAGGTAGAAGAAATCAACCGGATCAAGAAGGAAGCGGGATCGGTTCTCAAACTGTTTGATCCCAAACAGGAAGAAGAAGCGATCGGTGATCGTGTCGTGGAGGGAAAGAATGCAGAACAAATTCTCGAAAAACCATTTTCTCTCGATGAGGAGACCAATCAATTACTCGAAATGATCTTTGCCGCCCGGAAGACAGAGATGGAAGAAGTAGAACCGGTTCTTCCCCTATCAGAACCCAAACGGGAGATTTTTTCTCATCGGGAGTTTTTCGTCGAAGGGTATCAATACCTTTCCTCGATAAGACCTTCGGAATACCCCAAAGAATATTTGCGAGTTGAAGAGAAATTTCTGGAGTTTACGCCCAACGATGAGGTCAAAAAAAGACTCGGTTCGCCGGAGTTTAAGAATGATCTCATCTACGGAGCGACTTCTCTTCCTCTTGAAGTTTGGAAAGTGATGGGAAATAGCTTTCGTATCTCGGATCGGAAGGATTTTGCGTTGGGAGAAATCGCCAGAGCAAGAGTGGACAAACGGTTGGGGCATTGGAGTCCGACTCTTTTTCTCAGCCGTCAGAATCCTATTCTCGGTTGGTTGACCGATCGACTTTCTCTGGAATTTTCCAGAGGAGAGGTTCCGATCATCAATAGTTCGAATCTTCCTGCGGGTACTCTGATTTATCTATTTTTCGGACAGATCAGTTCTAAGGCGGGTGAGATTCTTCTGGTCATACCCCACGGGATTCGGGTGGAAGAGAATAAAAAGCATACGTATATGAGTTTTTCACAGATCATGAGTGAGGTGAAATTGGGAAAACTTGTGAACCGAAAGGTTCCGATCGATCTTCGCAATGCTGAAATTCTCATTCCCTTTGCCTTTAAAAAGAGTATGGAATCTATGAAAATTGAAATGGAAAAACTCCAGACAGAGAACCGTAACAAATCGACAGCATACATTCGAAAATTCAATCAGTGGAAAAAGAAAAAAGAAAATCACATCGCTGAGATGAGGAGTCGGGTCATGACATCCCAGAAAGCCAGAGCGGAAGCCCTCGATGAATTGAGAAAGCAATTGGACGAACAATTCGAGCATCGAAAAGAACAGATCCATAACCAATACTCATTGTATGACGAACCGCTTTCCGAATTGGTGCTGGTGATCAGCGGAGGGAAAGAATGAGCCATTCTGCCTGTATTCATAATGTGGGTGAATATTTCAGTCCCCACTATTTAGAATCCGCATTTTCTTCGGATATCAAACAGATTATTGAAGAAACCGAATCGGAAAATCAAAATCGGGAAAGCCTTTCCGGTGCAGGAGAAATGTATTTCGAAGCCAAAGAAGAGGCGATTGAAAAAGATAAAAGTTTTCAAAATCCCAAAATCCGTGCATTTATCGATCGAATCTGGAACGCTTTGGGATATTCCAGAGAGGAATCTGTCTATCTTTTCGAAGGTAAAAAGACGGGAATTCTCTTAGAAGGACTCATTCAACGAAACTCGGAACCTTATCTCGGGCTTTTGGAAGCCAATGTATTTTATCCCGGGGAGTTGAAGGAGAAGGATTCTCCGCATCCTCTCGAAGAGAAATTTGTTTCAAAATCCTTTTCGGTCGAAGGGATTTCGGTTGGGGAGTTTGGGAGTTTGACCCGTGCGATTCTTGCCATTTTCGGTGAAGAAAAGTCTCCCCGTTTTCTCATTGCCCAATGCGGTAGAAATCTCTATCTCTTTGACCGTCATACATTTTCCGAAGGAAGACATATCGAAGTCGATCTCGAAGAAGCTTTTTCCCGAAAGGAAACCAAGGGATTTCAGGAGATTCTCGGGCTCTTTTCTAAGGCGATCTTTACCCATGAAGAAGAGATTTATGATAAGCTTGGAGACAATAGTCATAAGTATGCGTTTGGTGTCACCTCACGTTTGCAGGTGGCGGTGCGATCGGCGATTGAAACCCTTGCCAATGATTGGGTGCGGTACCGGAGAGAAAAAAATCTGAGCTATACGGAACTTTCGGGGAAAGAACTGAAACATGCCGGTTTCAAAGTAGTCACAGCGGATCGGCTCAAGCATGAGGCTTTGACCTATATTTACAGGATCCTTTTCATTCTCTATGCGGAAGCGAGGGGGGAGAAAGGAATCTTACCGATGGATAGTGACGTCTATCGGTTGGGGTATTCCTTTGAGTCTTTGCGAGATTTGGAATTGATCCCTCTCCAGCTCGAAACCCTGACCGGAACGTACTTTCATGAACATTTGAAAACTCTCTTTTCATTGATTCAGAATGGATATCCCGAAAACTGGGAGGAAAAGAGAGACTCGATTGACTTTCAGACTCCCTTTGTGATCCAACCTTTAACTTCAAGGCTCTTTCATCCCGAAGAAAGTTTTTTACTCGATCATGCCGAACTATCCAATGAGGCTTTGCAAAAAGTTGTCGTGAGTCTTTCCCTTTCGGAAAGTGCGAAGGGAAAGGGAAGGGGTCGGATCAATTATGCCAATCTGGGGATCTCCCAGTTGGGTGCGGTATATGAGGGAATTCTCAGTTATTCTGCTGTCTTTGCGGAAGAAGATCTCATTCAGGTGGCGAAAGGTGATGGGAAGAAGTCTCCCGAGTTCGAAGATCCTTCCGTTCAGACCTGGTTTGTTTCCAAGAAACGAAAAGCCGAGTTCGAAAGGTGGGAGATCGAACAGGTTTCGGAGGGAAATGGAGAGAGGGTGTATCCCAAAGGAACCTTTCTTCTGGTTCTTTCCCATGTGGATCGGGAACGGACGGCATCGTACTACACACCACAGGTATTGACCAAATGTCTTGTGGAAGAGGCGATTGAAGAGCTTTTGAAAGACTTCACATCTGAAAGAGCGGATGAGATTTTAGATCTCTTGCTCTGCGAGCCCGCTATGGGTTCGGGAGCGTTTTTGGAGGAAGCGACTTCGCAGTTGGCGGATGCGTATCTCTCTCTCAAACAAAAGCAAATCGGTGAGACCATCGAACCCGAAAACTATGAAAACGAAAAGAATCGGGTCAAGTACTACATCGCTCAGAACAACGTCTATGGAGTGGATCTCAATCCTATGGCAGTGGAACTCGGAAGTCTTTCTCTCTGGCTCGGAACGCAGTACAGGGAGGGTGGGGAGAGCGAAGAAAAGAGAAAGAAAGACAAAGAAGAGAAACATCGAGAAAAGGAAAGGGAAATCCGGAAAAATTCCGGTGTTCCTTTTTTCAAATTCCGTTTGGTGAATGGAAACTCATTGATCGGGGCAAGGAGATCGGTGATCGATCCCGAAGTTCTCAAAAAAGGAGTCGGGGACGAACTGAGTGTTCGATTTCTCAAACCCGGTGAAGAGAGAAAAGAAACCGAGGTCTATTCGTTTTTGGTCTTCCAAAAAGATATGGTTCCCCTCCTTTCCGAAAAGCTCTATGGAGAAACCTATCCCGAATCGGTGAAGAAGGGAAAGGAATGGCTCAAGAACGAGGTGGCAAGACCGTATGAAGATCTCGAAATCAGACTTCTCCAAAGAATTTCTCAGGCGGTGGATCGGAGTTTTGAAATCCTCACAGAGTTTCGAAAAAGCCTTTTGAGACAATCACGGGTAGAGGTTTCCCTCTTCGGTCAGAAGAAAAGTACTACGGAATCCCGTCCCGGACTCGAAGAATGGGAGAGTCAGCTCGCAGAACTCGAAAAGGAAACGGGAGAGTACGCCAAACTCCGATTTCTCATGGATGCATACTCTTCCCTCTACTTCTGGGATGTGGAGACGGAGGGCAAGAATCTCCCCCGTCGGGAAGACTTTCTCTATACAGCATCTGCCCTTCTCGGAATCGATCCTTCCTCGGAAAAGCTCCTCCTCCATGAATCCCAAACCAAGTCTCTGGAAAAGATCGCAACTCTCTTCGGGAAAAAAGATCTGAGCTATCGGGAGATTTCCCAAACCGTGAAGTGGGGAGAGATCGTAGAGAGAATCCGCGACGAACAAAAGTTTCTCCACTGGGAGATTGTCTTTCCCGAAGTCCTGGGATTCGGATCGGGACAAAGAGGCTTCGATCTCCTCCTCGGAAACCCGCCCTGGCTCAAACAGGAATGGAACGAGGGTGCGGTCTTAGATGGAATCGATCCCAAACTGGGAGTGCGGGGTGCCAAGAGTGCCGACTACAATCGGGAGAGAAAAACTCTCATCGAAAAAGATCCCATTCTTTACTTCAGGGAGCTTCGATTCGCATCGGGAATCAATGCCTTTCTGAATTCCGGAACCCATTACCCCATCCTGAAAAAAATCCAAACCAATCTCTACAAAAACTTTCTGGTGAAAACCTGGGATCTAATGTCACCCAACGGAGTGACCGGTCTTCTCCATCCAACCAATCTCTTTGATGATCCCAATGGAGGAAGGCTTCGGGAAGAAGTGTATCCGAGACTCAGAAAGCATTTTCAGTTTATCAATGAAATGCAATTGTTTGCTGATGTTGGACATCAAGCTAAATATTCAATAAATATATATTCATTTCAGTTAAAGGGAATCTCATTTATTTCTTTATTCAATCTCTATCATCCAAAAACGATTACTGATTCTAAGTATTCAAAAAATCAGTCAAAATTTGTTCCCGGAATTAAGAATGAAAAAAAAGAGTGGGAGACGAAAGGACATCCCGAACGGATCATACGGTTTCAAAATAAGGAAATGGAAATCATCCACGAGTTGTTTGGAGGAGAGACTTTGTATGCTACCAAACTACCTCAAATCCATGCCAAACCTATTCTGGAAATTCTCAAGATTGTTGGAAAATCTGAGAAAACTCTGAAAGATCTGAAAGAAGAATCTTTTTCTACAGAAATGTATCATGAAAGCAATTCTCAAAGAGATGGATTCCTAAAACGACAGGACAATCCTTCGTTTCAACCTAAATCTCCTGATGAACTGGTATTGGTAGGACCTCTTTTGTATGTAGGTAATCCTTTGTATGGAACTGCTTATAAAAGTTGTACTGAAAAATCTTCCTTTGATGACATAGACCTCACTGAAATCTCCGAAACTTTTTTGCCCAGAAGCCCCTACAAACCCCTCAAAAAAGATCCATTTTTAGTGACCATGGGAAAGGATGATGACGGAAACCCGATCAAGGTCAATGCAAAAGACTATTACCGGATCGCATGGAGGAGTATGGCGAATATCACTCAGGAAAGAACGATTATGAGTTGTGTGATTCCTAAAGGTGTGAGTCATATACATGGTGTTAGTAATGGTTACATAATAAGTTCCTTAATTACTATACAAACATCTGGAATCTTGTGTTCATTGGTTGTAGATTTTTTATTGAGATTTACTGGAGCGAATAATTTAAAAATTTCCAATTTTTCCTTCATCCCTCTCATCCAAGATGAAACCATCAACACTTTGATCCGTCATCGGGTTCTCCGGTTGAATTGTTTGACGGAACAATATTCTGAGCTCTGGGAAGAGTGTAGTGAGGGTATCGAGAAGGATACGTTTTTCTTAGAAGATGAGAGATTGGTCTATGAATTTGAATCCCCGTGGAAGGATTTGGATTCTAAGTGGAATTGGAAGAGTCCTCTCCGATCCGATTTCGCCCGAAGACTCGCCCTTCTCGAGATCGATGTGCTAGTCGCGAAGGGATTCGGATTGAGCCTCGAACACCTCGAACTCATATATACCTTACAGTTTCCTGTACTACAGCAATACGAAGCCGTCGATGAATACGATTCCCGGGGTAGAAGACTCCCCAATACCGCAAGAAAAGATCCGGGCGGAACGCAGTTGCGTGAGGCAAGAAAACGACGGAATGAGGAAATTGCCAGGGGAGATGCGAAGGAGAGCGATCCGCTGGAGGTGAAGTTTCCCGTGGACGGAGGGACGAGGGAAGTTACGAAGACGTTTTATCCTCCGTTTGTGGGAGTGGATCGGGTTCTTGAGTATAGGAGAATTTGGGGTTCGGCTCCGCTCACCCGCCTAGTTTAGGGGGCTTGCTTTGCTTGCCCACTCAATAGGGGATTTGCGCTTTCGCGCCTTCGTGCTCCCTGAGCGGAGCCGAAGGGAGGAGTTGAAGGGAGGAGGTTTTATGCCGTTTGTGGGAGTGGATCGGGTTCTTGAGTATAGGAGAATTTGGGGTTCGGCTCCGCTCACCCGCCTAGTGTAGGGGGCTTGCTTTGCTTGCCCACTCAATAGGGGATTTGCGCTTTCGCGCTCACCCGCCTAGTTTAGGGGGCTTGCTTCGCTTGCCCACTCAATAGGGGATTTGCGCTCTCGCGCCTTCGCGCTCCCTGAGCGGAGCCGAAGGGAGGAGTTTGAGGTAGGAGGTTTTATGCCGTTTGTTTATATTTTGAAATGTAGTGATGATTCTTTTTATGTGGGTAGTACGTGGAGCCTGGAGAATAGGGTTCAGGAACATCAGATGGGGTTGGGTTCGAATCATACTTCGAAGCATTTGCCGGTGGAGTTGGTGTACTACGAAAGATTTGGATTTATTGAGGATGCTTATCATCGGGAGAAGCAAATTCAGGGATGGAGCCGGAAGAAGAAAATAGCTTTGATCGAAGGAAATGATATGAAATTGCATTTTCTTGCGGAATGTAGGAATGAGAGTCATTTTGTTGGGAAGAGTAATCTCGACGTCCTCGTTTGGGGTTCGGCTTCGCTCACCCCGCCCGTGTAGGGGGGGCTTGCTTTGCTCGCCCACGCAATCGTGCTCCCTGAGCGGAGCCGAAGGGAAGAGTTGAAGGGAGTAAATAGTAGTTATTCAGAATATTTTTTAATAAAGGAGAAAAAAATGGTAAATAGACCCGGTGGAGAATTGTCCACAAGACCCATACATTTTATTTGGATTGCAGATTGCTCGAGCTCTATGGCTGGAGATAAGATTGCATCCTTAAATACAGCAATTCGAGAAGCTATACCTCATATGCAAAAGGTTGCTACTGAGAATCCAAATGCTGAAGTATTGGTGAGAGCCGTAAAGTTTTCAAGTGGAGCACAATGGCATATCTCACAACCAACAAAGGTTGATCAGTTTCAATGGCAAGATTTACATGTAGATGGATCTACTTCTATGGGTCAGGCAATGAAATTGGTCGCTGATCAGTTGAAAATTCCTCCTATGACAGATCGAGCACTTCCACCAGTTTTGGTGTTGATCACTGATGGGCAACCTACTGATGACTTCAAAAGTGGTTTACAGGCACTCATGAACGAGCCTTGGGGGAAGAAAGCAGTACGAATTGGTATCGCTATTGGTGGGGATGCTGATGAAAAAGTATTGCAAGATTTTATGGGAAATCCTGAGTTAAAACCACTTCGTGCAAATAATTCGGATACATTAGTTCATTACATCAAATGGGTATCTACAGCAGTTTTAAAAGCAGCTTCTGCACCACCCAGTCAGGTAAACCAATCTTCTAACGCATCAAATGTACCTATCCCCCAGCCACAATCAACTTTAAATATTAGTACAGCTGACGTTTGGTAAAAGATAAAATGCAGAAATGGGATATTGTTACAAGTAGCATTATAGGAAAATCTCATGAATCATCTAAACTACCTAATCAAGATTCTCTGGCTATATTTCCAGAGAATATGGTAAGTGGCACACCTATAATTGCTACAATCTCTGATGGTCATGGAGCTGAAAGATATCACCGAAGTCATCTGGGTTCGAATCTGGCTACTCTTACTTCGATTGCATATATAAAATTACTATTGGAAAGATTTCAAAGAGACAATATAAAATTTCAAGGGATTAGGGATTATTGTATTGAAAAATTTCCCCAGAAGTTGATACAATTTTGGAGACGAGCAGTAAGGGAAAGTATAGGAAAGTATCCGTATAAAGAAAGAGAAGAAAATATTTATCTACCATACGGCTGTACACTTTTGGGTGTTGTTATTTTTAATAACATTTTGATTACCTTTCAACTCGGTGATGGGGATATTTTATTTGTCCAGTCGACTTTAGAAGTATCAAAAGATTTTGGAAGAGATCAGAATTTAATTGCTAATGAAACCTATTCTTTATGTACAAATGATGCAATTAAAAATTTCAAAGTGAATGTTAGACGAATAGATTATGATCCTCCTGACCTAATCATAATATCTACAGACGGGTATTCAAATTCTTTTAAAGATGATGATTCATTTTATAAAGCAGGAAAAGATTTTCTCTCAATTATTCAAAATGATGGCATTCTAGAGATACAGGATAACTTAAAGAATTGGTTAAAAGAAACTTCCGACCAGGGTAGCGGAGATGATACTACCATGATTTTGTTGCATAGGAAAAAATAATGGCTATCTATTACTATAATCAACTCGTCGATGATCCCGAAAAAGCGATTGAACTCAAAGAAAAGACATATACAGCTTTACAACCTTTTTATCAATACTTAAATAAGACCAAAAAGGCTATTGAAAATAGGACTGTTTCTGCTAGTTGGGAAAAAGTAGGAGGTATAAAAATTCGATTAACTCCCAAAGATTCATTTTATCAAATCACACCAATTTCACAAATCAAATACATTCAAACAAAAAATTGGTTTTTAGTGATTTCTGATCAAGATCTAGAAGAAGATTTTTCATCTCCTTTAAAAATTAAAGAAACTAAAAGCAATGTTGAAATCAAACCTCATAACTTAAAAAAAGAAAAAAACTATTCATACATAGAATTACCCGATGAGTATTCCGAATATGAAAAACTCAATATAATCTGGGGATTTGGAAACTATCAATTAGAAAAAGTAGGAACAAACAATTTATCTATAAAAGAAGTAAGGCAAAAAGGGAAATCTTATCAATTTAAAGTTGATGGATCTAGATTATCAATTTTTGGAATCTTTGATGAAAATGAACTTTTAGAAATAGATGGGAAACGGGTTAGATATGAAGTAGAGGATTCATTTGATCTGAAAAAACTAAATGGAAAAAATTATTTCAAATTTAATGAGAGTTGGATATTAATTTCAGAAGATGAAATTCCATTAGATAGAACGAATGTCCGGATTGAAAAGATAAATTTTGATTTCCATTGGTTGAGAAATATCTCAAAATTTGAACTAGCTACCGGAAAAAATATTGATTTAGATTGTATCAATGTTCAAAAAATGTATTTTCTGAGTATTGAAGAATGCAATTTCGAATCGCTCTACTCACTAGATCCAAAAATCCATTTTGAGGTCAATCTTCAGAACATGGAAGAGTATGAAAAATTTTGGATACAACTCATAGAAGAAGAAAATGAAAGTAGTGATGATGAGATCCAATCGCCTCTAGAAAATTTTTTTGATGATGAAGTAGAAATCGAAGAAATAATAAATAATAAGCCAACCAGAAATAAATATTTTATTTTTAAAGGTATTGAAGGAGAACGAAAAATTGTATTATCAAATCAAAATAGAAAGCCGGTGTTTCCAGCGGATAATGCTAAATTAAGAGCACGAAGAAGCACATATCAAATTGGAAGACAGATTCAGGCAATTCGAAATCTTCAGGAACGTCCTTCCGTTTTTCATACTAATCTCATCAATTTATTTGAAGGAAGAGACCTTGTCGATTGGAAAGCTACATATTATGAGAATATTGAGATAGAATGGAAAATATTAACAGATGATGAATATAGCGGAGTCGAAAAACAAAGAGATTTTGTAAATAAAGCATTAGCTACTCAAGAATTTGCCATCATGGAAGGTCCTCCCGGTTCAGGAAAAACAACAGTAATATTGGAAATCATCTTTCAGTTGTTAAAACAGGGAAAAAGAGTTTTATTATGTGGGTCTACACATGTAGCAATTGATAATATATTAGAAAGAATCCAGGAAAAAGAACTATTAGATACAATTTTTCCAATAAGGATTGGTGATAAAAATCGTATTTCTGAACAGATCAAACAGTTTAGCATTGAAGAATTGAACCAAAAATATGCAAATATTGGTGAAAAATTATTATTAGAATCTTCTAATCTTGTGTGTGGTACAACAATTGGAATATTGCAATATCCCAGAATTAAAGAAATTAAACCAAATGATTCAATTATTCCAGAATTTGATTATTTAATTATTGATGAATCCAGTAAAACAACTTTTCAAGAATTTTTAGTTCCGGCACTCTTTGCAAAAAAATGGATTATAGTGGGTGATGTTAAGCAATTATCCCCTTTTACTGAACCATTGCAGATTACAACTAATTTAAATTATATGGATTTGAATAACAATCGACAATTAAGTTTAAGTTTACAAAAAATCTGTTTATTGCTTTATAAATTGTACCCATATGAAAATTGTAAATTCATAATTCCCCTAAATAGGAATGAAATGATTGAATTGATAAGGGAACTTGAAATGAGACTGGATCAGTTTGAGAAAATAAATATTTTGCTTATCAATGACCATCTTTCAAATAATAAACAAAATTATTTTATTGTCTTACATTCTGATGAATTTAAAAAAAAAGCAATACAATATATTAATTTCAATTTAATATTCATTGATGAAAGTTTAGTAGAGAAACTGATACAATTTTTACCTGAGACTATGTCATTTTTATTATACGAACCATGGAAATCATCTATTCATGCTTTCAAACATAATATTAAACACAATAAATCTATATCATTTAAGACTGAAAGAGATGTTCTAAATGATAGTTTTCAAATTAATGATTCAATGATTAATTTTTTTAAAGAAAAATCTTGGGCTACAGAAGTTGGTTGGAGACTCAATCGAACATATGAAAAGCGTTTGGCTAGGAGAAAACAGGGTAAATCTGATCCACTTCAAGATCAGGTTGAAAAAATGTTACCTAAAAGTATTGATATAAAACAACAAATTGAAACAATTCGATGCATAGCATTTCCTTCAGTATTAGAAGGTCTCGTAAAAGGGATAAAAGATCGTTATGTAAAAAGTTTAACAACATTGACATCCGGTTTTAAGAAGGTAGATCTGGATAATAGGCATACAATATTAGATTATCAACATAGAATGCATCCAGATATCTCTGTTTATCCCAGAGAGCGATTTTATTCAGAAAAAGATGATAAAGGAAATACTATCCGAGCCTTGCTAGATAGTAAAAATATTAAAGATAAAAGAGATTGGGAATATTTAATATATAATAATAGAAGAGTTTGGATAGATATTAGAGACAATGTATTTAAAAATACAAATAAGAAAGAAGTAGAAAGGTTAATTGATGAATTAAAAAAATTTGTAGAATGGGCAAAAGCAGTTAATCCTCCACATGATCAAAAAAATTGGGAAGTAGGTGTCCTTACTTTTTATAGAGGACAGGAAAAAAAAATTAAAGAAGAATTAAGGAGTTATTGCAATTTAAAAAAAAATGAAAGTAGATTTCATAAGGATAATATCATAATAAAACTTCATACAGTAGACAAGTTTCAAGGTCAAGAAGCAGATATTGTTTTCCTTTCTATGGTACAAAACAAAAGAGATGGATTTATGGATAGTCCTAACAGATTGAATGTGGCGATCACAAGGGCTAGATATCAATTGGTAATTATTGGAGACTATGATTATTTTTCCCAAAAAGGGGATAAAAAAACACGTTCTGAAGATTTAGCTGAGCTTGCAAAAAATACAATTAGGATGGATTAGACATGCAACTTGAATTTATTAAAACTCTTGAAGTAAAAGAATTTACATGTTATATTAAACTTTCCGTGAAGAGAGAACGATTAGATGTCCAGAAATATTTAGATGATTATAATCCAAATCCGGATGATACTATTCTCAAAAATATCAATAAATATTTAGAAAAACGGGGATGGGTTTATCAGGGTCAGATTACTTCTAAGGGTGATGAAATAATAAAGTCAGGATTTATATGGGATGAAGAAGAAGGAAAGTATCGATTGTATTGTGTTTTAGATGATCCATTGTTAGATTCCATCCCACTTGGATTAGAAAGACTTTCTCCGGATAGACAGAATATCATTCCAAATCAAGTTAGCGATTTATCATCATTGATCGGAAAAGAATTTAATCTACAAGACAAAGATTATATGAACTTTAAGATTACTGAAATTCCGACATTTACTTCTGAACAATCTCAAAAAAACACAAAATTGATTTGGAAAATAGAGGATGAAGTTAGCTCCATTTTTGAAATTACTAATAATTTTTCATTAAAAGGTGAAACTAAAAAAATAGATTTTAATTCTCTCTTAGATCAATTGTTTAAATTGAATTCTTTATACGGAGAATGGAGCAACACGAATATGAAATTAAAAGTATCCTTTGACCAAAATAAAAAAGCTGAGATGATAAATTTTATAAAAAATGAGGCCTCTCTTAAAACCAATCAATTTAGATTTGGTAGTTTTGATACTACTAAGATTTATAATATTCCTCTTATGCCTAGAGATAAGGCGAACGCTGAAGAGTGGAAAAAATTTCTTTTTGAAAAAGAACTTATTGATGAATATAAAAATCCTATAGAGTCTGAGCTTTTCTCTAAAGAGCTTTGTGAAAAAGAAGAGTTTAAAGAATATGGTTTAGATTCAAGTATTAATACGCTAAAAAATTCTATGAAAAATCTACAGAAAGGGAAAGCTTTCTGGCATTTTTTTGCTCCATTAGACTTGAATCCCAAACATCAATCCTATCAAATTCCAGAAATTGAAACTTTCAGTATCTCTCCTAATAGCAATTTAAGTTTTATGGATATAGTAGAAAAAATGAATATTACTCAAATAGGAAATATATCAAAAATAATATATTATGATTTGTATGTTATTAACAGAGATCAGCAAGAAAACTTTAAAATATTTATTGATGCTATTATGGATAAATTTCAGCTGAAGAAGATTCACGTTGAATTGATCACTTTGTTTAAAAATAGAAATTCTAATGAATCCCGCGCTGATTTAATAAAAAGTAAAGCTCCCTGGATTACCGAAACCGATGTTAAAGTGATATCTAAAAATAAAATAAACCATGACCGTTATTTAATCTTTTTCGATGAGAATAAACAAAGCAAAATCTGGGGATTTTCAAATTCGATAGATTTTCTATTCTTTTCTAATAGAACTAATCTAAACAGTTATACAAAAGGAATTTCTAAAGATATCAGTATTTACTCTCTAAAGGATGATAGTATTCTTTATCCAGATTTAAGAACTTATATCAATAGCTAAGGTAGTTATGGAAGAAATATTAATAATAAATAAACAAAAAGAAATTGATTTTTCTAATGAATATATAAGAAATTTTTGGTTACATTCCAATAAAACAACAAATATTAAACAGGAATCTAATCTAATTACATTTATTGGAAATTTAGAGAAAGTAACTGAATTTATAAATCAAGCATCGGAAATGCTATGTATATATTCCTCAGAGTTTTCAAATGAAATATATAATTTGATTTTGGATACATCTACCAGTAAACGTATATATTTTTTGACAAACGATAAGAGTTTAGGTAAGGATCAACTTCAGAGTCTTGCAGGAAATATTCTAATTCGACTTATAAAAACAAATTATCAAGGATCAGTATTGTTATCCGATGTTGGTGCTAATTTTAATGGTCTGTTTTTTAATGGAACTTTATCCGCTAAAGATTTAGAAGATCAAAATAGGTTTTTACTTAGATTGGAAGATGAGCAAAAAGAATATTTCATTCAATTATATAATGAGTGGTTCTGGAAAGAGGCTGAAAAGGAAATTTTAACAAAAGACCAGGCAGAAAATCCTATTAATATTGAATCCCAACCATTTGATTTCATTTTTCCAAATCCGGATTATATATCAGTGGAAGGAATCGAAAAAACTATTTCTGAAATCATTGCTCAAAAGACAAATGTTCATATATCATTAAAAAACATAGACAATCATGTAGCAAATTATTTAAATAACAGTGTATCTAACCTATGTGTATACACGAACCTAATAAATAATAATATTGATAAATTAAATATATTATTAAATAATAATAATAGTATGTTTGTTTATGAAGGTTTGGAAAATGAAAATAATTGGGAATTTGTTACTAACCAAAACGATAAATTCATTATTATAAACAGAAAAAATTCAAATCAACTAGGATGGGTATTTAATTTAACATTACAACAAATACAAGATTTTTTGAATATTTTAAATAATGTTAATATAGTATATACTTATATAAATGAGGAAAAACGAACAAATTTAATTAATAAAAAAATTTATCTCCCTGATGAGAATCGTGAAATAATGATTAATGAAATAGATGAAAAGATTCTTAAGAAAATAGAAATACCTGATTTGATTAGCATTCATGATAAAAATGATTTTGAATCCAATGAGCCCAAACAGTTTATTGATCCTAAATATGCTTCTAAAGTAATCTATCATTGGGAAATACACCCTCCGTTTCTACCTAAAAACTCTCAAAAAGATTCATTGTATCATAAATGGGAAAAAAGTCATTTGGAATTGCATAAATCTATTGAGAATCTATTAGTAAAAATCGAAGAATTAGATAGTTCTGAGGGCTTTTTAACGAGACTGTCCAATTTTTTTCATTCAAGTAATTATAATAACTTAAATGAAATGAAAAAAAAAGTAGAAGAAATTAAACAAACGATCTCTCAAAAAAAATTATACGATCTTTCTGAAAAAGAAAGGGAGGAACTTTATAGTTCATTGGAAAAATTACGTAATGATATTGAAAAAAGAAAAAATTTAAAAGCATTAGATCTAAAAAATTATAAAACGGAAAAAGATAATGAATTAAAAGATAAAATCTACAAGAAAGATTCCCTTAAAAAATCGATTGAGAAATTAAACAAACAAATTAATAATAATTTATCTGAAATTGATAAATTTTCTAAGGATAAAAAATCGATTCAAAATGAAATCGATAAACGAAAACAGGATTCTTTAACTCAATCAGCAGATTCAAGTAATAAGTAAGGAAATGAAAGATGAGTAATCAAAAATTAAATCATAAATCAGAAAAAGACTTAGAGGATGAATTAAACAATATAGATTCTAAAATTATAATCTTAACTGATCAAAAAAATGATAATGAACGTAAAATGAAGGAATTAGAGGATAACCTGAAATCAATTGAAGAATTGATTAATGATTTGAAAAAAGATATTAAAGATGTAAATGATTCCAAAATAGACAAAATTCAATTAGAAAATCTCGCACCATTTCCAAGAACATCATTACCAAAAATTGGTTCTCTTTTTGAGGAGCAAAATAAGAGATATTTAGTCATTAAATTTTGGGAAGAATTAGAATTGGCAAAAGAGGAAGCACAACGATTAAAAGCGATTTTATGTATAAATAGTTCTGATGCTTATAAGACTCAATCGACTCAATATAATCATCAAAATCAGAATGTATGGTAAGAGGCAAAAGACAATGAATGGATTATTAAAGAAAGGAATAATTTTACATCATATAGATCAGGATATAAAAATAATTGAATTATTAGGAAGCGGAGGACAGGGTGAAGTATATAAAGTAGAATATAATAATAAACACTACGCATTAAAATGGTATTTTCCTGATACAGCGACTCCTGAACAAAAAAAGATTTTAGAAGATTTAATTCTCAAAAAACAACCTAATGAAAATTTCTTATGGCCAATATTATTAGTAGAATCGGAAGAATTCAATTCATTTGGATATTTAATGGAATTGCGAACAAAAGAGTATAAAGGAATTGTTGATTTGATGAAAAACAAATGTTCACCAAGTTTCTACAATTTGGCAACAGTAGGATTTCATACATCCAATAGCTTTTTACAACTTCATTCTAGAGGTCTTTGTTATAAAGATATATCATTTGGAAACTTATTTTTTAATCCAAATAATGGAGATGTGAAAATATGTGATAACGATAATGTTACCCCCGATGCTCAAGACTTTAGTGGAGTTTTAGGGACTCCTAAATTTATGGCACCGGAAATAGTGAGAGGTGACAGAAAACCAAGTACCCAAACTGACCTGTACTCTCTTGCAATATTATTATTTTATGTTTTCTTTGTACACCATCCATTAGACGGATCTTTAGAAATGAAAATTAAATGTATGGATGCTCCAGCGATGAAAAAATTGTATGGAGATGATCCAATTTTTATTTTTGATCCTAATAATAGCAGCAATAGACCTGTAAAAGGTGAACAAGATAATGCATTAATATATTGGAGCATATATCCACAGTTCTTTAAAGATCTTTTTATAAAATCTTTTACCGATGGCATTCACGATCCATTAAATGGTAGAGTAAGAGAGAGTGAATGGAGAAATATTTTTATTAAACTTCGAGATTCAATTTTCTATTGTGAATGCGGAGCAGAGAATTTTTATGATTTAGATTCTATAAAAGCTAATCAAGGTACGGCGAACGCATGTTGGAGTTGTAATAAAATTCCTACTCTCCCTTATCGAATGAAAATAAATAATTCTATACTCATGATTAATTATAACACTAAATTTTATCCCCATCACATCGATCCCCAAAGAAAATATGAACTCATAGATCCGATTGCTGAAGTTTCAACCCATCCCCAAGACCCGACTATTTGGGGAATTAAAAATCTTAGCAAAGAAAAATGGGTGATGACAGATAAAGCAGGAAACTTAAACGAAGTTGTTCCCGGTAAAAACTGTAAAATTGAAAATGGAATAAAAATAAATTTTGGATCTTCAGAGGGAGAAATAAAGTATTAAGGTATTTTATTTACTTTCATTCAAATAAGTATTGGGATTCAGTTACGCACACCCAACGATAAAGGGGAGAGGTAGGCTTGCTGTATTATTCTCGCCTGAACCGAGCCAAAGTACCACTTCAGCGGGGCCGAAGGGGGACTAAAAGGGAGAATACATGTTACCAGAAATCATTGCTCGAAATATTCAGAAACAGGTGGAAGCGTATATCAATGCTACCTTTGAGTTTAAGGAGGAGAGTCTTGTTGATGCTTTTCAGAAGTTTTTATTTGATGAGGGGGATGGGATTCTGAAAGGACCCTGGGTGGATTTGAAGTTTCCTTTTGAGAAGGCTCTTTCGGATTATCGGATTCCATTTTCTTTTGGGAATGTATTTCATCCTTACGAACACCAACGCATTGCCTGGGAACGTTTATTAAAGGGTAAACATAGTATCATAACAACAGGTACCGGTTCCGGGAAGACGGAGTGTTTTCTTTATCCCGTTTTGGAAAAAGCTCTTGAAAATAAGAAACTCGGTAAAAAAGGGATCTCTACAATTGTATTGTATCCAATGAATGCTCTGGCTACCGATCAGGAAAAGAGATTTGCAAAAACAATTTCTGAAACTCCCGAATTGAACGGAATCCGGGTAGGGACATTTGTAGGTAGAAAAGACTCGAAGAATGGGACAAGAGAGATGGGTAAGGAAAATGGAATTACCCACCAGGAGACACTTCGGAAGGATCCTCCCGATATTTTGCTAACAAACTATAAAATGCTGGATTATCTTCTGATGAGACCCGTTGACTTTCCTCTCTGGAGATTCAATCAGGAAGGTACTCTCTCTTATATCATATTGGATGAATTGCATACCTATGATGGAGTTCAGGGAACCGATGTAGCCTGTTTGATCCGTAGGTTGAAAGATCGATTGGATAGTAAACAAAATAAAATCTGTTTTGTGGGGACTTCAGCTACTCTGGATCGTGATACAAAGAAAACTTTTAGCGGTCAGAGTTTGGAAGATACCGAAGAGGCAATGGATACTTCCGAGAAAAAACTTGCTGAGTTCGCTTCTCTTCTTTCCGGAGAAGAAATAGGGATCGATGCGATTATAGGAGAGTCCCGACTGGGATATGAGTTTCTTCTTTCCGATGAGTCCCCCCTGACGGTTGAAATACCTGAGGTCGGGGAATTAGTTTCACGTGCAGGAGAGTCAAAGGATGAATATATCCATAGAATCTGTGAACTCTGGAAGGTGTCTCCGGATCCTGTTGAATTGGGAAACTGGATGAGAAGAACCGATCTTTTTCGAATGATTCTGGAAGTGTACCACAGAGAGAAAGAAAACAATCGGGTTCCCATTTTATGGAAGGATGATCTTTGTGTTGCTCTAGGAAATGAGTTTCCCTCTTTATTGCCCTATAGTCAGGAAGAAGTTGAGATCATTCTTCTTTCATTTTTTTCTCTTCTGCATCACGCAAAACGCAGGGAAGGGAAGAAAAACTTTCCACTCTTACCCGCACAGATTCAGATCTGGATTCGGGAAGTGAGGAGGGTGGGTCGTGTGATTGACTCGGAACAGGAAAGGTTTGTATGGTTGGATGAAAAACCGGATAGCATCAGGGCACTTCCCGGGTACCATTGCAGGGAATGCGGAGAGTCGGGCTATGTAGCTCTTGAAAAATCAGGAACCGAGGGTGAGGTAGCTCCGCGATATGGAAACACAGGGTTTTTGATTCATGATTACACCCAACCGAAGGAAATATATAAGAAATTTCTTATTGAAAAAAAACAGGAAAGAGACAAACAGATTGTACTTTTTCGAAAACTCAGAAACTCTGATGTACCCGATCCAACAACGGACTGTTTTTTTTCTGCCTCTCAAAGAATGTTTTTCTTTCGGGAAGAAGGAAAGACCTTTGAAGAAGTGAGGGACGCTGTTCGTGTCAGATTGAATAAAGATCTGAAAATAAATGAAACAGGTGTAGAAGTCGGGATCCAGTCCTGTCCCGATTGCGGGTCATTTAGCGGTCCTTTGTTTATCGGGATTCAGGCGGCTACTCTTTCTTCTGTCTGTGTGGATGAGATCTTTAGCTCGCCATTGAATGAAGATGCGAAATTGCTAGCTTTTACGGATAATGTTCAGGATGCATCCCATCGGGCGGCCTATTTTTCGGCAAGAACCTATAGTTTTGTATTTCGATCGATTCTCTTCCGTACTCTGATTGAAGAAGGAAAAAATCTTCCTGTTCGTCAGGCGATAGGAAAAATCTTTGAATACACTTCCAAGCAGATAACTAAACTCTTTCCAGCCAATTCTGATTTCAATACTCTCGCAACCCTTCTTCCGCCCGATATGGAAAATTGGAGTGATTGGGGAAAGTATCTCGAAGATAGGGCATTTATCACCGATCCGGAACTGCAGAGAAAACTGAAAGACCGAATTCTCTTCGGAATGCTTACGGAGTTTACTTCTACAATATTCTCCGGGCGATCTCTGGAATGGACGGGAGCCGCAACAATTGGTTGGAACCGTGATGTGGTCGAACTAGCCAGTACTGAGATACACAGTAGACTCGAAAGAATATCTCCACTTTTGAGAAATGTATCACAGGAAAAAGTTACACTCTGGGTTCATGGGATTTTATTGCGATTGAAGGATCGATCCTGTTTTCAGCATCCGTTCATTGAGTCACTCGCAAAAGATAATTTTTGGGGAAAGAATCCTTTTGGTACAAGAGCTAAAGATAGAGAGCATTTTCCCAATCGTGGAGACACAAATCAAATTCCTTATCTTTTATCCACAAAACCGGAAGAACGAAAATCCGTGATCCCTCTTTTTTCTTCTCATTCGGAGAATAAATCTTCCATCTGGATGGATACCTGGTGTCGGAGAGCTTTAGGAATTGGAAATATCAATGAAATCAAGCAAAATGAAATCAATGATATCAAACAAATATTCTTAAAAGTACTACTTGAAAAGAACCTTCTCATAAAGCTTTGTGAAACCGGAAAAAATACCTATTATGCGTTATCGACCGAAACTATGTACTTCACGACTGATACTGTACTTCTTTATACCGGAAAAGAAACGAAAAAGTTAGTTTTGGATAAGAACTATGAAGATCTATGGATCGGTGCCCCTTCTATGGAATTTCGGGAAGATGATAAAACGTATTCCAAAACTTCGACATCAGTGAGGCAGGACTATTTTTCGAGGAGATATAGAACAGGCGTAATACGTAAAGTAAATGCTCTCGAACACACAGGTCTATTGGAAACCGAAGATCGGGAAAATCGTGAAAAGGAATTTATCAAAACTACTAATTCTCATTCACCCAACGTGATGACATGCACCAGTACTCTGGAAATGGGGATCGATATAGGGGATCTTTCCGCAACAATGCTCTGTTCGATTCCCCCGGGGGTTTCAAATTATTTACAGAGAATCGGAAGAGCGGGGAGATCTACCGGTGCAGCATTGATTATTGGGATTGTCAATCAGGTTGACCATGATTTGTTTTTTTATTCCCGTCCGGGTGATTTACTCAGAGGAAAGATCAATTCTCCGGGAATCTGGCTCAATGCACCGGCTGTACTTAAACGTCAGTATTTTGGATATTGTATGGATCGTGCAACTAAAGAAAAAATCTGGGTTGAGATGGTTGGGACCCTGGGGAGTTTGAACAAAGAAATTCAGGATCGGAATTCATCGATTCACAAATTCATCCAATGGCAGAAAGAAAATCATAGCCTCCTATTGAAAGATTTTCTTTCCCTGTTTCCTGTTTTGAATGATTTTACATTAGAAAAATTGAATGAAATCAAAGACGATGATTTACAAAATGAGATTACTACAATTTCTTTACAGACGGGAAATTTACTTTCTAATATCAAATCTCATATTACTGCGATTCAGGAGAAGTTAAAGGACAATCTTACGGATGAGAGATTGAAGGATGAACTGACACGTGATTTGTACTTTTTTAAAGCCAGGGATAGGAGTATTCGTAGTACATTGTTCATCGAAGCACTTACCAATGAAGGAATTCTTCCGAATTATGCGTTTCCGGAAAAAGGCGTTGTATTTGAGGGGCACACCCAAGGAGTGGGAAATAATTCTGAATTTATCAGTACTGGACAGGTGATACGTCCTGCAGGTATAGCAATACGGGAACTAGCACCTAGAAATCATTTTTATATCAATCGAAGAAAGTTTATTATCAATCAATACCATCTCCGAAATGGTGAGGAAGGAACCTCTGTAAATGAAGCCAAGAGAATCTGCGGGAATTGTGGATATCTTTTAGAAGATACAGTTTCAGAACATCTTCCGGAAAAGTGTCCTCAGTGCGGGTATCCTTCGTCTGAAAACAACTCTTTGGTCGAGCAGGAACAGAGACAATTGTTTTTGCCGATTCACAATTCTATCACTCTTTCCAGGATGGATTTTGAAAAGAGTTATCATGGGGACTCGAAAGATGATCGTGAAAAAGCATATTACAATACGATTCGAATTTTTGATAGCACTCTTTCTCTTCCGTATGATCAGTTGGGGAAACCCGAATCCGATTTCGCTATGGAGTATTTTGATAAGATCAAATTGATGGATGTCAACTGCGGTTATTCTAATGAAAAGGGATCGATATACTTTCAAAAAGGGAAACCTATGCCTGCCGGTTTTTATATCTGTGAAAAATGCGGTAGAACTCTTCCACCTAACGGGGAATACAAATTAGAGGAAGCCTATAAATTTCATTCAAACTCCTGTAAAAAACTTCAGATGATTCAGAAGAAAAAACGGAAGAATCGGGAAGGAAGTGAACATGGATTTGAAAGAAGCTATATTTATCGGGAGCTAGTTTCGGAAGCAATACGCATGAATGTTCCCAATCTTATCGAAGAAAACTTAAAGACATTTGTTGCCTGTTCGCAGTTGGGTATGAAATTAAAATTCAAAGGAAACCCGGGACATGTTGTGATTGATATCCAAAATATTCCGGATCATACAAATGATTTTTCAAGATTTTACTTGGTGATGATGGATATGGTTCCCGGTGGGACAGGATTTCTTAAATCCCTCTACAAAGAGAAATCCGAGGATGGTCGGATTGGAGAAGGGATCTTTGATCTATTTAAAAGGGCTTATCAGCATTTAGTGGATTGTGAGTGCGGAAAGATTCAGTATCTATCCTCAGATGAGGATCCGGATGGATGCTATCGTTGCATTCGGTCTTATGAAATGCAATACAGTTTTAAAGAAATAAGTAGAAGAAAAGGGATAAAGATTTTAGAGGAAATTCTTCCTGCGATTGAAAACCGTATCCCAATTCAAATGGATATATCAGAAATTGGATATGATCGGATTGTGGATAGCCAACTAGAAAAGAAATTTTTAAAAAAGCTAGAAGATGCAGTTAAAAATAAACATTTAGGTCAATGGGATTGGGTCACCTTAAACGGAAAGCAGGGAGCACAATTCAATATCTTAGAAAATCTTTGGAGAATTATACCACAAAAAACTCTCAATCAGTTAGATAACGTAGAAGTTCAGAGTTTACCCGATTTTGTTTTTGAACCGATTTCAGATAGCAAGGACATTAAAAAAATAGCAGTATTCATAGATGGCTATACTTATCATCTGCATCCACACAATCGTATCAACGACGATTGTAGAAAGAGAATGTCTATTCTCGATTCTAAAGAGTTTCTGGTATTTACTATCGTTAATGAAGACTGGGAATCAGAAGGAATCCATTTACCTTTATTTGATGTCGAAATACTTTCTAAATTGAAAGAAGGTTTTTCTCATCCTGATTTGATTCCGCACAAAGGTGCTTTTCAGTCTACTTTCCAACAATTGTTTCAATATTTACAATACCCCATGCCCAAAGTAAATCGACCGAGTGTGTATAATCTTCTTTTTAAAAATCAGGTTTTACTGGAGAGAGATATATATAAATTGGATCTTTCTTCCGGTGATGGGATTTTGACATTGAACATGATGAAAACCGGACATCAGGTGAGAGTAAGATTGCTATTTGACGATGAAGTGGAGATAGAGAAAATTGAATTGTATAAAAAGAATTGGATCGACTTTTGGAAATTGGCAAATCTGTTTCAATTTTTTCAATTAGAGCTCATACCTATCTCTAAGGCAAATTCCGATTCTGATAGTTATGCGGGTGAATTGGCCGAATCCGATCAATTGGGGTACGATGAAGAATGGGCGCTGATTCTCAATGGAGTTAGCAATCCCCTCTTAAAAAATTTTATTCGAAAAATAGGAAAACTGGGATTTTCTAAGCCTATTTTAGGATTTGCCCCCGATCCTGAGGAGGAGCTTGTTACTATTCTCGGGTTTGAACATGAAAAGATATTAGTCATTCCAATCGAAAGTGAGCCTTATCGTAAGGAGATGGAAGGGTTTGGGTATTCAGTATATCTGGATATAGAAATTGAAAAAAAAGAAGATGAAATTTTTAGGAAATTGAAAGGGGAAACAATATGAAATCTGTTTATATCCATCCACTATTTATTGAATCGGCAGGGAAATTACCACAGAATGTTTACAAACGGATACCAAAATTTATGGAGACCCTGCGAGACGATCCACAGAATCCGGGATTGAATCTACATTCTGTAGAAGATTCTATGAAATCTTCAAGGGTATACGGTGCTAAACTGACTGATGCCTATCGAGTGATCGTGCTTTTGTCCGAACAAAAAGATAATTCTATTCTTCTGTATGTAGACCATCATGATAAGGCATACAACTGGGCGAGAAATAAAAACTTCTCATTTCAAAAGCAGGATGTATTTCAAATTACATCACAAAGTTCCGATCAGGAATCTGCTACATCATCAGAAAATAACTTATCCCTTTTATGGGAAAAATATTCAGACAAAGAGTTTTTTGATATCGGAATTGAGAAGGACATGGTGGATTCGATTCGAAGAATTCGAAATAGAGTGGAATTGATTAGTGTATCACGATATTTTGATGAAGTGACAAGAGCCATTCTTTTTCTACTTGCCGATGGAGTAGAAATGAATCAGGCATTTAAAACGGTTTTAGAGGAAGAAGATCTGAATCCATCAAAAGAAGAAAAGGTAAACGTTAAGACATATGAAAATATAGAAATTACCAATCCTTCTCTTATCAAGTTTCAAAAGGAAATAGATTGGGAGTCCATCTTTTCAGATAGTCTTGCAAAATGGAGGGTATTTCTTCATCCGAAACAAACTCATGTAGTACAGAGGAAATTGAGTGGTGCTTTCATGATTAAAGGTTCAGCAGGTACAGGAAAGACAGTAGTCCTATTGCATCGAATCAAGCATATACTAGAAAAAATTGATCAACCCAAAGTTTTATTCTTATGTTTTTCATCAAATCTTTCTCTTGAACTCAGATTGCTTTTAAAACAATTGATCGATAAGAAAGCCGATCGAATCAAAATCAATCATCTCTATGAGTATTCAAAAGAAATCTGCAAAAAAATGGGTTGGGATGGAAGTGTGGTGAATTCCAAAGAGAGCGGGTTTCAAAAATCATTTGATGAAGCCTATTTTGGAATGAAACAGGAACTACCGCTTTCCAAAGAAGAATTGTATTCTGAATTTATAGATATTAAAGAGCAATTGGGGATCTATTCCAAGGAGGATTATCTTAGTGTAATACGAAAGGGAAAGAAGAAGATGGGAAGATTGGAAAGAGAGAAAGTTTGGGCTTTTTTCGAACTTTTTGATTATGAACTGAAAAAACGAAAATTGATGACTGCCGAGCAAACCGTTCACAATACAAGGATGTATTTAGAAAACAATCCGGACCAATGCTTTGATCATGTGCTTGTTGATGAAGTTCAGGATTTTACTGTTGAAGGACTCAGATTGTTAAACACATTATCTCAGATTTCCAAATCTTCCGATAACAGTTTGACAATGGCAGGAGACAATCACCAGAGAATATATAGAATCAATATATCTCCAATTCAAGCAGGAATCGATATCAAGGGTAAATCAAAGGCACTTAAAATCAATTATCGAACATCGGAAGAAATCAGACAATTTGCACATTCTATGATATCCAATGAAGAGCTGATAGATTTCGATTTGACTTCGTTAAAAAGTCTAGGAGATCATTCTGAATTTTGTGGTCCGAATCCCGTTGTTCACCATTCCGGAGACCCTGAAGATTCCTATAAAAAACTTGTAGATGAAGTGAAGAATTTACAAAAGGATGGGATCCTCGAGACAGAGATCTGTATAATATATCGGGGGAAAATAGGGGAAGGTTTGGTGAACTTTCTTAGAAAGAACTCGATACGGGTGTATGAAATAACAGCAGGTAAAACAGATCAGAGTGATTATCCCGGAGTTCGGATCGGAAATATCCATAGAATCAAGGGTTTAGAATTTAAGTCAGTGATTTTATATGTTTATGACGGTAGTTCCATCCTATCTAATTTGAACCAATTGTCCTTATATGATAAATGTGAACTGTATGTTGCGTCTTCACGAGCTAGAGAGAGACTGGTTGTCATTGATTAGGGTTCGGCTTCGCTCACCCAACACGTTAAGAGATGAGGGCCATGTTTGAACTACTTTAGAGAGGATAGTCATTTGGTTAAATTAAGCACTCACACCCGAACCCCCATCCCCGCATCCAGAATCTCCTGATTGAGAAAGAACCCTCTCTGCATCACATCCTCTTCGGTCGCATCCCCCGTGAGATAAAGCACATCTACCAGATAGCGTCCGTAGAGATCCTGACTGTAGGTTTTGATGATAAGAAACTTCACATCTTTTAACTTTAATTCAACAAACTTCCTGGATTTCAAACCTTCCGGGGTGGAGAGTTCGGGGCAGTCGAGTCCACGGAGTCTGAGTCTCTGTTGGGAAAAGATGGAGAAGCCGAGATCAATGTTTACCAGAAGTGTGTCTCCGTCTATGATTCTTTCTAGATTGGCTTTGTAGGTGTAGAGGAGACGGGCAGAGGACACGGTTTTGTAAGAGTAGGGAGGGTTGGAAGTCGAATCTTTGTAGATTTGTACTACGGTTCCCGTGGGAAATATATCCAGATTGAGCTTGGTTAGGTGAAGTTCGGGATCGAGGATGGTGTGAAATCCCAGATCGAGACGGGCGGAAGAATCTCCGGAGACGGACTTGTGGGAGACCTGAACCTGGTAGAGAGCAAGGAGTGGACGTTTTATCGTGTTGCCGGGAAAGGATTTCGGTTTCTGAGAGGTCGAAGAATCGGTTCCTCTTTCCGAACGGATGAGTTCGAGAAGCTCTTCATGGGAGAGATGGTTTTGGATGGCTTTCTTTTCATACGCCAAACGGATTTTGGGATCGTTGATGTTGAGGAGATGGATGTAGTGAGTCCAGGATAGTGACTTGGAAATCTTTCCCTTGGGGTAGGATGAATAGAATTTCTTGCAGTACCAGAGGTTACGGGTTGAAAACCCGCGTTTGTATTTTTGCTTTAGATCCTCTGAAAGTTGCTTGATGATCTTCTTTTTGTTTCGATAGGTTTCCTCTTTGGAAAGTTCTTCTTCAAAATCGGTGATGAGTTGACCTGTCATCCAGTTGGCGAGGAGGACGGAAGAGTTCCAGCTTGCATTGCCTTCTTCCTGAGATTCTTCATAGATCTGTGAAATGGTTCCCAGAAGTTGGTTGTAATCTTTTTGGTCCAAGATGAGCTTTTCTCCTGAATTAGATTGGATCGTTCAAAATAAAAAGGTCAAGTGGAAAGAGGGTAAGGATGGAAATTTTTTGACTATTAGTGCAAATCATTTGCACTAAATTGAAAGAGTCAATAAAATCAGGGGTTATTGCTTTTCGGCTCCGCTCCGGACAGGAGAAAAATCCATTCTTGGAGTCGGGAGTTCGATACAATCTTAGGATTCGATTTCTTAGGTTATCCATCCATAAATTAGGGAATTCTAAACTCTGTTCGGAAACATCACCCGATCACCGTATCTTTAGATCGGAATCAGAGGCTTTTTGCGAATGGGAAGTGTTTCCTTAAAGTAGCCCGTGAGATTGGGGTAGTCCACTACTGAAGGAATCTTTTACTATAGTAAAAAATATTTTTTACTATAGTAAAATAAGTTCATTTAAAGCTTTAAATCACTCCATTCAAAGGCTTTGAATGGTTCTATTGTAAGCCTTTGAATGGGATAAATGTAAGTTGAAGATTGGGAAGTTTTGTATTTAGAGGAAATGTAGACTGAAAAGAAATGGCAGGCTTGGATTCATCGGTCCCGAGATTGAGCTGAATTTCTTTGATGCTTTCGGAGGAAATGGATTTTTGGGAGAAAATCTTCATGAAGACGGAATGCAGTCTGGCCCGGTTCAGCCGGTCTTCCAACTTCCTAGAGGGTAGAAACAGGAAAAATTCGGAGGGGTAGGCTGGAAAATTTCTTGACTATTAGTGCAAATCATTTGCACTAAATTGAAAGAGTCAATAAAATCAGGGGTTTTAGAAGATGGAAGGGCGGGTTATGGGTTAGCCCGTTCGGCTGGAGGACACGGTAGGAATAAGAGCAAAAATAGGGAAATCTTACACTAGAAGCACCCTTCGAGCGACCTCAGGGTGACAATCCTCTGAATAAAATAGATCCCTCTACACGGTCTACAAGAGTAGAATCCAACCCGCTCACGGTAAATGCTTCCAACAAAATCCCCCAATAACAACCCATCCTTTCAATGATGCGTCTACTGGAAAATCAAAGGTAGCGCAGCCCAAACATCTCGGAACAAAAATTTAGAGATGTCGGGGCAGTTTCCGACTCTCGTTTTATGTATCGCCTGCCCGGCTCGAGGGCACAGAAGAATTCTCTTTATCAAGAATATCTTAATACATAAGAGAAAGCTTACGACCACTTTTGGATCAGCAGCTACCTTGTATTAAAGAGAAAAGTTATGCATCATTGAAAGTTGAACATATACCAATTCTCATAAATAATTACACATTCCCTCTTACGGTATGTAGCCATTTTATAGTTGATTTCTTGATGAATGAGTAAATACTTTTGAAAATGACTATAAGAAGACCCCGCGTCAGCGGTAACAGAAAATGCCTCCTGCTAAGGAAAGATCTTTCGTAAAACCATCCTTCGAGCAACCTCAGGATGACAATTGTCTCCTGTTAAGGAAAGGGGAAGGGTAAGCAATAAAAATTTTTTTTAAACCGTGCAAATCATCTGCACTGATTCAAATAAACCAATAAAATCAGGGGTCTGGAAGGGTTCCCCCTTATGGAAATTAGTCCTAAAGAATTTAAGTAAAAAAAAAAAAATAAGGATCATCGGAGTCCATCCCGCGTTAGGGATATGGAGGGGAAGTCATGGATGAGAAAAGGAAGAGCTTTGGAAGTTCCCGGAAGAATCCCCTTTCAATGAAGAGTTCCATGACCGGAGCCGTTAGGCGTAGCCCGGAGTAGCCCGACCTGCCGGATTCGGGTAAGGTTCTCCGGAGAATCTGGAGAATCCCGGTTAGAAGAGGGATGCAGGGAACGCCCGAACCTTCCTGTGTGGAGAGTTCGGGACAGTCGAGTCCACGGAGGCTAAAAAATAAATGAACCCTTCCTTTGTTTAAATGGATGAACACTAAACCTTTTTATGCTGTTAATTTCAATGGTTTGATCGTATTGAGCTGATCTTTTAATTTTTGTTTTTTCTCTCTGATTTCCAGGTCAGTTTGAAGATGGATCCAATATGTCTCAGACATTCCAAAAAATTTGGAAAGTCTCAATGACATATCGATGGAAATTTTTCTCTTTCCATGCAAAATATCTAATATAGTAGATGTAGAAACATGAAGTTCTTTTGATAGTTTGTAAGGTGTGATTTGAAGAGGGTCGAGGAATTCTTCTTTTAAAATTTCTGCAATCGTTGGGGTGGGTATTCTAGAATTTTTCATAATGAATGAATCTCCATTTTTTAATGATAATCAATGATTGAAACTTCCTTACAATTACCTTTGTCAAACTTAAAAACTATACGCCATTGGTCATTGATTCTGATAGAATAAAAGCCTTTGAAATTTCCTTTGAGACTTTCTAATCGATTGGAGGGAGGAGATCTTAGATCTTCTTCCTTTTCTGCAATATCTATCAAAATTAATTTTGTAAGTGCTTTTCTTTGAATCTCTGGAGGTATTTTCTTTGAGAATATTTGTTTGAAAATTTTCTCAGTTTCTTTATCACCAAAAGACAGAATCATACTAACTATATCTTATGGACAGATATATTTGTCAATTCTCATAATTTCTAACTCTTTCTCACACCCGAACTCCCATCCCCGCATCCAGAATCTCCTGATTGAGAAAGAACCCCCTCCGTATCACATCCTCTTCGGTCGCATCCCCCGTGAGATAAAGCACATCTACCAGATAGCGTCCGTAGAGATCCTGACTGTAGGTTTTGATGATAAGAAACTTCACATCTTTTAACTTGGCTTCCACAAATTTCCTGGATTTCAAACCTTCCGGTGTGGAGAGTTCGGGACAGTCGAGTCTACGGAGTCGGAGTCTCTGTTGGGAAAAGATAGAGAAGCCGAGATCGATGTTTACCAGAAGTGTGTCTCCGTCTATGATTCTTTCTAGATTGGCTTTGTAGGTGTAGAGGAGACGGGCAGAGGAAACTGTTTTGTAAGAGTAGGGAGGGTTGGAAGTAGAGATCAAGAAATGTGGATGTTTCGGAAAGATGTGAAAGGATACTGATTGAATTGGGTGGTTCAACTTGCTCACTAAGACAAACTAAAACTACATTTCCTTGAGTAAAAATCTTTGTTTTGTTTAAAGAATTGACTTTAGACTCCTTCATGGGATTTTTTTGAAAAATTTTATTTTAAAGAGAAATTTTCTCATTAAAAGTATGAAAATTATTTGAAAAATAAAATATGTATAGTTTACTGAGAAAAAATCTCTACCGATAGAAATACTATGCTGATAGAATTCTCATTTTCAAATTACTTATCTTTCAAAGAATCCACCACTTTATCCTTTAAACCCGGTAAAGGAAGGAATTTGAACGAACAGATCATCAAACCAGAAGATCGGAAAGATATCAAAGCTTTGAAGGCCGCATTGATCTTTGGTGCAAATGCTTCAGGAAAGTCGAACTTTATTAAGGCAATGTTTTTTGCCCAGAAACTCATTTTGAAAGGTGGGATCGATCCCGTTTTTTCTGAAAATAGAAAAGTATTTCGATTTGATGAGGAGTATAAACACAAACCCAGTGAATTCAGTTTTGTATTTAAGAAAGATCAGAGAGTCTTTGATTATTCAATAAAGATAGATGAAAAATTTATAATTGAGGAGAAGTTAATAGAGATTAAAAAAAAATCTGAAGACCTTATTTTTCATCGTAATACAAATACAGAAGGAAAGGTGTCTGTAAGATTTGACGACTTTCGATTTAAAAGTAAAGAAGATAAAAAACGAATAGAATACATTGCGAAAGATACTCTCTCAGAGAAATTATTTCTGTATGAATTGAATACTCGAAATTTAATCGAGCTGGGAAATTCTGAATTATTTACCTTGCCCTTTCAATGGTTTCGTGAAAACTTAATCATTTTATTTCCTGAATCTACTTTTTTAGGTTTAGAATTAAAGATCAAAGAAAATCAGGATATTGAAAAATTATTTACTAATTTCTTAGAATACTTTGATACGGGAATCAGTGGAATAGAAATACAAGAAATTGAAATTGAAAAACTAAAAGAGAAAGTTTCTCTAGAAGTGTACAATAAAATACTAGAAGAAATACAAACAAAAGATAAGATAATTTTGAATCTCTCTAATTCTTTACGGTATGCTATCGCAAGAGAAGAAGGTCTCTTAAAATCTTTTAAATTAATGACTAAACATAGTTCAGGATTAGAAAAGGAAGTTTTGTTTGATTTTTCAGAAGAATCAGATGGAACAAGAAGACTTTTTGATTTGATCCCTGGATTGTTATCTATAAGAAATTTAGATCGAACTATTGTCATAGATGAAATTGATAGAAGTTTGCATCCTATTCTTACTCGAAAATTGCTTGAGTTATTTTTTGAAGTTTCTCAAAACAATGAATCTCAATTGATAACATGTACACATGAATCTATTTTATTGGATCAAAAACTATTGAGGAAAGATGAAGTTTGGTTTGTAGAAAAAAATAATCTTGGAGAATCCTCTATTTATTCACTTGAAGAATTTCCTGAGCGTTATGATAAAGATATCCAAAAAGGATATTTGTTAGGTAGGTTTGGAGCAGTGGCGGCAATTCATAAGAAAAAGTTAGTTGTATAGCAATGAGCACTCCCCGAAGAAAATTTAAGCGTCCTTCTGGAAAAAATCGAGACGCCAGTTTATTTATTATCGCTTCAGAAGGTAAAGAAACTGAAAAAATATACATTGAAGCATTGGAAGAATTAATTGCTTCTCCAAGGCTTCACATTGTTTTCCATAAGAAAAAAGATTCAAGTAAAAGTTCACCTAGACAGACACTCCAAACCATTAAGGAAGTGAGTAAAGAATTTCAACTCAATTCAAATGATCAATTGTGGATTTTAATCGATACTGACAGATGGGAAGTTAAAGAATTGAGTACTGTAGCGAGTGAAAGTAGGAAGAGTAATATTCACTTAGCAATTAGTAATCCCTGTTTTGAACTTTGGTGTATCCTTCATTTAAAAAAAATATCAGAATATTCTCCAGAAGAAATTGAAAAAATAAAAACCAATCCAAGAGTAGATTCAAAAAAATATTTAGAGAAAGAATTGTCTAATTTGTTAAAGGGAGCAAAGAAAACCTCTGCTAAAATTGGAGATTTAGTTATTCACTATTTGACTGCTATAGACAATGCAATCGAGATTGATATACAGCCCGATTCACGCTTTCCTATATCTCCTGGAACAAGAGTTTATAAATTATTGATTGAGATACAAAGAAAACTAGGTAGTTAGATAGTAAGCATTCCTAAACAAGTGATTGAATTATTATTTTCAGAAATGGTGATGTTTTTCTAAAATAATATTTACTATATTTTGAATGTAAATGAAAATTATTTTAAAAATTTTCATTTTAAAAAAAATTAATTAAGTATTAAGAATCATCTTTTCCAGCCCTCACACCCGAACTCCCATCCCCGCATCCAGAATCTCCTGATTGAGAAAGAACCCTCTCCGTATCACATCCTCTTCTGTCGCATCCCCCGTGAGATAAAGCACATCCACCAGATAGCGTCCGTAGAGATCCTGACTGTAGGTTTTGATGATAAGAAACTTCACATCTTTCAACCTTGATTCCACAAACTTCTTGGATTTCAAACCTTCCGGTGTGGAGAGTTCGGGACAGTCGAGTCCACGGAGTCGGAGTCTCTGTTGGGAAAAGATAGAGAAGCCGAGATCGATGTTTACCAATAGTGTGTCACCGTCTATGATTCTTTCTAGACTGGCTTTGTAGGTGTAGAGGAGACGGGCAGAGGAAACGGTTTTGTAAGAGTAGGGAGGGTTGGAAGTCGAATCTTTGTAGATTTGTACTACGGTTCCCGTGGGAAATTTATCCAGATTGAGTTTGGTTAGGTGAAGTTCGGGATCGAGGATGGTGTGAAATCCCAGATCGAGACGGGCGGAAGAATCACTGGAGACGGACTTGTGGGAGACCTGAACCTGGTAGAGAGCAAGGAGTGGACGTTTTATCGTGTTTCCGGGAAGGGATTTCGGTTTCTGAGAGGTCGAGGAATCGGTTCCTCTTTCCGAACGGATGAGTTTGGGAAGTTCTTCATGCCTGAAATGCCTTCTTCCTGAGAAGTTTCATAGATCTGTGAAATTGTTCCCAGAAGTTGGTTGTAATCTTTTTGGTCCAAGATGAGCTTTTCTCCTGAATTAGATTGGATCGTTCAAAATAAAAACGTCAGGTGGAAAGAGGGTATGTATGGAAAATTTTCAGAATTTTAGTGCAAACCTTTGCACTAAATTGAACGACTCAATAAAATCAAGGTTTATTTCTCGTTCCTTCGGTTTCGCTCTGAACCCAGTAAGAAATGAAGTTTTTGGGATGCTTGGAAGCTAAGTTCTGTAAGAGTAAATAATATTACATAAGGTAGATCTATCTAAAATAATATTAAGAAAAAAGTTCCCCCCTTTTGTTTTTAGAATTTATTGAAAACACAAAATTATGCATCATCGGAGTCAATCCCGCGTTAGGGATAGGGAGGGGAAGTCATGGTTGAGAATTGGTAGAGTTTTGAAATTTCCGGATTGGTTTTCCTTTTCATGAAAGCTACCATGACCGGAGCCGTTAGGCGAAGCCCGGACTAGCCCGACCTGCCGGATTCGGGTAAGGTTCTCCGGAGAATCTAAAGAATTCCGAATTGAAGCGGGATGCAGGGAACGCCCTTAGGATTCGTTTCAATAGAATCTCGGATTGACCTAGAAAGACTAGAAATAGGAGGGTCGGGATCAGAGATCAACCACTAAAAGTTTGGCATCGGAAGGATAGAAGTGGTTTTGTCTCTTTTGTGGGTATTGGATATTTCATTGAAATTCAAAATAGAAAATATTTTTATAGGCATGGAAAAGATAGTTGTCTTTTTGTCTATGGAGACTCTCCGATTCAGGTTTTGATTGTAATGATTCCTTTTGATTCCAACCAAAATTTAATTTTCTAGAGTTGATGATCTTCATTTATTGTAACAACTTTTTATTGGACACTAAGGATAAAAATAAATATTCTTGTCTAAAGATTAGAATAGCATATCTAACTGAGATTATTGTATGAGAATTCTAGCGATTTTAATTATTTTAGTTCACTTAATGAATTGTATCGGTGAAAAAAAGTTTGGAATCTCTATGTTTGTTCCTATAATTCCTTTATCATCTATTGTACTCCAAAAATCGATTCGGGTAGGGACTCCCTCCGGAGACACTAATGAGTTTGGCAATAAAGCGACCATTCAGGTGGAAATGCTTTCCGAACCATCGAGTAATGTTTACATTTGTTTGACCAGTAGTGATACTACAAATGGAGGGGTTATTCTAAACTCCAATTCAATCATTGAGAACTCAGGAATCTGTCAGAATTCAAATACTTATTTAGAATTCACAAAAGACAATTGGAGTACGATTCAAACATTTAAAGTTTCCGGAAGTAGAGGTACGGAAGGTGAAACCGGAAACACTTCCTATCAGATTCAAATTCAGGTCATCACTGAAGACCTAGGTTATAAGAATATTCAACTTTCTGATATCCAGCTGACCAATTTAGATATTGATGTTACGGGATCCTATTTTGTAAGAGTATTTGTAAGTGATTTAACAGGAAGCATTCAATTGCTAAATAATAATTCTGATAGTTTAACTGTATCCGAAAATGGGTACAATAATTTTCCTAGTGCCATCACAAATGGATCGGCGTATTCTGTCTCTATTGTATCTCAATCTTCAAATCAAGTTTGTGCTGTTTCTAATCTACCGTATGGAACTTCCAGTACAAATGTAGTGATCACAATCAACTGCGTATCAGGGTATTTGTTCAATGGGACACTTTTATCTTCTTCCAATCCTCCGACATTAAACCAATCATTTGCTGGTTTGGTAACTTTAGCAGGAAGTTTTCCTCCTACTGTAGCATCCGGAAACGTAAATGGGAATGGGAATGTAGCAAGGTTTAACAATCCTATTGCGATCACTTCCGATGGAAAGAATTTGTATGTTGCCGACCTATCCAATAATGCGATAAGAAAAATTGTGATCGGAACAAATATCGTTTCCACTCTTGCTACAGTTTCTTCATTGCCTCACGGTGTAGCAACGGATGGAGTCAATGTTTATGTATCCTGTTACGGGTCCAATACTATTAAAAAAATAGATATTAGTACCGGTACCGTATCTGCTTTAGCCGGTAGCACATCGGGTGATGTAGATGGGGAAGGATCATCGGCAAAATTCAATACTCCAACTTACTTAACTACCGACGGAACTTATTTATTTGTTACAGACAGAGGGAATAATAAAATAAAAAAAATTGTCCTAAGTACCGGTGTAGTCTCTACACTCATCTCCGGATTGAATAGTCCAAATGGAATAGCGACTGATGGAACCAATCTTTATATTGCTGAATCATTGAACCATCGAGTTCTAAAATATGTTTTGTCTAGTAATACACAAAGCACAATTGCGGGTACCGGTGTTTCTGGAAATTCGGACAATTCTACTGGTACTCTGGCACAGTTCAATTCTCCTTACGGAATCAGTATGGATGGTTCTTATCTGTACATTCTGGAAGGAACGGGGAAAAATTTAAAAAAAATTAGTTTGACTTCTCCGAATGCGGTCACTACTATATTAGGAAAAAATAATGGATACAATGATGGGGCTATTGGAGTCGCTAAATTTTGTAATACGGGTGCCAATTGTGATTCATCAATAACTTTTGATGGGAATTATCTGTACATTTCAGACAGATTTAATAATTCGATTAGGAAATTGTATTATTAACTCATCTTCCCTGTTTCATACGAAAGGGAGCCTTTCGGTAATTAGCGGACTCATCGAACCCAACCCCCTAATTTTCTTGATTGAATGATTCTCGGGAAGTGACCTGATCCTCAAAATTCCCTCCCCAAAAGGTTTGAGTTTCATGACCGGGAGCCATCGGCGAAGTCCGGATTAGCGAGACCTGCCGGATTCGGTGAGGCTCTCTGAAGAATCTAAAGATAGGGATGCAGGGAACGTCCTTAGGATGCTTTTCCGGAGAGCGTTCGGTCAGCCGGGCTTTTGTTTGATTGAGATGGTAGGGATGTTGAATCTAAACGGGCGTCGAGGGAAGGGAAATAAAGTTCGTCCGGATGGAGAGAATTCAAAAATTCGTATGGAACATCGATTCCATACGAAGGAAAACTTTTGAGAGAGTAAGAAAACTCACGAAGCTAGTTGAATGGATTTAAAATAGAATCTCAATACTTCAATTGACTCAGGTTTAAATATTGTATTTTATGAACTCACCGTAGACATTTTTCAACCAGCTCTTCACCCTCTGTCTCTCAAAGAGTCCGAGTGAAAGATCGGTATTGTGAATAGCTGCCCAGAAGCTAATATTGTCCCGGTCGATCTTCTGCATTGTTTTTTCATACAATTTATTGATTCGTATTACGGGAATATTTTTCTGAATCATCAAATCTTTTACATGAGAAGATTCTAAAATAGAAAAATCCAATCCTCTTCCGTAGTTCAAAACAGGAATGATCTTCACCCTTTCATCGAAGGAATGAATCAACTTCTCGAGGAGGTGAACAGAATCCCTGCTATCATCCATGACATGCCAGAAATTCAATGTAATACCTAAATCCGAAGAGATCTGAACTACATCGCTTTCCTGAATCCATTTCATGAGAGGTTGAATGGATTGTGCTGCCAGATCGATCAGGATCTCATCCTTTCCCCCTTCCGGAAAGCTCTCAATCATCGAATCGAGTCCATCAAAAGAGTCAATATTGAGAGGTAAGCCAAAGTCTTCATAGAATCTGAGAAAGGACTGATGGGATCTGTCCGCATCGTATCCCATAAAACTTCGATTGTTATCAATAAAATATTGAGCCAGGCATCTTGAAACTACTGATTTCCCGACTCCACCTTTTTCGCCGCCAATAAAATGAATCATACATTCCACTGACTAATCAATATGCAATATGTCAATAAAATATTACCGTAACAGAAAAGTGCCTAAAAAGGAATCAGATAAACCTGGAATGGTTCAAAAAGTAAGCATTCAAAGCTGGAGAATCCTGAAGATTTCAGGAAAAATGGGGATAAATTGGAGGTTTGCCTGCTTGGGATGGGAAAGAATTTCCAAAATATTCGGGGAAATGCACGGGCTTGCATAGAGGAAGAGGGCGGAGATGGGTTTCGTTCTTCCTCTTTCCTTAAATCTCAGAACTAATGGATGTGAGAAAGATTCTTTGGGTTCATTTGGGGGATCAACCTTTCGTATGATCTCTTGATCTCTAGATCCCTTCCGGTTTTAGAATACCGCTTCCTTTCTGAATTCCAAATGTCCATGAGAAGTTTTCTCTTTTTGGACGTTAGGCGTGGAGAGAAAATAGGTTTTTCAACTAATAGGGTTTGAAATCCACCTGCTTCCCGGATTTCTTCGGATATGTTTAATTTATTAGCGAAGTAATTTATGACGTCAATACTATCACAATATGCATCTATCCTTCCCGATATCATCAATTTGAGGATTCTTTCTACCACATCCTCACCCGAGAGAAATTCTACTTTCCCCTTATTTTCCGGATCTGTGAGATACTTTTGATAGTCAGAACTGACGTAGCTATAGTCCCAACCTACACCTGTAGCGACTCTTATCTCTTTTAGGGATTCGATCCCCTGAAATCTCCACTGACTATCCTTTCTGACCACAAAGGCAAGTTGATATAAAAATGTAGGTTCTTCTCCAAAAATAAAATTATTTTCTTCTTCGGGAGAATAAGCAGCTTCGGCATAGATATCACATTCCCCTTTTTGGATCATCAGAAGTCCTCTGGCATAAGGAAAGGTATTTAATTTGATAGTAAACCCTTTGTTTCTGTAGATCTCTTCAATCATATCTATGGCATATCCTTTACGTTTATTGAATGTATCCGGTATGATTGTGGAGGGAGGAAAGTGATCATAGCAGATATTTAATGTCTCGGAACCTATTTGAAGTGAAAGAAAAAATAGAAAGAAAAGTAAACAAATCTTAAGCATGCGATACACCTCCCTCCACGCGGTTCCTACCATTGTTCTTGGCTAAATAAAGAAATCTATCTGCATCTTTCATCAGTTCTTCCGGTGATTGAATCCGGGAATTGGTTTTGGAGATTCCGATACTTACTGTAAAACTCAACTCCGTGTTCCCCTTTTCCGAAATAGGAATCTTTAGATTGGAGATCTGCGATCTGATCTCTTCAGCAAGTTCCCGTACTTCTTTGTCCGAACAGCCTTTCAGATAAATAGCGAACTCCTCCCCTCCCAATCTACCGATGGATTCTGTATGCCGGGATATTTTCTTAATTTTAGAGGCAAAGTTTTGTAGTACAAGATCACCTGTTTGATGTCCGAACTTGTCGTTGATCGATTTGAAATGGTCAATATCCATCATGATCAGATGAATGTCTTCACCCTGAAATTTATTTTCGAAAATCACTTCCAGGGATGTCCAGAACATCCTGCGATTGAGAACTCCCGTCAAAAAATCTGTGTTGGCGAGGAGATAGAGTTCTTTATTCGCTTTTTGTAATTCAGAGGTTCGATCCAGAACAAGGATTTCCAGTCTTTCTTTCTCGGTCTCCTTCGCTTCTATTAGCTTTTTCTTTTCTTCGTTCAACCTTTCTGTCATTTCACGAAATTTTGACTGGAGGAGGGTGAGTTCGTTTTCGGAAACCCGTTGGATATCACTCGATTGATAATCCAGGTGTTCCAGGTCGATATTGCCTATCTCACCCGTAAATTTTTTCAAGGGGTTGTTTATGTATTTATTCAGAGCAAAAATCAAAAGATACCAGAGTACGGTTGATTTCAGAATAGAGTTGAAGGCTATCATCAAGAATCCCGATTGTACTCTCTTGAAGACTATTTTGGGAGATGAGTGAAGAATCACACTTCCCAGAAAAGTAGGTGAATCTGAGACAGTTCGATAGATCTGAAATTTGTAAAGATAGCTCTCCGGACTAATAGTATTTTTTGTATTACTTAGTTTTACAAACGGTTTGGAATCCTGATCGAGAATCTCTATACCTTCTATCACTGCCATCCTTAAGATTCCGGAGGCAATCACTTCCAGCTGAGTTTGATTCAATTCCCAAATTGCCTGATTCAGAGCCTCAGAAAAAGTTTTTTCTATTGTCTGTAATTCTTCGAGTACACTCTCCTTCGCATTCCTATACTCTATTCCGAAGTAGAAAAGAGTGATGAGAAAGGTAAAACTGAAATACAATAAGAAAACTGATTTGAGTATTTGTGCAGAAAGCTTAGAAAAATTCAAGGTTTTCATCTATTCAATCTATCCTTAGTCTGAATCAACTTGATTACCCACCTTACCGACTGATTTTGCTCGTGCGGAAGTTTTTGATAGGGAGCCATAGGCAATTTGGAGATAGATTCCCCAAACCTCTTTTCATATTTCTTCATTAGATATTTCTAATTTTACCATTTTTCTTAAAAATTCTTAAAACAAAATTGTATGCGTAATTTGAGTTAATAATTAAATATTTCTGATTTCAGTCAATAGGAATTTGGATATTTCCGATTGTATCCTTCCTCAAAATCCTCACCCGGAAGACCCTGTTTTATTTCAAACTAGATACGGTAAAGTCAATAGTTAATTATCTAAAAAATACTCAGACAATTCACTAATGATTCTCCCGGGATTCATAGTAATAACTTATATTGGGCAATTTTTTATTCTTCCGAACATTTTTTTTATATAAAATCATATTTTACAATCGGATCAGTAAAAATAGGGGTTTGGGGATGATGAGTCCCTGCTATTTGAGCTCAGTCGAATCATTGCCGAAAGGCTTCCTTTCATTGTCCTAAGCTTTCACATCAGGTGCTTAAGGTGAGGTTCTAATTATTTTATCAAAGGTGCTAATTGATTTACCAATTCTCATAAATAATTACATTTTTTCTATTTCAGTATGTCGCCATTTTGTAGCAGATTTCTCTTTGAACGAGTAAACCTTTTGAAAATGACTATAAGAACATACGACCGAATTGATAAGAAAAAATAGTATTTAAAAAATCTGTAAATCTTCCTACTCAGCTAAATATGATAAGAATCATACGAAACTCAATAAGAATTAAAAAAATTGAAAAGACATTTTCAAAGATATGTAGTAGTTATCTAATTATTAGTCCTTTAGGAGGATACTTATGAATAAATTTAAGATCATCATAAGCATTTTTATTATACTGTTTTTTACTAATCATGCTTTCGCTGTGAATGGCATTCTGCTCCCATCCTTTGGAGTTAGATACTCTGCCATGGGAGGGGCTTCTTCCGCTCTCCACGGTTCGGCTATGGACATTGCTACCAATCCCGCCAATATGGCCAGAAACAAACAAAATGCGATAGTAGAGGGGGGAGCATCCTATCTAATGCCCAGGCTGGAGTACAAGGACTATTATGTGAGTCCAACGTCTCCCGATTCAACCTATGTAAATAATGTTAGCAATACACAAAATAAATTGAATGGCTACATCATGCCCCATCTGGCCTACACATCCAAAGTGAATGAAAACTTTGCCTGGGGGATTGGTATGTATGCTTACGGTGGTGGTGGTTCCAGGTTTGATGGGATCGTAAGACCCGTTCCCGGTTTTTCGGGTGGAAACATCATGGGAGGTGTCGGACAAAATCCCAATCCGACGATCAATCAAATGATGGCGGCTCAGGGCATAGGTCAATTTCCCTACATAGGCAATTCCAAGTATCTCAGAGAGAATACATTTTCGGAGATTCAAATCGGAAAAATCACACCCGGCATAGCTTACAAATTTGGAAAATTGAGTTTGGGTTTGGGTTTGGATGTCGGGGTTGGAACCTTACAGTGGAGATGGACTTTTTCCGATCCTATGGGAGCCATGGAACTGCCCGGTGCCGGCTATCGTTATCGGGGGAATACAGCAGTTGCTTATTCCGGTCATGTGGGTTTGACTTATGAACTCTCGGAACACGTCGCTATTGCTTATACCTATCAGGCTCTCTCCAAATTCAATTTCAACGGAAAGACCAGTATCGATGCGGGAGACCCTACAAAGTACTGGGCACTGGACACATCTGCCTACATGAAATTGCCTGAGTCCCACAGAGGGGGGATTGCTTATTCAAAGGATGGTCTGACCCTAAGTTTGGATCTCGGTTACATCAAGTGGTCGGGAGCAATGAGTTCAATGTCTTTTGTCACCAGTCAGGTCTGGGTCAATCTACCGCCCATGGATGCGTCTATAGCCGCCAATCCTAAAGGAAATGATACCAATGTCCTAAAGTTTGACCTCAAATGGAATGATCAGAGGGTCATCGCTCTGGGTTTTGAATACAAACCCAATACCCTTGCCTACAGACTCGGATACAACTACGCCAAGAGTCCGATCACCGGGGCAGGGATGAATCCAATGTTTCCGGGATTGACCAATCAACACTTTACGGGTGGTCTGGGAATTTCCTTTGATAGATTGGATTTTGATATGGCAGTTGAATATGCAACCAGTCAGTGGATTCGTTCTTCAGACATGTCCAACTGGGAAATGTTTACCGCTTTTTCAGCCCTGAATACAGCGGGAAATCAAATGCCGTACTACCAGGCTTCTATGAAAATGACTCTGGTCACTCCTATGATTGCTGTCAGATATAATTTTTAGATTCCGGACTTATGGTTGGGTGGAGAAATCTCTCAACCATGTGATGAGCTCGGTTGCGGGTAGGGGTTTGGAAAAATAGTATCCCTGGATGATGTAACAACTTTTTTCCCAGAGATATTCGAGTTGTTCTACCTTCTCAACTCCCTCTGCTATGATTCTGTATTCGAATGCCGTTCCGAGTTGGATCATAGCATTGATCAATGCCCGATCCGCTTTGGTATTTCGACTCAGGGCATTCACAAAACTTCTGTCCAATTTTAGTTCATTCATCGGATATTTTTGAAGATAGGTGAGACTGGAGTATCCCGTCCCGAAGTCATCCAATGAAAGTTGGACGCCCAATTTATGTAAGTGATGAAAGGTGCTGATCAGTTCGGGTTTGTCTTCCATCATCAGGCTCTCGGTGATTTCCAGAGTCAGAACTCCCGCAGGCACTGAGTACTTTTTCAAAAGATCATCAATTTTTTCAATCAGAGTAGAACCGGAAAAGTCAGACACAGAAAGATTGACCGAAACATTCGGAATCATTATTCCTGAGTCATTCCAGGCCCTCCATTGCTTGAGACTGTTCTCCAGAACCCAGAAATCAATTGCTCCGATGAGACCGCTATCTTCCGCAACGGGAATGAAATTCATAGGGGAGATCAGACCCCACTGGGGATGTTTCCAGCGAATCAGGGATTCCACACCGTGAATGGAATTTTTCCGTATGTCCACCTGTGGTTGGTAGTAGACTTCAAACTCATTCTGAACCAAAGCCTTTCTCAATTCGGACTCCATTCTCAGTCTGGCTGTGGCATGTTCATTCATCTCGGATTGATAGAAGCGAAATGTATTTCTTCCTTCAGCCTTTGCCCGATACATAGCCACATCTGCATATTTGAGTAGGGTTTCTACATCGGTTGCATCGTTGGGTGCCATGCTGATTCCGATGCTTGCTGAGGTTTGGAATTCATTTCCGTCCAAAAAAACATTTTCCTGAATGTTCTCCAGAATCTTTTCGGTTAAGGTTTGAACTCCGGTTTCATTGGTATCCGGAACTAAGATGAGAAATTCATCTCCTCCGAGTCGGGCTAAGGTATCATCGGGCTTGATGCAGAGAAGTAGACGCTTGGCTATCTTTTTCAATAGTAGATCACCCGTATTGTGTCCGAGTGAGTCATTTACAGTCTTGAATCGATCCAGGTCGAGAAAAATAAAAGCAATGGAACTCATCCCGGGCTTGATCTGGGAGATCAGTCGATTGGCTCGATCCTTGAATAGATTTCGATTGGCAAGACCTGTCAGAGAATCATAAAAAGCTAATTGATGAATTTGTTGTTGATTTTCTTCATGTTCGAGGGCAAGACTGCAGAGATGGACACAGGCGGCTACCATTTTCCTGTGAAAGTCACTTGCCCCTCTGGGTTCTCTGTAGTACAGAGCAAAGGTTCCCCTGACCCGTCCATCTCTGAGTTTGATGGGTGTTGACCAACAGGCTCTTAGATTCAGAGGAAGGGCTAAGTCTTTGTAGTCTTCCCAGAGAGGATCAGTTTCAATATCAACAACCTCCACGGGTTCACCGCGATAGGCGGAAGTTCCGCAGGAACCTGTCTTGGGACCGATGGGAAGGTTTTCTATCGCATCACTGAATACCTTAGGAATGGAAGGACCCGCACAGGGATGCAATCTTCCTCCAGCATCTACCAAAAGAACTGAACAGAGAACATCGGTAGCCAGTGACTCTACTCTCCGACAGAGTATGTCCATAATCAGGCTGATGGGCTTGCCTGTGGCTACAGACTCGAGAACTTCGTTCTGCAAAAGTCGAATGCCTTCTAATTCTTTTTGATCTTCCAGACTTTGGAAACAGAGCAAGACCCCCGAGGCTTCCTCGGATCGGATGGGTTGGAGAAAGATTTCGATGGAATGGGACTTCTTTTGTGAATCTCCTATCCTTTCTGTAATTTTCACTGTTTCCAGTTCGGAAAGGGAAGATTGAAGCATGCCCCATCGGGCTCTATCCAAAGTGGGAAAGATTTCAAAAATGAAAGATGCTTCTTTGGAAACATCAAACTCAAAAAGCTTATCGGAAAAAAAATCATTTTTCCAAATGAGTTTTCCGTTCCAATCTAAAAATGCAAAGGGAATAGGAAGATGCAATAGAATCTCTCCGGTGAGGGTTCCGGAAGGATGATTGGAAATAATGTTCAATAAGGTCTTCACAATGATTCCCTTGTCATACCTATTTTTCTGGCATATTTAATAAGAACAGGATTATGAATTCCAAAATAAAAGAAATAAATTTTTTTAAAATAATTCATCTTCATTTATCGAAGCCAAAATTCCCTGGAAACTGATTCTTTTATGAACAAATTAATTTCTTTCGTTTCCTCTTGTAAATTTCTTTCCGGAAATCTTCAACAATCTCAATCTCAAAACTAAAGTCAGGTTTTGGTTTTGATTCATTTTTTAATGAATGATTGGCTCTCTTCCAATGTGAATTCAAACCCCGGAATTGTCATTTGAGAGAAGGGTTTCTCCGGATCCGGATCGAAGATTGGAGAAAGATACAATTTTGTTAGGTGAATGAATTCCACTCCTTATTTATGATTCAATCTAAATGAAAGCACAATTTCCAAAAAGTAGTGGATAGAATTCCAAATCTGATTTTGGATCAACAGATGGAGACATCGAAAGGGTCGATTTTTTTGTAGGAATTCATCGTTCCCTTCCAATATTTTAAAAAGTCCGGCGATAGATAGAAATAAGAATCTAAACTTCTTTACTCACCTTCCGCTCATCGCACGAAAGGTCAGCTTATGGAAAGTGAGTCTTCCGGCAATGGTTCGACCGGGCTCTATCAATCGGGGACTATCGTCCCAAATCCCCTTTTTTTATTGTTTGATTAGTAAAATCTGATTTTGAAAAAAAAACAATAGTGTACTCCTAGTTCTTGATTCGATTGTAGTACTTCTTTTCATTTCCGCCCGCATTCGGCTGAATGAGGAGATTCAAAGCCTGAAGGGACTCAGAAAGAGATTCATTGAATTCTTCCCGGTTGAAAACTTATTTCCTTTTAAAAAATCATTAGAAATTGGGAGTGAATTAGAAACTCTAAAGAAAAATATGGTCAGAAATGCTTGGTTTTGAACAGATTCCGATATGAACTCAATTGTGTTTGATTGCAAACTGATCACTCCTCTTTTTTTGGGGAGTTCTCATCCCGAAGAATCGGAACTACGCTCTGTCGGACTGAAGAGAGTTCTCCGGTTCTGGTGGAGGGTGCGGAATGTGCATTTCCCCGGAGGAGTTTCCGATAGATCGAAATTCATTCAAAAGGAAAATGATTTGTTTCTACCGGGAGGTGGCAGGAGTAAGTTTTTTCTGTACATCTCCGTCCGACCCGATCCGGATGATTTTGAAACCGGGATTTGGAATCTCATCGATTCACGGATTCTCGAAAATGGGAAGGGCAGAAAGTATCGAATTCCCGGTTTTTCCCGAACAGGTATGCACTATCTATTTTATTCGCATTTCATGGATACCAAACAATATGTAAAGCCCGGTTCAAAATTTAAAATCAAACTAACCATCATAGATCCTAAGTATCAGGATGAGATTCTGGATGCGTTTTTACTCATGTACCTCTTCGGTGGTCTGGGGATCAATTCAAGAAAAGGCGCGGGAACCTATGAGATTCTGAAAGTTCAATCCAAGGAAATTACCTCCCATCCTCTTCTGGAATTTTTAAAACTACAAAACTCATCCCTCTCCGAATTCAAAAAATTTCTTCTGGAGAAACGATTGTTTCAGGAATCGGGAAGCGAGTCTCTGTTTTTGAACAGGAAGATCCAGTTGATGATTTTTCAGGGAAGAGACTCCTGGGAAGAAGCACTTGAGTTTTTGGGGAAGTCTCTTCTCCGATTTCAGAATAAGAAAAACTGGAGGATCATCTCTTTTCCCAAGTTTTTTCATCTTCAAAAAGAAAAGATCCATTTCCTGCCGACTGAAGGCATTTCCAATCAGAATCCCTCAGGAAGGATAGACAAAAGATTCTTTCCTATCATCCTAAAAGTACTTAAGATCAATGGATACTTCTATCCCTTCCTACTTTACATTCCCGGTTTGAATCGTTTGGACAACCAACCTGTAGCCAAAGGGGAATCCATGTCCCTAAAGATTCAAAAATTTCTCAAATCCATAATGAATATGGAATCCGAATCCAAGTTTACCGAAATCATAGATAAGTAAATCTAATGAAATGTTTCCTCTGAAGCCTGAATCTTTACACAGAATCCCTCCCTCACTTATTTGAGAAAATTCTTTTTTGACAATCAGAGAATTCTCTCCGACCGAAGAAATCTGAATACTCGGGATTGAAAGATTGAGACTTCCCCGTTCTCAAAAGATTTTTCATTCCTGAATCACTTAAGGATGAATTCTAAAATTCCATTCACTGATTGAGATCGCAATCTGCTAGAAATAAAAATCGAACGTTCGTTCTTAAATTTATTGACTTCCGGGCTATCGGATTTACTATGGTGCTCGGACTATCGTAAGTACTTCCGCCAGGGTATCGATTTTTTCTATCCCTCCCTCCCGGATAGGGTCAGCCAATCACTTACGGAAAGTTTTCAGAAGACGTTGGGGCAGAATTCCAAAAAACCCAATCATTTTTTGGAAGGGATAGAAGATTTCATCGGAAAAGGTCTTGCTTGTGAAGGATAAATATGAAAACTCAGAGGAAAAAACGGGGGAAAGATGAAGCAATTATTTGATGTTTCCGGAAAGACAATTTTGATTACGGGTGCGAGCAGGGGGATCGGAAAGAGTCTTGCTCTCGGATTTCGGGATGCGGGTGCTAAGGTATTCGGAACAGGAACTTCCGAGTCATCGATATCCTGGATGGAATCCGAATCTATCCACGGGCGAGTCGGGGACTTCACAAAAGATGATGTCTCCAGGGATTTGATCGGTTCTATTAAGAAAGAACACGGAAAGCTGGATGTTTTGATCAATAATGCAGGTATCTCTTCCCACACCCCCATATCCATGATGAAAGACGATGAAATGAACCGCATCATCGATATCAATTTCAAGGGTGTGTTCCGTATGTGTCAGGCCTACTACAAAACCCACAAACATGAAGGTGGAACTATCATCAATATCTCTTCCGTTCTCGGTCTTACAGGATTCACTCTGGCATCCGTCTATTCTGGAACAAAGGGAGCTGTGATACAGATGAGTAAGGCAATGGTTGCGGAATGGGGGAGTAAGTTTCGTATCAATGTAATTTGTCCGGGTTTCATAGAAACCGAAATGACTGAAAATATGCAGGGCAAGGGAAATCTCATGGAAGAGTTCAACTCGAGGATTCCGATGAGAAGAATGGGAAAACCGGAAGAACTTCTGGGAGCGGCTATTTTCCTTGCGAGTGATGCGTCTTCCTATATGACCGCCTCGACTCTTGTGATCGACGGTGGAATGACGGGAACTGTATGACAGATCTCAAATCAAAACTCGAATCTTATCTTTCCAAAAGGCAGGGTGGGAAAGCTTCTATTAGCTCCATGATTCCTCTTTCGGGGGGAGCCTGTCAGGAGAACTATCTCATCGACCTCAGTCTAGAAGGGGGGACGGAGTCAGGTGAGTTCAGGTTGGTGTTCCGGACCGATAAGGGAGCCTCTCTCTTTGCCAGCCTGTCGCGGGCAAACGAATTCAAGACCGAGAAATTAGCCTATGAAAACGGTGTGAAAACCCCGCGTCCCTATTGGTTGGAAGAGGATTCGGGGATTTTGGGGAGTCCGTTTTATTTTATGGAAAGGATAGGTGGAAAGGCTACGGGGAGATTCGTAGTGAAGGACTCCTCTTTATCCAAAGCCAGAAAGAATCTAGCATCCGAGCTTGCACTTTCCCTGTCCAGAATTCATTCCATCACACCGGATCTCTGTAGGGATGAGTCCCTGAAGGGAAGTCTGTACCGTCACAACCCGACTTCATCGGATTCTGTATCACGGGATGCAGTTCTGGAGATCCGCAGACAGATCTCTGCGGGTGTGGATCCTCAGGTGGGTATGGAGCTCATAGCCAATTGGCTGGAAGAAAACATTCATCCTGTGGATAAGGAAGTTTTGGTCCACGGAGACTTTCGAACAGGTAATTTCATGGTCAGTCCGGAGGGTCTCGAAGGGATTCTGGATTGGGAATTTGCTCACTGGGGAGATCGACATGAGGACATCGCCTGGCTCTGCATGAGGGATTGGAGATTTGGAAAGCTAAACAAAGAAGCCGGAGGAATCGCCGAACGTCAGGAATTTTATGATCTCTATTCCCGGGCATCCGGATTTGAAGTGGATCCCTTTCGGGTTCGATACTGGGAAATCATGGGCAATCTCCGATGGGCACTGGGGTCACTCCAACAGGCAGAACGTCATCTGAGCGGAAAGGACAAAGGCATAGAGCTTGCGGCAATCGGTAGAAGAACAAAAGAAATGGTTTGGGAAGCAATGAGGTTGATAGAAAATGCAGGATAGACCGACATCAAATGAATTATTGGACGCTATCGCCGAGCTTCTCATCAAAGAAGTCCTTCCGGCGATCAAAAACGACGAAGCTCTGTCTTACAAGACTCTTGTAGCCTGGAATATGCTGGGTGTTGTATCACGGGAAATCAAATCGGAGGATGCTAGTCTCTCTGAGGAATTTCATCGATTGAGTGAAGTTTTGAAAAATAAGGGGAAGGATTTGGACATGAGTTGGAACGAGCTATTAAAATCGGAGAAAGAAGAGAAGGTAAGGGAAATGAATTCTGTCCTGGCGGAGATCGTTCGTCAGGAAAAGCTAAGTAATAAAGATTCTCAAGTCTGGGATGCGGTCAAATCCAATCTGAAAAAAGATCTCGAAATCTCGAACCCCAGATTCGGAACAGAAAAAGAAAAATGAGGGCGGGGGTTCTCTATCGGGATGAGTCCCGGATCAGGATAGAAGAGAGAGATAGACGTCCTCTAGCCCGGAATGAAGTGAGGGTTCGGATCCATGCCTGCGGGGTCTGCGGATCGGATGTGCATTTTACAGTTCACAAACAGGTTCGCCTCAAGAAAGAATGTGCCGTTCTCGGACACGAAGCCTCGGGTGTGATTTTAGAAATCGGTGAGGAAGTGAGGGAGAGACAACCGGGCGAACGGGTGGTGATTTCTGCCGGAACCAGTTGCGGAGTCTGTCCCGCCTGCAGTCGCGGGCATTGGAATCTCTGCGCTTCCGCTTCGGTTTTGGGTCTGGAGATAGATGGAGCCTTTGCGGAAGAAATCATCATTGAAGAGAGATATCTCATTCCTCTACCTTCGGGAATTCCTTTTGATCACGGAGCGATCCTCGCCGATGCTGTGTCCACTCCCTATCATGCTCTGAAGTATGTGGGTTTCCTCCAGAGGGGTGAGAAGGTAGGAATCATAGGAATCGGGGGACTCGGAGTTCATGCCGTTCAGATTGCAAATATTCTCGGTGCGAATCAATTGATCGCTGTGGATATCGATCCCGGAGCCCTCGAAAATGCTTCCCGTCTGGGAGCGGATGAATGCATTGATGCCAAACAATCGAAAAACATAGGAAAGGATTTGAAGGAACTTTCGGGTGGTCTGGACATTCTCGTAGACTTTTCCGGTCAGTACAAAAATATCGAGAATTCACTCAGAGCCATGAATTTCGGAGGAAGGATGGTTCTCGTGGGGCTCGGAAAAAATAGTTTAGAGTTTAAGTTTCCGATGATGATCGTAGAAAGACAGATTCGGATCAGCGGATCACTGGGTTGTGATACAAGAGCCATTCCCGAACTCATGGATCTCTACCTCTCAGGTAAACTCGACCTGAGTCAATCGATCACCTCCCACCATCCCCTGGAAGAAGTCAATGAGTGTTTGGAAAATCTTCATCACAGAAAGGGCAATCCGATTCGTTACATAATCACGCCCAACGGAGCGATACGATGAAACCGAAAGTACATGTTTATTTGGGTGTGAGTCTGGATGGATACATAGCGGGAAACGAAGGAGATCTTTCCTGGTTGGATAAGATCCCCCCACCTCCCGGAGAAGACTTCGGATTTCAGAAGTTTTTAGAAGGCATGGACTGTCTCTTCATGGGTAGGAATACTTATGAAGCCATCAAAGACTTTCCCGATTGGCACTATGGTTCCCAAAAGGTTTATGTTCTGACTTCAAGACCGATCGATTGGAAGGGAGTCTGGAAAGACAGAGCAGAGACTTTGGATCTTTCCCCCGAAGATCTATTGAAGTACGCGGAAGAGAAGGGATACAATCATATCTATCTGGATGGGGGAATGACCATTCATAGATTTCTGGATGCAGGACTTGTGGATGAGATGACGCTCAGCATCCTCCCCATTCTTCTCGGAGGAGGGACTCTCCTTTTCGGTACCCGTAAGACGGGACAGATCTGGACCCTGGTTTCTTCCCGTTCCTATTCGAATGGATTCGTTCAATCGCACTACAGGTATTCCGGAGAGTTTTAAAAAATCACAAATTCGAAGAGAAATCTTTTCTTGATCTCCCCGCTAAGAATGGGGATTCGTCTAAGAGTTATGTTCAATCTACAATACCTCGTTATTTTCCTCTGGATTCTTTCATTTTCTTCTCTTTCCGCCCAGAAGATCGGTGATCCTTCTCTCGGAAGCATCAGCGTTCAGCATTTAAAAGTTTCGTATCCAATCGAAACATCCGTCTACCGACCGAGAGTATTGAATCTGGAAGGGAGCATTCATTTTTTCTGGGGAGAGGGGACTTCCGGAGAAGTCGGAATCTTTCGATCCAGACTCAATCAAAAGTATCAGATCAAAAAAAAGCCCGATGTCCTCATCCCGTTCACGGGAAAGCTCAATTCCTCAGCCGATAGCCTTTCCACCACGATGTCATACGATTCCTCTACAGGGAATTTTCTGGCCGTCTACATGTCTGCGGATCGCACCGAGAGAATGAAAAATGTTTTCTCCATGAGAGCTGTTCTCGGAAATCCCCTCGACAAACAGGGGAAAGACATTTTGATAGAAGGAGAGTTTTTTCATTCCCTTGATCTTCCTGGCTCTCCCTCAGTCTCCGGAGATGGAAATGGAAATTTCCTTTTGGTGTATCACTCCAATGGAGCCGATCTCAATCAGTCCTATATCAAATGGAAAAAAATTGATGCGGAGACGGGTAGGGTCACTCCCGGACCGATAGCCAATAAGCAAACGGGAAGTCAAATCTCCACACCGGGGGCAAGAAATCCTTCTGTAGTCTGGAATCCTGAGACGGGAACCTACGGAATCGTCTTTGTCTCAGGAAAAGGAAATGCATCCATTCTGAAGTTCTTAAGCATAGATAAGAATGGAGTCCCGGTCTCCGAAGAAAAAACAATTCTCTCCAATCCCAAAATCATGGTAGCCCGACCCGTGATAGCCCCCGATGGGGATGGATTTGCACTGATCTGGCAGGACTTCCGTCAGGTAAAAGTACCCTCCTCCCCACCGATGAGCGGGATTCCTGCTGTTCGCTTCACCCGAATCGATTCGGCAGGAAAGCTCAGACCGATGAAAGGAGAAGAGTTTTTATTTGATACAAAAGATTCTTCCCTTCTACTTTCCAATCCTTACAATGATGCCTCCTACCTCTATCAGGAATTGAAGACCATTGAGCCGGGGAAACGCTATGCCGCTGTCTGGGCTACAGGTCAGGTTCCTCATAAGATCCAAATGACCGAAATCCACCTCAAGCACTCGGAGATCCGATCCATGCCTCCGGTCACCGTGAGTGAGAAGGGGAAAATCTCGGGAGAACCGGATTTCGTCTTCGATGGAAAAAGATACATCATCGTCTACAATCAACATGAGAAGAATAAATACAAATTGAAAGTCTCTCTCGGTATTCCGATCCGTTGATTTTTAGAATGAGAATAAATTATTAACCCATCTCTCATAGGTCTTTTTCTTCTCTTCAGATTCTCATTTGAATTCTGAAGAGAAAAATGGGTTCATCCGGCTAAAAATCATATTAGAAAACTCTCAAATTCTAATTCAATGACGAATTCCCATTTCTTCAGGAATAAGAGTAGACATGAAAATCCAAAAAAAAGACAATATATAAAAATATTACCTATGGGGAAATGCAATTGAAAGGCTCAAAAATTCAATCAATCAAAGCTAGAGAAATATTAGATTCCAGAGGGAATCCCACTGTAGAAGTAGATGTAATTTTAGAAGACGGTTCTTTGGGTAGAGCCGCAGTTCCATCCGGAGCATCCACCGGAGAGTACGAAGCAGTTGAACTCAGAGATGGGGACAAGAAAAGATATCTCGGAAAAGGTGTTCAAAAAGCTGTAGGCAATGTAAACGACAAACTCGCTAAAAAACTCATCGGTCTAGACGCACTTCAGCAGACTCATATTGACGAACTCATGATCGCTGAAGATGGAACTCCATCCAAGAAAAACATGGGTGCCAATGCGATCTTAGGGGTATCCCTGGCTGTAGCTAAGGCCTCTGCAATCCATTGCAGACTTCCACTCTACCGCTACATCGGTGGAAATTTCGCAAGAGAACTTCCGGTTCCCATGATGAACATCCTCAACGGGGGAGCTCACGCGGACAATAACATCGACTTTCAGGAATTCATGATTCTTCCCGTAAGTGCTAAGAATTTTTCTGATGCTCTTAGAATGGGCGCTGAAGTTTTCCACAATCTCAAATCCGTTCTCAAGGCTGAAGGTCACAACACAGCTGTAGGGGATGAAGGTGGTTTCGCTCCGGATCTGAAGTCCAATGACGAAGGGATCGAAGTGATTTTGAAAGCGATCGAAAAAGCGGGTTACAAACCCAAAGAAGATATCCTCATCGGTCTGGATGCTGCATCCAGTGAATTTTTTGACAAAGAGAAGAAAAAATACATTCTCGGCAAAAAGTCAAAGAATTCTTCCGATATTAAGGAAATGACTTCCGAGCAAATGATCGAATATTATTCAAAAATGGTCAACGACTATCCGATCATTACTATAGAAGATGGACTCGATGAAAACGATTGGGCGGGCTGGAAGATCCTCAGCGAAAAGCTCAGTAAAATTCAGCTTGTCGGTGATGACCTCTTTGTAACTAATGTCGAAAAGCTAAAAAAAGGTATCGATGAGAAGATCGGTAATTCCATTTTGATCAAAGTAAATCAAATTGGTTCTCTCACCGAGACTCTGGCGGCTATCGAAATGGCCAAAAAAGCGGGTTACACTGCTGTGGTCAGTCATAGAAGTGGTGAGACAGAAGACAGTACCATCGCTCACATAGCTGTAGCTACCAATTCGGGTCAGATCAAAACAGGATCTCTCAGTAGAACCGACCGAATCGCAAAGTACAACGAACTTCTGCGAATCGAAGAAGAACTGGGAAAATCAGCAATTTACAAAGGAAAAGATACATTTTACAACCTTAAATGAGTTTGAACGCGAAAATCCCATCCCTGCTCGGATTGATTCTGGTATTCGGAATGCTGTACTTCACAATCCTCGGAAGCACAGGGATCATAGAAAGAAGAAACCTTGAGAATCGTATGAAGCTTCTCAAGGATGAAGTGGAGCGGTTGGAGAGCGAGAACAAGGCTCTTGCTCATCGTGACCGCATGCTCTCTTCGGAAGAGGAAGCCCTCGAATCCGAAGCGGGCAGACACTATCTTCTGACTGAGGATTCTCGCATCATCAAATTCAAAGAAATGCTGGAAGTGGAATCGGAAGAGCAAATCCTTTCTTCTCCGATTCCTCTGGCTACATTTCAAAACAAAAAAACTAAAAATCGTGCACTCTCCCTCCAATTTCTCAAGGTCTTTTATTTGATCGTTGTGGGTGTTTTTAGTGTGAGTGTCTTCTTCCGATTCAAAAAATAGTTGTTGTTTTCCTACCCTCTCAAAATCCTAATAACTGGAAATTGGGATAAATTCCATATTAAATTTCAGAAATCACAATGCTAGGAAAGGATTGATTATGTCAGACAATGATGAAAAAGGCAAAGACCTTCTCGATGAAATAAAAAATGCACCTATCGCCAAGAAATTTCTCGATGAAAGGAAGATTTTTCTCTGGGGTCCCGTCATGGACGACTCAGCCAAAGAAATCGTGAGTAAATTGATGTATCTTGAGATGATCGATCCGGGAAAAGATATTACCTTTTACATAAATAGCCCCGGTGGTTCGGTCACTGCGGGAATGGCGATTTTTGACACCATGAAGATGATTTCTTCTCCTGTCGCTACGGTTTGTATGGGAATGGCGGCTTCTATGGGTTCTCTCCTGCTTTCCGCCGGAGAAAAGGGCAGAAGATATGTTTGGCCCAATGGAAAAGTGATGATCCATCAACCCAGTATCGGAAGTCATTTTTCAGCACCCGCAACCGATATCAAAATTCATGCAGAACAGATCCGAAAGACCAAAGACAAATTGAATCGAATTTTATCCGAGGCATGCAGTCAACCCCTCGAAAAAGTAGAAAAAGATACAGATAGAGATTACTATATGGATGCAGAAGAGTCAGTGAAGTACGGAATTGTCGACTCAGTTCTGGAAGCCATTCATGTCCCACCCGTCTCCTGAACCTGATTTCCCTTCCCTTCTCAACCTATTTCTGGAAGAAGGGAAAAATCGAGAAAAAGAACCAGTTCTCAAGATGTTCACGGACTATCTCCTTCACCTCTATGAGGGGGAGGATGAGATCCTCATGGAAGATGTGAGCGGTTTTGAAGTGGATGACTTTCTCAATTTTTATATCCAGGATCGCTATCCGGATCGATCGGAGACCCTGATTCGGGAAGCCAGATCTGCCCTCAAGAGCTTTCAAAAGTTTTTGATTCAAAAAAAATACTTAACTAGCGAAGATTTGGAAGAATGGAAAGAAGCTTTGAAATAAGAACATTTCCGAAAGAGAGATTTCTCAGGAACAAGCACTCCCAAACTATCTTCAGTTCTTTTTTTCCTCCCAAAAATCATCTCCGAACAGAGTATCTCCACGAAGACATCATCCTCGATCTGGCGGATGGTTCGGAGGACATGATCTGTGTGCATCACAACTTTCCTCTTTCCGGATACAAAAAAGCTCCCATTCCCTTCAATGGATACTACTTCATTTTGATTCACGGGATGGAAGGCTCGGCGGATTCACATTACATAGTCACGTTTGGAGAAATGGTTCTCAAGGCCGGATTCGGGTTGATTCGAATGAATCAGAGAGGTTGCGGAATGGGGGAAGGTTTGTCCCGAGGGATCTACAACGCGGGCAATTCCAATGACATTGATCGGGTGGTGAAGTATGTCTATCGCAATATCTCCAAAAATATCATTCTCTGCGGATACTCCCTCTCAGCCAATTCAGTTCTTAAGTATCTCGGAGAAAAGAATCGGCCTCAGGTTCGTTTCTTTTCGGCAGTCTCTCCCCCTCTGGATCTGAAGTACGGATGTGACTACATCGATTCGGAAAAAGGGAAGTTTTATAGGGACTTTTTTCTGTTTTCTTTCAAAGACAAACTCAAGAGAAACATCATCCGCGTTCCGGACGAAATCAAAAACCTGGCTCTGAGTGCGGAGTCTATGTTTGATTTTGATGACTATCTAACCGCTCCGATCTACGGATATCGGGGGGCTCTCGATTACTATCGGGATTGCTCTTCTGTCAAATACATCTACGGGATCACCCAGGAGGGCATTGTAATCCACGCCAATGATGATCCTCTGATTCCTTCGGATATTTTCGAAAATGTAAAATGGAGTAAGGTTCCCAATATCGTACCCATTCTCACCGAAGGTGGGGGGCATGTAGGGTTTTTGACCAAGAAATCCCACGACATCCCCGATGGGAGATGGTTGAATCACACACTATTGCACTTCTTTGCAGAAAAAATAGGAATCTACGAAGCCTAGAATCCGTCCATTTCCATTTCTTTGCGCAGAGCTTCAATCTCAGAGTTCAGATTCTCTGTCTTACGGGAGTGCATTTCCTGTCGGGTTCGTTCCAGAATTCTGAGCATCTTATCGATGAGATTCAAAATCCTTTCTTGAAAATTGTCCTGAAGAGAAATCCCCGAGTTCATTTGAACAGCGCAGTACTTGTTCAAAAGAACAAGGATGGATTGAATGTGGTTCTTCCAGAGACGTTTGGTGCTTTCACCGAGCGCATCCGGATTCTCGGAGTAGTAGTCGAGAATCCGGGAAGAGAAATCATGGAGTTCGAGAGTCTTTCGATAGATGATAGGATCAATGAGTTTCAAATCGGGGAGGGTCTCCCGAATGCCCTCCTGGGTGTTTCTCAAAATATCAATGACTTCCTCACGCTCCTCCGAACTCAAAGGGGAGGTAATGTCGTCGGAACTGAATCGTTTTTTGAGAAACAAATAGAGATAGTAGACGCTGAGCATCAGGATCAGAAGAGTAAAGAATAATCTGAGCATATCCGCATTTTGAAGGATTGGATTTATAAATCAACAGATTCTTTCTCAGGAGGAAAAATTTCTCTGTTTCAGTTTTGGGAGAATGAACAAATGACAATAGATCTATTTTTAAATAGTTTAAAAAAACTATTGCCTGATTCATATTCTGCCGGGACTAACAACAGCACAGGAAACCCTAGAAGTCGATTCAGGTCCCGGAAGTTTTTCCCTACCGATCCCGATGGAAATCATATCTTGATCGATCAGCATATTTAAAACACAAGTGATAGGAGAAACCTTTTGTGAAGGTGCAAATCTTTATGAAAATGACTATAGATCATTTCAGGTAGATCTTAGGGAACGTCTATTTACCCCTTATTTAGATTTTGAAATATACAATATTATTAAAAGTTGTTCAATATTTCTTGAAAAAAGCGGGGTTTGGGGTGCAACCCCAAGCAAATCCCACCTCTAAAAAGCCCTGCTAAGGGGTTTTTAGAGGTTCCCCTTAAAAAATCTATTTAGGCGTAGATTTCCACAATATTGATTTCTTTTTATTTCACTTGCAAACTAGATCCTTTTTTGAAAAAATGAAACAAATGCCTAGTTTACAATGGATTGGTAAAGAAAAAGTAATAAATCACCACAAAGATGTCCCTTTTCAGTTTTTGGATCATCAATATTCCTTTGTGGATGGAAAGAAAAAAAAAACCAAAGAACCAATTTCGAACAACAAAATCATTCATGGAGACAATCTCCTAGCCCTAAAGAGTTTACTTCCTGAATACGAAGGTAAAATCAAGTGCATTTCTATTGACCCACCCTATAACACCGGTAATGAAAATTGGATCTACAACGACAATGTAAATGATCCTAGGATCAGAAAATGGCTTTCTCAAGTTGTGGGGAAAGAAGGGGAAGATCTAAGCCGTCACGACAAATGGCTTTGCATGATGTATCCACGCTTGAAATTGTTGCACAAACTTTTATCGGATGATGGTGCTATTTTTATATCTATTGATGATAAAGAGGCTTCAAATCTTAAGTTATTAATGAATGAAATTTTTGGAGAGAATAATTTTATAGTACAAATTATTTGGAAAAAAAGATCAACTCCTCCAAATGATCAAATAATAGGAACAATACATGATTATATTTTAGCTTATTCTAAAGATAAAAACTATTTAGATATTAACTTAAAGAAAAGGTCAGAGGATCAATTAAATAGATATAAAAATCCCGACAAACATCCTAAAGGTCCTTGGGCGCCTGGGGATCTCATGGCAAATGTAAAAGGTGGTAGGTATGTAAAATCTCTAAACTTTCCAATAAAAAATCCAATAACCGGAGAAGAGCATTATCCTTCATCGAATGGTAACTGGAGATTCAATTCCGAAAAAATTAATGAATTGATAAACAAAAATGAAATATATTTTGGTGATGATAATAGAGGAAGACCTAAACTAAAAAGATTTCTTTGCGATGTTAAAGAAGGTGTAACATATAGTTCTATTTGGGATTTTGTCCCATTTAATCAAAATGGTTCAAAAGAAATGTCAGATATACTTGGAAATATGAATATTTTTGATAGCCCTAAACCAAGTGGCTTGATTGAAGAATTATTATTGCTGGGAACTAATTCAGAGTCAATAGTCTTGGATTCATTTGCTGGTACGGGCACTACAGCTCATGCAGTTTTAAATTTGAATGCTCAGGATGGTGGAAATCGTAAATTCATTCTCATAGAAATGGAAGAGTATGCAGAGACTATCACCGCAGAAAGAATCAAGAGAGTGATAGGTGGGTATGGTGAGGGAAAGAATAAGGTAGAAGGGACAGGTGGAGATTTTGATTTTTTTGAACTGGGAGAACCTCTTTTTGTAGATGGAAATATAAATCCTAAGGTTTCACTAGAAAAAATCAAAGAATATGTATATTATATGGAGACTAAACAACCTACAGAACATCCAAATTCAAAAGAAAATTCCTATTATATGGGAGTCTTCAATGATACAGCTTATTATTTTTTCTATAATACTAAAGAAGAGACTTCTTTGGATTATTCTTTTCTCAAAACCATCCAAACAAAATCAGAAAATTATATCATCTATGCAAGTACATGCTTACTTACAAAAGAATTCTTAATCAAAAATAAAATCACTTTTAAAAAAATTCCAAAGGATATACCTTGGATATGAAAATATATTTAGATAATTGCTCATTCAATAGACCCTATGATGATCAAAGTCAAATTAAAATATTTTTAGAGTCGCAAGCAAAACTTTTCATTCAAAGTGAGATCAAAAAAAATAAAATAGAATTGATCTGGTCATATATCCTGGATTATGAAAATAGCCGAAATTCAAATCTGGATAAAATGAAATTGATCTCCGATTGGAAATCCTTAGCTTCTATAGATGTAGAGGAAAGCCAAGCAATAATCAAAAATTCAAAAGAGCTTATGGAAAGAGGTTTGGATATCTACGATTCTCTACATATCGCTTGTGCATTCGAAGGAAATTCTGATTTTTTTGTAACTACTGATCGAAAGATTATTAATAAATTATCTTTTTTTCAAGAATTAAAAATACTGAATCCTATTGAATTTTTAAATGTATATTAGGAGATAAAAAATGAGATCAGAACAAGAGATTCGTCACGATGCATTTGAATTATTAAGGAAAAATTTAGGTAGTTTTGAAACTGAAATATTCATTTCAAGCATCCTTAGAGATCAATTTGATTACACACTCTGGAGAGATAATTTACCAAAATTTAAAACAGTAGAAGAACTGAGTAAGACTGCTATGGAGTATAGAAAAAAAAATTCTGATGGAATGTAAACCTTATCAAAATCAAGTTTTAGAAGATTTAGCTACTTATCTTAAACAATTAGAAATAACTAGAAATTTAAAATTAGCATTTCGGGAATATTGGAAAAGTAAGATTATTCTAACAGATGAAACTAATAATTCAGATGATTTTATATACAAAGATAATATCAAAGGTGTTCCAAATCTATGCATAAAAGTACCAACAGCAGGAGGAAAAACTTTTATTGCATGTAACGCTTTGAAAGTATTATTTGATTTTTATCAAACCAATTCAAAGGCTGTTTTATGGCTTGTTCCTTCTATCACAATTTTAGAACAAACAATAAAAAATCTTTCTGATAGCAAGCATCCATATAGACAAAAAATCAATACACATTTTCAGGGAAAAGTTGAAGTCTACTCGAAAGAACAAATCCTACACGGTATTAATTTTAATCCTACATCTGTTTTGGAAAACCTAAATATCATAGTGTTGAGTTTTGATACTATTCGAATTCGAAAAAAAGAAGATCGAAAAATATACCAAGAAAATGGTCAATTGGCTTCATTTGCTTTTTTAAATAATAAACAATTGAATAATTTACCAGAAATTGATGAAACTGCATTGATAAATGTAATACGAAATTTAAAACCTATTGTTATTGTAGATGAAAGCCATAATGCAACTTCTGAACTTAGTCTAGAGATGTTGAAGGATGTAAATCCATCTTTTATTCTAGATTTAACTGCCACACCAAGAAAAAACAGCAACATTATTAGTTATGTCCATGCAGGCGAATTAAAGAAAGAGAACATGGTGAAATTGCCTGTAATAGTATCAAATCTCTCTGATAAAGATTCTGTGATACACAATGCAATACAATTGCAAAAACGTTTGGAAAAAATTGCCTTAGAAGAAGAAAAGAAGTCAGGAAAATACATCAGACCTATTGTTTTGTTCCAAGCTCAACCTAAGAACAAGGATGATTCTACAACTTTTCAAAAATTGAAGCAATCCTTAATTGACCTAATGATTCCGGATGATCAAATCAAAATCAAAACTGCTGAAATCAATGAGATCAAAGGTATAGATCTATTATCTAAAAATTGCAATGTTCGTTATATAATTACGATAGATGCACTCAAAGAAGGATGGGACTGTCCCTTTGCTTATATCTTAGCATCTTTAGCTGACAAAAACTCCCCAATAAGTGTAGAACAAATTTTGGGTAGAATATTAAGACAACCCTATGTATTTTCTTATGATGCCAAATTATTAAATATGTCCTATGTATTTACAGCTTCTAGTCAATTTCAAAAAACATTAGAGTTTATTGTGAAAGGATTGAATAATGTTGGATATAGTAGCAAGGATTGCAAAGTTTTAGAATTAAAAGAGATAGAAGTAAAATCGAAACCAGTTCAGACTACGTTTAATTTTCAAGAAACAATAAATGAAAAAAAAATAAAAATTGTAGACTCGAGTTTAAATGATCATATGGAATTACCAATCACTGAATTCGAACAAAGGGCGATCATAGAATCTGAAATATTTTTTGAAACAACGATTCAAAATATTTCAATTTCAGAACTGAGTACGGCACCAATTGAACTTAAGGAAAGTAATAGTATGTCTTACAAGGATGTGTACAAAGATAAATTAATCGATGTAAAACTACCTAGATATTATATGACAGTTGATGAATTGGGATTATTCGGGAAACAGGAAGATCAATACTTTCAAAAGGAAATTTTATTAAAAGACTTTAAATTAAGCTCTAAAGACACAGAGATTAATTTTGAAGAAGTTGATCCGGCAATTTATCAAATTGATATAGAAAACACTATTGGAGATGATTATCATGTAAAGTATGAAGTCCTAGATAAGTCTACGATGAATGCATTTAAAACACTAATACAAGCATCCACGCCTTCAGCAAAAATTAGAGAGATGACAGCTCAAATGCAAAAATTAATTGGTAGTATCTGGCCTATATCAGAAATGGAATTGGAAAAATATCTACTTAAGATATTTGAAAACTTTACTCCAGAACAATTTATTGACTGTATTGATCGACAATATATTTATAAGGAAAAAATCAAACAAAAAATATCCCTTCTCTCATCTGAGTTTGTGAAAGAAAGATTTGAAAAATTGACTAATTCCGGAATAATATATTTGAGATATGACTATATGATACCAAATAAGCAAAGTCCAGGCGATCTATTTGACTACGGTATTAGAAATTCATTATATATAAAAGAACACAGAATGAATGAATTCGAAAAAGAGGTTATTAACAAAATCGCGAATTTGGATAATATTCTATTGTGGACAAAAAATTCAGAAAGAAGTGGATTTTGTCTTAATGGTTATATCAATCATTATCCAGATTTCATTTTAATCACAAAAAAAGGTAAGAAAATCATTTTAGAAACAAAAGGTGATCATCTAAACAATCCTGATACAGAACTAAAGATTGAATTAGGAAGGCAGTGGGCAAGCAAAGCCGGAGATGAATTCAGGTACTTTTTAGTCTTTAAAGAAGCAGAGGTTAAATACGCATTTAAGGTTGAAAAAGCTATAGAGTTAATTAAGGATTTATAGAACCTAGATCCGTTTCCTGCCTCTCCAAACGCTACCTCCACCCATCAATAGCTTCAGCAATCATCTTTCCTACAATTCGATTATCTCTCTTATAGTCATTTTCAATAGTATTTGCGTATTCATTCTTAAATCAGCAATAAAATGGCTACATACCGTGAATAGAAAAACGCAATTATTTCTGAGGATGGGTATATATTTGAAAAAGAAATCCAAATCGTAGGGAAGGGTTTCAAACTCGGGTTTTACTGTTCGAAATGTTTCGCACATTGTCCTGAAGCCGAAAACCGTTGCTCTGTACCACCTACCAATCGATTGGTTTGTAATCCTTCAAAAATTTTCCCCATACGTGTTCTCCCGTAAGGATTCCGTGAAACAATGGATCACAGACTCTCGCCGCTCCATCTACAATATCAAGGGGAGGTTGGAAATCATGGATCTCTTCTTTGGACCTGGAAAGATGAACGGGGTCTTCATCCGTCACCCAACCTGTGTCCACTGCATTCATGAATATCCCATCTTTTGCCAGATCGGAAGCGGATGTGTGGGTCAGCATATTCAAAGCGGCCTTTGCCATGTTTGTGTGGGGATGCCGATCGATCTTAGTGAAGCGATGAAACTTCCCTTCCATAGCCGATACATTGATGATGTGTTTCTCTCCGGTGAAATCCCTTCTCATCATCTTCACAAGATAATTGTTCAAAACAAAAGGAGCTATGGCGTTTATGAGTTGAATCTCGATCATCTCGGCAATGGGTATCTCTCCGAGTTTCAATCTCCAGCTATTGACAGTTCGGAGATCCACCTGTTGGAGATCCGCATCGAGCTGTCCTGCAGGAAAGATTTTTTCAACGGGCAATTTGTCATCGTGTGAGTACGGAATCTGGGAGAGGACTGCCGAGGATCGAAGACCCATCCCGGGAAGCTTGGAATTCCAGGTGATGGGAAGTGCCGGTTCGTTTCCGGAAATCAATTCGTTGGATATCTTATCAATGTCTTCAATGCAATGATTGTGATGGGAAAGTAAATTCCGGATTTCAGTAGGATGTTCTCTTAGGGGTTTCAATTCTAGAGGCATGAGATGGGCATAAAATCCGGAAGGTCTCCGAACGGTTTGAGCGGCATTATTGATAAGAATATCGAGTCTGGGGTAATGGTTCTCAACGTAGATTGCAAACAATTCCACACTGGGAGTGTGACGGAGATCTAAGCCGTAGATATGAAGCCTATCCTTCCATTCATTGAAATCCTCTTCTTTAGAGAATCGATAGGCAGAATCCACAGGAAACCTTGTGGTGGCGATGACCTCTGCTCCGCTTCTGAGAAGCATAAGACTGGTATGATATCCAATCTTTAATCTCGATCCGGTGATGAGGGCGATTCTCCCATCCAGAGAGACTTTCTGAAATCTTTTGGCATAGTTGAAGTCACCGCACTCCGTGCACATGCTGTCGTAAAAGAAATGGAGTTTTCGATATTCCTTCTTACAGACGTAGCAATTTCTCGGACTCGAGAGCTCTTCTTCTATGGAAGCCTGAGAGGGATCGGTCAGTAAGGCAGGAGCCTGAAATACAGGAGACTTTCTAGCTTCCCGGATTCCGGTTTTGGAACGGGCGATCTTTTCGTATTGGAAAATGGATTTTTTCTTTTCCTTTCGGATCAGCCGGTTTCTTGCATTCATGAGATCCTTATCCGGTCGGGAAATCTTTCCGCATTCCTTAAGCAGGGCTACACGGTCGTCCAGTTCTAACCCTGCATAGAGATCGGGATTCTCATTGATCTTCTGCAAAACTTCGATACAATTTCGAATCTCATCGGGGGATATCATTCGGTTCTCACTTTTCCTATCCAATCTACTTGTTCTCTCCGAAAATAAATCAACTTCTAGCCTATTTTGATTGGGTCCATCCGAATACAAGAAGTTTCTTATGCATCCAATCCTACAAAAGAACGGACTTTCCGACTAAATTTCGATCTCTACATTTTTGAAGAAAAGGATCTAAACGGAGAAGAATCCTACTCTGATCTCCGGGGATCCCATCACGCTTATTCTAAGAATGAATGGTATTTCAAGAAAACCTAAGGAGGAGATAGAGAATCGGATTCAGGTTTCAATAAAATGACCCGGGATAAAAATCTATCCATTTGATCTTCAATAGATTGATCGTATTCAAACAGATTGGATAGACCTTCGAGGATGGAATTATTTTTTAGGGTCATGTAGCCATGCATGAGAATATAAATCACCAACGAGGAAGCGAATGTGTCTTCTTCTCCAATCAATCCAACAGCTTTCATAGAGGCTACCTGATTGAGTAAAATGGCAAAGGCTTTGGTGGAAACTTCTTTTAGTTCCGGATACTTTTCTTTGTCAGGTAGTTTGGTATGAAATATAATCTGATACAACTCGGGATACTTCGTAGCAAACTCTTCATAATTCAATTTCAATTGCCTGAATCTATCGAGGAGGGCTATTTTTGATTCCGGAAGGCAGAGATTTTTTTCCAGAGTTTCATTGAACATTTTGAAACCGAGAATTCCGAGTTCGGAAAGAACGTCTTCTTTGCTGTTGAAGTGTTTGTAAGGAGCAGTATGGGAAATTTTTAATCTTCTGGAAATCTCCCTCATATTGATCGCACCGCTACCCTGTTCGGAAACAATCTGAATGCACTCTCTTAAGATCCTGTCCCTCAATGAGTCCTCTTTTTTATCAGATCTTTTGGGTTGGGACTTCGGTTTGCTTTTTGCTGTATCTTTCCCGGCTTTTTTCACAGGATTCAGCTTTAATTCCCAAACCCTAATGTAAATCAAAAAATTGAGATTACAGGTTGACAGTGTAACCATATTTATATACATTATCTTTATAACGGATATCTTGGATATCTTGGATATCTTGGATTCATAAGGTGAGAAGGAGGGGAAAGGTTGAAAGGCAAAATACTTATTCTATTTCTTTTAATTAGCTTCTTAGGGCTTCCTGCGGAAGAAAAGATGGGAGCAAGATTAACTGTTCAGACTGCGGGAGTGCGCAATAGTATAGGGAGTATCAATGTAGCAGTGTACCGGAGCGACTCTGATTTCAAAAAAGAGAATTTTGTCTATTCGGGTAAAATTCCTGCTTCCGGGAATGGGATCATTCAATTTCATAACCTTGCTCCGGGAAGGTATGCCGTAGCTGTTTTTCATGATGAAAACGAAAATAATAAATTGGACAGTAATCTATTAGGAATTCCTAAAGAAGGTTATGGATTTTCCAATCATGCCACAGGAGGAATTACCGGACCTCCTAAGTTTTCTGAAACAGGATTTTCAATTTCCGGAGAAGATATAAAAATTGATATCAAGCTAACGTACTAACTCACCTTACGCACAATGTGCCTAAGGTGAGGATAAAGAAAGGGAGCCTTTCGGCAAATTGGGGACTCATCGTCCCCAAACCCCTATAATTATTGATCTATTAGTAAAATATGATTCTATATAGAAAAATGAAAAAGTTTAAAAGAAAATAAATTCATAAGGTGAGTTACTAGCTCATCATTGTAACGAAGTGAATAAGGTAAATTACTAAAGGATTTTCAAATGGAAGAAAATAGATTTGATGCTATCGTTATTGGATCGGGAATCGGTGGACTTACAACTGCGGCTCTACTTTCTCGGGTAGGAAAGAAGAAAGTCCTGGTTTTGGAGCAGCATTGGGAAGTCGGTGGTCTCACTCACGAATTCAAGAGGAAAGGAAAGTATCACTGGGATGTAGGTATACATTATATCGGAAAGATGCCCGATGACAGTCTTCCTATGAAAGTACTCAGGTTCATAAGCGGGAATCAACTGATTTGGAATCAAATGCCCCACGAATTTGATCATCTCCATTTTCCGGATTTGAAATTTTCGATTCCATCCGATGAAGTGGAATTTAAGAAAAAACTAATAGATATGTTTCCCGAAGAAAAAGCGGGTATCCTAAAGTACTTTAAAGATCTGAAAAAAGCAAATAAATGGTATCTATTCAATTTAGTTGGTAAAATGCTACCTTCTCCGCTGGCATTCTTTTTAAACCTATGGAATCAGATGTATGAAAATTTAGCTCTCACTACTACAGGAGACTATTTGAATGCAAATCTTCACGATCAGAAATTAAAAGCGATTTTGACAGGGCAATGGGGAGACTACGGTCTAACTCCTGAAAGTAGTTCATTTTTAATTCATTCTATCATCGCCACACACTATTTACAGGGAGCTGTTTTCCCCGATGGGGGTGCGGGCAAGATTGCAGAATCAATCGAACCCGCGATCACAGAGAATGGAGGAAAAATCATCCTAAGTGCGGAGGTAACTGATCTAATTCTGGAGAATGGGAAACTACAGGGAGTAGAAGCTCAGCACAAACGCGGAGAAAAGAAGAAGGAAAAATACTTTGCTCCTATCGTGATTTCATCCACAGGTGCCAAGCATACTTATGGAAAACTATTGAAAGATTCTGTATCACAATCCTATTTCAGGGAATTGGAATCTCTCAAATCCGGAAAAAGTGCCGTTACACTCTACCTGGGCCTGAAAGAAAATCCTGAAAAATTAGGATTCAAAGGAGAAAATCATTGGATCTATAAATCTTTCAATCACGATGAATCCATAACCGAACAGGAGGAAAAACTCTTGAAGGGTAAGCCGACTTCCTGTTTCCTATCTTTCCCATCCTTAAAGAATACTCAGGCGAGCGGTCATACAGCAGAAATCATAAGTTTTGCAAATTTTCAACTCTTTCAAAATTGGGAAGAAACAAAATGGAAAAAGAGGGGAGAGGAATATGACAATTTAAAAGAAATCATTTCAGAAGGATTATTGAATCTGGTAGAAGAAACTTTTCCCGGATTTCGTGACCTGGTAGACTACAAAGAGTTGTCCACACCTCTCACATACAAAGATTTAGCCGGAAGAAGTGATGGAGAGTTTTATAATCTTGCGGCGACTCCGGAAAGATTTCGTATCAAAATATTGGATACAAAAACTCCTTTAGATAATTTTTATCTTACCGGTACGGATGTATCCAGTTTGGGATTTGTGGGTGCATTGATGGGAGGTGTTTTGACTACCTCAAGAATTCTCAATCCTTCAGGATTTCTAAAAATCATGAAACATTTAAGTAAGTAGGTAGACAGAACCCAATGATTCTTATCATCGTTTTCAAAAATATTTACACATTCATCGAAGAATCAGATATAAAATGGCTGCATACCTTATGAAGAAATATGCAAGTATTTCTGAAAACCGGTATCCCGAAGGAAAGAAAGTATTAGAATTTCTAAAGAAACCAATCCATAACCTTCGAAAACGTTTTCATTGTATAGGATAGAAGCACCCAAAGAACCCAAGGGAACTTAATTTCTAAATATGATACAGTTTTTGAGACTGAACCTCAATCCATCCGAAACCTCAAACTCCAAGGAAAGGAGGATAAGTTTTTCCATGAAAACCGAGTCTTCTAATCTTAGAAAAAAAAGAATTATGAGGTTTGTGGCTATGCAAGGATTGAAGAATAAGTTTATGGAAAAAATAGCAAAATCAGTGATGATTCCTGAGGAATCAAAAGAGCAGAATATAAAAAGGATTTCTTTGCTCATGTTTTCGTCTTTAATGAGTATGGGAGGAATCATCTGGGGACTCATTTGCCTCTCTCTCGGATTGTATTTCTCCTCTGTGATTCCATTTGCTTATACGATTTTGGTTTGGCTCACTACTGCCTACTATATCATCTCTAAGAAATATCAATTTGTGAGTTTCTTCCAAATCTCTCTCAGTCTGATCTTACCCTTTCTTCTTCAGTGGTCCCTAGGTGGATTCAGTAAATCCGGTTGTGTAATGTATTGGGCAATTATCTCTCCCCTCGCCGCTCAATTTTTCTGGGATTCCAAAAAATCCAGTTTCTGGGTCATAGCCTTTTCTATTTTGACAGTGATCTCAGGTTATTATGACAGCACCTTCAGCTCATTGGGACAATCCGTTCCGGAATCCTTCAGACCTCTGGCCTTCATTGTAAACATAGGAATGGTATCCATAATCGTATTTTTGGTTACTTATTACTTCTATAGAGAAATTGAAAAAACAAAACACACTCTTCAGAATACCCTCGAAGAGGTTCAGACCCTAAAAGTTTCTCAGGATGGGGATTACTTCCTAACTTCCTTATTGATCAAACCTCTCAATAAAACCCTGGCCAGCAGTGAGAACGTTAAGATCACAGCAATGATCAAACAAAAAAAGAGTTTCGAATTCAAAAACAAACAGATGGAAATAGGAGGAGATATCAACATTACACACAACATCCTCTTGAAAAATAGACCCTATATTTTTTTCGTAAATGGGGATGCAATGGGCAAGTCTATTCAGGGAGCAGGGGGAGCACTGGTGATGGGAGCTGTACTACAATCCGTAATCACCCGAACCAAGACAGACCTGGCCTTTTCAAATCAATTCCCCGAGCTCTGGTTAAAAAAAGTCTTTCTCGAATTGCATAGGACCTTTGAGAGCTTTGATGGGAGTATGCTTATGTCCTGCATCATCGGGATACTGGACGAAGAAGAAGGGTTCATGTACTACATGAATGCAGAACATCCCAATCCTGTTCTTTTCAGGGATGGAAAGAGTGCATTTATCAATAAGGATGCCATTTTTATGAAATTGGGTATCGTCGGTTTGGAAAATCCTCTACACGTCCATACCTTCCATCTCAAACCAGGGGATAGGGTCATTCTGGGATCCGATGGTAGGGATGATATCATGCTAAAAAATTTCGATGGCACAGAAAACATAAACTACGATGAGAACCTATTCTTAGAAATCGTAGATGAAGCCGGAGGAGTATTGGAAGACATTTATGATGGGATTCAGAACAGAGGAAAACTGACAGATGATACCTCCCTCATGATCATAGAATTTGCAAATCGAAAACCCAAGTTTGTTCACACAACAGAATTTGAAAAACACCTTCTCCAAAAAAAGAAATCAGCAATCAGGGAAAATAGAATCGATGAAGCTATTCTTTATCTCATGGAAGTATACAATACCAATCCGGAAATGATAGACGTCATGCATGACCTGATCAGACTGTATCTCAAGAAAAGAGACTACGAGCAGGCAATTTACTATGCAAATCGTTATCTGGCAAAAAATCCACTCGATTACAATCTATACTACAATATCTCTATATGGTTGAAAAGGTTGAAAAAGGTTGATGAAGCTATCTCCTTCGGTGAACTCTTCAGACTGAGAGAACCCAATTCCATTCGAAATCTCATCAATCTAGCTGACCTACATCTCTTTAAGGGCAATTACAAGAAATCTCAGTTCTTCATAAGAGAGATTCTCCAGAGAGACCCGATGAATGTACCCGTACAAAAGATCATAAGCAGGATGAATCTAACTTTCACTGAAGATGCTACCCATGCCTTAAATTCTGAATACGAAAGTGATAGAGTAGAGAAGGTTTCCTAAACTACTTCTCAGGAAATGCCAATCAGGAGGTATCGAGGACTAAATTAGGATTCAAATCTCAACTAAAAGCAAATAAAACTGGGGGACCCAAGTCCGGGTTCCCTGGAATGCCCGGGTCAAAGGCATAGAAGAATTTCCCCAGAACCGGGATCTCGATACAATTTTTACAATAAATGCAATAGGAACCTAAAACGGAATGTAGGTAGAAGATTTCAAAAAGTGTAAAAATCACTCGATCACCGAATCCTTCGATAAGAAAAGAAAGCTCTGAAAAAAGATAGATCTACCGTCTTAGAATCCATCGAGATCCTCGGATGACATTAGCTCCCAATAATGGAAAGATTTACCGTGTTAGCACCCTTCGAGAACCTCGGATGACATTAGCCCTCAATAATGGAAAGATTTACCGTCTTAGCACCCTTCGAGAACCTCAGGATGACATTAGCTCCCTATAATGGAAAGAAATTCCCCAGAACCGGGATCTCGATACAATTTTTACGATAAATGTAATACAAACCTAGAACGGGAAGAAGGTAGACTATTTCAAACAGGGTAAAAATCACTCGATCACCGAATCCTTCGATAAGAAAAGAAAGCTCTGAAAAGAGATAGATCTAACGTCTTAGAATCCATCGAGATCCTCGGATGACATTAGCTCCCAATAATGGAAAGATCTACTGGCTTAGCACCCTTCGAGAACCTCGGATGACATTAGCCCTCAATAATGGAAAGATTTACCGTCTTAGCACCCTTCGAGAACCTCAGGATGACACAAGCTCCTTACAATGGAAAGAATTTCCCCAGAACCGGGATCTCGATACAATTTTTACGATAAATGCAATACGAACCTAAAACGGGAAGAAGGTAGAATATTATAAACAGGATAAAAATCACTAGATCACCGAATCCTTCGATAAGAAAAGAAATCTCTGAAAAGAGATAGATCTACCCTCTAAGAATCCATCAAGATAATCGGATGACACAAGTTTCCTGCAATGGAAAGAATATCCCCAGAACCAGGATCTCGATACAATTTTTACGATAAATGCAATACGAACCTAAAACGGGAAGAAGGTAGATGATTTCAAACAGGGTAAAAATCACTCGATCACCGAATCCTTCGATAAGAAAAGAGGCTTTCAACCAACATATCCTCCAATAAAAAACTATCCTTTCAATGATGCTCTTTTCGGAAGATCCAAGGTTTCCTGCAATGGAAAGAATATCCCCAGAACCAGGATCTCGATACAATTTTTACGATAAATGCAATACGAACCTAAAACGGGAAGAAGGTAGATGATTTCAAACAGGGTAAAAATCACTCGATCACCGAATCCTTCGATAAGAAAAGAGGCTTTCAACCAACATATCCTCCAATAAAAAACTATCCTTTCAATGATGCTCTTTTCGGAAGATCCAAGGTTGCGCAGCCCAAACATCTCGGAACAAAAATTTAGAGATGTCGGATCTGTTTCCGACTCTCGTTTTTTGTATCGCCTGCCCGGCTCGAGGGCACAGAAGAATTCTCATTATCAAGAATATCTTAATACATTAGAGAAAGCTTACGAGCACTTTTGGATAAGCAGCAACCTTGAGATAAAAGAGAAGGTATAGCATCATTGAAAGTTGAATATAAGAAAGCCCCGCGCTAGCGGTAATACCAAAAGAATCCTTCGATAAGAAAAGAAAGCTCCATGCAATGGAAATATCCTTCGATCAGAAGAAAAGCTCCATGCAATGGAAATTTGAAATAAAGAAAACCCCATGCAATGGAAATATTTCTCAGGAGTGAATCTATTTCTCTACTAATTTGGGAGCAAGATTTTGATTCACTTCCAGCATCAACTCCAATAAGAAGTCGGAATTTGATTCTTTGGAATGTTCTTCATCCATAGGAATCATTTTTTCCATGATATGAGACTTGAGATAAGGATTGTCTACAATCTTCTGGACTAAGTCTCTTTCTTCTCTATGGAGAAACACACCTTTGTTCTCAAATATTTTGATTCCTAATCCTATATTATCAATTTTTATGAGTTCATTTAAGATCCCAAACAATCTATCAGAATAGGTATTCGGCTCGGGGATTTCATTTGTATGCTGAAACCGTTCAATAATCTCATCCGAAAGAACAAAAATCTTATCAATTTGCATCAAAGTCTTTTCGTACTTTGTCAGAAAGTTGATCACTTCTTCCTTGTTTTTGAAATCTTTCATCTTATTCATAAAGTATGAATATAGGTGTGGATTCTTGAGGAATAAATGCTCCATTTTTTTATCACCGAGCATCATGAAAATCCTGCAGAACATCTCTACGGTTGTTTCTAAATCATTCAATTCAACGAAGAATTCATCCAGATTTTTTTCATCCAGATTGCTGAAAAGAAAGAGCGCAAAATTCAAATCAGCCTTGATCATTTCTGTTTCAATCAAAATCTGTTTGCTTTTTTCAGGAGAGATGAAGAGAGTAAAGCTGGAAAAGTAATCTTCTGCATCATTTCCATTCAGAATCCAATGGCCGTAATTGTAGTAAATGATCTCTATGAGGAGTTCATTGGAGAACATCTCATGATTTAAAATAGCATGGATACATTCTTCATAGCGAAACAGCCAACAGATGTAGATCAAATTGTCTTTAAACACCACTGAAGATTCATAGATGGATATAAGATCTATAATGTCCATCAAAGGTGTGAGTTTGATGTATTCCAGAGTTTGATTCAGGTTGTGAATATTTCCGGTCATCAGATAATCTAAAAACTCTCTTTCCGAGAGGGGAATCAAATCATGGTTCAAAATCTCCCGATTGTATCTCTTCAGAAGTTTGATTAAATTTTTTAGTTCAGAATCATAAGTCCCGTGAATGCTTACATCTACAATTTGATTGAGTTTTTCAATTCTTTCCAGGTCGGTGAGATCGTTCAGATTCAATTCTTTCAGGAAGGGATAGTGCAACTGATCATTGAGAAATTTCTGAAGGGTATCATCACTCTTTTTGACATTCTCTGAGAGTTCTTCTATGATTCCAAGTAGAGCCAGAAGTGAATTTTCCTCACTTTGAATGTTTTCATCCGGTGGCTCGATATATTCCATTTCTGCTATGTATTCCAAAAGACCGAATATTTCTTTATTTGTGGATAAGGACAAAAGGGAGGAGATCTTTTCTTTTCGAATGTATTGGATGAAATGATTTGTAGCTATTTCCAGAAAACTCTGATAATTTTCAATATTGCCTTCAGAAGAATTCCTGTGCTTGCAGAATAGTTCCCAGGAAGTTTTGATATGTGAAAACAATACATCATCCGGAAGATAATTGGCTCGTTCCACGTTTTGTCGGGTGTTTCCCAGATGAAAGAAGTACTTTAGTAGTTTGATATTAGAAGGATTTTTGTTTACAAACTCTGAAATCACTTCTTTAGGTGCAGAATAAAAAGCTGAAACGGAAACCTCTATGTCTTTTTTTTGATTATTCATTATATTCATGAATTTATCTATAGCAAGACATTGATATTCTTCAGAATTCGCCCGCTTCACCCTTGCCAGTTTGCAGGATTTGATACAGGGTTTTTCTGTGGGAATCCCCATTCTACATGATTTCATTTCAGGTTGTAATTCTACATTATCCATATATGTCTATTTGCTAAATTTATAATGAAAAAACAAGACATATTTAAGAGTAAATAAGATATTTCATAAATTTTTTTATAGTATACACTTATTAGTATTACTATAAAATAAGACTCATATATAGAATGACTACCTTGCTTTATTTGTATGAAAGGTGAGCACAGAAAGGGCGACTCGGTAATGCTTCGACTGAGCAAACCCGGCAGTGACTCAAAGTCTCCGAACACCTATTTCAATAAATTTTAGAATAAGAGAACAAAATTTCAGGAGAATATAGGTTCCCAATCATGAATTGAATTCAATGATGATTCAATATTTAGGGATTGTACTCAATTTTGTACGCACATTTGATAGAGTCTAATCTTACACGGTTAGACTCTGAATTTCCGATTTCTATTTTCTCAAATTTTTTATTTTTTGCGTAGTTGGATTTTTTGCTTACTCATGATCTTAGTATAGATCAGAGCCCACAATAGTTTTGGAAAATCTCAGGTTCTAATCCGATTCAAACTCAAACCGGTTTTCAGAAATTCAAAGTTTCTATTTCCTACCTGATTCTTCTATGAATGAGCAAATACTTTGAAACAGACAAAACAGTAATAAATTTTTTTAATTATTCTAATCATAATATAGAGTAGGACTCCAATAAAAACTCATCCTAGTTCTAAAGAAATACAGATTTCATAGCCATAGCCAGACCGGCTTGAGGGCACTGAAGAATTCTCTCATATAAGAAAAACTTAACTCAATCTTCTTGAGTTTCCGGCTTTAGTTTTTTCCCCGAAAGTTTCGAGAGAAAGGAATTATTTATTACGTTAGAGCAATAGGATGGAAAGTTGAACAAAAGGAATCCCGTGCTATCTGTATCACAAAAAATTCTTTGATAAAAAAGAAAATCTCCTTACAATGGAAAGCTCTACCGTCTAAGAATCCATCGAGATCCTCGGATGACATTAGCTCCCTATAATGGAAAGATTTACCGTCAAAGAATCCGTCAAGATCCTCGGATGACATTAGCTTCCTATAATGGAAGGATTTACCGTCAAAGAATCCGTCGAGATCCTCGGATGACATTTGCTCCCTATATTGGAAAGCTTTACCATCTAAGAATCCGTCGAGATCCTCGGATGAAATTAGCTTCTTATAATGGAAAGATTTACCGTCTAAGAATCCATCGAGATCCTCGGATAACATTAGCTCCCTAAAATGGAAAGATTTACCGTCTAAGAATCCGTCGAGATCCTCGGATGACATTAGCTTCTTATAATGGAAAGCTTTACCGTCTAAGAATCCGTCGAGATCCTCGGATAACATTAGCTCCCTATAATGGAAAGCTTTACCGTCTTAGCTCCCTTCGAGAGCCTCAGGATGACATTTGCTCCCTATATTGGAAAGCTCTACCATCTAAGAATCCGTCGAGATCCTCGGATGACATTAGCTTCCTATAATGGAAAGCTTTACCGTCTAAGAATCCGTCGAGATCCTCGGATGACATAAGCATCCTATAATGGAAAGCTTTACCATCTAAGAATCCGTCGAGATCCTCGGATGACATTTGCTCCCAATAATGAAAGAAAATCCCCAGAACCGGGATCTCGATACAATTTTTACAATAAATGTAATACGAACCTAAAACGGGAAGTAGGTAGAATATTTTATACCCGTTCTCATATATTTTTGCGTTTTTTTTGAGTAATGCTTGTACAAATTTAATGATATAAGATTACAGTTATGTGAAGAAACTAGATAGATTATTACTCGAAAACTGTGTTATTCAAGAACTTGAGACTGCGATACAGTGCACTCCAAGTGGGAAAAATTATATCCGACTATGTGCAATTTATGATTTAATGAGTGGCTTAGAACGGAATAAAATTCTCCTTAAATCTCATATTTCAGAAAGAACTCTTCAGTTTTGGATAAGACAATACTTAATAAAAGGTATAGATGGTCTTTTGACAAAAGCTAAAGTTGGTCGTCCCAAAATACTTACCAAAAAACATCATAATTATATAATTGATATATTAGATAATCCCATTAAATACAAAGAGAATCATTGGACAGCTATTAAACTTCATGGTTTCCTAAAAGAAAAATTCAAATTTAAAGCATCCTATCAAACGTTAGTTAGAGAATTACATTTACTGGAGTATAGTTTAAAACAGCCGAGAAAAATGCCTGCTAATCAGGATGAAGAACTCCGTATGGCCTTTAAAAATAAGCTTGAAATTCTATTATCTGATGAACGAAATGAAATATGGTATGCAGATGAAACTGGAATTGAAGGTGACCCTAATCCCAGAAAAAGATGGGTAAAGAAAAACCAGAAACCTAAAATACCTTATTATGGAAAGCATATAAGAGCAAATGTGTTAGGAGCTATATGTCCAAGTTCAGGAGAAATTTCGACTTTAATATTTGATTATTGTGATACAGAAACTTTTCAAATATTTTTAAACCAAATAGCAGAACAAACAAAGAAAAGGTCTAATAAGAAAAGAATTATTCTCGTATTAGATAATGCTTCTTGGCATAAATCTTCAAAGATAAACTGGCACAATATTACTCCGATTTTTTTACCACCTTACTCCCCGGACTTTAATCCAATCGAAAGGTTGTGGCTCAGGTTTAAAAAAGAATTCTTCACTGACTTTGTGGCTAAGACACCTAAAGATCTTTATAATAGAATATGTAAAGCTATCCGATTTTATATTGATACTCCAACTCTTATAATGAAAACCTGTAAAATCCGCAATTAATTTTGAGAACGGGTATAAACAGGGTAAAAATCACTCGATCACCGAATCCTTCGATAAGAAAAGAGGCTTCCAACACGAAGATCCCCCAATAAAAAAACATCCTTTCAATGATGCTCTTTTCGGAAGATCCAAGGTTGCGCAGCCCAAACATCTCGGATCAAAAATTTAGAGATGTCGGGTCTCTTTCCGACTCTCGTTTTTTGAGGAGAGATTTTGGATAAGCAGCAACCTTGAGATAAAAGATAAGGTTTAGCATCATTGAAAGTTGAATACAAGAAAGCCCCGCGCTAGCGGTAATTCAAAAAGAATCCTTCGATAAGAAAAGAAAGCTCCATGCAATGGTGAGTTGAACACAAGAAGACCCCGCGTCAGCGGTAATACAGAAAAAAACATCTAAGGTTGAGCTGTGTGATAGGATGATACAGGACCAAAATTACGGGAGTCATCACTATTTGTACCTCCCGACCAGGTAAAAACACTCCCTCCTGTTCGATTTCCATACCCATCATGAGAAGAATATCGACCCACAGACCAATCAAAATAGACACTGTTCAATGCCCCACTACCCGAAGGTGTAAACGTGTTGAGAAGGGATCCATCTGTTTTATATACCTGATAAGATAAAGATGAGTTCGAATTCCCATGAACTGCAAAATAGTAATACATCCCATCCCAGGCAAAGGTTCCTCCATAAATATCACCTGTACTGATAGCACTGGGTTGAGTTGCAAAGCTTACAATTTTTACAAAAGTTAACGTATTACTTCCGGAAGTAGTGCTGTAGTGTCTTACACCGGTTCCATCATAACACAAAAACTCCTCGGCAGAAGACGAAATAAGATTGCAGGAGCCGGAAAAGGAATCCGAAAAAGTCATACTAGAAAATGTACCGAATACTCCGGAACCATCGATTTCTGTCATTCTCAACTCGGCGGCTGTAGAAGAATACCATCCATTGTTATCACGAATCACCTTCTTAGTGCGGGGAATCAGGACCATGGTACCATATTGAGCACAACAGTTATCATTATTAGTACTTTGTGAGTAACCTCCTGTACCACCGGTAAATTTAATATATCCATAAACACTATAATGACCAGTATAAATAGTGTTCGAAGGAGAGTGCCAGATCACTGCACTAAGGTTATTATAGAAGTGGTATGTTTGATCGATTGTATTGAACACAGTTGCAGGATCCGGAGTTCCTGTAAGAGCAAAATAGGGAGCACCCGTAGACACCGTAATACTAATCGTAGTTGTGGTACTTCCACCGGAATTCGTAGCCGTTACGGTATAAGTGGCAGTCGAAGATGTAGCAGTTGGGGTACCGGAAAGAACTCCCGATGTAGTATTGATTGCCAGTCCCGAAGGCAATGAGGGACTTACGGAATAAGAAGTGGGAGTTCCCGTAACCGTTGGTGTTACAGATGTGATTGCAGAATTTATATAAAAACTGTAAGGAGTTCCCGTATAACTCAGAGAGGATGGGGCAACATCATTGACGGTGATCTGCATTGCAAAATTCGTAGAACCCCCTGTGTTCGATGCGGTGATCGTGTAATTCGTTGCCGTACTCAGAACAGATGGTGTTCCAGACAAAACTCCCGATGTAGTATTTAGACTCAATCCCGAAGGCAATGAGGGGCTAACGGAATAAGAAGTGGGAGTTCCGGTAACAGTAGGGGACTGAGAGGTAATGGCTACTCCTTTTGTATACGTATAGGAAGCACTGGCATAACTCAGTGAGGATGGGGCAAGATCATTGACTGTAATCTGCATAACAAAATTCGTAGAGCCCTGAGAGTTTGAAGCAGTGATTGTGTAGTTCGTTGCCGTACTCAGAACAGACGGTGTCCCTGACAAAACTCCCGATGTCGTATCTAAACTCAAACCCGTAGGCAGAGTCGGTGTTACCGAATAAGAAGTGGGACTCCCACTCACAGTGGGAGACTGAGAAGTAATGGCTACTCCTTTTGTGAAAGTATAAGAAGCACTGCCATAACTCAGAGAGGATGGGGCAACCTCGTTGACAGTGATAGAAATCGACGCTTGAGTTGAACCCTGTGAATTCGAAGCCGTAATCGTGTAAGTAGTTGTCGCAGTCACGACTGTTGGTGTCCCCGAAAGAGCGCAATTCGATGCACTCAGACTCAAACCCGAAGGAAGCGAGGGGGAAGAGGTACAGGAGGTTATGGTTCCTGAATAAGTAGGTGTCTGAGTTGTAATGGCAACATTCAGAGAAAAGACGAATGGACTCGAAGCATAACTCAGTGATGCGGGAGATGAATTATTGACTGTAATACCGATTGTAACTTCTTTCGTTGAAGTAGAATTTTGGGCTGTGATTTTGTGTTCTGTAAAGTCCTGAAGTGCTACGGGAGTACCTGTCAGAGAACAATCCTCCTGACCGAGAGTTAGTCCTTCGGGTAGGGAGGGTTCAGAAGTACAGGAAGTGATTGTCCCCGATACTTCGGGAGAAATTTTTGCTATCGACTCGTTAAGAGTAAATACATAAGGACTATTCGTATAATTCAGAGAGATCGAATTCGATGAACTCCTAACTTTCAATAAATTGATTAAGGGAACATTGGATTTTTCCAGACTTGGGTTACAGGTAAAAAAGCCGAAAAACGATAGGAGAACAAATAGTGTAATTTTCAGAAGTTTTTCCATTACCTTTATACCATTTTAGCAATATCTTTAACTCTTGAATAGCTTAATTTGTTCTTTTTCGTCCTAATTGTATAGACGGTTTGCTTTACAGGAAGATGAAGATTTAAATTTTAACCGGGAAACGTCTCAGTGAAACTTATAGTCATTTTCAAAAGTATTTACTCATTCATCAAGAAATCAACTATAAAATGGCTACATACCGTAAGAGGGAATGTGTAATTATTTATGAGAATTGGTATATAGAGAAAGCACCCTTATAGAGAGGGGTTTCAAACCCGTCACGAGTATAAAATGGCTACATACCGAAAAAGGAAAATTGTAATTATTTATGAAAATTGGTATATGATCCATATCCCGCACCTTCCTAATGGAATCGTTTTTAATCGATAATGAATGGGGGTTCCCTGCTGATTTTTCCGAATTCGCTAGAAACAGGGCATACCCTGTCCCTACTATTTGACCGTATTGGACAGGTCGGGCTGTCCGGGACTCCGCCTAACGGCTCCGGTCTTTGTAAGGATAGAGGCAAGCCTCAACCCTACAAAGACTAAATCCCTACCATCCCTAACCCGAAGCCTATTGAAAAATCAATGCATCAAAGCAAAGACTTTCTATGAAAATAGAGTTCTCACACAACAAACTTAACCAAAAATTTTAACCCCATCCGAGGATGGATCCGAAAAGAGTTTCGGCTCCTATCAGGAGCCGAAGAAGACTTCCCCAGAACCGGGATCTCGATACAATTTTTACGATAAATGCAATACGAACCTAAAACGGGATGTAGGTAGAATATTTCAAACAGGGTAAAAATCACTCGATCACCGAATCCTTCGATCAGAAAAGAAAGCTCCATGAATGAAAAGATTTACCATCTTAGAATCCATTGAGATAATCGGATGACATTAGCTTCCTATAATGGAAAGAATTATCGTCTTAGCACCCTTCGAGAACCTCAGGATGACACTAAATCCCTATAATGAAAAGATTTATCGTCTAAGAATCCGTCGACATCCTCGGATAACATTAGATTCCTATAATGAATAGATTTACCGTATTAGAATCCATCGAGATCCTCGGATAACATTAGCTTCCTATGATGGAAGGATTTACTGTATTAGCACCCTTCGAGAACCTCAGGATGACATATGCTTCCTATAATAGAAGGATTTACCGTATTAGAATCCGTCGGTATCCTCGGATGACATTAGCTTCCTATAATGAAAAGATTTATCGTGTTAGCACCCTTCGAGAACCTCAGGATGACATACGCTCCCTATAATAGAAGGATTTACCGTATTAGAATCCGTCGGTATCCTCGGATGACATTAGCTTCCTATAATGGAAAGATTTACCCTCTAAGAATCCGTCGGTATCCTCGGATGACATTAGCTTCCTATAATGGAAAGATTTACCCTCTAAGAATCCGTCGGTATCCTCGGATGACATTGGTTTCCTATAATGGAAAATTCCTTCGATAAGAAGAAAGGCTTCCAACCCTAATATCCCCCAATAAAAAACCATCCTTTCCATCCCAGTTCTAAAGAAATACAGGTTCCATAGCCGAAACTTCTCGGAGCAAAAATTTAGAGATGTTGGATCTGTTCTCCGACTCTCGCTTTTTGCCCGAAAGTTTCGAGCGAAAGGAACCATGTATTACGATAGAGCAATGGGATGGAAAGTTGAACAGAAGAAAGCCCCGCGCTAGCGGTAATACAGAAAAAATCCTTCGATCAGAAAAGAAAGCTCCATGAATGAAAAGATTTACCATCTTAGAATCCATTGAGATAATCGGATGACATTACCTCCCTATAATGGAAGGATTTACTGTGTTAGCACCCTTCGAGAACCTCAGGATGACACAAGCTTCCTGCAATGGAAAGAATTTCCCCGGAACAGGGATCTCGATACAATTTTTACGATAAATGTAATACGAACCTATAACGGGATGTAGGTAGAATATTTCAAACAGGGTAAAAATCACTCGATCACCGAATCCTTCGATAAGAGGAAAAGAACCCTCCATGTAATGGAAATATCCTTCGATCAGAAGAAAAGCTTCCAACCCTAATATCCCCCAATAAAAAACCATCCTTTCAATGATGCTCTTTTCGGAAGATCCAAGGTTGCGCAGCCCAAACATCTCGGAACAAAAATTTAGAGATGTCGGGTCTGTTTCCGACTCTCGTTTTTTGTATCGCCTGCCCGGCTCGAGGGCACAGAAGAATTCTCATTATCAAGAATATCTTAATACATTAGAGAAAGCTTACGAGCACTTTTGGATAAGCAGCAACCTTGAGATGAAAGAGAAGGTTTAGCATCATTGAAAGTTGAAGACAAGAAGACCCCGCGTCAGCGGTAATACAGAAAAAATCCTTCGATAAGAAAAGAAAGCTCCATGAATGAAAAGATTTACCATCTTAGAATCCATTGAGATAATCGGATGACATTACCTCCCTATAATGGAAGGATTTACTGTGTTAGCACCCTTCGAGAACCTCAGGATGACACAAGCTTCCTGCAATGGAAAGAATTTCCCCGGAACAGGGATCTCGATACAATTTTTACGATAAATGTAATACGAACCTATAACGGGATGTAGGTAGAATATTTCAAACAGGGTAAAAATCACTCGATCACCGAATCCTTCGATAAGAGGAAAAGAACCCTCCATGTAATGGAAATATCCTTCGATCAGAAGAAAAGCTTCCAACCCTAATATCCCCCAATAAAAAACCATCCTTTCAATGATGCTCTTTTTGAAAGATCCAAGGTTGCGCAGCCCAAACATCTCGGATCAAAAATTTAGAGATGTCGGATCTGTTTCCGACTCTCGTTTTTTGAGGAGAGATTTTGGATAAGCAGCAACCTTGAGATGAAAGAGAAGGTTTAGCATCATTGAAAGTTGAAGACAAGAAGACCCCGCGTCAGCGGTAATACAGAAAAAATCCTTCGATAAGAAAAGAAAGCTCCATGCAATGGAAATATCCTTCGATCAGAAAAAAGCTCCATGCAATGGCAATGGAAAAGCAACAATCCATGAAGAAATTCAAAATTAAATAAGATAATTTCCTCTAAGGAAACCGGAGGAAAGAACTCTCTATTTCAATTTTGAATCGGAAGATACACAGTCACCTCAAGCAAAGAATTATGATTTGCATTGATATGGTTCTTCAATTTTTTTATGACCAGTCTTCCGCCGTGCCTGATCATCACTTTTTCTACAAAAGTCAGTCCCAAACCCAGATCAAAGGAATTGTATTTCTCCTGAATGATTTTCGAAAATCTCTGAAATGGATTCACAATCGATTTCAATTCATATTCATCAATCGAATCAATATCAATGTGCTCGGGACTGGGACTATTGATGAGAGTAAGAGAGATCTCCTTGTGCTTGTGCTGAAGAAGAATATAGACTGTAGACCTTATTGTAGAGAATTTTAATGTGTTGATCAAAAGTTCTTCGACGGCTCTAAGGATCAATTTCAAATCGATATGAATGTGCTTTTCAACTGAATCGGGTTTGTACTCGGACAAAAATAACATCTGCCCTTTTAAAAAGGAAAGCTCCTCCAACTTGTAGCAAAGATCTTTTAGTTTCTCATGAAAGGAATTCACAGAAGCCGTTTCCATTTGCAACTCCCCTTTGAGAATGTCATTGATTTCTGTCAGATATTCACACATTCTCACGGATTGTTCGCTTGCCTGAAACAATAAATCAAAAAAATTCTTATCGATTTCCAGTTTTCCATCCTTCTCTTCTGCAGTCGACTTGAGGAGGGTGATCAGGGTCGATACACTTCCGATTCCAGCACTCTGAATCAAACCATTGCTGATCGTATCCAAAAAGACATTATGGTGCTCCTCTCTATCATCTTTTAAAATGGTATCTTTCCATGATTGAAACCGAAGAAGTTCAGTGTGATCCTTTTCTTCTTCCTCTTTCATTTGGCGGATCAACTTATTTTGATTGTACTCTTCAGAAGCATTCCTAAGAACTTCAGAAATCATGCCTGTGGTATACGGCAAGGTGATGTACTCAAAGATTCCATTTTGAATACATTTGATTGCGTAGCGCAGATCTTCATTTTTAGAAAGGAGAATGATAATGAGCAGAGGATTGTATTTTTTGAGTTCGAGGATTGTCTTTTTGTTAGAAAAATCAAAATTTGAATTTTCACAGAACAAAATATCTACCGAACCGGACTTCAAAAAATTCATGGCTTTTTCAATGGATTGAAAATGAGTACATAAATGACCCTGCTCGGATATCAATTTGGATAATTTGGAAAGCTCCTGAAGATCGGAGTGGATGAGAAGTATCTTTTTTGGGGAGATTCCATGATTGGGATTGAATACACTATCTTCCATTTTCCGAATCTCCTGCCAATTTCTGTAATGCTGAATGTGATTCTTGTCAATAGCGCGCTTTTCGGAAAGAATCCGTTAGCTTTCAGAAATGACCACAGATCAATTCACAGAATTCTGCCAAAATAAATAGAGTCAAATCTTATTTTTAATAAGGTTCGAAAGGTTTTTTCATAAACATTGATAGGAATACGAACAGATCCATCCTCTTTTCCGGATATGTATTACAAAATTAGCCCCGTATTCTGGGATCATATTCAGTAGGTTTGAGATTCACAGAAAAATCAGCAATAAATGGCTACATACCTATAGAAGAAATACACAGGTATTTATGAAAACCTGTAAATGAAATTGTATAAGGTTTCCGATCCTCAACGGTATCTGTCCGAGTGTTCCGGGTTTTCTAATGATGATTTGTAACCTATCGGTGTGGTGCTGATATTTTTTAAAAGCTGTATTGAAAGCTGACTTAGATTGAAATCCACTTCGAAAGCAATGTTCAAAATATGTTTAGATCTTTTCGATTTTCTATCATATCCATGGCTTCCCTGATCCTGTACTTTTGAACAAAATCATAAAAATTTGTCTTTAGAATTCGATTCAAAATTTCTGAAAGTTGATGACGTGTTAGGTGCAAGCGGGTGGACAAACCTTCCATACTGAGTGTTTCATCATAGTAGATCTTATCATTTTCCATAAGATCAATCAGTTTGATAACAACCTTCTGTACATCCACACCTGCCAGTTGAGACCTTGCATATTTTGGTTTTTCCTCCGTATAGGTTTTTAATTTTTCCAGAAGAATCTGAATTTCAGATTTGTACTTCTCTGACTCCAGTTTGATTTCCCTTACCCGATCAGCCAAACTTATAGAATTCAGAACAAAGGATACCGGTAGAAAAAACATAAAGGCGTAAATCCAGAATCGATTGTAGTCCCAGAGATCCAGATGGAAAATAAAATTCAAAATCGAAATAATGAAAAAGGTAGAGATAGCGGCAAGGAACCATTTCGCAGGATGATATTTTTTTTCAAAATACACCCTCAGGGCAGTGATCAGAATGATAAGAAGCATCAAAAAGAAATAAACAGCAAAGGATTGTGAGAGGATCAAGCGGGGGATAGGGAAGAGGGCGAGCAGGGAATAGAAGAGTCCCAGATACCCCAGAATCACAAAAATTAGGTAAGATCTTTTAAAATATTTCTTTATATTCAAAATTCGTTTGGTAAACTCAAGTGCGCCGAAGACTGTGATACCGAGGAAGATGTGGATGGACTTTGATTGCCAAACGGGTGAATGATTCCAAAAAAGTTCATACGCAATCCCGAATCTGCTGAGAACGGTAAGGGTCAAAAAGAGAACGAATACTGAATTGTAGATATAGATGCTATCCTTCGATTCATAAAACTGAAAGATATTGAAGAGAATATAAAACACCCCAAACCCAAAGAATAGAAAGTTGATCCCAGCGATTTTTCGTATCTCTTTTAAAAAATCATTCAGCGGCAATGCTTTTACAGGGACAGCTACGGGTGAATAGGATTTGACTCTCAGATAAAATACTTCTTCTTCATCGGGCTCCAACCAAAATCGAAATGAGGGAAAGAAGGAATGGATCGGCCAGTCACTATAGGGAACCTGAATGCCCGACAATTGCGTTTCAAATCGGGACTCGTGAAGGGGGGAACAGAATTCAGCAAAATCCAAAAGAGTCCACTTTAAGATAAAATACCATTCCCTCTCCGCACCCGAAGAATTCTTAAAATGAAAACGAAGCCACTTGTCATTTTGATTGGAATCCAGTCGTATCACTCCCTCACTTCTTGTTTGAACCCAGAGGGGAGAGGAATCCCAACTAGCAATTTCTTCACAACTTTCAATCGATGCATTGACATTCAACTCCTCGAGAAGGGGAAATTCGTGGGAAGCTTGTGAGGTTGAAAAAAAACTTACATGGTCCTCACTACAGGAATGGAAAAAAAATAGAGAGAAAATAAGAAAAAAAATGCGCATCTAGTGCTATTCTTTTAAAATTTTCCAGATAGGAAAGTTTTTTTCAGATTTGGAGTTCTATCTTATCGGATAAGACGACAGATCTCCAAAAATACCATAGGATATGGTCATTCACATACATAAGGAATGTCCATATGAACCCAAAAAATATCACAACGAAACAGGATGAAGCCTTTGAAGGGGTCCTGGAGAGTGTCGCCCAAACAGGAATCGCGGCCTTCTCTGTAAAGAACCCTTACCTGATGATTGTGATCTGTATCATAGTTGTTCTGATGGGAGCTCTGGCAATCTTCAAAATGCCGAAGGATTTATTGCCCGCTTCCAAACAACCTGCAGTGCAGATACTCTCCCTCTATCCGGGTATGGCTTCTCAAAACATAGAGACAAATCTAACCTATAAATTTGAAAGATACACCGGGCAGGCCGCCGGCGTTGTCCATCAGGAATCCAGATCCATTCCGGGTGTGAGTATCGTCAAAAACTTCTTTGATGAGAAGACTTCCAACCAGGCAACTGCCATGGCATCCACAACGGCGACCATCATGTCCGTGATGAGAAGGCTTCCACCGGGAGCACAACCTCCGATTGTACTACCCTTTGATCCCATGGGAGCAGTTCCCCTGACTATGGTCGCTGTGAGTGGAGACTTCCCTCCGAGCAAGGCGTATGATTATGCTCAGTACTACGTGAGAAGGGAGATTCAATCCAATCCGGGAGCGATCGCACCGACCCAGATGGGTGGGGCGGAGAAGCAGGTCGTGATACGACTCGAACCGGAAAAGTTGAAGCGATACAATTTTTCTCCTCTGGAAATCATCAATAAAATTTCACACCAGAATACCTTCATTCCTGCCGGGGAAGTAAAGATCGGGGAGTATGACTATCAGGTCTATGCCAACGGGATAGCGGATACGATTGAAAGTATCAATAACTTTTCCCTACGTTCGGAAGAGGGTGTGAATATCTACCTCAAGGATGTGGGTAAGGCTGAGGATTCCAGCATCATTCAGACCAATGTGGTGACGGTAAACGGAAAGGAACAGGTCTATGTTCCCGTCTTCCGTCAGTTGGGTGCCAACTCGATCGAAGTTGTGGAGAAGGTTCGGGAAGGTATGAAACAGCTGGAAAAATCGATTGAGGGCATTAAGCTCACCTTGGTTGCAGATCAAACTGTCTTCATCAAACATGCAATCGAATCCATCGGTGAGGAGGCTATGATAGGAGGAGGGCTTGCGGCACTGATGGTCTTTCTTTTTCTGGGAAATCCCAGGGCTACCTTTGCGACTCTTCTCTCCCTTCCCCTTTCCACATTTTTTGTCTTCATGGGATTGAACCTTTTAGGTCAAACTATCAACATCATGACCCTGGGAGGGATGGCTCTCTCCATCGGACTTCTCGTGGACAACTCCATTGTTGCCATTGAAAACATCATGAGAAATCTCAGGGAAGACGACAATCCAAACCGTGTCGCTGTGATCATCAAGGGGGCACAGGAAGTGACCCTGCCGATCATAGCGGTCACCCTCTGCAATGTGGTCGTACTTCTTCCTCTGATCATGACCACAGGCGTCATCGAGGTTCTCTTCGGAGCGGTTGCCAAGACGGTGATGCTTGCCATTACGGGATCTCTGGTCTCCGAGACTGCCATCATTCCTCTCTTTGCCAGTAGGTTTCTATCGGGTGAACTACCCAAGCTTCCCAGATTTTTTGAAGTGATTCAGGAATTTGTTCATAAGCTTTCTGATGGATATGCAAATCTTCTCTCGAAAGTGTATAAAAATTTCACTCCTGTCATTCTCTTCATTGTCCTTCTCCTCGGGATCGGACTCTTTCTTGCCAGATTCATCGGAACCGAGCTCTTTCCCCGCGCTGATGCAGGCTTCATGGTTTTGGAAATCAGATTTGAGAGCGGCTTGAGAATCGAAGAGACTTCCAAGAAAGTAATCGAAATAGAAAAGAAGCTTCGTGAAATCATTCCTCCTTCGGATCTAAAAATGGTCATAGCCGACGCAGGGGTGTACAATGGATATCCTGCCGCCTTCACTCAGAATGCGGGAACAGGGGACATTACCATGACTGTGGAGCTCACTGATGAGAGAGAGCACAGTTCACAGTACTACGCTTCGGTTTTGAGAAAAGAATTTCCAAAACTCTTTCCGAATGCCGAATTCGGGGTTCAACTCGGAGGGATGCTGACATCCGCCCTGAACGGGGGTGCCAAGGCTCCTATCGACATTCAGGTAGAAGGGAAAAATTCTGAAGAGTCTTTCCGGATCGCAAATGAACTCCTTCCCGAACTAAAGAAGCTTCCGGGTGCAGTAGACGTTCGGATTCAGGAAAGGTTTGATGCTCCGGTAATCAACGTCGATATAGATCGGGTTCATTCGGATGAGCTGGGAATCTATACGGATGAGGTTGTGGAAAATATCGTCAGTTCTCTTTCGGGTTCCGTCTCCTTCAAACCCACAATCTGGGTGGATCCCAAGACCGGTCTCGACTATTTCATCGGTGTGCGAATGCCAGAAAAAGACGTAGAAACTATGGAGCAGTTCAGGGCCCTCCCGATTGCGGGTCACAACCAGGCCCGGGTTCTCAGACTCGATCAGGTATCCAGAATTTCCAAAGGAAAGGGAATCTCCGAACTCAACAGGGTGAACATGAAAAGGGTAATCAATATATATATGGATGCGGAAGGCAGAGACGTAGGAAGTCTTTCCCGGGACATTCAATCCCTTCTCGACAACAAAAAATTCCCGGAAGGATACAAGGTAGAACTCAGGGGAGAAATCGGAACCATGAAGGATGCTGTAAAGCAGCTCTCTGTGGGTTTTGTCTTATCCATTTTCCTCGTCTATCTCATCCTTGTAACACAGTTTCGATCCTTTGTGATACCCTCCATCATCATGATGACCGTTCCTCTCGGAATCGTCGGGATTGTCTTCATGTTCACACTTACCGGAACGTACTACAGTCTTCAGGCGGGAATCGGAACCATCTTCCTCGTGGGGATTGCCGTATCCAACGGGGTTCTTCTCATAGAGTTCATTCTTCACAAATTGGAGCATGAGAATCTTTCCCTGGATGAAGGAATCATAGAAGGTGCCAGAGCCAGATTGAGACCGATCATGATGACGTCTCTGGCTTCCATGCTCGGTCTTGTGCCTATGGCAATCGGACTGGGAAAGGGATCGGAAGCAAATATCCCTCTGGGGAGAGCTGTGATCGGAGGACAATTTCTTTCGACTTTCCTGACACTCTTCGTTCTTCCTACAATTTTTAGATTCGTCTATTCAAAGTTTATTCTAAAAGGAGAAACTACAAAATGAAAACCTTATATAGATTACTCATTAGTCTCATTGTTCTCACGACATCCTTAGGTGCGGAAACGAAAGTTCTGAGTGTGGATGACGTAATACAAAGAATTGAAGAAGTAGATCCCGCCATTGCGGCATCCAGATTCAAGACTCTGGCCGCAAAAGCCTCTACTGAAAAATCTAAATCCGCCTACTATCCGAAAGTGGATTTACAGAGTTTGATACCGGTTCCGGGCGGAATGCCCGGTTCTTACGGGGAGATCGGAGTGAGGGGGGTAATGGTTTCTCCATTTCATACAGGAAACTCCATAGGACTTCTCGCTTCTTATACCTTATTTGATTTCGGAAGAACCAAGAATGCGGTAAAATCTGCCGAACAGGACGAAATCTCCAAGAAAGAAGAAGCCAAAATCACAAGAATAAACACCGTTCAGAATACACTTCATGTCTATTATGATTGTATAAAATACAAATCTCTTGCGGATACCTGGACTGAAAAACTCAAGAGGTTGAAATTCCTTCAGGGAGAGGTTGGGAAATTCGTGTCTACCGGTCAGAGATCGATCGTGGATACCTACCTCATGAAATCTCATGTGGAGAAAATTCAAACCCAACTCAAAGTTTTTGAAGAAAATCTGGAGAGTTCGGAACAAAACCTCAGCCTCCTTCTGGAGATTCCCAGAGAACAGCTAGTCCTCCCGGAATTGGAAAAACTTCACGAAGCAGCCGATCAGGAAGAAGTGGATATCAGCAACAGTCCTTTCGTGAAGAAGGCTGAGTCCGATCTTTTGGTCAGTAAATCCAAACTGGATGTAGCAAAGGCAGGAGCCATGCCCGAGATAAAGTCCATGGGTTCCGTCGGTGATTTCGATCAGGGAAGAACAGCTCCCAAACAAAATTGGGCTGTGGGTTTCGGAATCAACGTTCCGATCTTCGAAGGCTTCAAGGTCAAAAAAGACATTGAGGAAGCGGAAGCTCTGATGTCGGAAAAACAAAAAGAATTGGAAGCCACCAGAAAACACATTCTCGAAACAAACATCAAACTCAATAAGGCAATAGAAAATTCCCGAATCCAGATAACTCACCTAACGGAGGAGTTGAAGATTGCAGAAGAAGGTTACAGAGCGGCGAACGGTCGTTATGCGAATTTTCAGGGAACCCTATTGGATCTGAGAGAAACCATAATCAATCTCTATCGGGTGAAGTCGGAGATGATAGATGCTAAGGTAAGGCTGAGTCTCTATCAAAATGTCCACAATCTTGTGAATGGGATTTTGTAGTCATTTTCAGAAGGTTTACAAATGCACAGAAGAATCAGCTATAAAAATGGCTACATATCTTAAGAAGAAATACGCAGGTATTTATGAAAACCGGTATATAAGGAGAATTTTATGAAACGATCAAAATTAATTACTTTTCTATTCTTTCTTTCTATCCTGATGATTTCCCATTGTGGAGTCTACAGCAATAAAGGAAATCCAAATCTGATCAGCTACAGTGAAGCATTGACAAAAATACGACTGGCTACCATAGCCAAGTGCAGTGAGTCCGGAGGAAATTTCGGAAACATTGCCACTGCGGAATCCTTTGTCAGTTTAGTGTTTTCAGGAGCGAATACAATATCCACTCCCGATAAGGCAGATCTGTACTACAAAAGGAGCAATGTAACAAATTGTATCACATCAATCATGCTCTATGCCCCGCCCTCGGTTTGTGATTTTAATGATCTTGCGGCACTGGATCTGGTTTCCAATAAGAAACTATGCAATCTCAAACCCGATAGATCCATAAAGTTGAATATCATCTCAACAAAATGATGCTTCTATGAGAAATCTTCTCCTTTGTATCCTGATCCTCATTTCCCCGGGACTTCTTTCCCGGGATTCAAATGAAGATCGGGCAGAAATAGAAGATCTGAGAAAGAGAATAGAAAGACTGGAAAACCAAAACTCAGATTCCGGAAAAGAAAGAAAGCTATCGGAGTCTGAAAGCACAGGGTACTCAAGCCCTATGAAAGGAAATCTACCTAAGGATTTTTTAAAAAACCTACAGTTGATTCCCGAACATAAAAAAAGGGTTACCGAAGGCAATTCTCTCTGGATCTCAGAGAACTGGAAATTAGGATTTCAACTCCGCCCCCGTTTGGAGAGTATTTACAATCCATTGTTTTATAAGTATTCCAAAGACATGGAAAAAACTTACGTATCACAAAACTCTCAGTTTTATGCAATAGGCGACATCAGTCCTTCCCTCGCTTTCAAAATCACTTTTCAGGACACAAGAATTTGGGGAGGGAGCGAATTGTCTTCCGGTCTCTCCGATGGTAGGTATGGACTGTCCACAGGGGCAGGTCAGATCTATACTTCGGGAAGTGGAACGGAGATTCCTGTCAGGAATTCTCTCGATCTCCGGGAAGCCTTCGTTCTGATAAAGCAACCCATCCCCGGATTGAGTGTTCGGATAGGACGTCAGATTCTTTCTTACGGAGATGGTCGAATCCTCGGTTCGAGAAATTTCAATCAAACGGGCAACTCTCTGGATGGAGTTCGGATTGTATGGAAAAATTCCTACCTGAGTTCCCATGCATTGGGATTTGTATTGAGTGATAAATACAATTCGGGAGCCATCCTATCTTCCAATTCTACAAACTCATCCAATTCCAATCAGGCCTACCTGGGTGGAATCTACAATACTATCCATGTTTCGGATTTGTTTTCAATCGATCTCTATGAACTCATCCGATCCAAGAAGTACATTGAAAATTCGAATTCTGCTCTTTACGATACACAAAATCGGCTCAGGCAGTGGGATCATCTCTATACATCGGGAATACGTATCACAAACAGAACGGATTCCAAAGTAGTGAAAAGCGATCTTTTTTTGGATTGGACTCTCGAAGCGGCCTTCCAGACAGGATTTACAGGGGATAGAATCCCTGCGGGTTGGGATAGTTGGAAACAGGAGATCCAAGGAAAGCCCCTCTATACGGAGAGGGTGAAGTACGATTCCGGAATGGCGGCATTTCAATCAGGATTGACGTTTTTCGGGAAGTTCCGGACGGGGATTCAATATCTTCAGGCTTCCGGAGATCCCAATCGAAGTGACTCAAGAGACTCGACCTGGAACCCCCTTCTTTCCATCCGCAGGGGAGCGGGAGAATTTCCGGGCTTCAGCGCGGGAAATCTGGGTTCCCTCTACAGTTGGAGAAATATCAAATCCTATTCCTTTCACAATTCGTTTCAGGATTCCCGATTCGGAAAATTCTATTTTATCTATACAGAAACTTATAAATTCAAAGAACAGGATGGATGGTACAATTCCGGAGGTAGTTTAAACGGGAATGCAAGCACAGAAAATTTCTCAAATACCCGTTATGGAACATCCTACACAGGCGGAAAACGTTTGATGACAGAATATGACTTCATTTATCAAAAAATGATTTACGACAACCTTTCTCTATGGGCGGGGATGGCATTTGTCTATGCGGGAGATTCTATCCGCAAGGTCAGAAACAATCCTTCAAACACAGATCCTTTGCAGAGATACACCTTGAAATCTCTTTCCAATTATTTCTTTTTCCAGATTCAATTTGCTATCTAATCTCTTAAGATTTTCTGATTGCGCAAATCTTTTTGAAATGGATACTTAAAACAATCTCTATTCAGCCCGGAATCAGTTCAGGGTTCGGAAGAATAAACTATTGCGTAAACTGAGTTACCAAACCTAAGGAATACTATTTCATGAAAGCATTTTTTCTCAACATCCCCGCTCACGGTCATGTGAATCCAACCCTCCCTCTCTCTAGAGAGATCCTCAAAACAGGCGACGTCATTCTCTATTATAATTTTTCTGAATTCCGGAGCAAGATCGAATCCTTTGGAATCGAATTCCGACCCTATCCGGAGTTGGATCGATCAGGGATTGAATCCGAAAATCCCATTGAGCTCATCTCTGCAATCTACAGGGTGACCGAAGAGCTTCTACCGTTTTTACTCAAAGAAGTAGAGAGAGAAAAACCGGACTATCTCATTCATGACTCTCTGTCTCTCTGGGGGTGGATACTTGCCCGAATCACAAACCTTCCTTCCATCTGCTCCACGACTTCCTTTGCTATAGGATATCCTGTATTTGAAGCATTGACCGACTTTCCATTTTCTGTCTTTCGGAACTTCTGGCAGGGTAGAAAAAAACTTTTGGATCTTCTACTCAGAAGGAGAAGGATGAGGAAAGTATACAATCTCCCGAAGCGCGCAATCGTGGATCATATCATCAACACTGGGGATTTGAATTTAGTATATACATCTAAAGAGTTCCAACCTGTATATGAAGTGTTTGAAGATCAGTATGAATTCATCGGTCCGAGCGTTCCCGTATCACAGGATTCGGGAGATTTTCCCCTGGATCGCTTGGGCTCTTCGAAAACGATATATATTTCTCTGGGCACACTCAGGAATCAGAGGATTGATTTTTACAATTCCTGCATTCAAGAATTTCAGAATTCCCCATATACCATCATCCTTTCGATAGGAAGAAATACCCAACCCGAAGACCTAATTGCAGTACCGGATAATTTTATTATAAAACAATCTGTTCCTCAGATCGAAGTCCTGAAAAAAACGGATCTTTTTATCTCTCATGGAGGAATGAATAGTGTGATGGAGAGTTTGTACTACGGGGTTCCCTTATTGGTCTATCCCCAAACTGATGAGCAGGCTATGGTCGGAAGACAGGTGGAGAGACTGGGAGCGGGTCTGGTACTACAGGAAAAGGAATCCAAAAAAGGAATTCGGATCCAATCAGAAAAGATTCTCGGTGATCCTATTTATTTGAAGAACGCAAAAGACCAAGAGACGTATCTGCGCGGAGCAGGTGGTTTGGAGAAAGCGATTGAGAAACTTGAAGAATTCAAGAAGAATAAGATTCTTTCGCTTTGAAATCAGAAATGATTGCAAATAGAGAATGATTCCCATTTAGAAACCAATCAGAATCGAGATGAATTCATTCTATCCTTTACGGAGAAAAAATGATTCTTCCTCTTCCATTTTGTCCGACCTCTGTGCTAACCTAGTTTCATGATCCTTTGTTTGGAGTATCTCTATCGCGATTCGGGGAATTTTAAGCTCTTTCAGAAGGTGTATTTCTTCAAAAGAGAAAGGGATCTGGGGTTGAATGCACTCTTGGCAGAGATTGAACACTATTTGATAGACGGGACCGATTTCATTCCTGAACTTTGGGGGCTTCCCAGACTACACTTTCCTGTTTTCGATCCCGAACTCGACCATGAATGGCATGAGTTTTTTAGTCTTAGTGAAGTGGAGAAGGCTGAGGGGGAATTGAGAGATTGGGACATGTTTATGGAAAATGTGAGAGAAAGTATGTAGAATAAAAATAGTTTGACTAAAATAGATCAATAAGTAATTTGTTTAACGGATTAATCTTGGAATTAGTAAAGAATAACTCTAATGACGGTATAATATGAATATTGAGATAAAATTTCCACTCTTTGTAGCTACAAAAATAAGAGGATATGTAAATCAAATTAATGTAACTTCTCAAAATATTAAAAAAATGAGAGAGTTGTTTGAAGAAATAAATGATCTCATCACTACTAATAATACAATTCATATTAATTTACTTATTCTTTTGCTCCACTATACCCTTTATAAAATTAAAGAAAATCCCAATTCGGGTATATTAAATTCGGTTATTAACTATTTTATTGAGGAACATGATGCGATAGATGACCATGACAAGTCCGAATTCGGTTATATGGATGATTTAATGGTGATATTGGTGGGTTTAGATAAGTACAAAACTAAATCTTCCTTTAGTTTACTAGATTTTGAAGAAAAAACTATATATAATGTTAGCTCTCATTTAACTAACGAATTAGGTATATTCCTTTTAGGCATATTCAATAATAAAGATATATCTCCTGAAGAAGATACTCTTATTCAATATTATAAAAGTGAAAACTCATTTTTAAATGAAATATTTAGTATTGATCTTCCCCATGAAAAATATATTCAACACCTTATTAGAATATATGAATTATCAAATGAGAATAAAAATGAGATATCAGTAGATTCTATTATATCAAATTTATTTATTTCTGGTTACAAGCATATAATTCCTATAAACTCAAATAATTTAGAAATCTTTAAAAATTCAATCGAGATAGGTTTAAAAGCAGGAAAAGGAATAAATATTTTATCCAATAATTACAGTAAACTTGAAAAAGAAATTTTTGTTTCAGGCTTTATAATAGGGTTCTCTTTAAACAAATTAGAGTATAATAATTTATCTTTAGATCAAGAATTCAATGAGCAATTTCTAAAGGAGAATGAATTATCAATTTATAGGTTTGATATCACAGGCTTAAAAGTAATATCAGATGATTACAAAATCGAAGATAATTTTGTAATTAGTTCAGATGGTTCCAATAAACTTCCAATAGAAAATTTCAAAAATAATTATTTGAAAAATAATATATTTAATTATCCAAAATCCTCATTTTTCTTTATAGCTCATTCTGAAAATAAGAAACATATTAATAATTTTAGATTTTTATATTTTTTAAATCTTCTCTATGAGAACTATTGTAATCCAATCTTTCCGATCTTTAAAATATCTTTTAATTCGATCAAGAATATTTCCAATCAATGGTGGTTTATAGAAGAATTTTTTCAAATTAAGAAAAATTTGGATTATAATTTTAGATCTGAAAGAAGTCAGTTTGATTTTGACCCTTTCGATTACTTGGATTTTACAGATCTTGTAATCAGGGATATAGATCTATATTCTCTTCCTGAAAATATTAATATAAGTTCATATATAGATGATTTAAAATCTTACTACGCAGATAAAATAAGTAATATTGAAAAATATTTAAAAGAATATCAGTTTTACGATAAAATATACTATCTAATATTCATAAATTCTAAATTTTATTCACTTCAAAAAAATAAAACAAATACTATATCAAACTTAAACTGTATCTCCTTTAAGCAATCTTTAAAAACTATAGATATTGAAACTGATTTGGAGTTTTGGATATTGATAGAAAATGTCCTCGATGAAATCTATAATAATATAGTAGAAGAAGAGCAAAAATTATTTTTAAGAAATTTTCAGTATAATTATATTCATTCACTTGGTGGAGAGGAAGAATTTTATCAGGAAATAGAAAGATATGGTACGATTGATGGTATTGAAAAAATATTAGAATTTTCTAATTATTTTGCAGAGAATGGAATCAGGGAGAAATTTATAAATAAATTTTTTGAAATAGTAAAGGAAAATAAAAATATAACCATTATCTGTACTTATAAAGCTATTGAAAATCTTAAACAAATATTATCTTCGAATGATTACTCTGATAATATTAAGTTTCTAACTATTGATAAAATTTTAACAACTAAGAGTCATTTGCATAATGAATATGATACTATAATAGTCGTTGGAAATTTTTCTCGAAAAATAGAATTATTAACCCAGCTAAAATTCAATAATCTTATCTATCTTAAATATGAAAATTATAAGATTAAAAGATATAAAGAAGAATCTACTCAATTACAAAGTAAGAAAAAAGAATTTGATGAAGTTATTGAAAAGAATCTGGAATCTACAGAAAAAATTTTAGCTGTACTTGCTTCCACCGGAAGAGTATGTTTGGTTAAAATTGATGATCTTCTTAAAAATAAGGAGATTTATTCTGGGTTTTATAAATTTGGGGATGATAAATTGAATTTTGAAAGCATAATTCAAAAAACCATATCTTTTTCATATAAAAGTAATCTGATACACAATTCTATTTGGAAACAAAAATTAAAAGAATTTTATGAAAAAGAATGTTCCTCTGATATGAGTATTTTGCAAAAAAAGCTTCAGGATTATAAGGTTGGAAGAGAAATTATTACTTTAAGAGAATGGATATACGGAGAAAGCACCCTTCTCCCCAGGAGAGGATTTAAAGATATTGAACAAATATTTAAATGTATTCAATTCTTAAATCCATACACCGAAGAAGATAAGCGAATCTATGAAGAGTTTAGATCTTCTGTAACACGTACCAAGCAATTACTAATAGATAAAATGAATAACAGCTCGAGATATAAAAGTAAATATAAAACTATTACAGAAAAAGAAAATGAATATTTAGAAAACGTTTTAAGTAATTTAATCTTAGTAGAGAAGTAATGAAAGGGAAATTTGGAATAAGGAAAAATAGAAATGAATCCTAATTTAGGAGAAATGAAAGTTTTTGATCAATTGAGTCATCTAAAATATAAAGCTTTTAAACTAATGGCAATCGCCAGAGCTAAAGCTATCTGTTTTTTTACTCACATATAAAGGATAAATCATGCAGGAAGAAGATAAATTTAGGAATAATGTAATCGAAAAGGTAGAGAAATTGCTTATGGGCCCTTTGTATGGTCCCGAAGAGTTATTAAATGAAAATCCCTTAATTTTTTATTCTACAGGAATACTCTATCCAGAGGGTTATATAGGGGGAGGCAAGGTATTAAATCTTACAAGTAATAATACTAATGAGAATAATATAGATGAGGATATAAATATATTCTCCAATGATGAAGAAGAAAATTATATCCCAGAAAAACCGGGACATTTTAAATCAAGTTTAGGAATTAATTTTTCAGTTTCCGCAAAACAAGATCAAAAAATTAAGATAAAAATACAATACGATAAATATATTAAAGAAAATGATCAATACAAATTAACCCAATATAAAATTGAAGATATAGAATTGACAGAGATATATGATTCAAATGGAGTATATCAGCAACCCAATCCACCAATTGAAAGTTTAGAAGAAAATCTAAAAATAAATTATATTATTTATGAAGAAAATAATCAATACTTTATATCATTAATCATTTCTAATGAATCATTAAAAGGTAATCATTCAAACAATAATTCAGGATTACTGGAGGATAACTTTTCATTTGATGATTTACTCCCTTATGTATTCTTTAGAACAAAGGTTTCGATTCAATCTAATTTAGGATTTATTCCTTTGAAGAAATCATTTATATCATTTAATATTGATGAGGAATTTGATAAATTATTTCAGAGTAGAAAAAGTTATTCATCAGGAAATAATATTGCTACATACTCAAAAATTGAATCTAATAATGAAGATTGTTATGAAATTGAAACAACTTATATTCCCAGAAGTAATCAAAAAGTTTTAAATCCGGATGTATATAGAAATATACCGGACTTATCTAATGTTTTAAGTATTGAATATCTACTTAATTTAGAAGAAAGCAAATTAGGGAGTGAATTGAACAAGTTAGTTCATCATTATTCCGATTGGATTGAAGAATTAAGTACAGGTATTGCTCAGGATAAGCATAACGAAGTGAAAAAAAGAATAGGTACAGGTATCAATTTACTATCTACGAATGACACAGTTCGGGAGGTTTTTATTGATACATTGAAATCGATGGATAAACAATATATTTGGGCAAAAGGTAATCCAAACGAACATTTTACATTTCGTCCCTTTCAACTCGCATTTGTTCTGATGTTAATTCCTGATATAGTTACGGGAATTGAAAGTGATTACTATGAAAAAATTGATTTATTATGGATTCCGACAGGAGGAGGAAAGACAGAAGCATATCTGGCAATTTCCGGTTTTACAATCTTATGGAATCGCCATAAAAAGAATGTCAAAAAATTTGAAGGTAGAGTCTCTGTATTTACCAGATATACTTTAAGACTTTTGACATCTCAACAATTTCAGAGAAGTTCACGAATGACACTATCATTAGACAGGATACGAAATGAAAAATCAAGTATTTATGGTAAACGTCCAATTAGTATAGGTATCTTAGTTGGAGGAGGTAGTACTCCTAATACAAACTTAGAATATAAAGAAAAATTAAAAGAATGGAGTAAAGATTCAAATAATATTCCACACCCATTCCCTTTGCAAAAATGTCCGATTTGTAATTCTAACCTGAAAAATGTAAGCGGTGAGAATGAAGATATAACAAAGGTAAAAATTGAAAAAAATTGTTACCTAACAGGAATTAAAGCTAATACACCTAAATATAAATATTTAGGAGAAGGCGGTAACTTCACTATAAATATAATAAGATGCTTAAATAAAAAATGTGAAAGTAAAATGAATGAATACGAAGGATTACCTGTATATTTTGTAGATGAAGATATATTTAAACTTAAACCGGATTTTTTATTAGCAACAATAGATAAATTAGCTATGATAAATTTTGGAAGAATTGAAGATTATCAAAATCTATTTAGTCCTGAACCCAGTCTTATTTTGCAAGATGAACTTCATCTTATAAACTCATCGTTGGGAACTACTTTTTCTAACTATGAAAGTGCAATAGAGACTTATATCAAAATTAAAAACAATATTGAATATTCAACAAAAGTAATCACCAGTACGGCAACTCCTAAGAACTCAGAAGACCAGTTACAATTTTTATTCGGTAGGCAAAGTAAAATATTTCCTCCAAGTGGGGATTCCATAGAAGATTCCTATTATTCTCAATTTATTGAAAATGAGGAAAAATCCAGAGTGTATATCGGTTTCTGTGCAAGTGGGATGCCGGAGAAAAACTTTGAAAGGGATTTGTCTTCTGCCATATTAGCAACAAGAATTTATTTTACATATCAGATAATTGAAGATGAGAGTAATTATTTTTTTAAAGAAAAGAATTCTACTATTTCTAAAAATTATCAAACTCTTGTGGCATATTTTAATTCTCTCAGAGAGTTGGGAGGTTATACAGCTATGGTAGAAGATGATATCAGAGTAAAAATTATGGATTATTTGAGTAGATTACTTTTACTAATGGAACAGGATTATCATTTAAATATAAGAGATAATTTCAATCAAGAAAAATGGGCAAATAGTCAGTACGAAACGGAAGGTGTAGAACTTACATCCAGAAAGACAACAGAAGAAATACAGGAAATTATAACACTCTATGGATCAAAAGAATCTGATATGGTATTCCCCGATGTTGTTTCAGCCACTAATATGATTTCAGTTGGTATTGATATAGAACAATTTAATTTTATGATTGTCTGTGGCCAGCCAAAGAGTGTATCTGAGTACATTCAGTCTACAAGTAGAGTAGGAAGAAGCTTCCCCGGAGTAGTTTTCGTCTCCCACAATCCGAATAAAATACGGGACAATAATTACTATCAATTCTTTGAGTCATTTCATAATTCCTATTATAAGTATTCAGACCCGTCCACTGTATCTCCTTATTCTTTACAGGCACTGAATAGGGTTGTTCCCGGTAATATAATATCTTTAATTGCTAATGAATATCCTGAAATTCAAGATAAATATCATACGTTCCAAGAGCAGAAAGGTAGTCTACTAAATCAAATAGATCGGGTATTAGAAAACTTCCCTAGTAGCATTAATACATGGGTTAATTTAGAAAAGTATTACAAAAATCATTTAAAGAAATATAATAATTTAAATAATCAAAACTTTACAGAGGAAGATAAGAAATCATTTCATAAAATATTTGAAAATCAAATTCAAGGGATCCTATTAAAGATAAAATCAATAATAGAAAATAATACCAATGAGACAGAATTTAAATTTTATAAATGGGTAAAAATAAATGAAGACGGTTTTAGAAAAGATAATTCGAAAGTAATTGAAAATGGATCTCTTAAAGTCTTAAGTGTAGATTATTCGGGTTATTATCTCTTAGATATTGAAAATATGAAAAATAAAGGAATAGAGCTTTTTAAAATTCCTACATCTATGAGAAATGTAGATACGTCAATAGAAATATATATAAATGTTTGAAAAGGAAATCGAATAATGAGTAATCATAATATGAGAAAATTAGCATTTGTTTTGTCAACCGGACCGGGATCTATAACTGATTTAAGTGGAAAGAGTGTTTTAATCCATAGCATGGATACTGTACCGCAGGAAAAAATTGAAAAAAAATCCAATCTGTTATTAGAGTCTCTTCTACCTAACAATAATAATAATGAAAAAAGTCAATTATTCTGGTTTAAGGAAAAGTCAGAAAGTCAATCTGAAAACCTATATGTAAGCATTCGATCTGAAATTTTCCCAAAGAATCATATATGTACAAAATGTCGAAGAGTTTTTGATTATTCAGATTATCGTATTAAAAGGAGAGATGATCCTATTTCACTAATAGATATAATTAGAGGTATAAATCAGAATATTCAGGAAAATAATAAATTTAATAATAAAAAATTAGGGAGGATTGATTATGTTTTTTGTCTTTTCTGTTCTGATGAAAAAATAATAAAGAATGCACAGGTAAACTTTAGGGATCCAAACTTTCAATCAAGCTTAATTGAATTCCATAAAAAAGTTATTAAGATGCAACCATTTCGTCATGTAGGAATATGTGACAAAGGACATATCTTTGATATTGATTTATTCTTTCATACACATATCAATAATAAAAGTTGTGATTCAAGAACAGACTTAACAATCGATAGATCATATAAAAAACTAATATGTAAAGCATGTAACCAAGAGGCAGACATCAAAGAGATACTATATAGAGGAAAATTCCATAAACAAAGATATCAATGGTTACATAAGCAAGATACTCAAGAAGAATGTGACTCACTGAATATTCAGACTGCCCTTAGAGGTGATAAAAAAGTATGGTATCCCATAAATAGAACCGGACTTAAATTGTTGGATGAAAAAATACTTAATGGAAAAGAAGAAATAAAAAATCAAATTGATAAATTATATTCAGATGTTGTTAGATCAAATGGTAACCCTAATGTTCTAAAAAAACAAATAGAAACTAATTACTTAAAAGAAATTGATAAATTTATAGCTCTATATTATGCAAAAGAAAGAAGTACCTCCGATAAAAAACTTTGGATAGATATTTCAGAATCTGATATCAGAAAAGTCGAGTATGAATTATTAACTGAAAAAAATTCTACAGAAAATGATAATTCATATGAAATTATAAATGAAGTAAGCTTACTGAATTCCGAGCTAAGTAATTTTATTAAAAAAATTACTAGAATTGATAAATTAGAATTAGATTTTACAATTATAGGATTGAATCGATTGGGTTCAGAGTTATTCGATCATGGACAAAAGCCTCCTGAGGCTATTCCTATTACAGTTTTAGATCGCTACCCTATGGTAAAAATCAATATAGAAGGATTTTTTATAAAATTTGATGCTGAACAGTTCGCTTTGTGGTCTAAGAAAAATTCTGAATATATTGAAAATCTGGAAAACTCCCTATTTGAAAATTTACAGAGAAAGAAAAATATAGTCATATCCGATGATAAATCTGATTTAATTGAGTTCTATTTGCTACATTCTATCTCTCATTACCTGATGTCTAAATTAGCTTTTACATCTGGTTATAATGTAATGAGTCTGCGGGAGAGACTTTATTTTTTTCCCGGTGTTAGAGGAATTATGATTCATACAACTGATGGAGATGAAGAAGGTTCTATGGGAGGGATTGCATTTAATAGTTCTATTCCGAGAATGGAAAAATTATTTAATGAGCTATACCCCTCTCTTAGGCAATGCTCAAATGACCCTACCTGTTTACATGATAGACCTAAGGGAAATAATTCCAATTTTGCTGCCTGTTATGCCTGTTTGGTTTTACCGGAAACATCCTGTGAATTTATGAATTCCTATCTAGATCGGAATACTTTAATAGGAAATGGAAAAGATAACAAACCGAGTGGTTTTTTTAGTAATTATACCCATAAGGAGATATAATCTATATGAAATAGATTTTCAATTGGAGTAAAAAGTAAAAGTCTGAGTGAAATCTCTATGATTAGATAAAAATTATGTCTTGTAAAAATCACAAAATCATGGATGTTAGTAGTATTTGAGGGTGGTATGATCTCTATAAACAGTTTGAGCAGGAATTCGAGTTATGAGGAAAGTTCTTTATTTCCGAATGAGCCTCATTTTAAAATACCATTTCCACCTGTCACTGATCCAAAATTCACATTTATAGATTTATTTGCAGGTATCGGGGGATTTAGGCTGGCATTTCAATCTCTTGGAGGGAAATGCTTATTTTCATCAGAGTGGGATAGTAGTGCCCAAAAAACATATCTTGAGAACTTTGGTGATATACCTCATGGTGATATCACAAAATCCGAAACAAAAAAACAAATTCCACCTGGTTTTGATATACTCTGCGCGGGTTTTCCCTGTCAGGCTTTTTCTATAGCCGGAAGAAAGGGTGGATTTGAAGATACAAGAGGAACATTATTTTTTGATGTAGCAGAGATATTAAAGCATCACAAACCTAAAGCATTTTTCTTAGAGAATGTAAAAGGGCTCAGGAACCACGATCGAGGTAGAACGCTAAATACCATTTTAAATGTATTACGGGAAGATTTAAACTATTTTGTTCCCGAACCTGAGATAATCAATGCAAAGTATTTTGGAGTTCCTCAGAATAGGGAAAGAATCTTTATTGTAGGATTTCGTAAAGATTTAGGAATCGAATCCTTTTCCTATCCAAAAAACAATACAATAACTAAAACTTTTTCTGATATTAAAGAAAAGAACATCGTATCTACAAAGTATTATTTATCCAATCAATACCTGAAAACACTAAAAGAACACCGAAGAAGACACGAATCAAAAGGAAACGGGTTTGGATATGAGATCATTCCTGATGATGGAATCTCAAATGCAATTGTAGTCGGTGGAATGGGTAAGGAAAGAAATTTGGTAATAGATAATAGGATTACTGATTTTACTCCAGTTACCAACATCAAGGGAGAGGTTAACCGGGAAGGAATTCGAAAGATGACTCCAAGAGAATGGGCAAGGCTACAGGGCTTTCCTGATAAGTTTAAGATCGTAGTTGCTGACGCTCAAGCATACAAACAATTTGGAAACTCTGTCGCTGTGCCTGCTATTAAAGCAACGGCTAAAAAACTTATTGAGCTGGTGGAAAAAAGTAATGCTATCGGGAAATAGGGGAGAATGGAGTGAAGTTTATACTCTGTTTAAACTACTGGCGGAAGGAAAATTATATGCAGGTGATGCTAATTTAAATCTATTAAAAGATGTGTATTATCCAATTTTATCAATAATAAGAGAAGAATCTAATAGAAAGAATGAATATCAGATACACAATGGAAATATAAAAATATTAATCAATGGAAATGAAGAGATATCTATTCCAAAATCTAGGTTTTTAACGGAAGCCAATAAATTATTTTTAACAATAAAATCAAATAAATCATCTTTTCAGATTCCTGAATTAGATGTGCTATTGCATAGTATGGGATGTTCGTCATTAAGAGCAGCTTCTACTTCTAAGTCAGATATATTCATCTCCCTGTATGATGAAAGATTAAGCCATACTGTCAATTTAGGATTTAGTATTAAATCTCAACTAGGTTCTGATTCAACTTTATTAAATGCTGGAAAATCAACAAATTTTATCTATGAAGTTTCTAATGTAGATGATACTATTCTGAAAATTAATGAGATCGATACAAGGAGTAAGATTAAAGATAGAATTTCTAAATTACTCGAATTGAATGCCGGATTGAAGTTTTACTCTATGGAAAATAAGGTATTTATGAATAATCTAACCTTAATCGATAGTAGATTACCTGAAATCATTTCAGAACTTTTATTGATGTTTTTTAGAGGTTTGGCATCGGAAATTAAAATTCTTGCAGATCATTTAATAGAAAAAAATCCATTGGAATTTGATTTGGAGCATTCCCATAATTATTATGAATATAAGATTAAGCGTCTACTAACAGAATCTGCTCTTGGAATGACTCCTGCTAAAGTTTGGAATGGTGAGTATGATGCTACAGGTGGATATTTAGTAGTAAAAGAAGATGGGGAAATTGTATGTTATCACATCTATAATAGAAATCAATTCGAAGATTATTTATTTCAAAATACCAAGTTGGATACAGCTAGTTCGGGTAGAAATGACTTTGGAACTATATTTAAAGAAAATAATAAGTTTTATTTAAAACTCAACCTACAGATTCGATTTAAATAACTCATCAATAGATTTATGTATGAAGTTACAGATAAAACTATTAAATATTTTCGTAGTAGAATCCTATCTCAAGCTAGTCATTTGTACTCAAATTTTCTGTGGAGAACTACCAACAACTCATATCATGCTCTGGTAGTAGAAATATTTCTTCAAAGGACAAAAGCAGAGCAGGTTTTACCTGTATTTATTCATTTCTCAGATCAGTACAAGACTCCGGAATCCTTTCTTAATAATTGTAAAGAAAATTTATTTAAGTCTCTGGGACTACCCGATAGAAATCGGTCTTTAGTGAAATTATCAGAATTATTAGTCAATCAACCTATACCGGAAGAGAAACATCTATTGAAAAAACTTCCGGGGGTAGGGGATTATGTGGCTTCAGCTTTTAGATCATTTCATTTAAGAAAAAGAGATGTACTTATAGATTCTAATATAGTCAGATGCTACGGTAGATTTTTCGGTTTCCCTACAGATGAGAAAACCAGGAGACAAAAAGAATTTCATATTCTCTCCAATCGTATTACTCCACAAAGATCCTTTAAAAAATTCAATTATGGAATTCTTGATTTTACAAGAAAAATATGCTTACCCCAAAAACCTCAATGCCGGAACTGCAATTTAAAGAGAAAATGTCAGTTTTTTTTGACAAATCCTAAAACATCAAATTAGTTTATCTTCAATAAGTCCCAGAAACTGTAAACTTAACCGGAGGGATATATAAAATTTAATGATTTCAATACATAATCTAATACTTACAAGTTTTTACTTCTAACTTATTATAAAAATCTAATGTATTTAAGTAAGTTTAAATTTCAAAGTAATCAGTAAGAATTCACTACCTTTAATTAAACACTAACAAGCTCTTTGGGTAGTAATTTTGATGTCTTAGTAATTTTAGGCTCCAGAGTGTTTTTTATTTGTGAGGCGATATGATATGCTAGATTTACAGGAACTGCATTTCCAATCATTTTATAGCCAGCAGATAGATTTCTATAAAAAAATATAAAATCATCCGGAAATGTTTGGATTCTAGCAATCTCTCTAATACTCAATCTTCTATATAGTTTTTCTTTTCCCGGAACAAAAATTCTTATATCCTGTTCTATGAATTTCATTTTTGGTGCTTGAGGATGTAATGGAGCATGACGACCACCTGCTTGGATAGTAAAAGAAGGTTCATTCCAAGATCTCACTCGATTTCTTGACATATAAATTGTTGAAAAACTTCCAATCATATATTCATGATTTGGAACAAAACACTTTTGACCATTAGTAAGATTATTGTTTAAAGCAGGGATTACGTTATCTTTTAAATCATAAATTGCATCTTTAAGAGTTTTTTGATTCGATAAAATTGTTGGAGTAGGGAATTCAA
>JACKPB010000013.1 GCA_024233875.1 Leptospiraceae bacterium
CATCCGTGATCCCTCTGTTTTGAACTGGCATGCACTCGAGCTTGCAGTTAGGGGTGAGCTTATAGGAGACTTTCCCCTGAACAATAAATCTTTCAATTTTAGTTACGCGGGAGTGGATCTATAATGGGTTTTTATGAATTTTTCAATTTACTGAAAGCACCCGGAACTATGAACTATGATCGGGCTAAGCCTTATAATGAAAAAGCTCGGGGAATCCCCCTTCCCCGAAAAGGAAGTTGTTCCCACTGCAATCTTTGTACTACAGTTTGTCCTACAAAATCAATTGTTTCGATGAGTTCGGAGGAACTCAGTATTGATTATGGATCCTGCCTCCAATGCGGTCTCTGTGTGGACGTTTGCGGGGAGAATTATCTCTCCAATTCGGGATTTCTCTATGCATTCTCACACCATCGAGAAGAACTGAAATTGAAATTTACACTCGGGACATTTACCCCTAAAAAATATGATGTCCCGGAGAATGTTTTGAATTTTCAAAAATTAACAAATAAGAATGGATTCAATTATAGAGAGGTAGCTGCTTCCGGAAACAATTCTGTTGAGTGTGAACTCAGTGCCAGCTTCAATTATGTTTTTGATTCGGAAGGAGAACAAGTGAAAAGTGTTGCCTCACCAAAACATGCAGATGCCATAGTCTATTCGGGTCCGATAGGTGAAAACATGGAAAAACCTCTGAATACAGCTTTCGAATGCATGCCTTCTCCCAAAGCATTGATTGCTATGGGCACTGAGGCTATTTCGGGAGGTGTATTTCAGAAAGGCAAACCACCAATCACACCGGATCTATATGTAGCGGGAGATCCTCCGAGACCTGATGTTGCCATTCAATCTTTTCGATTTTTGATGGGAAAATTTAAATTTTCATTTCAGAATGCTTTGTTTGATTTTATGTTCGGTAAAAAAAACGATTGAGAAGTTCAAAATATTGATCAGGCAAAGATAATTTGAGGAGACAAGAATTTTGTTTTCTTTAGATTTAAAACTGACAGAAGAAAACCTTATCCAATCCTATTTAGATAGATTCATATAATTACTTTTTGCCTTTTTCCCAGAGTTCCAAAAACAATTCTTTAGAAATTTCTTTACAGAGTTCGGGTTTGTAGAGTTTTTTAACCGGTGGTTTGGGATAGGTATGGAGTTCATCCACATCAGGAATAGAAGTCAACATTCTTAGAATCTTATCTTCTCCTTCGATTTCATACATTGTGTACGACATACCCTTAGCGGGAATGATCTGGGATGTTTCTAGATATTTTATGCTCATACTTTCCTCCGGGTAAAAAAAGAGCCCCTGAATCAGGGGCTCCCATCTTTTAAGAATACATTTCCTTGATTAGAGAAGTGTATTTGTCAGTGATGACGTTTCTTTTCATCTTGTAGAGATTAGTGAGTTCATCCCCTACTTCAAAAGGTTTTGGAATGAATCGGAAGTCAGTTACCTTCTCAAAACTTTTGAAACCATTTGCAGTTGAGATGGTATCTTTGATGATGACAACAAAATGTTGAACGATCTTACTGTTTTTGTTTAAGTCTTCGGTAGAATTGAAAGTAAACCCTGCTTCAGCCAGTTTTTCTAGTGAAGGATGGATCAAAGCGCCGAGAGACTTTTGGTCCTGTCCCACAACCATAACCTGATTGATGAATGGATTTTCTAAAAGAAGGTTTTCAATAGGAACCGGCTCCACATTTTCACCACCGAGAAGCACTACAGTGTCCTTGACCCGACCCCTAACCGAAAGAGTTCCGTTGAAGGATTTAAAGCCCAGATCACCTGTGTTCAACCAACCATTTTTAAGAGTTTTTTCAGTAGCTTCAGGATTCTTGTAGTACCCTTTCATCACCTGAGGTCCTTTTACATGGATCACTCCCATCTCGCCTGTAGGAACTTCTTCTCCCTTTTCGTTTAGAATTCTCACTTCTGTACCGGGAGGACAAACTCCTACACTACCCTGAATCACCTTTCCTACTGTTCGAACTGAAATGATAGGTGCACATTCTGTCATTCCATATCCTTCATAAACGGGAATACCGATCACATTGAAGAATTCGTCCACATGAGTAGGAAGAGCTCCTCCTCCGGATATGGTTCCTCTGAGTTCACCGCCGAGAGCTTCCCGAATCTTTGAGAACACGGCAGCGTCCATAACCCTACTCGGAACAAAAAGGTTTGCGGCTGTAAAAGCGGCTGTGGCTAATTTGGGAAGTTTTTCAAGATCTTCTTCTTTTTGAGTTTGAAGTTGATTTCCCTGAATGTAGTCCATAGAGGATTGAAAATTTTTATTGATATCGAATGCAGTATTGAAAACAACCTGACGAAGAGGTTCGGATTTCTCTACTTTTTGTTTGATACCTAAGTATAGATTTTCCCAGAGACGCGGTGCGGATGCCATGAATGTCGGCTTTGCTTTTCCGAAGTCATCTCTCAAGTCTCTAATATTAGTATAATAGATTGCAGCACCTTCAGCTACGATTGCGTAGTCAATCGCTCTTTCAAAGATATGCCAAACAGGTAAAATCGAAAGCATACGATCCCCTTTTCGCATGTCTACCATCCGGGGAACATGGTTGATATTGTAGACCATGTTTTTATGAGTCAACATAACTCCTTTGGGGAGTCCGGTAGTTCCTGAAGTATAGATGATAGTGAATAGGTCATCTTCTGTAGTATTCTTAGCTCTTTTTACCAGTTCTGAATGTTTTTCATTTTTTAATTTTTTTCCTGATTCAATCAATTCGGCAAGAGTCATTACCTTGGGATTGTCAGATTTTTTGAATTGTTTGTCGAGAACGATGATTTTGGTAACTGCTGTCTTGTCTATAATGGGAAGAACTGCATTTAGAAGTTTTTCATGTTCAATAAAGCAAAATTTACTTTCACTGTGTTCGAGGATATACTGAATCTCCTGAGCGGTGGAGTCCGATCCACGGGGTACATTCACGGCACCATTTAGTAAAACGGAAATATCTGCAATCGCCCATTCCACACGATTGTCTGACATCAAACCTACTCTATCTCCGGGTTCCAGCCCCATACCCATAAGTCCCAGACCTGCATATTCGGACTGAGTGTACACATCCCGAAGGGATACTCCCTGGTATTGTTTCTTGGCATCTTTGGAAAAAAACGTAAGTTGATCTCCAAATTCTACATTACGTAATAAGAACATTTCGTTTAGAGTTCTGAATTTCGGCATTATTGCTCCCCTGTCTTTTAGTCTATCGTTGGATCAAAAAAATAATCTTCTATTTAGCATAGAAAACTATAGGTAGAAATTTTTTCTTCCAAAAAATAGAGTTTTTCTTTCTTTTTTTTTGAACTTCCGAAAATTGTAGGGACGATGCCCAACCTTTCTATAATTACTGAATTTCTTAAACAATCGGATCTAATCGCGGTTCTCCTCATGCCGTTTACCTATGGCTTCATTGGATGGTTTACCAACTGGGTCGCTCTGAAGATGACTTTTTACCCCATTCGATTCTATGGGATACCGCCCTATCTGGGATGGCAGGGTATCATTCCGAGAAAAGCTCATAAGATGGCTTCCAAGTCCGTTGATATCATAACGGGAAGGCTCCTGAAGATTGAAGAGGTCTTTGATAAGGTTGAGCCCTCGGGTATAGAGAGAGAACTCCGTCCCCTTGTGGAAGGAATGATTGAAGAAACCACCAGGGATGTGGTCGAACAGATCAACCCAACTCTCTGGGTGATGATGCCCGAACCGATGAAACAGGACATCTACAAAAAGGCAAGAGCACAAATCCCGGGAACCTTCAATACCATCGTGACCGAGCTTAGAACTAATATTCTTCAGGTTTTTGATCTAAAAGGTATGGTTCTCAAAAAACTCAGCGGTGACAATGTAAAACTTGTAGTGGATATGTTTCAATCCATAGGGAAACCCGAATTCAAGTTCATTGAAATTTCCGGACTCTATTTCGGATTGCTACTGGGATCCATCCAAATGGTCATCTGGTTTTTCTTTCCTATCTGGTGGACCCTTCCCATTCAAGGAGTTTTGGTAGGATACTTAACCAATTTTTTAGCTTTAGAAATGATCTTTCGACCCTATTATCCCAAGAAATACTTCGGTTTCTATACCTATCAGGGGTTGTTTCTCAAACGCCAGGATGAAGTTGCCCGTCAATATTCAAAATTTGTTGCAGAGAATGTATTGAACGCAAGAAATATTCTGGAAGAGATTCTTTACGGAAAGGCCGCGGATGCAGTTTACAATATCATACGAAATTCAGCGATACGTGCGATTGAGGAGACCTCGTCCATGGCCCAACCTCTGGTTTCTCTCGCAGTAGGTCAGGAAAAGTACAAACTAGTGAGATCCGAAATTGTAGCCAAGATGATGGCCCTTGCTCCTCAATCCATTGATCGAATTGAAGATTATGTAGGCAAAGCTATGGATTTAGAAGAAACTATGTATGACCGAATGAGAAAGCTATCCCCTGAAGAATTTGAATCTGTTCTGAGATCCGCATTTCAGGAAGATGAACTCCTATTGATTCTTGTTGGTGCAGCCCTCGGTGCATTGGTCGGGCTATTCCAGGCAATCTATCTCGTAGGTGGGTTTTAACTTCAAAAAATTTAAGATTCCTTATTTACCTATCCTTTGGGAAATGGATATAAAATGTTTCAGGACACACCTTACAAACGAAGACAGATCATTTCTGTCTTCCTTCTGGTCTTTTTCTTTCTTGGAAATATCCTAATCTACTCTTTTCAGGAATCTCTGAAGAGTTTCTCGCCCTCTTTCTTCCATTTTTTGAAACATGGATTCGAAGGAGGTCTGGTCGGTGGACTCTGTGATTGGTTCGCTGTTTGGAAGACGTACAATGCGATAGAAAGGGATAGCTTTACAGTAGCTGATGAGATCGGGAAATGGGTGTCCAGAGATCTTCTCAACCACAATACTCTGAGAGATCAATTGAACGGAATCATAGAAAATCCTGACAACCAAAAGGAAATTGTCTCATTACTTGAGACTTACTTCGATACTCCCGAAAATACTAAGAAAATTTTAGACAATCTTTGGGCAAAGATTGAATCACCCGTAGTAGATTATATTGTGAACTACAATTTTTCCTCCCGTGACTTTCAGATCATTTCGGATACCTCCCAGGACAAAACCATTCTTCGAACAATTAAGATCTGTGTAGGAGAAGCGCTTCTGGAAATAGCCGAAGAGGAAAAATTCAAAGTCTCCCTTCAAAAATTGATTCAGGAACAAAATCTAATCACAAAATTTCTTTCGGGATTCATAAACGTTCCGGAGATTTTAAAGAGCTATGGTTATAAATTGAGGATCGGAGAAAAAATTGAAACCAAAGAAGAGAAATATGTGGATGAGATCGTAACCATGATTTCTCTCAGTGCGGACAAGTACATTCTAGCCTGGTCAAATCTAACTTATGAGCAGAAGAAAGTTGCTGTAGAAGCCTTATTTTTCAAAATCAAAGAAGCCATGGGAATGATTCTTGCGAAGTTCATAATAGAATACAAAGAAGATCTCAAGGCCAGACGATCCCTGTCCGAGTACCAACCCGTAAAAGAGGTATTTGCCTTTATTGAAGACAAGATTGACCAGAACGTCTCCGAATTCATAGGATCTAAAATCTCGGAGAGACTCAAGAGTCAGGATCCGAAGGACTTTCGAATCCGATTGGAGTGGCAGACCCGAAATGTTCTGGAAAATATCCGGATCAATGGAACCCTCCTCGGTTTTGGATTGGGTTCACTGATCGGAATTTCCCAGAATCTATTTCATCCCTGAGTAAAAGAAAATAAGAGTACTAACCCCAAGAACTATCCTGTAGTAGCCAAAGATCTCAAAACTATGCTTTCGGATGTACATCAAAAACACCCGAATCACTACAATACAAAACAGGAAAGAAAGCACAAATCCTATCATAAGCGGGACAATGTTTTCCAGATTGAGAATGTCTCTGTACTTCAAAAGTTTATAGAGTCCGGCAGCAATGAGCACAGGCACAGCGAGAAAGAAAGAATACTCAGCGGCCTGACGTCGGTTCAGACCTAAGAATCTCCCGGTGATGATAGTAGCCGCAGACCGCGATACTCCCGGAATGAGTGCGATGCATTGAAACGTTCCGATGATCAGAGCTTTTTGCCAGGTTACATAGGCAGTCTCTTCTTCATTGATTTTTGAGGAAAGAAGACGTTCCACTAAGAGGAAGATGATACCTCCGATGATCCAGGCTACAGAAAGAATGAGAAGAAGATAGGAAGAGGATTTGATCACATTCAATTTGTCCTTGACCAAAAATCCCAGGATCATCACGGGAACACAACCCACCGCAATCCCGAAGTAAAAATCGAAATCCTTTTTATCGGTACTTTCTTTTTTTAAATAGCCCAGAGTGGATTTTGCCCGTTCTAAGAGTTCCCTATAGTAGACATAGACAACAGAGAGAATGGCTCCGCTCTGAATGAAGATGTCAAAGAGATCTTCGAAATCTTCACCACCCGGGATGGATTGAAAGGGAAAGAAATTACTGAAAAGAAAGAGGTGACCCGTCGAGGAAACGGGTAGAAACTCTGTTAGGGCTTCGAGAACACTACGAATCAGAATGTTTACATAATCGTTCAAAAGTTCTTCCTACTAAGGTTTCTTTTCTGGTTCAGATGCTGGAGGTTTGACTTCTTTTTTGGGATCCTGCTTTCCTATAGAAGATTTGAGATCGGTGTCATTTTTTAAATATTCGTCCAGATCAAACTTATCATTGGATTTGTAGACAAGTTTCTCTTTGATCTTGGAAAGGACATTGTCAAAGATATTTGCGGAAATCCTCTGCTTCAAATAACCTTTTCCAATCATAATACATTTTTCAAGAGTCAGAGCCGCAAATCTTTGGTCTTCTTCTCTGAGACGCTTGCACTCATTGCGTGCATCTTCGTCAGTGATTTTGATTCGTTTTTCTACTTCTTCCTGAAGATAAAGTTGAGAAAGTGCCTGATTCTGATAGTAGTCCAGAACTTCCTTGATATCGGGTCGGGAAGCAAAACCGGTCTTTTCTGCTGCATTTTTCATGATGAGCATGTTTTTGTAGTTTTCATAGAAATTTTTCTTTTGAAATTTTTGATGAACAGGTTTGAGTTGTTCCTCGAGTTCATCAATGTCTTTGTTGATGATTTCTATGAGATTTTGCTTCTCAATGTTCTGAGTACGACTGAAGTATTCAATTTCAATATCATAAGCTTTTTTGACACGATCCACCGTGATCTTGTCATTTTCTATGCTTTCAATCCATTGAGAGCTATCCTGACTGCAGGAAGTGACTACTATGGATAGGAAGAGAAGTGATTTCAGTGCGATTGATGATTGTTTTATTTTCATTGGGACTGCCAGTAGATTAGTTATTTAGGACTATTTTTTGATACTAGCGAATTCCTGCAATTTTTTTCAAGATTTCCAAAAGACCTATGATTTTATTCAATTCTGCAGTACTATTGGGTCTGTATCTCAAAATTGTAGGATCATTAGGAAGAATGCTCAATCCGGAGGATTTTTGTCCGATGAGTTCTATGATCTTGGAAGAATCTCCGCTAAAGTACTTCCCTGATTTGAGTTTGATCTCACCGCTGTCTTCATAAATCGATTCAAATCCAATCGACGAGGCAACGACTCTGATCTTCTCTAAGATCACAAAGGTTCTGACGACATCCGGTGGAGTTCCGAATCGATCTTCCATTTCAAGAGAGAGTTCGTCTATCTCTTCTAAGGAAGTGGCTCCTTCAAATTTTTTGTAGAATTCAATTTTTTGACGGGAGTCTGTGATGTATTGATCTGGAATGTAGAAATTGGTTGAGAGATTCATGACGGCTCGGATCTCCACTTTCACATCTTCCTGCTTGAGCTGTCGTACAGCTTCATTTAGGAGTTTTACGTAAAGATCATACCCCACTTCCATGATGTTTCCACTCTGCTCTTTTCCCAGAATGTTTCCGGCCCCCCTAATTTCCAAATCCTTCATGGCTACCTTGAAACCGGAACCCAACTCCTGATACTCATAGATCGTATTCAAACGTTTTTCAGCATATTCGGTGAGAGCTCTATCCTTTGGATAAAAGAGATAGGCATAGGCCTGTCGGGTGGAACGACCCACCCTACCTCTGATCTGATAGAGTTGGGACAATCCAAAGGTATCCGCACGTTTCACGATTATGGTATTTACGTTGGGCATATCGATTCCCGACTCGATTATGGTTGTAGTCACAAGGACATCATACTTCCGATTGTTGAAGTCCATGATGGTGAGTTCCACTTCCTCTTCAGTCAATTGACCGTGAAGAATTCCGATAGAAATATGAGGCATGATTCCTGAAAGATAATTGGCTTCGGATTCAATCGATTCTACCCGGTTGTATAGATAGAAGACCTGTCCATCTCTTTCGAGTTCTTTTTCGACTGCATTGATGATGAGCTCATCACTTTCTTCGACCACATAGGTTTCTATGGATTGTCGATTTTTGGGAGGTGTTTCAATTATGGAAAGATCACGAATTCCCGAAAGAGACATGTTTAGGGTTCGGGGAATTGGAGTTGCACTTAGGGTAAGAACATCAACTAAGTTTTTAAATTTTTTAATAGAATCCTTCTGATTCACACCGAATCTTTGTTCTTCATCTATGATGAGGAGTCCGAGATTTTTAGGTTTTAGGGATGGGGAAAGTAGAGCGTGAGTTCCGACAAGGAGGTCGAGGTCACCTTTTGAAAATTCGGCAATCGTCTTTTTTATTTCTTTTTGTGAGCGAAATCTGGATACCATATCCACACGAATAGGAAAGTTTTTGTAACGATTCAGGAGGGTATTGTAGTGCTGAAGGGCAAGGATGGTCGTGGGTGCGATGAAGAGAACCTGTTTCCCTGCCATGATCACTTTAAATGCGGCACGGATAGCCACCTCGGTCTTACCGTATCCAACGTCACCACAGACCAATCTATCCATGGGTTTGTTGGATTCCAAATCCTGTTTGACTGCTTCAATAGCAGAGAGCTGATCGGGAGTCTCTTCGTATTCAAACTCTGCTTCGAACTCTTCCTGCCAGATGGTATCCGCCGGAAAACTATATCCCACCATCTTCATCCTGTTGGCGTAGACGATGAGCAATTCTTCTGCGAGTCGTGATACGGATCCCTTTGCCCGATCCAGTTTTTTCTTCCAGAGACTTTTTCCCAGGCTATCGAGAGGAGGTTTTTCCAAACCACCGATGTATCTCTGAACCAAGGAAATCTGATCGAGGGGAACAAAAAGTGTATCACCTCCGGAGTATTCCAACTTAAGGAAGTCTCTAGTTTTTCCATCAGCCTGAACTTTTTCCAGACTGGAAAACTTTCCCACTCCATGATTGATATGCACTACATAGTCTCCGACTTTTAGATCGATGAAACTTTCTATGGCTTTTGAGGACTTCTTTTTGTATCTGGATTTCTTCTTATAACTTCTACCGAAGATATCATTATCGGTCCAGATATGAAGGTTGAGTTCGGGTAGCACAAACCCATTTCTCAGCTCTGAGAGAACCAGAAACAAACCGGATTTTTGAGCGGGTAGTTCAAATTGTTCGGGCTCTTCGGTATCTTCATTGAGAAGGTGAATGCTCTCCTTTTCAAAAAGATGGGCCAAACGTTTTGTCTGGGCTGAAAATGAGGATGTGATCAAAATATTGGCTTCTTCGAGGGCTACCAATTCTTCTATCTTTTCTCTCACATCCCGGATTTTTCCCCGAAAGGAATCCACTCCAGAAATAGGAAGTTTGTTCCCCTCTTCTAAAGAACCGGAAAAGGCTCTGGATGCGAAAGAAACCCCCAGTTGTTTTTCTATCGTTTCCATTTCCACCCCGAAACTCAGGAGATTTTCGGGAGGAAGACAGATGTACTTTGATTTTCTGGATTCATAGATAGAAGAAAATTCTCTCTTCATAACATACATTTTCTCTTTAATGTCCTGTGCTTCCGGAAGTACAATCAAAGGTTTTTCGTTAAAATAACTCAAAATTCCTGTAGTTTCATCTACAAGACCATAGAGCTCTTCGAGAAAGAAAATCTCATCAAACTCACTATTGGGTTTGTGGTATTCCTCTCCGTAAGAGAGAATTTTCTCCCTGTAAATCTTCTTCTCATCCTCACTCAAACTGAATTCATCCGGAGGCAATAGGGTTACATCATCAAGCTCAGCGACAGATCTCTGGGAAAAGAGATCAAAGGTCTTTATAGATTCGAGTGTATCACCGAAAAAATCCAAGCGTATCGGATCTTCAATATTAGGAGAGAAAATATCAATGATCCCCCCTTTCACCGTAAAGTGACCGATTTGTTCGCAAATATCATCCCGCTTGTATCCGATATCTATAAATCTACGAATGAGGCTTACCTGTTTGTAATCGGAATCCACGGACAGAGATATGGATTTTTCATAAATATTCTCTTTTCCGGGTAATTTTTGTAGAAATCCAGCAACGGAAGTAAAGAGAATTTTTGCCCCTCCACTCTCGAGAGATGTAAGAGTCCGGATACGATCCCGTTTGATATCAACAGGAAAGTGAGAGTATTCATAAGGAATGCCTTCGATGCCGGGAAGGTAAAGAAGGAAAGATTTATCAATAAAACTAAGGGACTCCCTATAGAGAAATTCAGACAATAGATTTGTCGGGGACACAATAATTATATTTTTATTTCTCTTTAGTGCTTCAAAGAGAGAGACAGTTAAAAAAGAATGGGATCCTTCAGGAATATTTAGAAATTCAAACTTTCCTGTCTTGGATTTTAGGATATCTCCGATCGGTATTGACTTGGAAAACTTTTGAATAATCTTCTGCAATCACTTCTTCTCCATTACAATATTGTCAATGAGTCTCACACTTCCCAAAAATACAGCTATTGCAATCAGGGTGTCTGAATGAAAATCTTCTACTTCTTCCAAATGATCCGCTCCTAAAATTTCTACATAATCAATCCGAATTCTGGGCGAAGAAAGTAGAATATCCCGGATGATTTCTCTGGCTTCAGAGATTGAAATGTTTTTGGTCCTGATGTTTTTTTGAGCGAGATTCAGAGCTCTTGAAATCAAAGTAGCATCTTCGAGTTCTTCGTTAGAAAGCCGGGAATTTCTTGAACTCATTGCAAGCCCCGACTCTTCCCGAACAGTAGGAACTCCGATGACATCTACAGGAAATCCAATGGACGCCAAATAGTTTTTTATCAAAATGTATTGCTGGTAGTCTTTAAGACCAAAGTAGGCACGATCGGGTAAAACCCTCAGGAATAATTTTGTTATGATAAGAAGAACACCTTCGAAATGACCGGGTCTGGTAGCACCGCAGAGTTTGTTCATGAGTTCCGGAATTCGGATCACGGGTTGAATTGTACTTTCTTCCGGATAGATTTCCGAACTTTCAGGCAAGAAAACAAGGTCTACCTTTTCATTTTTACAGATATCGAGATCACCCGACTCGTTTTTTGGATATTTTTTGAAGTCTTCCTTATCATTGAATTGAGTGGGATTTACAAATATAGAAACAACCAGGACATCTGATTCGGGACGGGCACGTCGCATTAGCTCTCTGTGTCCATCATGGAGAAATCCCATTGTCGGGACAAAGCCTAGGCTCCTGCCCTTCTTTTTGAATTCCTGAATTCTCCCGGAGAGTTCAGAAAGTGTTCTTACTACGATCATGAGTTCAACCTGATCTTTACAGAGGTTCCGTGTTCTTCATCGAGACCTTCGAGAGTAGAGAGGATGTCCACATAAGGTTGCAGTTCCCTGAGGGAATCAGGGGTGATTTCCTGATAGGTGACCCGTTTTAGAAAGGAATCGACTCCGAGGGGAGAGTAGATCCTGCTCAAACCCGCAGTGGGCAAAATGTGATTGGTTCCGCTGATGTAATCTCCCATAGCTACAGGAGAGTAGTTTCCGAGAAAGACTGATCCTGCATGTAGTATCTTATCAAAATCTTTACGATAGTTCTTTGTCATGATTTCTAAGTGTTCGGGTGCATAGAGATTGGAAAGTTCGAAACATTCATCCATAGATTTCATAACCAGTAGAAAACTGTTTTCATGTATCGATTTTTCTTTTATATTTTTTCTTTTGGTTCGACTTTTCAGGGCTTTGATCAGTTCTTTTTCTACTTCCTCTGCCAGAGACTCTGAGGTTGTGGCAAGAATGGCTACGGAATCTTCACCGTGTTCTGCCTGAGAAAGCATATCCGTAGCCACCCATTCAGGATTGGCAGATTCATCAGCAATGATAAAAACTTCGCTCGGACCGGCTATACTTTCGATTCCGATCACTCCGATACTGGAAAGATAAGACTTAGCTGCTGCTACATAACGGTTTCCCGGACCCACAACAAAATCTGATTTTTTTACAGTTTGAGTTCCGTAAGCAGCGGCACCTATTGCCTGTGCTCCTCCGATTGTATAGATCGTATCTATACCTGCCAATTCTGCCACATAAGCCAGGATGGGATTGACCTTTCCTGAAGAATCCGGTGGGGTGAAGAGGGAAATATTTTTGACTCCGGCAATTCGGGCAGGAATGGCTCCCATAAGGATGGATGAGGGATAGAGGGCTTTTCCTCCGGGGGCATAGACGGCTACCGATTCTATGGGAGAGTACTTAATCCCCAGTTGATTTCCTGATATCGTCACTTCATAGTCTTTCGGCATTTGAGTTTTGTGAAAACTTTCTATATTCTCTGCGGCTTTCTGAAAGGCTTTTTTCCAGGATTCCTCGATGTTTTTATCACAATTTTTGACAGGAAAAGCAAATTGATTCAATTGAATCCTATCAAACCTCTCGGTATAACTTCTGATTGCTGAATCTCCCTTCTTTTCTATCTCCTGAAGAATGGGAATCACTGTGGAAACCGCCGCTGAAAGATCAGATTTAGCTCGATTTAAAATTTTTTGGACGGAAGCCCTATCATTTATAGAAATCTTTTGAACTTTTATTGCCATAGAATCCATGCTTGTAATCCTGAATTTATTGAAAATCGAAAAAAAGGAAACGGAATGTATCTCATTTCTTTGAATTGTAATGGAATTCGATCGGCTATGAAGAAGGGTCTCGGAGAATGGATTGCCCGGGAAGATCCCGATCTTCTCTGTCTTCAGGAAATCAAAGCAAACATCGATGACATCGATTTGGATTTCTTTTCGGAATTGGGTTATACTCCAACCATCCATTCCGCAGAAAAAAAAGGCTATAGTGGAACTGCTGTCTTCAGCAAGAAAAAAGAATACCGTTTGGAAGTGGGAATGGGCGAAGTGGAAACCCGAAATGAGGGTAGAATCATTTCTCTCTTCTATTCCAAGTTCATTCTTGTGAATGCATACTTCCCTTCCGGAACCACCGGTGATACACGTCAGGAAGTGAAGATGGAGTTTTTATCTCAAATGCAAACCTATCTCGATAAGATTCGCAAAGAAAATAAAAATATTATTCTTTGTGGGGATGTGAATATTGCTCACACGGAACTTGACATTCACAATCCGAAAGGGAATATAAAGAATAGTGGGTTTCTTCCTGAAGAGAGAGAATGGGTAAGTAAATTCTTAGAGAGTGGCTGGGTAGATACATTTCGAAAAGTTCATCCGGAAAGTAAGGATGCTTATTCCTGGTGGACGTACAGGTTTCAGGCTAAGAAAAGCAATAAGGGCTGGAGAATTGATTATTTCTTCGTCACGAATCCTCTTGAAAAGAAAATTGAAGATGCGGGAATCTATCCGGAAATGGATTTCTCCGATCATGCCCCCGTGTATTTAAAAATAAAGCTATCTTTATAAGATTTATTTTTTCCAGAGAAGTCTTTCTTCCCGTTCACGTTTTTTTTCCAATCTTTCTGACATACGGTTCAAAAGATGTGATGTGATAGAAAGCCTATCTGTATTTGTCAGAGAAGATAGGGGCTTCCCATTTGTGATACTAGTGATACGTTGAAAAAGTTCTGAATTTTGGAAGTCGGGTGACGATGCATTTCCAATTTTATTCCATTCTGTGAAAGCTCTGGCATAGTCTTCTTCGTTATTTTTTCTATGCCCTCTTTCCCAATAATTTCTGCCTTTTTCAAAATAGGCATCTTCTGCTCTATAGGATGCCGGTCCTGTTTCCAGAATATAATCTAAAATTTGATTTCGTTTGTCAAAATACAATCTGGAAACATCTTCGTATGATTCAATTTTTTTGTTCTTAAAAATTGGTTTGTACTTTTCGATTACCTGACGGATGGTTTCGATTCGAATTTGTTTTTTTTGTTCCGGTGTGAGTTTGTCCAATTGTGCGATGTTCTGAAAGTACTGAAAGATTGCTCTCTCCTGAATTTCATAAATATCCAGGATGGTAAAAAGTATTTCTATTGAAGTCTTTGAGCCTTTCATTTTCTGAGCAAGACTCATGGCATTTTTTAGATAATCCTCTTTGTTCAGGTTTTCTTCAAAATAGTCAGATGTAAAATAAGTAGGATCCGAACTGAATGTATAGGCGAGTCTTTGGAGATTTTTAAAGTAGAGGTCTCGATAAACCAGAGGTAAGTCTCCCTTGTCGGGGTCATACATAGAAAACTTATCAATAAATTCCTCCATTTGATTCTCTTTGGATTTAGTAAGAATCGAATCAAGGTATCGATTTCTTTCCTCTTCATTCATTTTCAATGGGATTGGTTTGGATTCCTCACCCTGTTCTTCTATATCAGAGAGTTCTACAGAGGAGATATCTTTTTCTTTATCGTTTCGAAAGTCTTCAATGATCTTATTTCTGGTGTTGTGTTTGACTAAATCGGATTCTGCCGAGGCAATTTCTTCTTTAAAAGTTTTGTCTATGCTGTGGATGGTCGGAAAGACTTCTTTAACGATCATATCTTCAAAATGACGGAATCTTCGGATATAATTTTGTGATACAGTACCATCCTGTATTACATTATCATATGTTTCCAAAAAGTTTTTCCTGAGATTTTTCGTAGACTTGAGTCTATCGATTAAGTCACCCCATTCTGAGTTAGCAAATTCTGAGGTGTCGAAATTTCCATCCCCTTCTCCATTTTCAGATTCTTCCTCTGATTCTATCTTTGACTTTTGGTTGTCTTTGCTTTCTGTGGAATCTCCTCCCTCACCGGGATCGCCTATTCGATCGAGAGTGATGTGGAGATTGACAATTTCTACTTCTTCCGGTTCTTCCAGTCCACAAAATATTGGATAAAAAGGAGAGACCGGGAGCATGAATAGGGCAAGGAGGGTTGAATGCAGAAGAATAGAGAGGTAAAATGACCAGTACAGTCTCTTCGGGAAATTGTTTAGAATCCTCATCTGACCTCCTTCCAGGGATCGATAGTCATTTTTCCAGAAAGCCCCTGTTTATCATTGAAAAAAATATCATGTTTGAGATTTCCTAATAAAAAAGGAGAAATTTTCAATATATGAATTCTACCCTCATCCTGCTCGTTCTGGCAATTCTTTCTTTAGACTGTTCCGGAAAGCGACCGGAAAAATACGGAGTCAAAAACAACCAACTCCTTCCCTGTCCCCCCTCTCCGAATTGTGTAAATTCTCAATCCGACAAAGAGGATAGCCATTATATTGAAGCCGAACCTTACGTTCTCTCTCTGCCAGAGGAAATCTCACTCTTAAGAAAAACAATTCAATCCATGCCCAGAACCAAAGAAATTGAAGTCTCGGACAATTATCTCTACTATGAATTTACTTCTCCTATCATGAGGTATGTGGACGATGTAGAACTATATTTAGATGATTCTTCCAAACTCATTCATTTCCGATCTGCTTCCCGTTTGGGTACCTCTGATTTGGGAGTCAACCGGAAGAGAATAGAAGCAATTCGGAGTGGACTCAGGAATCAATAGTCTCATTTGTTAGATTGGGAATTTAGATAGGATTTGATTTCATCTTTTGTTTTTAAGTTCTTCAATAATTCTATGAAGGAAAAATTTGGTTTCCTGTCCCTATCTATCCAATCAGCCATGATTTCCCGATCTTTCCCGGAAAGGAGATCGGAATCGGAGCCCAGGACTATTATATTTCCGGAATTGTTTTTATGAAAGAAATGAACAACCTTGAAGTTTTCTAAAATGATCTCGATATCCTTATAAGAATCATTGTTTTGATTGATATTGAAAACAACTATCCCATCTTCTCTGAGATTCGATTTTAAGATTTTGTAAAAGGAAGCAGTTTTGAATTTCAAGCTTACACCCGTTTCATCCGTCTCTACTGATGGTTTCAAAAAAGCATCCATAAAGATTACATCATATTTCGTAGGATTTGTTTCAAGAAATTTGTAAGCATCCCTGATGAGTACGTTGGAAGCCATCGTTTCCGTTAAAAAGAAATACTCTTTAGCAATTTTTAGGATCACAGGGTCTATTTCCACAGCATCCATTTGAATTTCCGGAAAGAAATGATTAGAAAAATGCATCATCCCACCCCCGCCGAGACCTATGAGTAAAACGTTTCGCGGCAGTTTCTTCTTCATCACAAGAGCTCCGAACATATTTTTAGTGTAGCCGAGTTGAAGTTTTTCAGGGTTTAAGTTGTCGATTCGGGATTCTACTACTTCTTCTCCATTGTCCCTCACGAAAAAAAGAGTTCTATGGTCGTTGTATTCCACAACCTTCATATGGGAATAATCGGAAGTGATCTCATGTAGAATTTTTTTATAGCCTGTAGATTTTTTTGTTTCTTCTTTTGGAGGGATCGGTTCGGTCTTTTCTTTGCATAAAAACAAACCTGAGGATAGAAAGAATATAAGTGTGAATAAAGAAACATTTTTCATAAGTACCTTACCATCGGAAACAAATAAGGAAATTCTGAAAAGTGAATAATTTTAAAATTTAGAAATCTCTTTTTATCTACTCAGAATTTCTTCCCTGAGTTTTTTAGCTTCCTCAAAATTGGGTTCCATTTCTATAGCCTGGTGTAGATACTGAAGTGATCGTTCGGGGCGATTCCATATCTTGTACAGTGTAGCCAGGTTGTAGTATGCTACATGTCTCGCATCATTCCATTTGCAATGAATGGAACGTTTCAGCCAAAATACAGCCTCTTTTTCTTTTCCTAGTCTCAGAAGTATGACTCCAATCTCATTACAGGAATTTCCGTATTCCGGATTGGTTTGAATTGATTTGTAAAAATACTTCAATGCATCTTTATATTTTCTACTTTGATTGGATACTAAACCTAGATAGAAATAGGATTCTTCATTGTCTTCGTGTTCTAAAGAAAGTGAGAAATGATATACAGCACGTTGGATCTGTCCATCCCTGAAGAAGAATTTCCCCAATGCATTATTGTCTTTGATAAAGTCTTCTGCGAAATTGTTCAATTTTTTTATCCCCGGATGAATCCTGTATACATTTATTTTCGGTATTGAGAGGAGTAAAAATTGAATCGAAATGATGTAATTTTTTTTATCCTAAAACATGATTTCAGGATGAAACCTGAAATTGGTATCGTTTTGAAGTTAAAAAGTAAAGAAAACGTAATTTCTAATGTTTGTAGTCATTTTCAAAAAGATTTGAGAATTCACTTCTGAATCAGGATTAAAATGACTACTTACCGTAAAGTGAAAATTGCAATCATTTTTGAGAACCGGGATATATGATACATAATACGAAGTCAAAACCTGATTGTTCTTAGTTTTTAAATTCTTTTTCGATCAATTCAGAAATTTGTTCGGATGTAAAACCATACAATTTAAAAATTTCATTTTTAGATCCGTGCGGAATGATCTCCGGAGGAAAAGCTACGGTTTTAATAAAACGCGAAAGGTTTTTAGGATCGAGACGATTCAGGATGTAACCCGACAATCCACTGTCCAGGTAACTTTCATCGAGAATCATGAACTTCTTAGTTAAAGAAAGCTCTCTATTAAGCATTTCAGTATCGAGGGGTCGAAGCCATTGAAGATCTATAAGATTTACTGAAATCTTTTTTTGTTTTAAAATTTCTACTATTTCCAAACCAATAGCTACAACCGCTCCTGCACAGATGAGAGTGATGTCATTTCCTTTCTTTAGTAGTTTAGATTTCCCGAATTCTATTCGATTGTCAGAACGATCATATGTAAAATCATTTCTATCAGCACTATCTTTAGGAAATCGAATTGCGATTGGTCCCTCAGTAAACTTTTCCATAAAATAAATTGAATCTACCAGATTCTGGGGGTCGGAAGGAATGTAGACATTCATATTGGGAAGAGAGGTAAGGTAACCCAGATCAAATAATCCCTGATGAGTTTCTCCGTCAGGACCCACAACCCCAGCTCTATCAATTATGAATCGGACGGGGAGATTCATTAGAGAAACATCATGAACCATCTGATCGAGAGCTCTGGTCATGAAGGTGGAATAAATCGCTACAAAAGGAGCCACACCCCCACCGAGAAGACCGGAAGCAAAAGTCACACAATGCTGTTCGGCTATTCCCACATCAAATAAGTTGTCCGGAAATTTTTCTGAAAACTCTTTCAGTCCGCTGCCTTCAATCATAGCAGGTGTGATTACTGCGATTTTTTTGTTTTGATCCACAATGCGGATGAGTGTATCACCGACAATCTGACTGAAGGAAATCTTTTCATCCTTATTCATGGTTCCACTTTCTTTGTGAAAGGGAGTTACACCGTGATATTTGATGGGATCATTTTCTGCATGGGAATACCCCTTGCCTTTTTGGGTCAATACATGAAATAGTAAAGGTCCTTCTTCGTTCTTCAGCTTGGTCAAAAGCTGAACAAGCTCGATTACATTGTGACCATCAACAGGACCTATGTATCTGAATCCCAGATCTTCAAAAAGTCCCCCCGGAATCCAAAAAACTTTAAATAGTCTTTCGAGTCGTCTTGAGAGAGAGAACATTGCAGGTCCGATTAGAGGAAACCATTTCAAAAAGGTATAGTAGTAACGTTTGTACTTATTGTAAATATGCGAACTAATGATATTGTTTAGATACGTTGATATGGATCCAATATTCTTGGAAATAGACATAAAATTGTCATTCAGAATCACCAGACAATCCGGTTTGATATGACCACCGTGATTGAGAGCTTCCAGTGCCATTCCGCAGGCTATGGATGCGTCGCCTATCACCGCAAGACAGTGATACTTACCACCGGTCATGTCTCTTGAGACGGCCTCTCCTAAGAGTTGAGAAATTGATGTACCTGCATGACCCGTATTGTAGAGGTCGTATTCGGATTCTTCTCTTTTGGGAAACCCGGATATACCTCCAAATTTTCTTACAGTGTTCAGCTTGGTTTTTCTATTGGTGAGTATTTTATGAGGATAAGTCTGGTGCCCAACGTCCCAGATCAAACGATCTTCCGGAGTATTGAAAGCATAGTGAATGGCGACAGTCAACTCTACCGCACCGAGGTTGGAAGCAAAGTGACCACCAACGTTGGATAGAGTGTCTATAATGTAATCACGGATTTCATGACATACCTGAGGTAGTTTCTCAATCGGTAATTTTCTTAGATCCGAAGGATCGTTAATATCTCTTAAAAGATCATATCTATGCATTAGTTTATCAATTGTACAGGTTTTTTAAGTAGTTCTTTATCGTTTTCTTTCACCAAACCGAGGAGCTCATAGATTCTTACAGGTTTATTTTTTCCCTTTACTTTGACAAGGTCTAATTCTCTGGTATAGACCCTATCCTTAACTCTCTCGTAAGTATATTCGGATATTATGATTCGTGTCCCATAGATTTTATTGGATCCTTCCAGTCTCGATCCCAGATTGATCGTGTCGCCCATACAGGTGTAGTCCATCCTATGGGAGCTTCCCATGTTTCCCACAACAGCAAAACCGGTATTCAATCCTATACCTATATCAATATTGGGTAGACCTCTTGACTTCCAATCCATCTGAAGTCGTTTCAATTCTTCAATCTGAACTAAAGCGGCGACACAGGCAAAGTAAGCATGATCTTCTAAGGGAACAGGCGCTCCCCAGAATGCCATGATTGCATCCCCCATGTACTTATCGATGGTTCCCTTGTACTGGATAATCGAATCAGTCATGGTAGTGAGATACTCATTCAATAATTTCACAAGTACTTCCGGAGTGAGTCCTTCACTCAAACTGGTAAACCCTCTTACATCCGAAAAGAAAACGGTGATTTCTCTCCGTGCTCCACCGAGAGCAATTTTATCGGGGTCTTTCAACAACTCATCCACAATGTCTTTCGAGACAAATTTGGAAAAAGTACTTCGTATGTACTTTACGTTTTCTTCTTCTGAGATTATTTTGTATCCAATTATTGAGATAAAAATAAAGGTCAGATTGATGAGATTGATCGGGAGATCCGTGACAATACTCATTTCCCTAAACAAAAACATACTGGAAAATAGGTACCCGGCACTGATTAAAAAGTAGGACAAGAAACTTCCTACTGTTTTGAAATACGCCTGAATGAAACCCAAAAGAATTCCGGTCAGAACAATCAAGAGAAACTTTACAAACCTTCCCGGTCTGGTAAGAAAATCCTGATTGAGGATAGTATTCAGAGCATGAGCATGATGTTCGATCCCGGACATCTCACCGTAGGGAGAAAGATGTGCATCTTTGGCAGCACTTTTTCCTGAAGCGTAGTACATTCCTATTAGAAAGATATTATTTTCAAAAAAGGAGGCGCTATCCTGACTCCAATCATTGGCGACCTCATGCAATTCTTCGTCCTTAAAGCTAAAAAGTGAGCCTACAAAATTGATATCCATCTGACCGTAAAGATCTATAGGAATGAGAATCTCTCTTTCCTGATTCGGAATTTTCATGATATCAAATTCTTTTCCCCGATAATCAGTAATCTTCTTCTGGGGTATATTCTTCAGTTTTACATATTCCCCCATGACAATTTCCGTATCGTTGACCACATCGATTCCGTAGAATTTACAAACAGCTAAAAGATCTATGGAAGGGTAGTATTCGGTTTCCCCTCGGGTGATGGTGCTATTGAGCTTAGCGACCAGAGGCATCTTTCGATTGGTTCCGAATTCATCGTTTTTAATATTAGCAAATCCTATCCCCGCTGATCTGGATGAGAGTTGGTGAACGGGTGGACTCGGTAGTTCCAGCCAGATCTGTCCGTTGTCATCGGGATCATTTACATTGATGAGTTTGAATTTTTTCAATACTTCATACTTTTCTTCAAAATGAACAATAGAGTCTTTGGAGGAGATATTGGTTTCTATGGCATAGTCGAGAAGAACGTTAGATGAATCATCCAGGGCTTCCATCATGGCTTCCATCTCTCCCGGCTTTTCATCTACAAGAAATATATCAAAGAAAAGAATATTGGAAGTGTTTTTGAAATGGTTGATGATCTTAGCGTATTCCTGCCAGTGAATCGGCCAGATTCCCTGGTACTTTTCCAGAGTCTCGGTTTTTATTCCTATGATTTTTATGTCTTTTCTTGCATTTTCGGGAGGTGTGAACTTTTCCACATAGCCCTGTTCCAGAGAAATGGAACTTTTTCCGTTCTTGCTCCTGAGGACAGAAAATCTCCAATTTATAGAATTCTCTTCAATAGTATTAAAAATATTTGGGATATAAGAAGGAATTTGGGAAACGATGAAAAAGGAAATGGAAAGAACTATTGATATCCAAATGCTTCCGAATACCTGTTTTGAGGGGGAGATCTCAGAAAGCTTTAAATAGGTTGGATACGAAAGTATTAGAAATAAAAAATAGGCAGGAGTTGATATTTGAAAGTAAATGTCTTCCGAAAAAAATGAAGACACGGAAATAGTAATCAAACTCAGTAAGGAAAGAATGAAGATGATCTTCCCCGTAAGACTGATATCAGCGATGGAATTTTTTTTCATTCTTACCTCATTCAAGGATACTTTTCTTTATCACACCCGCATAGTCCGAAAGTTCTATTCTGCAATTCTCCGAAGAAGAAATATTGGATTCAATGATTTTTTGGATCGCTGAACCAATAATGATTCCGTCGGAAATTTTTGAGATCTCTCTCGCCTGATCCGGAGTGGAGATACCGAAACCGGCCAGAACGGGGATGTTCAAAATCTCACGAACCATATTGATTCTTTCCTCAAGATTAAGGGAAAACTCAGTTCGGACTCCCGTAACTCCAAAAGAAGTCACATAGTAGACAAACCCGCTGGCATACTTCTTCATAGATCGTATTCGGGAAGGTTTTGTAGCCGGAGTGATCATGGTGATGAGAGAAATCTTAGCTTTTTCGGCTTCGGTAAAAAGCATTTTGTAGTCTTTGGAGTCAAAAGGGATGTCCGGTACTACGATACCCCGAACACCTGACCTATGGGCATCCTGAAAGAATTCTTTCATTCCATAAGCCAGAATGGGATTGAGATAGGTCAAAAAAACAATGGGCTTTCCTGAAATCAAAGTATGAATTCGGGCTGTGGTGTCCATAATGGTTTTCATAGAAAATGGATGGTTGTCCAGGGCTCTTCTATAGGACTTTTGAATCACCGGTCCATCCGCAACTGGATCAGAAAATGGAATTCCCAATTCCAAAATGTCCCCTCCGAACTTACAGAGTGTTTCTGCAAATAGGATGGATTCATTGTATCCGGGATCACCCAATGAAAGATAGGGCATAAACACCGGATTGGGTTTTTGAGAGACAATGTACTCTTCCAGAAAGGAACTCATTTCATTTCTCCGATCAGTCGATTGGCTTCTGCCACATCCTTGTCACCCCGACCCGAGAGGTTTACTAGTATGTGCCTTTCCGGTCCGAATTTTTTGGCTAATTTTTTTGCATACGAAAGGGCATGGGAAGATTCTAAAGCAGGAATGATTCCTTCGAGTCTACAGACTTCCTGAAATGCTCCCAGGGCCTCAGAATCGGATTCTTTGAAGTACTTTACCCTTCCGGTTTCTGAGAAGTAGGCATGCTCGGGACCCACTCCCGGATAGTCGAGACCGGCAGAAATAGAATGAGGGGGAAGGATCTGTCCTTCGGAATCCTGAATGAGTAGAGTCTTGGTTCCGTGAAGGTAACCGGGTTTTCCGAAAGTGATGGTTGCTGAGTGTTCTCCCGGACCATCTCCCCGCCCCCCTGCTTCCACCCCGTAGAGTTTTACGGATTTGTGATTCAGAAAGCCATAAAAGATACCTATGGCATTGGAACCTCCTCCGACACAGGCGACAACAGCATCGGGAAGTGCAGACGTTCTTTTTAAAAATTGCTTTTTAGCTTCGGTTCCGATCACTCTTTGAAAATCCCTTACTATAGTTGGAAATGGATGGGGACCTATAGAGGAACCTACAATGTAATGGGTAGAGTCGACGTTGAGAGCCCAATCCCTCATCGCCTCACTTGTTGCATCTTTGAGGGTCATTGTTCCCGAAGAAACTCCAATTACCTCAGCACCGAGCATTCTCATACGGATGGCGTTCAACTCCTGTCTTCTCAGATCCTCATTTCCCATATAGATCACAGTTTTCAGCCCGAACATGGCTCCGACAGTGGCTGTTGCCACGCCGTGCTGTCCTGCTCCCGTCTCGGCTATGATTCGTTTTTTTCCCATCTCTAGGGTTAGAAGAGCCTGACCTATGGTATTATTGATCTTATGAGCTCCTGTATGGTTCAGATCTTCTCTTTTCAACCAGATATTGGATCCCCAAACCCGACTCAGATTCTCGGCATAGGTTATAGGAGATGGTCTTCCTGCATAGTTTTTGAGGTAGTACTTTAATTTCTTATGAAACTTTTTATTTCCCCTCAATTGATTGTAAATCTTTTCGAGTTCTTCCAGTGCGGGTGTAAGAATTTCAGGAGAATAACGTCCTCCGAAATCACCGAAGTATCCATCTGTTTTTTTCATTGTTTCTCTCCGGTAAGTTGGGAATACAAATCCTGTCTGAGTTTTAGCAATTCTGATTTTAAATCTTCGAGATTGTGGAAGGGAAAATCCTTTTCCTCTCCTGATTTTCGGTTGAGAATAGAGTAAAGATTTTCACCGAAAAACTTTTTTCCGAATGTAACACGAATTGGAAATCCTATGATCTCTGAGTCTTTGAATTTGAAACCGGGACCCAGATCCCTATCGTCCAAGAAGACTTCCAGTCCTTCCTGTTTGAGATAGGTATAGATCTCTTCTATTCGTCTGTATTCTTCGGGAGTTTTGGAAATGCTTACAATGGAAATTTCAAATGGGGCAATGGATATTGGCCAGAAAATTCCTTTCTCATCATTGCACTGCTCGATTACGGTAGCCATAGTCCGGTTGACACCGATTCCATAGCAACCCATAGTCAGAGGTACCATTTTTCCGCTTTTGTCGGTCACTTTGATATCGAAGGACTTTGTATACTTATTGCCCAGTTTAAAAATATGTCCTACTTCAATTCCTTTTTCCTGCTTCAATGGATTTCCACAATTGGGACAGGGATCACCGACCCTAGACTTACTGAAATCCCTAAATTTGATCTCAGCCTGAATTTCATTTTTCAGAATGTAATTTTTGAAATGATAGTCTAGTTCATTCGCTCCAACTACATAGGATTCATTTGGATTGATTGATGAATCAAAAAATATTTTCATTCCTTCTTTTTGAAAATCGGGTCCTACATATCCCGGAACCAAACCGAGAGATCCACATTCTTTTTCGGAGAGAGGTCTGATTTCAACTGAACCTAAAAAATTATTCAATTTGACTTCATTCAACTCTCTATCGCCCGGAAGGAAGACCAATACATCCCATTTTTCATCTACTTTAAGATAGACTGACTTGAGTGTCTTTTCCATCCCCACCCCGCAGAATTCGGAAATTTCTTCCATTGTCTTTTTGTCGGGAGTATGGATTTTCTCTTTGGATGATGATGAATTTTCATCGGATGAAAACTTCAGGAGGACAGGGGTTTTTTCTACATTCCCAGAATAGTCACAGGAAGTGCATAAAGAGAGAGTTTCTTCTCCAATGGGAGAGACCACCATAAATTCTTCGGAGCCCGAACCACCCATGCTCCCCGAATCTGCCTGTACGGGGATTGTATCCAAACCGCATCTCCGGAAAATCTCCCTGTAAGTCTTTCTCATGACCTGATAGGTTTCATCCAAACTTTCATCATCTATATGAAATGAATAGGCATCTTTCATTGTGAATTCTCTCGAACGTATCACGCCAAACCTGGGACGAATTTCATCCCGAAATTTTGTATGGATCTGATATACGTTTTTCGGAAGATCTTTGTAGGACTTCAGTATCGGTTTCATGAGAAGGGAAAATGACTCTTCATGTGTGGGACCGAGGGCATAAAAGACTTCATGACGATCTTTGATACGAAACATTTCCTTTCCCATCCGATCCCATCGTCCACTTGTTTCCCAGAATTCAGCCGGAGTGAGAATGGGTAAGGAAAACTCAAGAGCTCCGGATCGATCCATTTCTTCCCGAACAATGCTTTCAATTTTTTTTAGAACACGAAAGCCAAGAGGAAGATAGTTGTAAAGCCCCGAGGAACTTTTTCTTATAAGACCAGCGCGGATCATAAGTTTGTGGGAAGCGACCACAGCATCAGCCGGTTCTTCCTTGGTCGTAGGAATAATGTATTGGGAAGCTTTCATTTTAGTACCCGTAAAAAATCATTGAAGGTGACAAACAAACCCAGAGAGAGAAGGAAAATCAATCCGAACTTAAAGATAACATCGATCACACCGGGAGGAACCGGTCTCCCTGAAACTGCCTCATAGAGATAAAGAACCAGATGACCGCCATCTGCTACCGGAATCGGTAGGAGGTTCATGATCATCAATGCAATGGAAATCCTACCGGCAAAATCCAGGTAAGTGAAGAGACCGTATTCGAGAGTGAGACCTGCAAGCTGAACAATTCCTATCGGTCCGGACAAATTGTCTTTAGCGGATAAGATTCCTGTGAGAATCATGCTCAGACCTTTCACAGATGAAGTCACATTGTCGGTAATCTTATCAATAGCCAGAGTAAAGGCGGAAGCGACGGTGACTTCTCCCGGATTCTTCTCAAAATCGATTTTCATACTGGGCCGAAACCCCAAAAGTCCGATGGGAATGATCTTGATGGTTGCTGAGTATTCCAGTTTTCCGAGTTGAAATTGAATTTCTGTGTCGCTTTTCAGAGTCTTTTTTAATTCACCAAAGCTGGCAAAGGTCTTTCCGTTGAACGAAAGATTTTTAAGTTTTTTTTCCAGAGCCGGATCGTAACTACTCAAATTGAATGTTGGAATCTTAAAATAGGGTTCGTTCACATCCATCATATCTGAAAATTCTAATTGATAGGCTCCCAGAACCGGAACCCGTACACTGACCTCTTCCCTTGCCCATGGAGTTAGCAAAGGATAGGACTTTCTTAGGATTTTGATTTCTACTTCTTTGTTTTGGAATTTTCCGAGAACCTGTTGGAGTTCTTTCACTGTAGAGATGGGAATGTTCTCTACACTTAAAATTTCGTCACCATCTTTCAAAAAGGCAATCGCACGGGTGGGACTGAAGGAGGTCTCCCCCGAACCGGATACTTTTTCCTGAGCCTCCGGCAGAGTCTCCTTTACCCATTGGCGGAATTGCTCGCCTGTTGTGAAAGTAGCGACCACACTCCTCTTTCCGTAGGGTTCAATTCCTATTGTAGGTCTACCACCTCCCGAAAAGATATCGGGAGCGATTCGAATCTGTTTTTTCTCTCCCTCTCTTTCGTATTCCAGATCGATTGGGTCCCCACCGGAAAGGCTGATTGTGTTGAAAATATCTTCAAAATAAGGAGTGGGTTTTCCATTGATCGAGACAATGGTATCACCGGTTCTGAGTCCCGATCGATAGGCGGGCATAAAATCATTGTAAGGGTCGATGAAAATTTTATTGCTATAGGGTACATCTCCCATGAGAGCCAGCAAAAAGAAGAGAAAAAATCCTAAAAATAAATTGAATAAGGGGCCACCCAGAACCGGAATCATACGTTTGAGCGGGGGTGTGGATAAGAGCTCTCCTTTTTTACCGGTCAACCTCTTTCCATACTGATCCCCTTTGAACATCACATAACCGCCGATAGGGAAACCGGTGATCTGGTAGGTGGTGTTGCCTATTCTTTTTTTCCAGATTCCTTTTCCATATCCTATGGAAAAGATTCTTGCATCTACTCCTACTAACTTGCCGCAGAGAAGATGGCCGAGCTCATGAATAAAAATCGAAACTCCCAGCATGAGAACTGCGCCGATAATGATTAGTAACATAACTATTCCTTTGTTTCGGAAGCCGTTTTTCTTGCAAGTGAATCTGCATGAAGGTACCCATCCAGATTTTCCGGGAGAATGATGGGTATCTTTTGAATGACTTTATCTATAATTTTTGGGATATCAATAAAACGAATTTCTCCTTTTAAAAATCTCTCTACTGCCACCTCATTTGCGGCATTGAAGAGTGCGGGACCCGTTCCACCTTTCTTTCCCACTTCATAAGCCAATCGAAGAGCGGGATACTTTTGATGATCGACTTCTCTAAAACTAAGGTTTTGAACCTCAGGGAGTTTTCTGGATATGAGTGTCGAGGGTGTGGGTTTTGGATAGAAAAGAGAATGGGCTATCGGATAGATCATATCCGGATGCGATGCGTAGAGAATAGAAGATCCATCTAAGAGTTCGATGTACCCGTGAACAATGCTTTCCGGATGAATCACAACATCAATATTCTCATATGGAATGTCAAAGAGAAAGTGTGCTTCAATCACCTCCAAACTTTTATTGATGAGTCCGGCTGAATCGACGGTGATTTTCGGGCCCATCTTCCAGGTCGGATGATTCAGGGTATCTTTTATGGAGACATTTGCAAGCTGATCGTTGGAGAGGTCACGAAAGCTACCACCGGAGGCTGTCAGTGTGATGGATTGAATCTCGGATCGTTCCCATTTCTCCAGAAGCTGAAAGAGAGCATTGTGTTCCGAGTCGACAGGAACCAAAAGAGATTCTGACTTCCTAAGGAGATTTTTGATATAGGGACCTAAGGTGACCAGGGTCTCTTTGTTTGCGATGGCTATTTTCTTGTCGCAGGCTATGGCTTTGAGAGTGGGATAAATACCCCTTGAACCTACAATCGCTGTGACAACAATATCCACCCGGGGTTCGGAAACGATTTCATCAAGAGCTGAGAACCCATAAAGAATTTTGGCGGATCCATACTTCTCACCCAGAATAGAAGGATCTACATCCGGATCGGTGACGACCAGAGTTGTAGGAGAGTACTCGTCTATTATGGATTTGGCTCTCTCCAGACTCTTGTGAACACTGAAAGATCTGAGGTGAAATACCTCAGGAAAACGTTTGATAACCTTGAGTGTGGATTCACCAACCGAACCCGATGCACCGAGGAGTGAGATCTCTTTCATCTAGACAACAAACCCCAGGGAAGCCTTGGCACTCAGATAAAAGTAGCTACAGGGAAGAGTTATGATCACTGCATCGACCAAATCCAAAACTCCTCCATGACCCGGAATGACAGAGGAAGAATCTTTGATTTTCGCATCTCTTTTCATAGCGGACTCAGCGAGGTCACCCACTACCGATATCAGTGAAAAAACTGGAGTAAAAATCAGGAGTTCTGCGATTGAAAAAGGCAATTCGGTTTGAGAAAAGTGTTCCCAGGTGAGTTTCAGTCCTATGGTGTAGATGGTGGCTGTTATGATTCCTGTGATGTATCCTTCCCAGGTTTTCTTGGGAGAAATCTTCAACCCGGCAGGATGACGTCCGAACCATCTTCCTCCGAAATAAGCCCCACCATCCGTAATGAAAGTGAGTCCGGCCACAAGCCAGATGTAGAAGATACCATAGTCATAGGCCATGATCACGAGAAAATGCCCCATGGTTACAGACAGATACACTACTCCCACAATGGTAGTGGAAACAGAATGAATGGCACCTTCCAGAGGTCTGGTCAGAATTTGGAGAATGAAGCTCCAAATGAACAAAATGAGAAACATGGGGATGACATAGGCATTGGGATTTTGAAAGTATTTGATAGCAGATAGGATTTCGGGAGGAACGGGAAGTTGTTTTTGGGCACCCAGAAGCTGGAAATAGTAAACTGTAAATATGAAGATACCAAAGACCATACCCGATTTTACAAAAGGCTTTCCATCGTCACCCTTGTCTGCAAATCGGTAGAATTCAGTGAGACCCAAAATCACAAGAACCACACCGAGAGCATAGAGTTGAAGATAGTACCAGCCTGCATAGTGAATACAGAATACCAGCAATGGAACCAGAATCGCTGATGAAATTACCCTCTTTGTTGTTTCGCCCATTTACAATCCTCCAAATTTTCGAATTCTCTTCTCATACCACTCCAGGGCTTGAATCAACTCTGATCGATTGAAATCAGGCCAGAGTGTCTCCGTAAAGTACAGTTCCGCATAGGCTATCTGCCAGAGTAGAAAATTAGAGACTCTCTGTTCTCCTGCAGTTCGGATGAGAAGATCTACCGGAGGCAAAGGATAGGTATATAAATTTTCTTCAAATTCTTTTTGAGATAGTTTTTTACCCGGGGACTGTTTTTCTTCAATTCTTTTTTCTATCACCCGGTCAAAGGCGTTCAGGATTTCTTCCTGTCCCCCGTAATTCAAACAGAAATTCAAATTCAGGCGGGTATTGTTTTCAGTCAGGCGCACAGCCTTGTCAATTTGTGATGTACTCTTTCCGGGAATTTTGCTTTTCGATCCGGAATGAAGGATTCGAATCCCCCGGGAATGAATAGTAGAAAGTTTTTTGTCTATAAAATCATCCAAAAGGGAAAATATGGCCTGAATTTCTTTGAGAGGACGTTTCCAGTTCTCTGTGGAAAAAGCATAGAGCGAAACATTTTTCAGACCAATTTCCAGAGCCGAGTCCATCAACTGATCGATTGTTTCCGAACCGGCTTCATGTCCTTCGGATCGGGACTTACCTTTTGAGGTAGCCCATCTACCATTTCCATCCATAATGATGGCGAGATGGTTGGGAAGATTGGAAAACATTAGATTGTATTGATATCTTTTTCTTTACTTTCTGTAATTTCTGTAATCTTCGCGATATAGGAATCGGTGACTTTCTGAATCTGCTCGGTTAGGTTTTTTACCTCATCCTGAGACGCTTCAGCCATCTCTTTTTTCAAATCGTCAATCATGTCGCGTCTGATATTTCGAATCGCAACTTTTTTTTCTTCCGATTTTTGTCTGACCAGTTTGGACAATTCCTTACGTCTTTCCCCTGTTAGCTCGGGTAAGGGAATCCGGATCACCACACCATCATTATTGGGAGAAAGACCCATTCCCGAACTCTGAATCGCTTTCTCTATCGCTTTGATTGAAGAGTTGTCGTAGGGTTTGATTACAATCAGTCTGGGTTCGGGAGTAGAAATAGTACCCAATTGGTTCAGAGGAGTCATGGCACCGTAGTACTCTACCTTCAAGTCTTCTACCATTCCGGCATTGGCACGGCCTGTTCTGATCTGAACTAAATCTTTTTTGTAGACCTCTATGGTCTTATCCATTTTTGTTTTTGTAGCTGCAATAAAATCACTCATCTAAAAGTACCTCATCAGAATTGGAAATAAGAGTTCCGATTTGCTTGCCTTCGATCAAATTCTTGAGATTTCCTTTTTTGAAAATATCAAAAACTACGATTGGCATATTGTTTTCCATACACAGACTGAGAGCAGTCTGATCCATTACTTTCAGGTTTTTTTGGATGGACTCCGAGAAAGAAATCTTTTGGTATCTTTGTGCACCTGGATCTTTTTTGGGATCGGCTGTGTAGACGCCATCGACCTTAGTCGCTTTCAGAATCACATCGCAACCAACTTCTACAGCCCTCAGGCTGGCAGCTGTATCAGTGGTGAAATAGGGGTTGCCGGTTCCGCCGGCGAAAATTACAATTCGTTTTTTTTCTAAATGTCTGACAGCTCTGCGTCGGATGTAAGGCTCTGCTATGGAGTTGATTTCAATTGCAGATTGAACTCTGGTGAAGAGTCCGGCTTTTTCACAGGCAGCCTGAAGTGCGAGACCGTTCATAATTGTAGCCATCATGCCCATGTAGTCAGCTGTGGCTCTATCTATTCCTGTTTGAACACCTTTGACACCGCGGAAGATATTTCCTCCACCTACGACGATAGCTACTTCTATATTTTGTTTGTGAATTTCTAAAATTTCTTTTCCGAGAGAGGAGATTCTCTCTCCATCAATTCCGTACTCGCCCTCTCCGGCCAATGCTTCACCGGAGAGTTTGATTAAGATTCTTTTGTAAGGTTTAGAAAACCTGGAAGGTCTATCAACCAATTTGGTACCTTGTAAATCTACCAATAGTGATGTTTTCACCGAATTTTGCGATGAATTCCTGAACCATTTCCCGAACTAATTTTTTGTTTTCTTTGATAAAAACCTGTTCGAGAAGGCAGACTTCCGAGTAGAAGCTTCCGAGTTTTCCCGGGATGATCTTTTCGATCTGTTCCGGTTTCTTCCCCTGTTCTTCAAGCTGAGCTTTGAGAATAGTGGATTCTTTTTCGATCACATCCTGTGGTACATCTTCTTTGCTGATGTACGAAGGATTGGATGCTGCGATTTGAAGACAGAGTTCTTTTCCGAGAACCTCAAAGTCGTCATTTTTTGCAACAAAATCAGTTTCGCAATTCAGCTCCAAAAGAACTCCGATTTTCCCATTGCCATGGATGTAAGAGATAACTTTTCCTTCTTTGGTTTCCTTATCTCCTCTTTTTGCAGCTTTTGCCAGGCCTTTCTCCCGCAAATAATCCATAGCTTTGTTTAGATCTCCACCATTTTCAATCAGAGCTTTTTTACAATCCAGCATTCCTGCCTGTGTTCTTTCTCTGAGTTCTTTGATCAGGTCTGTAGTGATTTCCAAAATTACTCTCCCTCTACTGCTTCTTTTTCTACTGTTTCTTCTTTTTTAACCTCAGCTTCCCCTTCTACGGGAGCTTCAGCCGGTTTTTCTACCTTTTCTGCATCCGGGTTTGTCTTGTCGTAAATGGTGTCATCATCTTCGATGAATCTACCGTCTTCGTCGTATTCACCTCTGTAGTTCATGCTCTTCAGAGCTTCTTCATCAAAGTCATCGCTGAATTTGGGTTGAACTACTTCCCCACCTGTTCCTTCTATAACTGCATTGGCCATAGTTTCCAAAAACAAAGTGATGGCACGGATGGCATCATCGTTTCCGGGAATAGCATAGTCAATGAGTTCGGGATCACAGTTGGTATCTATGACTGCGAATACTTTCAAACCGAGTGATTTAGCTTCTTTAACTGCAATTTCTTCTTTTTTAGGATCGATCACAAAGAGGATATCAGGAATATTTCCCATATCTTTGATCCCACCTAGAGTCTTTCTGAGTTTTTCCAGCTCTCTCTGCAGACCCAGTTGTTCTTTTTTGGTTCTGGCTTCCTGTTCGAAAGTGTTGGTTTCGAGCATTTGTTCCAATCTCTTGAGTCGGGCAATGCTTTTCTTAACAGTGTTCCAGTTGGTGAGAAGACCACCCAACCATCGGTTGGAAACATAGTACATACCGCATCTCTTAGCTTCTCTTTCGATTGCTCCGCGGGCCTGTTTTTTGGTTCCAACAAAGAGAACTTTTTTGTGCTGGGAAGAGTATTTCTTCAATGCATCATAAGCTTCTTTGGCTTTTTGAACGGTTTTCTGAAGATCAATGATATGAATCCCATTTCTCGCCGTAAAGACGTAGGGAGACATTTTTGGATTCCATTTTCTTGTTTGGTGACCGAAGTGAACTCCTGCTTCGAGGAGGTTCTTCATGGAAATTACGGACATTTTTACCCCTTTTTTATCACGAGATAACCAGTAACTACAAGTCCCAAAAGACTTGCAGGGGTCAGTTGCATCTCGATCTTAATTATGTAGAAATCTAATTTGAGTGATTCTGTTAGAAGGTCTTTGGAAAAAAAATGGATATGAAAAACAGTATCCAGAATCGAACCAGCGACTGCACCTATAAACAATCCTACCAGAGAAGCAAGTAGAAGAAAGGATAAAGGTTTCAAACTAAGAATCCCTCTCTAGATTCTCAGAAACCATATATTTTTATGGATATGGAACGTCAATTGGAAAATCTTAGCCTTTCTCCGATTGAACCATTTCACAATTTCCATCGAAGATCACCCCATCGGCAATCTGCAATTTGGCTGTTTTGATATTCCCATTGACTCTACCCGTTGAGAGCATTTCTAATCTTTCGGTAGCGTAGACATTTCCCGTCACGGTACCACCTACGATGACCGTATGTGCCTTGATATTGGCTTTCACTACCGCTCCCTCGCTAATCAGAAGAAATCCATCCGAAATGATTTCACCGATGAATTCACCGGAAATTTGCAGGGGCTTCTTGAAAGAAAGGGTTCCCTGAAGGGAAGTATCTTTGCCGAGAATGGTAGAAATCTTACCATGTTCGATAACGAGGAATTGATTCACTTTTTTACTCATAATTATTTCGTAGTCATAACGAATACACCATCCCAATCGGGAGGTGGAGGGTTATGGATATACTCCTTGCAACGTTGGATGTACATGAGGGATGGGCCATCATCCGGGATGATTGCTATAGCTTTTTGAAATTCTTCAATCGCTTTTTCAAACTCTGCCTCTTTGTACAGACGAAGCGCGAGGTTGTAGTGTTTTAGCAATTCCTGCATCTCAGGTGTGATCATGATTCCTTTCCGTACAATAAAATGACAGCATTCGCATAGTTTTCAGTATGCGTAATCGAGACAGTGATCTCTTCAAACCCCTGTTCCCTAAAATAAAAATCGGCTTTTCCGGTCAATTTGATATACTTCTTTCCGAAATGATTCCCGGTCAACTCGATTTCTCGGAAATCCAATGCCACTCCATCCGGAAGATCTATCGCTTTGATAAAGGCTTCCTTACAACAGAATCTTGCTGCGAGATGAGGAATGGGATCTTTTTTTCCTAGACAATAGTCAATCTCTATCTCTGTAAATACTTTTTCGAGAAATTTTTTCCCAAATTTCGTATACACCTCAGAAATTCGAGAATTTTCAATCAGATCATTTCCTACCCTAATCTTCATTTTCTATTTCATTCTGGGTTCTTCCTGGTTGTCTTCAGGAAAGATGATATTGTCAAAGGCCGGATCTTCCGGTAGGAATGTCTCTACTTCATCCAATACTTTTTTACGAATTCGATAGGTCACCCTGATTTTTTCTGGGATTATGGATAGGATTTCAATGCTCTTCAGGTTATTGTCTTTGATCACTCTTACTTTTATGGATACAGGATTTGTCGCCGGTAGGATCTTATTGGTTTCTTCATCAAAAGTGGAATTGCAGGCAAGAGTGGCCTTGATTCCCTTGAAAATCTCAAAGCTGGATATCTTTTTGGGAGAATTGAATTTTAAAGAGATTTCATCGACTGCAAGATCTGCCTGAAGGTTGTCATCGAGACCCTCACATTTTACGGGGATTCCTCCAACGATCTGTTCCCCTATGTCCGTGGCACCTTTGAGAATATTTACCCTGACCTGAAATTCTTTGATCTTTCCCGTAAGATTGACATTTTTTGGAAGACCGATGGGTTTGAAATTTTTCGTAAACGATTCTTTTACATCCTTTAAGGAGATAGTTCCCAGAATGTATTTGGAAATTCCATCTATAGTGTGCTTGGGTCCCGAGATTGTGACTGTTCCCGGTCTCACAAAGTAGGAGGTTCGAACGAAATTTGTGGGAAGATCATCCTCAAATAAGATATCCACAGGAATCGTTTTGGTTGTGTTTTGCTCTATGAGTACTTTGATCTTCTCTACTTCCGGGGTGACCTTGATCTTGGAACTGGTTCCCCAGATCTTTTTGATCTCTATGAGATTTTCACCCACTGAAAGGTCATTGGGATCGATGATTATCTTCATGAACTGTGAGTGGTAATTGACCAGATCCCGAAATCCTTCGACCTTTACCTTTAGAGTCTTTTCATTGGATTTATCGTATGTCCAGGATATGGGGAGACGGGGGTATTCTATCGGTATGTCGACCGTTTTTACCAGAATCTTTGAACTCTGTAGGTTTAGATAAAAGAGAGTGGCAAGTAGAAAAGAGCCCAGTTTTGCCTGCCAGTTCATATATATGATTTTCAGGATGCGCATGGCCAAACCTGAAAATCCCCTGAAAAACCTCATGAGTGAGTACTCCCTTTGTCTTTCTCCGGATCTTTTTCCTGATCCTTGTCTTTAGATTTCTCTTTTGGCTTTTCTTTTTCTGACTCTTTTTCCTGATCTTTCTCTTTGGATCTATCTTTGGGCTTCTCTTTTTCTGTCTCTTTGTCTGAGTCTTTTTCTTTGAGTTTCTCTTTAGATTTCTCGGTTTCTTTCTCTTTATGCCTGTCTTTTTTGGAGACGGGAGGTGTCGGTGCGGACTTGGTTACATCCTCAACATTTGGCTGGGAATCTCCGGGTTTGCTTTCCAAAATCTGTAGGACCAAAGTTTTTAATTCGAAGGGTTTGATCGGATGAAGCATTTCACCATTATAACACACAGAGATCTCACCTGTTTCTTCAGAAGTGATAATGACTACAGCATCTGTTTCTTCGGCCAGACCGAGGGCTGATCTATGTCTTGCCCCCATAGTAGAAGTTCCGAGTTTGTCTGACATGGGTAGATAGGAAGATGCCGAAGCAATGCGGTTCTGCTCGACGATGACGGCTCCGTCGTGGAGGGCAGAATTCTTTTTGAAAATCGTCAGAAGTAAACTTGAGGAAATAATGGCATCGAGCTGAACGGATCTTTCGATGATGTCCCTGAGACTTATGTCCTTGGATATCGCTATGATCGAACCTGTTCTGGAAGCTGCCATTGTCTTTACAGCGTCTACGATCTCATCGAGTTCATAAATAGGTTTGATGAGAAATAAATTTACAATATTGGATTTGGTTATGTCCGAAAAAACTCTTCTTAGCTCGGGTTGGAGCAAAACTATCACAAGAAAGACCAATGCCGGTCGAATGCTTGCAATGATCCAATCCAGGAGTTCAAGTTCGAAGTAATTGGAAAGGGAGCCGAGAACCAAAATCAAAACAATACCCAGAAGAAGTTGGACTCCCCGGGTATTGCGTATCGTTAGGTAGAATGTGTAGATGATGATTGTGACTATGAAGATGTCAATAAGAGCACGAAAGATAGATATATTGTAAAAATCTAAATACGTAAGACTCTTTAAATAATCCAAATTTTAAATACCTAAAACATCAAACATTGTGTACAGACCCGGTTCTTTCCGGAATAAAAATTCGGCGGCCTTTACCGAACCCACTGCAAATGTTTTTCGATCTTCCGCCTTGTGTTTGATTTCAATTCTTTCTTCCGGTGAAAAGAAAAATACAGTGTGTTCTCCCACTACCTCTCCTGCCCTCATGGTATGAACTGCAATTTGCTTGGGATCTCTTTCGGAATAGACTCCTTCTCTTCCGTAAATTACATCGGATTCAGTCCTCTTCAGAGTTTCGAGAAGGATCTTTTTGATGGCCACTGCTGTTCCGCTCGGAGCATCTTTCTTGTGACGGTGGTGGATGTCCAAAACTTCGATATCAAAATGATCTCCCAAAGCTCTTGATGCCAGTTCGATTAAACGAAAGAGAAGATTCACACCGATAGACATGTTCGGAGCATGAATGATAGGTAGTTCCGAGGATGCTTTCCGGATCATTTCTATCTGTTCTTCGGTGTGTCCGGTAGCACCGATCACAAGGGGGGTTTTGAATTGAATGCAGGCTTCCAAAATCTCGGGTGTAGAATTGTGAGAACTGAAGTCGATGACTACATCTGATTTTTCTACTGCTTCCGCTATGTTGTGAGTGAAGGGGATGTGATTGTCCTTTCCTCCTGCATGCAAGCCGGAATCCATCCCTATGAGAATGGAGTCTTTTCTTTCTAAGGCTGCTACCAGAACAGATTTTTCAGAGTGGGAGAGAACAGAAAGAATTGATTTTCCCATTCTTCCCCCCGCACCGATCATGCAGATTTTGATTTTTGATTTATTCAAATCCTTTCTCCCTGAGATTGAGTACAAGTGCTTTGAAATCTTCAGCCGCCCGCGATGGTGTCAGAGGTGTGAGCGGTAGTCGGATCTCGTTTGAGATGAGACCTAACCAGTGAAGAGCTGCCTTCACAGGAATGGGATTGGTTTCCAAAAAAGCATTATTGAAAACAGGCAAAAGAGAGTAATGAATTTCTCTCGCCCGGTTGAGATTGCCCGATTCGAAACTATCAACCAATTCTTTGATTTTTTTTGGAAAAATATTAGAAACCACCGAAACCACACCTCTCCCGCCTACTGAGAGAAGAGGAAGAGTGAGAGTGTCGTCTCCGCTCAATACGGAAAAATTTGAAGGAAGAATGGAAATCGATTTGGACATTTGAGCGAGATCGCCGGTAGCTTCTTTGAGGGATCTGATGTTTGAGATCTCAGAGAGTCTTCTTGTGGTCTCGGGAGAGAGATTCACCGAAGTCCTCCCGGGAATATTGTAAAGCATGACGGGTTTGGAAGAATGCTCGGCTATTGTTTTGAAATGGAGGTAGAGACCTTCCTGAGTGGGTTTGTTGTAGTATGGATTTACAGAAAGAATCCCATCTACCCCATCTTTGCAGGCGAGTTCTGTGAGTTCTACAGCTTCTTTGGTTGAATTCGATCCTGTCCCTGCGATTACCTGGATTCGGGATTTGCAGTACTCTACTGTTTTTCGGATGAGCTCACTGTGCTCTTCGTGGGAGAGAGTGGGAGATTCTCCGGTGGTGCCACAGGGAATGACTCCGGAGACACCTGCCTGAATCTGTCTATCCAGTAGTTTGTAGTAGACATCATAGTCAATTCTGTCATTTTGGAAGGGGGTAACAATTGCTGTAAATACGCCTTGGAACATAAAATTCAAATTTTTCCTTACAAGTAAAATTGCAAGTAAAATCCCTCTCCCAAAATTTCGGTTTTACACTACCTTCTTTTTTAATAGTTCTCTAGCATGTTCCAATGCTCCTTTGGTGATGGTGTCACCACTTATCATTTTTGCCAGTTCTCTGGTTCTTTCTTCACCCCGAATCGGAGCCGCCATAGTGAATGTTCTGGAATCCTTTACTTCTTTGAAGACTTTGATCTGAAGTGGAGATGCAGCGGCTATGGTCTGCTGATGGGTAATGAGGAGAATTTGTTGGTGCTTGGAAACTTTTCTCAGTTTTTCGGAAACTTTTTGCACTACCTCACCACTGATTCCGGAATCTATTTCATCAAAGACGAGTAATTTGGTGGGAGTTTTTGCAGGATTTAAGATCTTTAGAGCTAAAAATATTCTGGAAATCTCTCCACCGGAAGCGATTTTTCTCAGGGGTCTGGGTTTTTCTCCCGGGTTAGCGGAAAAATAGAATTCTACCTGGTCGAGACCATTTTCCGAGACCATATAAGTTCTGTCTCCTTCCTGCAGATCCCCATCCTTTCCTGCTTCCCACCTCATGACGATCTGTAATTTTGAATCTTTCAGTCCGAGGTCATTGAATTCATTTGGAATTTCTGATTCCAGTCCCGGAATCGCCAGTCTTCTGGCATTTGAAAGGGCTAGGGCTTCCCCTGTCAGCTTTTCCAGGGACTTTTGGAATTTCTTTTCTAAAAATTCGATGGATTCATTGGAAGTCGAAGATTCTTCCAGAGTACAGCTGAGTTCCTCACGGTATTGGATGAGTTCGGAAATGGATTTCCCGTATTTTTTTCGAAGTTTTCCCAGTTGATCCAGTCTGGCCTGGACAGTTTCCAAACGATCGGTTGAGTAGAAGAGATCTTCCACTTCTTCCTGGATGAGGGATTGGAGTTCTTTGAGTCCGGAGTAGGATTCTTCGGTTTCTACCTTCCAATTGGCAAAATTCTTTTGAAAACTCTGGATTTTTTCTAATGAATAGAGAATTTTTGAGATCCCGTCCAGAACCCCACCTTCTTCTCCCGCAAGAATCTCACTGATGTAGGAGAGATTTGAGGAAATCTTCTCACCCTGAAGCAAAAACTTCTCTTCTTCCAGAAGGGATTCTTCTTCACCTTCCTGAAGATTGGCTTTTTCGAGTTCTTCGAGTTGGTATCGAAAGAAGTCCTCTCTGGTTTCTTTTTCCCGAATCGAGTTGCGCGCCTCTTCGAGTTTGTGTTTCCAGGTGCGGTATTCCTGAAATGTCAATTGGAAGGCTGTCCTGAGTGCAGTCGTTCCTGCATAGGAGTCCAGAATCTCCAATTGTTTGTCTCTTTCAAATAGGGTGTTCTGCTCTCCCTGCCGGAAAAACTCTGCCAGTAAGGAGCCGACTTCTCTCAGTAGTCCTGAGGGAGAAAGGGCGTTGTTGATGAGAATCTTGAGTTTCCCATCCGTAGAGAGTTCTTTGTGAAGAACTAAACTGTCTCCGGTAGGGATCCCTTTTTCCATGAGCCAGAGGAGAATGTCTTTTCTCTCGGCAATGGTAAACTCAGCAGTGAGTTTGTAACCCGAAGAACCCGATCGTATGTTCAAAGGATTGGATCTCGCTCCCAGAAGATTGGAAAGAGCGTCTAAAACCAAAGACTTTCCGGATCCCGAATCTCCCGTAAGTGAGCTCATTTCAGAATGAAAGTCCAGCTCCAAAAACTCAATGAGGGCAAAGTCGCGTATGGTGATTTTTTTTAACATGGAAACCTCCTCCAGTAACTACTCTTATACTTACTATACGGATGTTACTATACATAAATTTAGTTTTCAAGAAAAAAAATTTAAAAAATCCCAGATTATTAAAATTTGTTCAGTAATTTAGGGATTATGTCTCTTCAGGATGATTTCGATTGCAGGAATCTTTTACCCGGTAAGGTATTAGAAAAAGTTAAACTAGTACTACTCACCTCACGTTCTTCATGGGAAAAACGTTTTGAATGACTGCGAGACTGACGGCAATTTGGTGACACATCGTCTCAGAATTTTTATTTTTTATTGATTTACGAAATAGCACCTACCCTTTATAGTCATTTTCAAAAGGTTTGCGAATTCAAAGAAGAATTAGATAGGAATTGGTCAAATATCATGAACCGTAAAACGCAATTATTACTGAGAATTGGTATTTAGTCTAAATGGGAAACTTATTTCTTATATTCTTGTTTGGTTGGATCACTTCTCTCTTTGCATTTGAAGACTATCCTTACGGTGTGAATTTTCAGGTTGTCCGACAACCCTTACTTCCTTTGGACAATTTACCCCTAAAGAGAAATGAGACTGCCGCACGAATCACAATGCGTCATATGAATGTTTGGTCACGGCAGCAAAACTATTTTACGATTGATGGGGAAGAATCACAGGCCGAACTGACACTTCGTTATGGAATCATCGATACACTTTCTATTGCCTTTGCTTCTTCTTACATTTCTCAGGGAGGAGGCAGTTTTGATTCAAGTATAGAAAGATTTCATTCGATGACCGGGGTCACTCAGGGGGGAAGAGATAAGTTTCCAAAGAACAAAATGAACGTCAGCTACGAACCATTTGGAAAGTACTATGGTATTTTAGATGATAATGCACTACGCACAATACTGAGGGGATATGAAGAAAGAATGTATCCCAGAGATAGTTTGGATCCTCCGATAACCTTAGATGAAATCGCCAGATCCCGTTTTAAAGATCTTTTATTTGTCCGGAGACCCGATCTGCAATTTGAAGAGTCTCCTGAGATCATAGCTCTCTCCGCTAAGGATAGAATGGGAAGCGGAAATCCGAGACTCTTTTTCGAATGGGATTTGTATGCGGGTAAGATATTTGATAGAATGAAACTGGGATTCCAATACAAGTTTCCGGCACAAAATAATTATTTATTGGGTAGCCCGGGCTTTGATCGTTCTTTATTTTGGGTGGGAGAAAAACGTATTGCAGACAAGTTGTTCGCAAAAATTGGAATTTCCCATACAATTTTTGGTGTCAATCGCTTCCTGTCTTTACCCTTGCAATCCAATCAACAAATTCTCAGACTATCACTCCTGTATCACCAAACAAAATCTGTATCGTACTTTAGTGAATATGTTCTGGGGAGTGCACCATTTCGAAACTTTGGTAGATTGGGCAAACCAACTCATCAATTCAGTGTGGGTTTCAAAATGAAAGTTCTGTCAGGAATTTGGAGTGTCGGATTTGTTGAGGACTTAATCAACTTTTCTGTTTCTCCGGACATAGGGTTGTTTACATCTTACGAATCTTTTTTCGGTAGTGAATGAGTTCTAATCCAAGCAATCAGATACCTGCGTAAGATGAGTCAATAGGATTAGAAATAAAAAGTAATACATTCTTTCAATTTACATATTTTCAAGAATTCATATTTTGGGATTGCAAGGAGAATCCTATGAAAACAACTTTTTTTGCGATCATTTCAATTTTATTTTTATTGAATTGTTCGACAACAACCCATATCAAATCCTTCAACGGGACCAAAACTCCGGAGGGAAAACCGGCATACTATCAAACTACAACCAATCTTGCGGTTCAGTTCTTTTTTGGAATATTTCCCATTCATGAAAAATTTGGAAATTCAAGTTTTGAACAGACTTTGAATGATTTCACTAAAGATGTTGTCAAAAACAAGAAGTCGAAGGTTCATATCATTCAAAGAGAATCATCGAACTACTGGTATGTGGGATTTCCCTTTACAGTTATTTTAACACCTGTGACAACAGAACTGACAGGATATGTTGTAGAGTAAATCTAACTCAAGGTCAAAACTTCTCCTCTATTCGCCAGTTTAGAATAGAGGTAGTCTGACATCTTAATTTGAGTTTTTTTCTTCTTCGATTTTTTTTCTGATATCATCCATATCTAGGGCTTTCACCTGAGAGATCAAGTCTTCAAGTTGTTCGGATTTCAGCATACCCGGTTGGGCAAAAACAATAATTTTTTCTCTGAAGACCATTAGGGTGGGAATAGATGTAATTTGAAATTGACCTGCAATTTCCTGTTCTTCATCCGTGTTGATTTTTGCGAATACTACACCCTCATGTTTCTCGGAAGCCTTTTCAAATATCGGTCCGAACATTTTACAGGGACCGCACCAGGGAGCCCAGAAGTCGATTAGTACGATATCATTGTTCAATACAGTTTCTTCGAAATTTTCAGTTTTAAGATCTACAGTGCTCATTTTGGCCTCCGGGTTGATTTATTGATTGGAAACTACCCTCTATTTTTACAGTTTTTTATCGGAAAGATCAGTGTATATCATTTAATCATACAAATTTCGGGCAGAATTCTTTTTAAAAAAAACTATTTGTCTATTCCTGAATAGACAAAAACAATTAAAATATATTTAGATAGGCGGATATATTTTATTTGTATAGAAAGTAGTAGATGGGTTTGGGTAACTCCGGGACTCAGCCCGAAGTTTAGACTCGGATCTATGTTTTACTTGAAAAGTTTATTGATTACATTGATCGGGTCACCTGTTTTTTCTCCATTGAGGATGGCACGAAACTCGTCCTGTTCTTTGGAATTCATTTTTGTTAAGAAGTCATAAGTTTCGGTATTGATCATTTTCGATCCCATCTGCCAGCTAGGAAAAAATCTCTCTTCGATTGGTTTGAGAGATACCATGATCACATTTCTATGTCGTTTGTCAGTTTTAATGGACTCATAGAGTTTTACAATTTCATCTTCCTCTCCTTCCAAAACCTGAAGAAACTTTGTTTGAGAGTAAAGAAGTACCCCGGTTACATTGTGCTTTCCGTTATTTCTCATAGCTGAGTCCAGGATTTTTTTGATTTCATCATCCGTGCACTCCGGAGTCCTGAGACTCAGGTAAATCAATTGTGATATCATTTTCATCTCCTAATAATCATAATTTACTTTATATCTTTGTTTTGTACAATATATATACATCTGAATTAATTGAAAAGCAAAACATATTTTTAGGATCATATTCATTATCCTCACCTTACGCACTTCGTGCGTGAGATGAGGATAATGAAAGGGAGCCTTTCGGCAGATTGGGGACTCATCGTCCCCAAACCCCTATTTGTAATCTCTTTACTCACTTCGTGCGTGAGATGAGGATAATGAAAGGGGGAAAACCTTCATTCGTTATCAATAAGGTATTACATAAAAAAGAATTGCAAAAAAATGGAGGGTGCTTCCTCCAACTACGAAAATATGCCATATGGTATGAAAGGCGGGAATTCTATCCCAGAGATAGAAGATTGCTCCCAATGTGTAGGAAAGTCCGCCTCCAATGATCCAGGCAAACCCTTCATAATGAATCGCTTCCAAAATGGGTTTATAAAAGAAAAGTGCCATCCATCCCATGAGGATATAGATAGCTGTAGACGTTTTTTTGAATCGTCCGGTAAAGTATAGTTTGAATACTATTCCCGCTACTGCCAATCCCCAGGCCAAACTCAATAGGATGTAACGGGAACTACCTTCCAGTAGAATCAAAGTAAAGGGAGAGTAACTTCCGGCGATTAAGAGGTAAATCGAACAATGATCCAAAACTTTGAAGAATTTTTTGGTTTTTTCTGTTTTGGAACTGTGATACAAAGTGGAAGAGAGGTAGAGAGCAATCAGAGAAAAACCAAAGAGCGACACGGAAATGATCTTATTGGTCGCCTGATTGGTTCCCATTGCTTGTGTGGCTAGATAGATCCAACCTATCAATCCCAAAAATGCACCTATCCCATGGATTAGGGCATTTCCGAATTCTTCCAGTGGTGTCTGAGGTCTCTTCATATTTTTTTCCTTTTGTTTTGAACCAATCCCTGATAGTTTCTCAAAAGATCAATATCGACTCATATAGTCCGATCTCCAGGTGATGATCTGAATAAACGTCCCCAATTCATTCGAGTCTATTTTGAAATCATCCACTGCTCTTTTGGCAACTCCCAATCCGATTCCGAGAGTGCCCTTACTGCTGAAACCATCCGTCATAGCCTGATCCAGATTGAAAATTCCCGGACCCTTATCACGAAATTGTACCCTTATTCCCAGCTGACCGTTTTCACCCGATATAGTTGAAATGGATACCACCCCACCATTGCTATGGAGGAGAAGGTTTCTGGACAATTCGGTACAGGCTACGATCAATTGGAAGATTTTGAAGGTTACTATGTAAATATCCTGAGCTAATTCCTTCACCATTTTCTTGACAAGTATGATATCAGAGGAACTGGCAATGAGAAGATCATTGGATACTAGCATTTCCGAACTCATCTCAAATTTCTTAAAAAAGGTCACAGCTAAGTTTAGAGTGAGCGGGAAGATCTTGAAGACAAGATTCAAATCCTCAGAGTGACCATCCGTATACTTTAGATTGTATATGTATTGGGGTGAACCGGAAAGAATCACTTTTGTAATGGTTGAAGGAAATTCTGATTTCAATAGATCCTGAAAACTTTCACCCAACGAATGATTGTGGAAATTGGATATGTCATATCCGAGAAGATCTGAAGCCGGACGATTCGTGTAGATAAGTTTCAAAGTACTCAGGATGGAAGTATCATTCAACTCCCAAATCATTTGACCGTAACTTTGATGTTTATGAAACAGTTCATATTCTTTGTCTATCAACTGTTTGATCATACTTGAATTGTACATTTTCTTCTGGATTTGGTGAACTCTAAACCGGTGTTTTTTTTCTGAATTTGAACAATCTGACCAGATCTTCTTTCACCCGATAGACAGTCGGAACAAATACCAGGGTCACACCTGTAGCAAATAGAAGTCCCCAACCAAAGGCAAGGGAAAGGGGTTGAACAAATCGATCCAGAGTAGGAAAACCATAAGCACTGGGCAGGAGTCCGATCACTGTAGTGAGGGTTGTCAAAAATATGGGTCTCAAACGAATTTCTCCTCCCTTCACAATGGCTTCATCCAATTCCATACCTCCCGCCCGTAACTCCTCGATGAAGGTTATGAGAATCAGAGTGTTTGCTACTATACTACCGCTGAGAGCAACAATTGCGAGCATACTCATAAAACTCAAAGGTTTCCCGTGGGTGATCAGAGCAAAGAGTACACCAACGATTCCGAAAGGTATCGATGAAATGATGACTCCTGTAGTACCGATGGAATTGAAATATATGATAAAGATTATAAAAATTACCGCAATCGCGAGAAGCATAGAGATACCCAGATCACGGAAGGATTTTTGGGCATCTTCCTGCTCTCCTCCAAAATTGACCTTGTATCCTTTGTAGGGTTCGAGATTGACTGATTTTCTCAGGCGTGTGTTGACCGCAAGTGAAGTTGCTTTCGAGGTGTCTATGGAAGCCTCAAGCCGAACTATTCGGAGCAAATCCTGTCTATTGATCATTGAAAAGCTTCTTTCTTTGGTTACATAAGTTACCTGGTCGAGAGGAATGAGACGTCTGGATCGATTTTCCACCTTGACTTCTTTTAAGCTATTCACATCCAATCTTGCTAACTCGGGATAACGAACCAGAATGTTGATCTTATCCTCCCCCTTGCTGATACTGGAAGCAATTTCACCATTATAAGCTGTTCGTATGGCTCTGGCAATGTCCCTTGCACTGATATCGGTGATGATGGCTGCAGAGTCATTGACACGAAAGCGATATTCTTCCTTGCCCTCTTCCAGATCGATACGGATGTCATACACCCCATCAATCTTCTTCATTTCTTCTATGTACTTTCCCGCTATTTCCTGAATTACAGAATACTCCTGACCTTTGATCTCTATGCTGACCGGTTTTCCTATCGGTGGTCCCTTCACTTTAGCCGAGACATCCAAAAAGAGTTTTTTATCTATGGTTCCGGAAGCTTTTCCTTTGTCTATGGCAGTTCGGATTGCATTCACAAGATCTATCCCGTTGAACCATTGACTCCGTTCATTCTCCGGAATTAGTTTCAGCATGATGTGGGCCCTATGAGCTTCCTGCCCCGGTTTGGGATCCACAGCCGGTGCTTCATGCACTCCCACTCTCGTCCTCATGTACTTCAGATCCCCACCGGTGATCTCCTTGAGAACGGGTTCGATCGTGTGGATGACGGATAGATTTTTTTCGAGTGTTGTTCCGATAGGCATCCAGGACTTGAGTTCTATGTCCTCTTCTCCCCCGGAGGGAAAGAACATAAAATGCAGATATTTTGAAGAAAGGAAGAGACTGAACACAAAAAGCAGGGTAAAGAGTAAGAGTACAATGTATCTCCTTTTGACCACCCACTGCATTGTCTTTTTGTAAATCCTTGTCACAAAAGCAAAGGCTCCGGTCTGTTCGTCCGGTTCATTGTGTTTGTGGGTAGTTTTTAGTTTTTCCGGTAGAAAGATATTCAGCCAGTTGGGAAGAAAAGTCAGAGAAAAGAGAAGTGATACAAAGAGGGTCAGAAGTATCACAGTCGGAATCGCTACAATAAACTTTCCCACGATACCGGAAAGAAAGAGAAGAGGAACAAAGGCGGCTGAAATGACGAGCATGGAGACTATTAAGGGAAGGAGAACATCTTTGAAAGTTTTTTCAATGGCTTCTTTTCTTGTGATACCTTCCTGCATGAGTCGATACGTATTTTCGGATACAACAATGGAGTTGTCCACCATCATACCCAGAACCATGACCAGGCCAAAAATACTGACAGTATTGATGGTTGTACCGGTTTGCTTGATTAGATTGAAAGCAATGAGAAATATCGAAGGGATAGCCAGACTAACAATGAGACTGAGTCGGGGACCCAAAATAAAGAATAAGACCACAACAACGAGAATGAGTCCGGTGGCAAAATTTACCCCCAGATCTCCAATCTGTTTGATGACATTATTGCTGCGATCGTCAAAGAGATAGATCGAAGCTTCGGGAAATTCGTCTTCCAAATTGTGAATGAGAGCTTTTACTTTCTGTGAGGTGACAATGATATCGGCCTGACCTGTCTTCCAGACACGCAAAACTATCGAATCGGTTCCGTTGACCCTTTCATAGATTTCGACATCTTTAAAAGAATCAAAAACCCGTGCAACATTGCGAACGAGAGTGGAATAACCGATTTCATTTCCCACCAGAGGAACATTGAGCATATCGGTGGCTTCCTGAAACTCTCCTTTTGTACGGAGAAGGAATTCATTTCCATCCAATTTCAAGACTCCCGAAGGAGTGTCAATATTTCTGGAACCGAGGGCATTCAGAAGAGTGTTCAATCCGATTTGGTTGTTGTTCAGGGCAACGGGATCTACTTCTACTAGGAATTGACGATCCCTGTAGCCGAATTTTTGAATTTCTGCGATCTCTTTTACCTGAAAGAGTCGATCTTCAAAAAATTTTGCCAGGTTTCTGAGCTTACGATAGTCTTCGAGGGAGTCTCCGGTGGGCTTTTTTAGGGAAAGAGCAATTTGGATCACTTCCTGTTTTTCTGTAGTGATTTCATGAACCTTAGGAGTGATAGCGTTGGACGGCAACCGCGCCGAACTGACCGCATCCTTGATATCATCGAGGATTTTCTGGGTATTACGGGACCCCTCTTCCAAAAAAATCATGATCACCGAAACATTTTCGAGATTGTAACTTCTGACCTTATCTATCCTGCTAACGGAACGGAGTTGTTTTTCAATAGGTATGGCAATCAGCCTTTCGATTTCTTCAGACGTTGCTCCGGGTAGTACAGCTTCAATCACTACTTTATCCAGAGCTACGTTGGGAAATGCTTCTCTATTCATCTCAGAAACTGTAAAAAACCCCATTCCGAGAAAAAGAAATAGGATAAATTGAAGTACTAATTTTTTTTCTAAGATAAAATCTCGAATAACTTTCATAAGTTCTAATCCTTTCCTTATTTACCAGAAATACGGAAAGGGAATCTATGTAGATTCATTTTTTATTAAAGATTTTTGAATGAGTAATACAGTTAAGATTAGATTCAGTAAAATATTATAAGCAAGAGTAAAATCTACCCGACTGAGACGGATCAGAATATCCGAATCCAAGATGGCTATTTTTGCCGATCCATTGATTGCTTTTGCTGTCAAAAAATGTCTGCTCATATTTTTAATTCTTAAGAATCCGAAGAGAGCACCCGGTCTCAGGTGAATTACTTCCGTCATGAATTGATTGTCATCTATCCGGTACTGTTCGATTTCACCCTCAATGAGCAAATAGACAAAATGAGAATCTTTCTCATCATCAGGCAGAAAGACATTTTCCTTATTCAATACAGTACGGGATCTGACCGTATTTAAGTGTTCTGTAATTTTTAGGTTTTCCTTTCGAATTTTTGTTAATGTTTTGTCAACCTCCTCCCCGAAAAGTTCACTTATATCGAGGGGTTTCTCCGGTGATTTCAAAATCGATTCGTCCAAATTTCTCAGGGAAAGGATCAAGAGATTCAAAAGCTTTCCGATCTCTACGGGAGAACTCTTCAACCAATCCTGAAAATCCTTCAGGGAGAGAAAAATAACAATTGTATCGTCCTCCTCAACCACTGCATATTCCAAACGGGTTTCAAAAATGAGTGTATGGTATCCAAAAAAATTACCGGAAGGATAAACAATGATTGGATTTTTTTCCTCTGAATCCATGTTGGCATAAAAAGTCACCGAGCCTTTGAGAACAAATCCCACTCCCAACTTTCCCTTTTCCCCTTTGGAATAAATGAGCTCATTCTTATTGTAATGATAGCCCTGTATATCTTTCTCTCTTAAAAAATCAGCTATTTGAATCATTTTGCATCCACTCCCCAGACACCTTTTAATGAAAGTTTTTATGAAGATAAAAATCTTTCCCATTGAATCATACTTTGAAAAATATGTAAATGATTTAAAGAATCAAATTCAATTTTCTCAAAACCTGCGAAAGTGAGAAATTTTGTTTCATTTGATTTTGAATCACTCCTGAAGGAAATGAATCGATTTCAATTCTGACTTAAAAAAAACAAACTCCTCTTCGGTTTCAAAATGGTTGGCGGCTTCCACCCGAAATGGAATCCTGAATCCACCGACTTCACGAAAATCAGATAGTCTTCCTCCAAAAGGTTGGAAGCGAAATTGTTTTTCCGGATTTGCATCGGACCATCTTTGAAATTTCACTAGGATCGGACATCCATTAGCGTCCAGAACTACATCCACTTCCTGGGAGAGTTCTCCATTCCTGATTGTTACCCTTGCTGTATCTTTGTCCAATTCTTCCCATTTGATATTTTTTCCGGGGAGAACTGCGGCTGGAGTCCAAAATATAGATTCGGCTACATAACGACCGAAAGCGGCTCTTGAATGATCTGAAGTTCCACCCATGCGTGCCACCGGAAAAATGTTCAGAATTCGAAACCGTGTCCACTTCCCGGTATCAGAACCGGATACAGTAAGTAGACCGGGTAGTTTCATTTGAAAGACAAAACCCTCCGGAGAGGCCAGAAGTTGTCGGGCGATCATCTCCTGATAGTTGGGTTTTTCTTTGGAACCGAGACTGAATTGCCCTCCCATTTCAATTTCTGCTACCTTTAGTAAGGGAGTGCCTACTTTGATGGTACATTGAAAAAATCTCCGAACAGGTTCCGGTTGATCTTCAATCATTTTCAAATCAAAGACCAATGGTTTTGACTTCGGGAGATTGGACAATCGATTCCATTCTTCCTCATCTGAAAGGGAATCAGAATAGGTCAAAGAAAGGAGTAGAGTCAGGAAAACAACCGGTAAGAGGTAGAGAAGTGTTCTTTTTTTTATTTTCATAAAAATTTCCTAAAAGAAAAGATGAATTCTTTTCATTATCCTTCGTTACAGAGAAATTCAAAGTTCTGCAAGAGTTCCATTCAAAAAACAAAGTCAATTCCTTCTTTTTTGAAAAGAAAAAAAGATTGATTTTAATAAATAAACCTTAATTTTTACTTTTGGAGACTTAATTTCCATATAAATTAAATAATTCCATGCAATTTTTATTAAATTTCATTCTGATATCATCATTTTTCCTCATCCCCAATGCTTCTTTATCCTCCGAAAAACTCAGAGTTCAACTCAAATGGAAGCATCAATTTCAATTTGCCGGCTACTACGCAGCTATTGAGAAGGGATTTTATAAGGAAAGCAATTTGGATGTCGAATTGATTGAAGCAAATGAGGAAAAGAAAGATCTCGAAGGCGTTCTCTCCGGAGAAGTAGACATCGGAATCGCCGGATCCAATCTGGTTCTCCTGAAGAGTCGGGGTCTCCCCGTAGTCGTTCTGGGAACCATATTCCAACACTCTCCCCTGGCATTTCTGGTTCCCGGTAGAAGTGGAATCGGAAATGTTCATGAAATCCAAAACAAAAGACTCATGCTGGAAGGACATGCGGAAGAACTCCTAGCCTATCTGAAGTCTGAGGGGATTCGTATTGAAACAATGAATACAGTTCCCCATGAATTTGATATCAAATTTTTACTCGATGGTTCTGTCGATGTCATCAGTGCTTACCAGACAGATGAACCCTTTCTATTAAAAGAAAACAAAATCCCCTACTATCTCTTCACTCCCAGATCAGTAGGAATCGATTTCTATGGGGATACGATTTACACAACCCGTGATACACTTCATGAAAAAAAAGATGCCATTCTCCTGTTTCTGGATGCGACTTATAAGGGTTGGTCGTATGCTCTTAAGCATAAAGAAGAAATTGTAGATCTTATCTATGATAAGTACAGTCAGAGACATAGCAGAGCTCATCTCCTTTTTGAAGCAGAAGAGACAGAGAAACTCATTCTTCCGGACATTGTCGAATTGGGCTACTTCAATCCGGGTAGATGGGAGCAGATTGCCGAACAGTACAAAAAGATCAATATGCTCGAAGGAGAGTTCACCTTAAACGAATTTCTTCTGGAAAGAAATCCGGAAAAAGATTTGATCTGGATCTATTATTATTTACTCATTATTGGAGGAGGAATCTGTATTGCACTCTATCTTGCCTTTCGATACTTACAATTCAATAAATTCATAACCGAACAGACAGAAGAGTTGAAGATCAAGAACAAATGGTTGAACTACTACTATGATCTTCCGATCATAGGTCTCTCCATTACAGAAGCCAAATCCAAGAAATGGATTTGGTGCAATCAAAAATTAATCGATATACTCGGATTCACAAGAGAAGAACTCAAGACCATCAAATGGACAGAGATCACACATCCGGATGATCTCTCAATAGAGAAAGAAAAGTACAATGACCTCCTGACGGAACGTATTTCAAATTACTCAATCGAAAAACGTTTTATTAAAAAAGACAATTCCATTGTATTTGTTAGGTGTGATTATCAAAAAATTTATGACGATATCGATCAATCCTATCAGGTCATAGGTGTGATCAATGATATCACCGAAAACAAAGTCCTTCAGTCCAGATTGGAGCTCCTTTCCAATACCGATTCCCTAACGGGATTCTACAACCGTCATTTTTTTGACCTGGAAATGGAAGAGATCTTTACCCGATTGGATGGTGAGACTTCCAAATTATCGTTTCTGTGTATCGATATTGATCATTTGAAAATGATTAATGAAAAGTATGGGCACATAGTTGGTGATGAAACTCTCGCATCGATTTCATCTTTTATAAAAAAGAACATAGCCGTGAAAAATATGCTCTCCCGGACTGCGGGTGATGAGTTTGGAATTGTATTGTTTGATGTGAATTCAAAAGATGCCTATTTGATTGCTGAAGAAATTCGTAGTTATTTTTCTCAAACTCCAATCCAAACTCAAAAAGGAAGTATTTTCCTAACCTTGAGTATCGGTGTCGCTGAATTTTATCCCGGCGACCGATACGATGATCTTTTGAAGCGTGCGGACAGGGCTCTCAATACTGCCAAACACACGGGGAGAAATCAGGTCATCATAGGAGTTTGAAACCGCAGATGATTTTTGCAATTCAGAAATAAAATTTACCTCCCCACTCTTTTTGCCTTGAAGAAATTTTTCTTTTTCCATCCTATGAAAACATAACAGAGGATAGAGGTTCTTCATGCAGATCAAAAAACATCGTCTCGCGGACGATTCGAATATTGAATTCAAACCCACACCGAATACGGGAGGAGCATTTGCTTCCGGGCAACCCGATACCATCGTACTGCATTATACTGCGGCACCATCTTTAGCCTCAGCAGTCAACTGGCTGACCAATAAGAAAGCTAAGGCCTCGGCTCATGTTGTGGTCGGTAGGGATTGTAAGATAGTCCAGCTTGCCGACTTCAATACTGTTACCTGGCATGCGGGTAAGAGCCAGCATGAAGGTCGGGATGGATTGAATAAGTACTCAATCGGAATCGAAATCGACAATTGTGGAATTCTACAGAAGATCAATTCCAAGACATACGGATACACTGCCAACGGACCCAAGTATGGGTTGGATGAAGTTCTTAAATCTAAGCACAAAAATGGGGGGCGGGAAGAAGCCTGGCACAAGTATCCCGATGAGCAAATCGAAAGGGTAATAGAACTCATAGAAGTATTGTGCAAAACTTATAAAATCAAATACATAGTTGGACATGAAGACATTGCACCGGGTAGGAAATGTGATCCGGGCCCTGCCTTTCCTATGCAGGAAGTTAAGAATCGAATTTTTGGAAAGAAAAACGTAAAGAAAGAAGAAGTTGTGATACCCAAAGAGGGTGTCCTTCTCAAAGAGACCACGCTTTACAAATCTCATTCTACAAAGTCCGGAGAACTTCACAAAAAGGTCTCCTCCTGTTCTCAGGTTAGTATTCTGGATCTCAAAGAAGACTTTTATAAAGTACGGGTATCCGTCACGGGCTATGTATCCAAGAAATATACAGATTTTGACAATTCCGACTCACCTGTGGATGGTGTCGTCAATACAGAGGGTTTGAATGTTCGTGCCTCTGCATCTCCCAAAGCGGCTTTGCTCGGAGAAGCTCTTTCCAAAGGAACCCCTTTTCATCTTCTGGAAAATTCCAATTCCTGGATTCTGATTCGATTTGAAAGAGAAGGTTGGATTCCCAGAGACCTGATTCGATAAGAGATGTCTGATTATTTTTTATTGAAAGAAAGGATTGCCCCCTAAGTACTGTAAGAAAAATCCGAAACTCTTTTCCCTGATTCACCCATTTAGAATGTTTCGGATTAAGTAAACTGATTTCAAAATAAGGAGACTAGGATGATTCCCTACAGAAGTAAAACGTCTACACACGGAAGGACAATGGCGGGAGCCAGAGCACTCTGGCGTGCCAATGGTATGAAGGAAGAGGATTTCGGAAAACCCATCATCGGAATCGTTAACTCATTTACCCAATTTGTTCCGGGTCATACCCATCTCCATGAAATCGGTCAGAAGATTAAAAAAATCATAGATGCCAACGGTGGATTCGGAGCGGAATTCAATACAATCGCTGTAGATGATGGAATCGCTATGGGACATGACGGAATGCTTTACAGTCTTCCCTCAAGGGATCTGATCGCTGATTCGGTGGAGTACATGATGAACGCGCATACCGTAGATGCTATGATCTGTATTTCCAATTGTGATAAGATCACTCCGGGTATGCTCATGGCGGCCATGAGACTGAATGTCCCCACTATCTTTGTTTCCGGTGGACCTATGGAAGCCGGAAAGTACAAATCCCAATCCATTGATCTCATCGATGCCATGATAGCAGGTGCTGATGATTCGATTTCGGACAGTGAAGTGGAAGAAATGGAACGATCCGCCTGCCCCACCTGCGGATCCTGCTCGGGAATGTTTACAGCCAATAGCATGAATTGTCTGAACGAAGCTCTCGGTCTAGCTCTTCCCGGAAATGGAACCATTGTAGCCACCCATGAAAATAGATGGAAACTTTTCGAGACTGCCGCCAAACGCATTGTAGAAATGGCAAAGGAATACTATCTAAACGGGAATGAAAAAGTTCTTCCGAGATCAATAGCCACCAAAGAGGCATTTGAAAATTCCATGGCTCTCGACGTTGCTATGGGAGGATCGACCAATACTGTACTACATATTCTTGCAATAGCCAATGAAGCCGGTGTGGATTTTACCATGAAGGACATAGATCTGATCTCCCGAAAGATACCCACTGTCTGTAAGATTGCTCCTGCGAGTTCCTATCATATAGAAGATGCGCACAGAGCCGGTGGAATTATGGGGATTTTGGAATCACTCAATGACAAAAACCTTTTGCACTCTGAGTGTATGACAATAAGCGGTAAGACGATCCGGGAGCAGATTCAGGAATACAGTCTAACTAAGGGTTCCAATCCTATGGCAGAAACTTTCTATAGAGCTGCTCCGGGTGGAATTCGAACCACAGTAGCCTTCTCGCAAAACCGTATGTTCAAGGATCTGGATGTGGATAGAAATTCGGGATGCATTAGAAATGTAGAGAATGCCTATAGCAAAGACGGAGGACTCTGCGTACTGTACGGAAATCTAGCAATAGACGGTTGTATAGTGAAGACTGCGGGAGTGGATGAAAGCATTTGGGTATTTGAGGGGCCTGCAAAAATCTACGGATCTCAGGATGATGCCTGCAAAGCTATATTGAACAATCAAATCAAATCGGGTGATGTGGTTATCATACGTTATGAGGGTCCGAGAGGAGGTCCGGGAATGCAGGAGATGCTCTATCCGACTTCTTATCTAAAATCCAAAAAACTCGGAAAGGAATGTGCTCTCATCACCGATGGAAGATTCAGCGGTGGGACTTCCGGTTTGAGTATAGGCCATGTGTCCCCCGAAGCGGCTCTGGGTGGAAACATAGGATTGGTAGAGGAAGGAGATAGGATTTTCATAGACATTCCGAACCGAAAGATTGAAATTAAAATTTCGGATTCCGATCTAGAAAAGAGACGGAAGGCAATGGAAGCTAAGGGAGAAAATGCATGGAAACCACCGATCAGAGAAAGAAAAATTTCCAAGGCACTCAGGGCTTACAGTTCAATGGTGAGCAGTGCGGATAAGGGCGCGATCCGGTTGATATGAAAATGGAAAGGGAATGAGATCTTATGCTTTTCTCATTCCCTTTCTTAAGTTTATTTTTTTAGAATTTCCTGAGAATCGATTTCCGATTTGTCAAACTCAAGTTTTCCTTCCGGGGTCAGAGCAAAGACTCTCTCCCCTTCTTCTAAGATAATTCCCTCTATCTTTCTGCCATCTTTAAGGATAAGAATTTCAGAATTTTTCCCGAAAAAAGATTCAATTTTCTTTTTGAGTTCTTTTTCCCTTTTTTGATTGAAGGCAAGAACTGATTCTTTCAAGTCCGATTCGGAAAGAGATTTCAATGTATCACGTGGTAATTCTTTCAATTCCGAATATTCCTTCTCCAGAGACTTTTTCTCCTCCGGTGTGAGACTACCTGTTTTCAGGATAGATTTGACCGAATCCTCCTTCAACTCACTAATAGTTCCGAGAGAATCCAAATCTCCGGCATTTGAGATAGGATCGGGAGATTGAAGTTCTTGTCTCAGGATTTCTTCTACCTGTTCATTTTCCAGAATGGATTTGAGATTTCCATTTTCGAGAATCTTATCCCTCTCTTCATCTGTAATACGAACACGTTTTCCGGAATCAAGGATCAGTTCGGAAGTAGAAAGGATCCTGTTTGCCGAACTGAGAAGTTTGGATTCCTTACTTATCTCAGGTGAAAACCTTTGTAGTACAGGATGATCGGGTCGGATGCTGAGGCTTCCTTCCAGAGTTTGAACTTCGGAGAACTCTCCTGCCCGAACCAGAAATTCAGTCCCCCTTACACCCATAGATGCGTTGGGTGTATCTACCTTTACTTTCATTTCTTTTAATAATTTTGTGATACGGAAGAGAGACTCACCCCGATGGAGTTGGAATCTATATTCAGAAACATTTTTGATTGCTTCGGAATGAAATTCCAGAAGGGAATTTTCCCTGACACGGATAGTAATTCCCGGACCCGAATTGAGAAATTGAAGATCCACAAAGGATCTCTTTCCTATACTGAGTGTTTTGCCCGGCTTCAGAAGTTCTCCCACCCGAACCTTAGAGTCACCATACTGAATGTCTCCTACAAGAAACACAACCAGAGCGGAAAATTCACCTTCGGTATTGGTTTGAAGTTTAGGATTTTCTTTGCAACCCGGAAAAATTGATATCGTTAGGACAATAAGGAATGACCTGAAGAAATTGTTCATTTGAACTCCTTGTTTGAAAATAAAGTTATGGTTTTCCGATTCATCCTGATCACAATCAGGGGATTTCCTGCATTAGTAAAAAGATAAATTCGAAGTTAAGATTTTTCATTGAAGAGACTATCTACGAGCTCGATGAGTTCCTTCTTCTTAAAAGGTTTCGGAATGAAACCATGTGCTCCCAATCGAAAGCATTTTTCTCTTGTTCCCTCATAGGCGTCGGCAGAGAGAACGATGATGACAGGTGATACAGAAGCTATTTGTTTTGTATTGATTGATTTCAGAAGCTCAAAACCGTTCATTTCGGGCATATGGAGATCTGTTAAAATCAAATCGAATTTTTCTGTTTCAAGGATTTTCTCTGCCTGCCTTCCATTTTCGGCATGTATGATATTAGAAGCAAAATCTTTCGTATATCGTTCAATAATCATACGGTTGTATTTTTCATCTTCGACAATCAGAACAGTTAGTTCTTTATGGGAGAGTGGGTGTTTCGTCTTTGATAATTTAGAACCTAAAGCTAGATGGATGGGAAGAGAGAGTTGGACCCCAGTGCCTTCCCCCGGTCTGCTGGTGATATGAATTGAACCTCCGAAGACCCCTATAATGTTTTTTGCCAGGGTTAGTCCTATTCCTGTTCCGCTGTAGTTTCTATTTATGGAATCATCTTCCATAAAAAAAGGATCAAAAACCTTTTCCAGGTTTTCGGAACGTATCCCGATTCCTGAATCCTGAATTTTGATATCCAATTGAATCTCCTGATCTGTCAATTCTTTGTAGTTGCAGGTTAAAGAAACATATCCCTTAGCGGTAAATTTGAAAGCATTGTCCAGGAGTATATGGAGGAGCTGTTGGATTTTTTTGGGATCGGTTTTAAAAGTATCAGGAAGCTTTTCATCAATTTTAATCGAGAAATCAATTTTCTTTAGAGACATACTTTGACGATAGTTTTGCTCTATACTCTGAATCAAGCCGTGGAAAGAAAACTCCGATTCGTTGAGAATCATTGAGTTTTTTCCTATATTCGATACTTCTAAAATACTATTGACCATAACGAGAAGATTTTCTGAACTTTTTCTTATCGATTCCAGATGGGTAATTTGTGCGTGATCAGTAATCTCATTCTCCAAAAAGGAAAGGAATCCGTAGATAGCATGGATAGGAGTTCGTATCTCATGACTCATGATTGCCATAAAATCACTCTTTATCCTGCTGGCATTTTCCGCTTCTATTTTAGCAAGTTCTAATTCTTTTGTCTTTATATCCACAAGCTCTTTAAGGTGGTTTCTATGATGAAAAATCTCATCGTTGAGTTTCTTGGTTGTTGTAACATCTTTGCCTATAACAGAGACTCCATTATAGGTAGGATAGATAGATAGTTCAAAGTAATGAATTTCACCTTTGATAGAATATTCTACAACATTACGTTCCGGTTGCTTGGATTGATATACCCTCTGAAATAATTTTTGAATTTTTTCTGTTTCTTCTGTCAGGGGTAGTACTTCGGTGATATTTTTACCCACCGCTACTTCCGAACTCATGTCCAGTAGTTTTTCCAGACTATCATTCCAATAGGTAAAGTGTAGGTCACTATCGAGACTGGCAAAAAGATCCGTGATACTATTTGCCAGATTGAGATAGCGTTCCTTTTCCTGAATGATCTTTTCCTCCAGGTATTTCTTTTCGCTGATATCTATTTGAAAAGAGACATATCCCAAGATTTCGCCATCATCTCCCAGTAGGGGCGAAATGCTTGTGTTTACCCAGAAAAAATCTCCTGATTTCTTCCTGTTTTTTATGTCTCCCCTCCAGATGGAACCCGAACTGAGAACACTCCAGAAATCATCCCAAAATTCTTTGCTATGGTAAGAAGTCTTGAGGGTAGCCATACTTTTCCCGATCAATTCATCATAACTGTATTTGGAAACATTAGAAAACTCTTCGTTTATGTGGAGAATGATCCCATTTTTATCAGTCACTACAAACATTCCCATTTTTTCTATGCTGGTCTGAATCAGTTTGTCATTTAACTGAATCTGGGATCTCATGATAGGAAGATGTTTCTTCTGGGAACTACTCGGAATCAGGTATTTCAAAACTTCTGAAGATGAGAAAAAAGATGGTCCCATACTATCGCTTTCATTGATCCCGATGATATAAAGTTGATCATTGCTTCCCGGTTTTTTTTTGGAAATCAAAGTTGAGGTGATACTACGTTTGGCGGGATGGGTGAAAGTAAAGAAAAAGTTCTCAATGTAGGTATCCTGATCGGCAGATGTAATGATAAAGTGCTTGAGGGTATCCATTGTGGTGTCGTCTATCCAGCTGTGTATGGGTTGGTTGACAACTTCGGATTCGGTTTTGTTTAAGATTTTTAAAGTAAAAGGGTTGGTAGCCAGAATTTGTAGTTTTCTATCAAACAGAATAAAGAGAATCGGTAGCTTTGAAAAAACATTAGACATTTATTTGACCCGATTGATTGAAACCCTTTTTAAAATTCTTATTTGATGCTTCAAAAGCAATGAAATACTTTTGAAGTCACCATTGAGAATCAATATATTTTTCTAATAGTATTAGACTACTAGATTTCATAATTTCGATTCAATTTTACAAAATTCATATGAGATAAAAGTAATGAATTTGTCTTACCATTTGAAATTACCCATTTTATCAAAAGAAAAATTTATTTTTTCATTTCCCAGAGCCTCGATACCGAGAAGGGAATCTCCTTTGAGTTGAAAGTCGGAGGATTTTTTTTGTATTGCAGCGGCTATCCCTGAAGAAACAGATTTCAGTGGAAAACTCGATTTGATTTTGATGATCGATTCTTTTCCATTATTGATGATTTGCCCCGGATTTCCGGAAAGAAATTTCTCGTTGTTTAGATCTAAATTGTATTTCAAACTACTGAAGTTCAATTTAGAAGATGCCTTATTGGTCAAAACCAAATCAAATTCTGTGTCCACATCTACCTCAATAGCACTCAAACCTGCTGAAACTGCAGAACCGGCGGACTTTCCCCCACCTCCCAGAAGGTTGTCGAGGTAAGACATAGCGGAACCGGCCAGAGCGGATCCCGATGAGGCGATGATCTTTTGAGGATCGGGTTTTATGATCTTGAAATTGGTGATTTCGATAGTGGGAAGAATTGCCGGGATTTGCTTTTTTTCCTGAAAGGGAAAAGTGAATGACTTTTGACCTACTGCGGGAAGGGACTCGGGAATAGGAACGTCAATGTTTCCATTCAGACTTACTTCCAGGATTTCTTTGCCCGGAAGTTTTTTATAGATTTCCAAAAGATCGCTGTACTTGAGTACAACATCTACCGGAATGTCTCTGGTAGATTTTGCTTCGATCTTTCCCAAATCCATATTGGAAAAGTTTCCGAACTTAGAGCCTTCGATCAGGACATCCATATTCAGGATAGACTTGGGAAGGGTCACCGGATACGGGTTTCTCACCCCCGCCAGGACTTTCAATTGAATGGTTTCCAGAGTAATTGAGGAAATGGAGACATTTTTTAAAGAAAAAGAAGGCTGATTTTCCTGACCGATAAACTGGGTGAGAAGAGCGCAGGAATTTAAAAAGAAAAAGAGTAATAAATAGATTGAGTAAACGGGACGGAACATAGTGATTCTCCATTTCAACTGAGGTTTCCACCAATCTAGTTTTGGATATATGTTTTAAAAGAAATATTATGAAATTTCTGCGGAAAATTTGCAAAAAGAAATCACTCGGAAAAAATCATTTGCTTTTCACCTCCTTACTACCGGAAATGAGAGGAAAGCAGGTTCCGGAGAAATTTATGTCTGAAATTCGTCAAAATATCATAACTAGAGATTGGGTCATCATGGCAACCGAGCGCGCCAAACGTCCTCATGATTTCGTATCACGGGCTCCGGCAAGAGAAACCCTCGAAAAGTACAAAAAAGATTGTCCCTTCTGTGCGGGAAATGAGAAGGATGCTACGGAAGAATTTGTAAGAATCGATGATGAATCCGGGAATTGGCAGGTCAGGGTCATAGCCAATAAATATCCGGCACTCTCACCCAAGGGAGATCGAATCAGAAATGATGACGGTCTTCATCGAACAATATCCGGAATCGGAATTCATGATGTTGTAGTAGAGAGCCCGGAACACGATGCAATTTTTGCTTTCATGAGTTGGAAGCACATTTACAATATTTTATTGTCTTACAAGATTAGATACAATCAGATTCGAAACGATAGACGTCTGGAAGCCATAGTCATCTTTAAAAACTACGGATCATCCGCCGGATCTTCCCTCGAGCACACTCACTCGCAAATTGCCGCTACACCTGTAGTACCTTTCCAGTTTAGAGATAGGATTCAGGAAGCAATCCGATATTTTGACGACCATGGTGATTGTATCGTCTGCAGGACTCTCCTCGATGAGATCTCCACCCAACGAAGGATAGTCTATGAGAATTCAAGCTTTCTTGCCTTCATCCCCTACGCTGCCCTTACCCCCTTTCATGTATGGATCTTTCCCAGAATGCATTCTTCCAGCTATGGAAATATTTCTGATGAGGAGATGGTAGACCTCGCATCTATTCTCAAAACTGTTTTGCTCATGCTCCACAAAGGTCTCGGAGATCCTGACTATAATTTTACAATTCGTACAGCACCTCTGGCGGACAACGAATCCCGTTACTTTCACTGGTATCTTTCCATCATTCCCAGAATCACAAAGAATGCCGGATTTGAACTCGGAAGCGGGATGTTTATCAACTCAGCTCTTCCTGAAGAGAGCGCTGAATACCTCAGAAATTTGGATCTTTCCGATACGGACAATCCCTGATTTAAAAATGTAAGCCCAAGGAAATTTTATGAACATAAACCCCAATTCTCCAATTCTCGTTACGGGAGGCTCAGGATACATCGCTTCCTGGGTTATCTCCCTTCTTTTAAAAAAGGGTCATACCGTCCACACTACAGTGAGAAATATTTCGAAAAGAGAAAATTATTCCCACCTTTTGGAACTAGAAGACGCTCAAAATGAAAAGTTAAAAATCTTTGAGGCTGATCTGATGAAGGAAGGATCCTTTGCCGAAGCCATGAATGACTGCGAACTTGTAATACATACAGCCAGTCCCTTTGTAGTTCAGGGAATAGAAGACCCGGAAAAAGAATTGATTGAACCCGCACTGAAAGGAACAGAGAATATTTTAAATTCTGTGAACCAAAATCAGGGAGTGAAGCGGGTGGTTCTCACGTCCAGTGTAGCCGCAATATTTAGTGACAACAAGGACATTCTCTCGATTCCCGGTGGTAAGTTTACAGAAGAGCATTGGAATACCAAGAGTTCTCTTGAGCACAATCCGTATTCCTACTCCAAGACTCTTGCGGAAAAAAAAGCTCATGAGATGGTGAAGGCCCAAAATCGATGGGATCTCGTAGTGATCAATCCCGGTTTCGTTCTCGGCCCCTCTCTATCCAAAAGAACTGACTCCACCAGTGTCCGGACGGTTCTTCAACTCTGTGATGGAACTTTCTTTCTCGGAGTACCGGAGCTGTATTTTGGAGTTGTGGATGTAAGAGACGTTGCTCTTGCTCATATCCTGGCAGGTTTTCAACCCTCTGCTTCCGGAAGGCACATTCTTTGTAAGGAGACCCTTCCTCTAATGGAAATCTCCGATCACATAAAAAAGAAATTTCCCGGAAAGTTTTTGAACCCTCTTCTTGTAGTACCTTATTTCTTGATTTGGATAGTTGCTCCTATTTTAGGATTCACACATAAGTACATTGAAGAAAACATAGGTTGCAGCTTTCAAGTAGACAATACAAAATCCATTCAGGAATTAGGTATTGCTTATACAGATTTTTCTAAAACAATAGAAGATCATATCCTGCAACTTCAGAGAGATAAACTTTTGTAGTCAGTTTCAAAATGCGCATTCAGGGAAGAATTCTGTAGGGTCATTTTCAAAATGTCTACTCATACATAGAGAAACCGACTATAAAATGGCTATCTACCGTAATAGAAAAACTCTAATCATTTATGAGAATTGGTAAATAAAATGACTGAATACCGGGTAAGATTCCTTAGATGACCTTAGAGATTCGGTCATTTAAGGATGGAAGAAAAATGTTTAAATTCTAAAAAATCCTACTGTGTCCGTTAGGATTTCACTCTGATCTTTTGCAGTTTTTGAGATATTATAAAGATTTTCAACTTCGAAACTTAGATCCTGAATTTCGTTGGATACATTCAGTGAGGATTTGCTTACATTTTCAAGAGCAAGCATTTGTTCTTTAGATATTTGTTTCAATGAGTCCATTAAATGTTCTGAATTACTGATTGTAGAATTGATAGTTTCCAGTCCGGATTTTTGTTTTTCCAGAGAGGATATCACTGTAGAAGCCGATGTATTGATATCGTTGAATCGATCGATGATTGTAGAAAAAATAGTTGTGGACGCCATGACTTTTTGCACACCCTCGTTGACTGATTTTTCCGTATTCTTTATGTGGGTTCTTATGTTTTTCACACTCTCAATTGATTTTTCTGCTAACTTGGAAATTTCCTGAGCTACAATGGAAAATCCTTTTCCGAATTCTCCGGCCCTGGCTGCTTCGATTGATGCATTGAGCGAAAGTAAGTTGGTTTGATCTGCAATCTCTTCCAAAAATCCCATAACTGTGCTTATTTTTTCAGATTGATTCTTGATTTCTATAATCGAATCCATTGACTTTTTGATCTGTTCTTCATTTTTCTGAGTTTCTGTTATGGAGTTATCGACAATGTGCAAGAGATTGTGAATGGATAAATTGATTTCATTGCTTATGTTCAAAAAACTATCCATGGAATTCTTGATGCTTGAAAAAGAGTGATAAGAGTCCTGAATGTAATTGTTCACATTTTCAAAAGAGGCTGTCATTTCTTCAACAGAACTAGCAGATTCTTCTCCTGAAGAAGAAACATTCTGAAAGCTACGATTCATCTTGTCGGCTTTTTTAAGTACCTCGGAAGAAATATTTTCAAATTCAGATGTAGAAATTTGAATTTTTTGAATGATGTTTTTGATTACTCCCTGCATCGATTTCAGATTTTCAGAGAGAATTCCTAATTCATCTTTCTTATTGTAGATATGAAAATCTTTTAAATTTCCTCCGGAGATATCATTCGCATTTTTATTTATTAGATTCAGAGGCTTCTCTATGCTGTGGATAATATAAATATAACTCAAAATTATTATGAGTAAGACAAGAAGATTGCCCAAAATGAGAAAGAGTTGAGCTGTTTTTCCATTTGAATGAGATTCCAGATACGTTTCATTTGATGTCAAAATAAGAAGATCTATCAACTCTCCAATTTCCACAGTAAGAGGTTCAATCTCCGGATACAGTTCCTGAGTTACATAAGCATCCAGTCGAATTTTATCGTTGTTTTTTAATATTGAAGAAAGTTTCTCTAAAGATTGATCTGATTGGATTTTTCTTTTCTTGCAAGCTTCAATCTTTTCTTTTAAGCTATCGTCGAGTTGGGTTGAAAGAAAATTATTCCATTCTGTGTCTATTCTTGTCTTGGCTGATTCCACTACCTCTCTACCTTGATAGACCTGCATTGTTCCGTTTCTTACCTTGTGTGATGTATCCACTACATCTATCGCATAGATATCGGAGACTTTTTTGAGTTTTTCTATTGGCTTAATGATATTAGAATTTGTGAACTCAAGGTCTGAGATATTTTTAGTTTGATTGAATCCTGAATAGATAGATAGGATTGAAGTGAATAAAAAAAGTATAGAGAAGACTATGAAAATTTTATGTTTGATCAATAGAGTAGATAGCATTTCGATTGTCAGTTGATTCTCTAAGTTGGGTCAATTCAATCCTTTTTTATTTTTAAAACCTGTTTTTTATTTACATTGTACAAATTATGAGCAAACTTATTTTAAAGCATTTCAAATTATTCCTGCTGTATATCTATCTAAATAAAATCGGTTCAAATCTGGAAACATTTTCATAAACTTAAATAATTTCAATTTTATCCCTGAAATTTATTGATAGGAAGGACCACAGTAGCGACAAATTCTTTTTGTTCTGTTTGCAAAAAAATATATTTAACGTTAACTATTTCGAAAGAGTACAATTTTGAGAAAAATCCAGGAAAGTAGATTCTAGAATTGCTACACTTCAGTATCATTCAATCGTAAAGATAGAGAATGAGCTAAGAAGAGTAAATATGCGTTCAATTCCAAGCAGCATCCTATTTTAGATAACTTCTTTGAGGATATTGTCATACACCCAATAACAGTTGCCGATACTAATTGCGCTTTTTCATTTGCTGTATCTAAGAATACAACTCCTGATTCAATAGCAAATACAGGGTTCTTTTTAATAGTGACTATGATCAACGGAATGAATGGAACTGAATCTATACACGAAGCCAATACCACTATCTAAAATAAAAAAATAGTTTACTTAGAGAAGGTAATTCTATACAAAGGTTATAACTTCCTAAGAATTGTTCATACATCAATTAAGTATTTCGGTTCAATTCTTTTAATAACATAATTAATTGCGTTATGTTTACTTATTTTCATAAATAATAGCGTTTTTACCATTGCGAAATGTAGTTAATTTATTGATGATTCTTTTATGAATAAGAAAATTCTTTTGAAAATGACTATGAATCAGGTGTACATTTAATAGAGCCCATGTTTCCGGATTTCTAAAATGAATAATATAGTATGAGTAAAAACCAATTGATTTTCTATTCAAATAAATTTAAAGCAATCTTTTTCTATTTAGTTTCTAATTCTACATATTTGTTTCTCTTATCTTTTGTATTAAAGTTTTGCAATCAAAAACAAATTTCACTTCAATCCCAAATTAAGGAAATGAACTTAGTATCCCCACCTCCCAAGATTTCCTTTTGGATCTATGAGGAGATAGTTTATTTCTTACCTTTGATGGTATTTATTCTTATTTCAGGTACTTTGCTTTCCTACCTTTCTCAAAAACTGATTCCTTTGAAATTAGCATCCGATCACTTTCTATTGACCTTTATCCTTACCCTACTTCTTATTCTTCCCTCTCAGGAAGCCTATTTCAGTCCCCGGAGATCCTTTGAGTATAGCCTTGCTCTCGTTAGTTTCTTTCTAGCATATATCTATTTAAGAGATCATTTCATATCGGGATTCAAAAATAAACTCAGGTTTTCTTACAATCAACTTATCTTTTTTGGAGTATTGCTTTCTACCCTTCAAAGACTTCAAAGTCTATGGATAGATAGTTATGAATTATTTGTTTTTGATGATCCGTTTACCTACTACAATACATCAAAATCTTTCCTAACAGGTCCGATTCAAATTCCTGAAGCCTACAATCCGGGTATGTTTTTTTATCTCTATTCCGTACTACAGATTTTTGGTGAGGGACATTTATTTCCCAAACTCATTATGGTTTTCTGGAGTTCTTTGGGATTGTACTATCTCAGTTTGTTTATAAAAAACTTCTTCCATTCAGAAGACTTATCTTTGATAGCTATCCTTATTTATCTTACCTCTTCTCATTATGTAGAGTTTTCGAATCAATATTTCAATGAAAATATTTTCCATCCCACACTCAGTATTTTTTTATATCAAACACATTTTCTTTCTTCAGGAAAGTCATCCCGAAAGAGTTTGGGACACATCCTCTCCTTACTTCTTATGATAGGTTTGACTCTAATGAGAAGCTGGTTTCCACCCTTTGGTATCTTCTGGTATTTCTATCTTCTCCTCAGTAATAAGAAACCTAAAAATCATTTTTTCAAACTACTATTAATCTATTCTCTAATCTTACTTTTCTATATAATTTCGATGTACTCATATAATTTTTATTTTCATAATAAAATAAGATTTTTAGTGATAGATGCTTTCAAATTGAATTTTATTATAGGAAACAATCCATACTCTCATGGAACCTTTACTTGGCATTGGTTGCATTTTCAAAATGAAAATCATTTTTATACTGATTCGGATGGCTATAAAATATTGATCCGATATCTGAGAGACCATCCGATCTTTTGGATCAAACTTTTATTTCAAAAATCAATTGTCTGGTTTCTGGGAGCCGGGAATCCCAGACCACAGAATAATTTCTATATGCAACCCATTCACTTTGCTCAATACTTTTATAGATTTCTTTCTTTTTTATTACTGATCCTCGGTTCTATTCGTTTGCTTCGATCCAAAAAATTCATTGTCTTTCCTATTTTGTATTTGATTGTATTGGGAATTCATCTTCTGATCTTTGTAGAGCATAGAGGAGTTTTGTCGATAATGCCCCTCAGTACTATTTTGATAAGTATGGGGATTCTGGAATTGAAACAATTTGCTAAAAACTCCAGTTTTTTTAAGACAAAAATAACTTATTAACTCATCTTACGCAGTATTATATTTTTCTAATTTTTTTATTTTAAAATCAAAATCATTTTTTGCTAATAAATAAAAATATGGGTTTGGGCGATAGCCCAAGCTGCCGGCAGGCTCCCTAAAACCTCACATTTCGCTTATTTTTTTTATTTTGGTGTTGTGTCACTCCAATTGATAGAAAGTAAGCAGTGTGGGTAAAATAATTCAACATTCTGTGCTTGGAATCATCATCAATTTCCGGAGTTTCCTCAAGAGAATTTTTCATGTGAAAGAGCCAACGCTCAGCTGCCTTTTCCTTCATATTAAAATCCATATGTCTGGCTATGAGTGCGGGATGTCCTTTTCTCTCCGAAAAATATTGTGGACCTCCCATTCTCTGAATAAAAAATTCCACCTGATTCTGAATAGAATCTTCAATATCTCTATTTTTAAAAATATTTCGAAACCAAATCTCTTCATCCTGATAAACTTTGTTGTAAAACAATTTACTCAATTTCCAAAAAGTTTCCTCACCCAGTCTATCGTAGAGATTTACTTCATCAATACTCATAGCTTCTTCTAAAGACAACCCGGTCATTTTCTCTATTTGTTTCTCAATATCTCTCATATTCTATTTCTCTGAACTTATAACGTTTTTCCTATTTAGGTATGTATCCATTTTATATCTAATTCTCGTGTGAATAGGCAAGTATTTTTCAAAAAGACTAATCAATCCATTTTTTTTGAATTCATAAAAATCCAATTCAAATTTTATTTCAAGGGTTTGAGAGTGCATTGAACTTATAGTTTAAAATTACCCAAGTATTTACTAGTTTCCATTGATATGATACCCAATAATCTCTAAGAACTCTTTTTTATTAATAGGTTTGAGAAGAAAATCGGTAAAATCATATCTTTCGATCTCCTCTTCATCCCGACTTACAGAAGAAGTGACTACATAAATGGGAACCTTCTTTCCTTTTTCTTCAATACCCCGAATGATCTGAATCGCAGAATATCCATCCATGATTGGCATCTGCAAATCGGTCAGGATTAGATCCGGATTGTGAGACTTGAAGAGCTGAATGGCTTCCTGACCATTTTCACCCTCTACAATTTTTAGATTTTTCATTCCTTTTAGAAAGCTCTTGATCAAAATTCTATTTTCAGGAACGTCATCTACAACTAAGATCACAAAGGGATTTTCTTCCATTAGCGAACCGGTTTCAAAACTCTCATTGGTTCCTGAAGATGAGGGATGTAGTACAGGCTCTAAATGTCCGGATTCGTGATTTGAAGTTTTTATAAATTTCTTTGTCACTCTCACGAGATCGTTAAGAAGAACAGGTTTGATCACATAGTCGTCAAAGCCACTTTTTCTGATTTTTTCCTCGTCCTGTTTGAAAGCAAAAGCAGTTAGGGCAACAATGGGTGTTCTGGCTATTTCTTCGATTTTTCGGATTTCTGCAATAGAAGTATGTCCATCCATAACAGGCATAGAGATGTTCATAAAAACAAGATCCGGCTTGTGTTTTACTGCTACTTCAATCGCATCACGTCCATTCTCAGCTTCTAAAATAGTTATCCCTCTTCGGGTAAGATGAGTTTGAATTAATTTTCTATTTAGAGGTAAATCATCTACAACCAGCACTTTTGCCGGAACAAAAGAAACAGTTTCTAAAGGTAGGTTTACCTCATTTTCTAAAGGTTCGGCTAGTCTTACATCTGAAAATTGTATGGTAAACTTTGTACCCTTCCCTACCTCACTTTCCAGATGAATCTTTCCCCCCATGATCTCTATGAGTTTTTTAGTAATGGTCAAACCCAGACCCGTACCACCAAATAATTTTGTACTCTGGTTTTTTGTCTGCCGGAAGGGATCGAAGATGCCCGGTTGATCCGCTTTGGGAATTCCTATTCCCGTGTCTTCAATTTCTATTCGGAGATTTGACATCTCAATCGATTGTTCAGATTTGAGTCTGAGGGTAATTCCACCTTTTTGTGTGAATTTGATAGAATTTCCAATTAGGTTGATAAATATTTGTTTTATTCTTACTTCATCCATAAGCAGGAGTTCGGGGAATGTTTCCTCTACTTCTATGTGAAAACTCAAACCTTTTTCTCTGAATTTTAGAAAGAAAATATTTTCTACTTCCTTAGAAATGAGTCTGAGATTGATTCTATCCGAATGGAGATTCATTTCTCCGGATTCAATCTTGGAAAGATCTAAGATATCATTGATCAAGTTTAAGAGAGTCTTACCACTGGACATGATGGCATCAATGTATGTCTTAAACTCTCCTCCTTTGATTGAATTGCTGATGATTTCAGAAAAGCCGAGAATGGCATTCATGGGAGTGCGAATCTCATGACTCATACTGGAAAGAAAATCAGATTTAGCCTGGTTGGCGGCTTCCACCTCACGCGTTCTTTCTTTTACCTGAATTTCTAAGTTTGCAGAGAGAAATTCGAGTTCATTGAACGCATTAGAAATTTTTGTAGAAAGATAGAAAGACTGAAAAAAGGTAAATAAGAAAATTCCAACATGGGTTAAGTTTCCAGTATGGATTATTTTTAAATCATAGAGAATGTCATTGAAAGTGAATCCAAAAACCAGAAAAAATCCTAAAATAAATAACCTGACATTTTCTTTATTTGTCCGATACGAATCAAATAGAATGTAAATAGAAAATAGAATCACCGAAAGGGAAATCAGGTAAATAGGAAATATTGTAAAAGTAAAGATTTTAGGTGGAGTGATGAGGATTATTGTAGATATTAGTAGAGTGATACCTAAGAAAATATACTTGACTCCAAATAATTTTCCTATCGAAAAAAGATCGGAAATATAGTACAAATAAAAAACAATCACTAAATTCAAGGAGAGATAAGCCAGTCTCAAGCCCCAGAGAAAGGAAAAATTAGGGAGCAATTGATAAAAATAAAACTCTTCAGTCAAAATGGAACGCAATGACATCAGGATACAGAATATCCCAAAATAAAGCATGAATTTTTCTTTCTTTCTCCGGGTAAAGATTCCGATGTGATACAATCCCATCATCAAAAGACTCCCGGATAAAAACAGATCTATAGCCAGACTATTCATTCTGCTTTCGTGAATTCGAGTTTTCTCACCGATGTAAATGGGATCCCAGATCCCCCCCTTCCGATGAACAAAATTGGATACATGTATGAGCAGATCGAGACTTTCTCCCGAACGTTTCGGTAGGTCCAAAACCTGAGGTCTGTAGGCAGGAAGATACGTATCGATATTGTCTGTAGCCTTACCAACGCTACCGATTAGAACTCCATCAGCATAGACCTTATAGGCATTGGATATGGTTTTGAATCGGAGGGAAAGATCACGATCAGTGTTCAAAAGAATTTTTAACCGATAGGTAGCAAATCCCTGCCCGGTCAACTCCAATGAAGATCCATCCCTGTCTGAAAACTTCTGTTGATTCCAGGGTTTGGGTACATTGATGAAATTGTTTGTGAGTATATCCCGGGACCTATTCGGGTCGATGTGCTCTTTCCAAAAGAACTCCCACTCTCCATTCAGAGGTATGCTTTGGGCGGATGAACTTTCGGAGTCTGAAAAGGTAAATTTTCTTAAATCGAGAACCCCATTGACAGAAGTAGGATACTCTCTAGGTTTAGAGCAAAAACTAAATATGAAAAGTAATAAAAAAACAGAAAGGGTTCTCATCATCCCGTACTATGCCAGAAAATAATTCGAAAACTCATTTACATATAGATATTTTTTTTGAAAAATTCAGTCAATTCGTTTCCATTGCATGGAGCATCTTTTTCTGATCGAAGGATATTTCCCTTGCATGGAGCTAGTGTCATCCTGAGGTTCTCGAAGGGTGCTAGGATGGAAAATGTTTTCATTGCATGGAGCATCCTCTTCTGATCGAAGGATTTTTTTCATATTACCGCTGACGCGGGGTCTTCTTATGTTCAACTTTCCATCCTGTAACTCTATCGTAATACAGGGTTCCTTTTGCTTGAAACTTTCGGGCAAAAAGCGAGAGTCGGAAACGGATCTTAAGTAGTCGATATATAACTTGTAGGTTGTTTTAAAATTTCTGTCACAAAGTATATTCCTGTGCCCTCTAGCCGGGCAGGCTATCTCTAAATTTTTGCTCCGAAAAGTTTCAGCTGTGGAACCTGTATTTCTGTAGAATCAGGATGAAAAGGCTGGTTTTTTATTGTGGGATTTTGTTGGAAGCATCTATCGTGGGAGTATAAGATTTTTCAGGATAGGATCAATTGAAAATTTTTTCTCTATTCATATGAATCCGGTAGTCGAGTGCCGCTTCTGTTTGCGTTGAACTTGTGGTGAGAGGAGTCGAACCATCGAGAACCCATTGAAATGCAAATCCTATCCCATTACCTTTTTGTCACCTTTCTGTATTTTTTCCTATTTATCTATATCTCTAATCGGGAATCAAAATCTCATACCGATTATTTGGTTGACAAATTTTAAGAATACAATATATTTCTTTTCATGGAAACTTATGATATTGTCATTACAGGTGTTGCGTTGGGATCCTGCATGCTAGCTCTGTATTTTACAATACTAAGGATTATTAAATCAGAAGTAAAAAAGCAAATCAATGAAATAAGAAAATGACAGATAAGATTCTCGGATTGTTTATCTGTGCATGGATTTCTCTTATCATTACTTTAATCTTTTCTTATGATACTTTCAAAGAATACTATACTGCATTTATGAATTTCACAGCTCTATTCGCTTCCCTGCTTGGAATATGGCAATTCTTAAGATCGAATGATTAAATCTTTCGACTACAGCAAATTCATCCCCTCTCCAAAACGCCCCTGTTTTGGAGAGGGGATTTCTTACGTATCACAAAACTTCACCGTTGAGTGGGGGGTGAGGTTTTTTTAAGACAAAACCCTATACTTTCCATCCACCATCTCAAACAACTTCGGTTCCTTCGAAGTCGAAGTATTCACTCCTTTGCAGTAGCTTCTGAGTTCTGTGGAAATTAAACTTATCGGATTTTTTGCTTTGAAGTTATATAGACCTTCAGAGATGATTTTTTCGTACACCTCTTTGGGGGCAAGTGGGTTGGTTTCTTTTTTTAGGATTTCCAGGATTGCGGTTTTGATGTACCGCTGACGCAGGGTCTTCTTATGTTCAACTTTCAATGATGCTGACCTTACTCCTTTATCTCAAGGTTGCTGCTTATCCAAAAGTGGTCGTTAGATTTCTCTAATGTATTAAGATATTCTTGATAAAGAGAATTTTTCTGTGCCCTCGAGCCGGGCAGGCGATACAAAAAACAGTTTTCCTTAGCAGGAGGCGATTGTCATCCTGAGGTTCTCGAAGGGTGCTAGTATGGAAAATGTTTCCATTGCATGGAGCTTCTTTTTCTGATCGAAGGATATCCGCTGACGCGGGGTCTTCTTGTCTTCAACTTTCCATCCTGATACTCTTTTGTAATACAAGGTTCCTTTCGCTTGAAACTTTCGGGCAAAAAACGAGAGTCGGAAACTGATCCGACATCTCTAAATTTTTGCTCCGAAAAGTTTCAGCTGTGGAACCTGTATTTCTGTAGAATCAGGATGGAAAGGATGGTTTTTTGTTGGGGGATACTTTGGTTGGAAGCTTAAAAAGATTGAGTTAAGTATCTATAGAAAATGGGTATTCTTCTGTGCCCTCCAGCCGGACGGGCTATCCATAAATTTTTGTTCCGAGATGTTTGGGTTGCGCAACCTTGGATTTTCTGAGATTGGCATCATTGAAAGGATGGGTTGTTATTGGGGGAATTTGTTGGAAGCATTTCTCTTTTTTGTAAATAATTTTCCGTTATATCTCATGTTGAAAACCTTTTCACAACTCGATAGAATCCAGTGGTCGAGTGGTTTTTACTGAAGTAGGAGAAATATTTCTATGTTCTAGTTTTGGTTTGTACTACAGTTATTGTAAAAATTGTATCGAGACCCTGCTCCTAACAGGATATTTACTCATAGAAAATCAGTGCAAATGATTTGCACTAATTTACTAAAATTTTAGGAAACCATACCATCCCCTCCAAAGCTCTGAATTCATTTCCCTGTATTTTCTCATGCTAGTTTATTTTAATTTTTTTTTCTAAAACTCCAATTTTTTTTGAAATATCTGCTTCGACTGAAGGATTTTGGAACCCTCTATTTAAGGAGAACTTATGAAAACATTCATCTATGCGCTTACACGAACACCCATTTCTGAAAAAGAAGCTGAATCTCTCTTGACAGAAATGGAAAATTGGATAGATTTTAAGATCAATACTCAGGAAACTAAAATCATGAAAGAAGACATCTACCCGATTCATAGAGAAACTGATGGAATTCGATCCGAAATTCGGATTCTTGCGGAAACTATGCAAAATGGTTTCACCCTCATGAAAGAGCGTTTTGAAAAAATGGACCAGAAGATGAACCTCGGGTTCGAAAAAATGGATCAGAAGATGGATTTCATTCGGGAAAATCTAGAACAACAGATCAAATCTGAAAAGGAAATCAATCAGCAGAGGTTTCTGGCTATGGAGAACCATTTTAAGTTTCATGAGAAATTATTGTATACCATTATCGGGTTGATGGTTACCCTCTCTATTGCGGTTGTAGTGAAGATATTGATAGTTTGATGTGCCATTCATTGCATGGAGCATTTTTTTCTGATCGAAGGATATCCGCTGACGCGGGGTCTTCTTGTCTTCAACTTTCCATCCTGATACTCTATTGCAATACAAGGTTCCTTTCGCTTGAAACTTTCGGGCAAAAAACGAGAGTCGGAAAACAGAGCCGACATCTCTAAATTTTTGCTCCGAAAAGTTTCAGCTGTGGAACCTGTATTTCTGTAGAATCAGGATGGAAAGGCTGGGTTTTTGTTGGAGGATACTTTGGTTGGAAGCTTAAAAAGATTGAGTTAAGTATCTATAGAAAAGGGGTATTCTTCTGTGTCCTCTAGCCGGACGGGCTATCCATAAATTTTTGTTCCGAGATGTTTGGGCTGCGCAACCTTGGATTCTCTGAGATTGGCATCATTGAAAGGATGGGTTGTTATTGTGGGATTTTGTTGGAAGCATTTCTCTAATTTGTAAATAATCATATTCAAAAGGTTTGCGAATTCATAGAAGAATCAGATATGAAATGGCTACACATATACAAGTATTAATAAAAACCGGTATAAAGCTAATTTCATTTTTAATATGTAAATCCATTTTGAATATGAGATAAAAAAATCATCTGTTCTAATTGGATTTTTATCTTTTTCGTAAATTATGGTCTTCGATAATGTATCCCTCATCTTGAAGTAGCTTCTCCCATTGCTTACGGTAGCCTATGTCTTGTCTTGATAGCAGGCCTGCTTCTTCTTCTGATTGGCTAAGGGAAGAGAATTTTTCATATTGAGAATGTGAGAAATGTAGAAATGTCTCTTTTCTATGAAGGATAGGAGGATTTTCTGATTTGAAGTATTCCCTGTATCCGAGTTGATTTTTGTGTAAAAAAACTTTCATAGAACTGTGCAAATTCGGATGGGGTAGAGAATTAAACTCCGGATAGTTTAAAAACGTTATATGCCAGGAATTTCTTGCAATTTTTACCAAATTGTATTCAAAATCTTTCGGTAAAATCATAAGGGAGAGTTCTAAATAAATTTGTAATTTTTGCGGTGCGAATGCAATAGAGTCTTTGTGAATGTAAATATCATCCGGAAGTACTTTCCCTACCTTAGATTCATTTATCAACTTACTAATCTCGGAGAGTTCGGAGAGTGACTTAAGTTCATCCATAGCCCGATTGCAAGAATCTTCAAAACTATGAAAAAATATTTTTGAATCCATTTGTTCCTCTTTGGAAAGATCTTTCCATTTAGGAAGTCCATTTCTACGAATGATTTTACGACAAACTTCAACAAGGTACTTTTCTTTTTGATTTTTTGAATTTTCCCGAACAGTTTCAAAATCAATTCTGGAATGTAGTTTTTCTAAAGCTTTTTCCGGAGATCCAAAGTACTTTTGAATGTATTTCAATTCGATAAATTCATTTTTCAAAGGGATTCGCCCCAATTCATGATAGGTAAGAATGAAATCGTTCAGAATTCTATTGTGTTCTTCCTCCTGAATCTCTCCCAGTTTTTCACGAATCCGAGTCTCTTTCTTTCCGGATAAGAAATTTGACTTCCACTCCGGATTTTTAAACAAATAAACAATACCCAATCCTGCACTGAGAGAATGAATTGTAATACGCTGGCAATATTCTATAAATTCTTTTTGAGTGTAGTATTTCTGAAATGTATTCCAGGAAGTGATAATTCCATCCGAGTATGAAGTCTCTTTTTCGAATACTTCAGTGTCCCTTATCATAACAGATGCAATCAGTAGATTCTCAGCCAAATCATAAGCCTTTTGAAATGTGTCCCATCTTTCCGAAGGATCTTCTATCACATTCAAAACATATCCAAGATTTACAATAGATGATTTCACAGGTAAAGATGCTTTGTAGTACGGATCAAATCCCGACACCTTATAGCCTAATTTCTTCAAGAAAATCAGATCTTCCCCTCGTCCACAGCCATAATCCAGAAAAGTTTCGGATACAGACAAAAGCCCATCTTCAATACAGGTCAGAACAGGTTTGGAAATTTTTTTCCTTATGATCGCTGTCTTCTGTCTATCGATTTTCATTTTAAATAATTCTTAGTTACTTCCAGTAGAGCATCCACTTCTTCATCAGTTGTGAACCATCCTGTAGAGATTCGAACTCCCGTTTCTGCTTTCTCGCGGGGAATTCCCATGGAGAGAAGTACAGGTGAGGGTCCCCAAACTCCGGAATGACAGGCGGCTCCTTTGGAGAGAGCAATTCCATTTTTATCAAAATAAGAAAGGGTCTCATCGTTGGATCGTCCGGGAATCAAAACACATGAGGTATTGCTCAATCGATTTCCTTTACCTACAATTTCTATCCCGAGATTTTTGAATTCGGTTTCAATTCTCTCTTGAAATTTTGACATCTCCCGGAGTCTTTTATCCGTTTGATCTCTAACTAAGTTCATTGCTTTTTCAAATCCCAGAATTCCTAATATATTTTCTGTTCCGGCTCTGAGTTCATTTTCCTGAAGACCACCGGTTATCATGGGTTCAGGTTTTGTGCGGTAGGCTAAGGCTCCTATACCCTTCAATCCATATATTTTATGTGCGGAAAAAGTATAACTATCAGCATCGATTCTACTATAGTCCATAGAAAATTTCCCGGGAATCTGAGTTGTATCACAATGAAAATAGACATCTTCCTCAGCACAAAGAGAGGATATAGTTTCAACATCCTGAACCACTCCAGTTTCATTATTCGCTGCCATTACACTGCAAAGAATTGTAGACGAATCTAAATGTTCTTTTATATAATCTAAATCTACACTTCCCTCGCGGCTTACAGGAATTCTATTGATTTTGTATCCCATTGATTTCAATCGATCCATTTGCTTCTCAATACAGGGATGTTCGATGGAAGAGATAAGAATGGAATCCTTCTCTTGAATCTTTCGATGATAGAGAAAGGAGAGTGCGAGGTGATTTGCCTCCGAACCCGATGCCGTAAATACGAGATGATACTCATCCAACCCAAGCGAGTCCAGAATAGATCTTCTTGAGGTTGCGATATGACGACTAGTAGATCTGCCGTAGGAATGCAGGGAAGAAGGATTTCCGAACTCTTCCAACCATTCAGGAATCTTAACTTTGATTTCGTGGTGGATCGGAGTTGTGGCATTGTAGTCAAAATAATAATTCATGGAAGCACTTCAGGTCTGAACCTGCCTATACTTTTTTTTGATACCAATCTTTTAGTCAATGGATATTAAAGTCTTATCCGGAAAGACTTTCACTAAAGGACAAAATCTTCAGCTTTTGACCAGAAGACTCAAAATTTGTAAAGTAGTGCTAATCTTCGGAGAGGCTTTCAATCCTCGCCATAAGATTTTTTTCTTGTCAGTTTTTATTCTCATTCTAATCTGGAATTATGTCAAGTAATCCCAGGCACATACTCTCCATTTCCGGTGGAAAAGATTCTACTGCTCTTGCTATCTTCATGAAGCAAAACTATCCTGAGATAGAAATGGAATATGTTTTTTGTGATACAGGAGAAGAACTTCCGGAGACTTACGAATACCTAGAAAAGATAGAAACCTACCTCGGTAAAAAGGTCACCCATCTCAGATCTGATTTGAGTTGGGATGAATGGTTGGAAAAATTTTCCGGATATCTCCCATCTGCCCGAAGTCGATGGTGCACATCCAATCTCAAGATCATTCCATTTGAAAAATTTGTCGGAGATAGTGAAGTCATTAGTTATATAGGCATACGCGCTGATGAAAATCGGGAAGGATACATTTCCACCAAAACCAATATCACAGCCAGATATCCCTTCAAAGAGCACGGAATCAACAAAGAAGATGTTATGCAAATTCTTCATGACAGCGGTTTGGGAGTTCCTGCTTACTACGAGTGGAGGACAAGATCCGGTTGTTATTTTTGTTTCTTTCAAAGGAAATATGAATGGTTGGGTCTCAAAGAAAGACATCCGGAGCTCTTCGAAAAAGCAAAGAAATACGAAACTATCAATGCGGATGGATCCGCTCAGAACTTTACCTGGGTTCAGAACACAACTTTAGATGAGATCGTTAAGTATCCTGAAAAAATCAGAAAGAACCATAAGAAATTTGAAACACGGGTAAAAGAAAAAAAGAAAAAATCCAGCACCCGTCTCCTGGATGTATTTAGTGATGAATTGGATTTTGAAGATGCTCTCTCTATGGAAGATGACTCAGAAGGTTGTCTGGTCTGCCATATCTAAACTATCATTCAATTTAGTTTTCTTTTAAATAGTTTTTTTATTTGAAGACAAACACTTTCTCTGGCATAAAACAAGTGTCATCCTGAGGTCACTCGGAGGGTGGTCATACAGGATTTCATTTTTATTCTGCAACTTCTTTTTCTAATCATAGGATATTTCCATTGCATGGAGCTTCTTTTTCTGATCGAAGGATATCCGCTGACGCGGGGTCTTCTTATGTTCAACTTTCAATGATGCTGACATTACTCCTATATCTCAAGGTTGCTGCTTATCCAAAATCTCTCCTCAAAAAACGAGAGTCGGAAACTGACCCGACTTCTCTAAATATTTGCTCCGAGATGTTTGGGCTGCGCAACCTTGGATTCTTTGTGATAGACATCATTGAAAGGATGGGTTGTTATTGGGGGATTTTGTTGGAAGCATTTCTCTAATTTGTAAATAATTTTCCGTTATATCTCATGTTGAAAACCTTTTCTCAATTCGGTAGAAATATTTCTATGTTTTAGTTTTGGTTTGTATTACAGATATCGTAAAAATTGTATCGAAACCCGGGTCATAAACGAACTTTATACTACTCTCAAATCCATTATTTTCCTAAAACATTCAATTTACTGCAAATGATTTGCACTAAATTTCTGAAAATTTTGAAATGATTAGATCTATTTCGCAATGGGAACATTAAGCTCAGACAGATTTTCTAGTTAAATAAATATCACTGATCATAACTCTCTATAACCTTATGATATCTATACCGCCGAATAGAATGAAAGATATTTTTACTAGGAGAACAATAAAAATAAACTTGATTTCTTATTTCTATGGATTAAATTATGATCATTATGACAACATTGCCACTCTGGTTAGCAATTGTAGCAACGATAGGAATAGGTGCTTGTATTTATCTGATTGTAGTCGGGCTATCCGGAATGATTGCAAAAAAGGTAAAAAAAGAGCTTGAAAGGTGATTCATTATTAGTATTGTTGGGAGCTTTTGGCTTTCAGGGATTTTGGTTTTCCTTTCAACTTATTCTGAATTCAAAACATATTCTGAGGTTATAGTATCTTTTCTGAGTATAACAGCCTAGATTCTAGCAATTTATGAATTTACAAATCGAAAAAGATAGAATAAGAATTAAACAAATCTCTTTCATAATACAAAGTTCCTTTCGCACAATATTCTCTCCATAGATTATCCCTAGCAGGAGGCGATTGTCATCCTGAGGTTCTCGAAGGATGGTATTTATGTATAATATTTCCTACGCTGGAAGCTTTTGATTATACCACTGACGCGGGGTCTTCTTATGTTCAACTTTCAATGATGCTGACCCTATTCTTATATCTCAAGGTTGCTGCTTATCCAAAAGTGGTCGTTAGATTTCTCTAATGTATTAAAGTATTCTTGAAAATGAGAATTCTTATGTGCCCTCGAGCCGGGCAGGCGATTCAAAAAACGAGAGTCGGAAACTAACCCGACATCTCTAAATTTTTGATCCGAGATGTTTGGGCTGCGCAACCTTGGATTCTTTGTGATAGACATCATTGAAAGGCTGGTTTTTTGTTGAGGGATTCTTTGGTTGGAAGCTTAAAAAGATTGAGTTAAGTATCTATAGAAAAGGGGTATTCTTCTGTGTCTTCACCCGGCTTCGCCACCCCTCTCTGTTCCATCCCTGACGGAACGGAGAGGGGCTATATAGATAAAAATTTCCGACTACAGCCGGAACAACAGTAAAATCACCCCCTCTCCAAAACGCCCCTGTTTTGGAGAGGGGGTTTCCTACGTATCACATAAATCTATCGTTGAGTGGGGGGTGAGGTTTTTTTTAGATCTAAGCCTTGTTCTATCATCAATTCGAACAATACAGTCAACCAACTCGTCCCACTTCTCCCCAAACTATCTTCATTCTTCCATTTGCGTAAGGATCGAAACCCCACCCGTTCGAAGAGTAATTCTAAATATTCAAATTCATGCATTAAAAACAAACGTCCATTCTCATCGCGATCATCGTTTATAGGTAAATGGTAAACCTCAGGAATCGAGAGTAGTACCTTCCCCCCTTCCTTCAAGAGTGACTTCAGAGAATACACTGCATCAAAGAGACTTTCTCTGGGAATATGCATTAGGATTGCTGCCAATAGGATTCCATCGAATTTATTTGAAAATATATTTTCCTTCAATGGAAAGTAAGAATGTACAATTCGATCGATGAGAATCGGATTCTTTTCTTTTGCTTGTCGGATCAATTCTTCACTGCCATCGATTCCGTAAGCATCATAGCCCAATTCCAATAATTTTTTAAGATCCCTCCCCGATCCGGATCCGATATCCAAGATTTTGGAATTCGCTTCCGGGAAGGCTTCTTTGAAGTAGTTTTGCACTCCACCATCTTTAACGGATAGATATTTATGATACAGAACTTCAGCGTTTTGGTTGTAGTAGTTGATTGTTTGTGGATCCATCTTTTTCCTCAGTTGCCGGGTGGGCTTTTTCATTGCATGGAGCATCTTTTTCTGATCGAAGGACTTTTTGGTATTACCGCTGACGCGGGGTCTTCTTGTCTTCAACTTTCCATCCTGATACTCTTTTGTAATACAAGGTTCCTTTCGCTTGAAACTTTCGGGCAAAAAACGAGAGTCGGAAACTAACCCGACATCTCTAAATTTTTGTTCCGAAAAGTTTCAGCTGTGGAACATGTATTTCTTTAGACACAGGATGGAAAGGATGGGTTGATATTGGGGGATTTGGTTGGAAACATTTCTCTATCTTGTAAATAATTTTCCTTTGTATCTCATATTGAAAGCTTTTTCTCTATTCGGAAAAATCCGGAGATCGAGTGGCACTTTTGTACTCTAGCCGGATGCACTAGCCCAAAACTAGACTTCAGACCTTTAAAAACCATTGATTTTATTGACTCTTTTGATTTAGTGCAAATGATTTGCACTAAATTACTAAAATTTTAGGAAACCATACCATCCCCTCTAAAGCTCTGAATTCATTTCCCTGGATTTTCTCATGCTAGTTTATTTTAATTTTTTTTTCTAAAACCTAAATTTTTTTCAAAATATCTGCTTCGACTGAAGAATTTTGGAACCCTCTATGTAAGGAGAACTTATGAAAACATTCATCTATGCACTTACACGAACACCCATTTCTGAAAAAGAAGCGGAATCTCTCTTGACAGAAATGGAAAATTGGATAGATTTTAAGATCAATACTCAGGAAACTAAAATCATGAAAGAAGACATCTACCCGATTCATAGAGAAACTGATGGAATTCGATCCGAAATTCGGATTCTTGCGGAAACTATGCAAAATGGTTTCACCCTCATGAAAGAGCGTTTTGAAAAAATGGATCAAAAGATGGATTTTATTCGGGAAAATCTCGAACAACAGATCCAATCCGAAAAGGAAATCAATCAGCAGAGGTTTCTGGCTATGGAAAACCATTTTAAGTTTCATGAGAAATTATTGTACACCATCATTGGGTTGATGGTTACCCTCTCTATTGCGGTTGTGGTGAAGATATTGTTGGTTTGATGTGCTATTCATTGCATGGAGCATCTTTTTCTAATCGAAGGATTTTTTTGTTTTACCGCTGACGCGGGGTCTTCTAGTCTTCAACTTTCAATGATGCTGACATTACTCCTATATCTCAAGTTTGCTGCTTATCCAAAATCTCTCCTCAAAAAACGAGAGTCGGAAACTAACCCGACATCTCTAAATTTTTGTTCCGAGATGTTTGGGCTGCGCAACCTTGGATTCTTTGTGATAGACATCATTGAAAGGATGGTTTTTTGTTGGGGGATACTTTGTTGGTTGGAAGCTTAAAAAGATTGAGTTAAGTATCTATAGAAAAGGGGTATTCTTCTGTGTCCTCTAGCCGGACGGGCGATACAAAAAACGGTCAATTCAAGAGGGCGGTAAATCACCTTTATTAGTTATAAGAATTTTCGGTAATTAATGACTCCTCAGTGTCCTCTAGCCGGACGGGCTATCCATAAATTTTTGTTCCGAGATGTTTGGGCTGCGCAACCTTGGATTCTCTGAGATAGGCATCATTGAAAGGATGGATTGTTATTGTGGGATTTTGTTGGAAGCATCTGTCGTGGGCGATTAGGATTCTATTCTTTTAGTCTGTGTAGAAGAATCTAATTTATTTGGGGAACAGTTTTCTGTTTATGAAAATATTGTAATACAGTTCGCATTCTATTTATGTATAAGTACTATTTTGTTGAAAGATTCTATCTTCATCATTTAGAATAGAAACTCGTGTACGTATTGCTTAAGATTGGAAACAAAAATTTGAGTCTGTTTCATAATCTCGTTTACCTCTTCCTGTTCCAATTCTACAAGTATAGAGTAATCTGCTTCCTGTCTTAATTAAAATGCTTTGTGTAATGTTTTGGAGAGTTCCTTTGAAAAAATATTGGTTTTAATAAATTCCCTATCAAATAAAGATATCACACCAGTATGTTTTGATATTTTCAGTTTTTTTATTTCTAATAAGGCAAGTACGGAGTAGAACATTGAGTAATAGGCACGATTGACTGCAGATCGAAGTCGTTTGTTTTCAAATAGTGTTATCGCGTCTTGAAATGATTCTTCTGCTTCCTTCAGTCGAAATTCAATGATTTCCTTATCTTCTTCTGTGATCAAATGAGAATTCCATCCTGATATATATTTTGGATGAATGCACTCTTTTGGATCGCTGGGTAGTGAAATCTTTCTTTTGAGTAAACAATCGGAGAAATTACAATTTCATTTTCATAACTAATTTCCCAGGCAATTTCAGAAATGATTTTTTTTTGTTTAGGATCAATCCATGGGAGGATAACGAGAATATCATAATCTGATAAAAAATTAGCATCTCCCCTTGTTCTAGAACCAAAAGCCCATACAACAGCTTCGGGGATGATTTGCTTTAATTGCTTAGCAAAAAGCTGAAACAATTCCAAATCATTTTCTTTCATTATTGGATATCCCCCACACTTCAAAATTAAAGAAATTTGAAGGATTTGCAAGTAGTATTCAATTCATGTTTAAAAAAATTTTTCCTTAGCAGGAGGCGATTGTCATCCTGAGGTTCTCGAAAGGTGCTAGTATGGAAAATAGTTTTCATTGCATGGAGCATCTTTTTCTGATCGAAGGATATTTTTGTTTTACCGCTGACGCGGGGTCTTCTTATGTTCAACTTTCCATCCTGATACTCTTTTGTAATACAAGGTTCCTTTCGCTTGAAACTTTCGGGCAAAAAACGAGAGTCGGAAACTGACCCGACATCTCTAAATTTTTGCTCCGAAAAGTTTCAGCTGTGGAACCTGTATTTCTGTAGAATCAGGATGGAAAGGATGGTTTTTTGTTGGGGGATACTTTGGTTGGAAGCTTAAAAAGATTGAGTTAAGTATCTATAGAAAAGGGGTATTCTTCTGTGTCCTCTAGCCGGACAGGCTATCCATAAATTTTTGTTCCGAGATGTTTGGGCTGCGCAACCTTGGATTTTCTGAGATAGGCATCATTGAAAGGATGGGTTGTTATTGTGGGATTTGGTTGGAAACATTTCTCTATTTTGTAAATAATTTTCTTTTGTAGCTCATATTGAAAACCTTTTCTCTATTCGCTAGAATCCGGTGGTCGAGTGGCGCGCTTTTGTCGCCTAGCCGAATGGGCTACCCCATAACTTGTGTTCTGACCTTTAAAAACCATTGATTTTATTGACTCTTTTGATTTAGTGCAAATGATTTGCACTAATTTACTAAAATTTTAGGAAACCATACCATCCCCTCTAAAACTCTGAATTCATTTCCCTGTATTTTCTCATGCTAGTTCAATGTAATTTTTTTTCCAATACTTATTTTTTTTTCGAAATATCTGCTTCGACTGAAGGATTTCTGAACCCTCTATGTAAGGAGAACTTATGAAAACATTCATCTATGCGCTTACACGAACTCCAATTTCTGAAAAGGAAGCTGAATCTCTCTTGACAGAAATGGAAAATTGGATAGATTTTAAGATCAATACTCAGGAAACTAAAATCATGAAAGAAGACATCTACCCGATTCATAGAGAAACTGATGGAATTCGATCGGAAATTCGGATTCTAGCGGAAACTATGCAAAATGGTTTCACCCTCATGAAAGAGCGTTTTGAAAAAATGGATCAGAAGATGAACCTCGGGTTCGAAAAAATGGATCAGAAGATGGATTTTATTCGGGAAAATCTAGAACAACAGATCCAATCCTCTAGGGAAAATTTAGAACAACAAATCAAATCTTCCAGAGAGAATCTTGAACAACAGATCAAATCTGAAAAGGAAATCAATCAGCAGAGGTTTCTGGCTATGGAAAACCATTTTAAGTTTCATGAGAAATTATTGTACACCATCATTGGGTTGATGGTTACCCTCTCTATTGCGGTTGTGGTGAAGATATTGTTGGTTTGATATGCCATTCATTGCATGGAGCATTTTTTTCTGATCGAAGGATATTTTTGTATTACCGCTGACGCGGGGTCTTCTTATGTTCAACTTTCCATCCTGATACTCTTTTGTAATACAAGGTTCCTTTCGCTTGAAACTTTCGGGCAAAAAACGAGAGTCGGAAACTGATCCGACATCTCTAAATTTTTGCTCCGAAAAGTTTCAGCTGTGGAACCTGTATTTCTGTAGAATCAGGATGGAAAGGATGGTTTTTTGTTGGGGGATACTTTGGTTGGAAGCTTAAAAAGATTGAGTTAAGTATCTATAGAAAAGGGGTATTCTTCTGTGTCCTCTAGCCGGACGGGCTATCCATAAATTTTTGTTCCGAGATGTTTGGGCTGCGCAACCTTGGATTCTCTGAGATAGGGCTCATTGAAAGGATGGGTTGTTATTGGGGGATTTTGTTGGTTGGAAGCTTAAAAAGATTGAGTTAAGTATCTATAGAAAAGGAGTATTCTTCTGTGTCCTCAAGCCGGACGGGCTATCCATAAATTTTTGTTCCGAGATGTTTGGGCTGCGCAACCTTGGATTCTCTGAGATAGGCATCATTGAAAGGATGGGTTGTTATTGGGGGCTACTTATTTTGGAAGCTTTTCCCTCTTTTCAATATGGCACTCGATTATTTAATATGATGATACTTTATTATTGTAAGTTATTTATTTCGTATTGAATGAACTTTATATTCTATGTGCCTGATACTTATTCAAAAAAAATATAAGTTACTAACTTATTACGTAATAAATGACTACAAATAAACTTTCTATGTCATTTAGTATGATTTCTTTTTTAATATTTTTTTTATCTTAAATCTATTATTTTTTTTTATATAAGGCACTCATTTAGTTATCAATAGTCTAACTATTAAACAGCTCAATAGTTTAAAAACTCAAATTAAAGGAAATAAAATAATGCCAAGTATAAACATAAAATTAAAAGAATGGTATCATAAGCAGCCTAGAATAATCAAAGGCACAGTAGTATTAAGTGGTCTTGTAGTTGGAACTGTAACAGGTATACTTGCAGCACCTTTAGTTGGTGCAACAGCTTCAATTGCTGGTTTGGGGGTTGCAGGTGGTACTCTCTCAGGAGCAGCTGCAACTTCAGCAGGTCTAGCTGCATTAGGAGGTGGTTCTATAGCTACAGGTGGGTTAGGAATGGTGGGGGGAACGGCTGTAGTTGCCGGGACATCTAGTTTAATTTCAGGTAGTGTAGCCTATAATTTATCTAAAAAAATAGATAATAATGGGAAAAGAACATCAGAAGCCGTAAATAATTCTAAACATGAAGAAGTTAATGAAGGTGATATAAAATTTAATGAGGAAATTATTTAAATGGCGACCGTTGAAGATTACGCTAATGAATTTATTAATAGAAGAAGAAAAGGTTATAAACCCTCAGTTTTTGTAAATAAAAAACATCTTTATACTTTTTTAACATTACTTGAAAGGGAAGGATATGGCTTTTCTACAGAATATCTTAATGAAATAGAAGATGATGAAATAAGAAAAATCTTAAAAACAATTTTCTATTCTACTGTAACATTTGCAACTGCAGGAGCTACTTTAGGTTTTTATGTTGGAGGAGGATATGGTGCAGGTGTTGGAGCAATAGCTGGTGCAAGTTTAGGATACATAACTAGCGTATCATTAATTATTATTTTTGATGAAAGAAAAAATGGACTTCAAATATCTTGTGAATAATGCCTAGGCAAAATACTACTTATGATGATATTATGATAAAAGATAAATGCTTATAGTTCTCTTTTATCATAATATTTGAGTTTATTGCATTAGTTTCTCTTCAAACATAATTTTGGCACATCTTGTTTCAGATTGAGTTTTAATACGCCATCCACATCCCTTTCTTTCATCCTCCATTAAAATGTAGCGATTACACATTCGGCAGTATTCCAGATTATTAGTTTCTAAAATATCTTTATATAGATCATAATTAGCAATTTCATTTTTGATTGGTGACAAAACCTCATATACATCTAAAATTGTGTTTTTTTGTGTATCTATATCAATTGTAAATATTCCTAATCCATTCTTCAAACATAAACTTTTAAAAGTTTCAAATCTATCTTCATCATGAAATAATTTTTTATCAAACATAGGAATTACAATATAAACATAGTTTGATGTAGATTTATATCCAGTAGCTTGACTAATAGCTTCGGATATAGAAACAATTTTATTTGAAGCTTTCAATTCAAAACTATATATTTCTAATTCATCTTTAAATGGAGTTTTAGAATATTTAAATCCGATAAAATCATAATTTTGAAATTTTCCACCTTTTCTTTCATTTTGAATATGATCTAATTTTTCTAAATTTAATATATCTTTTATTTCATTTACAATTAAATTCCCAAGCGCAATTTCATCTTGCGATTCTTTTTTGTTCAGATAAACAAATTCATTAATTGTTTTTTTAAAGTATGCTCCTTTTCCTTTCTTAAATTTAAAACTGAAATTTCCTTTTGAATAGGATTTAAATCCTTCTTTAAAATCAGACAAATCTATATATGAGTAATTTTTATCGATATATTTATACATGATTTGTAAATAATTTTTCTTTAATATTTCATGCAGATCATATTCCTTTTTTTCAACTATTTCTTTAGAATTTATAATGTCTTGAGCAACTGATAATCCTAATTCATAAGGAAGATATATATAGTTTAAGTTTAAAGGTCCCCCTTGACCCTGTGATGAAGTCCAAGTAATATTATACTGACTTTGAAAATCAATAAAAGATTGTTTGAATTGCCCCCAATCATCTGATTTTCGATTTCCAATTAAATTTCTAATTATATCCTGTTTATCCTTAATTAAATTAAATTCTTTCATTGTAATTTGATAATCTTTTTTATCGGAATCTAATTCTTCAAGAGCCTTGAATAATGAGTTTAATTTATCAAAAGTGATTTCTACTGATTTTGTTGCCATTTCTTCTTCCTTTTATAATTTTTAAATCAAAATGTTTCATTTTATTATCAAACTTCCCACCGTTCCACGCCTCTTTGTATTGCAGTAATCTCTACAGACTCTACCAATGACCCAAACAATCCATTCTTCCAATTTTCTGGGAAGAGATTCTTTCCTATCAAAAGATTTGCTTCCTGTTCAAATCGATCGGACGAAAAGTCATATAGAATTTCCCAGTAGTGTATGATGGCGTCTTTCCTTTTCTTAAGTAGATCGGAGGTGGGTAATTTATCTGATTTTTTTCGGTTTACAGATGGGTGACTGGGCATCAAATTCCAAAGATTATTATTGTTCCAGAGACTAAATGGTAGTATATGATCCACATCATAGTCTGTTAAAGTTTTATCCGTCCAGACACAATTTTTTGTGATGAGTCCATCAAAGATGGTTCTGGCATCTCTTGTATCACGTTCTGATAGATCATCAAATACTAAATATTCTATAATGTTACCAATTTTTAATCGATTCACTCCGGAAAATTGTGAACTCAATTCTGCCCATCTAAGGATTATCGCATCCTCCAGCCAGTGGGACATCAAATTGATTTCTTTCCAGAGTTCGGAAGGCATAAGAATTGTTTCATTCGATTTGTTGAATTCAAAAATTCGTCCTGATTCTGAGGATAGTCCAGAGTATGTCACAGGACCATTGATTATAGCTTTTTTAATTGTTTTGTATAAATCTTGAACTAATTCGTTGTTTGCGTTCGGGTTCTGATAATTCTTCATGAATTGGTGATACCCTCCATTCATTCGATAAGAATCTATCAAACCTTTTAACTGAGTTTTGAAAACAATCGACTTTCCTCCGGTTGCTTCGCTGTTGTTTTGCGGAATAACAATACCTTCACTGGATGCTTCTATGAGTTTCCAGTAGTATTTGATCCATTTGTCAACTACTAGGTTTATCGGAATTTGGACTTTTCCATTTCTGTCCCATTTTACTGAATGAAAGGCTGTTTTGGATATTTCACACAGGGAACGAAATAATGCTAATTTATAGGTAGCCTGTTTTTTATCCCTGTTTAGGATTCCTTCAATTTTATCTAAAGGTCTCAGTGTCTCCTTGTGTTCCAACTCAAACAATATCGTAACCCAACTCGTACCACTTCTCCCCAAGCTATCCTCATTCTTCCATTTGCGTAAGGATCGAAATCCAACTCTTTCGAAGAGTAATTCTAAGTAATCAATTTCATGCAATAAAAACAAACGTCCATTCTCATCCCGGTCATCGTTTATGGGCAAATGGTAAACTTCGGGAATGGAGAGTAGTACCTTTCCACCTTCTTTCAGAAGTGCTTTCAGAGAATAGACTGAATCAAAGAGACTTTCTCTGGGAATATGCATTAGGATTGCTGCAAATAGGATTCCATCGAATTTATTTGAAAATATATTTTCCTTCAAAGGAAAGTAAGAATGAACAATTCGATCGAGGAGAATGGGATTTTTTTCTTTTGCTTGCCGGATCAATTCTTCACTACCATCGATTCCGTAAGCATCATAGCCCAATTCCAATAATTTTTTAAGATCCCGTCCCGAACCCGATCCAATATCCAAAATTTTGGATTTTGCGTCCGGGAAGGCTTCTTGGAAGTAGTTTTGCACTCCACCTTCTTGAACGGATTGATAGGTATGATATAGGACTTCAGCGTTTTGGTTGTAGTAGTCTATGGTTTGCCTGTCCAATTACATCCCCGCTCTACTTCTCTAGATTTGAATTCCTTTTCACCTGTATCACTTTCAAATTCTGTCTTTTACGATTTCCTTGATTCTATCAAACAGTACTATCTGTTCTTCCGAATCAAAATTTTGAAACTGTTGGATGAAATGATTCATTCGTAAAGTTACCGGACTTTCCTTTCCACTCATCAACCCCGCTATATGCAACTTCGACAGCTCTGTTGTCAGCTTGAACTCAAACTCGTTGATTGTGTCATCCTTCCAGTATCTGGGGTGGAGACCGGAGAGAAGAAGGGCTAGGGATTCCAAGAACGCTGCGTCGGAGTCATAGGTCAGGCGGAGGCGGTCGTGTAGCTTTAGGAAGGAGGGTTCGTTCTTGCGGAGAATTTCTATTTTATAGGAATTTTCTTCTAAGAAGGATGAAAGAACTTCCTTAAGTGAGGTATCCTTGGATCTGGTGTATTCGGAAAAATGTTTGATTGTCCGATTGTGGAGGTCAGAAATCAGGAATGGGTATTGGTTCTCGATTCTTTGTTTGGATGTTTCCAAACGTTCGAGAAAACTTTCCAGTTCCTTGTCGTCAGTTCGTAAGAGATTCACCTGAAATATGGATGGGAGCTCTTCCAGGAGTAAAATCTCGGGATTGGAGGAGACGGGAATCAATTGCATCCATTCTCTTTCCTGCACTTCCAATTCTGTTGTCTTCTTGGTGTATTCTGGTAGGCGTGTGTACCAGTAGAGAAGTCCCACTACTGCACGATAGACCTTGTTTTCACTGAGTTTCTTGGATTCAAAGGCATTAGAAGTCTCACGTAGGAGTCCTTCATTCTTTCCGAAGAGTTTTTGCAATCCCAGAAGATATCTTTCTGTAATACGGTCTTCCCTTAGTATTTTGATGCGAAACTTTTCGGGTGTGGCGTGAATCTTCTCTAAGATATCGGAGTTGATTTCTTTCTCATAACGTCCCTCTTCGTAAAGGGAGAATGAATAATTTCTCTCCAAAAGAGCCCCTAAGAGATAGAAGGGAATGACTTCGGAATACAGTCCGTAGGGGTCGGAGGTCAGACGTTTGTAAATCCATTCAAAGGATTGGGTTTCGGATTTTTCATCATAAAAATAAAAAATTTCACGGAATACCTCGGACAGGCCTCTGTCTTTTCTTCCCAGAAAGTCTACGGGTTGGGAAAAGTCGTACTTTGTCTTTCCTTCTTCTACAGAATACAAACCCTTCACGGTAAAAAGAGAGCGGAAAATGGATACATCCGGACCGTATCCTTTCACCTTGGTTCCGAGTGCTGTTTCCCCTTCGAGCATATCCCTCATGATCTTCTTTCTTGTATTGCGGATGATCGGTGTGATGTTTTCTCTATTGATCAATTCCTGATTGATCCTTGGAGTATTGGGGAATCTTTCGGCAAGTATCGCTGAGAGGAGTTCTGAGAGATCGTATTTGAGTGGTTCGATCTTTTTAAAATGCACGGGCAGAATGGGTGGTTGATCGGCAGGAAAAAGATTTTTCAATTGTAGGGTTACTTTTTCCTGAAGGTCGGAGAGGAGGATTCTCAGGTCGGATTCCACCCTGGGGTCTATGGACAGGAGTTCCTGATTGTTGGAGATCCTAAGTTCTACTACCGCATAACGTTTGATGAGCTCGGGGTCACGGAAACTATGGGTCGAAAAAAAGACAAATATCTTTCGGGATATTTCTGATTTGGAATGGGAGAGCCAATTTTTCAGCGCCCTGGTCAGATCGGACTGAGGAGAGCCTATGTAGTACATAATGATCCCCGAAATTCCGGAATTTCTATTCTTAGTGTACAATTCTTCAACTAGAGACTCAAAAATTCTATCAAATTTCTCCTGAAATGACTCCTGCTTGGAGTTCTCCCCCAGATCCTCAGAAAATCGTAATTGATCCCGAATGGATTCTTCCAAAAGAAAGTGTCTGGAGTAAAAACGTGAGGTGTAATTCTCCGAATTGAATTTCTTTCCATAAATCGGACGTAAGGGAAAGCCCACTTCCAGTGCCTTCGATATGTCTTCTTCCCGAATCGAAGAAAGTTCTTCACGGATTCGTTCTTCCAAATTGATCGAGCTTCCGTAATGGATTTGATAGGTTTTGTTTCCTTCCCTATAGATGGCTAGGTTTCTTTTTCTCAGTCCTTCGAGAATCTTACGCGTCTCGGAAGAGGATGAGTGCCCGAAGCAGGAGAAATGTATCCAGCTCACTATTGCGGGAAGGAGGTTCGGTTTTCCTATCACCGATAGGATGGTCAATGACTTAACTATGCTTTCTTCCTCTACCGAAAGGGATTCTGCGAGAGCATTTCTTCCGTGAATCCAGCGACTCAGGAGACGATCCTCAAGACCGAGTTGATCGATAGAGGAATCAAAGTAATCAAAAAGATCCTGCAAATAAATGAAGTCTTTAAATTGCCTTTGTTGAATATCGGAGAGATATCCATAGAGGGATCTTTCGTTTTGTCCGAAGAGATTGCAGAGAAACGGAAGTGCTACAAGTGTTGAAATATGTAAGGGATAGGCTTTTAGTGAAATTTCTCTGAGTTCTGTTCCTATCTCCCTTTCGAGAAAGCGATTCACCTGAAATGCCTTCATGATCTCAGATTGAATTTTTTTGGAATCGAGAACAGATTTGAAAAAACGAATCTTCCCCGAATTTTCAATATAGTAGGATATCAACCCATAAGTATCCGAAATGTCTTCCTGAAAGTAATACGAATAGAATCTTCCTTCGATCTTCAGCCAATCCTTGCGCCTCTCACCCGAAATTCCACTGAGATATTGGGAAATTCCTTTGTGAAGGAGAAGATAGTGTAAGATCCGAAAATTCTTCTGTCGGAGTTGAAATTCTGCAAGATCCTGAAGAAAATCCAAATCCGTAGAATCACCGGATTGTTCGCTAATCAGAAATCGATTGAATTCATCGTGAATGAGAACGACTCCTCCGAATCCTGAAGACTCCAGTACGCCTATAAGAATCTTATATCCCTGAAAAAATAAATCCCCCGAAGCATAATGTGTAGAGATCCTTTCTATCAGGTTCTCAATTCGGGAAGATTTTCTCATCATCCCCATGTCTTCCTGAAATGCCTCATACAGAATTTCAGAAAGGTCATCTCTTTCTTTAGAGAGTTCAATCAGAATTGTTGAGAGAATTGTTTTTCGATAGTCGTGAATGTCGCCTACAAAGTAGACAGGAAGATAGGACTCATTGAGCTTTCGGAATTCTGTGATTTCAGAAGAGATACGTTTGGTGTGAATGGATTTCTGTCGTTCTAAGACAGAATCGATCAAAGAATTCCATTTCGGATCATTTTTTAACAAAGATCCCAGAAAAAGAGCCAGATACGACTTCCCCGATCCGGGTGGTGCTGTGATGGTCCCCACACGTTTCTTTCTATCCTGAAAGATCCCGGTAAGGACCGAACTGATGACCATCCCTCCCTTTCTGCTGAGAAAGAAATTCTCCAAAAACTCCTCCGGTTCTCTTCCGTCGAGGGACAGATTGACAGAAGGAAGAGCTTCCCGAAAGGCTAGATTCCCGATTGTTTTTTGCGACATATTCAACAAAGATTTCCTATTTTATCTAAATTTCAACCAATTGTTTTCTTACCTGTGAATAAAATGCCTAATCTCAGGACCCGCATCTGCTATAGGAAGGATCAGATCCGCGGTTGCATTCATTGGTATACAGTTTACACCTAAAACCGGACAAATTGGAGAGATTATAGGAGAAAAATAGGAAAAAACCAGGATTCCAATCCAAAAGCTTCAGGAGTATTCACTCTACCAACCGAACCTAAATTGATTTCGGAAAAAACTTCTGATTTTCAAGCTCAAGCAATCTGAATTATTTATTAGTAAGTGAGGAAGAAAATCCACAATCCCACAAAGGTTCGGAATCAATCAGAAAACAGAAAAACATCCTATACACCCGAAGGACTGAGTACAGTCGTTGTACCGCAACGTCTCTCTATCCAAATGAGAAAAAGACCCACACATCAACTACCACAAATACTTAAAGGACTGCTAACTTGAAGTACAGTCGTTGCACTGCAACGTCTCTCTATCCAAACGATACAAAGCCCCGCACATTTTTAAAGTAAATTTGCAAAGTGGTTCGAGACCCCAGAATACGAAAAATCCCTACTCCAACCCCAAATACTTCTTAAACAAAGTAGCGATCACCACTCCCAGAATTCCCCAAAGGAGCTTCTGCTGAAATGAAATCTGTTTCTCCAGATTCTCCCGAATGAAATCCATCTTTTGGTCCATCTTTTCAAATCCAAGTTTCATCTGTTCGGCAAGCAAACGAACCTCTGAACGAATTCCGGAAGTTTCCATTTCTACGGGTACTATCTTCTCTGTATAACTTTCCATCTTCGCCACCTCTATTCTGGAACTTATCGCATTTTCAATCGACGTCAATGCTTTTTCCGCTTTCTCAGGATCTACTTTTGCCTCGATAAGGGCTGTCATCAATTCTTTCATTGTATTCTCCTGAAAATAAGGGTTCCAAAAATCTTAAGAAAAAAAAATGATTCGAAAAAAAATGATAGATTTATGAATTTTTTTTCGTGAAGAAATATTGTCACTCTGAGTCCACTCGAATGGGTGCTACTACAGTAAAGCATTCCTCAAATACCATGGTTCGAGCTAACCTCACCATGACAACTTTACGGTCATGCTAGCACAGAACAGATGTCACCCTGAGGCCACTCGAATGGGTGCTAAATTGAAGAATCCGGTTATCAAGTGCTCTTCTGAAATTCTGTAAAGTTAACTTTTACAAAGTAAATTTGCAAAGTGGTTCGAGACCCCAGAATACGAAAAATCCCTACTCCAAACCCAAATACTTCTTAAACAAAGTAGCGATCACCACTCCCAGAATTCCCCAAAGGAGCTTCTGCTGAAATGAAATCTGTTTCTCCAGATTCTCCCGAATGAAATCCATCTTTTGGTCCATCTTTTGAAATCTCAGATTCATTTCTTCATGCATCTTTTCAAATCCAAGTTTCATCTGTTCGGCAAGCAAACGAACCTCTGAACGAATTCCGGAAGTTTCCATTTCTACGGGTACTATCTTCTCTGTATAACTCTCCATCTTTGCCACCTCTATTCTGGAACTTATCGCATTTTCTATGGACGTCAATGCTTTTTCCGCTTTCTCAGGATCTACTTTTGCCTCGATTAGGGCTGTCATCAATTCTTTCATTGTATTCTCCTGAAAATAAGGGTTCCAAAAATCTTAAGAAAAAAAAATGATTCGAAAAAAAATGATAGATTTATAAATTTTTTTTCGTGAAGAAATATTGTCACTCTGAGTCCACTCGAATGGGTGCTACTACAGTAAAGCATTCCTCAAATACCATGGTTCGAGCTAACCTCACCATGACAACTTTACGGTCATGCTAGCACAGAACAGATGTCACCCTGAGGCCACTCGAATGGGTGCTAAATTGAAGAATCCGGTTATCAAGTGCTCTTCTGAAATTCTGTAAAGTTAACTTTTACAAAGTAAATTTGCAAAGTGGTTCGAGACCCCAGAATACGAAAAATCCCTACTCCAAACCCAAATACTTCTTAAACAAAGTAGCGATCACCACTCCCAGAATTCCCCAAAGGAGCTTCTGCTGAAATGAAATCTGTTTCTCCAGATTCTCCCGAATGAAATCCATCTTTTGGTCCATCTTTTGAAATCTCAGATCCATTTCTTCATGCATCTTTTCAAATCCAAGTTTCATCTGTTCAGCAAGCAAACGAACCTCTGAACGAATTCCGGAAGTTTCCATTTCAACGGGTACTATCTTCTCTGTATAACTTTCCATCTTCGCCACCTCTATTCTGGAACTTATCGCATTTTCTATGGACGTCAATGCTTTTTCCGCAATCATTATTTACCCAAAAAGAAGGGTATGGAGTGAATTTATCACCTCTGAAACTCATTGTTGAGAGGTTTTTAGAGTTCAACGGAAATTATTCATTTGACAGATTGTGTACCGGATTACTATATACTAATTCTCATAAACAATTGCAGATTTCCCTAGTTTGGTCTATAGACATTTTTCAGCTGAACCTTTTGAAAATGACTACTAACTTAACGGCATTGAAAATTGATTCAAAGGATTTTATTGAAATACCCTTAGATTTACAAATGAATAATCAAATTTTTTTATTATTTCCTGAATATCCAACCATTCCCAATTCAATGAATCGATTTTTCTTCCATCTCAACTTTCCTATTTCTTTCAGAAGTTTCATTCTAAGATTTAAATTTTCAGGGTAAGAATGAAATTAAATGACATCGAAATCATCAAAGAATTGTATTCCGGTAAAAGGAGTGTAGTCTATCGGGGAATACACAAAAACAAGCATGTCATCGTAAAATTTCTCAAAAATGATTATCCCAGTGTAGAAGAAATTCAGGCAAGCAATCGTGAATTTCAATTATTAAAAAATCTTAATTTTCCTAATATAATTAGAGTTCAATTCATAGATAGGATTCAAAACAATATCGTTCTCGTCTTTGAGGACATAGGCGGAAAATCTCTTCAGGACATCCTCTCAGAAAAGCAAAAGATCGCTCTTCCTGAATTTTTCACGATTTCTATGCAGATCACAGAAGGACTCAGGGACATTCACAATCTGAACATCGTGCATCGGGACCTAAAACCTCAGAATATTATTTTCAATGCGGACACCAATCTTGTTCAGATCATAGACTTTGGTCTCGCAAAAGTGATGGATAGAGAAAATGCTCTTTCTATAAAACATAGTTTGGAAGGAACCATGTCATACATCTCTCCGGAGCAGACGGGGAGGATGAATAGGAGTGTTGACTATCGAACTGATTTCTATTCCCTGGGTGTAACTTTCTATCAACTTCTCTCGGGTGTCCTACCGTTTATCTCGGAAGATCAGGTTGAACTGATTCACTGTCATATGGCACGTGATCCCAATCCACTATTTGAATACGGAATTCCTGTTCCCATTTCCAATATTGTTATGAAGTTAATGAATAAGATTCCCGAAGACAGGTATCAATCTGCAGAGGGCATTTTGAATGATTTGATTGAAGTTCAGAACCTGTACTACAATTCTAAAAGCAGTAAATCAAAAAATTCTTTTCAAAACAAAGAATACCAACCCGGAAGGAATGATACTACATCAAAGTTCCTCATTCCTGAAATGCTGTACGGAAGAGGAAAAGAATCCCTAAAATTATTCACCGCATTCAAAAAAATCACTAAGGGAGAAAGAAAGACTCTCGTTTTGAGTGGTGAATCCGGATCGGGAAAGACAGCTCTCGTCAATGAAGTCCACAAACCTCTCATCGAATACCGGGGGTTCTTTATTTCCGCCGGTTTCGAAAGAAACAGATCGACCCATCTAAAAAAAATTCTCACCGATCTTCTCACCGATTTATTCGGTCAGATCAATACTCAGAGGGAAACTGTTCTTCAGCACTTTAAATCCGTTCTGAAATCTTCCCTCAAAGAAAATCAGGTGTACATATCCCGACTCATTCCGGAAGCAAAATTTCTTCTCGACTCAGATGATTCTATAACAAACGATCCTGAAGACAGTCAGTACTACAAAATCGTTACTAAATTGATTCATGATGTGTCCTCGACGGATCATCCATTGGTGATCTATATAGATGATCTCCAGTTTGCAGACAGTGAAAGTCTTACGGATCTATTCAGATTCTTAAGTTTTCCTGATTTTAAATATCTTATGACCGTTCTGTCCATCCAGACCGATAGCAATCAAAACCAAAATGATTTCAAATCTTTTTGGGAAGGTATCCGGAGCACGGGAATGGAAGTCATTGAACTTCCCATGAAGCCATTAAAAATTGATGATATCAACCGACTCACTTCGGATACATTGAAATGTGATTGGGAAAGCTCCATGCAAATTTCAGAAATTCTTTATGAAAAGACCGGAGGAAATCCCCGCCATGTTCACCTTCAATTAGAGGATCTATACAGAAAAGAATTGGTTTATTTTGAAAACAAATGGAAGTGGAAAATTGAAGAGATCCGCAGGATTCCGTATTCTGAAAATCGTATCCAAAGAATCCTCTCTTCTCTTCCTAATCTCGATAAGACCACCTCTTCCATTCTCTTTTTGACCTCCTGTTTGAAATCTGATTTTTCTATAGATATCATAAACTCTCTTCTGGGTTTGAAATCTGATTCTATTGATAGAGCTCTAAATATTTTGATTGAGGAGAAATATTTACTCAGAAATGAATCAAATTTTCAATTTATTGACAGTCGACTCAAAGAAAGAATTTATAAAAAACTCACTTCATCCAAAAGAAAAAATCTTCATAAAAAAATTGCCGGATTCTATAAGAAACTATCCGAATCAGACAGAAGCAATTCTTCTAAATACATCTATGAGATAGCCGACCACCTAAAACTTTCCGGAAAACCGAACGATGGAGATGCATTGGAATCGTATATCCAAATCCAACTCGCAGCCAGAGAAAAGGCTGAAGCTTCAGGACTTTACAAGGAAGCGCTTGACTACCTCAATCAGGCAAAATCCTACCTCTCAATTAAACCGATAATCAATCATGAAACAATAAATGAGATCTATCATTCATTGATCTATCTAAAATTTCGTCTGGGTGACTATACGGACGCAGAAAAAGATTATAATTTTCTCCAGTCTCAAAATCTCACAGATTCAGAGAGAATTTCTTCTTACACAATCTATGCAGGATTGCTCTACCGACGGAATCGATTTCGTGAGACACTGGATCTATGTCTTCAGACTTTAGATCTCTTAAATGAGAGAATTGAGTCAGAAGAAGAAGCTCAAATTATTTTTGGGAACTTTGATCTCATCATTGAACGAAGAAATACTTCCCATTTAGTGGATTCCCGATTTCAAAAATCTGACAAAAATTCAGAAGCCATAATGGAAATTCTTCCTTTTGCGATCTTATCCGCTCAGGCATTATCTCTTTCCATCTTTTCACAATTGATTGCGAAAATGCTGAAGTATACCATGGAAAAAGGATTCTTTCCTACATCCCCACTGGCATTCTTTTTTTACAGTCAAATTCTCATCACTCACAGGGACAAGATCACTTCGGGTCTGATCGTATCTGATCTGGCTCAGAAGTCAGGAATTGAAAATAAAAAAGGATACTTGAGTCAGGCACTGTACTACTTTCTATCCTCCAAATTTGAAATCATTTCCGAAACAAAAAGATATCCAATCTTTTCCCTCAAAAAATCTATAGCAACCTCAAAAAAGGAAAAAGACTTCCAAACTTTTTTTCAATCAATAAATCATTTGTTTATCAATTTCTTATCCAGAAGGAAAAATTTTGAACAAATTCAATCTGAAATTGAAATTTGGTTGGATAGCTATGATATCAAACACTATCCCGAAGAAGAAATACTCTTAGTTCTTCAAAAAGAATTTATAAAGACTCTATCTTCCGATCAGGGCAATCGATTTGACTTTGAGACAAATTTGAAAAAAAATGAGAATATAAGAAATGTCTTAGAAGAAAATATACCATCAAAATTTACTCTGTACTACAATTATTGTAGAGCTTTCATAGAACTTATGACCGGTGATCCTGAGGAAGCTCTCCGGTATTCCGATCGTTCCCTGCAGAATGAATTCATTCCCTTAGACATTCTCCTGATCATAGAATTCCAATTTCTCAACACTTATCTCCGTCTCATCATTGCACTCAATCAATGGATCAATGAAAAAGATGTCATCACTACAAAATGGAATGATTCAATCAAGTCCGGAGTGATTTTTATAAAAAAATGGAGCGAGTATTCTTCTATAAATTTTTCTCATAAATACAATTTATTGAAAGCAGGAAGTGATCTGATATCCAATGAACTTTCCGGATTCATAGAAAATTTAAACAAATCACTCGAACACTCTAAAAACTACGGTTTTCTTTTTGAGGAAGCCCTAGCCCACGAAATCTACATTCTCTTCTGGGGTTCCAAGAATCAGGAACAATTTGTCAAAGCAGGAGCGATTGAAGCCCATTATGCTTATGAAAGATGGGGCTGTAGTAGTAAGACCCAAAATATGGAATCTATATTTCCCTTTCTAAAGAGAGAAAATCGGGAGTACAGATACGGAAGGAATCGACTGGCCGATCCGGGTACTACAGGAACCACGATTGCTTCCATTCAAACTTCCAAAAGTACATTCAATGCACATAAAAATGAAGTCTTAGATTTCAATTCAGTTCTGAAAGCATCTCAAACAATTTCGGGAGAAATAGAATTAGGTAGACTTCTTTCTAAAATGATACGAATTCTCATGGAAGTATCGGGTGGGGATACGGGAATATTCATTCTGGTCGATAGGGATAAGAATCATGAATTGGTAATGCATGTAGAAGCTGAAAACCGTTTGAGATCCAAAAAATTATAAATTCTATCTCATAAAAAATTAAATGAAATCGAGATTGCAGAAACTGTAGTCAATTATGTAGCCAGAACCAAGAGAAGTATTGTTCTCGATTCTGCCCACCAGAGTGGAGACTTTACTAAAGATTCTTACATTTCCAAACATCTTATTCAATCCCTCCTCTGTTTTCCCATTCAGAGCCAATCCAAATTGATCGGTATTGTTTATATAGAGAATAATCTTGTGACCAACGCATTCTCTAAAGATAGAATAGAGCTCCTGAATCTCTTGTCATCCCAGATCGCCATCTCTATTGAAAACTCCAGGTTGATGAAGGAAGTGGTTGAAGTCACAAAGGAAAAGGCGAAGGCATCCACAGCAATGGAAATCGCTAAGGACATGCAAACCTGTCTCATTCCAAATAGTCCTGTAGTCGGGGGATTCGATATTTCTGTTTACATGGAAACCTGTGATGAGGTCGGTGGGGATTATTTTGACGTTATCAATGATGGAACTAGAGATTGGTTCATCATTGGTGACGTCTCAGGACACGGGGTAAAGTCAGGAATGGTGATGATGATGGCTCAGGTAGCAATTCACACCGCACTGAAATTTTTTGAAGAGAAATCAAATCTAGAAGATATAATTCAAAAGGTAAATCAGGTGATCTCTACCAATATATCTATCATGAATGCTGAAAAATATATTTCATTTTCAATATTTTTGAGAGAAGAAGATAAATTTCATTTTTTAGGACTCCATCTCCCTGTAATACTTTTTCGGGCAAAAGAAAAAACAATCGAAATCCTTGAAACCACAGGATCCTGGCTGGGATACTGTGAATTCATGAATGATTTTCCTTTAGGAGAATTTCAAATGAATTCGGGAGACATTTTATTTCTCTACACGGATGGTGTTACGGAAGGAAGAAATCATAAAGGGGAAATGCTTATGGATACGGGGATAAAGAATTTCCTATTGGAGTTTTATGAATTGAATACAGAAGAACTCAAAAAGGAATTTCTAAAGATCTTATTGAATTATGAAAATGAAGATGATATTACTTTTATGATCATAAAGAAAAAATAAACCGGAAAGTTAGAGAATGAATAAAATAGAATTTTCAGCCATACCCAACTACGACATTCTGAACAATATGTCCGATCAGATCCACAGGGTTCTCGGCGGATCTCCTAAAAATATAATTGAATCCTGTGAATCCGCATCCTGGGAATTATTAGAAAATGCTATCAAGTACGGATCCGCTCAGAACAATCAGAAAGAGGTAAAATATGAATTTACCTCAACAGAATCAGAAATCATTATAAAAATTTCAAATGGATTTGACAGGAAAGAAAGTCTGATGGAGTATTTAAAAATCATGGATAAAATCCATAGTACGGAAGATAAATCCTCCCTCTATATCAATCGACTTTCTGAAATATTAGAAAATCCTAAATCAACTAAAAGTCAACTGGGATTGTACAAAATTGCTGCCGAGACTGATTTTGTTCTGAACTATCATATCGAAGATCAGGTTTTGATCACTACCGCTGTACTATCACTGGACAATAAGGGAGATTGAATGCTATGGACCCTTTAGAAATAGATGATTTTTCAATTCGTATTGAAGAATCTACTGATGAGTTTAAAATATTCTGGAAAGGAAAGTGTAGATTGAAAGATCCGCAGAAAAATCTTTCCCCTTTTCTCGAAGAAGTAGTCCAGAATTCGAAAGATAAGATTTTGATTGTTGATTTTACTGATCTGAGCTTCACCACCTCCTCTACCTTTCCCACTCTTCTGAAATTCATGAGAAATTGCAGTGAACAAAAAATCGAAACCAAATTTATTTATGATGGAACTTCAAGATGGCAAGAGGTGACTTTCCATTCATTGAATCAGGTCAAAAGAAATCTCAATCATATAGAAATCTTACCCAAGTAATTTCAAATTTGAGGGAACTGTTTCTACCACTAAAAACTCACGTCATTACCTTTCCATTACCAAAGAAATCAAAGATTCCAATGGGAACCCTTCGGGAAAGATTGTAACAATCTATGCCCATTTAGATGCATTTCTCAATTCAACAAAGCGATTTTGAATATTTTCATGAAAAACTAATTATCTACTCACATTACGCAAAGAAGCGAAATCTGAGGTTGCAGGGAGCCTGCCGGCAGCTTGGGCTATCGCCCAAACCCATATTTTTATTGATTTATTAGCAAAAAATGATTTTGATTTTAAACTAAAAAAAAATTTAGAAAAATAAAATACTGCGTAAGATGAGTTATCTATTAATAGATTCAAATAAAAATTAAAATGTTTATAAGAAAATAAATTGCGTAAGGTGAGTTATCAACGAAAACTGGAATATCAATTCATTAAGATAGATTCCCATCCGGATCATTGGGGAAGAATCTCCCTTAGAATTTGGATGGATACCGAGAGAACCCGGGATAGGAATAGTTTCATGTATAACTAATTTTTAATCATTCTATCGGGATGGATAAGGCAGGGAAAATGAGATCTATCAAAGAAATTTCAAAAAGTATTGCTGAAATAGGCATCAGACAGAATCAAACGAAAAATTTTCAAAGAAAAATTAAGTTATCTAATATTCTGTCTATCATTCTCCTTCTGAACAATTCTCTTTATATACCCTTATTTATATTCCTGGGATTGCGGGAAGTTCTATTGAATTTAATCTTAGGATCACTCATATATGCTCTTTCCCCAATCTTAAACCATTTTGAGAAATTCAAAGTATCAAGAATACTACTGATTGTAAATGCCGCGGCATTAGTTACTTATTTTAATATTTTATTCGGCAAACAAGCTAATATTTATTTATTTTATATCGTATTTTCATCCTTACCCTTTTTACTCTTTGAAGACAGAGAAACTTACTCCTTTTATTTTGTATTGATCATTGCTCTAATTAGTTTTGTATTTAGCGAACTGATGTTTCATTTTCAAATCTTCCCTACGTTACTTACGTCCAATCAGAGTTACTACCTCTCCTTTTTTACCTTTGTAGCAACTTTCTTTATGATTTTTGCCATTATTTTTAATTTTTATCAAATCACCCAAAAAGCTGAAGAAGATTTACTATCGATTAAGGAAAAGCAGGATGGAGATTATTTTTTAACCTCGATGATCATTGAACCCCTCTTTCGAAATTTCAACACAGCCGGGTTTATTGAAACTGAAATGCTTACAAAACAAAAGAAAGATTTTATATATAAAGGGAAAACCTATGAGTTGGGGGGAGATATCAGTATCATAGGAACTCTAAATTTTTACGGAATCAATTATACAATGGTCATCAATGCGGACGCTATGGGAAAATCAATGCAGGGTGCGGGAGGTGCTATAGTATTGGGAACGGTGATCAACTCGATCCTCTCAAGATACAATGGAGTCTCTATAAAAATGCAACCCGGGACCTGGTTGAAAACTACCCTCAGAGAGTTGCAAAATGTTTTTGTTGAATTTGATGGATCTATGTTTATTTCCTGTATTCTCGGATTGATCAGCTGGAATTCAGCCAAGTTTACTTTTTTCAATTCAGAACATCCGTCAGCAATTATCCTGAGGGACAATAAAGCCAACTTCATTCCTGATACACCCATCAAGAAAATTGGTTTTCCCGATCAATTTTTTCGGGAACCAATTATCGATGAATTTCAATTGCTACCGGGAGATATTTTGATTTTGGGAAGTGATGGAAGAGATGACATCAACCTCACTTCTGATCAGGAGACCCGGAATATCAACTCGGATGAAAATCTATTCTTGCACATCATCGAATCTGTCAGGGGTGAACTTCATCTGGTACCGGATGAAATCAAAAAATATGGAGAATCCATTGATGATCTCTCTCTGGTAAAGATAAAAATATCCGATAGTTTTCTAATCAAAGAAGAAAGTAAAATCGATAAAACTCAAATCTTAGACTTGATCAGGACATTTCATTATCAGGACGCTCTCGACCTTCTTGAAAGCAGAGAAACTCAGGAGATCAATGAATTTACACTCTTTTACAAAGCTCTGTGCATGGAAAAATTAGGTATGGGGAATGCGGCACTCTCTATATTAGAAATACATGATCTATTAAAAGACTATATTCCCGGAATTTTTCTCCGTAGCAATATCTATTTCAGACGAGGTAAATTTGAAAAAGCTCTCTCCGAAATTCAAAAAATTCCCCTGAGTTCTCCTGAATATCCAAAGGCAGAATTGATCCTAAAAAAAATTCAAAAGAAACTGAAATCCTTAAAAATCTAGAATGATAGTATTCTTTTTGTACTACAACCAATCTTTTTTCTTGAAGTAGGCAACCATCACCAATAGAATGGAAATCATCACTCCCCATACAGTAAAGTATCCGTACTTAAACTTCAATTCGGGCATGTATTCAAAATTCATTCCGTAGATTCCCGCGATAAAAGTGAGCGGTATGAAAATCGTAGCTACTGTAGTCAGAACCTTCATAGTTTCGTTCATTTTCTGACTGAGGGAAGAGAAATATATATTCGTCAAACTTTCCAGTGCAGAGTATGTTGCATTTGCTTCTTCGATGGCATTGGAGCAACTATTGGATAGGTCCCGGAAGTACTTCCGTGTAGGTTCATTCAAAAAATGTGTCCTATCGTGAAGTATATTGGTAAGTGCTTCCTTGAAGGGGGTCAGGGATTTTTTGATTTTGCTAACATCTTTCTTGTTTTTTTCAATCAATAAAATTGTGGATTGTTGGGGGTTGGTCAGAGTTTGTTTTTCAATCAATCCTACTTCATGATTGATCGATTCGAGGGTTTCAAAATAATTGTCAAGAATCGCATCGAGCAATTGAAAGAGAAGAAAATCACACTCCCGCTTTCTCACCATCCCCAGATCCTGACGCATACGATCACGGATGTGATTGAAGTGATCTCCCACCTCTTCCTGAAAAGAAATGAGGAAGTTCTTACCCAGAACAAAGGAGAGTTGCTCTATTTCGAGATGATTTTTTTCATCCTTTAGTATGGATTTGATACTGAAGAAAATATAATCCTCATAGTCTTCCATCTTTGGTCTCTGGGTTGTATCCACGATCTGTCTTACAATCAAACTTTCAAGATTCAAATGATTTCCCAGTTTTTCAATTAATTCCACATCGTGAATTCCATGGATATTCAACCAATAATTGAACTCGCTATCATTCTTATCGATACTTTCATATTCGGTCAGAGTAGATGATTCAGAACATTCCTGAGAATTGTACCTGAACAATTGCATCTGGGCCTCTTCAAGTTTCTTTTCTCCGATAAAGGCATATTCGGACTTGTTTTTGGATTCACTTCGTAGTTTTGAGTAAAAATTAAAATCGATCCCCGTGATACTACCGGTAATTTCGGTGAGGGATCGGAAGCTTTTCAAAAGTATCTCATCCGGGTTTTTCAATGCCTGAAGAATATTTTCCGGTCTCAAGGGATCGATGATGTTTTTTTTAAAAGTATCCTGTTTTGATTTCATAGTACAAATTCACTCCCGGAGATTTGAATTCTTTTTATTCAAAAAAATTAGGAGAACTTACTTTTGAAAATATGAATCAACTCAGATTTTCTGAAAAGGGATTTTTTTTCGATCTTCAAATTTATTGATTAAGTATTTACCTAAATAGCAGTACTTTAGAGAGAAATCTTCCTACTCATCTTTTAGAAACTTATAGGCATTTTCATTTGAGACTCGGTACATAACGAACACCGTAAACTCAACTTTCTCCCGTTTCAGTTCAGGGGTTCAATGAAGTCGGATCTCTACTCTAGGGAAGAAGTGTCTAAGTAGTTTCGAAAACTGATAGATAAAATCTATCAATTGAAAGAAGCTATCAAAAATAATCGCCAATTCCTCTTTAGGATATGCAGGCAGATTGTAGATGATTTTCTGGTGCTTGCATTATTTTTTAAAAGACAATTAGAAAAATGTCTGAGTTTTTTTAGAAAATGATTGTAGCTCTTCTATTTTTTTAATTTGTTGAATTTAAAAATGAAAAATTCAGGAAGTACGACAGTTGTTTTGGTAGATGATGATGAGATTCTTCTCGGAATCATGTACGATATACTTTCTGTCTCAGGTTTTACAATTAAATCCTTTTCCGATCCACACCTCGCTCTGAATTACTTAAAAACTCATAAAAACTACATTTTATTCACAGATTTAAACATGCCCGAAATGGAAGGGGATGAACTCATTCGAAAGGTTCTCAAGGCATTTCCCGAGGCGATCATTACGATCATATCTTCGAGTCAGGATGCAGAAAGAGCAGTGGAATTGATCAATGAGGGGATCTATGACTACCTGGTCAAACCGGTAAACCCCAAAACCCTACTTTCCCATACCCGCAGAGCCATAGAAATCCATGAGTTCCGGCAGAACAAAAATCTAGATTCCGCTCTCAAAAAAATAGAAATCGATAATGAAATCAAATGGAATGTCTGGAAGGACAATATCGTTAGAAATTCTTTGAACAGGGACAGGATAGACATCATCGGGAATCTGAACTCCGGTCTGGTTCAGGGATCGGGAATCGGAAGTATAGTCAGTATCACAACCCTGATCAAGGCAACCTCAGAATTGAAGGATGATCATTTCATCATTCATAAAGATATCATGAATCTACTCTTTGAGAGTTCTGAGATTGCCTCACGAACCATCAACGTCCTCAACGAAATCGAGCACCTAACCAAGGATGAGATCGAAAAGAAAACTTTTTTGATCACCGAAATAGGAGAATTGATTCAATTTCAGGCAGATCACTATTCTTTCATTGCCACCTCCAGAAACCAAAAGATTCATGTCGCCAAAAACCTGAGTCTGAATGCACGGGCATCCGTAGAGCTAAATCTGGAATACTTTTTAAAGGTAGTGGATGAACTTCTGATCAATGCATTGAAATTTTCATTAGAAAATTCTAATATTTATGTGCTTTTTGAAATCGATGATTCCGTAATGAAAATCATTTTTTTAAATTCTCCTGAGCTCAATAAAGAAGAAATCCAAAAGCTTCAAACCAATATCAACTCTACTCTTTTTGATCCTTTCATTCGATTCTCAAACTTAAGCTACAGTCGATACAGGACTCTGGATTTGGGCCTCGGGTTGACGATAGTAGATAAAATCATGAAAAATCATAAGGGAAACATTCATATAGGAGTGATCAAAAACTATTTGGATTCCGGTATTTCTGAGAACTTGATTTCGGTAACAATAGAATTCCAGCTGAAGAAATAGAAACTCCTTTGAATCTTCGAAATCTCAAAAATTAGACCGGTATCTCAGTAAGTGATTCAGGGAAATCTGAGAATTGACTCCTGAGTATTCTATTTGTACTCGATTCCCAGAATCGTGATGTCATCCTGTTTTTGTTTTTCTCCCAGGAAAGCTTCTAAACCTTCAATCATAGATTTTATGATTTTGTCCGGACTCTTTCCCCTCGACTTCATCAGTTCCTGATACAATCTTTTTTCTCCGTACTCCTCTCCGTTTTCATTGAATTGCTCAAAAATTCCATCCGTGAATAGGAAGATTTGATCTCCCGGGCAAAAGTCCAATTGATTGGAGGAATAGGAATTGTTTTTTGTGATCCCTACCATCCTTCCTGTTCTTTCCAGGATTTCACATCGATCCTCTTTCAAGAGAACAAACGCGGGATGACCTGCAGAAGCATAGGAAAGAGTCTGTTTGTCGGGATAGATATCCAGAAAAATACAGGTCAGGAGAGAATTCAAGGACTGGTATTTTTCTGTAAATTCAGAATTGAAAGCTTCCAAAACATCCGAGGGTTCGCCTTCCATGTTTTTTATATTTTCATAGAGAGCCTTCACCGCCATTGTGATGAGTGCTGCCTGAATCCCGTGTCCGGTAACATCCGCCAAAAATATCCTATATCTACCCGAATGATTTCTGCTGACCCCGTAAAAATCCCCACCGACTTCAGCCATAGCCGAATAGAAAGGAAGAATATTTAGTTCTTTCATATTTGTCGTGTCTATGTTCAGGGATTTGGTTTGAATTCGTTTGGCATAAAATAGATCTTTGTGCAGGACATCCAAAGTTTTGTTCAATTCTTTATTTCTATCCTGAACCATCACCTCCAGGTTTTCGGACAATTTTTGAAGCTCTCTACTCAGATTTTCTGAGAGCACAAAGGCATTGGCAAATCTTCTCGATAGGACGATAGCCTGTGATACTACAAAGAAAAGAAGTCCGTAACTCGCAAGAAAAGGTGTGAAGAGAAATCCCCTTGTTCTGAGAATGTCATTCACTATGGTCACAAAAAAAACAATCAAGCCTATGAGAAAAGATTTGGCTCCCTGTCTCTCTTTTGAGATGGCAGATAGGATCAAATAAAGGGTATATCCGATCCCGAAGATGATAATGATCTGAACCATGATCAAAGTTTTTGAGTATACAGACATAGTAGCCACCACAACCAGAATGCTATTGGGAATGAGAGTGTAGCGAAAGAACTGCCTGATTTTTCCGGATCCCTCTTCCGGAAATATGGAATGGATGTATTCCATAAACACGAATCCACCGAAATATACAGAGAGATACTCAATTTTATGGACTATGTAAAAGGGAAGATCCTCTATCAGTTCATAGATCAATCTTTCTTTTATGCTTACAGTCCTCAGGGCCACCAGAATACAAAATACTCCGAAGTACAGGGGAGATCGATCCACCCTTCTATGGATGTACAGACCTGTATGATACAATCCCATGATGAATAGGGCACTGAAAATAATTAGATCCAGAGCATAGTTTTGAAACTGAATCCGATCGAGAGTTTCGGTCTCACCCAGTTTTAAAGATTGCCAGATTCCCGATTTGTAATAATGAAAATTGGAGTTGTGGACTACAATGTACAATTCCTTTTCCAATTTCTCTTCAATTCGGAATGTCCTGTATCTCTGTTTGATCTTCATCTCCTCTTTAGTTTTTGCTACCCGGCCATTGTAGGCATGCAATACACCGTTGATGAAAAGGCTGTAGGCCATTCCGGTGTCTGACATTGTGATCGAAAGACGGGGACAGTTCGGCGGTAAGATCACTTTCAGAGAGTAACTGGCATATCCATGGGTGGGAAATAGGTTTCCCGATCTATCCCTTTCTTTCTGCCATTGGGAGGGAACCTGAATGTATTCTCCGGAGGGAAGCAAATGATGCGCTCCGGGATCGGGATCGATGAACTCATTCCAATAAAACTTCCATTCACCATCCAGGGGTATGTAGGCAATCTCTTCCTTTCCGATTTGAATACCGCTCAGATCCAGGATTCCGGATTTTGCAATCGGAAGATCCACTGACAGGAGCTCCAGAACCGGGAAGAGGAAGAGAAAGATGTAAACAGGAATTTGTCTAAGGAAATGCAACATTTATAATGTAATGATTTTAAAATTTAGATAGAAGTTATAATTCATATACCAAAGGAATCAAGATAATTTTTTTTCGATTCATAGCGTATCTCAGTTTAAGAGTTCAAAAGAATCAGTTCCGGAGTCCGGTTCCTGAGTTTTGAAATCAATGAAGAACGGAATCCCGATTTTTCTTTTCGTATGAATTTTGAATCAGGAACAGGTAGATTTGTGTATCATTTTTCCCCACAAATCGGAATTTAAGAAAAAAAAGATGGAATCTCTTCCCTAACTCTTTCATGCTAGGAAAAAATGAAATATTTTAAAAAAATTTTTAAAAACGAAATGCAAAAAATAACCTATTCAGAAAGGATTCGATGATATATGGGAAATAAAGTATTAGATAAAATAAAACCGGGTGTAGTCTTTGGAGAGGATCTGAAGACATTGTTTTCGATCTGTAAGTCCGAAGGTTTCGCGTTGCCAGCAGTCAACTGTGTGGGTACTGACAGTATCAATTCCGTTCTGGAAGCGGCCAAAAAAGCAGGATCTCCTGTGATCGTTCAGTTTTCCAATGGCGGTGGTAAATTTTTAGCCGGCAAGGCAAACCCTTCCGAGGGAGAGAAAGGTGCTGTCCTGGGTTCCATTTCAGGAGCACAGCATCTTCATCTGATAGCTGAATCCTACGGAGTACCCGTAGTGGCACACACAGATCATTGTGCGAAAAAGCTTCTCCCCTGGATTGACGGTCTTCTGGATGCGGGTGAAGAACACTTCAAAAAGTATGGAAAGCCTCTTTTTTCTTCACATATGCTGGATCTCTCCGAAGAGCCGATTTCAGAAAATATTGAAATCTGTAAAAAGTACCTCACAAGAATGAGTAAGATCGGGATGTTTTTAGAAATCGAACTCGGTGTTACGGGTGGAGAAGAAGATGGTGTGGACAATTCAGGTGTAGCTCAGGAAGATCTCTATTCCAAGCCAGAAGAAATCGATTATGCCTATTCCGAACTCATGAAAATCAGCCCTAATTTTACAATTGCCGCTGCTTTCGGTAATGTTCACGGAGTTTACAAACCCGGAAATGTAAAACTCACTCCTCCTATTTTGAAAAATGCTCAGGAGTACATCACCAAAAAACACAATCTTTCCGATACCAAACCGGTAACCTTTGTATTTCACGGTGGATCGGGTTCCAGTAGAGAAGAGATCCGTGAAGCCATTAGCTACGGTGTGGTGAAAATGAACATTGACACAGACACTCAGTGGGCTACCTGGGAAGGAATTCTCAACTACTACAAAGAAAAAGAAGGGTATCTCCAGGGTCAATTGGGCAATCCGGAAGGTGAGGACAAACCCAACAAAAAGTACTATGATCCTCGGGTTTGGCTCAGAAAAGGTCAGGAGACTATGGTCAAAAGACTCCTCACAGCATTTGAAGACCTCAACTGTATGAACAGAAATTAATCACCAATCCTCACTCCGCATCTATGATCGGAGTGAGTTTTCTCTCCCCACTGTGTCCCCTATTCCTAATCAAATATCAATAAATGTATATACATACCGGTATACAGAAACCTTTTCGTTTTTCTGTATCAGGTACTCCTCATTTTGTTTCTGATCCAGTACTACATACGCAATTCTAATTGAAAATGAATGGAATAATGTTTACAAATTATTCAAATTTTCCCTTTTCGGGACCGGAAATTCATTTTCGAAATCGTCCTATTTTGAAAACAAGAAAAATAGATGGAAAGAAATTTGAAGTTTTCTTATATTGATCGATATTGGAAACTAGATGCAATTAAAAACTAAGTTCTTATTTTTTTTATCCGGATTGTTTTTTGTACTAATGCTCGGTGTCTATCTATACTCTCAAAACATCACATTGCGTATCAATGAAGAATGGGGTAAGAAGTTTATGCAGAAACAAATAGTTTTTGATAAGTACCGTACTCTTCTCCCGATTATGAGGGAAGTGAATTTGACGAAGGAGCTTTCCAGAGAGCCTGCGATCTATCAGATGGCACTCAATGAAGACAATCCCAAGATCAAAGCTGAAGGATTGGAAGTCCTCGAAAGGTACCGGAACGAATTCCATGATAGAAGCTATTTTGTAGCTTTCAGAAAGAGTCAAAACTACTACTTCAATGATTCCGAAAACAAATACAAAGGAAATCAGCTGAGATACAAATTGTCGGATAGCAAAAAAGATGATCGTTGGTTCTTTGAAGCTTTGAAACTCAACGATGAGTACCAGATCAATGTAAACAAAGATACCATACTCGGTACAAGCAAGGTCTGGATCAATTTCTTACTGAAAGACAAAAACAATAAAACTATAGCTGTGATCGGTACCGGTCTTGATCTAACTAAATTTCTTAAAGAATCTGTAGATATCAATCAGGAAGGAATTCGCAATATCTTTATCAATAAAAAGTTGGCGATTCAACTAGAACGGGATACAAAACTCATCGATTACGGTAGTCTCACGAAAGAATCCAATGAGCGAAAGACTCTTAATTTGATCTTAAAAAACCCTATTGATATATTTAAGATCAAGTTGGCAATGAATCAGATTCTCGCTTCAAATGATGATGATCACATACGAACCCTCTGGTTGGAAATCCGTGGAAAGAAAGAGATGGTGGGTATAGCGTATCTCAGAGAACTCGGTTGGTTCAGTATCAGTATGATCGATGCCAAAGAACTGAGTTTATTGGACAATTATACTATCTTCACCTATTTGATTGCTATATTTCTTGTGATTTTGATTTTGATCAATACGGTCATCAATGTTTTCTTTTTCACTCCCATATCCAAACTTCGAAAAATCATGAAAGAAATTGAAAAGGGAAATTACAATATAAATACCGGAAGAATTGGAACAGGAGAAATAGCTGATCTTTCCCTACAGTTCTCGTCCATGGTAGAAGAAATCTCAAACTACAATAGTGAACTCGAAAATAAGGTCAAAGAGAGAACCTTCAATCTAAAGGAAAGTGAACAGAAGTTGAATACAATCCTGGAAAATATCGGAGCTTCTGTATACATCAAGGATTTAGATTTCAAATATCTGTATGTAAACCGAAAGGTCTGTGAAATGTTCGGAAAGCCGGAAGAGGAAATCATCAATAAGGACGATTCCAGTTTCTTTGATGAAGAAGCGTATCATATAATACGATCCAATGATGAAAAAGTAATCAATAAAGGAATCGAGATCCGGGAAGAAGAAATTATAAAGACGAAAGATGGTGACATCACCATGGCATTTTCCGTGATCAAGGTCCCCCTCAAGAGGGATGATGGAACCATCTATGCAATTTGTGGAATCTCTACTGACATAACTGATAAGAAAATAGCCGATGAAAAGATTCGAAAGCTCGCCTTTTATGACAGCCTCACGGGACTGGCAAATCGAAGACTCCTCGATGAAAGATTGATTCAGACAATGAAAGAAAGCAAACGGAGTGGTGAGTACTGTGCACTTCTATTTATGGACCTGGATCATTTCAAACCACTCAATGATCAATTCGGACACCATGCCGGAGATAAATTATTGATAGAAGCCTCAGAGCGAATCCTGAGCACCGTAAGGGAAGTGGATACAGTTGCAAGATTTGGCGGAGATGAGTTCATAGTTCTGCTCTCAGGTTTGGGAAATAGGGAAGACATGGCACGAAATCACGCAAATTTAATCGGAGAAAAGATAAGATTCAATCTAGAAAAAAAGTATATCATCAAACTGGTTGTGGACTCACTCACCCAAACTATTGAGCACAATTGTACAGTAAGTGTAGGAATTTCTTTATTTCTAGGAACCCAATACAGTCCGGAAATCATCATGAAATGGGCCGATCTGGCTATGTATGCATCCAAAGAAAAAGGGAGAAACCGAATCACCATCTATCCGGATGTCCTTGATTCGCCGGAATGAGTTTCATTACTTTCCGGGACTTCATTCTGAGAGGTTTATTTAATTCTTTTGAGTCCGATCACCCTATTGTAAAGATCCAATTGTGATTTCTTGATATTGACCATCTTGTCATCCATTAGCTCTCTCGAATATATAAGAATCTCTTCATGATTCTCTCTCATAGTAGAAACGATTTGTTTGTCTTCTACGGCTATGTGTGAGAGCAACCACTCTTTGAGATTGACGACCAAATTGTGAGCCGCTAATTTATTGCCTTCTTTGTTTTCTTTGTTCCTTGCCTGAATGAATTCGATGAAATTTTTATGCTGTTTGACGTGGTTGTGAAGACCGGGATAATGAAATTTTTCCATGATTTTTTCTTCCAGGGTAAAATGGTCTTTTGTGTACTGAACAGCATTTTTGATAATAGATTTGAAGATTCCATCTCTTTTCGTAGTCCCCATGGTTTTGCTGGCAAGATCCAGCTCCACGACCATTTTGATGAGCCAGATGTGCTGGAGATCAATGATGGGAATTTGGACGGAAAGGTTATAGGTTTGCCAGATATGAATGATATTGGAAAGAATGTCCTCATTTAAAATCTCTTTCACTTCTCTGGAACTTGTAATACGATTGTAGAGGTTTGCCTGAGCCTTGTCTATATTGACCATTTTGTCTTTTATCAAACCTTTGCAGTAGGCATTGATATCGATCTTATGCTCTAGGAAATATTTTTTGTACTCCTGGTCGTGTTCGATGATATGGGAAAATAGCCAATTTTTGAGGAATTTGATCAACTTTTCTATAGAAGACACGGGATCAATGGACACTTCCTCCACTCTATCTTTCAGAACGTAAATGAATTGCTGATGTTGTTTTTTGTGTTGGGCATTATTGGGATAATCAAACCTAAGGAAGATCCCTTCTTCCAAGCTGAAGTGCTCTATGGTAAAATCAATCAGTTCGTGGGTTATGTTTTCATAATAAACTTTAAGTTCGTCTTTTTTCAGATCCATTTTCTGTAGTTTTTCTAGATCGGATATCAAAAAGATCAGCCAGAGATGCTGTAAATCAATCACAGGAATATTTAAACTATATCCGCCTTCTTTCCAGATCTTGTCTATTTCCTGCTCTAATTCGGGAGTCAACCCGAGAAACTCCAGTAGTGTTGTTGCCATGATTTACCTCATAATTAATACTTAATTTTTGATAAATGGGAATACGTCCATTCAAATTAAAAAAATTCTAACTAAGATATATCATACACCAAACGTTTAATCATTCTAAATTAAAATCTCACATTACGCAAAGAAGCGAAATGTGAGGTTGCAGGGAGCCTGCCGGTAGCTTGGGATATCGCCCAAACCCATATTTTTATTGATTTATTAGCAAAAAATGATTTTGATTTTAAACTAAAAAAAATTAGAAAAATAAAATACTGAGTAAGATGAGTTAATAAAAATTTTTAATAGGATACTAAAGTATGTTAATAAATTAGAATGATTAGAAACTGAGGAGATTGATTGAACCAATCGTTGTATACTAAATAATTTTAAAGTCGGAACTCCGAGACAGGCGCGGAAGAGGGAGCTTAACTTACATCCATCGCAGGATATTATTCCTAATCTTAGTCGCCAGAAGAGAGTCTTCACCGGTCCAGGATTCAGACTGACCTTTTTTGATTTCAATCCATTTTTCGAAAGACTTTCTGGGCGTCAGAACACCCTCTTCTGAATTGTCCGGATTCGATTTTTCCGGATTTCCTGCCCAGGCTACCTGACTGATCATCTCTTCACGAAACCAATAGAATCGTATTCGATTTAGATTGCGGGAGATGACCCGGATCGCCATGATTCCGGCGATTCCTGAGGATGGAAATTTATCCATAATATGATCTTCCATGAGAAAAAATTCGAAATTATTTTCAAAATCTTTATCAAAAGCGTCCATTTCTTCTCGGGAAGGAGTTTTTCCCTTAAAAAATACTTCCTCATTGATGTACAAAGCAATTCCTGAAGACTTCAACAAGTTCATGAAGAGATGAGAGTTGATCTGAATACTCTCTTTGAGGTCACCAATCTTTAAGATTTCTTCCATTACCTCTTCGAGTTTTCTTTCCTGACCGGAAATTCTCTGCAATTTCGATGTTGATAGATAGGCACTCAATCCTATCGAAAAATTGTTCACATATTGAGTCGATCTCTGTCTTACATCCAGGCTCAGGGGCTTGCCTATTTGATTGTGACAGGAAATGAGACCCCAAAGCTTATTGGATATTTTTATGGAAATTGAAAATGAGGAGACCACTCCCATATTTTTGAGATACTGAATATGGAGAGAGGAAACACTGCGGAGAACTGTGTCCGAAAGATCGATAGGATCTCCCCGGTAAGAAAGTATCGGAACCGTTTGTGATTCGGTATTTTCTATGTACCTATACGGATTGATCAGGTAAAGATTTCTGGCGATCTGAGGTATGTCCGAACTCGGGAATCTGAGTCCGAGATAGGTATTGAGATCTTCCCTAATGACCTTTTCAGCCAGAACCTCTCCGGACCAATCCTTATCAAAACGATAAAGTAGAACCCGATCGTAACCCGTAATACCGGAGATAGAATCTACCAAATTTTGATTGTAAGTATTCAGATCATCTGAGGTTCTGGGGATCTTTTGTGACTCAAAATGATAATTTTTAAAAGTAAATTCCTGGGGATGATGCACATTGGAAGGCAGGAGCTCAATGATCAAACCATCACCATTTTTTATAAAAATAGCATCCATCCAGGCTATCTTAGATTCTACAAAATTATTTGAAATGATACGATTGTTTTTTTGTTTGTTCAATCTATCTATTTCTGTGGACAGGAAAGGAAAACCTAATATTTCTGAAGGTTTTCCTAAGACATCTTCTTCCGAAAGATCAAAGAAATCTTTAAAATTCCTGCTTATGTGAGTTATGCACCGCGATTCAGATTCGAGACGGATCAAGATTCCGTAATTCTGGATGGAATTTGAAAATTGTAATTTTTCTGATTCGCAAGTTTTCAATAGCTCACTTATGTTTTTTTTATTTTTCATTCCCTGCTTCTGTAAGGACCAATAGTCTCATCGAAATATCATTTTTCTGTTTTGAAGTGCTCAATGATATTCAATATGTTTGAGATAGGGTTTTTTAGATTCTCTACGATTTGAATCAACTCTTCGGACTGCGCTGCAGTGTTGGTCAACTCATCGGCTACACTCTGGGTACTATCTTTGATCTCAGAAACGGCGAGAGTTTGACTCTCTATAAGCTGTCGAATCTCTTCTCCGGAGTTTTTCAGATTTTTTGAATTTTCTTCTATGGACATTACATTTTCTAATTGTTCTACCATGAGGTTGGAAGAAACTTCTGCCGTCTCCCGGATGGTATGAAAGATTTCGAAAAGACCGAGAATGTTCACACTTGCATTTTGAATCCCTGAATCCCCCGTCTTGACTACAGTCTGAAGTTCGTGAATCAACTTGGATATACTACTGAGATTGTCTGCCGTTCTCTCGGCTAGCTTAGAAATCTCCTTGGAAACTACAGCGAAACCCCGTCCGGACTCTCCTGCTCTGGCAGATTCGATAGATGCATTTAAGGACAATAGATTGGTTTGATCTGAAATCTCTGCAATCATCTCTATCACTTTTTGCATTTGCTCCGAAGTCTTGAGAATTGAATTCATGGATGTCTTGGAAGAAAGGAGCAATTCTTTAACCAGTCCTATCTTCTCGGAAGAACTATTGGCTGTCTGAGCCAGTGTGTCTACATTTTGAGTCAGGACAAGAATATTTGTATTCAATTCTTTGATACTTTCATATATCTTATTGAGATGCTCGGATTGTGAATTGACAAGATGACTTGTATTGTCCATCGAGTTATTGATTTCATATAGAGCGGAAGC
>JACKPB010000014.1 GCA_024233875.1 Leptospiraceae bacterium
ATATACACTCGGAAAAGGAGTCCTGGCTGTGGCTTTGATCATTATTCTGGGGTTTTATATCATTCCCCGAATTCTCAGAATGGTTGCAGTTTTAGAATCCAGAGAATTATTCCTCCTAACAATCACCGCTCTGGGTTTGGGAGTAGGATTGTTGACTCATATGGCTGGTCTCTCTTTTGCGTTAGGAGCTTTCATTACCGGAATGGTCCTGAATGGATCTGACTACAGTCACAAAGCAATGAATGATATCATTCCACTGAGAGATATTTTTGGTTTGATATTTTTTACCTCTATCGGTATGCTCTTCAATCCTCATTTCTTTTTGGATAATATAGGTATCATCCTAATTCTTGTTGCCACAGTACATGCCGGGAAATTTCTAATTTTTTATTTTATGAGTAGGGCCTTCGGGTATTTCAATATCGTTCCACTTGCAGTTGGAATTGGACTTTCACAGATTGGTGAGTTTTCCTTCATCCTGGCAAAGTTGGGTTTTTCTGAAAAATTATTGGATGAAAGAATATTTTCAATCTTGCTTTCTACATCTGTATTGACTATGTTTCTTTCACCTTTTCTTCTTTTGATTACCACTCCTAGCTATAAATTTTTGAAGAAGTACATACGGAAGAATGTTCCTTTTGAAATTCATCTGATAGAAGAGGTATTGAAAAATCATACTATCATTGCGGGGGGAGGTCGGGTTGCCGATTCGATAGCATCAATTTTTAAACAGTTGGATTTTTCATTTGTCATCATAGAAAATGATTTCAAACGATTTGAAAGGTTGAAGAGTGAAAATAAGAATGCAGTCTTTGGAGATGCAACTTCTGAAGATCTCCTGAATGCATGTAAGATCTCCTCGGCAAAATTATTGATAGTGACTGTTCCTGCTGTTTCGGACAGTCGTCAAATCATCACTCTGGCTCAGAAGTACAATCCTGAATTGCGCATTATAGCCAGATGCAATCATTTTGAGGAGTTGGATGATCTTTATAATTTGAAAATTTTTGAAGTTGTTCAACCTGAGTTTGAAGCTTCCCTGGAAATCATCCGGCAGTCCTTGATGAATTTCGAAGTTCCTATCACTGCGATTCAAAACTATTTGGATGATATACGCAGAAAAAAATACTTCTCTTCAATAAAAGTTGAAACAGAGATGTTGATGAATTTGAAAAATGCTTCACGATTGTTAGAGATTCATTGGATTCCGATAAATTCCAATTCAAGTATTATTGATAAATCGCTTAAAGAATTAGACCTTCGCACAAAATATAAAATTTCAGTTGTGGGAATTCATCGGGGAACTAAACTCATTCAAAATCCTGACTCCGGCTTTCGATTTCGAGATGGAGATATTATTGCGATACTAGGAGGACTGAAAGGCAAAACAAGCTTTAGCAAAGCCTTTCAATTAACTCATGAAAGATAAAATCTATGGAGCAATTTTTGGTCATACAATTGGTGATGCTCTGGGAGTTCCTGTAGAGTTTGAGAGCCGGAGCGAATTGGAATCGAACCCTGTCCGGGGTATGAGGGGTTATGGGACTTATAATCAACCTCCGGGTACCTGGTCGGATGATTCTTCTCTCAGTCTTTGTCTATTGGAATCAATTGCTGAGGGCCTGGACTATGGAAATCTAGCTAATAAATTTCTTTCCTGGTTTCTTAAGGGAGAGTACACTCCCCATGGTGTAATGTTTGACATAGGAATAACTACCAGAAATGCCCTCGAAAGAATTCGAGAAGGAAGAAATCCTATTGAAGCCGGAGGAATGGAAGAATCGGAAAATGGAAATGGTTCTCTGATGAGAATTCTTCCTCTTTTTCTTTATTTGGAAGTAAACTCCTTGACTAGGGAAAAAGAAATTGAATTGATATTTGATCTTTCTTCCTTCACTCATGGTCACATCTATTCAAAGCTTTCCTGTCTTGTGTACCTTGACTTAGCAAGACTTCTGTTTCATGGTCATACTCCTATGGAAGCCATTCACAGATTGAGAAAAGGAAGTAAAGAATATGAGAGCCTTTTGTCATCCAAAGAATACAATCGGGATTGGAAGTCCATTTTGGATTTCTCTTTTTTAAATTCTGATATATCTTCTATTGAGAGTTCGGGATTTGTGCTTCACTCTTTAAAAGCATCCATTTACTGTTTGATACACACTCATACCTTTAAGACCTGTATCCTTCAGGCTGTCAATTTAGGAAGTGATACAGATACTACTGGAGCGATCACAGGGGGATTGGCGGGAATTGTTTATGGCTACAATTCCATACCCCTGGAATGGAGAAATGCTTTGGCGTCCCCTGAAAAAATTGAAAAACCGTTACGGGAAATTATAGAAAAGTACTATGCCTGAATTTTATTCATCAGGCATGTTCTCTAAAGATTTTGAGCTTCCAACTCATGAATCTGTTGGTAGGCATCACTACTATTTCTTTCAAATAACTTTACTTGAATGGATTTGATATCACCTTTGGAGTAATCCTTCTTGATTGAATTTGTTGGACCTATGGTTGTGATGACGTAGCACTTATTGTCTTTTCTCACATTGTCTTCGATGGAAAGATTGCTCAGAGCTGACTTGCTGGAGGTCTCCCATCCTCTCTGGGAAACTATACGAAATTCATAATTGTACTTGAATTTTCTATTTCTATCGGGAAGTAGATCGGAACTGGCAACTTTCTGATTGAAACAAACTGTAACCTCATTGCTTCCACCCGAATTCTCAATACTAATCGATTCTATCTGTAGTTTCGATTCTTCTGAAAGCAAAGAGAAAACACTCGAAAATAAAGTAGCAAAGGAAACGAAACCGATGATCAAAGATCTTTTGATATACATGGTGAATTCCTCCTTCAGAGAATTATATGCATAAATCTGAATATTTCAATTAAAAATTTAAAATCAGTACAAAAAAGTATATATTCTATTAGAATTTTCTAGTATCAGAAAGTTCTAAATTTTTTGATTTCTGAATGCAAATACATACGAAATCCATTGAAAGCAATTAGACACTGATTTTCCTAAACAATTGCATCTTTCCTATTACGGTATGTAGCCATTTTATTGCTGATTTTTCAATGAATGAGTGAATCTTTTTGAAAATGACTCTAAAATTGTATTCAACTGCTTTTCAAAACGAAGTACGTTTTTCTATTCGTAAAAATTAGACATTTTGTTGTATTGTCTATTGAATCTTCAACTACTTTTGAAAATTAATTTACCAACAAAATGTTTCTTCTTATTAGATGAATTTTCGGAAAGTACCTAGACTTTTCTTAAGTCCTGTACTTGAAAATATTATTTTGAAAAGCGTATTGGCAGGGAAACTTTAAACACAGTCGAACCGGGCTTGGAGGTCACAGAGATCTTTCCTTTGTGCTTTTCTATAATTCCCTTAACGATCCCCAGACCCAACCCCGAACCTTCTCCCTGATCTTTGGTTGTAAAGAAAGGATCCCAGATTTTTTTTAGAACAGCCTCACTGATCCCCGGTCCGGAGTCTTCAATCAAAATATTGACGAAGTCACCCTCTCTTTCTGTGGTCAGGGTCAATGTACCATCTCCTTTCATAGCATGTACTGAATTTTGAATTAAGTTTGTCCAAACCTGATTCAATTCATCCGGATTGCAGAGAATGAGAGGGATTTCTTTAAAATTTTTAATCACATCAATTCCGTGTTTCAATTGATTGTTCATAATGATCAATGTGTTTTCAATCCCTTCTGTAATGTTAGATTCTTCTTCTACAGCCTGGTCTAAGTGTGAGTATTGTTTGAGTGCTCTCACAATTCTTACGATATTTTTGATGGAGTACTGAATGTGGGCAAGGTTTCTATTTAGAGAAGCTATGCATTTCATTGCTTCCAATCCTGTCTGTCCATAGACTGCTGCTATTTTCAGCAAATCTTCTTCCAGGATAAGAAGATTTCTATCTATGATAAAGTTTGTAATCTCTTCGGCAAGTTTTGGTTCTAAGTTAGCCTGAATGAGTTTTTCTTTGGTAAGTCTTCTCGCTTTGAATTTGTCTCTGGCATCGAGATTTTTATTATTATTTTGGGCGAAGGATACTTTGATGATATTTAGAAATGCTTCTCTAAGGGTTTCGGTTTCATAGAGTTTTATATATAGAGGGATGTTCTCAATGATTATAGAAAGATTTTTTTCTAGATTTTCAGCAGAGTTGCTAATTACACCTGCAGGTGTATTGATTTCGTGAGCAATCCCCGCTACCATAACCCCAAGGGAAGCCATTTTTTCTGACATAATCAATTGAGACTGAGTTTCTTCCAGTTCTTTGGTTCTTTCTGCAACTTTTTGCTCCAGAGTTTCAGTTAGAGAAATTAATTTTGCGTAAAACGTTGCGTTAGAAAGAGACATAACTGTTATTGATTGCAATTCAACCAGACGATTCAGGTCCTCAGCGACAAGACCTTCCTCATTATTCGATGAAATCAAGATGAATCCGATCAGACTGGAATTCATAATAAGAGGTAGGATTAGTTTGCACGAAAATCTGGAGAAAAGTACATTTGCAGCCTCAAATACGGTATCATCGGATGAAGTTTTGATCTCTTCCAGGGTGAGTGGGGAATTGTGATCGGTGAGCCAGAGAAGAAATGGGTCAAAAAGGGGAACCTTACTTTCTTCCAGGGTGAGGGAGTCATAAGGGAAGAAACCACCCCCATCCTCATTCCAGACATGGATAGAAGAGTTCGCTATACCAAAATTTTTAATCAGAAAATCTTCTAAAATTCTACAAATTTTATTGGGGTCATTCAAACTGAGCAATTCATTTTTGAATTTATTTAATGAAGAGAGATACTCATAAGATGGCTTTGTGTTCATATTCTGATATATTTATCCTAATTGCGATAGCTTGAAAAATATATTCATGAATTATCAAGGGGCAAGCGATTTTTTTTATTTCTTTATATTTTCTTGATTTGAATTACTCTAGGAATAAAAATCATATTTTGGATAAATTTTTGGAAAATCAAAGCAATACAGAATTTCAACAATTCACTATTACCAGGGTCTTCGGAGCCTATATGGAGATCTACAACCTGAAATATGGCACTCAGTTGGCTACCCTCCGCGGTAAGTTTCGCCTAACAAAAGGTGATGAAAAAAGTATGATTACTGTAGGTGATAAAGTCAATTGCCAGCTCTCTCAGGGGAGTTCTGAATGGAGTATTGATTCAATAGAAGAAAGGAAAAACACAATCATTCGGAAGAGCGATTATAATGAATTGCAGATTCTTTGTTCCAATGTAGACCGAATCGGAATCATAGCTTCATTGATCGACCCGGAAACGAAAGTTGGTTTTATCGATAGATGTCTCGCTGCCTGTCATCATTCCGGGATACCTGCTCTCATTATTTTTACTAAGTCAGATTTAGTTTTAGATAAAACTGAAGTTTTGGAAAAGGTTTCCATCTATAGGAATCTTGGATATGATTGTCGGATAGTTTCCGCTCTCAATGGGGAAGGTATTGACTCAGTGAGAGCGGAGTTAGATAAAAAAGTGACTTTTTTTGTTGGAAATTCCGGATCAGGAAAATCTACTCTTTTGAATCTTTTGAGTGGAAGTGACATTCAGAAGGTAAGTTTAATCAGTAAGTCAACCAGGAAAGGAAAGCACACAACTACAAATTCTTTTTTGTATCCAATCAATGAAGTGACGTCAATCATTGATTCTCCGGGTATCAAAGAGTGGGGCTTATTGCACTTAGAAAAAGCCGATGTTTTAGAGTCCTTTCCGGAATTAAAAATTGAAAAAAAAGATTGTATCCATTTTAATTGTTGTGATGCTTCTGATGATTGTGCGATGATGACGAAGCTAAACTCTCCGGAAGTATCCGATGAAAGAAGAAAAAGCATGGAATCAATGCTGGAAAGTCTACAGAGACCATATAGAATACGTACAGGAAATTTTATTACAGGTAAGCTAAAGAAAGAAAAATCAAAATACGAAAGAAAAGAGAAGCGTAAAAAAAGACAAAATTACGAATAATTAGAAATGCCTAAAGATACAAAAGATAAAGCTGAAAGTTCATTAAGTACAGGTGAGGAAGATGATTTCTTACTATTCAATCATCTGGGATCTGTATTCAATTTAAAATACTTCCCGCTCATGGTCTATTTTTATAATTTTAAGAAAAAAAGTTTCTCTTTCATCAGTGACAATACAAATCTGTATCTCGGTTTCAAACCCACTATCCTTCTAAACAAATCTATTCTCAGTTTTTATGATTTAATCAATCCGGAACAAAAAGAAATATTTCAAGAAATGTTCGATGGAATTCTAAATGAATATTCTATAAGTATGGATCCAACCCGATGCAGAGTGGATACAGAGATTATGCTTCTGGACAATTATGAAAACTACCGATGGTTCCGACTGGTGATTACTATCCCTCAGGGCATAGATTCAATAAGCCCGGGGTCTCTGATTTTTCTTTTTTACGATGTAACTGAAAATAAATTTCAAACAGATCTATTGCGTTGGCAGGAAAGGGAAATCAAAAGTCTTCTTCAGAATTTACCGGATCTTGTGATACGGATTGATTCAAAATTTCGATGCTTATATGTAAATTCCAGTGTCCATTCTTTTTATGAATTTCTTCCTGAAGAGATTGTAGGCAAGAAACTCGATGATCTGTACTTAAGTAAAGATATTATTTCAAACTTAAAAAATGATTTGATAAGATCCCTGAATACAGGAAAAATTCTCGATTTGGAATTTTCCATCATCACTCTCACCGGAAGAAAGTTTTTTCAGGCAAGAATCGTCCCCGAAATATTAGAAAATGGATTATTAAAATCTGCCCTTGTGATCATTACAGACAATACAGCCAAAAAACTAGCCGAAGAAACTCTGGCATATTCAGCCGAGCATGACTCTCTTACAGGATTAAAGAATCGTGAGTACTTTCTAAAGATTGTAGATGGAAAAATTCTAAAGTTCCCGGAGAATAAAAATAAGTTTAGTGTTATTTTTTTTGATATTGATAAATTTCAGGAAGTCAATGATTCCTTGGGTCACCTGATTGGTGATGAACTCCTTAAAATTGTTGCCAGTAAGATTTCAGGAGTTTTAAATTCAGAAAACTTTTTTTCCAGAATGGGTGGAGATGAGTTTGCGGCGATCATTGAAGCCTCGGAAAACTCTACACAAATCTTATCTTTATTGATGAAGATATCAGCTCTATTTGCAAAACCTATTTCCCTGCTTGAAAATGAAATCTACACAAGCATCAGTATCGGTGTTGCAAGTTTTCCTGATCATGGCTTTACCTCAGCCGAACTGATTCAGAATGCAGACAAGGCTATGTACCATTCTAAAAGAAAAGAATACAATACCTTCACTTTTTATAAAGAAGAGATGGGTAAGGCCACACTGAAAAAAAAGGATATCATCCACTCACTCCGTCGTGGTATAGAAAAGAAAGAATTCAATCTATTGTATCAACCAAAAATTGATCTCAGAACAATGAAAGTTACCGGAGCAGAAGCCCTCCTTCGCTGGAATAGTCAGGGTTCCTGGATTTCTCCTGTAGAGTTCATTCCGGCGGCTGAAGAGTCCGGCCTGATCATCCCTATCGGTGAATGGGTTTTGGAAAAAGCTATGAAAGATTTGAGTTATCTACATTCTAGAGGTTATGATAAATTTTGTATTGCGGTAAATCTTTCTGCTAAACAATTTCAAATCCCCGGCATTAGCAAACAGATCCTGAACATGATCACACAATACAATATCCCTTTCGAGAGTTTTGAAATCGAAATCACAGAAGGTGTGGCGATGAAAAATGTGAATCTCTCCGAGTCTATCCTGAGAGAGTTTGATGCCAAAGGGATAAAGATCTCTATTGATGATTTTGGGACAGGACACTCTTCATTAGCATATCTTAATAAATTTCCAATAGATATTTTAAAAATTGATCGGGCATTTATTAAAAATCTTCCGGAGGACAAAGAATCTGCGGCTATCATCCGTGCCGTTCTTTCCATGTCTCATGAATTGGATATCGAAGTTGTTGCAGAAGGAGTTGAGACGATTGAACAGTTAGATTTTTTGTACAAAAACAACTGTGAGTACATCCAGGGATTTTATTTTAGTAAACCTATCCCACTCCCTTATTTGGAAGAGTATATTTTAGAAAAAAATAGCTCTCAAGAAAATCCTGAATTTTATTAACTCAGTCCGAATTTATATCTAATAGAAACACCGGCTGATTTAGATAGTCTGTACATTTTCATAAATTCCAGGATTAATTTTCCCGGTCTAAAGTCCTTTAATCGGATATTTATATAAATATTCATAGATCTTTCTATTAAAGAAGATTTCTTTAAAAAGTCTTCTATGTCTGAAAATCCAAACTCATTATTTATATTATTATCCGGGAGGAAATGAATTTCGGAGAGAACAAGATTTTTTTCGGAAAGATCTTTTTTGAGAGAAAGATGGGAAGAGTAATCTTTACCCAAAAAGCCTGTGATGAACTGTCCTTTGAATTGAGAGAGATTTACGCTCAAGATTCTTGAATCCTGTTTTTCTCGGCTAAACAATAAAATCATATTTTCTGAATTCAGAAGAGAGTTTAGGAGTTTTTCATTTAACCCATCCGAATAAGGATAGAGAAGAATGCAATTCAAGTCTAATCATCTATCCTGATAGATAGAATTGAAAAATCATCCTGAAGTGTGAACTTTTCATTAATAAATTTTAGCATGGTTTCCGGGTCTCCGGTAGTTCTCTCAATTAAATTTAGAAAATCTTTAGAAGAATCTAGATTTCCGGTTTTATAAATACTGTCTTTCCCATCCGAACTCAAAATGAGTGAGTCATTTGGTTGGAGGGAATAGCTAATGATATCTAAATTTTTAAATTCCTTATTTCCGAGGGGATCATTGTGAACTCCCTGGGTTATATAATTTGCCTTTCCATTTCTATAGAGTATGGGATAGGGATGAGATAAATTGCAAATCAGTAATTGAAAATAATTTTCCTGGATCAGACCGAATGTTCCTGTGGCGCTCATTGATCCATTGAAGGATAAAAATAAATTTTGAATTTTGAGAATGACTTTTTCCAGCCACTCTTCAGGATTTTTATTTGCAACAGGAAGTGGATTTCTATAGTCATCAAGAATTGAGTTTAGAGCCGCACCGACAATCAAACCACCGACAGCTCCCTGGTATCCAATGCCTTCAATATCCATGTTTGTAAAAAAAATATATTTGTCTTTCGGGTAATCTAGATAAATTGAATCGGTCATACAATAATCACCGCCGATCAATTCATTCTCAACACTGATAAATTGTTGAATGACAAAATCAGTTTTTACTTTTCTTGCTGTATTTAAATTTTGATTCAAAGGATTGATCAGGACTCTTTTTAATGCTTCATCCGATCTTTTTTTATCTTCATTTGCTTTTCTTATTATAATATTGTGCTCAATAAACTTTTCTTGAAATTTAGTCTTGGTGATTTCTAATTCATTGATGATAGCTTTTTTTTGGTCTCCCTCGACTACTTTAGAGATAAAGTCTGCAAGAAAGCAGGAGAAGGTTTTTTCCTCTGTTCTCCAGATCTTAGGTTTGTCTACTGTTTCATGACAGAGTATTCCTATTACTTTTCCGTTGAGGCGAATCGCAGTATCCAGCATCGAGACTATACGCTTTGGCTTTAAATAATTTTCCTTAAACTCAGCTGTTTTTGCGTGGAGCGAGGCATTGAATACTGAAAGAGCTAACTCTTCTTCTATGTATCTAAAATAATTAGGATATTCAGTAGATAGAAGTATATCTCCAGATGAGTGCGATTGGGTCGTTTTTTCAAAGAGATTTACACAATTCAATTCCGTTTTTTCCGGATTGAAAAACCAGATTCCTGTTCTTGCACAATCCAATCCATCTACAGACATTTCTGAGATCAGTTTGAAGATCTCTTCCTTTGTTTGTTCTTCGAGATTGATTTCTTTTGTTAGTTTGAATATTAGGCTATTATGAAATTCTAATGTTTCTTCCCGTTTTTTTATTTCAGAGAAACTGGATCTCCTGATATTAGAACAAAGGTACTCTTTCCCATCTTCTCTGATAAGAAAAGTCATTACATCAGTTTCAAATTTAGTATTTAAGTCATGATTGTAGAAATTTTTGGAATAGGTCCTGTATTTTTTTTCATTATTCAGAACGGGAGCGAGGAGGGAGAGCTCTTTGTTGAGATCTACCAAATGACAAATGTCTTCCATCTTTTCGGGTTGGGAAGAGAAATGGATGAGAGTACGAAGAGCCTGATTGGTTTGATAGATCTTTCCATCTGTTGTCCAGATGATTATACCAATTGGATGAAGTTCAAAAAAATCACTCATCATTTTCATTGAACTTGAGTTCTCATTCAAAAGATTTAAATTCATTTGTATCTACAGTTACTTTAAAAATTATTTGCATTTTCAATATAAATTCTTCATTAAAAGAGCTAGATTTCTAAGAATACAAAATCAGATTATTTGAGATAGCAAATAACCAATTTTATTTATTATTAAATCCATAAAAAAAAAATTCAACAATTACTTTGGTACAACCACTTAAAAAACAAGAAATTTTCCTATCCATATAGGGAATCATTCAAAATACAAGTTCCAGACATCTCCTTTCTTCACCCTTTCTCCTTTTTCAGGTATTTGACGAATACAAAAGCCATTCCCATAGATTTTGTACTTCACTCCATATTTTTGAAAGATATGAATCGATTCTCTCAGGCTTTTTCCCCGGAAATCGGGAACTACACGTAGATTGTAACTATCTTCTTTCTTTTTGTAAGTACTCAACTTGTAGGTATCTGCCGAATCCTGGTAATCAATCATAGGAATGATATTCTCGACAACTTCCCGAAATACAGGAGCCGCAATTCCCCCACCGGAGTGATCGATACCACCCGGTTCATCAAACAAGATCAGACCAACTATCCTGGGATTGTTGGCGGGAAAGAATCCTAAAAATGAGGCGCTGAGTAAGCCATCCGAATAGCCTCTTCCGGGCTTAGCCTTTTGGGCTGTACCTGTTTTCCCTGCGATCGCATAGTCCTGGAGGTAGGCATTTTTCCCTGTTCCCAATTTGACGACCTTTGTCATGGCTCTGAGGATGTGATGGGTTGTGTAGTCATCTATCCCTGCATACTCGGGGTCGGGGTTGAATTGCTTGACCACATCTCCATAGGCATCAGTGATATGGGAAACCACAATCGGCTTGTAGATACGACCTCCATTCACTATTCCGGATGCACTGGTTACGAGTTGGAGTGGAGTCACTTCGATCCCCTGACCGATTGCCAGATAATAAGTGATGCTTGATGTCCAATCTTTTAAATTTGGAAAGTAGCCTTTATTTTCAAACGATGAAAACCCTGTTTTCTGTCCGAATTTAAATTTGTTTAAGTACTTGTAGATAACCTTATCGGGCAATTTTTTCACGGCTTTGATGATTCCGACATTGCAGGAATACTGTAGGATTTCATCTAAGTCTACTAGAGAATGTTGGTCATTGCATCGAACTACCCTATCTCCAAATTCAATGTAACCGGGGCAATAGAATTTTTCATTGAGATCGATTTGTTTTTCGTTGAGCAGGATCATAGCCATGAAAATCTTCATAGTTGAACCGGGCTCATAGATGTGGCGGATTGCCCAATTGGTAGTGGATTCATGTGGATACTTCCAATACTTGTTCGGATCAAAATTGGGGAAGCTTGCCATCGCCAGGATCTTTCCGGTGTGGACATCCATAAATATCCCAATCGCTTTTTTGGATTTGGTCTCTATGAATGCCTTACCCAGAGCCGCTTCCAATCGGTATTGAATCAAACTATCAATGGTAAGATGAATGTCCAGTCCCCGGGGAATGTCATTGTCTGTTGGAGTCAAAAGCTCTGCATTGTACATGATCTCCAATCCTGCCAGAGCTTTGTTGTCATCCATTCCCGCAAAGCCCAAAAGATTGGAGGCCAGGCTTCCATTCGGATAGACGCGTTTGAATTCTTTCTCGATTCGAACTCCGGGTAGCCCCATATCCCGGATTTTTTTAGCGTTGATATTGTCCATTTCCCTTTTTAGGAGAAAGTAGTTTTCTTTTTCAATGATGAGGTTTTCTATCTGTTCTTCCGGAATCTTAACCAAATCGGTCAACTTGGATGCGGTGAAGGTAGGGTCATACACTTCTCCCGGATTGATCCCGATCGTGGAGGAATCATGAGAGATTGCCAATTCCATTCCCCTGCGGTCATAGATCACACCCCGCTGAACTTTTTTAGTAACTTTGGATTCAGATATTTTTCTATTGAAGAAACTCAGGTACGTGACTCTAATGAGTAGAAGAGTGAATAGAAAGTACGCCAATAATAGTAAAACACGGAGTCGAGAAAAGTATTCAGAACTGGGCTGAGATGATTTAGGCAATCGGTAAATCCTCTTTCCTATACCGTCAATTTAGTAGCGTATATGGTAAACTACTTTTCCCCTCAGAGATTCTTCCGGAATGAGACCGAGATCTCTGGAATCATAAGAATGCTTTCTGTTGTCACCCAGAAGGAGATAGTAACCCGGGGGAATCCTTCCCTCACTACTCAAAAAGTAAGAGGCGGGCTCATTGGCTTTCATCGGAACCGGTCGGAATGGTTTCTTACTCTGTTTGAGAATGTAGGACTCCTCGAGAGGTAGGTGGTCGATCAAAACCTGTTCGTTCCGAAAGGCATAAAAATCCCCGGGAAGTCCGATCACCCTTTTGATGAGGTACTTTCCATCTCCCGGATCAAAGAGAACCAGGTCGAATCTTCGAATACTCAACTGACCGAGGACAAAGACCTGATCTGAAAATGAGGTCTTCTGGGGAAAATTTCTTTTGTAGACCAGGACAATGCTTCCGTTCCGAAGGGTGGGAAGCATAGAATTCCCCTGAATGATGATGATCTGAAACATGAAAAGTCTCAGAAAAATCAAGGTCATCAAAATTGTCAGGACATAGAATCCATACCTGGCCAGCCTGAGTGCTAATTTCATGTACTAAGTAGTGAAAGAATCTTTTTGGCATTTTTATTTTCCGGGTCAATTTCCAGTGCTTTTTCGGAAAATAATTTAGATTTTTCAAAATCTCCTATCATTCTATAAATATCAGAAAGGTTGATCAAGTTGCTCGTGCTTTCCATATCTAATTCCATACATTTAGATGCGTAATTGAGAGCGGATTCAAAATCACCTATTTTTTTGTATGAGAGTGAAAGATAATAAATAATTTCTTCATCTTCGGGAAAATGAACTACATAGCTTTCCAGGATAGGAATTGTCTTTTCATAATCCTTGGTTTTGAAGCAGAGTAGTCCATAGAGTTTGTTTAGTTTTGGAAGATCTTTTTCTTTGGAGTAGGCAGTTTCCATCAATTCCTTGGCTCCCTCTACATCACCTTCCAAATATTTTTTCTTGCTATCCAGGTAAATTTTATTCAATTCCTGAACCAATTCGGGAGATCTCAGATCGGATTGTTGGGCAATCGAGTTGGACTCATTCATGGAGTTGTCTATGATGGGCCCCATTCCCATCCTATCTTCCTGAAAGTTTAAAATGAGAAGAGAGAGATCATCAGTAAGATCTCCTTTCAGTTTCAAAATTCCTTCTATCTTATGGATATCCCCCTTGGCTTCTTCGACAACCGAAAGGAATAGAAATTCATCATCGTTGATGGTACGAATGGGCTCTCCCGGAGTAAGGTCGATATCATCCCTACCATCAGAACCCAGAATTAGTTTGTCTCCCGGCTCCAGCTGGAAATCAAAAACTTCAAATTCGTACTCTGACTCCAAACCCAATTTTCTAAGCTTCAATCCATCCTCAATAAAACTAGCTTTGTCATCCCGATACAGGACGGAGAAAGGATGTTCTGCATTCCAGTAGTACATTTTGCCGGTCAAATCATCTATGAGCAAAACAGTTGCTGAGAGAACCATGGTACCATTGAAAGTTTTGAAGACGGAATTGATTTCTTGATAGGTATCTCCCAACCACTTTTGGGGAGTTTCATCGAGAATACGCTTATTGGAAGCTGACCTAGCCATAATGGAATTCATAACGACTCCCATGACCAAGGAACCTCCGGCTCCCTGCATAGACTTACCCATAGCATCTCCGTTCATTGCCATCGTATAACGTCTAAAATTTTCAGGGGTTCCGAGCTTCAGATTACCTGTAATACAGATATCTCCTCCCAAATCGGCATGTTTGTTTCGAAATTGAAATTGCTTCTTTTGTTTGATGAGAAAGTCTGTTTTGATATGATCAGATTTGTTTGCATTAAAAAATAGAGGTTTGGCAAGGAGAGAAGTTAAGAAGTAGTCTCCATCCTGTTGAATCTTTAATTTCTGAACCTCTTCCATCTTATCTTTCAATTCTCTGGTTCTTTCTTCAACCATACCTTCCAGGTTGTTGGCATAGTCCTGAAGTTCCCTTCTTGCCTGCTTGATTGACGTCACCATTCCATTGAATGACTTCGTAATGAACCCGAGTTCATCATTTACAGAAATGGGAACTTCAATGTCCAGATCTCCGGCATTTACCTTTGTCACACCTCTGAGGAGGCGATTGAGTGGATTGATCAAACTGCCCTGAAAAAAGTATGGATAAACGGTAAGAAGGACAATTAAGACCATAAAGAGGATGATGAACTGTTCTTTGGCAGAATCATGCATGAAATCCCTATAGTTAAGATAGGAAAAACTCACCTCTTTGACAGAATTTTCAAATGGATAGTACTTACTATAGACAATGTAATGTTCATTTCCCTGAAGATTCTTTCTGTACTTTCTGGTTCCTGCTGGTGTGAGAAAGCGGAGGAATTTATAGATTTCTGTTTTTAAGAGATTAGCTTCCAATTCCTGACCATTCCATTTGCAATCGGAATAATTTTTGGAGATGGCATTGTAAAATTCTGCATCTTTTTTGAGAACCTTCTCAAAATACTTCTCAACGGATTTGCAAATATTCTCGTTTGGTAATGCTGAAATTTTATTGGAGTGAACAAAAGTGATTTTGTTCAAACTGTGCATATACTCGATTGTATCCAGTTTGAGTTCTTTTCCCACAAGTGCGGAAGATTCAATGTGGTTTTTGATAGAATTTCTATATCCAACAAAACTGGGATGGGAAAGTTCCAGGATTGAATTGAGCTCTTCTTTGAAATTCTCATCCGGGACATTGAGAATCCTCTCAAAAATAGAGGTGTTCAGGAGGTCAGTCTTGATCAGGGTTAGATCCATGTTGAGATCTTCCTGATAATCAATCTTTTCTAGTTCCTGAGATGCGGAATTCAATCCCAGAACATACTTGATCTCTTTGTTTTTGCTTCCCCCTTCCAGCGCTCTGTCCATGTATTCCAGGTGAAGGATATCATAAAGTTCTTCACTGTCTTTCATGGTCGTGTAGCCCAGACCCTGCATAAGAAGTAAGAAAGTAACCAGAGAAATCCCTACAATCTTTGCCATAAAAGTAGTTTTGTCCTGGGTGTTATTGAAATATACCAGGACGACGATGAAAAATCCGAGAATGGTGAAAAATACAAAACTGATGAGAAAATCACCCCTGTCTATGATTCCATCCCGTGAGATTTTATTGAGGGTGGCGGGGATTAAGACTGAAATGAGAAGTCCTATCGTCATTTTGAGAATCGCCCATCGTTCCTTCTCTTTGAAAGTGATTACTTTCCAGACGGAAACTATGACAAAAATGAGAGTATAGATGAGAATGAGATTGGCAACGGTGCCGCTGATTCCTTCTGCATCAAAGTCCCAGTAATGACCTGCGAAGTGGTATTTGTTTTGAGAGCTGAGACTGATATTATAAAAAATCGCTGTGATGATGATGGTTCCGATCCACATCGCCCAGAGAAATATCTTTCGAATTTTTTTATGGGAATCAACAGGGAAATGAAAAATCCATTGTGTATAGTAGATGAAGACGGGAAAGATCAGAAAGACTGTGCCCCATCTATGAAAAGCTGCAAAAGGATGGTAAAAGATAGATCCAAAAACATATGAAGCATTGAAAAACCCCAAAAGGATAAACACGGTAGCCAGCCTAGCGGTACTTTTAGACCTACCCGGTAGAAGGATCATGAAGACTCCTACGAGGAAGGTAAATATAGCTGCCAGTGTCATTCCGAAGACAAAAAAGTTGAGATAGACTGAATCATATAATTCGGTTAATAATTGCATATTTGGATGCCTGCTTCTTTATACTTTATTGAAAAGTGGACTAATGATCATAAATTTGAAAAAAAATACAACAATTTTTCGAATACTGATTGTATATCAGTGATCAAAAAGAATTGCGTTTTTCTTATTACGCTATGTATCCATTTTATAGCTGATTCTATTGTGAAAACGCAAACCTTATGAAAATGACTCCAGAAACGAATTCTCTGATATTTCAATCTGCAATGTTTTGTTAGACTATTCCTAACGATTTTTTCCGGCAAATTTCTTTAGATTTCCAGAATTTGTATCCGATTGATTTCTCTCTGTTTCTATTTGAAGAAATCTATAGATAAATCACAATTTATCTAATGCAATCTATTTATTTCTGTACCTGTTTTCAGAAGTACTTGCTAATTTCTTCTGAAAATATCTGGCCGATTGCGATCGAATTGTTTCATGAATGGAAACATCTATTAACTATTTTTTTAGATTTTAAATTCTACAACATTTTTAAAAGTTTTTCAATATTTCTTGAAAAAAGAGGGGTTTGGGAGGCAACCCCAAGAAAATCCCACCTCTAAAAAGCCCTGCTAAGGGGTTTTTAGAGGTGCTCGAAAGTTTGAATGCTTTTGAAAATTACAATAAAATAATTGATAAACAAAACAATTATCACATATCGAGGAATTTCTTTTTTAAATCAGGGGTTAAGATTCGACAAAATTCTTTTTTTCCGAACACTTTGTACCTGGAGAATGCTATCAAATCATAAAAGAAATCTCTAAAGAATTTCGGTACGATTCCAAATTTTGAGAGGAGGGAGTAGGGAAATTTCATCTCCTTTGAGATTCTTAAGATAGCATCCGATTGGATGAAGAATTGATTTCCATCTATGACTACTATTGAATCCGGTGATTGGGAGGAAATTTTGAAGTTAGAGAGAAATTCTTTTCCCTTATCGGATTGTAAGGAGGCAAATCGAAATTTATCTTTGGGATCTCTATCAATGAGAAAATTCACAGAGGAGTTGCAGAGATTGCAGACTCCATCAAACAAAATTATCAAATGCTCCTGATCTTGAGTCATAGAAGGATTCCGGAACCTTTCATCCTGCCGGGACCTTATTTTTGTGTCCGTAATAGATGATTTTTTTTCTTACATCATCCGGATTGAAAGGTTTGGTCAGCATATCATTCATCCCGGACTCCTTCACTCTCTCCAGCACATCCCCGATTGCATCTGCTGTGAGTGCTATGATGGGTATGGAAATGTTCCCTGTTTTTCGAATCGTACGGGAGGCTTCATATCCATCCATGATTGGCATTTGAAGATCCATTAGTATTACGTCATATTCTCTTTTATGAAATTCTTTGACGGCAGATTCACCATTTTCGGCTGTATAGACTTCAGCGTTCCATTTGGAGAGAAACTTTGTTGCAACTTTGGTATTCATGGGGTTGTCTTCAACCAGAAGAACTCTGATACCCGTTAGATCATTTTTAGAATCTGTAATCTCGGGAACTGTCACATAACTTTTGGGAATCAGGGTTTCGGATTTTTGGAATTCGAGTTCAAAAAAGAACTTAGTCCCAACATTGATTTTACTCGAAATATGAATCTTACTACCCTGCATCTCCAGAAGCTTTTTCACAATCGCCAACCCGAGACCGGTCCCACCAAATTTCCTTGTTGTATCGGAAGAAGCCTGGGTGAATCGTTCAAAAATATGATCCCATTTGTCTTCAGGGATTCCTATTCCTGTGTCAGAGATTTCAAAATAAAGTCGAATCTTATCTTCTAAATCCAGAAGAGTCCTTACTGTAAGTTTGACACTTCCTTTTTCAGTAAATTTGATAGCGTTGGAGATGAGATTGCTGATGATCTGGCTCAAACGGAGAGGATCTCCGATCAACTGGGGAATTCCTTCTTCCGGAAGATCCAGAAGAAGCATAATCCCTTTGTGTTGGGCGTTTACACCATTCAATTTTGTGATGTTGGTCACCAAAAAAGTAGGATTGAATTCTATACTTTCGAGGGAGATGTTTCCTGCTTCGATTTTATTTAGATCCAAAATATCATTGATAAGAGTTAGAAGATTGTCTGCGGAAAATTTCAATGCATTCAGATAATCCATCTGTTGCTCTGTGGGAGATTCCATCATTAATAAGTTTGCCATCCCAATGATTCCATTCATCGGAGTACGGATTTCATGGCTCATGGTAGAGAGAAATTGGGATTTGGCTCTTGAGGCATTTTCAGCTTCTTCTTTTGCTTTGAGCAATTCCTGTTCTTTCAGGGTTATATCAGTGATATCTTTGTGGGCTCCGACCATTCTTGCAATTTTTCCGTCGATATCCCGGACCTTGATGATTTGAGACAAAACATAGATGATGGATCCATTTTTATGGACGAATCTGAATTTGAATTTGAATTCGGGAATGTTGTCGTTTATAAAATCCATGAGTAGGTTTCCATACATTTCCCGATCATCATCGTGTATCACAGTCTCCCAGAGATCTTTTTCATTTGGCAATTCGAATTCCAGGTAACCCAGCATCTCTTTCCATCTCGGAGAGTAAAAAATTTCTCCTTTTTCTAAGTTCCAGTCCCAGTACCCATCATTGCTGGCCCGAATCGCCAATTCAAAACGTTCGTTGGCATCGACCATGTCTTTTTGGTTCTCAATCTGTTTGGTTATGTCCAGAATAGACCCGTAGAATTTGATTATTTTATTATGCACATTGAAGTATGGCTTTCCTATGATTTCCAAATGATAGAAAGATCCGGATTTATTATGAACTTTGAATATGTTTTTGAAACTTCCTTCCCTATGCAGTTGTTTAAAGCTCTTGAAGAGTAAGGATTTGGATTCATCGGTTAGCTTGGAGAGGGCATAATGATAGTCGGGCTCTTCTTCGGGAAAGGTTTCAAAGATACGATCACATTCTTCCGACCACTCGATTCTTTTGGTTCCCAGGTCGAATTCCCAGATACCGATTTTAGCGAGTTTTTGTGATTCTTTCATCAACTTTTCACTGAGGTTGGCTTTTTGTTCCGAGATCTTTTCCTGAGTGATTTCCTGAGTGAAAAAAACTAATTCTGTAGCCCGATTGGTTTCGGGATCCCTTGAAGCAGGTAGGATTCGAGATTGGAAGTAGACATAGAAACCGGCACTATGAAGAATTCGATAGTCATACACTATCATTCCATAGCAATTGCTATCTATAAAATCTCTTATCTTTGAAAGAAAAGTTTTAGAATCTTCAGGATGAATGTACTTACTGATGATGTCTGAAATATTTCCGGTGAATTCATCAATCTCATATCCAAGTAAATCTTCAATCCTCTGATTGGTAAATATCAATTCATGTTTATGGATTGAATAGAGTGAGATGATATCCGGAATGATGTACTCGATATCAGGAATTTGATTGAGAAGTCTACCTTTTCCTGAGAATATATTGAAGAGAATGTCTTTTGTGTATTGATTGGAGAAAAATGCAAAAAACAACTGACCGGGTTTTTGAAATGAGGGAGAAACATAACATTTTATATTGATGACTGAACTTTTTACTTTTAAGGAGAGGGTCTCGGTTATTGTTTCGCCCAGAAGACCTCTATCAATCAGGTCGAGGAGACCTTTCTTCCAGAGAGGTTGAATCAAATCCAAAAGATTCATATTTTCTTCCGGAGAAAACCCCATAGTGTGTTGGATGAATTCAGAAAAGCTGGAATTGAATCGAATCAATACATGGGACTTATTGGTAACAAATACAGGAACTCTATCTGCCAGGCGATAGAATTTTTCTTTCAGGATGGGTTCAATTTGAGTAGATTCTACCTTTTTCAAAACAGCGGTAGTGATTTCTATATCCGGGTTGAAAAGAAATTGAATACGAACCGGATAGCCATTGGTTAGAGTGTATGATGATTCCCATTTGAGCTCTCCTTCGGGAGGGTAAAATGAGTCCGGAACTTTCCCATCGATTGAAAAGAGTCCTATGAAGTATTCCTTTGGATCAACAGTTTCATAAAAAGATGAGTTTGTAAATTGAGAATAGTTAGTTCCCAGGTTTAGGGATTCTAACTCTCCATTAAAATTTATTCTGTAGGAAAAGGCAAACCCACCCGAGGTTTCTTCCATCCATGAAAGGAAACTGTCCATTTGATAAATGATATTTTCATTGTAAGGAATTGAAAAGCCTTTTTCATTTTGAAATAGTTCGAGAAAAAATGATTAATTGTGAGACTAATTTGTAATTCTTTTAAAATCCACAGAGAGGAAAGGACAGTCCAGAGTCCAGTTAGAAAGAAGTTTAAATTTGGATTAAATCGATTGATTTGATGACTGGGATCTGAAAATCTTTGAAAAATGGAATTAGCTCCGGCATTGTTTCTTTCTCACGGATCTCCTCTGAATATCCTGGCAGATAATTCTTTCAGTAGTTTTCTCCGTAGTCTTAGTTCGGAGATCTCTCTTCCCTCCACCATTCTGGTCATTTCAGCTCATCATATCACCTCCAAACTGGAGGTAGGGATTTCGGAAAAAATGGAAACTATTTATGATTTTTATGGTTTTCCCGATGAACTCTATCGGGTTGATTACAAACCACCCGGAAATCCAGCCTTAGTCGATAAGATACGAAATTTATTTCCCGGAGAAGACATAATTTCTACATCCAGAGGATTGGATCATGGTGCCTGGTCTGTTTTGCGACATCTTTATCCTGATCAAAATGTCCCTGTTGTTCCGATAAGTATGAAGAGTACCTGGGATTTAAAACTGGCCTCTGAATTCAGCTTGATTTTGAAAGAATTGAGAAAAGAAAATGTACTGATTTTAGGAAGTGGAAATATCACTCACAATCTGGGTAGGTTAGACTTTGCTAATCCGGATGCGGATGTCATGAAGTTTGCCTCAGATTTTGACAATGAAATCAAGTTGGTTCTGGAATCTGGAGATTTCAAAAGACTTCTCAATCCGGGAGAATGGGGAAGTCTCTTTCGGGAAGCTTTGCCTACTATCGAGCATTATTTTCCGGCGGTGATGGTAGCTTATTCAGGATTTCCGGGGGAAAAATTGAAGCAAATGTATGAAGGTTTTCAACATGGAAGTATTTCGATGAGATGCTTTGGATACATTTAAAGGAATTAAAATTTTGTACAAAAAACAAACCGGGAAAAAACTTAATTAGAATCAAGAAATTCTTCACTCTAATAGATAGGGTACAGAAAAAGTTGGAAAGAAATCATTAATAAATAAAATTATTGAAATATGGTATTCAAATTCAAATACTATTATTATTATTGGAGAAAATATGTTATGAAATTCAGATATTTAGTAATTCTTTTGCCTATATTATTTTTTTGTAAGGAAACTGCCCAGGAACCAAAGGCACTGGCAAAGCCTGAGGTGATTTCAGCTTACGAAAGCATATTGGCTGAGAATCAGACTGTGCATGATAAAATGATTTCTGAACCCGATACATTGCCGGATCTAGATAGTTTGATAGCTTCTCTGGAATCTGCAGGAAAAATTGTAGAAGATTTGGGTCTAAAGAAATCATTGGAAGAAGAAATTCGAATTTTAAAAGATGTAAAAGGTAAGGATCAGGAAAGTTTTTTTGCAGGGATATCGCGTTTTACAGAACATCTGGATACATCGATGAAGACAGGTGGAGTCAAAGTTGCGGGGTACAATAAATTCTTCTGCCCTATGGTGACCAAGTATTGGTTTTCAAAAGGAGAAGAAATTTCAAATCCATATGCAAAGGACATGAGAGATTGTGGGGAAATGATCCAATAACGGTTTAAAAATGGCCAAAAAGAAATGCTTTCTTGACACTACAGTTCATCAGACCTGTCCTTCGAATTGCAAAGCCGCTTTGGAAGGAAATCGATGGATCTCCAATATCAAAGAAAATTGTATTGCAGATCTGAAGATGAACGAATTTGTAAATGGGAACAATACATTTACAGCCGCTGTCAGTGCATTCTTGCAGGCTCAGGCAGAAATCATCAATGATTTCGCTCTGAGAGACGAGGGGAATCTGGAGTTAGTGGGATACTTCCTTCAGATTTCAGAACCGGATGATCTAAGGGATGTGATCAATCAAATTTCAAATGAAATCTTGTTTACTGTTCTCGAAAAAGACTACCAAATCTTTCTGGAACTCAAAAAAACAGCGGGTAGAGCCGCACCTCCCAATTATTTCTCAATGAAATCCAGTAGGTTTTGGAAATCCACCTCTCAGGAAAAGCTTTGTGAAATGATAGTATTTCTCATCCATGAGAAACATCTTTTCAATCTGGCAGGACAATTTCTGATGATTTTGTCTCCGGATGTCATTTCCAATTTCACCCAATACACTTCACTCACAGAAGATGAGGAAAGAGAACTTTTCCTTGCACTCGAAGACAATATTTACACCATTCCTCTCATCTCTCCCAAGATCTATCAGCATATGCTGGATCTCTTCAAAGAAAATTTTGAAATCTTCTTCATTCTGGAAACAATGGGTGCTTTGGTAACCCGAAGAGCGGAGATCGATGAGATCACTCAGTCCTTCATTCGTTACTACAAAAAGTCGGGAGAAAGATTTTCTATCCAATGGATTTATTCCGAACTATTTGGTCTGGAATATGAATTGGTCATGGAAGTATTGAACCAATTGTTTGAAAATCAGTACATTACCCAATCAGAAAAATACACTCTTCAGGCTCTCCTCAAGACAGGAAGTTTGGATTCTTTGAGTGATATCAAAATGGAAATTTTGAAAGACTCATGACCGGTGAAGTCGAAATCCTTGGGTTCGATTCCGATCTCACCGGATATGGATTCTTCAATGAGAAAAGACTTACCTTCCGATATGCCTCTCCGGGGGATCTTGTAGTCTTTGAAACCCGCGGCTCCGGAAAAAGAAAATACAATAAAATCCTCGAACACCAAAAAAAAGAAACCATCGATTACGGATGCAAATTCTTTACTCAGTGCGGCGGATGTAGAGCTAGAAACATTCCTTATGAGACGCAATTTGATTTAAAAACCAGAGTTTATAAAAAAAAGTTATTTGAAATCTCGGGAGATCGCATTCAATTCATTCCTGCCCGAAAAACTGAAAATTATCGAAATCGAATGGATTTTGCTGTGTTTCCTGAGGAAATTGGACTGCATCAGGAAGGAAATTTTCGTAGAATCATAGATATTGATCACTGCAATCTTCAAAAGGAGATTGCGAACCGGGAGCTGAATGCTCTGAGACCCCATCTTCTTCCTCTGGCGTATCACCGTAAGTCAGAAGAGGGTTATTTGAAATATTTGACAATTCGAACTTCTTCATCCGGAGAGTTGATGTCCATACTAACCTTTACTCTTCCCTTTCGTGATACTGAAATGGAGAAAGAATTTGCAGAAGTCATCCTGAAGCATTCTCTGGCAGATCATATCCTCTTTTGTTTCAATCGGATCAAGTCGGAAGTCTCAGCGGTGGGGGAGTTCAAAGTATTGAAAGGAAATTCCTTTTATACCGAAGAGATTCTGGGAAATAAAATCGAAATTCCTTTTGATTCCTTTGCCCAACCCAATCCGGATGGATTTTTACCGATTTTGGAATTTATTGGAAAGAAAACTTCCCTTCTAAAAAAATCAATTCTCTTTGATCTCTTTTCCGGGAGCGGGTTTTTTTCAATTCTCTTCGGATCTCATTTTTCTGCTCTCTATGGAATGGACTCCGTGCCTGCTTCCATTCAAAAAGCCAACGAGATTCTTCGGGAGAAATTTCCGGACAAGAAAATAGACTTTCGGTGTATCGATCTCTACCAAACCAAAGAATTGTTTCTCGGAGACCCCAAAAATAGTTTTCTGATTATGGATCCACCCAGAAATGGCGTCGGGAAATCACTTCTGGAAATCCTAATTCAATCAGAGGTTCAGGACATCCTATACGTTTCCTGCAATCCTAATTCTCAATTGACAGATTTGGAGACCCTGCTTCCATTTTATAATGTGGTAGATGGAGTGGTTACAGATCCCTATCCCCATACTCCACATTTGGAATCTGTATTGCACTTGAGTAAAAAATGAAACCTTTTTTAAATTTTTTCTTTGGATTATTTCTATTCGTCTTGTTTGAATCCTGCTCTACTTTCGGAGGGCCGGATGTATCACACATTAAGTATCCCGAGGTCATTCGGGTAAAGATAGCCAGTACCGGAACCGGTTTCACTCTTTATTCGGAAGATGGATTGAGTTTGAAGATCAATGGAAAGGATTCAGAATTTTCAGGTAAAGAATTCATATACAAAACGTCTTCTTATTCTTCCGGAACTTCGGTATTTGTCAAATCCTATGGCTCCTCTATTCATTTGAATTCCACACCCTATAGAGGAAATTTTGAAATCATCCAAAAGTCAATGGGTGCCATTGCGATTAATCATGTTCCGCTTGAGGAATATCTCAAATCAGTTGTTCCCTCGGAGATGCCGGCTTCCTGGCATTCAGAAGCTCTGAAAGCTCAGGCGATATCCGCTAGAACTTATGCAATATTCAATATTTTTAATAAAAGAACTCCTGAATATGATTTGGATTCAGGAACAAATTCTCAGGTGTACAAAGGGATAAAGTCCGAAGACGCCAGATCTTCCCGGGCAGTGACAGAGACAGAAAAAATCATAATGGTGTATGACAGTAAACCGATTCAGGCTTTTTTCCACAGTCATAGCGGGGGGGTTACAGAAGATCCTGAGTATGTCTGGGGTACAAAAACCGGATATTTGGAATCGGTGGATTCGGAATTCTGTGATCAGGCATTTCCGTATACATGGGATTATAGCTTTACGGGTGCAATCATTACCAATAAATTATCCATGCTCGGATTGGGAGAAATCTCTGAGATGGTTGTAGACAAAACTTTTCCTTCCGGAAGAGTATCCAAGATAAAAGTTACCGGTAGCAATGGAGAAGCAAGTATAGACGGCTCTGATTTCAGATCATTATTCGGAGGCTCTAAAATCAAATCCCTTTTGTTTGAAATCGAACAAAAAGAAGGGATTTTTTTAGTAAAAGGAAAGGGATTCGGGCATGGAGTCGGTCTCTCTCAATACGGAGCCAATGGAATGGCAAAGGCTGATTATTCCTATGATGACATCCTCAAGCACTACTACCGGGACATAGATATAGTTGAAATAGAATAGAGATTGCTTTATTTGTCCCAGATTTTTGGTAAGATCTCACCTGCCGGAGCCTGAAGGGCTATGTCTACGAGTTCAGTTAGGGTTGAAGTCGATGGATTGATTTCTATTGATTTTGCACCCTGACTGATTGCATATTCCGCTAATTGGACCGGTACGGAAACTTGTCCGGAGGTTCCTATGATGCAAATCGTATCCACTGATTTCAAAAAGTTCAAACATTTATCAATCATCCCCGGAAAGTAAGCCTCACCAAACCATACGATATGAGGTCGCAACAACCCTCCGCAGGAAGGACAGAGAGGTGGGTTTGTTGAAAGTGGATGTTCATCAAAATGCTCTATTGTCATACAATCAGTACATCTTGAGGTGAAAATATCTCCGTGTATCTGAAGAAGTTTCTTATTACCGGCACGGGCATGCAAACCATCTACATTTTGTGTGATGACTAAAAATTCGGGATAATAATTTTCCATTTCAGCAATTATTTTGTGTCCGGGATTGGGTTGGGCATTCAGACAGACTCCTCTACGCATTTCATACCAACTCCAGACCAATTGTGGATCTCTGGAAAATGCTTCCGGAGTAGCCAGGTCCTCGGATCTATAGTTCCTCCAGTAACCTCCTTCTCCACGAAAGGTCGGGATACCACTCTCAGCAGAAATTCCGGCTCCGGTGAGAACGGCGACATTCTTAGAGTTTTTTAAGATTTCTTTTGCTTTCTCAATTTTCATTTTTCTCTTCCTTTAGTTGGGTTAAAAACAAATCTGCTATCTCTCTCGAAGGAATCATCTTCTGATCAAAACCAAGTGATGGAAAAAAATCATACTCTTTTTTATTCTTCAAGGCTTCTTTTTTATGATTGAAGACGGATTCATAACAGGAGTTCATGATTATGGAATGATTGCATCCTAAAAAGTGATAATTTTCATGAATCAAAACGCTGGATGGAGTTGCCCCAATGAGGACATTAAAAGTAAAGTAATCAGCATAGACTACTCCTTTCGTCCTGGTCACCGTCTCGACCACCCCCATCACCTCACCAAAAAATGAAAAAAGAAAATCTCCAAATCCTCTGGAAGCAAAAGCAACCAATCGGTCACATTGGTTTGGTAAGGGACGATGAACAACGTCATTGTATAGGATATCATGTGTAAAAAAATAGTTTCTTGTCCATTTTTTTTTGAATGGAATTTCTAACTTTATATTATAATCCTTCAGTTCCTCAGTCAATCGATTGACCATAAAATTGACTCTCGAGTCACTGACATCTTCATCCTGAAGGATGCAGAGTCTGTAGACTACTGTTTCAGAAAAATCATATGAATTTTTAGAAATGGGATTAGGAATACCAATCGTAGTACAATGAATCATAGTAGTGTAAATGAATAAGAATAAGAAAATATTTTGAATCCTCATTTCCGACCAATCCAAGTTTTTATTGTTGATGCAGAGTAAATCAGATGATGGGTTTTGCAAATTATTATTGTTCATTTGTAAGAAAATATTTGAAAAAAATTTGATCCAATTAGAAAAAAAGAAAAGACCATTTCCGATTCATTCTATTCAAATCTATTTATGAAGATTCAAGAAAGTTATATTTCTTTGATCCATACAAATGGATATCTGGAGTATGAAAAATCCATAGGTTTTAGTGACTTTGATAGAAAAATCTCCAGACGTAAGTATGCAAATTTTGCTGTAGAGTATTGGATTTCAGCTGAAGGCTCGGATAGCCATAGGTTGAATTTGGAAAGAGGCTTGGTTATGGAGTTCATCAAGCACTTATTCTCTCCCAACTCTTTATTTCCTTCACCTGAGTACTCGAAAAATGAACAGGAAAATATTATGAGGGAACTGATCTCAGTTGCTAAAAAGCCACATTCTTTGAAAGTGATAGGGTCTTATCTTTCCGATAAGTCTTTGGAGATTCGAAAATCTTTTTTGTATGATGGAATACTAATCATCGCTATTGATGAAAAATTTGAAGCTAATGAAATCTTGTTTTTAGAAAATTCAGCATCAGAATTCAAAATTGAACGATCCGAAATGGACGCTATGATCAATGAGATAAAAGAAAAACTTTCAATCAAAGGAGACAAATAAAGAATCAAATGAATTTATTCTTTTTCTTATCCAAGGTCCTCACTCTATTTTTATTCCCATTACCAATTGCGATACTATTAGGATTTTTCGTTTTGAAATTTGTCGAAGGAAGAAAAAATAAAATATTGGTGAGCCTACCTATTCTCTTTCTCCTTTTTTTCTCCTCGTTTCCGGTCGCTCAGTTTTTGATTCGAACCTTAGAGTCCGAATTTCCACCTGTAAGGATAGAAGAAGTTCCCGAATCTGATGTGATTGTGGTTTTGGGTGGAGCAATCAATCCTATGACCTACTATCCCGAGCGTGTGGAGATCTTGAGTGCCGGAGATAGGATGACGGAATCTGTCTTACTCTTTAGAAACCGGAAAGCTCCACTTTTACTATTTACCGGTGGCTCGGGTGTGCTCTTTCAGCAAAAAGTGAGTGAATCCGATTCAGCTAGGAAATTTTTTCTTGATTTTGGAGTTCCCGAAGATTTTCTCCTGATAGAAGGCATCTCCCGAAACACAAAAGAGAATGCAATTGAAACCGCTAAAATTCTAAGAGAAAACGGGTTGAATAAAATTATTTTGGTCACATCCGCTTTTCATATGAAGAGGTCCCTCGGTGTTTTCCAAAAAGAAGGATTGGAAGTATTTCCCTTTCCTACAGACTATAGAGCTCTCAGAATTGATGTGAATTGGGATACCATTATCCCATCAGTCGGTGCACTGGATACGAGTACTATTGCATTGAAAGAATGGATAGGAATCATGGCATACAAACTAAAAGGATTTATGTAAAATGAACACACCTCAGAAAATATATTTTGGAGTTGGTTTGAATGACAGTCTACCATCCAAGAGGACTGCCGGAAAGATCAGTATAGAAAACAATCATATCGTTTTTAGATATGAAGATGATGAGGTTCGACTGCCATTTTCGGGTATAAAATCGTATCGCGGAGGTTCTGGAAATAGTCTGGTGTTTTTCAATCATCCCTCCTATCCGGAATGGAGTATATATACCTCAGACAAAACAATTCTCAAAGACAAAGCCTTATCCTCCGATCCCAATTTTTCTTCTCTGAGTTCTTCGTACAATCGTCAGACACTCATTTTTGGAATCCTGATTTTTCTTTCTGCTTTCATCTTAACTTCATTGATTTATGGATTCTATTATTTTAAAGAATCGTTTACATATTTCATTGCTTCTAAAATTCCAATTTCCATAGAAAGAAAATTGGGAAAGGCTGTTTTTGAGTCTATGTCCAAGGGAAAGACTTTCTACAAAGATGAGTCGGTGATGAAACTTTTGAATCCGGTGACTGATCCTTTGCTTGAGGCATCAAAGTCTTCGGGGTATGAATTTGAATTTTATATCATGGAAGACAAAACTATGAACGCCTTTGCTCTACCCGGAGGTGTGGTTGTCATACATTCTGAGTTGATCCGAAAAGCTGAAACCCCGGAAGAAATTGCCGGAGTTCTGGCCCATGAGATTTCACACGTTACACAAAAACACGGATTGCGTCAAATCATCAATTCTATAGGAGTTTTTGTGATTGTTCAAACCCTGTTTGGCGACATTACTGGTGTTCTGGCGATATTCACTCAAAATAGCGGGATTCTTCTTTCTTCTGCCTTTTCCCGGGACTACGAAAGGGAAGCCGATGCAAAAGGTTTTCATTATTTAGTACATTCTAAAGTAGATCCTATCGGAATGGTCAATTTTTTTGAAAAAATCAAAACTACCGAAAATGAAGTTTTGGATGAGGAAACGAAAGATGTGTTGTCATTTTTAAGTACCCATCCCGGAACTGAAGAAAGAATCGAAAACATTCGGAAGAAAAGGGATGAATTGAAAGAGAAAGAATTTGTACCTATCCGTATGGATCTGAAAAAATTACAATCAATGTTGAATAAGTAGAGACTCTACTTATTCTTTGATCCAGAGATCCAATTCCCCTTTACCGATTTTGAAGCTATCGATACAATAAAAGTCATTAGGGAAATCTCCTCCAAATCCGTGATAGGTCAAAACCTTAGTTCCGGACGTAACGAGTCGTAATTTCGCAGAAACGGTGGCTGTATACTTTGCGTATTGATTCGGTCCGAAGTCGAGGTTTTCATCTATACGGAAAAACTCATAAATGTTTTCATAGAAAGGATTAAATAGATAGATCATATTAAATTCAGACCAATCCAAATCTATCATATTTATATTGAGAAATCGTACCCGGGGAAAAGAAAAGTTTTCGAGGATGTCGATAGAAATCCTGTAGAGGCTCTCCCTGAGCTCTACTCCTGTAAATTTTGCCGGTGAGAGAAGTGAGCCTACCAGACAAAACTTTCCACATCCCGACCCAACATCCAAAATAGTAGAAGATTCATCGGGTTTTAGCATCTGAATCGATTTTTGAATCACAGGAATCGGTGACCAGTGCTTGCTGGAGATAATCGGATTGTCATTTGGAAAGAGTGAATAGTCGAATTCTGAATCCAGAACTTTTCGGTGCTTACGGATCTTTTCAATCGATCTCTCAAGAAATTTGAATCTTTCGGGAGAATTTTTGATAGAAGAAGTCATTAAAAATTCTCTGATAGAATGCAGATTAGCATTGAGATAAGTCACTGAAAAAATATTTCATTTGGATAGGTTTGATTAAGTAGATCTAATTTCAATCATTTATACAAGTTCCTAAATAGGCATCCCGGGATAAATACAAATCATTTTTTCCTGGATGTCGGTTTCTCAGAATTGCTTACCATAATAGAAAAATCACAATTATTTTTTGAGAGCAGGGATCCTGCAGATTCAATCGTGAATGTGCAGACCTTTTAAAAATGACTGGAAATTTCCAAGATACAAATTTTCTCTTGCAATCTTTTTAGAATTGAGAATTCTATTGGAAATAAATTTATTGAGTTTAAGAATCAAATATAAATAGTAATAAGGAACGAGAATGAAATCAAAGATTGATGGTGCACCGTCTTTTGCACATATTCATGTAGATCTCGAACCCGGTGAGTCAATCATAGCCGAACCGGATGCCATGGCAAGTATGGACGCAGAGATTGAAATGAAAACCAGATTCAATGGCGGATTTTTCAAAGGACTGATGAAGAAATTTTTTGGTGGAGAATCTTTATTTATAAATGAATTTTCTAACCCTACAAATTCACCCAAGAGGATCACATTGGTCCAGGCTACCCCCGGTGACATCAGAGAAATAGAATTGAATAATAACTCTTATTGTTTTCAGCCGGGCGCATTTATAGCCGCTACCCCCGGTGTCAATCTGGGAGTGAGGTGGGCCGGTTTTGCTTCGCTCATTCAAAGAGAAGGTCTTTTCAAATTAGAAGTGAGTGGAACGGGAAAGATGTTTTACGGTGCTTATGGTGGAATCGTAGAAAAAGAAGTTCAGGGAGAGTACATTGTGGATTCAGGACATCTGGTAGGTTATGAACCCCACATGACGTTAAAATTGAAACTTTCCGGTGGTTGGATATCAAGCTTTACAAGTGGTGAAGGTATCGTAACAAAAGTAATTGGCAATGGAAAAATTCAAATCCAAACTCGAAGTTTGGAGGGATTGGCTTCCTGGGTCAACCCACATTTATTTTGAGGACATAGTATGGATATAGAAATTTTACACAGACCCAGTAATTCAGCGGCAAAATTAACTCTCTCTGCGGGTGAGTCCGTGACAGCAGAGGCAGGTGCCATGATCGCCATGTCCGGAGATATGGAGATTACAACATCCACACACAAGAAGGATTCCGGTGGTGGCATATTTAAAGCCCTCAAAAGAATGTTGGCGGGTGAATCTTTTTTTATGAACCACTTTACCGCCGGTTCCAATGGAGGCGAGATCTATCTTTCTACAACTTTTTCAGGAGATATGCTGGGTTTTGAAACCAAAGGGGAAACTCTTATCGTTCAGGCAGGTTCCTATGTAGCTTCTGAGACTGGGGTCGATCTGGAAGTCGGTTGGCAGGGATTCAAAAACTTTCTCTCGGGAGAGTCATTCTTTTGGTTGAAATTGAGCGGTCAGGGGAAATATGTTTTGAGTTCATTCGGTATGATTTATCCTGTTGAAGTGGATGGAGCCTACATTGTGGACACCGGTCATATTGTTGCCTTCGATGAAACATTAAATTTCACAATTCAAAAGGCATCCAAGTCTTTGATAGGTTCCTTTCTCGGTGGAGAAGGATTTGTATGTAGATTCGAGGGGAAAGGAACAGTTTGGTGCCAATCTCACAATCCGGGATCTTTCGGAAATACACTCGGACCTTTATTGAAGCCCAGAAGAGGATAGGAGGATACAATGGATAAAAATAAAAAAGAATTTGAATCTAGAATCGATTGCAAACCTGATTTTGCTTTTCTGAATGTTCGTATTCCTCAGGGCAAGACTCTTCGTGTAGAAGCCTCTGCTATGGCATCTATGGACACAAATATAGTAATGAAAACGAAGTTCAAAGGTGGGTTCAAGAGATTTCTTTCCGGAGAGTCTTTGTTTATAAATGAGTTCTCTGCTGAATCAGGAGAGGGTGAGATCAATATCGCTCCCGGATCTCCCGGTGACCTCGAGCACGTATTCCTGGAAAATGATACAATTTACCTTCAGGGATCTGCTTTTGTTGCTTCGGGTATGGATATAGAAACAGATGCAAAATGGCAGGGGTTTAAGAAAGGTTTTTTCTCTGGTCAGTCGATGTTTCTTATCAAATGTTCCGGAACCGGTGATCTCTGGTTCAATAGTTATGGTGGAATCATTGAAATCGACGTCAATGGTGACTATATTGTAGACACCGGATTTATTGTTGGTTTTACTGATGGTTTGACATACGATGTAAAATCAGTTGGTGGCTACAAATCTCTATTCTTATCGGGTGAGGGATTGGTCTGTCGATTTCAGGGAACCGGGAAGGTCTGGATCCAAACACGTCAAATTCAACCCTTAGCAAGCTTCCTATATCCTTATAGGCCGGTAGAGAGAAGAAATTCGGGTTGATTTGTGAACAAACAATCGGGTTTGCTGATGCAAGTCCGATTGTTCATTTTGAAAATGATTTTTTTTAAGATTCCTTGGCTTTGATCCCTATTTTTCTCAATATAAGGTTCACAGAATCTTCTGTTTTGAAGGATTCGGGAATACGAATACAAGTTTCGGGTAGGATCATAGAAAAATTAGAGTAGATTTTTTCTAATATTTCTTTTTTCTCAAATACTTCCCTGGATTCGTTGCGTTGGGCAATCCTTCGGATGCTTTCTTCCGGTGATACGTCTAAAAAAAATAAATAATCCGGACTGGGAAATCCCTCTTTGATATTACGATTCAGAATTTCCTGAGGAGTGATTTTCTCATTTCCCTGATAAGCGGCTGTAGAATAGTAATACCTATCTAAAAGTACAGAATTCCCTTTTTGGAGACTTGGGATAATGTGATACTTTACAGATTCCTTTCTGTCTTCGATGAAGGCTTCGATTTGTTCTTCCGGATTGAGGGAGATCTCACCACTTAGGAATTGTCTTATCCTTAGGCCTGTATCACGTTTTGTTGGCTCAAAGTATTGATCTACAGGGATTCCATTTTTCTGTAGAGATTCTGATAATTTTGAGATCAGGGTTGTTTTTCCACTCCCATCGATTCCTTCCAGCACCAAAAAAAAAGGTTTTTCCATAAAGATCCCTTCCTATTCTTAGAAGAGAAGAATATTCTTCCTCAAATGCAATGAAGATTTCTAATCTTCCTTCTTTTTCACTAATAAAATACTAGTGAAAATTTCAATCTTAATGATTCCAATCCGGAAAGGATTCTATACAGTATTTTTGAAGTTCTTGATAAAAATTCTATTGACTGTGTTTAAAAACAAGAAACTGTTCTAGAAAATGAAATTCAATGGACTGAGTTGATGCCAAAATTGATGCCCGAAGATCTCGTCAAAGAGATTCGAATTGCAAACCCTGATGATTACAAAAGGATAGAACAGGAAAAAATAGTCAAATCCATCGATTCTAAAATTATAGAAAAAGATTTCAAAAGAATATCGGACGAGTTAGGTTTGGAGCATTCGAATCATTTATTGAATGAAGGAATTGTCTCGGCTTTGATGGGAGCCATTTATGCTTTCTATGATCGAAAGTTAGATCCTTTTCATGTGAATCACTTTCCACTTTACAGGGTTATCATTGAGGATATCAAAATCGCCTTTGATGAAGTCTCTCAGGGGCAAATAGATAGGGAGCTTTGGTTGTTCGAGACGTTTGACTATGGTATCAAACAGGTTTATTATTTAGATTGGAAGTTGTATCTTTCCCAGATCTGTTATTGAGGTAGTTTTCACCGAAAACCATTCCGGGAATGGTTTTCGGATTTAGATTTTTATTTTTTGAAGTCTTTGAATGAATCGCAGATTTCCATTGTGTTTGCATAGAAAAACTCTGTGGAAAGTTTTGAGGACTTACAATCCATTACATAAGTTCCTTCCATTTCTCCGTTTTCAACAAAGCACTCCGGATAATTGTCCATTACTTCTTCAGGTCTGAAATTTTTCCCGTTTACGTCTTCAGCCGGAGAACAAACTCCGGTTTTTCCATTCTTAAGAAAGAGCGGTTTGATTTCTCTGGTATCCAAACCTTTTTCAGGTTTTTTATAACCCGAAGCACAATACGTCAATCCCAAGGTAAGAATACTCAATAAGATAGTTTTTTTCAATTTCCCATTTCTCCTGTATTTGTTTTGATTTCTGGATGTATTACGATATCTACTCTTCGATTCAGACTTCGATTCTTTAAGGAATTGTTCGGTTTTAATGGATTGTATTTGGAGTTTCCTACTGCAACCATGTTTTCTGATCCAATAGAGGAGTGCTTCTCTAAGTATCTGAGAACTGAAATAGCCCGAGCAGCTGACAATTCCCAATTGTCTTTGTACTTTCCACCTATAACAGGAACGTCATCTGTATTGCCTTCTATATAAATCTTACGATTGGGATAATTTTTTAGAGCATCTACGATCTTGGCTATCAGCTTTTTTCCGGGTTTTTTTAGATTGGCTGAACCTGATGAAAATGTAATCGTATCATAGAGATTGATGATGATTCTGGAACCATCCTGTGATACACTCATATCCCCATCGCTGATTTCTTTGGATAATTTTCTTTCTAAATCTGCTTTGGTTCTGGCATTGAGACGTTCTATTTCTTCTCTCAGTCTTTCATTTTCCAGAGAAAGTTCCTGTTCTCTTTCTTTCAATCTAGTGATTTGCTCTGCTAGATTTTTCGTCTTAATCTTATAATCTTTGGTGAGAATCTCAACTTCTTCTTTTAATTTGGATGTAAAACTTTCATTGTTTTCATTTTTCAGAGACTCCAATTCATTCATGAGCTTAGTTTGTTCTTTTTTCAGAAGCTCATTTTCCATCTGTAATTTTTCTACTGTCTCTTTGGTGGGAGTTCCCTGAATGTTTTGAGCCAGCATGATTTTTTCATTTTCTAATTTGGAAATTCTGTCTTTTTCGGACTGGACTAATTTTTCTTGAGATTCTTTTTCCTTCTTCAGAGTTTCGATTTCTTTCTGGAGTTCGGCAATCTTTTTAGCGTCTTTGGAGTTGGATGATTCCTGAGTCTTGATTGTGGATTGAAGTTTATTGTGTTCTGTTAGTAGAGTGTCAAACTTTTTTTGGATGGACTCTTTTTCCTGGCTCAGAGATTTCTTTTCATTTTCTAAATTTTTAATTGTGGAATCTGACTCCTGGTTGTCCCGACTCAACTTTTCAGAGTTTGTTTCTGCATTGCTGAGTTTCAATTCAAGGTCTTCCCGATCTTTCTTTAGATGTTCGACTAAGTTTTCCATGACCGCCAATTTTCCGGCGATTTGTTCTTTTTCCAGAGAGACAGCTTCCAGTTTTTTGGCGAGTTCATCCTTTTCTTTTTTGAGTTCGGAAATTTTTTCTTCGTATTGTTTTCGGGATTCTTCCAATGAACTCAGTTTGCTATCTAACTCTACGAATCTCTTGTCCGCTTCGCGTGTGGAGGTGAGTTTAGCTTCTCTTGTTGAGTTGATTTCTGATTCTAGAGCTTGAATTCTTGCTTTCAAAAGATCATTTTCTTTTTTTAGCTCTGAAGATTCCTGAGTGTACTTGATCTTTAAGTCATTGAATTCTTTGTCAGAAAGTTTTTTCTTTTTTAATAGATCCCTGTACTCGGAGCGATAGTAAAACCAGTCATTAGCTTCATCCGCTCCGGGTTCCACTGCTTCCTGAGCGGAAGCAGAACCATTTAAAAATAAAAATAAACAAACTGAAATGAAAATTTTTGCCATTATTTACTTTACCTTGATTGGAGTTACAACTATATCTACACGTCTATTTTTCTGTCTATTTTTGCTTGAGTTGTTCGGAACTTTGGGATTGAATTCTCCATGTCCTGCTATGGCGAATCTTTTCGGGCTGGCTTTTTTGTTGGTCACGAAATAATTCATAACTGACTTCGCCCTGGCTGCTGAGAGATCCCAGTTGTCTTTGAATTTTGAGGATGAGATTGGGATGTTGTCGGTATTCCCTTCTATGTAAATCTTACTATTTGGATATTTACTGAGAATTTTGTAGAGCTTATCGAGGATTTTCTTCCCGCCCGGTTTGAGATCTGCTGAGGCAGTATTGAAGGTCACGGAATCTTTCAAGCTGATGATCAGAGAATCTGAAGACTTGTCTTTTTCCAGATCTATATTTCCTTCTTTGTCTTCTTTTTGGAGAGCTTCTTCCAGTTTTTGTTTTTCTTCGAGAAGCTTTTCGTAGTCCTCTGTAAACTTTTGTTTTTCTTCATTGAATCGATCCTGCATAGCTGCCAGATCTCCAATGGAAGATTCATAGTCGCGTCTGAGCTCTTCGATTTCTTTTTCGAGTTCATCGTTTCTGCGTCTTAGTTCATCCAATTGGGAAGCCATTTCATTATTGTCCTGCTTGGCTTCTTCGATTTTAGCATCGTTGGCAGTGATAGTGGATTCGTTATTGTCTTTTGCTTCTTTGGTATCCTTGATTTCTTCTTTTAAAGATTCGTTTTCTTTATCGAGCTTCTCATCTTCTTTTTTTAGCTCTGTTTCTTTTTTCTTTAATTCATCTTTTTTGGTTTCCAACTCCGCTAGTCTGGTTTCTGCCTTGGAAGCTATTTCCTTCTTAACTTTTTCTAATTCTGCCAGAGCATCATCTCTTTCTTTTTGAAGCTTTGCAATTTTGGCTTCTAGTTCCGGAGAGGATTTGGTTTCTTTGGTAGTGTTTATTGGAGCAACAATAGTTTTGTCGCCGGAGGATTTGGATAATTCTGCAAGCTGCTTTTGGAGATCTGATTTTTCTTTCGCTAAGACCGCATTTGCTTCTTCCATTTTCTTCAGCTTGTCTTCCAGTTCTTTTGAATTGGGAGCAACGGCCTGAGCAACTGTGGGTTTGGCAGAAAGAGCTTCCGCTAGTTGTTTTTTGAGTGCTTCTCTTTCAGCGATCAATTCTTTGATCTGCTTTTCGTATTTGGATCCTTCTTCGACAGAAACTTCCGGGCCCTTGCTCTTGGCTTCGGAAGGAGGAGTTGTTTTGGAAACTGCCAGAAGAGCCTGAAGATCTGCATTTTGCTTCTTTAGTTCCTCGATTTGTTTTTGGAGAACGGCAATTTGTGGATCAGGGACGCTGGCAGCAACATCAGTTTTGGTAGGTGCTTTTTGGGCGGCTTCCAAAGCTAGTTTGAGTTTTTCGTTTTCTGCTTTCAGAGCTGAAATCTGAGATTCGTATTTGGAAACATCTACTGCCTCTGTCTTAGCGGGAGCTACAGTTGTGGCCGGTGCTGGAGCCGGAGTGGTTTTGGCTGCGGCTGCTAATTTTGCTGTGAGGTCTGCATTTTCTTTTTTGAGTGCTGCTAGTTGTTTTTCAAGTTCTGCAATTTTTGAATTGTCGACAACGGGAGCCGGTGTCAGTGACTTATCGGGTGCTTTGGCAACGATGGGCGCTGCAGCAGGAGCTTTCTTTGCTTCGGCTAGTTGCTTAGCCAGATCATCCCGTTCCTTGGTGATGGCGGCCAATTGGGCTTCCAGTTTTTGGGTAGCAGAGTTGTCTACAGGCGGTGGACTGGCCGCTGTCTTCTTGGCATCGGCGAGTTGTTTGGAAAGAGCATCTTTCTCTGCCTGGAGAGCGGCGATTGTTTTTTCCAATTTTGCGATTTCTGCTGAGTTGTCTTTGGCTACAGGAACCGGTGCCGGAGTGGGTGTTGCAGTACCGGCGGATCTGGAAGATTCTGCGGCTTTTGCTGCTGCAAGTGCGCTTGCCAGGTCTGCTTTGGCTTTGTCTAATTCTTTTTTGAGTGCTGCTTTCTCTGCTTCTAGTGCTTTGATTTTTGCGTCTAAAGCAGCAGTGTCGGTCGCAGGAGCCGCTTTCGCAGGAGGAGTTGCGGGAGCAGGTGTGGTGGTTCCGGAATTCTTTGCGAGTGCTGCTTTTTCTGCTTCTAGTTCTGCAATTCTTTTGTTCAATTCGGTGATTTTGGCTGAAGCGGCCTTCGCTGCTTCTAGTTCTTTTGCGATTGCTTCTTTTTCACCTGAGACGCGTGTGAGTTGGGTCTCCAATTCTTTGATTTTTGCCGATTGGTCGGTTGCCTGAGTTGTGGCTTTGACCTCATCTTCTTTTTTGGATTCTGTAACTTTGGTTGCTACGGCCTGACTCTGTGACTCGAGTTGTTTGATCTTAGCTTCCAGATCAGCTATCTTTGCTTCTTTGGCTTTGATCTCTTCCAAAAGTTTCTTGGTGTCGGCTGTTTCTGTAGCTACTGCCGCACCTGTGGTCTTGTTGCTGGCCAGAGATTTTTCCAGTTCTGCTATCTTCGCATCGGCAGCTGCTTTTTCAGATTTTGTGCTGTCGAGCTCTGACTGGAGGGATTCGATTTTTTTGTTGAGATCGGATTCTAGAGAAGTCAACTGAGTGGGGGCGGCTGTGACCGGATCCGCACGAATTTCGTAGTATTCTTTGATGACTCTTTCGGTTTCTATTCGAATTGTAGTAATTTCTTTTTTGACCCCACGACTATTGATTTGGTTGGAGTCCATTTGACGGGAAAGATTAGAAAGTTTGGTTTCCTGTTCTTTTACCTTCTCTTTGAGTTCTGTATTTTCTTTTTGAAGGTAGTCAATATCAGTAGAACCAGCTGACTTCTGCTTGAGAAGATTATTGTACTTCTCTGTAATTTCTCGCTTTGTATTTACTAGGTCTGTGTATTCAGATTTCCAAAAAAAGAATAAGGCATCTTTCTCACCTTTTTCTATTGGAATGGACTCCTTGGTTTCAGTTGAACTCTCTTCTGGAGAAACCTGTTCGGAGAGTAAGATTCCGGGAAAAACACTTACTAAAAAGAGTAAGAAAAATAAAGAAAAGAAATTATTTTTTAATTCAGTCATAGTTCTCATTAAAGAACATGGTAGGGAATAAAGTTTACTAGTCAAGAAAAGAAAGAATTTTCCTTATTTTACATTTTCATATAGGTATATGGATATACGGGATTTACTGTACTGATGAATCGTCCCGATAAGGAAATCAAAGAAAAATGAAAACAATCCCGATTCTAATACTTAAAGTCATTTTCAAAAGGTTGGCGTATTCACTATTCAATCAGCGATAAAATGACTTCCTACCATAAACAGAAATACGAAATGATTTCTGAGAAATGGTTTGTAGTAAAGTTTCAATGGATTCCCCTAAGTATTCAGAGGAAAGGAAGCGAGATTTTGAAACTGAATCTGGTGGATTGTTTTGGTTGTTCAATAGGAGCGCTATTTTGAAATTTAGGGGTTTTCCTATTCAAAAGGCGTCTAAGGGTTATTGAGAAGTTATGATATTTTTTTTATTTAGATGGATTCTCCCAATAGTATACCTATTTTCAGTAGGTTTGAAAGCAGATCAATGTTTGTCGGGCAATTGTACCGATGGAAGAGGGACAATACTCTACTCCAATGGAGATAAGTACACGGGTGGGTTCAAAGGGGGGAAGTTTCAGGGTCGGGGACTCTTGGAATTTGCACCTGTAGCAGACGATCAAAAAGAAGAATATGTTTATGCGGTCAAGTACAACGGAGAGTTTGACGCGGGTCGTTTTCATGGAAAAGGCACTCTCTACTTTCAAAATGGAAACGTTTACGAAGGTGAGTTTGAAAATGACAAGTTCAATGGAAAAGGGACCTATACATTTTCCAATGGATCCAAGTATGTAGGCAGTTTCAAAGAGGACATGAAGCACGGCAAGGGTGTACTGATTTACTCAAACGGTGAAAAGTTTGAAGGTGAATTTCAAAATGACGAACTTGCCGGAAGAGGAACGTTTATTTATCTCAACGGGGATAAGTACACGGGTGGACTCAAAAATGGAAAGAAACATGGAATCGGCGTGTACTATTTTGCGAATGGGAAGGTTTATAAAGGGGAATTTCGGGAAGATCGTAAGGAAGGAAGGGGAGTGTTCACCCATCCCAATGGGACTGTCTACGAAGGGGAGTTTTTTGATGATTCCTACCACGGAAAAGGAAAAATAACCTATAAAAATGGGACATCCTATATCGGAGATTTCTTTAAGAATCAATTTGAAGGGAAAGGAAAAATGATCTTTCCATCCGGTTCTTCCTACGAAGGAGAAATGTACAAAAACCGCTTTGAAGGAAAGGGAGTCTATATCTTCTCAACGGGAAAGAAATATGAGGGTGACTTCAAAGACGGGAAATTTGAGGGCAATGGAATTTTTACCTATTCCAATGGAGATCGATATGTAGGTGGATTCAAGGACGGAAAATTTGAAGGAAAAGCAACTGTATTTCTGGCAAAAGGTGGAAAGTATGAAGTTGAATTCAAAGCAGGTAAGTTCAACGGTCATGGAGAAGTCACCTATCGAAACGGAGATCGTTATATAGGAGAGTTTAAAGACGGGAAGCGGCACGGTACAGGAGTCCTAAAATTTCGGGAAGGTGGGGAGTATTCAGGAGATTTCAAGGATGACAAATCCCACGGGAAGGGTACACTCGTATATCCGGATGGAGTTGTTTACGATGGAGAATTCGAATCCGATAAATTTAATGGTAAAGGGATTATGTATGATCCCAACGGGGAAGTGATTTACTCCGGAGTATGGCAAAATGGAGATCCTGTAAACGATACAAAAGCGAATGAATTCTTAAAAAATTTGAAATCACAGGAAGAGGAGAATAAAGAAGAATGAAATTCATTTATTTCTTAGTTTTGATAATACTTTTCCGGGGAGAAATCTCTGCGGGTACCTGTGTTGCCGGGAACTGTGCTAACGGTAAGGGTGAAATGAAATTCAAAAATGGGGATTATTTTGTTGGGGATTTCAAGGACTACAAAAAGTGGGGACTCGGAGTCTACACCTTCAATAACGGCGAGAGATATGAAGGTGAGTTTCAAAATGATTATCCCAATGGGAAAGGTGTGGCTTACCTTGCCAATGGAAATGTTTATAATGGGAATTTTTTTCAGAACTATCCGGATGGAAAAGGTGTGATGACATACAAAAATGGTAATACATACAACGGAGAATGGAAGAGGGGACTCAGGCACGGATACGGGACAATGAACTATTCCGACGGAAGTGTCTACACCGGAGAATGGAAACTCAACAAACGATCCGGTCAGGGAACCCTATGGAGGGGACAGGTCTCCAAATTTCAAAAACCGGAAAAACCCAGATCTACAAGGGTAACCCAAAACACAAGAGCTACTGTATTCTGGCAGGGAAATCTTCAGTGAATTTTAAAAAACCATTGAGAGTATTCCTTTTAAAATTCAAACCCTCTCTCAAAAAACAAACCAAAGTTTCCTTCTCGGGAATCTCCCTATTGAATGTACTTTTCGTTTTCTATTTATTTTCTTCCCCCCTCCTGGCTGATTGTGTAACCGGGAATTGCAGTGATGGGATAGGAACCCGTACCTATGGAAGCAATGAAAAATATGTAGGAAGCTGGAAAGGAGGTCAGAAGCACGGAAAAGGTTCCTATTTTTTTTCCACCGGTGATGTCTATGATGGTGAATGGAAGGAAGGAAAGTTTCACGGCAAAGGAATCTTTACATTTTCGGATGGAGGCAGGTATGAAGGGGACTTTAAGGAAAATGTAATGGAGGGGGAGGGGAAGTACACCTACCCCGAAGGTTATGTTTACACTGGCAATTTCCGTTCCAATAAGAGAAATGGGTTCGGAAAGTATTCTTTTCCGGATGGTGATCTTTATGAAGGCGAATTTCGTGATGATAAGTTTTTCGGAAAAGGTATTTATAAATTTGCCAATGGAGATATCTACGAAGGTTATTTTAAAGAAGATAAATTTAACGGAATCGGCAAACTCATAATGATTACCGGTGATAAGTATGAAGGTAACTTTGTGGATGGGTATAGGGAAGGGAAAGGAATATATATTTATGCTAATAATGCTAAGTATGTAGGTGAGTTTCATAAGGATAGATTTACCGGACAGGGAGTCTATACCTTTCCCAATGGAGACAAATACGAAGGTCAATTCCAGGAAGATAAGTACTTCGGAGAAGGAACGTATACTTTTCAATCCGGTTCAAAGTATTCCGGTAAATTTGAAAACGACAAATTCAATGGAAAGGGTATCATGCAGGGAACTGATGGATCCCGCTATGTAGGAGAATTCAAAAATGATATCTATCACGGAAAAGGAACTCTGACCTACAAATCCGGAGATGTGTACCAGGGCGATTTCGAAAATGGACGATATCACGGAAAGGGTACTATGACATTTGCTTCAGGGGATAAGTATGTCGGTGAATTCAAAGATGGAAAGAGGGACGGTCAGGGGACATATTACTATTCTAATAAAGATAAGTACATCGGAGCCTTTGTAGATGACAAATATCACGGTAAAGGAACTTATTATTTTGCTGATGGAAGTAGGTATGAAGGAGAATTTGAAAATGATAGGTATCATGGAAAAGGTCTTTACATTTATCCTAAAGGTGATAAATATGAGGGTGAGTTTTTAGATGACATGAGACATGGATTCGGAACTTATGTATCTATTGATGGTTCCAAATATACCGGTGAGTACAAAAAAAATAAAAAAGAAGGTCAGGGAAAGCTCTTTGATAAGGATGGCAAAATCCTTTATGATGGGCAATGGGTAAACGGTGAAAGAGTAAAGTGATACCCCTGATCATCCCAAGAAAGTGAGGGAACTCCCAGAATGGCAAAGTTTAATAATACCGACATTAGAAACGGATTGATGGTAGATAAGGATGACCTTTACATCTTTCCGATCTCAGATAGCGTTTATACTTTTTTAGAGAAAGTTTGGTCTTCTTTTTGCAATAAAATGGTAGGTCTTGTTTTCCCCAATCAGGAGAATATTTTCGACCACTCTGTGTTTGAGGTCATAAAAGGTCATGAGACTCAGATCGTGGCTTCCTCCACTCATTTCAAGATGAAAGAAATGATCGGAAATCAAAAAAATAACAAGGATTTCCAGGACTTCATAAGTAAGACTAAGCCCATCCCATTCTCAGATGAGAGAAATGAGTCTCTCAAGATTCTCCAGAAAGCCATTGATAGATATAGCCACATGCAGAGACCGGAAGTGGAGATCATTAATCTTCGAACAGATGAAAAACTTCACCCGAATCTCAAGTCCCTTTTGACCGAAACCATGAGATATGCCGTTGGGATTCCCCTAATTGTGAAAGAGAACCCGATAGGAGTCCTCTGGGGCATCCGTAGAAAGAAGCTAACCGAAGAACAGATTCGGGATCTAACCACCCAACTCCACACTCTATTTGATGTCATTGAATACATCATTGCCCTGGAAGTAGACAGAAAAGGCGATCCTTACTTTGCCAGAAAAAATATCGAAAAATCAGACACTACTTCCACGATTCATCATTTGCTGTACACTCTCCAGCCGGGACAGAGAGATCCCGTCACCTCTATCATCGCCCACAGTCATTCATACAATATGATGTACAGACTGGACGCCAGTTATATTGTACCTACTACCAATGGCTATAGTGTGAGTCTCAAGCATTTTGCTCCGGAACACATGAATGATCGCAAGAAAATTATTCTTACCATTCCGGGATTCTTTTGCCGCCGATCCGTCATGGACAAGGTTTCAAAAGAGATGTCACTCAGATACGGGTACAGGGTATTTTCTATGGATATGAGGGGAAGGTCGAGATACACACTTCCCAGCAACCCATCCGAAAAATATAGTTGGACAATGGATGATTACATTCAGGATGATTTCCCGGCTGTATTGCAATGGATAGTAGACAATTACCCCGGTCACGAAATCGTTGTGATGGGGCACAGTATGGGTGGAATGATTCCAAGATTCTATACTTCTGCTTTTGAAAGAATCCGCAGTATGACAGGCAAACAGGATCGTATCAATCCTAAGAAGTTTATTTCCGGAATCGTATCGATCACCTCACCAAACTACATCGATCTGGACTCCCCCTTATTCGGATTGGAGATGTTGAAAAATGGATTCAAATTTTTATCCAATCGTATGGTCTATGATATGCTCTTCAATTTGGTTTCCTTTCCAATGAAGAACACCCTGACCACTATCGATTTGAATAGTTTCTTCAAATTTATCCTGAATCTCCATTCATCCCTCAGGCAATTTTCATTTCAGGTCAGTACCAAGATAGTCAACTTAAATGACTTCGTAGGCTACAAACAAATCACTCCTCCCGAATGGTACTTTTTGGTTGAAGACGTTTTCTGTGAAGAATCAGTGAAGGTCATTTTGCAGTTCATCCGATCCCAGCTTTCCCACGAAAATGGATTTTATTCTTACGATGGGATGATCAACTATACCAGTGAAATGCAAAACATTGATATCCCAGTATTCTCAGTTGTAGGTACTGTAGATCGAATCGTTCCTGCTTCCTGTATCAAAGACGTGATGAAGTTGCCCATTCCACACAAAAAGATTTCAGAATATGAGCAGGGTCACTTAGGAATTGTCTTCCATCAGGAAACTGTAGAAAGTATATGCAGAGAAGCTCATGATTGGATTGCTGAGATCGATGAAGCCAAAAAAAATGCCTCAGGTGAAAAAATAACCGCTTCGATCTAATTTTAAAAAAACCTTATCCTGGGATTGGGTGGATTCAAATCAGACAGGATAGGTTTTTAAATTGAATTTATAGAAAAAAAGTAGAAAATTCCGCTTCCCTTTCTAAAATCGTAAAGAATGGACTCAAGAAAATTTGATGTAATTGTCATTGGAACCGGCCCCGGAGGTGAAGGGGCATCGATTAAAGTTGCGAAATCCGGTAAAAAAACTGCTGTTATCGATAAGCATCACAGGGTAGGCGGCAATTGCACTCATTGGGGCACGATTCCATCCAAGTCTCTACGACAGGAAGTTCAACAACTGGTTGAATTCAAATCCAATCCACTTTTTGAAAAGTTTCACGCCGAAATAAAATTTCCCGATCTACTCAAAGCCGCAGAGAGTGTTGTAGCCAAACAGGTGAAAATGCGTCAGGGGTTTTATGAGAGAAATGAGATCGATATGATCACGGGGCATGCTGTCTTCAAGGATTCGCATACCATTCATGTTCTGAATCCCAAAGGTGCGGTGATTGGTGAATATACCGCTGAATCTTTTGTAATTGCTACCGGATCGAGTCCTTTCCGTCCGCCTAATATAGATTTCTCTCATCCAAACATCCATGACAGTGACACGATTCTTCAAATGGAAAGGACTCCTCAATCTGTAACCATTTATGGTGCGGGAGTCATCGGATGTGAATACGCATCTATATTTCGAAATCTCGGTATCAAGGTAAATCTGGTCAATACCAGAGACAAACTTCTATCCTTCCTGGATGATGAAATCATAGACGCTCTGGCATATCACCTCAGAGAACAGGGTATTTTGATCCGTCACAATGAAACCTTTGAAAAAGTAATCGGAACGGATGAAGGTGTTGAGTTGCATCTGGAATCCGGAAAGCTACTGAAGACAGATATCTTGCTCTTTGCCAATGGTAGATCGGGCAATTCTCAAAACATGGGATTGGAGAATCTGGGTATAGAAATCGACAACCGGCATTTGATCAAAATCAATGAGTACTACCAGACTTCTTTACCGCATATCTATGCTGTGGGAGATATCATTGGATCTCCAAGTTTAGCAAGTGCTGCTTATGATCAGGGTAGATTTGCCGGTACGCATATCATTACCGGAGATTGTGAAAATCGATTGGTACATGATATTCCCACCGGGATCTATACAAGCCCCGAGATCAGCTCTTTGGGAAAGACAGAGAGAGAGCTCACATTACAAAAGGTTCCGTATGAGGTGGGTCATTCTATGTTTAAGAGCTTAGCCAGAGCTCAAATCAAGGGTAGACCTGTAGGTATGTTGAAGATTCTCTTTCATAGAGAAACATTGGAAATACTGGGGATACATTGTTTTGGGAGTGAGGCTTCCGAGATCATTCATATCGGTCAGGCTGTGATGACTCAGGAAGGAAAAGCAAATACATTGATGTACTTTATCAATACCACTTTCAATTATCCAACCATGGCAGAAGCCTATCGGGTTGCTGCATTGAATGGATTAAACAGGGTCCAGTGATTTTTTTTATTTACGAATCATAGCTTACATTTAAAATACATAAATTATTCTAACTATTTAAGATACATCATCCCTGATTGTATAAATTCTCCAGGAGGCTGGTCAAATGCTCAGAGTTCTATTGCTTTTCACATTGTTTTCGGGGTATCTGATTGCCGATTCAGTGAAATTGAAAAATGGAAAGTCCATTCGTGGAAAGATAATTTCCACCGATAAAAGCAAAGTATTGATCGTTGAGGAAGGAAATGGGAACAATGTATCCTTTTATGATCCAAAAGAAATTGATTCAATAGAATCCGATTCAAATTCAGTAAGTGAATCCAATGACTTTAGTTATAAGATTTTCGGATTGCTAAAATCGGAGTTTAGATACTCTGACAATGCAGTTCTTTCTTATGGAATAGAAAATCAAATCTCCCCGACCAGTGTAAAACGTCAGGTAATGGCTAGAGATTCACTTCCCAGGGGTGTGATCACAGCAGCAAATTCAAAGATCGGACTCAATATGAGCTACAAAGGAAAGGCCCACGCTACCTTTCTGTTCGATCTGGCTGATCTCTCTCAGAGCAATGCCATCATTTCCGCTAAACCCAGGGTGATGATCGCACTCGCATCCTACACTCCTACGGGACGTGTGGAAATATTTGGTGGTCAAACATTTGATATTTTTTCAGATTTGATTCCCCATACTTATAATTATTCCGGTTTGATGAATGAATCGGGTAATGCCGGCTTCACCCGGCAACAGTTTGGTGTAAAATATAAATTATCCAAAGTACAGCTGGCGGTAGCCACGGGTATGCCCAATATTAACTTCAACACTCCGGGACCTTCTCAGAACAGTGATTTGAATTCAACGCCTACTCTCGCGGGAAATATCAAAATAGCCGCAACGGAAAAAATAAACATTCACCTATCTGCGATCACAGTAGACTTAAAAGTTAGACAACCGCTTTATGATACAAATCGGGATGGACTCTTTTTGGAATACGATATCATGGATTTGAATTCACAGAATAAATTTGCCAATACGTTTCCTCAGGCATATAGATGGAAAGGGGATGGAACCACCAGATTAAAAAGTGGTGGGTATTCCTTTGGATTTGATGGTGAGGTGATGAAGAATCTTGCCGTTCGGGGAGAGATCAATTACGGACAAAATCTCGATAGTATTTCTGCGTCCGGTTTGAGTAGATATCAAACAACTAATTATAGCACAATCGTTCAGAGATCGGAACTCGGAGTTCTCGAATTCAATGATCCTTACCTGACTCAGGTCAAGAACTACCAGGCACCAATCTTTAAGTCCATTAGAGAAATAGGTGGTTGGATTTCTCTGGACTACACTCTCAATGAAAAAATCTCTCTCGGAGTTCATGGTTCGGCGGCTAAGATCATCAATCAAAAAGATTTAAACTCAGCCGCTTCATCCAATCTCTATAAGAGCCAGACGAATACTACATTTTGGAATGTGTCATCCATCTTGGGTGGGATTCGCGAAAATAGCGTGAAAGGATATCGATTGTCTTACAAACCTGAAGATTTTGTGACTTTTTTCTTTCAGCATGATTATATGGTGACGCTCTACAAGGAGAGTAAGAGGGATCAGGGACTCCTGAATCACATAAGCTCAATCGATGTGACTACAGGAGCCACCACCTTACGAAATGTAGAGTTTCCATACTTAAAAGTAAGCGCCAGGGCAGCTTCTCATATGATTTATATGGGAATTATGATTCCATTTTAATCATCGGGAAAATCGAATGTTCGTAACCTCATAGGTCTCTCTAGGGATAGCATTGCCATTCATATCTACAGGTGCCTGTTCGTGGGGAGACGGATAAGACAACCTATGAATGCATCTAACGCTAACTTTTTTATTTATATATCGATCCATTTTTTCTTTAGGAAAATCAGGTCCGGGGTGAATCGAGATTTGTCTGGAATCGGGAAGAACCAGGTAATACGGTGTTCCATTATAGGCTTCCATCGTTTTTGCCTTTGAAATATTCCCTCTTTTTATTAACTTTCCTACAAACTCTTGTTCTTCTTCTACAGGTCCGGAATCATCAGCTTTTTGATGATGAGGGTGAGGTTCATGATGTTTGTTCTCAATTCGATGAGTGATTTGAATGAATTCTTCCATATCCATGCATCTGGATTTGATTTCACCCTTCACCTTCATATCCTTATCGATGAAATTTTTTAATTCCTGTGATGCTACAAGGTCTTCACAGGAAGTTTCTTCGGGGATTTTGTGTCTTTCTTTGAAGACCTCTACACTTTCAATTTTGATAATGGGTAATTTTCCCGGTGGAATGATAAAAAGAACCAGAAAAATCACATTCGTTAAGATATCCATCTAGACTCCTTAAAAGGATTGTAATTCCTTATCCTTTTTGACTCAAGAAAAGAAGTCAATTTCCAAAATTCTAGGATAGAATGTTTTTCGAAAATTATTTATTGGAGATTCAGGAGTAGAAAATTTAAGAATTCAAAAGATTTTCCAATTGAATAAGTATAGGTAGATTCAAATTATAGAGGAATTCTTTCAATAAATACTAAATCAATTCTAATGTACGCTCAGCATAAATCTTACCTAAACCAACTCTTAGTGATTCTTTTCAGACTAATTCTTATTTTTGTCCCGGTAGTTCTATCTCAATGCTCAAAAATTGAGAGTGAGATTCCCAGAGCGAATACTGGTGTTTTGGATTTGAGAGATTGGGATTTTGAGAAATCACCGGTTGTTTCTATGGATGGAGAATGGGAGTTCTTTTCAAATAAATTTCTGAGTGAAAATCCTGAATTAGAAAGGGATGGATTGATTCAGGTTCCGGGTTCCTGGAAAAATTTCCGTACTGAGCATGTGAAGCAGGAAGAAAGAGGGATAGGAACATACAGATTAAAAATCCTAACAGATGAAAATCTAAATCTATACAGCCTACATGTCCATGGGATCGGAGTGGCAGGGAGAATTTATATTGATGGAGTTTTGATAAAATCAAACGGGAAAGTGGGGAAGACATATGAAGAAGTTCTGCCTTCCTATAGACATCCGCTTCTGAATATCAATACTCAGTCCAATGAAATGATACTGACAATAGAAGTCTCGAATTTCAATCACCCTTTCGGTGGATTGAGAAAGACGATTCAGTTTGGTAAGAGTGATGCTTTGGTCAGAAACTTGTATTTTCGTGTTAGTGAAGATTTATTTTTGTTTGGTGTCACAATAATAATGGGAATATATCACATTTTCCTGTTTACCTTAAGGAGAAGTGAGTATTCATTTTTTTGGTTTGGATTGATTTGCTTTTTTATCGGAGCTAGGGCACTTTTTACTAATACAGTTTTTATTTATGAATATCTAGATGAGTCTAATTGGTTTTTTATTCATAAACTGGATATACTTTCTTATTCTCTTTTGGTGCCCATAATAATTAAGTATTTTAGTGATATGTATCCTGAAGATGTGAGTAGAGCATTTACTGATTTTGTTAGTTATGTTTTTCTTGTTTATTCCTGTTTGGTCATTATATTTAGTTCTTATGTTTATATGAGTTTGGTGAAAGTGACGCATGTAATTCTCGTATCTTATTTAATTTCCTGGATCTTCTTTATTTTGAAAATTCTAAAAAATAAAAGAGAAAACTCTTATATCATGGCATTCTCGACAATTTTATTTTTAGTCACGGGAGTCAATGATATCCTAAATCAAAATCTTTATTTGAATAATGGATATTTACTAAACTATGGATTATTGGGTTTTTTAATAGCCCAGATTTTTTTACTCTCAAAAAGATTTGTTTCTACTTATAATAAAATTGAAAATTTGACATATGAATTGGTAACGAAAAATAAAAACTTAGAAGAGTTAAATGAGGAGAAGAATAAATATCTGGATCGAATCAAAAAATGGAATGAGGACCTGAACCTTCTCGTGGAACAGAAAACTAAAGAGTTCAAGGAAGAAAAGGATCGTGCTATTTTATCCAACGAAATCAAAAGCAAGTTTCTTGCGATCGTATCACATGATTTACGATCTCCTATCGTGACTGTCAATTCGAATCTAAAATTGCTTTTGAATAAACATGTCTTATATTTCAATAATGAGAGTAACGCAATCATTCGTGAAGCATACAATACTTTGGAATCTTCTCTAGTTTTGATAAATAATTTATTGAATCAAAACAGAGTGCTTTTGCCCTATATTGATTTAGATTACGAATTGGTAGAATTAAAATCTCTGATAGATGAAAGTATATCGATGGTAGCCCTAAAAGCTCAGGAAAAAAATATTGAGATAAATAATTACTCACAACCCGAATTGGTTTCGATTTTAGATAAAGAATTAATGAAGATGGTTCTCATTAATATTTTAGGAAATTCTATTAAATTTTCAGAAAACACTCCCATCAATATATATCTATACTCCCAACCCGGAAGATTTAAAATAAAAATTTCAGATCAGGGAACCGGTATATCCGAAGAGCACATTCCACTTTTGTTTTTAAGGGATAGAAAGTTGACTACAATGGGTACACGCGGAGAAAAGGGTAATGGACTCGGATTGCCATTTTGTAAAGAAATCATAGAGTTGCATCGGGGAGAAATTCATGTGAAGAGTGTATTTGGAGAAGGTTCTGAGTTTACCATCTCCCTACCTTCTTATGATCATATCACCGTAAGTTTATGTTCTAATGAAGACTTTAGTTTATCTGAATTAAAAGATTGTTTCCCTGATTCCCACATAGTTCAGCTTAAAAATCCTGAATTCTTTTTTACCCTGTTTACCCGAATTATCCCTGATAAAGTGATTCTGGAACCGGAATATTTTAAATCAAATAGGGAAAAACTTTTAAGCCTTATCCAATTGAACAAAGATGTTCGTATTACAAAAATATATACTCTAAATAAGCTTAAGAGAGAGCTGGATCAGAAAGAGATATTCTGATTGTTTAAATTAAATCAGGTCACGAGTTTTAGATACCGGTTTTCATAAATACTTGCATATTTCTTTTTAAGATATGTAGACATTTTATAGCTGATTCTTTTGTGAATGCACAAATCTTTTTGAATATGACTGTAGATCAAAATACAAATTGTATTACTTATAATATGAGTCTTTGACCTTGCTAACCAAATGCACTACATTTTCTGCTTCAAATCTGTCTTTTAGTTTTTGGGTGTAGTACTCTACTGTCCTGGGAGAAATAGATAGTAATTTACTTATTTCGGTAATAGAAACACCTTTCATTAAGTAGTCCAAAATAGATTTTTCCTTGGCTGAAAGTGGTTTATTTGCCGGTAGTATAAATCGATTTAAGTTACTAGAGTAAAAGAAATCTCCATTCATAACTCTATTCAGGATGATATGAAATGTTTCCAGAGGATCGGTTTTCAGTAGATATCCCTGGATTTGATACTTAAGAGCTTCCCGGAAGTATCCTTCCCCTTCGTGGACAGTGTAGAGGATAATTTTTAAATCTTTGTAGCTGCTTCGATATTTCTTTAAAAAATCCAAACCATTGAATCCGGGCATATCAATATCTAAGATCAGGATGTCAATTGGAGATGAATCCAGTACTGCCGGAATGCGATCGCCGGAAGTAACACAATCTACTATTTCAAAATCGGGGTATTGCTTAAGAGTTTCTTTGATCCCTAGAAAGGTTACAGGGTGATCATCAGCAATTAAGATTTTAATACTCATATATACCAATTCTCATAAGTAGCTTCACTTTTCCTATAACCTGGTATGTAGCCATTTTATTGCTGATTTACTAATGAATGAGCAAATCTTTTCGAAAATGACTTTAAAATCAAAGAAAATGGGAAGTTTAATGAATCAACTTAAATTCCACTTCCATCTATAAAATTTTGCAATTCTTCTCGATTGTAAGGGTCTCTGTCTATTTTGTGATCAGTCTTATTGGACAAGTCTACCAGATCCTGCTGAAGGGTATCGACTCTCTCGAGGAGGATTGAGAAGACCCGTGTGATAGGATCAGGTAGTTCGGAGTGGTTGAGTAGGTTGGTATCATTGAATGGTTTTGTGGAAAGATTTTTTACTACTCTTCCCGGAATCCCGACTACAGTACAGTTTTCGGGAACATCACGCATGACTACAGAACCGGCTCCGATACGAACATTGCTCTGGATTGTGATGTTTCCGAGTACCTTGGCTCCGGCTCCTACAACTACATTTTCTTTGAGAGTAGGATGTCGCTTCCCGGATTCTTTTCCTGTACCACCTAGAGTTACATTTTGATAGATCAGGCAACCTTTTCCGATGATAGCAGTTTCTCCAATGACGACTCCTGTTCCGTGGTCAATTAGAATCCCATTTGCAATTTGAGCTCCCGGGTGAATATCAATTCCTGTCAAAAATCTGGACCAATAATTGATGATTCGGGGAAGAAGGGGAATTTTCCAGAGGAATAATCTGTGGGCAATTTTGTGCAAAAAAAGTGCATGGAGACCCGGATAGCATAGGGCAATCTCTAAGAAAGATTTTGCCGCCGGGTCGTGTTCTTTAATAAATTTTATATTGTCAAACATGGAAGTCGGAAATGTGGAATCTTCCGGTATCCCTCCTTAGGATAACTTGAATACTGAAACTAGACTGCTAAGTTTTTCTGATTGTGTTGCGAGTTCTGAAGTGGATGCTGCCATCTCTTCAGAAGAAGAAGCTGTGTTCTGAGCTACAGAATTTACCTGCTCTATAGCATTGGATATTTCTTTTGAAGAAAGTCTCATTTCGTTGGTCGCTCTGGATATAGACTGAGCCATTTGAGAGAGGGTAGTGACAGATTTGAGAACTTTGTTGTTTCCCGCACTCTGCATCTTGGTCGCACTGGAGATTTGATCTGAAAGTTGAGCGGCTTCGGAAGACTTTTGTAAGATTTTGTTTAGAGACTCCACTACCTGACCAACAATGATCTTTCCGTCATTGACCTTATTGATACTATCAGTGATCAACTCTGCGATTTCCCGGGTAGCCTTTTGAGATCTTGCGGCAAGTTTGGAGATTTCTTCTGCTACGACCGCAAAACCACGACCGGACTCACCCGCTCTTGCCGCCTCAATAGCTGCATTGAGAGCGAGGAGGTTAGTTTGTTCGGAGATGTCGTTGATGACATTGATGATATCAGAAATCTGCTCGGAACTTTCTTCGATAGCCGCCATTCTCTTGACGGTTTCATTGACTTTGAGCTGACCTTCTTTGGCCTCCGCCAGAGCGGATTGAGATCCTTCGTTTACCGAGCGGGCTGTTTCTGTGATTTGAGTGATGGATTTGGAAAGTTCGTTCATGGATTTATTGGTTTCGATGACTTCTTTTTCCTGATCTCTTGCACTTTCGGAAACATAAGCGATCGATTCTGAAATCTCTGTCACAGCTGATGCGGTTTGTTCGAGTGAAGATGCCTGGTTGGTGGCACCATCTGCCAGATTGCGTGAGGTAGCAGATAGTTCTTCGGCTGAAGATGCGAGATGGTCGGAGGTGTTTCCGATCTCTTTTATAATCTTTCGGATGGTGTCATTTGCTTTTCCGAGAGCGCGAAGCATCCTGCCGATTTCATCATCACTATCATTTTTAATATTTTGGGTTAGGTCTCCATTGGAGAAATTATTGGCAATGTCTTCTGCCTGTCGGATGGGATTGGCAATCCTACGAATCATGAGTGTGGTGACAAGAACTACAACGATGAGTGAAAGAGCATAACCAATCCACAGGATGACTTTGGTACTACCGGAGAGATTTGCTAATTTTTCCTGAACCAATCGATTTCCCAAGGAGAAGGTGGCTGTGAGGTTATTGAAATGATGATTTAGATCGATCTGTACAAGTCGTTTTTCTTTGGAAATTGAGTCAATCTCTCTGCTTATCTGAAGTCTTCGCAAATCGCCTGTGCCCGGTTGGAAGTACTCATCCATAAGAGTTTTTACCGATTGAGTGAATCCATCTAAGTCTTTGATTACCTTAGCGATTTTGTCGAGAGTGATGTGAGGAGGTTCCATTTTTCTCAGCTCTGAATCCATAGATGCGATTTCATCATAATCATCTTTAGATTTAGATAAATATTCTTTGATTTCGATGAGAAGAGCATTGGCTTCTTTTTGAGCTTTGAGTGCATTTTCGATAGATTCAGTAAATTCAGCTTTGGAATCAGACTTAGATGCTCTTAAGGTTTGATGCCAGGAATCTGATTCGATGTACTTAATTTTGGTGAGGTTTTCCTGGACTCTGGACATGAATCTCGATAGTGAATTGAATTCAGAATCTATCATCATCAAACCCATTGTTCCCAGAGCCGCCATCATAAAACTCAATACTTGGAAAATACCTACTGAGAGGATTATCTTTCCTTTAACACTCAGATTCTTCAAATTAAGCATAATATACCTATCGATCTCTCTATTCTATTTGTTTATAAAAAAGACTTGAAACGGGAAATTTCAAGATTCTTGACTAATTATTAAAGAATATAAATATTGCACAAGTGAAAAGTACCCTTTCCGTCCATATTTTTTTGTTTGGAGCTACCTTCCTTACATTAACTCTCAAAGAGAGAACATTGGAGCTAATAGGCGTCTCGGTACAATTCCTGTATGCCCTTTTATTCAATGATGTTTCCTCCGAGTCTATCACCTTAGTTGGAAATTACTACTCTGAAATTTTAGCCCATTTCAATACTGAAGTCTATTACTCGATTCCACTCCTTCTCATCCTTCTGGCTCATGAAATGGGTCACTATCTACCCGCCAGGTACTACGGTATACGTGCCACTCTTCCTTTTTTCATACCGATGCCCATCGGACCTATAGGCACTATGGGTGCGGTCATACGTATAGAAGAACCTATACCGGATAAGAAGAAATTGTTTGATATTGGGGTCGGCGGTCCTCTCATGAGTTTTTTACTCTCGATTCCCTGTTGGATCATTGGTGTGTACTATTCTGATGTGATCAACGTTAAGGACTATATGGATTCCGTTCCTATGGATAGAAGTCTCGTTTTCGGTGATAGTCTTTTCACGTATTGGTCAGTACAATTATTACACGGACCCATGGACATGAAAACGCACAATCTCCTCATTCATCCACTGGCTCAAGCAGGTTGGGTAGGTTTTTTCGTAACTGCTATCAATCTCTTTCCATTCGGGCAATTGGATGGTGGGCATGTGATCTATTCCTTATTCGGTGAGAAGTACAGAGAATGGATCTACTATCTCTTTCTCTGCTTCCTTTTCCTTGGATTGGTGAACTTCAATTGGGTGATTTGGGGATTCATCATATACTTTTTGATCAAAATTGAACATCCGTATGTCCCTGATTCATTTGATGGATTGGATAGAATTCGGAAATCTCTTGGATTTTTCATGCTCTTTGCCCTTCTCTTTATTTTTGTTCCTATTCCGATGACAACTCTGAGCGAAATGAATCAACCTACGCTTCTGGAAGATATATTTCGAGTGTTCTTATAGAGGATTTTATGAATCTCAAATTTCAAATTACTAATTCTTTGGCATCCATCCAATTCATGCGAAAAGAAAAGGCCAATTCTCTGAGTCGTGCTCTGATGAATGAGTTTCACGACATTGTTTTGAAAGCAAAGGACAATCAGGAGATTCGGTGTCTTACGATAAGTGGAGAAGGAGAGAAAGTTTTCTCTGCCGGTGCGGATTTGGAAGAGCGGAAAGGGATGAGTTTTGAAGAGGTTCTTCAGTTTTTGGATCAGTTTCGGGAAACCCTGAAACTCCTGGAAGATTTTCCTGTTCCTACTGTTGCTATCCTGAATGGCTCTGCTTTCGGGGGTGGTTTGGAGATAGCTCTAGCCTGTGACATCCGTCTTATGAAAGAATCAGCCTTGATCGGGCTCACGGAGACCAAACTGGGAATCATACCCGGAGCGGGAGGTACTCAGAGATTGAGTCGATTGGTTGGCCCTTCCCGGGCTAAGGATTTGATATTCCGTGCCGCGAAAATCAAATCCTCCCAAGCAAAGGAATATGGAATCGTGACTCATGTCTTTGGAGAGGAAGGGTTCAGCGGACAGGTAGATGCCTATCTCGGAGAAATTCTCAGCAGCGCTCCCATTGCCTTGCGTTTGGCGAAACGAGCCATCAAAGAAGGGTTGGAATTGTCTCTGGAGGAAGGATTGGATAAAGAACGTAGTTTTTATTTACAAACTCTCAACACTAAAGATAGATTGGAAGCTTTGCAGGCCTTTCAGGAAAAAAGACCTCCTGTCTTCCGAGGAGAATGAATATGATACTCACCGGGAAAGAAATTGAAAAAAGAAGAAAAGAAGGCAAAATCCTCATTGAGCCCTTTGACGACAATCTTTTGAATCCGAATTCTTATAATTTACGTCTATTTCATGAACTTTTGGTCTATAAAAACTTTCCCCTGGATATGAAAAAACCGGCGGAGACTGAGAAAATCATTATCCCCGAATCGGGCTATCAGCTTCAACCCGGGATTCTTTATCTCGGTCGAACTCTGGAATTCACCGAAACGCATGATTTTGTACCCATGTTGGAGGGAAGATCCTCGATCGGAAGGCTGGGAATGTATGTGCATGTCACTGCCGGGTTTGGGGATGTGGGCTTCAAAGGCTTCTGGACACTCGAAATCTCTGTGATCCATCCTTTGATTGTGTATCCGGGAGTTCAAATCTGTCAGATTTTTTATCATACCGTCCAGGGAGAGGTGGAAGAATACAAATCCGGGAAGTACCAGGGAAATCAGGGAATTCAACCTTCCCTTTTGTACAAAGATTTCCTTTCAGAAAAATAAGGCAGAAAGTTTTTTTTCATAGGAAAATATTGGCTAAAAGATAAGATGAATTATCTATAGAACAAGGTTGTAAAAATGAAGATCCTACATACTGCCGCTGAATTCTTCCCTTATATCAAAGTGGGGGGCTTATCCGATATGCTGGCTTCACTTAGTAAATATCAGTCCAAAAACAATGAAGTACATATTGCGCTCCCGCTCCTGGAATCTATTCGTCCCGAACTAAAATTCTTAAAAACAGAGATCCCATGCATAGCAGATGAACTCAGGTACAATACAGATGCCTGCAAAGTTCTTGAAAAATCAAAATTTAGAAAAGTAAAGCACGGCAAGATCAATCTATACTTCTTTGATTCCCCTCTATTCAGTCGTTATGATAAGATTTATGGAAATACAGATGAATTGTATAGTTTTGCTATCTTTTCCTATGCCTGCTATTATTTGGGGATTCACCTCGATGTGGATGTGGTTCATTCCCACGATTGGCACACTTCACTCGTATCGGTGATCAATAATACCCGATATCCGGGAAAGCCAACTGTGTTTACCATTCACAATCTCGCCTTTCAGGGAGATCATCCCTTTTGGATGACCAGTTTTCTCCGTACAGATCCCTTTCACATCCCTCTCGAAAGTATCGCGAACTATGAAAAAGTGAATTATATGAAGGGCGCCCTCCAGTACACTCAGGAGATCACTACTGTGAGTAGAGGGTATCGGGATGAAATCCTGCACGAACCCCAGGGACTTTTTCTCTCCTGGATTTTGAATCAGAGGATCGATTCCTTCACGGGCATCATGAATGGTGTGGATGAGAAAGAATGGAATCCCAAATCCGATAAAAAAATCTATAAGAATTATACACTCAAAACAGTAGAAAAGGGAAAACGGGAAAATAAAGAAGCTCTCTACAAAGAATTTGGTCTGCCGGTTGATCCCGAGCGCCCTCTAATCGGAATGGTGAGTAGATTGACCCACCAAAAAGGGTTTGAAACCTTCCTCAATGCATTTCTAGCCCGATGGAATCTTCCTTTTTTCTATTTCATTCTGGGAACAGGGGACAAGGAACTGGAAGGTCGGTTTTTCCATGAGTCTCATTTTTCCAATCACAGGCTCTTTTTCTATAAGGGCTTTGATGAAACTCTTGCCCGAAAGATTGAAGCCGCTTCCGATTTTTTTCTCATGCCCTCACTCTTTGAGCCCTGTGGTTTGAATCAAATGTACAGCCAGGTCTACGGAACAGTTCCCATTGTTTCTCGAGTTGGAGGTTTGAAAGACTCTGTTCGGGAAGATCCGGATTTGAATTTCTCTACCGGCTTGGTCTTTGAACCGGGACAGGATCATTCCTTAGCCTTTGCTTTGGATCGTGCTAGTACTTTGTACTACAACAAGGATGGCTTACATAAGGTCAGATCCAATATCATGAACTTAGATTGGAGTTGGAAGAATAGTGAAATGGAATACCATAGAATTTATGAAAAGGCAATTTCTAAAAAACTAATATAAATCAATTCCATGAATGAAAAAAAAATAGCTGTCATCGGTTTGGGGGGATTTGGCAAAGAATTGGTCAAATGCCTCCACGAGGAGCAACATGAGGTCATGGCTATCGATGTCAATAAAGATCTCATTGAGGACATCAAAGAAGATTGTACGAATGCTGTCTGCCTCGATGCAACAGACGAAAATGTAATGAAAGCTCAGGGCTTGAATGAATTTGACTTTGTTATCCTGGCAGTGGCTGATGATTTCGAAACTCTCATCATCACAGCCGATATTTTGAAGCGAATCGGTGTCAAAGAAATCATAGCCCGATATCAGACTGAACTCCACGTCAGAATCTTAAAAATGCTTGGGATTACCCATATTTTCAATCCGGAAGAGAAAGCCGCAAAGAACATGGCAGAGATGTTCAGTCACTCTAACATGCGTGGCTCCACAATCATTACGGAAGAATTTCGAATTGCCGAGCTCATAGTTCCTAAAAATTTCGTCGGAAAAACTCTCGGAGAAGTCAAACTAAAAGAGAAGTACAAACTATTGCTTATCACCATAAAAAGATCCAAACCAAATCCATTGGCAAAGCGGAAGGGAGACCAGCCTATAGAGGAATCTATAGGAATTCCTAGTTTGCACACTCAGTTTCGAAACAATGATGTGATGGTAGTTTTCGGAGCGCATGATGATGTTGAAAAGTTTCTGACGACTTTCTGATTTCTTCTTCAGATTGATAGTTTCCTTGTGAGATTTTTCAGTTAAAAAAAATTAGTTAAATTAATGAAATTGGAAGGACCAGGGAATGGGATTTCCTTTTCTTATTTAGAGGATTTTATGAATTTTCATAGATTATTTAAGTTCTTTCCTGTTGTAGCTGTCGCTCTTGGCCTGAGTGCCGATGATCTTTATCTAGGTCAAACCCCGGAAAAATACCTCATGGGGGACTACAATGGGGGAAAGGTACACAAAGTTTTTGTGAATAAGATAGAAAAAAGTAGTTTTCGGATGAGACCGGATGTAATGGCTGCGTTTCAGAAAATGATTGAAGCGTATGACAAAGATCGAAAAGGAAAATCAAATGAGCATATTTTCGTTCGATCGGGATTCAGAAGTTATGCTGATCAAAAGTACATCTGGGAAACAAAATTCACAGGCAAAAGAAAGATGAGAGAATCTGTTGAAGGAAAGAAGCCGGAAGAGATTGTATCACTGATACTCCAATACTCCAGTGCTCCGGGGACTTCACGCCACCATTGGGGAACTGACATAGATATCAATTCCTTTGATAATACCTACTTTGAGAAGGGGGGCAAGGGTGAATTTCTCTACTCCTGGCTCCAGGAAAATGCTTCCAAATTTGGTTTTTGTCAACCTTATAATGAGTATTCCAAAAGAGGTGAAAAAGGCTACTACCTAGAAAGATGGCATTGGTCTTATAAGCCTGTGTCTTCCAAGCTTGAAAAAGAATGGCAAAAAGCTTATCAGAGTAAAAAAATTATTATCAAAGGAAAGTTTATGGGATCCAATACAATGTCTGATGATCTTCCACTAACTTATGTTACTTCAGTCAATACTGATTGTAAGGAATAAATTTGGATATCAGATTATTTCTCACGACTTTTCTTACTATATTTTTAGCCGAACTCGGAGACAAGACTCAATTGGCTACTATGGGTCTCTCCGCTTCCGGTGATTCAAAATGGACAGTCTTTTTGGCATCTGCCTCTGCTCTGACTCTCAGTTCCGGACTGGGGGTCCTGGCAGGATCTGTCCTCAGTAAATACATTCATCCTGATTTATTACAAAAATTGTCTGGAATTTTGTTTCTGGGTTTGGGAGCTTTTCTGAGCTATAGGGCTTTTTGGGGAAAATAGCTCTCAGTTGGTTCGAAAATGAAATTCCCCTTCTTCAGTTGCATATTCTTCAAATACTTTACGAATTAGTTTAATATCTGTACCTAATTTCTTCACTGTAGATTTGTAATCCAACCATTCTACCGAGCAGGGGAGATCCATTTCGGTTAGGCAGTCATAGAGTGCGTCCAGGTTGTAACCGTAAGATTCGGGAAATTCGAGAGTTTTTAAGAGAATGTTGTGCACTTCGTGAATTGTGCCGGCTGATTCTGTAATCAATTGATAGGACATGAATTTTATCTAACTTCCTGAAATGTTTTGTAGTGATCTTCCGTTTTAAAGATGTGGATTTCTTTCTTGGTTCTATCCAGACAGTAGACGATTCGCCTTCCACCTCTCCGTCCTCCCTGATAGTCGATGTCAGCCTCTATCCATTTGGTACTTTTTCCACATTGATGAACCGGGAGCTTTTTTTCACGGTTTCCAAATCGATCTCCACCAATACTCATGCCGGGTAGAACTTTGTGGAGATTCCCCCGGGAAGGAATCCAACCTTTTGATTTGGCTTCTTTCTTGGTGATATAAAAATCAGGAAGAGTTTTGTGGATTTTTAAGTATTCCGATACGGATTGAAAACTAGAGTCGGGCTTCTCCGCAAATAAGGGAGATAGCAGTGAAATCAGTATTGTACTAAAGAGTAGGGCTTTCATCATCTAAAATAATTCCGTAGAATTAATTCAAAAAATTCATTTTGCATTTTGCAATGAAAATTTAATGATTTTAAAAAAAAATCATACCTGAAGCATGGAATAGCCCTCTCTCCTATCTTTGTGCGGAATGCATTTGCAACTTTGCTTTGATTTTTTATTCTTTTTTCCGTTTGCTGGGGGGCTGTTCAACTTTCCATTGCATCTTTTTCTGATCGAAGGATTTTTTTCTATTACCTCTGACGTGGGTCAATTTCGATCCCTGAGCGGAGTCGAAGGGCAACTTTCCATCCTGATGCTCTATCGTCATACAGGTTCCTTTCGCTCGAAACTCTCGGGCAAAAAACAATTTTTTCTTTGCAGGAGGCTACCGCTAGCGCGGGGCTTTCTTCTGTTCAACTTTCCATCCTGATGCTCTATCGTCATACAGGCTCCTTTCGCTCGAAACTTTCGGGCAAAAAACAATTTTTTCCTTTCAGGAGGCTACCGCTAGCGCGGGGCTTTCTTCTGTTCAACTTTCCATCCTGATGCTCTATCGTCATACAAGGTTCCTTTCGCTCGAAACTTTCGGGCAAAAAACGAGAGTCGGAGAACAGATCCGACATCTCTAAATTTTTGCTCCGAGAAGTTTCAGCTATGGAACCTGTATTTCTTTAGAATCAGGATGGAAAGGATGGTTTTTTGTTGGGGGATACTTTGGTTGGAAGCCTTTGTTCTGGTCGAAGGATTCGGTGATCGAGTGATTTTTTCCCCTTTTGATAGGATCTACTTTCATCCCGTTTTAGGTTCGTATTACAGTTATTGTAAAAATTGTATCGAGATCTCGGTTTTGGAGGAGGACTCTTTTCTACTACCTCTGACGTGAGTCAATTTCGGTCCCTGAGCGGAGTCGAAGGGCAGCTTTCTATTGGGTGAGATCCATGGGTCTAGCCGATGGGCTGTCACCCTAGATTAGGCTTTTTCTCTCTAAAACCCTTGATTTTATTGATTATTTGAAATTAGTGCAAATGATTTGCACTAAAATTCTGAAAAATTTTATGGTCTACCCTCTTTCATTGAATTCTAAAATAGACAAACCTATCCATTTAAGATTAATATTGTTTGTTCCAGCTCTTCAGGATTGTTAGGTGTAATTTTTTTTCTAAAACTCAAATTTTTTTTCAAAATATCTGCTACAAGTGAAGGATTTTGGAACCCTCTATGTAAGGAGAAACTATGAAAACATTCATCTATGCACTTATACGAACACCCATATCGGAAAAGAAGCGGAATCTCTCTTGACAGAAATGGAAAACTGGATAGATTTTAAGATCAATACTCAGGAAACTAAAATCATGAAAGAAGACATCTACCCGATTCATAGAGAAACTGATGGAATTCGATCCGAAATTCGGATTCTTGCGGAAACGATGCAAAATGGTTTTACCCTCATGAAAGAGCGATTTGAAAAAATGGACCAGAAGATGAACCTCGGGTTCGAAAAAATGGATCAGAAGATGGATTTCATTCGGGAGAATCTTGAACAACAGATTCAATCTTCAAAAGAGAATCTGGAGCAACAGATCAAATCTGAAAAAGAAATCAACCAACAGAGATTTCTGGCTATGGAAAACCATTTTAAGTTTCATGAGAAATTATTGTACACCATCATTGGTTTGATGGTTACCCTCTCCATTGCGGTTGTGGTGAAGATATTGATGGTTTGATGTGCCATTGTATCTTTTTCTGATCGAAGGATATTTCCATTGCATGGATCTAGTGTCATCCTGAGGTTCTCGAAGGGTGCTAATATGGAAAATGTTTTCATTGCATGGAGCATCTTCTTCTGATCGAACGATATTTTTCTTTTACCTCTGACGTGGGTCAATTTCGGTCCCTGAGCGGAGTCGAAGGGCAACTTTCCATCCTGATATTCTATCGTCATACAGGTTCCTTTCGCTCGAAACTTTCGGGCAAAAAACAATTTTTTCCTTTCAGGAGGCTACCGCTAGCGCGGGGCTTTCTTCTGTTCAACTTTCCATCCTGATATTCTATCGTCATACAAGGTTCCTTTCGCTCGAAACTTTCGGGCAAAAAACGAGAGTCGGAGAACAGATCCGACATCTCTAAATTTTTGCTCCGAGAAGTTTCAGCTATGGAACCTGTATTTCTTTAGAATCAGGATGGAAAGGATGGTTTTTTGTTGGGGGATTCTTTGGTTGGAAGCCTTTGTTCTGGTCGAAGGACTTTTCCATTGCATGGAGCATCTTTTTCGTAAGCGCTAAAACTCCCACAGGTTCACAAAACTCTTTTTTCTGTTAAACTATCCATTATGGATAAACATACAATAATGAAAAAGCATGTTAAGAACTGGCAGAAGAGCGGTAAAAGTATCCGAGCCTATTGTCGCGAGAATGATATAACTGTAGATTCCTTTTCGAATTGGAGATATAAATATGCGAAGGAAACAGTAAATCATCGTATAAAAACAATACTTCCGGTTAAGATAGAAGAGCCTGAACCTGAATTTTCTCAATCTCCTTTAGAAGTTTCGATACAAATAGAGAATAACTCCGTGATTAATATCAGAATCAGGAAACCGCAATGATTCTCCGCGATCCATTGAAATTGAAAGTATACATCAGAACGGGCTATACCGACATGAGAAAGTCATGGAATGGATTGTATGGAATTATAAAGGAGGAGATGAATCTGGATCCATATAGTCGTTCCTTGTTTCTCTTCAGCGGACATTCCCGAAAACTGATCAAAATATTCTACTGGGATGGAAATGGATTCTGCATCTGGCAGAAGAAATTGGAAAAAGGACAATTTGCATGGCCCTCCGGATCAATGGATAGAGTAACTATATCCAGAAGAGAATTGAACTGGTTATTGAGAGGAATTGATTTCAGAAAGGAGCATAGAGAATTAATTTTTCCTAATGAATAAAAAAAAGTAGTTGTACGGTAATGTATTATCATAAATTCTGTCACCGTGCAACTTCCTGAAAATCTCCCCGATGATCCCAAAGAACTAAAGAAAATTGTATTACAATTATCTGCACAGCAACAAAACTTAAACATAAAATTAGATAATCTAAAAGTCTCACACAATAAAACCCTAATAGAGAAACAAAATAAAATCAATACCCTTCAGCATGGTATAACCGAAAGGGATAGAGCTATTGAAAAATTGAAGGGAATGTTTAAAAACCTCCAAAGAATGAATTTCGGAGCTAAGTCCGAGAAAATAGATCCCTTTATTTACTATCAGGATCTCTTCTTTAACGAAGCAGAATTGGGATTGCATGACGAGAAAACCCTTTTTGAATCCCATTCGGATGAAGTAGAAGTCAAATCCCATACAAGAAAGAAAGTAGGACGAAAAGCACTTCCCGATCACTTAAAGAGAGTGGAAGAAAAACATGATATTCCTGAAGAAGAAAAGACATGTAATTGCGGTCACAGATTGACAGAAATAGAACCGGAAGTATCCGAGCAGATTGTAATCGTTCCTCCTCAGGTCTATGTAAGACAGCACAGAAGGGCTAAATACACATGCAATCATTGCAAAGGGGATGAAAGAAATGAAGCCGGAAAAATCATTGTAACTGCTCCATACAAAACTCCCCAGATCTACCCCGGTAGCAATCTGACGGTAGAAACACTAGTCTTCCTCTTGATTGCCAAGTGGTTGGATGGTATACCTTTTTACCGATTGTCGGAAATGTTGCTCCGGAGTAAAATTGAGATACCGAGAAGCACGATGAGTAATTGGGTAATCGGAGTGTATTTGCTGTATCTGGAATTATTATCCTTTTCCCTAAACTTGTGAAGAGCGGAAGGATGATCAGAGTGGATGAAACGAACTATCAGGTTCATAAAGAAAAGATAGGAAGAATACTTCTGTATCCTATATGTGGGTATTCCGTGGAGGAAGACCGGACAAACCGATCATTTATTATCAATATCGAACATCGAGATCGGCTGAGTTTTTAAAGGAATTCTTGAATGGATATGAAGGCTTCATTCAGGCTGATGGTTTGGCGACATACAATGCTCATTTGAAAGAGACACCTGAAATCCTGCTTGCCGGATGTCTTGCTCATGTCAGACGGAAATTTGAAAATTCGTTCAAGGCATCCAATGAAAAATCAGCAGAAAAGATCTTATTTACCATTAAGAAATTGTATGACGTCGAGAAGAAAATTAGAAATCATGATTACTACAGGAATGGAAATTTTGAGGAGATTGTAAAAATCAGACAGAGAATCCAAGCCTCTAATGGATCATCTTTACAATCAAATTCTTATGGAATCGCAGAATCCGAAGAAATCCAATGGACTGAGAGTCGCAGTGAACTATGCTCTGAAAGAATGGAAAAAGATTATACTCTATTTGGACAATGGTGAAATCTATATTGATAACAACCTTGTAGAAAATGCCATCCGTCCATTTGTTCTGGGTAGGAAGAATTGGTTATTTGCGGACGTTCCGGAAGGAGCAGAAGCTTCGGCGATGTATCTATCCATATTACAAACATTTAAAGCCAACGGATTGAATCCTCAGGATGCCGCTATCGAGTTCTTCTCAAAATTGCCGACCTGCAATACCTCAGAGGAAGCCGAAACTCTTTTTAAATCCATCCTTGGATGGGGTTAAATTTGCGGTTACTCTTTTTCTGATCGAAGGATTTTCTTTTATTACCGCTGACGTGAGTCAATTTCGGTCCCTGAGCGTAGTCGAAGGGCAACTTTCCATCCTGTGATGCTCTATCGTCATACAAAGTTCCTTTCGCTCGAAACTTTCGGGCAAAAAACAATTTTTTCCTTTCAGGAGGCTACCGCTAGCGCGGGGCTTTCTTCTGTTCAACTTTCCATCCTGATATTCTATCGTCATACAAGGTTCCTTTCGCTCGAAACTTTCGGGCAAAAAACGAGAGTCGGAGAACAGATCCGACATCTCTAAATTTTTGCTCCGAGAAGTTTCAGCTATGGAACCTGTATTTCTTTAGAATCAGGATGGAAAGGCTGGTTTTTTGTTGGGGGATACTTTGGTTGGAAGCCTTTGTTCTGGTCGAAGGATTTTCTTTTATTACCGCTGACGTGAGTCAATTTCGGTCCCTGAGCGTAGTCGAAGGGCAACTTTCCATCCTGATACTCTATCGTCATACAAGGTTCCTTTCGCTCGAAAGTTGTCGATACAATTTATCCTCGAAGATAAGAATCTTTATTTCTTTAGAATCAGGATTGAAAGGCTGGTTTTTTATTTGGGAGATTCTTTTATCGTTCTTCTGGTAGTTTGGATGATTTAGTCGTTAGGTATGAATTGAGAAGGAGGTTTGGATTCCATAATTTAAAGTTAAAAATATTTGTGTATCCACTTTTCATTCTCCAATAAAATGCCTGGAACACGTAAACAGAAAGTCACAAGTATTTTAGAGAACCGATATGTATGTCTCGATTATTCATAACAAAGATTTGAGTATTGTATTCACTTAGTTCTGAATTGTAGCAAAATCTTGAGGGGGAAACCTACAAAAAGAAAGATTAATTTATTAAAAAAATATTTAAAGTTCTATACACCTGAGTTAGTAAACAAAAATATACCACATACATGAAAATCTACATCTTGAGTAGATGATTATTTTATAGGTTTTTGTACTATGGCACAACCTATACCAATCTGCCTTACGGCTCTCCTTCTGTTCTTTGCAGGACTCTCTTTCGAACAAATGCCTTCAAAAACAACTTTTTTGAACTAAATAACTACTGGAGGGATTATGAAAGTACTACAAGTGGGGACACTAAATAGACCGATCGGTTGTGGGTTGGGATACTCTCCTATTGAAACTGTGATAAGCAATATTGATCATGGGTTGGAAAAAATTGGAATTCAATCTGTTGTGGCCTGCTCCGGAGATTCGAAGATTGTCGGTGAGCATTTTGTTACAATCGAAAAATCATTTGGTGAATATTGGAGTGAGGATAGTAAGATTCAGAGAGAGTCTATGAAAAGACATCTCATTCTCTCCCTAAAGAGAGCAACAGCGGGAGACATCGATATCATTCATATGCATGATGCGGGAATGCTGGAGTTTATATTTCAGGGAGTTGTGAAGAGTCCGGTTCCCATAGTAATGACGCTTCATGTTCCTGCCGGAGAAGAGCAATCCTTCAAAAGATGGAACAAATTCTTAACACCCAGCTCAGGTATATTTTTTGTTCCCATTAGTGAATATCAGAGAAAACAGCATGAAGGCCTGAGCAATTTAAGGGACGTAATACATCATGGATTGGATTTGGAAGAGTATCCATTTTCGGATAAGGTATTGAAAGAGGACTATTTGTTTTCTATAGGAAGAATCACGCCCGATAAGGGTCAGGATAAAGCCATCGAGGTAGCTCTCAGTACTAAATCAAGACTCATTATCGCCGGAAATATTCAGAACAAGGAAATTGATAAAAAATATTTCAAAAAAATAAGTTCATCTATCAATTATAATGTAAAGGTAGAATTTCCTGAGAGCGAATCCGATTATTATGAGAATGTAATGAAGCCTATCTTGAATACCGAACATCAAATTATTTATATCGGTGAATTGAATCATATACAAAAAAAATATTGGTTTTCTCATGCGAAAGCAACATTGTTTCCGATTCAGTGGGGTGAGCCTTTCGGACTTGTCCTAATTGAATCTATGGCTTTGGGGACACCGGTAATAGCTTTGAAAAAAGGTTCGGTTCCCGAAATTATCCATCATGGAAAGACGGGATATGCGGTAGATACTCAAATGGAAATGCAGGATGCGATTCTGGAAGTTTCTCAAATTCCACCAAAAGATTGCAGAGATCATGTGGAGAAAAATTTTTCTATTGAACTCATGGCTAAGAAGTACTCAAAACTTTATGAACAAATAAAGAGGTAAAAATATGCCCAGAGATATTCCAGTAAGCAATGGAACGTTATTATTGAATTTCGATTCTAATTATCAGATTAGGGATGTGTACTTTCCTTATATCGGACAGGAAAATCATGGAAGTGGAAAACCATTCCGAATAGGGATTTGGGTAGATGGTGAATACTCCTGGCTGGGAGAAGCTTGGGAAATCCATCTCAAGTACAGAGACAATACTCTCGCTACGGATGTCCTACTTCGTAATACAAATATGGGTATAGAGATAAGATGCAATGACATTGTGGATGTCGAATTGAATGTTTACATAAAGAAAATAGAAGTAATCAATTTAATAGATAAAAAACGTGATGTAAGACTTTTTTTCAGTCATGATTTTAATTTATATGGAAATGATATAGGTGGTACAGCCTATTTTGATCCCAGGTCTGCTTCCATCATTCACTACAAGGTTCATCGATATTTTCTTATAAGCTGTTTGGAAGAAAAACAATGGGGCGTTAGGCACTACACCTGCGGAAGAAGAGATGAAACTTCTCTGACCAAAAAAAAGTTTTCTGAAGCAGAAGGAAATTTGGACGGTGAAGCAACTGCCTGGGGTTCTCCATATTCCACTATCGGAATTCATATGAATCTGAATCCATATAGTAGTTCAACAAACTATTATTGGATTGTTGCCGGCGAGACCTATCCGCAGGTTGCAAAATTGAATTTGGATGTTCACAACTTAACTCCAGAAACTATATTTCAGAGATCTTCCGGGTACTGGATGACCTGGATACGAAAAGAATCTCTCGTAATCAAACTGAAGGATCTTCCTTCAACCATTGGAGATATTCTGAATAGAAGCTTACTTATATTGAGGACTCAAATTGACAATTCTGGTGCCATCATTGCCGCTACTGATTCGGATATCATTCGTTTTGGAAAAGATACTTATTCGTATGTCTGGGGAAGGGATGGAGCTTTTGTTGCTGCGGCATTGGCTAAGGCAGGTTATTCGAGCATCTGCATGAAATATTTTGATTATTGTGCCAGAGTCTTGTCTGAGGAAGGGTATATGTTTCAACATTACAATCCTGACGGATCTCTCGCCAGTAACTGGCATGCATGGATCGTTGAGGGAAAGGAAGTTCTTCCTATTCAAGAAGATTCTACTGCTTTGACTCTCTGGGCTCTCTGGATACATCATGAAAACTTAATCGATATAGAATTCATTAGACCCCTCTACAACTCATTGATTTTAAAAGCGGCTAATTTTCTGGTTCGATACAGGGACGAAGAGACTAAATTGCCACTTCCTTCCTATGATCTCTGGGAGGAACGATATGCTCTACATGCATACACAGTAGCCTCGGTGATTGCAGGACTCAGAGCAGCTTCAAAGTTTGCAGATCTATTTCAGGATTTGGATCTTGCAAAGGAGTACAATTTGGTAGCGGATGAAATGACTTCTGCAGTAGAAAAATATCTCTATCATGATGGATTGAAACGTTATGCACGATCGGGGACCAGAGTGGATGGAGGATACAAGCTCGATGAAGTCATCGATATCAGTATCCTGGGTTTATCTACTTTCGGTGTAATCAATCCATCAGAACCCAGAATGTATTCCACTTTCCTTGCTATACGTGAAGAATTGTGGCTGAAAAGTTCTACAAGTGGTTGTGCGAGATATCAGGGGGATGTCTACCAGAGAGAAGAAAATAGTCCTCCCGGGATTCCCGGAAACCCGTGGTTTATTTCTACACTTTGGATAGCTGAGTTTTTGATTGAAAAAGCAGTAAGCCGTAAAGAGCTTGATCTGGCTCTTCCTTATTTTGAATGGTGTGTGAAAAATGCTCTTCCTTCCGGTGTCTTCGCCGAGCAGGTAGACCCCAGTAATGGAAACCCTCTTTGTGTATCACCTCTTACCTGGAGCCATTCAGCTTATGTATGGACTGTACTACGATATATCGAAAAAGGTAAAGAATTATAGAGGGCTATGAAAATTCGGAAGTGGATGGCCGGAATGATTACGGGTGAGATTGGTGGAATCCGAGATCTTCAGAATTCATCCCGGATAACCAAAAAGCAGAATTGGATGGAGAATCTGAAAATTCTCCTTTCAGGGTAGGATATGATTGACTTTGTAGGACTTGAGATTATTGAGTTTGGATTCTAGGTTTCTGAATCCGGGTATGTGTTCATCTCTATCATCCCAAATCTCAATTTCTTCCAAGCCGGGAAATTCACGGTTCAGCATCAAAATACTTTTGATCTTATAGTCAAAGGTCTTTGTGCCTGGATTGTAAATTTTTCTATGGAAGGAAAGATTATGATGTTCTAATATAATTTCAATGAACGAGGACAAACTCTCCAACCTCCCTGTCATCATGATCGTGAAAGTGTCGGGATTCTGGATCTCAGTATGGTAATCTCTAATGACTTTTTCTATTTTAGGTATATCAAATATAGACAGATCCAGAGATTCTTTTTTGGACCACCAGGAGAGATAGGGCCAGGGTTTCCCGGTTTTTTTAAAATAGATTTCCTTTCCTTCATGGGGGAGGGGAGTCCTTACCAGAGTACCATCAAAGTCAAATATGGATACTTTTTTAATAGATTTGATGTCCATATATAGTTTTCAGGTACCTGAATGGCTGTGCATGATTTCTTTCACAGTAGACATAAGAATCTGAGATTGCAAAATCGTAAAATGATTTGTTCCCGAGATATCTACGCTTCTTATTTCAGGGTTGGACTTTTTTAGAAAGATATCTTTTAGAAAGGTGAGACTGGGTTGCTCGACGATTCCATCCCCCATCCAACTTTGAAGCGGTGAGCCTTCTTCACCGAAGGAAGAGTAAAATTGATAGCAGTCAATATTGTCCAACTCTCCGAAGTATTTGTCCTGCCAATATCTGGATATAGGATTGAATCGATTCCAGTCTTCCTCTCTGATGATTCCATGGGAGAGATCTTTTATGGCATCGGATCGAAGATTTCCAATCGTACCTAGAATTTGAAGGGCAAGGTAAGGTGTTTTTTCTAATAAGAAGCCCAACCAAAATCCTGCCTTCTCCAGATAGGATCCACCATCAGGAGAAGCGATAAATATAACTTTCTTGATATTTTCATTAATAATCGGTGAAGTTTTTTCTCTTGCGTAGTACAGTAAGCTTCGAACTACCAGGCAACCGAGACTATAAGATATGATATGAATTTCCGTTCCGGGTGCTTTTTGTAAAAAATATTCTATAGTTGCAAGAAGATCCTTTCCATTTTCAGAAATATGTTTTCCATGATTGAATCGAATGAAGACGGAATGCATATCATCAGGAATACAATGATCATCTATTCCCCGTGATACAACAGTCCGACCATCGATCTCAATCTTATTGTCCTTCCAGAGACTCTCATCTGTGAAAAGTCCGGGAACATAGAGAAGGATTTTTTTCTTTCCGGATTGGAAAAAATCTTCCAGAATCTCATCGGTCGAAATATCTTTCCCATCCTTACGAAAACTCATTTTGATATCGGACAGGATGATTTTTGAATTATGAGCACTCCCGATTACACTGGAAACATATCTATTGTCGTAGATGAGATCAATCGAGTGATCCTTGAATCGATCCATTGATTCAAGGGCTATCTCGAAGGCATGCCGTGTGGCATGAATGGATGCTTCCAGATTTTCAGCTGTAATCTCTGCGGATTTCCCTAGATTGTCAAAACCCAAAAGAAGTCCTTCTCTCCATTCACGCGGCAAAAATCCAATTTTAGATAAGAGCTTTAGTAACTCTCCGGAGGCAATCAAAGTTCTATGAACAACTTCTTTGGAAATTTGTAGAGAAACATCAGCTGTTCCTCCGGCAAATTTTACAGAATTTTTAGCAATCTTGTCTATTGCAAATTGGATGATCAGGTTCAAATCTGCTTTCTCCTCCTGAGACTTTCTTTGTAGGCTTCATCTCCGGGATAGTTGACTCTGGCAACTCCCGATGTATGTGCCGCTTTCGCCACTGCTGTGGATACTTCGTAGTACACTCTTGAGTCAAATGGTTTGGGGATAATGTATTCCGGCCCGAAGCTGAACTTTTCACCCTTGTAAGCTTGTGATACAGAATCGGGAACTTCTTTTCTGGCAAGTTCGGCTATGGCATAGATCGCGGCCTTCTTCATTTCCATATTGATCTTTCTTGCTCTCATATCCAGAGCTCCACGGAAAATAAATGGAAATCCGAGAACATTATTCACCTGATTCGGATAGTCACTTCTTCCGGTTCCCATGATCACATCATTTCTTGCCTGCTTTGCCAGGGGATAGGGAATCTCCGGATCCGGATTTGCCAGAGCCAGAACACAGGGTTTGTCTGCCATTGACTTGACCATATCCGGGGAAACGAGATCTTTCACAGAAACACCGACAAAGATATCCGCACCTTTCAGGCTGTCGCCTATCGTTACATCATTGGTATCACGAATGAATTCGGATTTCATACCTATGATATCATTTCTTTTATTATTGAGGATTCCTTTTGAATCTGCCATGAGAATATTTTCTGATTTGATTCCGATTTCCTGAAGGAGTCTTCCTATAGAAATCGCTGCGGCTCCTGCGCCACTGATGACTACCTTAGCTTTGGATGGATCTTTTTCTGTGAGGTGAAAATAATTATAAACAGCAGACGTTGTTATGATAGCCGTACCGTGTTGGTCATCATGAAAAACCGGAATGTCCATTAGTTCGATGAGCTTTTCTTCGATATAAAAGCATTCGGGAGCTTTGATATCTTCCAGGTTTATTCCTCCGAAAGTTGGTTCCATCAATTTGACTGCGTTGATGAATTCTCCCGAGTCTTTTGTTTTTAGTTCGATATCAAATACATCAATCCCGGCGAAATTTTTAAATAGAACAGCTTTTCCTTCCATCACGGGTTTACTTGCAGAAGCGCCTAGATCGCCCAATCCGAGGACAGCAGTTCCATTGGATATGATACCAACTAGGTTTCCCTTATTTGTGTATTCATAAACTGTTTCTGCATCCTTTTCGATTTCCAGGCAGGGGAAGGCTACACCCGGGGAATAGGCCAGGGAAAGGTCATCCGCTGTTGCCGTTTCTTTTGTTGGAACTACTTCAATTTTTCCTTTGGGTGATCTCCTGTGATACTCCAACGCCTGTTCTTTAAAATCCATAAATCTCTATCCTTTTGGGGATTATTTCCCCACACAAAACTTACTGAAAATTCTACCCAGAATTTCTTCAGTATCTACTCTTCCGTTTATCTTTCCAATATTGATCAATGCTTCATCAATCTCTTTGACGGTTATCTCCGCCGGAGCCGATTCATTCATCAATTGAATACATGATTCCATAGATTTTTGAATCGCCTCAAATAAAAATATATTTCGATCTTCTAATAGAACATACTCTGAGGTATCTTCCGGGTTGGACAATCTGGATTCAATAATTTTAAGAAGTGAATCAATTTCAAGCCTTTGCTTGCATGAGATTTCGATGTATTCCATGTCTCTGGATCTTGCGATTTCATAAAATTTATTGTAATCATAATCTCCAATCTTCAGATCGGATTTATTTCCTATTAAAATCGCCATGCCGAGAGAGTCATAATATTTTTCCAAGAACTTTTCTGATTCCTTGGGTTTAGATAAGTCAATTAGATACAATTTACAGTTTGCTGATTGAAATTCTTTGAGGGAACGTTCGATTCCTAATTTTTCAATCTTATCGTCAGTATTTCTGATTCCTGCTGTATCCACCAGAGTCACCGGGACACCGTTTAGGATCAGTTCTTCCGAGAGATAGTCACGGGTTGTTCCGGGGATATCTGTGACTATTGCTCTTTCTCTACCGAGAATGAGATTCATAAGGCTGGATTTGCCTGCATTGGGCTCTCCAAAAATCACCAGTTTTTGATTTAAGATATGGTGGTTGGCTTTCTGAGAACTCAAAATTGTCTTTTCACAGAGGTGTTTGATCTCTTCAATCCTAGATTTGCGTTGTTCGAGAGTTTCGTAGGTAAGGTCTTCTGTTGAAAAATCTATCTCAGCTTCACACTCAGCTTTTAGGCTAATGAGACTACTTCTGAGTCTGGAAGTCAAACGGGTCAATTCGCCATTGTAATTCTTCTGGGCCAATTCGAGTTCAAATGAAGATCTGGCTTCGATGATTCTTCGAATGGATTCTGCCTGGGTGAGATCCATTTTTCCGTTGAGAAAGCCACGTTTGGTAAATTCTCCTCTTTCGGAAGGTCTGGCACCTAACGAGAACATAAGTCTCAGGGCATCATTGACAAGGATTGGATTTCCGTGCAGGTAAAACTCTGCACTGTCTTCTCCTGTATAGGAAAATGGCGATTGAAAAAAAGAGAATAGGATCTTATCGATTTCTGAATTTGTGCCCAGAGAGCAGTAGATGGATTTTCGTTTGTTTTCTTTTATGAATTTTGGGGTGAAAAACTCTCCATTTCTGGAGAGAATCGCGGAACAAATCTCAAGAGTCTTTGTTCCGGAAAGTCTGATGACTGCGATAGCAGAGGGAATAGGAGGGGTTGAGACACCTGCTATTGTGTCATTCAAGGTATGCATCATCCTCGTTAAAGGATTCTTTTTTCTTGTCTACGTCTTTGTATTTGTGTTTGTCTTTCATGGAAATGATACGGACACGTTTGTAGGTTCCATTTCCTTCACTTCTGGTGAAGACTCTTTCATCTTTTTGGAGAGCCATATGAATGATTCTTCTCTCATAAGGATTCATGGGTTCTAAGAGTCTGGATTTACCGGTTCTGGCCACAGTGGAAGCTATGGATTTGCCCAGTCTTACAAGAGACATTTCTCTCTTATCACGATAGGATTCAATGTCGAGAATGATTTTTCTTCCATGTCTGATCTTAGAATCAACCATGAGATTTAGAAGGAATTGTAAGGAATCGAGTGTGTTTCCTCTCTTTCCTATGAGAATACCGGATTCGGGGCTTGCCATTTCGATATAGATCTTTCCATCCACATCTCCCATTCCGACTACTTCGGCATCAATTCCCATTTTTTTCAAAAGCGTTAGGAGAATTCCGTGAATGATCTTTTCTGCGGGTAAGTCTTTGGAAGAAACGAAAGCCCTTACAATAGCTGGTTTTTTGGAAGTGATACCCAAAAAACCACTTTTCCCGGCTTCTATAGTTTCAAATTTGACGTCACCTTCTTCTAGTCTCAATGTCTTCAGGGTAATCTCTTCGGCTTCAGCTTTTGATTTACCCTCTGCTTCAAAAATATAATTTAGCATTCTTTTTTGCTCCGTATATATGATTTCTTATTTCTTGTTTCTGGGATTGTTTCTATTTCTTCTCGGAGGTGGATTCTGTACTACAGTTGTCTGAACAGTCGGTGCAAGTTCTTTCTTGGATTTAGAATATTTGTTTGTATAGACCTGTTGTGCAATCGAGAGAACATTCTGCATTGTCCAGTAGAGGGTAACACCGGAAGGCATGGACCAGAAGAAATAGAGCATGATGACAGGCATGATGTACATCATTGTCTTTTGGTTTGGATCACTGGATACAGAAGTCATTTGTGTTTGAATGATCTGGGTCGCTACCATAATGAGGGGCAGGATGTTTAAGCTCAGACCGGTAGCTCCACCCAAAAAGGCAGGGCTATTCCAAACTGTATCGGGTTCGCTCAGGTCTGTGATCCAGAGAAATGGAGATTTCCAGAGATCGATTGTATCACTGAACGCCGTATAAAGTGCTATGAAGATCGGAATCTGAATGAGCATAGGAAGACAACCACCCATAGGATTGGCATTGTGCTTCTTGTACAATTCCATGACCTTCTGCTGTTTGACGGCAGGGTCTTTTTCGTATTTTTGGTTGATTTCCTGGATGAGAGGATTCAACTCCTGCATTTTTTTCATACTCTCTGCTTGCTTCTGGTTGAGAGGATAGAAAACCATTTTGAAAAGAATCGCAAAGACTACAATGCACCATCCATAATTGGGGATGGCATAGTGATACAATTGCTTGAGAAGCCAGACAATTCCATTTCGGAAAGGAGTGGTTAGACCCTGGTTGAAAGATTTGTTCAGGTTTTCACTGAGGTTGGCAAAAGGATTTCCTTCCTGTTTTACTTTGGGATCAAAATTGGAATCCCGGAAAACCATTCCATCGCGTTCCCGAATACCGACATAGGCAGCATATTCATATTCCTGGGATGTGTTGGGTGCTAGCTTAGAATTTTCATAAACGCCGAGGATACCCGAAATATTTTTGTCTCTATTGTCGAGGATCAATTCTCCCGGACCTTTTTTGTCCAGAGGATTGAGGACAGCAATGAAGTATCTACTTCCCGCGCCCCAAAATTCAAAGTTTTTCCCACCGGAAGAAACTCTTTCGAAACGTTTGTCCTCATTTCCGGAAGAAAACATTTTGGAAAAGAAACCATCGTTGGAGATTCCGTCTACACTGTCTTTGAAAGATCCGTCGAGGTAGTAAAAGCGGAAGTAGTGCATTTGATCGCGGTCATTGAGCGGACCATCTTTTAGGGGACCCAAACTTCCGAAACCTCTGAAGAAAAGTGGTTTTCCTGAGGTTACAATCTGACTGGGCTCGGTTCCGATGTTGGTGTAAGAAATCTTGAATCGGAAGTAATTTTCCTTTTGGTAGAAAATGTACTCCTTGTCCAAACGAATCGTAGTTCCGGGAAGAACGGTTGAAAATTTGACACGATTGTTTGCCGGGTCTTTTTCCACCGCAAAGTTCACATGGTTGAAAGGGGAGGAGGGGATGTAGTCAATTTCTTCAGAGGGATTGAAGTCAAAACCCAGATCACGGGAAATCTCTACAGCCTTGTAGGTTTCCTTTTCCCATTGAACACTCATGTTTTCATCTTTGGCAATGAGAACTTCTGTTCCATCCATGTTTTTGTAGTTTTTAATATAGTATTTCTCTATTCTTCCCCCTTTGGAACTCAACTTCACTAAATAGGGGTCAGTTTTGATATGAATGGTCTCAATCTCTTCCGGAGGTACGATCTTTACGGGAGGTAGGTTTACCGGTTTCTTATCTTTTTCAGCTGTTTCGGTAGGCTTGGAATCTGGGGCATCCTTGGGAGTTTCAGCTTGTTGTTCTACTTTTTTAGTGGGTTTTTTTTGGGGAGGTTTGGGGGGAAAGAAGATGAAGGTGATTGCCATCCAAACACCCATGCTCAAGAGTATGGCAAGAAATAATCTCTGCTGTCTGTTTTCCATTATTCTTTGGTATCCTTTCGTATAGTATCCGGGACGGGATCAAATCCTCCCGGAGAGAGTGGATTGCATCTGAGAATTCTCAAAAATGTCAGAAAAAAGGCTCTGAAAAATGAGAGTTGGGAGAATGCAATCAATGCATATTCTGAACAGGAAGGCGTAAACCTACAACTGGGCGGTAAAATAGGAGAGATGAGTTTTTTATAAGTCTGAATAAGAAAAATAGCGACTTTATTCGCCATGAAACCTACTCAAAACTTTACTCAGAATGTTTTTTCTATCTTGTAATTTCATATCGGAAAATTCTTTTCCCGCTACCAGCGCTATGTCATATCCCTCGGGGAATCCGATCTCGGAATCCTGACTCAATACCCTGAGAACTCTTTTGGTTCGATTTCTCTGGACAGAATTTTTAGAAGTCTTATCTGAACAGAAAAGAAACCTATTCCCTGAGGAATGGTTTCTTCTTAAAATCACCCGAATGCTCTTAGAACTGAGTCGAATTCCTTCTTGAAATAGGGATCGGATCTCTATCTTGGATTTGAGAGTTTCCCTTTTTCCTGACAATCAGATTGTATTAGAATTTCTTACCGATCTTTTCGTCAGAAACGGTGAGTTTGTGTCTTCCCTTCAATCTTCTTCTCGCCAAAACAGCTCTTCCGCCAACAGTCGCCATGCGAGAACGGAATCCGTGTGTTCTGACTCTTTTAATCTTACTGGGTTGATATGTTCTTTTCATATTTTTACCTTATGTGGTCCTTAAATAATTGCATTCATTCAAAAATTATGCGTTTTCCTAACCTGAAATCTAAACGCTCGATCAAATTTTATTTGTAATTCCCTTAAAAAAGGAACTAATACTTTTTGAATTCTGTGATTTTTAGTCAGAATCATGTACTGGAATCTAGCGTCAAGTACAAAATATTCAGTTCTTTAGAGTCCTTTCTCTTGTTTTTCAAAAAAAAAATGCATTCTGTTTCCGTCTTTCATGGAGAATGAACACTACGAATTTCTCCTTATAGATCTTCTTTTTCCATTTTCCATTTGTTCTTGTGTCTGTAGAGTTTTCCTTTTCGGGTGGGCTCTTCTGACAGTCCATTTTCATAAAGGAAGAAACTGATCGTGTTTTCATCTATCCACACCGGGTCGGATCCTGTCCAATCCCGGAATTCCAGATTCAACTCTCTTTCCAGCTTTTTTTCGAGAATAGAGTAGATCTGAATTCCGTTTTTGCAATAGGTTGTGTTGGGACAAAAAAATGCGGTCACAAACCGTTTTCGATCCGGGCTGACTTCCGGAAAATCAATCAAATTGATCTTCTGTCCGGAAAGATGTACTCCGATAAGAGATCCGCCTTCGTAAACTGAGGATTGAATGATATGAAGGTCAATTTCCTCGATAAATTCTATATAATTGAAAAATATGGCTGACTCATCCTCACTCGGATTGTCTTCAAACTCCATGACATTGTCGTCATTCAGGAGTACCTGGAGTTTGGCTCCCTGACGTTTCGCAGGGACGCCTTCCTGAAGTACAATTTTTTCCACAGCCCGATAGCATTGGAGGGAATTTTCCATTCCAACACAGATCTCTTCGAGATGCTCCGGAACAAATCCATTCCCTGATTTGGGTGGATCCTTTGAAATTTCATCTTCAGGAATCCATCCTTTTTTCCCTCTCCACTCTACATAGACCCAATCTTCCTTCTTTGCTTCCTCAGGAAGTTCTTTGAATCTGGAACGAAAGGGTAGGTTGGCCAGAACTTTAGAAGAGTCATCGGCAGACTCATAGAGTTCGGATCCATCGAGAACATTCACATAGCTCAGAAAGTCATCTACTTCGAGGTTTGCTTCCGAAGTGTCGACTTCTTCCTTTGAAGTCTTATCTATCAAAAAGCAGGAAGAAAAAAGAGTTATCAGTGAGAAAAATATTAAATTTCGAATCCGAAAATTCATTACTGGCAAGAGTTTTCCTGTAAATATAAGTGTAAATCTTTTTTAGAAGCATTATGGAGAGGTGGTAGAAAAATTCTTTTGCTCTCAGGGAAACCTTGGACTCAATTGCAATACTTACAAAATTTTAAGAGTTTATTCACTCATCTTACGCAGTATTTTATTTTTCTAATTTTTTTTAGTTTAAAATCAAAATCATTTTTTGCTAATAAATCAATAAAAATATTTGTTTGGGCGATAGCCCAAGCTACCGGCAAGCTCCCTGCAACCTCACATTTCGCTTCTTTGCGTAATGTGAGTTATTAAATAGATTTCTCTAATCGAATTAGATTATGTCTCACCTTATGCAATTTTTTATTCTTCTAAACATTTTAATTGTTTTATGTAAAATCATATTTTACTGATATATCATTAAAATAGGGGTTTGGGGACGATGAGTCCTTGGTTGGTGAGCCGGGTCGAACCATTACCGAAAGGCTCTCTTTCCTTATCCTCACCTTTTGCATGAAGCGTATAAGCTGAGTTATGTCTTATTGTATATTTATGAATTGAAAGGATATTTCCTTAAGCATTTACTTGATAATAAAAGAGACATAAATTGCTTAATCTTTAAAATGAATTTCTTCTTGATTCTATTTTTCTAAATGTCGATAAAGACTTAGGATGTCTTCAGATTATATTTATGTTCAAAATGCAGCAAAGATTAGCAACCTTTCTAAACGGATAATCAATTGGATTTTTGATAAACAACAAAAAGCAGAACAAACCTTTAAAATCGGGGGGATATTTCCTGAAACATTCATTACCTTAGATGACGTTCAGCACCTCATCAATGAAAGTGATTCACTCACAGAAGGTGAAAGAAAAGAATCCGCTTTTAATGAAAGCCTCGAAGAGTTCTTGGATATCAAGAATGATGGTAGGGAGACTATAGTGTATCTCTATCCGATATTTCAGATCATAAGTGGAAAAATCAAATGTAAGATTGCTCTCATTGCACCCAACTCAAACACTCAGGTGCCAAAAGATCCCTATCGTAGAGCCTGTTTCGACTATTCTACCAAAGTGATCAATACTATCTTTGATTCCATTCCGGTAAATGTCTACGGCTTGAAGTCAAAAACTTATGTTACGGGGAAGAGGTTCACCAGAAAATTAGAAAATGGTGAGCTCATGGTCAATGCAAGTCATCCCACTGTTGAAAATTATTTTGGTGAGCTTATCAAGAGGGCATTTGCCCCTTACAAAGAACATGAGATCAAAGATTTTCTAGAGGATGTAATCAAGTTCGCAAAAAGTAAGCGTGATGCGTTTGAAGTTCTTCCTGGATTTCACCTAACAAATACACCTTCCGGAAATGATCTGGAATTGCATTTAAAAGAATATTTCTACGGATTGGAATTGTATTTATTTCATATGGCAAAAACCGTATCACTTGAGAATATAAATTCTGCGATAGTGTCTTATAAGAATAAGTTCGCTGCAAACAATAAAGATGTCCCCTCTTCAGAACAGGTACAGGAATTGTCTCAGATCAATTCTGAAATGATCCTCTTGCCCGAACTCAGTAAAAACTCAAATGCTTGCAGTCAAATGATGCAGATCATCACCGAGCTGAGGGGGAGGTTGGACAAGCAGAAAGAAGAAGAAGAAAAAGAATGGGTTGAAAAACAATACAAAGAATTAGAAAAGAAAATCTCAGAATTTTCTAAAAACAATTCTACAATGTTTTATTTAAACCTGGATGAGTATGTTGGAAAGATAGAAGCGGATGCAAAGCCCGAACAGATTGCTGAGCTAAAGAAAAAAATCAAAGAAAATGTTTTTGTAAAATTTGCCTCACACAATCTAAACCAGGAAGGCTCATTTGCTGTTCTGACTGCAGATCCGGGATATTTGATCAAAGTTGTCTATACATTAAAACTACAATCTCTTACAAATCCTAAGTTCCAGGATCAGTATGAAGTAGCTAAGACTCTGTACGGACAATATGAATCCATGCGAAGTATCACGCTGGATGCAAAATTAACTCCTGAAGAAAGAGAAGAGTACAAACGAAAACTTAAAGAACTCGAATCCGGGAAGAAAGAATCTACAGAACCCAGTTTCGAATTCAATCAGCAGGCGGCTGTACTTTCCGGCACCGGTGTGGCTATGATTGCCGGCGGTGCGTTTATGTTCACCGAACAATTTGATTACATACTTTTTGGTGGTGTAGCTTCTTTCGTCGTTGGAGCAATTGTTGGGTTTATATTCCGTAAAAAAAATGGTCCTGTAGATACCGGTAAGGATTTGAAGTCTTCCAAACCTGTTTCAACTCTCTTGAAGGTAGCAGAAGAAATCGTTTACAAGGGTAGTACTACAATAGGTGATCAGCTCAGAACCAAAGACAGTCTGGAAAAAATTGCATCTAAAAACGTAGACCTGTTCAGAAAGAGATACGAGCCATTTGCGAAAGAAAAAAGTGATGAGAAAATCATTACTTCAGTCGTTAAGATTTTATCATCCAACTGTGTTACCATTCGGGTACCCAAAGAAAATGTTCCGGATGGAAAGCCATCTACAATCTATATCAAAAAAGGTGACTTCAAATCTAAGGTCTTTAGAGAAAATGTAGTCAAGTATTTGCAGGAAGAATCCTCCTTGAAAAAGAAAGGGCTCAATGAGAAGTATTATGGATTTCTAATTCATGCTGTTGAGATTGATTACGCTAGATATCTAAAGAGTGGCGGTTGAGAGTGGTGGGAATTGTCTGACGAATCGATTTCTCGATTCATCAGATCGATGGAAAATTATTTTCCCAGAGCTTTGATCACATCCTCGGGAGCTTGAACTAATTCTACAAGTACACCTTCGGAACACATAGGAAATTCTTCATTTCCTTTGGGGTGAATGAAACAAACATTGTATCCGGAAGCACCCTTTCTGATTCCACCGGGAGTGAATCGGACCTTTTTTTCTTCACTCAGCCATTTTACACAGGCCTCGAGATCATCTATCCAGAGTCCGATATGATTGAGTTTGGGTTCATGAACTTTTGGGCTTTTGGCGGGATCAATGGGTTGCATGAGATCTACCTCAACTGCATAGGGACCCTCTCCAATTCGAGCAATGTCCTCATCAACATTTTCTTTTTCGCTCTTGAAATTCCCGGTGATTGTCAAACCCATGATATCACCCCAGAAATTTTTTAACTTGGATTTGTCTTCCCCACCGATAGCTATTTGTTGAATTCCTAATACTTTGAACGGTCTATCCATTATTTTCCTCCTCTCTATCCGATATGATAGCAAAATCTACTATACGATCGTCTTCTTTCAAATTGACGATCCTAACACCTACTGTGGCTCTTCCTACCTTAGAAACTTCATTCGAGTCGATTCGTATGATCATTCCCGATAGAGCCATGACTATGATTTCATCATCCTTGGAAATTGAAGCTATTCGGACGGCATCTCCATTTTTTTCGGTGATCTTTAGATATGCCATACCTCTTCCGCCGCGACCCTTAGTAGCAAATTCGGAATAATCTGTCTTCTTTCCATAGCCATGTTCGGTGAGGACAATTAGTTCCATATCTTCGCGAACTATTGCCACACCCGCAACTTCATCTTCCTTATCCAATCGCATTCCAATAACACCCCCTGCCGATCTTCCCTGGCATTTGAGTTTGGTGAGGTTGGCGCGGACAGCAAGACCCTTTCGGCTTCCGATAAAAATATCTTCTTTGTCATCTATAATGTCTACGAAGAGAAGTGAATCATCTTCGCGTAAATTTATGGCTATGATTCCATTTTTTCTTGCCCGGGAAAATTCTGAAAGGAAGGTCTTTTTAATGATCCCACGCTTGGTTGCCATAGCCAGAGGTCGTTCATCAAATTCTTTTACAGTACAGATGGAAGTGATGACTTCGTTGGCCGAAATGTTGATCAGGGCACGGAGGGATTTTCCGCGGGCTTCCTTGGAGGCTATCGGCAATTCATAGACCTTCATTACATAAAGCTTTCCCTTATCAGAAAAGAGCATGAGGAAGTCATGTGTGGATGCGATACGTATCATTTTGATCACATCGTCACGCTTGGCTGACATTCCCTGGACTCCTTTCCCTCCACGCTTCTGGCGCTTAAACGTATCGAGTGGTAGACGTTTGATGAATTGATCTTCAGAAATCTGAACTACAACGTTTTCATCAGCAATCAGGTCCTCTGCATCGAATCCGGTTGAATCCACACTTTCGTGGCTGATCTCTGTTCTTCGTTTGTTGCCAAACTTTTTGGAAACTTCCTGAAGTTCTGTGGTCACTATCTCACTCACTCTTTCGGGTTTAGCGAGAATGTCTTTCAGATCTTCTATCTTCGCCCGAATGAGTTCGAGTTCATCCATGATCTTTTTGACTTCAAGAGAGGTCAGTCTCTGGAGTCTCATATCCAGAATAGAATCAGTCTGAACTTCAGAAAGCGGGAAAGCTGACATCAGGGATGTCTTGGCTTCTGAAGGATTTTGAGAGGATCTTATGATGCGTATGACTTCATCTATATTGTCGAGAGCAATCTTTAAGCCTTCGAGAATATGGGCCCTTTCCTCGGCTTTCCTCAGATCGAACTTCGTTCTTCTAACGATGACTTCATTTCTATGTTCAACGAAAGCGTTCAGAAGCTCTTTCAGGTTGAATATCTTCGGCTTGCCATTGTGAATCGCAAGCATTGTGATACCATAACTTACCTGCAACTGGGTTAGCTTGAAGAGTTGATTGAGAATGACCTGGGAATTATAATCTTTTTTAATATGAATTTCAATTCGAATCCCTTTCCGGTCGGAAAGATCGAGAATCTCTGAGATACCTTCGACTGTCTTTTCGTTTACGAGGTCTCCGATTTTTTCGAGAAGAGTTCTCTTATTGACCTGGTAGGGAATTTCGGTAATGACAATGATGTCTTTCCCTTTGGCACCCTCTTCGATGTCTACTTTCGAACGGATGCGGATGGAACCCTTTCCGGTATTGTATGCCGAATGAAGTCCATCTCCTCCAATGATGATACCGGCTGTGGGGAAATCCGGGCCGGGCATGATTTTTAATAATTCAGAAATTGTAATCTCAGGATTACGTATTACAGCAATAGTTGCTTCTATGGCTTCTACTAAATTGTGAGACGGAATGTTGGTCGCCATACCGACTGCAATACCGGAGGAACCATTAACAAGAAGGTTTGGAAAATTGGCAGGTAATACATCGGGTTGTTCTTTGGTATCATCAAAGTTAGGTGAGAAGTTTACAGTTTCTTTTTCGATGTCTCTGAGAAGCTCTTCGGCGACTTTTTCCAGTCGGGCTTCTGTATAACGATAGGCGGCAGGGTTGTCTCCATCGATAGACCCGAAGTTACCCTGACCATCAATCAGAGGAACACGAAGGGAGAAATCCTGAACCAGACGAACCAGAGTATCGTAAACAGCAGTGTCACCATGCGGATGGTAGTTACCGATGACTTCCCCGACGATCTTAGCGCATTTTACATAAGCTCGATCACTTCTCCAGGCTCTTTCGTTCATTGCATGAAGGATTCTTCTGTGAACGGGCTTCAAACCATCCCTTACATCGGGAAGTGCCCGACCGACAATTACACTCATCGCATAGCCCAGATAAGCGTCTTTCATCTGGTCTTCAACTTCGATAGGAATGACCCGAATACCGTTCTGAATCGCCTGAGCTATATCGGGTCTGGAGGCTGTGCTAAAGTTTAAACTACGTTCTTCTTTGGGGGCTGGATGTTCTTCCTGGGTCATATAAATATAACTATTTGAGCAGTAAAAATGGGGTCAAGGAAATTTGGTGGATTCTCAACCAACTACAACGTATTCAGTGGGATAAGAGTATTTTAGCTTATCTTTTTTAGGGATGAGAGCGATCAGAATTGTTAAAACACCAACCCGTCCCATAAACATAACAAAGCAAATTGTGATTTTGCTTATGGATCCCATTTGGGCTGTGATCCCCCTGGATAGACCTACAGTTCCATAAGCAGAAACGACCTCAAAGCAAACATCCAGAAACGAAAAAGGTTCCACTGAAATCATTATAAATATGGCAAAAAATATTACAAAAAGTGAGAGAACTATGGTGGTGGAGGCCCGATAGACCGAGACCTGAGAAATTTCTCTCTTGAAGACTTCCAATCGATCTTTTCCGCGTGTGAAATCGATGATTTGAAGGATGGCAACGGCAAAAGTAGTCGTTTTGATTCCTCCTCCTGTTGAATTGGGAGAGGCTCCCACCCACATGAGAAAGAGGCTGAAGAAGACAACCGGGACTCCCAGAGTTCCCATGTCCAGAGTATTGAATCCTGCGGTTCTGGTGGTCACCGAGAAGAAGACAGATTGGAAAATCTTCTGGGACAAGGGAAGCCCATTCAATGAGTTTTTTTGTTCCAGGAGGAAGTACATGACCGATCCCAAAACCAAAAGTAGAAAGCTGGTATAGAGTGCAAGTCGGGTAGAAACATTGAGCTTATAAATGGATCTGGATTGATTCAAAACTTTTTCTCTCAATTGTGCTAGAACACTGAAACCAATTCCTCCGCTAAAAACAAGAATCATTATGATTAGCAGAAAACGCCTTTCGTTCCAGAGAAAAGATTCGGAGAGATTGTTCGGAAAAAGAGAAAAACCCGCATTGCAGAAGGCGGAAACGGAGTGAAAGATAGAGTAGAAAACCTTTCGTTTTACACTCAAGCCAGAATCGAGGGGAAAGGATAGAAATAAAAATATAGCTCCGATGGTTTCTATGACCAGAGTTTGATAGGTAATGTCACGAATTAATTTTCCTACCTTTCCCAACGCATCTTCACTCAATAAATCTTTCATCATCAACTTATCAGTTACCGAAGCTTTTCCGGCTAGAAAGATGGAGAAGAAAGTTGTCAGAGTGATCAATCCCAGGCCTCCGACTTGAATCAGAAAGAGAAGAACGATTTGACCGGTAAAGGTTAGAGAAGTTCCAATATCGATAGTGGACAAACCCGTAACACAGGTCGCGCTGATCACAGTAAACACCAGATCAAGGAAGGGAATGCTTACATTTTGGGACTTTGGTAAAGAAAGCAGGAGGGTTCCAATGAAGATGATCGTTGCAAAACTCGCAAAAAAAGTCAATGAGGGATTGAGCTTTTTTAAATTATAAATTCTGGTACTACGAATGAAACTAATGAAATTTGAAAATATGAAGAAGGATTGAGATATCGCAAGAAAGATCAGAGTTGCCTGATCAGCTCCGAATCTTTCCAGATCAAAAATGAGTATGAGATTTTTCTGAAATATCTTTTGGAGTATTACAATCGAAACTATAAACGCTTCAGGCTTATGGGATTGGAGGTATTCTTTGTAGGGAAGGGTTGTTAGTAAAAAATTGGTAATTTCATGAATCAATAAAAAGTAGATGATAGCAGAATTGATAAGTTTTATAAAAGGCGTCCAGGTAGCCGGATAGTAAAATCCGAATTCCATGATGAGAGTGGCTACGGAGAGTATACCGCTACTTATGAATACAATCCTTCCCGGTTTCTTGAAATAATTTTGATGGATGAGGTGGATGCGAAAGCGAATGTCAAAAAGCTTTTCCATTAGTAAAAGGAAATGATAATAGAAAACCCGTTTGAATTTGTGCATGGGTCAGAACTCGAATTGAAAAAAGGGGATTGAAAATTCTATAGGATTTCGGAACTTGGGGTTGGTTCTCTTGTCGATTTCATATTTATCGACCCTGAGGCTATCCAGGTACACATTGGTTGCTGACAGTGATGCGGCGGTACCAACAACAAAAAGCGCACCTATATTTGATTTATAAAATCCATTGTTTACCTTGTCGATTCCCAGTGCCGCCACTATGGATATTCCCATAGCAAAAGGAAGAGTCGTAAAGAATATGATTTCTTTCCTTCTGGCACTTGTTTCAGTGTAAATCTCAACTTCTCTTTCTTTGATCCTTTTTCTTCTTTCCTCAGTTTTCCGTTTGGCGTCATCCTGATTCTTTAGAATGGCATTTACATTCAGATCACCCGTAAAGGGATTGATGGGTGAATTGGATAGATCCACTCCGGAACTCGGTCTGGTTGTTCGGCGGATTCCAATCCTCGAAGGGATAATCATTGATAAGTCCGCCGGTTTCTGAACGCTTTTGGGATTAATATTCATATGAGCTTTTTTTTGGGGAGGGAGATCATATTCCTGGAAATAATCAGGGTTGGTAGATTCTCCTCCTTTGTAATTTCTCAGACTGTAGTCATAATTGTCGTAGAAGTCAGCTCTTCCCTGAGCACCCAGACCGGAGAGAAAGAGAGGTAGAAGTATTAGAATTATCTTAATAGAATTAGAAAGCATAATAGAGTATGTATTACAAATAAAATTATTTTTGATTGTCCAAATTCACAAATTCACCAAAAACCCATCCGTATCTCCGAAATTGATTTTTTGAGTCCGAACAGGATGTTTCATAATCATTCAATGGATAAACATAATACCAATAGTTTTCCCATTTGTCGTCCACCTTCTCTTTATTGGGAGTTCTTGCTAGGACGATCAATTCCAAATCCTTTGGTAAGGAAGATTTTCTTTCCAGTTCCATGGTGTAGTTAGTGCATTTGATAGCTTCTGATGATTTATCCGGATCGACTCTGTACTTCAGAGCTGTCGTCACTCTTCCCTTTTTCAATCCCATAGTCACCACCTCCCGATCTCCTACCTTGCGTTTCAATCCTTCCGGAACTCGATCGGTGATCTTTTTGAAAGTCTCCGGGTAGCCTTCGCATTGAATCGCATAGATATAATCAAGACTTTCTTCTAATAACTGAAAACTACAGGGGATGTCGAATTGGTTTTCGGAAGGAAGGCAAAACTCTCCTGAATTGGCTTTCAATTGAATCGAATTTTGGAGGATCTGATAGGTCCCTGAATGCCCTCCGCATCCTTCGGTTTCTTCCGAAATGGTATAGGTACCATCTGTACGAAAGTTGATGGCGGTGTAAAAAATGAAGTCTGTTTTCCATTCGGAGAGAGATAAAAATTCGGGGGTTAGGCTCGGGGATTCGATGGTTTTTTTGCAATTTGTGAATGCGAATAGAAGCGGAAAAAGTAGTGAAAATAACGAAATCCTTATTGTCAGAAACATTCAGCTTTCCTCCGGTTCCTTTGCTGATCCGGTTCAAATTTACAAAATAATTCCGGTTCAGATTATATCTTTCGGAGAATTAGATACGGGTCAATGTATTTTCTTTTTTTATTTGACTAAACAAAGGTTATGCTCATTTTGAAGAGGTGGAATCAAATAAAAAACTTATAGATTATTTAGAAGCCAAGTTTTCTACGTTTACATCCTCAAGAGTGAGCATAGATAGTCTAGCGGGCGAGACTGTAAAGTTTCCCGATACTCTAAGTCCTGAGTTGAAACGAGTATTGGAAAATGATGGAATACATGGTTTGTACTCCCACCAATATTCGGCTTTTGAATCTATAAGCAGAAATGAAGATACCCTCCTTCTTTCACGAACAGCCAGCGGTAAGACACTTTCTTTCTTACTTCCTGTATTGAATGAATACAAGAACTCATCGAAACCATTTTCTGTATTACTTCTATATCCCACTAAGGCTCTTTCCAGAGATCAGGAGTCCACCCTCGGTAAGCTCATCCACGCTGTAGGCAGGGCAGGATTCGGAACCTTTGATGGTGATACACCGAGGGAGGAGAGAGACAATCTCGTTCGATCGGCAGATTTTATTATTTCCAACCCGGATATGCTTCACTCGGGGATACTTCCCAATCACAATCGAAAATGGAGGAATTTTTTATCCAGGCTCAGATACATTATTGTGGATGAGGTTCATACTTACCGCGGGGTATTCGGATCTCATGTTTCCAATGTATTTCGCCGCCTTCTCAGGATTTGTGAAACTCACGGGAGTCGACCCTGCTTCATCGCATCTTCAGCAACTATAGGAAATCCTTCCGAACATGTCTCCGCACTATTTCATAGAGAGTTCAATGTGATCGATAAGGACGGATCACCCCGATCGGAAAAGGAGATATTTTACATGAATCCTCCTTTGATAAAAAATGGGAGTGAGTCCGTTTATCGAAAGGGACCCGCAAGTCTATCGGTTTCTCTCATAAAGTACGCCACCCGGGAGGGCATTCGAACGATTTGTTTCTGTAGGGCAAGGCAGGAAGTGGAAAGGCTCTACAATGCAGTCATCGAAGGGGATAGATTCCTGGCCGGAAAGGTGAAACCCTACCGCGGAGGTCTTTTGCCCAACGAAAGACGTAAATTGGAGAAAGATTTATTTGAAGGGAGAATCAATACGATAATTTCGACCAACGCATTGGAGTTGGGGATTGATATCGGGGATATGAGCCTCTGTATTTTGAGCGGATATCCCGGAACAGTTTCCAGCTTCTGGCAACAGGCGGGACGTGTAGGGCGAAAAGGGAAGAATTCTGTCATCGTGATGATAGCAAAAGAAGCCCCGATCGACCAATACATCATTCATCATCCGGAATTTATCACCGGCGCCCGCTCTGAAGAAGCCTGGCTTTCTTCTGACAATCCATACATACTTCTCCAGCATCTTCCCTGTGCGGCTTACGAATCTCCCCTCCGAGCCGAAGAAGAGAGTTACCGATCTTCCGTCTACTCTCTCGCCCTGGAAACTCTGATAGAAAATGATACTCTAAAACCGTATCGGGATTATTTCCGATTTGCTCTGGATGATTACCCCGCCAAGGGTGTGAACTTACGTGGGATGACAGATTATAATGTGGACATCATCGCTGACGGACAGGTGATCGGAGAGATTGATCCGATAGGTGCCATGGGAACCCTCTACAAGGATGCGATTTACCAACATCTGGGTTCCAAGTACATATCTCTCGACCTCGATCTGGAAAAGAAAATCGCTACTGTGGAAAAGGTTCAATTGGATTATTTTACAGAAGCAGTCTGGGAATCTATGGTGGAGATGACTTCTGAAGAATTGAATCAGGAGATCAGGGATTCGATTCTTCGATTTGGATACATAAAGGTTTCCAAACAACCCAAGCTCTACAAAAAAATAAAAGAACGAAGCTATGAAAACGTCGGCTATGGTCCGATCACACTTCCCCCCTTTGTCTACGAGACCACAGGATTCAGTATATTTTTACCTGGAGAGTGGTTGGAAAAGGTAAGGGCGATAGATACCCGATATCCGGACTCAGCTCTTTATGGATTGAGTTATCTCCTCAAGCACACAGCGACTTCTATCTGTATGGGAGATGTGAGCGACATCCAGACAGACGTTGCTAATTGCGATCATACCCGTAATACATGGAAGTCCGCTCTATTTCTGTATGACTCTCATGAAGGGGGTGTGGGGTATTCAGAAAAGATTTATCACAAAATGGATGAAGCTCTAAAATTAGCATTTGAAGTTCTCGATGAATGTGAATGTGAGAGCGGATGTCCATCCTGTGTGCCTCCTGTGATACCGATGGTTGCCAATCAGGAAGTAGAGAATCTCTTCGTCGAATCCAATGCTTCTGTGGAATGCACAAGAAGTTTGTTGAAGTTTTATCTCACAGGAGAGTATGAAGAACCCAGGGTTCGGTTTCATGAAAATCAAATGTCCCCGGTTCCCAAGTCCGAAGAAGATTTAGAAAACGAACTTCTAAGGGCGAAATTAAAAAAATCAGCAGAGATCTTAAAGAAAAAACGGGATAGGATTCATTGATTTTCTCTTACAGCTAGAGCGGGGCTAGCTTCACCATTTCATGGAGACAATCTTTCTAATCGAAGGATTTATTTGTTATTACCGCTGACGCGGGGTCTTCTTCGATCCCTGAGCGTAGTCGAAGGGCAACTTTCCATCCTGATGCTCTGTCGTCATACAAGGTTCCTTTCGCTCGAAACTCTCGGGCATAAAACGAGAGTCGGAAATACAAAAAGATTGAGTTAAAATCTAATTAACAAGGAGAATTCTTCAGTGCCCTCCAGCCGGGCGGGCTATCTCTAAATTTTTACGCCGAGAAGTTTCAGCTAAGGAACCTATATTTCTGTAGAATCAGGTTTCAAAATATTGTCCAGGTGTACATAGGTCAACATTTCGGAAATTCACTCTTTCTATCTGGAGAATTTACATTGATTTTGAATATTTTCTTTTTCCTTACTCTTCCATCCTATTTTATTTTTGGAGCTTCCTTCTTCTTAACTTTATGAGTATTTTTCAGTTGACTGAAGATTACTCATGAGTAATCTTCAGTACTATGAAGAATACACGGAGCATCTTTCCCTATATCGAAGAGGATTTGGAAGAGAGAATGATTTTCATCGGCGGACCGAGGCAGGTCGGGAAGACCACACTGGCAAAGTCATTTCTGGACTCTGAAAAGCAATATTTCAACTGGGATGATCTCAACGATCGAAATCATATCAAATCACATAGGATCGATCCGGGACTGCGAATCGTTGTATTGGATGAGATCCATAAATATGCTCGCTGGAGAATGCTCCTGAAAGGTTTGTATGACAAATATAAATCCGATCTGTCAATTCTTGTCACGGGTTCCGCAAGATTGGATACCCTACGAAAAGGTGGAGATTCCCTTTTTGGTCGGTATCGGTATTTTCGATTGCACCCTTTCGTACTACACGAATTGAATCCTGATTGTCCCCGCGATACTACAGAAGTTCTTCTCCGATTGGGAGGATTTCCGGAGCCGCTTTTTTCCGGGAGCGAACGAAAATCCCGTTTGTGGAAGAGAGAAAGAATCCATCGGGTCGTCTATCAGGATCTCAGAGATCTGGAACTCATCAAAGATTTATCCAAAATGGAAATACTCGTCGATCTATTACCGTCTAAAGTGGGTTCCGTTCTTTCGATCAATAGCATTAAGGAAGATCTGGAGGTTTCACCCAATACAGTCAGTCATTGGTTGGATGTATTAGAAACCATTTACCATTCCTTTCGGATTCTCCCCTTCGGGAGTTCCAGGATTCGTGGAGTCAAAAAATCCAATAAACTGTATCTCTGGAACTGGGCAGAAGTCGAAGAAAAGGGGGCAAGGTTTGAAAACTTTGTCGCTTCCCATCTGTTGTATTACTGCCACTTCCATGAAGATGTGAATGGACATTCTATGGAACTTAGATTCATCCGTGACACAGATCTCAGAGAAACTGATTTCGTAGTGTTGAAAAATGGAAAACCTATCTTTGCTGTAGAATGCAAAACTGGAGATCGTCAGGTATCTAAGCATTTGAAGTACTTTCGGGATCGACTCCCCATACCGAACTTTTATCAGGTACATCTCTCCGAATCGGAATGGAAAGATGGAAACATTCATGTTTTAAAATGGGAATCTTTCTGGAAACAGAGGGTCGGGGAACTGAAAGTAGAAGAATGAGGATCGGAATTCTGATCTAAGGTATATCGCTGAATGTATTATTTAAATAACTCACCTTACGCACTTCTTGCGAAAGGTGAGGGAGCCTTTCGGCAAATTGGGGACTCATCGTCCCCAAACCCCTATTTTTATTGATCTATTGTAAATTATTCTTCTTTGCCATATAACCGGGCAAGCTTTGTTCTGAGAAGTTTTAGCTACGAAACCTGTATTTCTGTAGAATAAGGATGGAAAGACTGGTTTTTTATTGGAGGAATCTTTGTTTGGAAGCCTTTTTTCTAATCGAAGGATTCGGTGATCGAGTGATTTTTGCCCTTTTCGAAAGAATCTAACTTCATCCCGATTTAGGTTCGTACTACAGTTGTTGTAAAAATTGTATCGAGATCCCGTTATGAGGAAGATTCTTCCATTTGCCTGGAGGTAGTGTCATCCTGAGGCTCTCGAAGGGTGTTAATTCGGAGAGTCTTTCCATTCCATGGAGGCAATCTTTCTAATCGAAGGATTTTTTTGTATTACCGCTGACGCGGGGTCTTCTTCTGTTCAACTTTCCATCCTGATGCTCTGTCGTCATACAAGGTTCCTTTCGCTCGAAACTTTCGGGCAAAAAACGAGAGTCGGAGAACAGATCCGACATCTCTAAATTTTTGCTCCGAGAAGTTTCGGCTGTGGAACCTGTAT
>JACKPB010000015.1 GCA_024233875.1 Leptospiraceae bacterium
GTAATTGCAGGTGTAATCGGAGAAAAGAAATTTACTTACGACATTTGGGGGGATGCGGTCAATACTGCGAGTAGATTAGAATCAAGCGGTGTAGCAGGACAAATCAATATTTCTCAATCTGTTTTTGAAAGAGTACATCCTTTTTTTATTTGCGAATACCGGGGTAAAATTCCGGCAAAAAATAAAGGGGATTTTGATATGTATTTCTTAAAGCGAATACTTCCTGAATTTTCACTGGATGAAGATGGAACTATTCCGAATGAAAGATTTTGGGAAGAATCCAGAAAGCAATAGTTGTTTTGCAATACAGAAAAAACCTTTCCCCTATTCTTCTGAATAGGGGAAAGTCGGGCTCTCACTCCGGTCAAGTTTTTTAATGAAAATAAATTTAAGTCTTTATTAAGTTACTCATGGTGCAATAGGGCATGATCACCTTCTGGGAAGAGTCATGGTTCGACTAATCTCCCCATGACAATTTACCGGATGGAATGAATGTTTTTATTTTTGAGTTGATAATACTAACTCATCTTACGCATTTTTTTTCTTCTAAACATTTTTTAATTTTTCTATATATAATCATATTTTACTAATAGATCAATAATAATAGGGGTTTGGGGACGATGAGCCCTTGGTTGGTGAGCCGGGTCGAACCATTACCGAAAGGCTCCCTTTCATTATCCTCATCTAAAGCACGAAGTGCGTAAGGTGAGTTAATAATAATTATTCTACTTATTTTCCAGGATAAGCTCAGAATCGATTTTTATTTTCTTTTCAGATGAAAAATAATCTTGATTTATTTTTTGTTTTGAATGATAGTTTTGCTGGAAGGAATGGAAAATGATGTTTTTAGAACAAATACCATCAGTTAAGGTTCTAAGAAATTTAATTTTCTTTTCATTATTTCTCTTTCTAAATTTCTATTCTTGCAATGTCACTCTAGATAGATCTAATATTCCTCTCATTAACTTAATTAATTTTTCATCAAAATCAACCACCATATCCATTTTATACGAAAACAGTCCTTACGTTTTTACCGTTAATCTTCCCATTGAAAAAGTTACTCCCGTGGTAACAGGAAGCATCTCTAATTGTAGTGTTAGTCCAGATATTCCCAGTGGAATAGTTTTGAATTCGAGTGATTGTTCAATATCTGGTACACCTACCACTCTTTCTTCCTATGCACTTTATTCCATTACTGCGAGTAATAGTAACAAGACTAAAACTGTTGAAATCGGTATTACAATTTCAGAATCAGGTCCAACTGCACTTACCTATTCCTCATCCAGTTATACTTTTACAAAGAATGTTTTGATTACAACAATCACCCCAACATATACAGGAACTATAACTAGTTGCACATCAAACCCTACACTTCCTTCAGGACTCACATTAAATTCTTCTAATTGTAGTATTTCAGGAACTCCCACAGTTGCATCATCTGCAACTTACACAATTTCTGCATCCAACCAATATGGATCGACTAGTTCTACAATTCAGATATCTGTTAATGATTCTCCACCGTCCGGATTGAGTTATTCAGGTTCTCCTTATTCATATACAAATGGAGTTACCATCACAGCACTAAACCCTTCGATTACTGGAACCGCTACCGCATATGCAGTATCACCTGCTTTTCCAACAGGAATTTCAATCAACTCTACAACCGGAGTTATATCAGGGACACCTTCAGTAGCTTCATCTACAACTACTTATACTATCACAGCATCAAATTCTGGAGGTAGTACTTCGACTACCATTGATATTACAGTGAATGATACCGCACCTTCCGGATTGAGTTATTCTGGAAATCCCTTCACGTTTACAAAAGGAACAACGATAACATCCGTCTCACCAACAGTAACCGGAACACCAACTAGCTATTCTGTTTCCCCTGCATTACCGTCAGGACTTGCTATAAACACAACAAGTGGAGTCTTTTCCGGAACACCTTCTGTTCTCGCTACCAGTTCTAATTATACAGTTACAGCTACGAACACTGGAGGAAATACAACATTCACTTTAACGATCACTGTTAACGACGTTGCTCCATCCTCACTAAGTTATTCAGGAAATCCATTTACCTTTACAAACGGTACTACGATCACTTCTGTCTCTCCCACTGTTACAGGCAATCCAACTTCTTATTCTATTGCACCATCCTTACCCGCTGGACTTTCATTAAATACTACCACAGGTGTTCTTTCCGGAACACCTTCTGTGACTAGTACTGCAACAAACTATACAGTTACAGCTACAAATACAGGAGGCAGCACAACCTTTACTATGAATATCACTGTGAACATTCCAGCACCAAATGGATTTAGTTATTCAGGTACTCCCTATAGATTTACACTCTCATCTGCCATTCCTTCTCTCAGTCCAATAATTACTGGATCTGTTACTTCCTATGGTGTTTCCCCTAGTTTACCTTCCGGGCTTTCACTCAACACTTCTACGGGTGTGATTTCAGGCACACCGTCTTCTATTTCTGGAGCATCCGATTATACCATTACAGCTACAAATGTTAGTGGAAGTACAACAGCCACTATTAATATGACAGTTATTAATTCCTTAACTGAATGTAGTAGTTACGCAACCCTGGCAGGTGATGATCGATCTACCACAGTCACGGGCACTGTTCTCTGTGACATAAGTCTTGCTCTAAATTGGTATCGATTTACAGGTACTTTTGTAGTAATGCCAACAACAGCTCCAACAGATTATTATTGTAACACACATGCAACAGGATATATGAACTTTTCACATCCAGCAAATTCAGGAACAAGTTTTACAGGACCAGTTTGTTTCAATTGGAGTGGAAATAGTTGTTATCTAACAACCACAATAAATGTATCAAATTGCGGGGGATTTTATGTTTATAAATTGCCTGCTTCGCCCGGTTGTGATCTTCGCTATTGTACGAATTAATCGTTTTCCATTTCCCAGATTTCTAATCTGGATAATTGCAATATTTATCAAAAGACCTGGATGAACAAACCTGCTAGCGGCTTTGGACTGTCATCCAATCGCCCAGAAATTGAGATCCTTTAACTTTCTTTAGAATTTAAGAGGTAATCGCAAATTTAACCCCATCCAATAATTGATTTAAAAAGAGTTTCTGCTTCATCTAGAGTATTGCAGCTTTGCAATTTTGAAAAAACTCTTCGCATGCAGTCTGTGGATTCAAAGCATTAGCTTTAAAAGTCTGAAGGATCGAGAGATACAAAGCAGAAGCTTCTGCACCCTTAGGATTTTATGCAAATATCCAATTTTTTCTTTACAATACAAATTATCTTATGGCATTCTCTACAAGGTTAGCGACAGTGTTATCAATATATACCGGTTTTCCTAAATACTTGAGTATTTCTTATTAAGGTATGTAGTCATTTTATATCTGATTTCTATATGAATGTGTAAACCTTTTGGAAATGACTATAAGATAAGAGAACAAGACGAGAAAGTAGAAGATAGCAGAATTGATTTCCCGGAAAAAACCCCTCACCAAGAAGAGGGGGTTTTTGGAGTGGAAATCAATTCCGTTAGAAGTAATATAAGAAATAACTATTATAGTATCTGTCAGATCTAGTCTTGACTTATACATAGGAAAGGAGTCGAGATCTATTTCCTCACTTCTCCAACAATTCCCGAATCTTCTTTCCATTTTCACTATCCTTCACAAAGTCGATCGCCCGCTTTCCCTCCTTGTTGGAAGAGTTCTTATCTGCCCCTTTTTGGAGAAGAAATTCCACCATCTTTGGATTGTCTTTTTCTACGGCAAGGATGAGGGCTGTATATCCCGACTGCTGGTAGGTCCAGAAGGAAAAGGGTTTGGGAGATGGGATGAGCCTTTTCTGATTCTTGAGAATATATTCAATAGTTTGAGTATCTCCTTTCTCTACCAATCCCAAGATCTCTCCCCCGTGGATGGTTCCGCCTGATTTTTCTAATAAGTCTGTCATCATCGATTTTCCGTTTGATACAAAACCAATTCCTAGGCCTTTGCAGTGGTAGGGGATTTTTTTTGATTTATTATCATAACTACTTGATTTGATAAAAATTAAAAAATGACAATTTAACTTTCGATTTAATTCTTTTTTTATCTCTTTTTGAGTATGTTTCTTGGAATCTAGAACCATTTGGACAAAGGGAAAATGACCCTTCGAGATAGCAGTATCCAAATAGCTCCATTTGGTAATATTGGTGTGGCTTAGGTCGGATTGTTTTGCGTAAAATAGTTTTAGGATCTCTGGATGTGGTTGGGAGAGACTCAATTGTAGATTTGAATCAAAGTTTAGATTGGGTTCCGATTCCAGTTTGTACTTTTGGAGGTACTTGTTTTGAAGTAGGAACTTGATTTCTTCGAGTTTGGATTTCTGGATGGCTTTTTGGAGAATCGTGTCTCCTAATTCATCTTTCTCCCCGAGATCCAATTTCCTTTGGATTCCTATTTTCCAAAGGCTTCGATCTACAACTTGGTGGAAAAGATAGATTTTCTTTTCAGGATCATTGAAATTAGCTCCCTTTTCGATAAGTAGCTTAGTTAAATCCAGATAACCATTAGAGGATGCATAATGAAGAGGTGTATATTTATTATCATTTTTTTCATTGATATTCGCTCCCTTTTCGATCAGTAGCTTAGCTAAATCCAGATGACCCTTTTCGAATGCATAATGAAGAGGAGTATATTTATTATAACCTTTTTCATTGATATTAGCTCCCTTTTCGATCAGTAGCTTAGCTAAATCCAGATGACCATTTGAGGATGCATTATGAAGAGGTGTATTGTAATAATTATTTTTTTCATTGATATTAGCTCCCTTTTCGATCAGTAGCTTAGCTAAATCCAGATGACCCTTTTCGGATGCATAAAGAAGAGGTGTATCGTAATAATTATTTTTTTCATTGATATTAGCTCCCTTTTCGATCAGTAGCTTAGCTAAATCCAGATGACCATTACTGAATGCATAATGAAGAAGTGTATAGTAATAATTATCTTTTTCATTGATATTAGCTCCCTTTTCGATCAGTAGCTTAGCTAAATCCAAATTACCATTTAAGGATGCATAATGAAGAGGTGTATAGTTATAATTATTTTTTTCATCGATATTAGTTCCCTTTTCGATCAGTAGCTTAGCTAAATCCAGATTACTATTTGATGCAAGAAATAGTATTATATTTTTTATTGATATTTTGATCAGTCTAGCTAACAGATTACTATTTAAGGATGCATAAAGAAGAGGTGTATCGTTATTATTATTTTTTTCATTGATATTAGCTCCCTTTTCGATCAGTAGCTTAGCTAAATCCAAATGACCATTTAAGGATGCAGATGGTAATTATTATCACTTTTCATTGATATAGCTTCGATAGTACAACAGATGATGAGAAATGAAGAGGTGTTATCCATTGATATAGTTTTCGATCGTAGTTAACAATTACCATTTAGGATGCATAGAAGAGGTATAGTTAAATATTTTTTCATTGATATTAGCTCCCTTTTCGATCAGTAGCTTAGCTAAATCCAAATGACCATTTAAGGATGCAGAATGAAGAGGTGTAGAATTATTATCACCTTTTTCATTGATATTAGCTCCCTTTTCGATAAGTAGTATAGCTAAATCCAGATGACCCTTTTCGGATGCAAAATGAAGAGGTGTAGAATTATTATCACCTTTTTCATTGATATTAGCTCCCTTTTCGATCAGTAGCTTAGCTAAATCCAGATTACCATTTGAGGATGCATAATGAAGAGGTGTATAGTTACCAATATTTTTTTCATTGATATTAGCTCCCTTTTCGATCAGTAGCTTAGCTAAATCCAAATGACCATTTAAGGATGCAGAATGAAGAGGTGTAGAATTATTATCACCTTTTTCATTGATATTAGCTCCCTTTTCGATCAGTAGCTTAGCTAAATCCAGATGACCCTTTTCGGATGCATAATGAAGAGGTGTATAGTTACCAATATTTTTTTCATTGATATTAGCTCCCTTTTCGATCAGTAGCTTAGCTAAATCCAGATGACCCTTTTCGGATACATAATGAAGAGGTGTAGAATTCTTATCACCTTTTTCATTGATATTAGCTCCCTTTTCGATCAGTAGCTTAGCTAAATCCAGATGACCATTTAAGGATGCATAATGAAGAGGTGTATAGTTACCAATATTTTTTTCATTGATATTAGCTCCCTTTTCGATCAGTAGCTTAGCTAAATCCAGATGACGATTTAAGGATGCATAATGAAGAGGTGTAGAATTATTATCACCTTTTTCATTGATATTAGCTCCCTTTTCGATCAGTAGCTTAGCTAAATCCAAATGACCCTTTTCGAATGCATAACGAAGAGGTGTATCGTAATAATTATTTTTTTCATTGATATTAGCTCCCTTTTCGATCAGTAGCTTAGCTAAATCCAGATGACCCTTTTCGGATGCATAATGAAGAGGTGTATCGTAATAATTATTTTTTTCATTGATATTAGCTCCCTTTTCGATCAGTAGCTTAGCTAAATCCAGATGACCCTTTTCGGATGCATAATGAAGAGGTGTATCGTAATAATTATTTTTTTCATTGATATTAGCTCCCTTTTCGATCAGTAGCTTAGCTAAATCCAGATGACCCTTTTCGGATGCATAATGAAGAGGTGTTTTGTTAAAATAATCTTTCACATTTATATTTGCAGCTTTTTCGATGAGTTTTTGAGTAGCTTTTGTATATCCTTTTTCGATAGCAAAGTGTAAGAAAGGTGTACCATTTAAATTTTTAGTATTGGGATTGACATAAGGGTTTTGGAGAAGTTGGAGAATCTCTTCTTCGGATTGTTGTTCTGAGAAAAGTTCATATTCTTTGGTATCCGCATAATGCATTTGAAAGGTAAATAAGATCAAAAAGATGAATATTTGAAATTTCATAAATTCTCCTAGTTTTGGATGCACCGAAAGGGATAGGTTTTGTTTTCCTCTGGTTGGTTGATCTTTCCTTTCTCCAGATCAAAGATCTTTAGGTTTCCTTTGTGGGAGGCGATCCAGTAAAAACCTCTCGGTGTCCAGGTATCCAAGAGTCCGTTTTCGAGTGCTATCTTCATCTCTCCTTCCTTGGGGAGTCTCATTTTCCGTTTGATGCAATTGAGTTTCGCTGTTTTGAAATCAGTAGTGCCTATTGTTCGATCTGACCAGTTCATAGGATCTTTTGCTTTCTCCATTTCTTCGGGTTTTAGGTTGAAAGATTTGGAAATGCTTTGGTAGACTTTTTGGTTTTCACTCAGTAGTTTTTGGCTATTTTGCTTGGCGGTTTCCGCTTCCTGTTTGGCGATCTCTGCTTTCTTTCGTTCTTCGATGGCATTTTGCTTTTCGATTTCAGCTTTTCGATTGGCTTCATCGGATTCGATTCTTTCTTTTTCCGCACGCTCTCTTTCCTGTTCAGCAATCTTGGTTTGCCGTTCTGCTTCTTCTTTTTCGCGTTGGGCGATTGCTTCAGCTTTCTTTGCTTCTTCTAAGGCTTTTTCAGCCTTTGCATGTTCTTCGGATGCACGGTAGTATTGTACCATACCAAATGTTCCAAATCCAAGGATGAGAATTAGTACCAGAAAGATTCCTGATCCAACTAAAATCTTTGTTCTACGTTCCCGAGAGATACTGATTTTTATGAATTGGATTTCCCTTTCTCCCAGATCTAGTCTTCTGGTATCCAACCATTCTTCAGCTATCTGAAGACTGCTTCCACGTAGAAGAAGGGAAGAATCCTTTTCTCTTTCCTTCCATTCCCGCTCGGATGCCCTCACTCTTTCTTGCCAAACTCGAAATTCCCGATCGATTCCCATCCATTCTCTAAGTCGTTTCCATTCCCGAATGAGTGCCTCGTGCACCACCTCGATGGTTTCTTTCCCCGATTCGTTGACTCCCGTGGTGATGAGTCGGAGGCTTGTGAGCTTCTGGATGAAGGTTGTGGAGTCTTGGTTGGATACCGAACGTAGTACACTTTTGAGTTCTTCCAGAAGTGCGATCCTTCGGGTGTCTTCAGTTCCCTGTCCCGGGCGAATGAGCTGTAGGAGTAGCTTTCGGAGCATTTCCTGTTCCTTAGAGGATAGGGAAGAATAGGTCTGGTCTGCGTAGGTGGCGAGTGCCCCTTTGACTTCACCGATTTCTTTGTAGGCAGAATAGGTGAGAACTCCTTCTTGGGCACGTTTGTAAAGTTCTTCGAGACAAAATTCTAGGAGAGGCAAACTTCCTGTTTCTCTCGATATCTGGCTTAGGATGAGATCGGTGAGTCCTTCTTGGATTTCCAATCCTGCTACTTCGATGGGTTTTTCAATCGCACGTCTGAGTTCTTCCACACTCATAGGAGCTAAAGTATAAGAAAATCCTAATTTTCGATACTCTCCTGAGTCTCCTACGATCTTTCCAAATCCGGGTTCTTCCAGAAATCTAGCCCAAAAATCCGCACGAATGGTGAGTAGAAATCGAAATCGATCGGGATATTCTTTGCAGATTTCCAAGAGAGAAGAACCCAGATTTTCCCGATCTTCAGGTCGTTCGCAGAGAGTGAAGATTTCTTCGAATTGGTCACCGAGGAGTAGAACTATTCGGGTATCTTCTTCTAGATAGGAACGCAGGCTATCGATGAGATCTTCCGATCTTCCCAGAGCTTTGGCGGCAGAATGGTAGGGTTTCGATCCGGGACGAAAGGTGAATACTTTCCAATTTTTCTCCCTAAGGATGGGGAGAATACCTGCGTGTACTACAGAGGATTTCCCGCTTCCCGATGCACCGGACAAAGATACAAAGGGAGTTTTTTCTATTGTTTGGAGAATGGTTTCTACTATGGTTTCCCTTCCAAAGAAAAACTCCCGATCCTTTTCTGTGAAGTACGATAGCCCCATGAAAGGGGAACGATCGATCTTTTTGCGAAAAACTTTTTTGACTTTGAGATCGGAGAGATATTGGAAATAAAACTTTTCGAGAGAATCGAGTAGTCGTGAATGTAGAAAATCTTCGGACTGAACATAGTCTTTTAGAAACAAGGCAAGCTGGATACCAAACCAGCGTTTGGCGACATTTTCTCCGGAAAATTTGCTATAAAACAATAAAAAACAGATCTGGGAATAGAAAGCATCCCGAATGAGTTCTGTTGTATAGGAGGGCATGAGACCACTCTTGGCTTCTTTGAGAAAATCATAAAAACAGGATAGGTAGAAATTTGCAATCAAACCAATTTTGGAATCTACTGAGGAATGCATCTTTCCTTCCAATCCAAAGGATTGGTGCAATACCTTTTTGAATTCTTCAAAATGGGTTTGGTAGTAGGTGGTAGACTCTTTACCCGATGGATCTGAATTCCTAGCCATATCCTCAAAGTAGTTTAGGATCATTTCGCAGAGGAGTCTTGTGAAATCCCAAAAGAGTGGAGTGAAACCTTCTTGTTTTTTGTGGATCATTTCTCCAAAGTCGATGATCTTACACTTCATCCCCAGTTCTGTTTCCCAAACCAGCAGATTCTCGGGATTCAAATCACCATGGATGAAGGAAACCTGATGGTGGGTTCCTTTGTGCTGAAAAAAAGAACCCAATTCTCGAAAATCAGGAAGTTCCGGATCAAACTTTCGAACTTCTTCATAACCTTTCCTTACGGAATCAGATAATTTCTTTCCATAGACATCAGAAAAATTGAGTTCCTTTTTTCGAACACTCCCGTACATACCTTTCTTGAGTCCGTAGAAGACTTCTTTTTGGAGGAGCAGGGACAGTTCTTTGCCAAACCTTTCGCTTTCTTTTCTACCCGAGAAAACCTGTTTGGTCAAAAAACCAGCAACCCCTTTCAGATCCCCTGCCGAAAGTGTTCCCACATCCTGATACAGTAGGATACCGAATCTTTCCTTTGCCCATTCAAACTCATCACCGGGTACGTAATCCACCTGACTGAAGAGATCGAATTGCTTTTCTTGAGTGATGAGAAATCCTTCTTGTTCTAGAAGGCAGACTTCCTGTTTGGCAACCTTGAGAACCCGCACAAATTCGGAACCCTTGGATACCGATTCGATGGGAGGTTTGGATTTCTTAGGGAGAGTTTTCTTTTTTAGTTTATGGAGTCCTGAAGTTCCGTACTTGGCGACTAGAACCACAGCACCGGTCTTCCCTCCGGAGAGAAAAGTCTGGATCTCTAGAAAGTCAATAGGAACACCGCCCAAACTGCCTTTTTGGAGACAGGATTCTAAGGCTTTTTGAACCATAGGTCGCGATGGTTCAGGGATTTTTTCAAGGTTTTGGACCATACCTAAGTTCTTTCCGAATCCATTCAACTGTAAAGTTTTTTTTACCTTGGGATCGAGAATCATGGTACGATTAACTCAACAGCACAGATCTTGTCACCCTGAGCTTCGAACCATACTCAATTCAATCAGTCTCCTTCTATTAGCTTAGGATGACAGGAACCGAAAACTACTCTGCTGAAAGTATAATAATATACTAATATTTTACTAACTCATCTTACGCAGTATTTTATTTTCTATTTTTTTTTAGTTTAAAATCTAAATCATTTTTTGCTAATAAATCAATAAAAATATGGATTTGGGCGATAGCCCAAGCTGCCGGCAGGCTCCCTGCAACCTCACATTTCGCTTCTTTGCGTAATGTAATTTCTAAAAGAGGTTTAGAATCAAAAAAATGTTTTACATAATTATAGAAACATAACTTATAGATAGAAATTTTTTATAATCTCAGGAATGGGTTAGTGGAATCATGAAATATACTCTTTATAATTTGGTAAAAAACTCTATTGATAAGTACCCGGATGCAGTAGCTCAGATGTACAGAGAAAAAAGTAACAGTGATTTTAAGAATAAATCCTTCACTGAAATGTACTCTGAAATAAAAGCCATTTCTTTAGCTCTTATTGATTTAGGAATGAAAAAAGGTGATAAGATTGGCTTGATTGCGGATGTAGGGCATCGTTGGTTACCGGTCAGCCTGGGTATCACTACAGTAGGGGGAGTGGATGTTCCCAGAGGAACCGATGCAACCAAAGAGGATCTGAACTATATTTTTAAACACACAGAATGCAAAATCATATTTTTAGAAACACCGAAAGTCTATCAAAAGATAGAGAGCATATTAGCTGAATTCAAGGAACTGAAAACAATAATATTCTTCGATGACTATTCCTCATTGAAAGTTCCCTCAAGAATTCAAACTCTTTCCCTGCAATCAATACTGGACAAAGGAAAAGAATTACTCAAAACGAAAGAGAAGGAATACTATACAATTACCGAGAGTATTGAGGAAGACGATGTCGCAACCATCATCTACACATCGGGAACAACAGGTGCACCTAAGGGAGTTGTCCATACACAAAAAAGTTTGACCTGGGAGGTATTTCACTCTATCAATGGTATAGACGTCAAACCCTATGGAGCAACAATGGGATTTCTACCTCCCTGGCATATTGCAGAGAGGTTGATTGAAAAAGCTTCATTTCATGTGGGTTGCGCTGTGGCATTTACCTCAGTTCCCAATCTAGCGAAAGATTTGCAGGCAGTGAATCCAACATTTCTTTTATCAGTTCCGAGAGTATGGGAAAGTTTTTACAACAAAATGCTGGGAAATGTTTCAAAAGCTTCACCTGTCGCTAAGTCTATATTTAATTTTTCACATTGGACAGCTCTTACATTTAGCAATCGAAAGGATATCCTTACAGGAATCAAATTTCAATTGGATAATAAATCATTTATAGAAACTTTTATCGATAAAATTTCATCCATTTGGGTTTGTTTCTTTTTATTTCTCCCAAATCTTTTCGCACAGAAAATACTCAAAAAAGTGAAAGGCGCCTTAGGGAATCGAATCGAATTCGCGATTTCCGGTGCGGGAGCATTGCCTGAATACATAGATAGGTTTTTCTATTCAATAGGTGTTCCTATTATAGAGACTTACGGTATGACAGAAACAGTAGGAGTTTCCTGCAGAAGAAATTATCCGGGAACTGTTGTGGGAACAGTAGGATCCCCTATCAAAGGAGTCGAAATAAAACTCATAGATTCTAACGGAAATGTTGTGACAGAGCCAAATGTGAAGGGAGTGGCTTATCACAGAGGTCCTCACATCATGAAGGAATACTACAAAGAACCAAAAAAGACTTCTGAAGTTCTTTCTCAGGATGGTTGGTTGAATTCAGGGGACATTCTGGTATGGACTGTAAATGGTGAGTTAAAGTTTGCGGGTCGTGCAAAAGATACTATCGTTCTCTTCGGTGGAGAGAATGTTGAGCCTTTACCTATAGAAGATACTCTGAAGCAGAGTCCATACATTCTTCAATGTGTTGTCGTCGGACAGGATCAAAAAACTCTTGGAGCTCTTATCGTTCCTGACAAAGAAGCCATTCAAAACTATTTGAAATCAAAGAATATAACCGCTCCGGCTGATATAAAGGATTGGAAATCTACCAAGGAAATCAATTCTATTTTTAAAGATGAGATAAAGAGATTGAATTCAACAGATATGGGATTCAAATCCTTTGAGAAGGTAACTGATTTTTATCTACTTGAAAATGAATTTCAAATTGGTGAAGAATTGACTCAAACTTTAAAAGTGAAAAGAAATGTAGTACTGGAAAAGTACCAAAAGGAAATCGAAAGTCTATATAATACCAATTCTCATAAATGATTGTATCTATCCGGTTTTGATATGAAGAAATTTTATTGTTGATTTCTCAATGCATCTGTAAATCATTTTGAAAATGACTAAAGGTAATTTCTAAATCAGTATGGATAAAAATCATTTCGATAAAGATATTAGCAAACTTCTCAGTTATGTTCTGAGGCACAATCCATCCCATTTTCATTTGGAAATTTCTGAAGATGGATGGGTGGATGTAGTACAAATTCTGAGAGGTTTTGAAGAGAAAAATATTTCATTGCAGGATGAAGATTTGGCTCGAATCGTCAGGGAAAACAATAAACAACGTTTTGCTTTTAGTAATGACGGTCTGAAAATTCGTGCCAACCAGGGACACTCCATTCCGGTCAATTTAAATCTCAAGCCGATAGAGCCTCCCGAATTCCTGTATCACGGGACATCTATTACGAATCTGGAATCTATCCAGGAGACTGGAATCCAAAGAATGAATCGACACCATGTTCATCTTTCAGAAAACTTTCAAACAGCTTTTGCTGTGGGCTCCCGCCATGGAATTCCAGTAGTACTACAAGTTTTCAGTCAAAAGATGTACTCTGAAGGAAAGGTTTTCTTTCAGTCAAAAAATAAAGTCTGGCTGACAGAATTTGTTTCCTCTGAATACTTTCAGGTTTTAACTTAAAAAAAAGAATTCATTTGCAGATCAATAACCCAATTCAGACATTATTTTTCCGGATTCGTGTGAAATTCTTGTTCTTCATCCATAACCGACAGAGCCAGGGTTATCTCCAAAATTTTCCAGAATTTTAGTGCAAATCATTTGCACTAAATTGATTGAGTCAATAAAATCAAGGGTTTTGGAGAGAAAAATCCTAATTTAGGGTGACAGCTCATCGACAAGACCCCTGGATAACCCAATAGGGGGATTCCCTTGGACTCCGCTCAGGGACCGAAATTGACCCACATCAGAGGTAATAGAATACTTCCCCAAAACCGGGATCTCGATACAATTTTTAACCACCCCCTGCCCCCTCCAAAGGAGGGGAGTCCCTAGATGAAATATATTATCTATTAAGTATATATGTCATACGCAGCACATAAAATCCTTCGACAAGAACAAAAGTTTCCAACCAAAGTATCCTCCAACCAAAAACCAGCCTTTCCATTCTGGTTCTACAGAAATACAGGTTCTGTAGCTGAAACTTCTCGGAGCAAAAATTTAGAGATGTCGGGTCAGTTTCCGACTCTCGTTTTTTGTATCGCCTGCCCGGCTCGAGGGCACAGAAGAATTCTCATTTTCAAGAATACCTTAATACATTAGAGAAATCTAACGACCACTTTTGGATAAGCAGCAACCTTGAGATGAAGGAGAAAGTTTAGCATCATTGAAAGTTGAAGACAAGAAGACCCCGCGTCAGCGGTAATATGAAAAAAATCCTTCGATCAGAAAAAGATGCTCCATGCAATGGAAAGTTGAACCTAAGAAGACCCCGCGTCAGCGGTAATACAGAAAAATCCTTCGATAAGAAAAAGATGCAATAGGGAAGGTGAAACATAAATCTCTAGAACAGATTGTTCGAAATTTATAGCATTTCTTTAAATCAAAAGTATGAAACTCTAAAATAATTACTAATTCACCTCATTCACTTCATGGAAAAGGATAGAATAATTAGAGGCAGCCTTTCAGTGAATAAGGGACTCATCGTCCCTAAGGTCCAATTTTTTAGTAAAATATGATTCTGAATGCAAAAATTTAAATAACCTGAAAAATAAAAATTGCGTTATGTGAGTAATTGATTTAAATATTGTAAAGCAGGTTGGAAAATTTACTAGATAATAACAAAAGGAACCTTCCTGGATTCTTATCCATTATTAGTATTCGATGTAAAAGAAATTTCTATATTAGAGAAGATAAACAAAGAAAAATATCAATACAACTTCTAAAAGTACAAACCAATTCTCAGAAGCAGTCGCGTTTTAAAATCTACGGTATGTAACCATATAATTACAGATATACTCTTTAATTCATAATTGCTTTTGAAAATGATTGAGGATAAAACTTTTCTTTCACTGATGCGTTTAGCTAAAAGGTTTAAAGCAATAATTTTAAAGTATAGAATTAGTTTTTAGATGCAAATTTGGGATTCTAAAAAAACTATAACTTTAGAGAATGGTTTCTATAAATAAATTCATTTTTCCTATTAAGGTCAGGATAATGAAAGGGATCTTCAGCAAATTGGGGATTCAACATCCCTAAATCCCTATTTTTATTTGATTTATTAGTAAAATATGATTATTTAGAAAAAAAATGTACGGAAGAATAAAAATTGCGTAAGGTAAGTATACTTTGGGGAACCTCTAAAAATCCCTTAGCAGGGCTTTTTAGAGGTGGTAATTTGCTTGGGGTTGCCCCACAAACCTCGCTTTTTTCAAGAAATCTTGAAAAGCTTTTTAAAATATTGTATATTTCAAAATCTAAAACAAGGGTTAATAGACGATCCCTATGATTTATTTAAATACCATAATATGCTTATTTATTTTTACATTTATTACAAATTGTTTTAAACCTATAACTTCTTTATCTAAGATCAAAGAAGGTAGAATGAATCTACAGGGCATAGACAGGTCCGTAGAAGTTGTAGCCCTAGATGGAGAATGGGAGTTTTATCCAAATGAATTTCTATTGCCTAACTCAGAAACCCAATTCCAAAATAGTTCAGTAAGATTACTAAACGTTCCGGGCAATTGGAATACCCTGTTTCCAGATGGGAATGGATATGGAACCTACCGCTTAAAAGTGCATCTTCCAGAACATTGGAAGTTTCCTATAGCGATAAAATTATTCGAACTCGGAACAGCCTATAGAATGTTTGTAGACCAGAAAGAAGTCGCTAAAAATGGAATCATAGGTAAAAATAAGGAAGAAAGTAAGCCGCAGGCACTTCCTCTTATTGCTCCCATATCGGAACATTCATCTGAAATAGTAATCATAGTCCATGTTTCCAATTTTCACTTTCGAGAAGGTGGACTATGGTATCCTATTCAATTGGGTAATATCTCTGTATTACATAAAGAAAGAGAAACAAACATTCATTTGGATATGTTCCTTTTGGGGAGCATTTTAATTATGGGTGTATATCATACCTTTTTGTATTTAATTAGAAGAAAAGATACATCCGCTCTTTGGTTTGGGCTTTTTTGCTTTGATATTATTTTTCGATTGGTTAGTTTTAATGAGAAATACTTTCATTCCTTATACCCCGAAATCCCCCATGTGCTATCTACAAGGATTGAGTATTTAGGATATTACTTCGCAGTTCCATTATTTGCTCAGTTTCTATATTCTATCTTTCCAAAATTATTTCCGAGGAGAATTGTTCAAATCATATGGACAATCTGTCTCTTCTTTATACTTTTGGTATTGACAACAGGAACAGAAGTCTTTACCCACTCCGCCCCCTACTTCCATATATGTACGATTTTTTCAGCAAGCTTTTACTTGTATGTAATCATGAAAGCTGTAATAAATAGAGAGGAAAGTGCAATATTACTTTTATTTGGTACCAGTATCTTAGTTGCGGGTACTTTAAACGATATTTTATTTTCTATGGAGTACATTCATACTTTTTATATCGTCCCTCAAGCCCTTCTTATTTTTATTTTTATTCAATCAGTTCTATTATCGATGAGGTTTTCTCGTGCTTTCATTGAAAATGAAACACTTTCAATAAATCTATTTGAATTGAGTACGAATCTAGAAAGAAAAGTAATGGAGAGAACCTTAGAATATAAATTGGAAAAAGATAAAGTTGAACAGGTTAGTAAAATCAAAGATAAATTTATCTCCATCATCTCACACGATTTGAGAACACCAATGATTGGTGTCTCCAACCTTCTTGAACTTTTAAAAACAAAAAATTATGTTCAATCTGATGAGGAAAGAGAGCGTCTCACACAGATGTGTTATGAGAGTGTTCAAAATTCACTTACAATGATTAAACAATTATTGAATTTCAGTAGAATTGAAACAGGAGTTTTACAACTCAAATATAAAAAAGTATCTCTGAAAAAATATATCTATCATGTTCTGAATGATTCTATTGCGTATGCGAAGTCTAAGGATATAAAAATAGATGTTTTTATAAATGAGCAATTAGCTATCGACATCGATCCTGAAATTTTTTCTCATGTAATTAAGAATCTAGTCAGCAATTCAATTAAATTTACTCCTAAAAATGGAAGAATTGAAATTCAATCGCAAGAGGAGGGAGATTCTATCCAAATAGAAATTCGTGATAATGGAATAGGACTTTCTTCTGAAAATCTAGCGGATTTATTCAATCCGGAAAAAGTAAAAAGTAATTTAGGAACAGAAGGTGAAGTAGGACATGGAATGGGTCTATTCATTTGTAAATTTGTCGTAGACGCTCACAAAGGAGACCTACAATTCTTCAGTGAAAAGGGAAGTGGAATGACGTGTCGGATTGTACTCCCCGGCAGGATTTAAAGATCTAATTTCTTTATTAGCTCAATATTATTCTGGACTTCAAATTTTTTCCGAAGTCTTGCCAGGTGATACTCGACTGTTTTCTCAGATTTTCCAATTATTTCTCCGATTTGATTGTAATACATTCCTTTAGCAAGACAATTGACGATTTCTAATTCCTGAGGATTAATAATAGGTTTAGTATATTTGTCATCTACAAAAAAATCAGATAGCTCCGGTGATACATAAAAATCCCCTTTGATGGCTCGAATCAAGATTGTAGGTAAAAAAGTGATGGATTCTGTTTTTACAACAAACGAATCCGCTCCTGAGTTTTTTGCTTCAAAAAAATATTTTAGGCTAACGTGCATTGTAAAAATAATTACCCTGCATTTGGGATGTGTTCGTTTTATTTCCTTTAATATTCTGAAATCTTCCCCTCCCGGAAGATCGATATCTAAAATAATAATATCAAATGACCTGACGCAAAGTTCATTTAATAGATCTTCACCATTGGAGAAAACACCTTCTACTGAAAACCTAGGATCCGTTTTTAAGATGATACGAATACCTTCAGTAACTACAGAATGATCATCTGCTATTGCTACTGTTAATCTTTCCATACCCTAACCCTACTTGCACTCATACTATTGATAGTCTTTTTTGAAATTCATCCCCTAAAAACATTAGGGCTAGCCCTAATGTTTTTAGGTTTTTTTGAAAATAAAATGAATTTCAATTTTTTAAACATTTGTCCCATCTGAAAAAGAAAAATTTGCTTGGAAAATAAAGGAATTTCTTTTCCGGATTTTAAGTGGATTTAGATAGAATAGGTTTTGGTCTATTATCGAATTCTATTGAAGTAATTCAAAATATTCATCAAATATAGAAAATTTAGCATAAGCTAATCTATCTTTTAGAGGTATTGTATGATAAAAAAAACAGCTTCCATTTTAATCTTACTCGGGCTATTTCAATGCAAAAATCCTTCTTATTTCCCCGAACAAGAATATACCCAAAATCTTTTAACATTGCTCTCTCGCTCAAATAGGGTAAAGTATTCCGGAACAGCCGTGAAGGGTATAGTACGAAATGCGATGGTAAAAGCTCATTCTCTCAAATCGGATGGTTCCTGTGATACATCCATGACCCTAAATGAATCATTTACTGATGAGAATGGGAATTATTCTCTCACATTCAATCGCCCGGGAAATGCTGTCTGTGTCCTGGTATCTCCGGGCCCGAGAGGAAACTCTACTATTTATGAAGAAAAATTGGGACGAGATGTAGAACTTCCTTTCAATAGCTCTTTTAAACTTCAAAGTATTATTCCGGAATCAAGGCTAGCAATTGCTAGCTCCAATGCTACTACCTCTCCTTTTTCCGGAATGATACAGAGAAGATTGCAATTTCTCATAAAGGAAACTGGAAGTTCCGCAAATGTATCCAATTTACATACAAGAGCAAGTAAAGAGATGGTGATACGCTTTGGACTAGCCAGAGGATTCGCAGGTCGTTCTATATCAAATGAATCCTACCCTGAAATAGATGATATTCCCATTGACTGGAAAAATCCCAAAGATCCTTTAACCCAAAACTTTATCTCTGTTCTGGTGGGTTTCTCACATTTGGCAAATAAATACAAGAAGGGACCTACTGTATCCCCGGAAGATTTGGATTCTGTGGTACAAGCTTTTTCGGAAGATTTTGCTGATGGGAAATTTGATGGGAAGAATGAAAGTGGAAACTCTATTACCATCGGGTTAGGTACAAACACAATAATCCTTCCATCGAATCCACTTTCGGATTTACTACTTCCCGCTATCAACGATTACGTAAGGGAAGGAGGAAAGTTCAATGTTGGCAGTGCGAGAGGTCCTGATTCTATCCCTGAAATTAGCGTAGCAGAATTAGCCCAATTCCAATTCATTGACAATGCAGAAATCACTACTACCGGAACTATCCCGGGCGGCGGCACAAATCCCGGAGACGGAACTACCCCGGGCGGCGGCACAAATCCCGGAGATGGAACTACCCCGGGTGGTGGCACAAACCCTCTGCCAGCATCAAGTATTACAATCACAGCTCCAGGAGCAGGTCATTACAGTACTCCTCAGTTCATTACAATATCTACAGCTACAGTCGGTGCTACCATTCATTATACTCTAGATGGAACGGATCCAACGACTTCTTCTCCTATCTATACTCATCCTATTGGAATTTGGAGTCTCCTCGGACAGACTAAGACAATCAAGGCAATCGAAGCTCAATCTGGTATCGCCAGCAGTGCCGTACTAACCCAAACCGTGGGCGTTTACAGCATGCCTCCCCTCAAGACTGGGCAAACTACCAGCCAAGCAACAGGAGATGATGGAACCAATCAAACAGGTTTAACAAGGGGATATACAGGACCTACGGCTCATAGCGTTTATCCATCCGATCGTACGACAAGAGACACATCCACCGGTCTCGTTTGGAAAACCTGTCAAGAGGGAAAATCGGGTCCAACTTGTGGATCGAATGCCGGTACGAGCCGAACTTGGGATACGGCTACAAGTGATTGTGAGGCTCTCAATGAACTCAATAGCGGGAATGGGTATGCGGGGATCAAAACTTGGAGACTCGCGAATCTAGAAGAACTAGCAACTTTACGGGATTACGGAGTCGGTACCGCTCCCTTCATAAATGCAACAGCTTTCCCTGCAACTGTTGCCTACCTCTTTTGGAGTTCAAACACCTTTGTACCGAGTACGGCGAATGCCTTTTATTTCAATTATGGGACAGGAGCAGCAGTTCGGTCTACTTTGGATAAGACCAGTACCAATGGTAATGCTCGATGTGTTTCTGGACCGGCCAAGGAATACAGTAATAATTTTACAGATAATGGAGATGAAACGGTAACCGACAATGCAACCGGTTTGATTTGGCATAAGTGCATTATGGGAAGATCAGGCACAGATTGTTCTGGCGGTACTACAACAGGTTATACTTGGGCGGATGCAATTACGCAGTGCAATGCTTTCACTTTAGGAGGTAAAACTTGGAGATTACCGAATATCAATGAATTGGAAACTCTCATAAACCCTAATGCAACAACAAATCTTTATATTAGTAGTGTTTTTATCACTCCGTCCGTAGCAGCCTTTTGGAGTTCAACTACATTAATTTCTGATACAAGTATGGCAATTAGCGCATATAAGACTAACGGAGGTAGTTCTGCCAATTCTAAAACTGGTAGTTATGGTGTTCGTTGTGTCTCAGGACCTTAGAGGTTAGAGTTTAGTAATTGATGATAAGTGATTTGGTTTCATTACCAAGGGTGTTGCATTGACCCTCGCCCTTGGTAATCTTCTTCAAACTCCTAGTTTCTTGGGATACAAACAATAGCTTTAACAATCAATAATTTCTTCGTAAGCGCTAAAACTCCCACAGGTTCACAAAACTCATTTTTCTTTTAAACCATCCATTATTGATAAATATACAATAATGAAAAAGCATGTTAAGAACTGGCAGAAGAATGGTAAAAGTATCCGAGCCTATTTTCGTGAGAATGATATATACCGGTTTTCATAAATACTTGCATATTTCTTCTTAAGGTATGTAGCCATTTTATATCTGATTTACTCTTGAATACGCAAATGTTTTTACAAACGCACTCCGACACTAAACTTCCGTTAGAAAGAATTTAGTATTTGTAGACGTTCCGGGCGGATCTGCTAAATCAGTATCATTGATTGATTTCTTCAAACACTTACCTAAAGCGCTATACTTCTCTATTGCTAAAGTCATTTACCTCAAACTAGTAAAATCTTTAGGCCAAGCCCTAATGATTTTAGGGAATTTCAAAATAAAATAATCCCTCAACTATAAAATCTATTGCATTCGAATATTACACACTTGATTTTGATATACAAAAGAGGGGAATTGAAGTGTATAAATCAATCAAATTACTTATAAATACTTTTATCCTATTGCCTTTATCACTGACAAACTGTACTACATTTGATTTGTCTACCTCCATTAAAAATCAAGTAATCAAGCTAGCTTCAAAAAAAGCAAAGTGCTTGGAACCCATTACTATAAAGAACTGGACTATCTTGTATGGGACAGTACCTCTAACTTTCTTAAATCAAGATCCGGATCGATTCATAAAAGGCAGAAGTTTTCGATTGAAGGAAAAAGCAGAAGCCTTAGATATTGCACTTTCTTTACTATTAGGTTTTACTACTTCGATTTCTGTAAAAACGATTATAATTGAAAATTGTGAGACAAATTCACCTTCTCCAGTCAATCAGGAAAGTATTCTTCCGAAAAACAATTCTGGTAAAACGGATAAAGAATCAACTAGAGAAGATGATAAATGCAATAAAACTCCAAATGATGCGTTGGATAAAACTAATAAAGAATCAGCAGGTGAAGATGGTAAAAATAATAAAACTCCAAATGATACGTTGGATAAAACTAATAAAGAATCAGCAGGTGAAGATGGTAAAAATAATAAAACTCCAAATGATACAATAGATAAAACTAATAAAGAATCAGCAGGTGATGATGATAAAAATAATAAAACTCCAAATGATGCGTTGGATAAAACTAATAAAGAATCAGCTGGTGAAGATGGTAAAAATAATAAAACTCCAAATGATACATTAGATATAACTAATAAATCTATAAAAAGGAGAGAGCAGAAATGAACTTTCAAATCTTGATGAAAGGCTTACTCATTATCTTTTTCATTTTTCAATTTTTCGGATGCTATTTTTCCGACCCCGCACAAAGTGTTCTATTTCCAAAGAATGAAAAAGACAATAATAGCCTGATTGCGGCGGCTATGGCATCCATTCATCAAGGGGAACTCACTGATGTAGAGCTTGAGTTTTACAATCAGGAAGATCAACTCATGACGAATATCGAGGTCCTTACCGAAGAAGAGATGGATGCTTTGGAAAATGTACCACCGAATGAGTCTTTTCTAAATTCAAGCGAACCTAATACAAATAAGAAAGCCATTCAACCGAATCCAAATATCCAAGTCTTTGGTGATAACAAAGAAAAGGTAAGAATTCTCTTTCTGGCGAATGGTCTAGATTATGGATACTATGTAAGGAGCTTGGATTCAAATAACACAACAGATGTTACAAAGCAGTCTTCACGTAGCAGTTACGAACCAAAATTGACTTGGGTAAGAGGCTCCGATATTACCTTTTTTGAGATAAATGGTAAAGATCCAAATAAAGTAGAAGCCAAAGGTCAACCTGGAGGTGCTCAGCCAAAAGTTCTGAATAAAAAACAAATTGAAGATTGGAGCAGGAGAGCAGTTCCTCCCTCCACACTTAATACTATATTTGTACCTGGACTGATTAGAAGACAAATTGAATTAATACTTCCAAGAAATGCAAAAGATGGGATTTTTGTATATACTACAAATAATACCGAACCTGTATGTTTCAATCCGGATCGAAAGCTGGCAAGAAATGGGACTATTTACACCGGACCGTTTGAGTTAGTTTATCCGACAACTCTTCGAATAATAACATGCATCCAAGGGTATCACAATGGTACACAAAGTATATTTCAATACACACCTGAATATGTGGGTAGTATTGGAGGATATGCAACCGGTTTAACTTCCTCTGGACTTGTATTACAGAATAACGGAAAGTTTGATTATCTTGTTGAACTTAAAAATCCTAATGGACCTAATACCTATTGGTTCTCTTTTCGTGGAGGTAAGGGTCAGATACAACTAGATTACGATATTACAGTAAAAACTCAACCAGCTGGTTTGACCTGTACTGTAACAGATGGGAAAGGACAAGCTACCGCTAAGGAAGACATTGCGAGTGTGAAAGTAACTTGTGCCCCCGCCTTACCAACCTTACCTTCCCCTACGTTCAACCCACCTGAGGGAAATTATTCTACCACCCAAACTGTATCGATAGCATCCCCTACGAGTGGTGCAAAAATTCGTTATACAATTAACGGAGGAGATCCTGCTTGTAAGGATGGGATTGTCTATACTGTAGGAAAAGACTACTCCGCTCCGGTGAATGTACCAAGTACGACAACCATCAAAGCGATAGCTTGTACAGCAGGTGAATCATCGGAAATAGTCACTGCAACGTATACTCTACCTTCACCCATAACCTGTGAGAAATGTCGAATGTTTTTTACAAATGAAAGATACGATGGAAATCTAGGGGGAGTGGCAGGAGCTGATGCAAAGTGTCAGAGTGCTAGCAATAAACCTGCCTCCGGAACCTATAAAGCGTTTATCGTAGATGGTACCAATCGAGTTTCCTGCTCAAGTACCTCTTGTTTTGAAAGAGGAACTTCTGAGCATGTAGATTGGGTGATAAAGCCAAATACGGAGTACATAAGACCGGATGGAACTCTAATTACTAAGAGTAGTCCTGTTGGTTTACTTCCAAATTCCATACTTATAAACAATATTTCTGCAACTTCCTCAAGTGGGTGGACAGGTTTAACCTTTCTTGGTGATGTTTTCACCCAATATACTTGTAATAATTGGACAAGCAATTCATCAAACCTAAGGGGTGCAATGAATCGGGAGAGTTCAATACATTATAGTAATATTATAGACTGTTCGTATGCTTATAACAGAATTTTATGTGTGGAACAAAGTACGCCAACATACAATATAGGCGGAACGGTTTCGGGTCTGACTGCATCCGGGCTCGTACTCCAAAACAATGCAGGAGACGATCAGACTGTAGCCAGTGGGGCAAGTAGTTTTACCTTTACTAGTACTGGTTCTTATGCGGTGACGGTAAAAACCCAGCCTACAGGCTTAAATTGTACTGTCTCTAATGGAAGTGGAACAGCAACGGCAAATGTGACAAATGTAAGCGTGAGTTGTACTGTGATACAAACATACAGCATAGGAGGAACAGTAACTGGTTTAACAGCTTCCGGGCTGGTGCTTCAAAACAATGCAGGTAACGACCTGACAGTTAGTAGTGGTGCCAATAGCTTTACCTTTTCCACGCAGGTGACGGGAACATACGCGGTGACAGTAAAAACCCAGCCTACAGGCATGAGTTGTACGGTAAGCAATGGAAGTGGAACAGCAACTGCGAATGTGACGAATGTAGGTGTGAGTTGTGCGGGTGCGTGTTTGGGAACGACTGTAACCAGAAGCTGGGGAACGTTCACTGATTGCAATAATGGAACCATCAAGTTCGAAGGAACTGCTGGCACATTCGGTGGTCAGACTTACACAGCACAGACCCTCTACTTTGCGAAGTGTACGCATGGGCAAACCTACAATGCTTCAGCCAACGACTGCACGGGGACGGGAGATGCAGGAAACAATTATGGGGCAACTCAGGTTCAATATTGCAATGCAAATGCTAATAGTTGCAATGGAACAGATACAGGTACCCTAAATGGAAGTGGAACAAGTTCAGCATATACTGCTTGTAATGGACTCAGCTTGGCTGGAAAGGCTTGGCGGGTAACAACAAATAATGAATTTAGGCTTACTATTAATTGCTCTGATACTACAATATTACCGAGCAATATGGCAAATTGTCCTTCTAATGATCCTCCTGATATTCCTATATTTCCTCCGGTTGAAGAAGCTCCTTATGTTATTCCTTTATTTACTACAGTTGCAGACAACTATTGGACTTCGACTTCAGAGACTGCTGACAGTGCAAGACGAGTAGATCCTAGATCTGGTTCTTTCGGCACGTGGGGTAAGACCAATAATTTCTACGTTCGTTGTGTCTCAGGACCTTAGATCGGTTCGTTTTACTTCGGTGAGAGATCTAACTCCTGAATTTAAGTGTGTAAGAAGGATTGGTTAATGAATTTAGTATTATCCCATAGATGCTAGGCTTACCTTGCATCTATGGAATTCCCATTCATAAAAAATAACGTTTTAAATGGCAATGAAAACTAAACAAATATATAGATTAATTTACATAGTAACTATTGTAATTGTATTGCTAAGCAATTGCAAAAAAGGTAAAGAAGATCCATTTCTTCTTTTAGGTGCGGGACTACTTCTCAACCAAACATACCCGGAAAGTATAGTCTCTGCAAAAGCATTTTTGATTGGTGGAACTATCACAGGTCTGGATAGCTCTGAATTGATTCTCTCTAATAATGAGGCAGATGAATTGAAACTGGCAAGCGGGGATACTCGTTTTACCTTTGCTACAAAAGTAAGTGGTGCTTATGATGTGAGAGTAAAGACACAACCCACAGGGTTGACTTGTTCTGTGAGTAGCGGAAGCGGAACTGCTATTGCCGATGTGACAAGTGTGGTTGTGAGTTGTGCAAAATCCTGTCCCAAAACAATCGTGACCAGAAATTGGGGAACCTTCACAGACCAATGCGATGGAACCATTCAGTTTGTAGGTAACGCCGGCACATTTGGAGGACAGACCTACACAGCCCAGACCTTATACTTTGCGAAATGCACTCATGGACAAACCTACAATTCTAGCACAAATGATTGCACAGGAACAGGAAATCTAGGAGATAACTATGGAGGAATTCAGGTTCAATATTGTTCCACGATTAATGATCGGTGCAATTCCGATCAAGGAGTTTTGAATGGAAGCACACTGGAGGTGAGTGGAGCATACAATGCCTGTAATGCACTCAGCTTAGTAGGAAAGTCTTGGAGAGTTCCTACCAAAAATGAATTGAAATTGTTAATCAATTGTACGAATGCAATAGAATTGCCAGATGATGGTACTACTTGCACTGCATCTACCTCTCCCACAGTGATTCCTGTATTTACCAACACCATTTCTTCTCCGTACTGGAGTTCGAATTCATTAGATGGTGTAACTGCGTGGTTTATCAATTTTAATAATAGTATTACAGATAACTTGGATAAGAACTCTAACTACTATGTTCGTTGTGTGAGTGGACCGTAGTTTCGCAGTTCCTTATCTTTATCACTGGAATTTTTGTGAGGAGTTCAAATTCTTTATCTACTAAGATAGGCTTTCTAGCAGGAAAGTCATTGAACAAATCAAAGAGAGAAAGTATCACGAAAAATTTAAAGCTACAAAAGCACATATCTCGATTCTGGAGATGTGAAAGAAATCTATCTCATCGGTGTAGACTTGTAAGCACTAAATCTCTCTTACAATTATTTAATAGACGTTCCCTTTAATCTAACAATATTAAATATTTTAGAATATTTTTTAGTCATGAAAAATGTAGATAACTTATTTTGGATAGAAAATGAATTTAAAAATTGTAATTTTCAAGATAAGAGCTTATTAGATAGACTTAAACAATTTGTAAAATCCTTCCTAAAAGATATTTCAGGTAGTATACCATTTGTCTGTTCAGACTGGGCTACTACATAAGTAGCTTATCCTTTTTTATCAAATGATAGTGTATCTGAAAGTGAGATTCTGTCTTGTCACTTTCAATCTAGTTCTGAGCGATTGAAATCAATAAATGAAAAAAGTATTAGTACTTCCTGATACAACAGAATTTGCATATAAAAGAAAAGAAGCAGAATCAATAAATGGGAGTTGTGGGAAAAAAGAAAGATGGGAGAGCTCATCATTTTATTGCAAAAGGTAAGCCTACAGAAAAAGGATTTAGAGAAATTTTTCATGGAAAGCTTAGAAATGAATGCCCTGGTGGATAAAGATTTAATGAAATTGAAGAATCCAGAGAAATACTACCTGAATGGATAATTCATTAAAAGGATTGTCACCGATGGAGTATCTAAAAAACTTAGCTTAAAGGTAAGTTATACACCATTTATCTTGGTAGTATAAATGGGGGTATGTCAATATGAAAAATCCAAAACTAACTTATGAAGAATTAGAATTTCAAAATACACAACTCAAAAAGCAAATTGAAGAAACCAATTTAGAAAAAGAAAATTTAGAAAAGTTATTAATAGAATGGGAAAATAAATTTAGTTCCATATTCAATTCAACAGGCACTTCAAATTCCATATTTGATACTAAATGCATTTTACGACTGCAAAATAGTTTATCTATAAAAACTCTTGGTAGGGGTGATACTGGTGGTATAGGGCTTTCTGTCTTTGAACTTTTTGGAGAAGAATTCGGTAAAGTTATTTTTGAAAGAATGAATAGAGTAATAAAAACGGGATTAGCAGAAACTTATGAAACTGAATTTGATTTGCCAGGTGGCAAACAATGGTTTAGTTCAGCCTATCAGCCTATTTTTGATGAAAATAAAAAAACTGTTTTTGTCCAAGTGATTTCACGTGATATTACGAAAAGAAAAACTTTAGAATTCGAAAACTTGTTTCATTCTACAGTATTAGATCAAATTCATAATGCTGTTATCACAATTGATTTTACAAATACAATTTTATACTGGAACAAATTTGCTGAAATTCTTTATCAATGGACAAGTGAAGAAGCAGTAGGTAAAAATATTGTTGAGTTGTTATCACCTGAAGAATCTGAAGATATAACAAAAAACAATTTTGAAAACCTCTATCGCGATGGACACTGGGAAGGTAATTATGAAGTAAAAAGAAAGGATAATAGTAAAATTCTGGTACATATTACAAATACCTATTTAAAAGATTCTAATGACAAAGAAATTGGATTCATCGGAATTAGTTTTGATATTACCGAATACAAAAAAGCAGAACAAGCACTAAAAGAAAGTGAAAAGAAATTTAAAGCCCTTGTTTGGGATATGCGTGTGGGAGTATTATTGCAAGGACCAAATGCAGAAATTTTAATGAGTAATCCAGCGGCTCTCGAATTATTAGGATTAACAGAAGATCAAATTTTGGGAAAAACTTCTTATGACCCGGATTGGAAAGTTATACATGAAGATGGGTCTGACTTTCCGGGTCATACACATCCTGTACCAACAGCAATCGCAACTTGCCAACCGGTTCAAGGTGTAATAATGGGAGTATACCATCCGTTATGCGAAGAATACGTTTGGTTATTAGTGGATGCAATTCCAGAGATAGTTATGAATGGAACAGTACAGCAAGTTATATGTACTTTTATAGATATCTCTGATAGAAAACGAGCAGAACAGGCATTGATAGAAAGCGATAAAAAACTCAAAGAACTCAACGCCACAAAAGACAAATTTTTCTCACTCATTGCACATGACTTAAGAGGACCAATCAACAACCTTACTCCTTTCCTTGAATTACTATCAAGTACTACATATTCACCAGAACAATTTAACGAATATCTAAACTTATTAAAAGGTGCTACAAAATCAACTTCCAGTTTACTTGAAAATCTACTGGCTTGGGCTCGTTCACAGACTGGGGATATTCCTTATAATCCATCAAAGGATAGTATCAATGAACTGATTGATTCCAATATTCGGTTATTTCAAACTTTTGCCGAAACTAAAAAAGTAAGACTAACAAGCAAGATAAACAAAATTTTTTATGCCTATTTTGATAGGAACCTGATAGATACTGTTCTACGAAATTTAATCAATAATGCATTAAAGTATACAAAAGAAAATGACTCAATAGTAATTTCTGTTAAAAAAGCAAATGATAAAATTATAGTAAAAGTCTTTGATACTGGAATAGGGATGAATAAGTCAAGAGTCAACAGTCTCTTTAGAATTGATGTTCATCAAAGTGCAATTGGAACAAAAGGAGAGAAAGGAACGGGACTAGGACTCATACTCTGCAAAGAGTTTATAGACAAGCATGGTGAAAAAATTATTGTAAAATCAAAACTTGGAAAAGGAAGTATTTTTCTATTTACGTTGCCTGTGGTGGAACAATGAATTAGAAATTTTCTTTTTTGATTACAACAATCCTATCTACAATTTCCTAAACAAAAATTCTTATCCCGCTGTGAATGGGAAAATAAGAATCCCCAGTTAGAGCCAATAAGATATCTCTAAAAGATATATTTTCATTTATTAACTCACATTAGGCAAAGAAGCGAAATGTGAGGTTGTAGAGAGCCTGCCGGCAGCTTGGGCTATTGCCCAAACCCATATTTTTATTGATTTATTAGCAAAAAATGATTTTGATTATATACCAGTTCTCATAATAAATAGCGTTTTTCCTAGTAAGGTATGTAGCCATTTTATAGCTAATTCTTCTGTGAATGCGCAAAAACTTCTGAAAATGACTATAAACTAAAAAAAATTTGAAAAATAAAATACTGCGTAAGATGAGTTATTAAGATTTTTGGAGTCTGAACGTAACTGCTAAAATTCTTCTTGAGGAATCGAAGAATCCGAAGAAAGCCAACGGATTGAATCCTCAGGATGCCGCTATCGAGTTCTTCACAAAATTGCCGACCTGCAATACCTCAGAGGAAGCTGAAACTCTTTTAAAATCCGTCCGTGGATGGGGTTAAATTTGCGCTTACAGATGAAATCAATGAGTTTCTCTAAAACAAAATTACCGAGGAACTGGAAACTCGTTCTGTTGTATATATCGCTTCACGGCTTTTAAGTGACATATTAGAAAATGATAAATCACTATTTAAGCCATCCAACAAATTTACCGGATAATTGATTCTGGGATCATCTAAGGTTTTGATTGGATAGAATCTTTTCCGGTGTCTATAGGAATATGTGGTGAGAATATTGATTTCACTTGAAAAAACATCATCAATATGCCTATGCATAGTATGAAGTTTTGCTGTTACATTTTCATTAAAATCTTCCCAACTCATTTGTTCACCACTAATCTCAATATTTATATGTATTACAGGAGAATAGGAAGGATTTTTCTTTTTGCGATTGGCTTCCAAAACTGTCTTAGCTACAGTCAGAGCATTGGAATCGTCTCCCCTACCTGTTTTGACAAGGACGGCTTTATTTCTCGGTAAGAGTTCGAATCCATCTCCATAACAAATCAATTCTTCCTCATGGTCCAGATGCTTCAATCGTTCCTCTTCGGAGAGAGATTTCAATTGAATCTTACGATAGAGAGCATAACTGATGTTCCAGAAGGATTGATAAAAAATTGGAGCCATGAGAGATTGGGGTAATGAAGAGACTCGTTTGAGAAGGGAAAGAATAGCATTGAATAGATCTGATTGGACTAATTTTTGAGAATGATGATCCTCTTCAGTGATGATCCGTGTAATCTCCATCAATAAATAGGATTTCATTGAGAGAGAGGTTTGAAAGTCTGAATGAAAGAGAGGGGAATCACCTCCCATTAACTCTTCCGGAGTTTTGAAGTTGATGTATCTGGAGGTTGAAGGATCTTTAATTGGATATTTTAAAAATCCTCTATGAAAGATATCATCTAGGGATTCAAATTGAAAATCCTTGATAATTTCTTCTGTGCTGATATGAATCGTTTCATCAAAAATCAAAGTTTCTGCCATGCTATCCGTATTGGTAATTCCTTCTAAGACATAAAGACGATCCTGAGAAAATAATTTCTTAATAGATCTTGATTGTTCATTGATCGCCCTGTAGGCAGTATCTTCATTATTATTGTGTGCCGCACATCCAAAGCCCATGTCGGATCTATGCATATAAGCAATGTAGAGAGCAGGAATATTAGGCGTATTGCAAATAGCGTTGTTGACTATATTGTCGATTCGATTCCAAAACCAAAAATTAGATTTATCCATAGATACAATATTGCCATCAGTACGACCAAATCGAATTGTTGTAGCAGGATATCCTTTGGCCTTACTTCCATGAACTCTACCATCAATACACTTGGTTACCAAAATTTTTGGAGCTCTCGCAGCAAATTCTGAAATCACACCTTTCATTCGTGAAAGGGTCTCCGATTCGATTAGGTTTTCATGTAGATACTTTGAGATAAATTCTTCTGTAGTCATTTCCAGAATCCTAAAATTTGTTGATTCAAATTATTAAAAAAAGAATCTTTTTGTCGACTAGAATAATATACTTTTATTTATCGATTGAAAGATACTCAAAGAGCCGGATGCTAATAGAAAAGAATCTTCGAATTTTAAAAAATATTGATGATTCTGATTATTCTGTTTTATTTGATTCAATTCTATTGATATAGTTTATGATTTGTTCAGGTACGTTTTGGGTATTTCTAGTCATTTTCTAAAGTTTTTTCGAATTCAAAGAGGAACCAGGAAAAAATGGCTATATATCGTTAGTAGAAAAACAAAATTCTTACTGAGAATTAATATATATTCTATTAGCATTTTGAAGAATCATGAGAACTCTAAGTTTCCGGGTGGTATAGTCCCCAATTATTGGAAAGTTCCTGATTTTATAGTTAAATGACTTATTTGAAGGGTAGGGAATTCTTAAAATAAAATGTCTGAGTGGTTAGAATTTGAGTAAGGATTTTTCTATGAATAAAAACTTCAAATTTAATCAATTAATAACTCACATTACGCAAAGAAGCGAAATGTGAGGTTGCAGGGAGCCTGCCGGCAGCTTGGGCTTTCGCCCAAACCCATATTTTTATTGATTTATTAGCAAAAAATGATTTTGATTATAAACTAAAAAAAATTTGAAAAATAAAATACTGCGTAAGATGAGTTAATAATATTTTTACTTTACATTGAAATCCAAGAATTCTAAACTTATCTTCTAATGAATATGCTGTTTAAAGCATTGTTTTAGAAGTAACCTAGTTATTATCGGATGAATTTGCGTATTTATTTTAGAATCAGCAATCAAATGGTTATTTACCATCCCAACAAGAATCACAATTTTTTTGAACAGAAGTTGGTAAATACGTATTTAAAGATTTTGAGTAGGTTTCCAATGAAAGTCTCGGCTGAGAATAGAAGTAATTATTTTTCTGATTTTTAAGTTTTAGTCCGATATCGATCAACAAATATGTAGAGAAGGGTAATAGTTTTTTAAATCATGCTCCAGGTATTGAATCATCTTTTTCTTATTCTAATCTTATTGTTCTCCTTAGGCCAATGCAGATACAATAATAAAGAAATTCCTAATGTAATAAATGGGGAGATAGACTTAAGAAATTGGGACTTTGAAAATGGAAATCCAATACCGCTCAATGGAGAATGGGAATTTTATTTTTCAGATTTGATTTTTTCCGGAACAAAACCCGTAGATCCAGGTGTTCAAAAAACCTATCTCCGTGTGCCTTCCTCCTGGACAAGTAGTGGTGGGACATCCTATGATACTTTCGGTCATGCCAGCTATCGATTGAAATTACACTTGCCTCCCGACAAAAAACTTTTCCTTTCCAGTTCTGAAATCACCAGTTATCATATAAAATTCATGAATGGAAAATTACTCCCTTCATCGGGGAATCCAAAAGAAGAACCGATTTGGAATGATTGGAATTATAGAGAAGTTTTTCCTTTAGAAGGCGAAGAAGTTGAGATTGTATTTTGGGTTCTAAACAATCGTCATAGAAATGCCGGTATCACACAAAGCATTTACATAGGCAAATATGAAGATTTTCATAGGATTCATGAGCAAAAACTTTATTTGGATGCATTTTTATTTGGAATACTTATCCTTATCTCTTTAAATTTCTTTATTTTATATTTCAATGATATGTCTGAGAAAGAAAATTTTTACTTTGCTCTTATGACTTTTCTTCTGTCCGTTCGAATGCTCTGTGTGGGGGAGAATTTTATTTATCTAATTTTCCCTGGCTTGAGTTCTGAATTGGAATATCATATTGAAATATTTAGCCTTCAGACAATTCCGCTCATGGTGATTCTCTACTTACAATCCCTTTATCCCAAAGAGTTTTCTTCCGGAATTTATAAAGTACTCCAAAAGATCATTTGGATGTTCATTCTAATTTCTTTATTTTTACCCTTCTATTATTTGTCATTAACAGTTCAGCCATTTAATCTGGTATTGGTTTTACTTATTCTTTCATCCATTCATTCGATGTACCTGACTCTGAGAAATGATCGATTCGGAGGGGAGATTTTTACACTCGGTGCTAGTCTATTCATTCTCGGTACTCTAAATGATATTTTGTTTTCAATTAGGATAATAAATACAGGGTACTACGCTTCTTATACAATAATACTATTTATCTTTTTTCAGACATATTTATTGTCCAAACGTGTATCTATTGTATATCGCAATAATCGTATTTCTAGAAAAATAGCAGAAAATGAAGAAAAAAAATTGAGATCAGCCAAGAACGAAATTGAGGTTTTAGGAAAATTAAAAGATGAATTTTTAAAAAATCTTTCTAGAGAGGTACATAACCCGCTCACAAAAATCTTAGGTTATTCTGAAATGATCAGTAGTTTGGAAGTGAATCCGGGTATCCAGAAATACAATGAAGAAATTTTACAGAACTCCAAAAAATTAAGTCATCATATGAATGAATTATTATTGCTTACTGATCTAGAAACCAAAATATCTATTCATCGATCAATGAGTTCAATAAATGATATGCTTTTGGAAGTTTTGATGGATTTACAGGAAAAGATAAGAAATAAGAATATATCCATAAATAACAAAATGAATAAAAATTATTTTTATACCTGTGATACGAAACTATGGCAAAAAGTATTGTATGAAATTATATCAAACGCAGTTGAATACAATACAATAGATGGAACTATTGATTTGAATGTAATTGAACATGAAAACCATTTTGAGCTTTGTGTAGTAGATTCAGGGGTTGGTATTCCAAGAGAGTACATCAATCGTGTAAGAGAAAAATTTTTTAAGATTGATTCATCAAAAGGACAGGAATCTTCAGGTGTAGGCTTGGGTTTATTTTTAGCTGAAAAAATTGTACAATTGCATGACGAAAAACTAAATATGAAAAGTAAGCCCGGACTCGGAACAACTGTATCCTTAACTCATAAAATATACATTCAAGAGGATGAGATTTGAGACAAATACTGGTATTGCTCTTAGTGCTTCCTCTGCTTGTATTTTCCTGCAAGAAGAAAGATATTGTAACTTCTCCAGTTGCGATAAACGGTGTCATCGATCTAAGAGATTGGGACTTTGAAAAGGATGGTGAGGTAAACTTAGATGGTGAATGGGAATTTATTACCTATCATTCTCTAAATTCGATCAGTGATCATCCCGAAACAAAAAAAAATTACATAAGCATTCCGATGAATAAAAACCAACCGGGAGACGATAAAAAGTTTTTGGGTCCGAAGGATGGATTGCTTAGAATCAAAGTTTTAAAAAATCGGGATCAAACTTTAACTATCGATACCAAACCTATTTCATTTCCTTTTGAAATCTATTGGAAGGACAAAGAAAAAAAGCAAGATCAGAATTTCACATCTATCTATTCAAATAAAAATTTTTCTGATAACATTCATTTCATTGGGAGGGAAGAGGGGATTTTTGAAATAAGCATCTTACTTCCAAATAGTTATATTGAAACCATACAAAAGTTTCGAGTTCCGGCGATAGGATCGAAATCATCGTTAGATAGAAAGCGTTCCCGTTCTATTTTTATAAATTTTTTCATATTCGGCGGACTCCTGAGTATATCCTTCTACCATTTCATTTTGTACTACCTCCGGAGAAATGAAATTTCTGTTTTGTACTTTTCAATTTTTTCTTTTTCATTAGGGTTTAGAGAATTGTTTATAAGCGGACAATATCGATTGATGATATTGCCATCTTCAAATCCGGGTTCGTACAATCCTGAAGTACAAATATTCTTTTTAAGTTTACTCTTTTTGCTAACCTACTTTCTAATTAAGTATTTCAATCAACTCATAACCCAAATCCGGCAATTTGCGTTATGGGGAATTGCAAGTTTTGTTTTTCTCTTATTATTTCTTCCGGATGATTATCTGGTCAAAAGCAATCTATTTTTTTATATTCTCTCAATGGCTTTGTTATTGATCATCACTGTTGTTCTTGTAAAAGCCGGTATCAAAAAGACTCCGGGAGTAAGAACATCTATCCTTGGGTTCTTGGTATGGATAGGCCTGGAGGGAATTGATAAACTATTTCCTGAAGTTTTTTTTGAGTTGAGGTATCTTTCTAGTTTGGGTTGTATAGGATTTATTCTTTCTCAAACTCATCTGGTCATTGTAGAATTTTCTAATGAATTCAGAGATCAAATCATATTGAAATACATAGCCAATTCAAAGAAAGATGAAGTAATTCGTGCAAAGCTGGAAATTGAAAAATTAAATAATTCCAAAGACATTTTTTTTGAGAATGTATCACATCAGGTAAAAACTCCTCTTTCTCAAGTCTACAAAACTTCTCAATTATTATTTACTTCTGAGATCTCGGATCAGGTAAGATTTTATAATGAAGAAATCTATGAAAATGCAGGAAGGTTGAATGATTATTTACAGGATCTTATGATGATTATCGGTTTGGATACTTATTCAAATCTAAACATTCAGGAATTGAATTTGAAACAGTTGGTTGATGAAATCGTCAATACCTATCATTTTGAATATACAGACAAGAGAATTCAAATATTAAATAAAATTTCACCGGAAGTATTTGTAAAATCTGATAAACTTTTGTTTTCAAAAATACTAAATCATTTAATTAAAAATGCATTTATGTACAATAAATATGATGGTCAAATAGAAATAATCACAAAAATAGATGAGGAAAAGTTTTTACTTGAGATTAGTGATACAGGAATAGGTATCGAAGAAGAGTATCAAAAAAAGGTCTTTCAAAAATTCTATAGAGTAGATCTGAGCGGATCTTCAGAGAACCCGGGGCTGGGTGTAGGATTGTATCTGACCAAAGAAATCACAAAATTGCTCGGATACGAGATTCAACTCATATCTAAATTTGGTATGGGAACAAAATTAATTCTTAGTAAAGACTACACAAATGCATTGAATGAAGAATCAAGATGAGTCAATGTAAGGAAGCCTTTCGGCAAATCGGGGATTCGTCGTCCCTAAAGCCATATTTTTATTGATTTATTAGTAAAATATGATTTTCCATAAAAGAATTTAAATCTTCAGAAAAATAAAAAATTGCGAATGGTGAGTAAGCATTTTGATTTTCAATCTTCTCCCGGGGATGAAAGGTTCTGAAAAATCCCCAGGCACAATAACTCTACTTTACAAATTTTCTAAGTAAGGAATTCATTCGAATATGGACATGCATAGAGAAACCATCCGTGCCGGAATTGCTGAGATTGAATGGGAAGAATTGAAATATTTCTACGCTAGGGGGCAGGTCATTCTGGTCTCAAAAGACTTGGATTTAGAAGAGACAGCGTATCAGATTTGTATGAACAATACAGAATTTGTTGAAAAATCAATGGTCGAAGAAAAATTGATGCGAATGCCCGATGCAAAGGCAAAAGAATGGTTTGAAACCAAATTGAAAGTTCTTTCTGTCGTCATTCAGCCCTGGGTTCTGGTTCAGTCCTTATGAATTCATATCTTTAAGATTCCTATTTCAGAATTCCAGCCGTCTGCTTTCACGATTCCTTTTCTGATTGAAGGCTATGGAAATCTCTAGGATTCTCCTAATTTCCGGGAGAGAAGAGGAATCCGAACTTCTCCCCGGAGCCGGGATCTCTGGTCAGGCAGAGATCTATCCTAATTTAAATCCAAATCCATATTCAGGTGAGGAATTTTGTCAAATGATTCTGTAGAATCAAGAATCAAATCCAGAAAGCATTCCGCTCCAATCAGTTCCTCATAGGAAGAAAAGAAAGTAGTTCAATCTAGGGAAGGAAAGATTGTAAAAAAATATTACCCTTACGTATGGGCTTAGATTTTTATGATATTCCAGATGGGTTCAGTAATTCTTTCAATCAAAAATGCATTAGAATTGTGTGAATCCGGCTCCGAAAGATGGAATAACGAAGTTTTTCCAAATTGAAATCATTCTTATTTTAAAAAAACTGGTTCATATTGCGATTGTAAGGACTTTAAGGGACATAATGAAGAAAAAATTCACTTTTTATCACTTTTTTTTTATTTTTCTCAAAAAAATATTCTTTCTTTTTTTCGGGACAATCTAATATTATACATACTTTCTATACTTATAAGGAGTACAGGATGTCTTCAAAAAAATCTTTATCTCTTGTTCTAGCTCTGCTAGTTACTATTCTTGGTTGTAATACGGGTGACTCTGCAGTTACTGTTGGAAAAGGGGGTAAGCAATTCGAAGGATGGGCTGGACCACCAGAAAACCCATCTGAAAAACCGTTTGATTTCTTTTACATGAAATATCCGGGTAGGGCCAGCGAAAAAGCTGTACAGAAGAAGTCAGGAGCAATGATGCAGTCTACTTGCATTGATGCCGCAACTACTCAAGCCAAAGGTGATTTGATCGGTAAGATGATCGGAGAGTCCATTGAAGGAGCTTCTGGTGTATCTGATGGTGAATCCACAGGTAAGGTAGTAGTTAGAGAGTTCTCTGGAAAATTACAGGGTGTTAGTACAAAAGAGTGTAGACCAATGGCTATTGCGAAGCCTGAAATTCCCGGTAGTGAATACCTGGAATGTGAATGTGTTATCTTCGTAAGAGTGGATGGTGGACGAGACGCAATCATAGCTAGAGCTCAGGAGCTTGAAAAGAAGTAATCCTTCTTATCTCGACTGCTAGTGCAGATTTGGGTGACATTTCTGCACGGGCTTCCCTCTTTTCTTACTTCAACCTACCATAGGTTAAGACCCAGTTGTTTCCAAAGTTTCTAGGCTCAAACTCTGTCCAGTTCGGATTTATGTCTGATTGGATCAGAACCAATGGACTCGGTTTGTAAGTAGAGATCAATTTTCTAACTAAGTTTTGCATTTTTTCAGGATCTTTCCAGTATGTATAGGGAGGGTCGAGGAAAAATATCAGTTTTTGTTCTTCTGAAGTTTGGATTTTATCTGCATACCTGAACCCGTCTTTGTTGTGAAGATTCAGAGTGTGTGATGAATCCAGATTCTTTGCATTGAGAACTAAAGACTGAAAACGGCTTTTGTCTAACTCTACAAGAATACAGTTTGCAAACCCTCTCGAGTAGGCTTCAAAACCCATCTGTCCGGAACCGGCAAATAAATCTACAAATACGAATCTATCTCTTTCTTCACCCGATTTCAACAATTGGGATTCAATGATTGAAAAGATCGCTTCTTTGACCTTGGCAGGTGTGAAGTTGGAATTGCCTCTTATGGGTTCCGGAGCAAGGATTTTCTTATTTTTCCATTTCCCGGATTGAACATTTAGATATGTTTTCATTTCCTGCCCAGAATTGCAGTCCTATCCAAAACTAAAAAGAATTTTTCTTTTCAATTTGCCTTCTTTCTTAGGAAAAGAAAACTGGTACCAAAATAGGAGCCCACCCTTACTTTATGGATAAATTCAAAACTATGCTCATAGGCGTTTCCGCATTATTCCTTGTTTATTTAGTCATTTCCGCACCAGCCATGATGGAGAAATACGCTCCTTCTTCGGATTCTCAAAATTACCTTCTTCTCAATGGAAAGAAATACACTGAGTCTGACCTCAAAGAAAATGGAGAGTACCAGAAAGCCCGTAAGAATTATGTAGAGAGTTTGGGTCAGGTATTTCAAAATTTCGGTCTTCAGGAAGTGATTCAATTAGAAGCAAAGAGTCAAAATCTTTCTAAGGATGAGTTGATGAAGAAGAACATCTCACCCCCTACAGATTCTGAGATTGCGACAATTTATGAGCAGTACAAGGATCAGCTTCGGGGAGCAAGCCTCGAGGAAGCCAGACCTCAGATCATAGAATTTCTCATGCAGATGAAAGAAGGGCAGTTCCGTCAATCTCTCCTGGAAAAGTACAAGTTAGAAGTGCATACCGAAAAGCCTCCGAGGATGGTGGTTGATGAAAAAAACAATCCTTCACTCGGACCGAAGGATGCGAAGATCACTATTATTGAATTTTCTGATTTTGAATGTCCGTATTGCTCCAGATCTCAAGAAGTGAACAAAGCCATTCGTGAAAAATATGAAGGCAAAGTTCGTTGGGTTTTTCGGGACTATCCTCTTCCCTTTCATAAGAAAGCAATGTTTGCCCACATAGCTGCAAACTGTGCTCATAAACAGGACAAATATTGGTCTGTTTTTGAAAAAATGTTCCAAAATACAGGAACTCTAACCGAAGAAAAGGTGATTGATATCATTACTTCCGAAGGGATTTACAATGAAAAATTTCAGGAATGCGTCAAGGATCCTGCAATCGCGGGTGAGATCCAGAAAGACATCGAAGATGGGCAGAGCCTCGGAGTCAATGGAACTCCGGCATTCTTCATAAATGGAATTATGGTTGAAGGAGCCAGACCTCTTTCAGCATTTGAAAGTATAATTGAGAAAGAATTGAAATAAAGGAGATAGTATGAGTAAAACAGTAAAGGTAGCTGTAACAGGCGCCGCGGGTCAAATAGGTTATGCACTTCTTTTTAGAATTGCTTCCGGTCAGATGTTCGGACCGGATACAGCCGTAGAATTGAATTTATTAGAATTGGAAGCTGCTATTCCTGCTCTGAAAGGTGTAGTGATGGAGCTGGATGATTGCGCATTTCCTCTATTGCAAAAAGTAAATGTAACGTCTGATCTGGATGTTGCATTCAAAGAAGTAAACTGGTCACTTCTCGTTGGGTCCGTCCCCAGAAAAGCCGGTATGGAAAGAGGCGATCTTTTAAAAATCAATGGTGGGATCTTCACCAAGCAGGGAAAAGCGATTGAAGCCAATGCGGCGAATAACGTTAGAACTCTAGTAGTTGGAAACCCATGCAATACAAATTGCTTAATTGCTATGAACAATGCGAAGGGAGTTCCTTCTGACAGATGGTTCGCTCTTACAAAATTAGATGAAAATCGTGCGAAGTCACAATTGGCTCAAAAAGCCGGTGTACCTGTGAGCGAAGTTTCCAATTTGGCAATCTGGGGAAATCATTCTGCAACACAGTATCCGGATTTTTACAACGCTAAGATTTCCGGCAAACCTGCCACAGAACTCATCTCTGACCATGATTGGTTGAAAGGTGATTTCATTTCTACAGTTCAGAAACGTGGAGCAGCAATCATTCAGGCGAGAGGAGCTTCCAGTGCAGCGAGTGCGGCCAACGCAGTTGTAGATACTGTAAGACAGATCACAAATGTTGCGCCTGCCGGATACGGTGATTGGTTCAGTGCCGCAGTTTGCTCGGATGGAAGTTATGGAGTTGAAAAAGGCTTGATCTTTGGATTCCCCGTTCGTTCCAATGGAACAAATATTGAAATCGTTCAGGGTGTAGAATTGAATGAGTTCGGAAAAGAAAAATTCAAAATCACTCATGAAGAGTTGATTTCAGAAAGAAACGATGTAAAGGACATGCTTTAATCCAAATCTAAATTTCGGAGATTTGATTTCCGGAATCTAATTTGATGAAGAAAGCTTAAAAGGGGGCAAAAAATGATTTATTCAATACTACTAACCTTATTGTTTTTTGCTCTTCTTTTTACTCTCAAACAAAAACAAAATAAAATCTCTTCTTTTCGGGACTTTCGTAATACAATCAAAACTGCTTTTCAGAAGCCTTTGAACTCAGAAAAGTACACGATCATTATCACCTTTACGGTATTTCTGGCTTTACCCTTATTTTGGGGCCTGACTTTTTTTCTTCAAACCGACCTGAATGTGCTGGTTGTTCTCTTCACATTTACCTGGGTTTACAATTGGTTTAAATACACAGTGTTTGATGAAAAACTATCCGATCCGGATACCACCCCATAAATCTCCAAGTATCTACTCTGATTTCAAGTCAACTCAGTTTGAAGTTTGAAAACAAACCACTCAATTCTGCAGAGTTTTTATAGATATTTTTTGAAGTCAAAGTTATCTGTCGAATCGAGTTACTGGATTCAGTAATAGAGGAACTTGCTTCTTCTGTAGCTACAGTGGATTCTTCTGAAATTTGATTCACTGTGTTTAGGTTTCCCTGAATAGCTCTCGCAAGTTCGGTTTGTTGGATCGTTGATTTTTCTATGCTTCCAATGAGTTCGGAAAGAGAATCAATGAGATTAGAAATCGTGCCGAGAGAATTCAGAGAAGAGCGAATGATTTCACTTCCCTTTGCGACTTCGGTGGCAGCGAGATCCATTGCTCCTATTGCGGTTTGATTGCTTTCGCGAATCTCTAGGATGATTTGTGAGATTTGCCTGGTGGCAATTTGTGACTCCTCTGCAAGTTTTCGAACCTCATCGGCTACGATGGCAAACCCTTTGCCATTTTCTCCCGCACGGGAGGATTCAATAGCCGCATTCAAAGCCAGGAGATTGGTTTGCTTGGATATCCCATTGATAACATCGATTACCTTGTAGATCTGATTTAAGTGTTCTCCCAGGATATTTACTGATTTTGAAGATTCATTTACCGCTTTTTCAATGATTTTCATTTTATCAATCGCATTCTTCGAGGAAGATTTTTCTCTATTAGATATTTCTTTTAAATTTGTAGTCTCCTCAAAAGAGTCTTTCGCATTTTGGGCAATTTGATGAATGAAGTTATGAAGTTCTTCTGATTTGATGTTTCCTGTGACTATGGATTGATTCAAATTGTAACTATTTTTTGATATCTCCTGAATGGATTGAGAAATTGTCTCCAAATTTCTATTGGCTTCCTCGGTTGCTTCCGAAAGAGATTGGGCTTCCTGAACCGAATGATTAGAAAAATTTGAAACTTCCAGAATCGATTCATGTATTTTCTCTATGAATTTATTGAAGTGCAAGGAAAATTCTCCAATCTCATCCCGGGTTGTGATATGAAGACGTTTGGTGAGATCTCCATTGCCCTGAGAAATTTCTTTCATGTTTTGATTGGCATTCTTCAATGATTTTAAAATAGCAAATAAGATGGTTAAAAAGATAAAAATACTGAAGGTAGTAGAGAAGACCATGACAAGAACCAAGACTATGGTACGATAAAATACTTCCTTCTGAGCACTGTCCTCAATTTCATGATTCAATTGATTTGTCATGATTACGGTTTTGTCTACATGATATCTATGCTCTGAGTAAAGTTCTTTCAGTTTCCCATTCAGTAAGGTATTGACTAAATTTTTATCTCTTTTGTGGATTGCAGGTAGAAATTCATTGATGACAATTTGAAAAAATTTGTCTGCGGGCCGGAAGCTATAATCATTCTTTTCTGTTCTGATCTCTGGAGCAAAGGGTAATAGAACCTCATCCTGAATCCAAAATTTATGACGGTCATAAAACTCCGTCATTAACTTCTCACGGAAGTACTCTTCGAGTTGTTTCACTTTTACTTCATTGTCCATTTCCTCTCTGAGCTCAAAGAGAGTTAGATAGGATTCTATGATATAGTTTGGTGGTGGAAGAATATCGGCGACAAGGTCTTTACCGTATACGATCTGTTTGTACATCGACCCATTGACCTTCAGGAGATGGAAGGATGAGAAACTATAGTATGAAAATAGGATGAAACCTAATATCAGGATAGAAAGAGCGGCGGAGAGTTTGTAAGATATTTTATAATTGTTTAGAAACCTCATAGTATGACTTTATTTTTTCTAAATAGATTCTTTCAATTCTATTTAGAGACCACCTCTAAAAACTCCTTAGCAGGGCTTTTTAGTGTGGGATTTGATTGGGTTGTACACCAAACCCCGCTTTTTTCAAGAAATATTGAAAAACTCTTAAAATATTGTTTATTTCAAAATCTAAAAAAAGGGTGAATAGACATTCCCTAGAGATCTTCCCAAAAACTCTCAACAGGTCTAGTTTGAGGTTCCGATCTTTGGATATAACAAATCGAGAGCAAAGAAAAAATGTAGTTGATGAAATTGTTGATAGGTTCGGATGCATTGATGTACTGATCAATAATGCAGGTTTTACCTATAGAGCTGTTATGGAGCATGTTACGGAAACAGAAAAGCTTAAGCAGATGGAGATAAACTTTAGAGCTCCTATGGAATTAATACGAGTAACTCTTCCAGCCATGCGGAAAAAAAGTAAAGGTCTGATAATTAAAATTTCAAGTGTTGGTGGGATGATGGCTCTGCCAACCATGTCGATCTATAGTGCTTCTAAATTTGCCTTGGAAGGAGCTAATGAAGCGCTCTATCTGGTTTTTACACTTGATTTTTTAGATGGAATCTTTAGTAAATTCAATTTTTAAAATGGCTATCTCTACAAAAATTTTGGGTAATAGTTGAAAATTTTTTAATTCAAGATTTATCTTTAGCCTTATGACGGAAAAGTAGACACCTTTTTAGCTCAAAAAAAGCAAAGAGGTAAAGGATGAAAACTAGAAATAGATACTCAAATGAGTTCAAAGAACAAGCGGTCAAAAGAACTTTAAGTGGTTCATTTACAATAAAAGAGGTTTCCGAATCACTAGGTATAAACTATTATGTTCTACGTGGCTGGAGGAAAGAATATATGGAACAAATGGGAAAAGATCACAATCTAGAAACAGATAAAAAGATTAAAGAAAGTGAAGAATTAAGGAAGCTCAGAAAAGAAAATCAAAAATTGAAAGAGGAGAATTTGATTTTAAAAAAGTTTGCAGCCATACTCTCCAAGGATCAGAATCCAGATTCGAACTAATAAAGAAATTGAGTGCCGAATTTTCTGTTAAGAGTATGGCTACAATCTTAAATGTATCCAGATCGGGTTATTACAAATATAAGAATCATTTTGCTAAAAAACGTAATAAGTATGATGTAAAAATAGTTGATTTAACTTATTACATATGGAAGAAAAATAAAAAAGTATATGGTTTGAATCGTATATTGCCGGAAGTTAAAAAAATTGATAGTTCTTATGGTGAAAGACGAGTTCGAAAAATCATGAATTTATTGAAAATTCAAGGAAAACAGGAGAAAAAATTTAGAATATATACAACGGATTCAGATCACAATGAAAGGGTGGCACCTGATTTGGTAAAGAGAGATTTTGAACAAACAGAACAGGATAGAGTTTGGGTATCAGATATAACTTATCTCAAAAATGTTAGTGGGTTTTTATATCTTTGTGTGATACTAGACTTATATTCCCGAAAAGTAGTTGGATGGCATATATCAGAAAAGAATGATGAAGCATTAGTAATATCTACTATTGAGAAAGCAATTAATTCCAGGAATCCGAAGCATGGGTTGATCTTTCATTCTGATAGAGGATCAAATTATTGCTCTAAAAAGGTAAGAAAGCTACTAATAGATAATAAATTAAGAAGAAGCAATAGTAGAAAAGGTAACTGTTGGGATAATGCAGTAGCTGAATCTTTTTTTAGTTCATTAAAAAGAGAGATGGGAATAAATTACTTTTATAGTTTAGAAGATTCTAATAGAATCATTTTTGATCATATAGAAGTATTTTATAATAGACAGAGAACTCATTCATATTTAGATTATAAAACGCCAGATGAGTTTGAAAAATTATCAGCTTAAAGGTGTCCTCTAAAACGTCATAAGGTTACTTGGACAAATAGGAGTATATTTCCTGTAGGATTTTTTCCGAAATTTTCGACGAACTTTAAGTCCCTCTGATAATTTATCCATGAAATTTTAAGATAAACAATATTATCGGAAGTGCTTTTTTCATTGGCAACATAAGTTTTAGGTAAACATTAATTTCTTAACTTTGAGTAATCAACTAAATAGCAAATTTTTACTGAAAATTAGTTTAGAATTCTTCTTTTTTCCCAATTGCTGGTAGATATACTAGTCGGGTTTTTGAGATCCATGGTAGAATATTCTAGAAAGCAAACAAAAAGGGATACGAATGAAAAAAATATTACCTATTTTACTTACAATCTCTCTCTCCCTACTCGGTACGGGATGCAAAAAAGACAAGAAAGGAATTCTTACGAATCCTGCCACATTATTACTCTTAGTTCGCAGTCACAGTATTGGAGGGACAATTTCAGGTTTGACTGAAAGCGGTTTGGTATTACAAAACAATTCTACAGACGATCTCACAGTTCAAGCAAATGCAACAAGTTTTACATTCGCAACAAAAGTGAGTGGTGTCTATTCGGTGACGGTGAAAACCCAACCCTCTAGTCAAACTTGCACTGTAACTGGTGGAAGTGGATCAGCAAGTGCAGACGTTACGAGTATCACAATATCCTGTGTGGCAGCGACTTTTTATGCAGGAGGATACAGTACAAATAGTTCTAATGTGTCTATTCCTGGCTATTGGAAGAGTGGAACATGGACTGCTCTTACTCCCATTGATTCTACCAAAGCTTCAGAAGTTAAATCTATGTTTATCTCTGGATCAGATGTCTATGCGGGCGGATACAGTACAAATGGTTCAAATGTTATTGTTCCTGGGTATTGGAAAAATGGCACATGGACTGCTCTTACTCCCATTGACTCCACGAAAAATGCTTGGGTATATACAATGGCTGTATCTGGTTCTGACGTTTATGGAGGAGGATATAGTACAAATGGTTCCTCGGTAACAGTTGCTGGATATTGGAAGAATGGAACATGGACTGCACTTACACCCATTGACTCCACGAAAAATTCAGAGGTATATTCAATTATAGTATCTGGTGCAGATGTCTATGCAGGAGGATATAGTACAAATAGTTCGAGTGTTAGTGTTTCTGGATATTGGAAAAATGGAACATGGAATGCACTTCCTGCGATTGATTCTACAAAAGATGCATGGATTTATTCAATGGCTGTATCCGGATCTGATGTTTATGGTGGAGCACAAAGTACAAATAGTTCTAGTGTGCAAGTTGCTGGGTATTGGAAAAATGGAACATGGACAGGACTTACATCAGTAGATTCTACTAAAGATGCAGATGTAGACTCAATGGTAATATCCGGTACGGATGTATATGGCGGTGGGTATAGCAAAAATAGTTCTAGCGTACGAATTGCTGGATATTGGAAGAATGAAACCTGGACTGCACTCTCCTCGTTAGCTTCTTCTCAAGATTCTCGTGTTAGATCTATGGTGATCTCCGGTTCTGACGTGTATTGTGCTGGATATAGTAAAAATAGTTCTAGCGTAAGAATTGCTGGATATTGGAAAAATGGAACATGGACAGGACTTACTCCTTTGGATTCAACTAAAAATTCAGAAGTTAATTCATTTACATACTAATGTAGTCAATTATTAAAAACCAGAAATTAACTTATCTCCAACTTTAGATTATTAGAATACTCTAATTCTGAACATCCCCTTCTCTTTTAGGGAAGGAGGATTTTCAGGAGATTCTTTCTATTGCTAAAAAGTTAAATTTAAGTCCCTCTGATATTTTACCCATGGAATTTTGACATAAACAATAATATCGGAAGTGCTTTTTTCATTGGCAACATAAGTTTTAGGTAGATGTTGATTTCTTAACTTTGAGTAATCTACTAAATAGTCAAGGAAGAGGAGATTTGTGATGGAAAAATGTATTTTCTCATAGAAGGACTTCTCGGAGTTTACAAACAAAAACTATCCGAGGAAGAATACATTCGAGAGATTACAGAAAATTCCTTTCTGGAGAAATGGGGATGGTACTCACTGGCAAGAGAGCCGCTACAATTCGAGTCCTTTCAGATAAATGCAAGGTAGGTGTGATCGACAAAGATAGCTTTAAATCCCTATGTTCCTCTTCACCCAATTTTTACTTGGACTTCTTAGAACAGTTATCAATAATTTTGTAAAAGCAGAACTGAAAAGTAAGCATTTAGAAGAAAAATACAAAGCACTGGAATATGGGTTTGGGCGATAGCCCAAGCTGCCGGCAGGCTCCCTGCAACCTCACATTTCGATTCTTTGCGTAGTGTGAGTAAGTAAATAAATTAACCTGAATAATTATAATTTTTAAAAAGTTATTGCATGAATTATTTCTTGATTAATATTACCTATTACTTAAAATATGGAGATTCAAATGAATTCAAGAAGTTTGAAAATTAGTTTTGTATTAACCCTTTTCTTTTTTGGTATATTGCCAATTTTTTCTGATAGTTGGTCTAACCAGTTGAGTGAACCTCTCACGATATCTGCGGCAAATACGAAATGTAAGGAAATGGGTGGAGGAATGAGACTTCCTTCTAAAGCAGATTTTGAAAAAGCTCTCGCTAGTGGAGTAGTAAAAGGATGGAAATTATCCAAGACTCTATCATCTGTCTACTGGACCAGCACTCCTGATAGTTCCAATAAAAATTTCACATTTGATGCCAATAAAGGAACTTTTGCATCAAATAGAAATGATATGACTATGTTCATTAGATGTTATAGCCCAAAATAAGTTATAAAGTATTCTGAAATTATCTTGAAACGGTCTGAGATTGATTGCATATCAAACCGTTTTTTGTTTTAAAAGCCTTCGTATCCATTCAAGAATTCCTTTAAAAACTCAGCCGATTTCGATGTTCGATATTGATAATAAATGATCGGTTTGTCCGGTCTTTCCCACGGGATACCCGCATATAGAATACAGAAGTATTCTTCCTACCTTTTTCTTTATGAACCTGATAGTTCGTTTCATCCACTCCGATCATCTTTCCGCTCCTCACAAGTCTGAAATCTATTCCTCTCAATAACCAGTTCAATTCTCTTTTGGAAATAGTTACTCTATCCATTGATCCGGAGGGCCATGTAAATTGTCCTTTTTCCAATTTCTTCTGCCAGATGCAGAATCCATTTCCATCCCAGTAGAATATTTACTAACGGATGAAATTGTGTTTGCCCTCTTCATTTTTCTCTATGGGCAAACTCAGGCAGGATGGATACTTGTAACCGAAAACTAAATCATAAATTGGTTTGTGATCTGAGGATTTGAAGCAGTCTACATCGGATCCGGCTAGAGATAGAAGGATGGAGCTTCCTTTTTTGATAGTGTATGAAATGGGAAGCATTTGAATCTTTACTTCATAAATATTCCCGGGGGTTAGGGGAGAAAAGTCCTTTTGTGAAAAACTTCTTTGAATCAGAACTTCATTTTTTTTACGATTTCCGGATTCCTTCATCAGAGAAAGTCTTAGCATCCCTTCTGTAATGTAATGAACTTTTCCGTTGGGTCTCTGTTCATCTAGGTAAACAAAGATATGTCCATCCGGTTCGGAAGATTTCAGAAAAAGGGTCACTTCACAGATCCCGGTGAGATCCATGTCTTCCAACGTAGGTAGAGATTTTAAGGTGAAGTTTTTTTTGTATTGCAAATACCTTTTTTTGTAATTCGTTTTTTTATCGAGAGGGTTCACCATCGATCTCCATCTGGAGTGAGCACCGGTTCCATGAGAGTAGTCCGGGCGAAATTCATTGATAGCCTCTTCCTGAATAGGTTTGTAGAGAAACATTGACTTATCCGGATGAATGAAGTAATCTATCGTTTCCGAAGGGATAGGGAAACTGTCTGATTCCTTCCATGTTTCTTTTCCCATAGTAAAGTAATGAACTGATTTCTCATTTTCCAAACCATTTTCCAATCCACGAATGTGATGATCAAAGAATCTGAGTATTTCTCTTCCGAAATCAAAGGAAGGCTTGGTGAATTTTGCATAAGGACTTACGTTTTGACTTCCACCATGATCCCAGGGACCGAGGATGAGTTTATTCTTTTCATTTTTGTATTGGAGTATTTTTTTTATAGCGGCATTTTGATAGGCACCATCATACCAACCTGAAATGAAGAGCATGGGGATCCGGGATTTCAATTTGGGATTTAGAAAGTTATGGGGGCTAATGGAATCCAGTTTGATTCCGTTTTTGGACACATCATCCCGAAACTGAATCGATAGGGCTTCTTCATGGGGATTCCAATTGTTTCTATGATCAAACTTTGCTTTATCAAAAAGATTCTCTTCCCCCTCGACAGTGGCTACATTTTTAATGATTAAGTTTACATATTTGGGAAAGAAGGTAGCTAATTCCTGATTGTCGAGGGCGTAGTTTAGTTTTGTCCAATTTTTGGTGAACCATTCAAAATGGATTCCACCCGGAAAAACTAAGTCAGAGTAAAGGTCAAACAGACTAAAACTTGAGACAACTGCTTTCAGAGAAGGATGGTTGGACAAAGCAAGAAATTCACCAGCCGTTCCATTATAGGATGTTCCGGTGCAACCTATTCTTCCATCGCACCAGGATTGGTGGGTGATCCAGTCCAAAATGAACAGAGCATCCATGAGTTCTTTCTTGGAAAATTCACAGGTGCGGATTCCTGTAGACGCTCCGGTTCCACGAACGTCAATTGAGATCCAGATGTAACCATTATTGATCAGAAGGTTTTTTAGTGAATCACCCGGTTGTTTTAGAAAGAGGGAAAAGGGAAACTTGTATTGGATTTTTCTGTAGTATCTGCTTTGGTGGAAGATGACGGGAAATTTTTCTTTTTCATAAATCTTTTCGGGGAAGTAGATGTCCATAGCTATCTTGACCCCATCTTTCATTTTCAAATAAATGGATTTGATCTCGGCTATTTTTCTTCCTTTGAACTTGGACTTTTTTTCGGGCTTCAACCACCAGTTTTTATCAGAATTAATTTTTTTAGGAAACAATCTGCTTGTCCGTTGTCAGTTTTTCACCTCATAGCCGGCCGTCTCAATTGCTGTGACTACTTCTTGTTGTTTTCCCGGATCTAAAATCTCTACCTTAACTGTCTTATTCTCCAAGGAAACATCGATAGTAGAAACACCCTCTACTTTCGCAACTTCCTCTTTTACTGCTTTGACGCAATGCATACAGGACATTCCTTCTACATTCAATTGAATACTTGCCATATAAAATCCTCCAGTCCGGAAGATCCGATGAATTTATAGAAAAATCTATATTCCACCGGATCGAACCTGAGAGTATTATACTTCAGGGGAGTCCGAGGGGTTCAAGTCAAAAATATGAGATTTCTGGTCAATGACTCCCTGAAAAATCGAAAAGTATTGGCGAAATCAATAGTTAATATAAATCGATTCGAGGCTTTATTTATATAATAAATAAAGCCTTTCCCATTCAAAAGTGAAATGGAAGCTCTACCAGTCCCGGAAGGGGTTCTTTGGAACGACTTGGTTTTTTGAACTTTCGTTTTGGTCTTTTTCTTTTGGGAGTCTCCCTGCAGGTTTCCAAAAGCTCTACTCGGGTAGCTTCCAATTTTTCAATTAGATCTGAAATATCGGGAAAATCAGTGATGGATGAAATCCCGGTGAATTGATTTTCTTTTCTTGCTAATCCCATTTTTTATCTCCTGTGAATAACTAAGGATAGCAAGACAGTGCGACAAATTGAGATTCCTTTAGATTTTTTTTTATGCCAAATTACATTTTTTAGTGAATAATTCTATAGGATTTGGAATATAGTCTACTTGAAAGGTAGAGAATGCTAGATCCGAATGAAATTTATGATAAGCTCCTAAAAGGGGAACAGGTAAATATTAGACATACATTTATTTCTGAAGATGACCTTAGAGAGTACTATAATTTATTCCTATTGATGATGAGTTTTTACGACCAGATGTTCCTTCTGGAAGTAAGTTTTACTATAGTTAAAGAAATTTTAATCAATGCTGTTAAAGCAAATGCTAAGAGAGTTCATTTCAAAAGATTGAATCTCAATATTCACGATCCCGCACATTATGAAAAGGGAATGTTGTCCTTTGCCGAAGAAGTGACAATGAAATGGAATGAACAACAGGAATATCTGGACAGTTCGGAATTTTACATTCAGACCAATAGTCTTATAAAAGACAATAACTTCCTTTTTATCGTTGAAAACAACGCAAACGTCATGCCGGTTGAGCAGGAAAGGATCAAGAAGCGTATGGAAGCGGCAAAGGCTTACAACGACCTTTCTGACGCCTTTGAAGATATGTCTGACTCTACAGAATCTGCCGGACTGGGTTTGATTCTAACCCAGATTTTACTCAGGAATTCGGGGATCGGAAGGGAAAACTTTCGGTTGGTTTTTCAACCGGATAAGACCCTGGTCGTCTTTCAAATCCCTTCCAATGTAGTTCCACAGATTCAGGGTGTGTCCAAGTTCAACGCTAAGGTGTTGGATGAGATAGAAAATCTTCCTCCTCTTCCCAAGAGTCTTCATAAAATCATCGATCTCTGTAACGATCCGGAAGCTAACATTCATACCCTAAGTGTCGAAATCGAAAAAGATCCTGCTCTCAGTGCGGACCTTTTGAAATTGTCCAACTCAACCTACTTCATTACCAGAAATAAGGTCAGCACGATCCAGAATGCAATTAAGATTGTAGGATTGAAAAACTTAAAAAACCTACTCTATGTTTCCGGTGTCACTAAGATCATGAGTTCGAGGTATGAAAAAGCTCAGGAAATCTGGGATCACTCCGGAAAGTGTAGTATCTACGCTAGACTGATAGCCAACGAATTCTCCCATCACAAAATTGCAGATATCGCCGCAACTGCGGGTCTACTGCATGACATAGGAAAACTGGTTCTCCTTTCTATTGATAAGAATATCACCAAGAGAGTAGAATTCCTCAAAGACAAAGAGAAAAACAATTCTGTTCTTCTCGAAGAATATTCCATGGGAATCAGTCACCCGGATATCGGAGCCCAGCTCCTCACCAAGTGGGGCTTTCCTGTCGAACTGATAGAAGTAGTTCAGTTTCACCATAGACCTTTCCTGGCTTCAGCTGATTCCAGAGCTCTCACCGAAATTATTTATTTAGCAAACAATCTTGTCGATTTGAAAGATGGGAAGACAAGTTTTTCAGTTATGCTCTCACCTATCCTGGAAAACTTTAATATTGTCACCGAGCAGGATTTGTTGAATTTGATTGAAAAGTTAGATAGTCATATCGCAGACTAGGTAGAACTTGAAATCAGAAGACTCCATAGTCTCACTAAAAAATATTACCTATATTCAAAAAGATCAGACCATTCTGGATTCATTGAATCTGGATATTGAGAAAGATTTTTTTCATTTCATCCTCGGAAAAAATGGATCCGGAAAGACCACGCTACTTAATTTGATCTACGGTAAGCTCTGGCCGACCCGGGGCGAGGTAATTGTGTTGGGAGAAAAGTATGGCACCTTTCCCATTCGTGAAGTCCAGAAGAAAATTGGTATCTTAGATCGAAATCATCAGGAAAATACTCTACAAAAAAGTCTCACAGTAAAGCAAATCATCGGATCGGGTTTTTTTTCCAGCATAGGTCTTTACAATGATTTCACAGAAGAGCAGGAAAGGGAGTTGGATAGAATCATCTCTGAAAATTCCTGGATCAGGGACCCAAATCAAACTTACAGGACACTTTCGGATGGAGAAAAGAAAAAAATCCTTCTCCTGCGTGCTCTGATCACAGAACCGGAACTATTGCTTTTGGATGAACCGACTTCTGAATTGGACTTCTCTGCCAGAGAAGATTTTTTTGAAACACTCTCGATTCAGAAAAAAAAGAGAGTTTTTACCTGTATCATGATCACTCACAGAGCGGATGAAATACCTGAATACTTTACAAGAGGGATATTGATGCGTGATGGAAGAGTGATTCAGAAGGGTAAAATTCATGAATGTATGAAATCAAAGCATTTGTCCGAAGTGTATGGAATTCCGATTCGGGTAGTTAAGGAATTCAATCGATACTTTGTGTTCAAGGAATGTGACAATCCGGAGAATTTTCAGATCTAAAATACCTTATCTCCCTACCTGAGGAGGTAAAATGTATTCATCCACAATGGTAGCACCTTCCCATTTCTTCACCAGGTCCAGCAATTCATTTTTGAATCGATAAGAATAGTAGTTTGGATATAGATTCTTGGTATTCAAAGGATCTTCTTCACGATTGTAAAATTCATAGAGAACTCCATCATGCGTAGGTATGTAGATGAGCTTGAAATTTTTACTGAGAATAGCCCTGTGTTTGGCAAATGCTATTGTCTCACGGTAGTACGGTTCGGTGATCATAATCTGATAATTGTTCTCCGGAACTACCCTGTGGAGTTCCAGAATATTTGGATAGAGTATCCTTTGCTTTTGAAAGAAATGATCTCCCACATCGGAAAACCAGATCCCTGTTTCCGCATAGATGAGTCTATCGTCTTCCCAGCTTTTTTTCCCGAAACCTGATTTTAGAGACCTACCCGGAAGAGTGGTGTCGGGTTCAATTCCATAAATATCTAATAAGGTCGGAAGAATATCTATAGAGCTTGTGATACCGGAAAATGTACTACAGGTTTCATTGTTCAATTTTTGACATTCATCCCGGATCGTGTTCTGTACAAAATCGGGATATTTGACTATCAGGGGAACTCCGATTACGTTTTCTCCCCTAAGATGCTCACCGTGACCATGCCCGTGAATGTCTTCATAGAGAGTCTCACCGTGATCACCGGTTAGAAGGATCAAACTATTTTTATAAAGATCATAGTCATGAAGAAATTGAATGAATTCACCAAAATCAGAATCGAAAGCATTGATACTTGCATCAAAAATAGACCTGATTTGCTCGATATCATTCTCATCAGGTTTTTTATCATTAGTAGGATCTACAAATTTGAAGTACTTGAATTGTCCGTAGTAGTCCGGAGAGGTGTATTTTTTGTAGTACGGGAATTGTGGTGAGTAAGGAAAGTGAGTTACGGAAAAAAAGGAAGTAACGAACAAATCCCGACCCGCATTCAATCGAATGAAAGGGATCATTTTGTCGAGTATCAAACGTCCATCTCCCAGATTGGAGAAACTTCTGATCTCAGGAAAAAATTCACCTCCTCCCATTGAACCCGTTAGGAGAGGGAGGAGAAAGATTTGAGGCTCCAGGGATTTTTGAATTAGGAGAATCTTTGCATTGAAATCCGGTGTTTCCACTGTTTCAAAGCCAAACCCTGCCCTCGGGAATATATCACCGGCAAAATTAGAAAAGACTCCAGTAAGAAAGTTTTTTCGGGAGAGGTATTGGGGAAGGGTAGGAAAATCAGAGCTTCCTATGTTCTCAGCTTCCTCAGGAGCGGGAAACATAGCCCGAACTTTGTGGGACATGCTGTAGTTTCCTGTGAGAAGATCCGCCCAACTGGGAAACGTCCTGGGGATAGTTGTATTGTGATCGGTATAGCTTACAGAGTCCAAAAGAAAATTATCGATATTAGGTGTGATACTTTCTCCATCCCGAATCTTTCCGATACGATCTTTTCTGAGACTATCCGCTGAGATTATGAAGATATACTTCCGGGATTCAGGGTTGAGGTTGGGATATTGAAACATGTTTTCAATGAAATAAAAAATATAACCCAGAGTGAAGAGAAATAGAAATATTGGAAAGTAAACCAATCGATTGAGGCGAGCTGAGTAGATTTGAAAAAATTTGAAGACAAAGTAAGTGATCGCCAATCCTAAAAAGTCACCCCTGTAATGCCAAATAGCAAATAGGGATAGGTAAATTAGAATAGTAATGTATTGGAATTCTGCTGTTCGGAATAGCTTGTAAAGAATGAAGAGTAAGTATCCAAAGAGTAGAACGATCAATAGGTAGAGAGGATATTGGGGATGTATGTGGTCTGTCAAAAAATAGAGAAAGGGAAGTAGATAGCTATGTCTACCATAAAAAAAATCTGCATACACCTGAGGATAGAGTACTACGGAGTGAACCCAGGGAAGGAGAGTAAAGAGAAAGAAAACAGGAAACACAACCCTGTAATCAATCTTTCGATCTTTCCAAAAGTACCCCAACATGGATTCCAAACTAGCGAAGTAAAAAAAATATAGGAAAAATATTTTTAATGAAATGGTTAAGAATTGAAAAATGAAGTCTTTGTTCAAATAAGAAAGAATCAGGGACTCCATTTCGAATCCCATGATTTTAAAAGAAAAATTGGCCAGAAACGATAGAAACAGTAAAAGTAGAGTGTAGCCGAGAGAATATCGGGAGTCTCTGAATAAATTTTTAAATGATTCTTTCCACTTCATAGTCTTAAATTCAGAACCCGAAATCTGAATTAGAAATACAAGTTTTGGAAGGATTCGGGAAGGAGCAATTCATTTTTACCACAATGCTTCCTTGATCAATTTGATATTTTCTTCTTTGGTTCGTTTTTTATTGCTCTGTTCGTGTTTCGTATGTTTGAATGTCTTACTTTTTTCAGATTCTTCATTCAAGCGATTGAGTTCATTGGAGATTTTTTCATTTTCCTCATCACTCAATTCCGGTTTTTTCTTTCCGGCTCCTTCGGGTTTCTTACCCTTTCCATTCTTATTTCCGGAATCATTTGGATCTTTCCCTTCGTTTTCACTTCCATTATTCTCAGAGGTTTGAGAATCCTTTCCCCCATCTCCACCCTCCTGATTCTGAGAATCCTTTCCCTCATTTCCACCATCTTTGTTCTGGGAATTCTGAGAGTCTTTTCCTCCGTCCCCATTATCTTTGTTCTGGGAATTTTGAGAATCCTTGCCCCCGTCTCCACCATCTTTGTTTTGTGAGTTCTGAGAATCCTTGCCCCCGTCTCCACCATCTTTGTTCTGGGAATTTTGAGAATCCTTTCCTCCGTCCCCATTATCTTTGTTCTGAGAATTTTGAGAATCCTTTCCTCCGTCCCCATTATCTTTGTTCTGAGAATTTTGAGAATCCTTTCCTCCGTCCCCATTATCTTTGTTCTGGGAGTTCTGAGAATCCTTTCCTCCATCTCCATCATTTTGGTCTTGAGAGCTTTCATCCTTTTTTTGGTTCTGATTTTGTTTTGGATTGTTTTCTTTTTCCTGTTTGCATTTTGCTTTTCCGCGCTTCTTTAGATCTTCCAACTCTGTGGCAATGAAGTTGATCTTCTCATTGATCTCTTTGAGTTGTTCGAGAGAAGAAAGTTTTTTGAGTTCCCGAAATCTTTCAATCGATTGGAGCCAGAGCTTTTCTCCTCTCTCTAAGTCACAGACTTCAGGAGAGAGTTCATTTTTCCCCCACTCATAAAGCGTAATACCGTCGTTATAAAACGCAGACCAAAATTGAGGATAAATGACCATTGATTGTTCGTAATAGTCATGTGCTTTTGTATAATTGCGTTGGATGAAATACAGATTTCCCAGATTGTAGAGTGGGATGTATTCGCGAAAACCATAAGAGAGACTTTTCTCAAAATCTATTTTTGATTTCTCGATTTCTTTCTGAATCAATTCTGATCTTGCCTGCTCATTGAATTGGTGTGCAACTAATATGTTTTTGGGGTTTTGGGAACAATTAGAAATAAAGATTACAAAAATCAAAAGTGTTTGAAAAGGCTTCAGGGGAATTTTTCTGAGAATTGATTTCCAGATTTCTCCGGGCTTGTATTGATAGAGGAGATAGGACTCGAGTAAGAATAAGACAAAAGCGGTCAGGATGAAGTAATAGGAAATGGTATTTTTGCCAGTTACTTTTTTTGTTGATTTTGTATCTCTTTTCATCTGATCTATCGGTTCAACCAAAGTTTCCACCCAATCTCCTTCTTCTACAACAATAGCCTTTCCACCTGTGGATTTAGAGATAAATTCCAGATGATCAGAGACACGATAGGTCTCATGAGTGATGTGGTTGTCCTGATTGGTGATCTTTTTCTTTCTTTTGCTGAGATCTGATTTTTCTGAACCACCTCCATCGTTCACATCTTCTTCTGAGTAGTAGCTTATATTAAAATTGATAGCCCCCCCGGGATTCTTGGTTCCCACTCCAACGGTGTGAATCACTATCCCTCTCTGCTTAAATACATTCAAATCATCCGTATAAAGTTCCGATTGCATGGACTCGGGAACTTCTCCATCACTGATAAAAACAATGACAAAAGGTTTCTGAATCACGGAAAGGAAATTGTAGATCTCTCTATACAATTCTTTAAAAGAAAGACCCGTATTTTCAAAATTATGAACTAGGGAATTCCGGAGCAGATTTTTAAAAGAACCCAGATCTTTTGTGGGCATAGATTGGATGGATACTTTTCCGGAAAGAGTTATGAGTCCGTAGGAATAACCGGGAAATTGTCCTATTAGATTGTCCGCAAACTCCTGAGCTACATGAAATCGATCTCTGAATTTCGTATACCCGGGTACACCCGAAGTGACGTCACCCGCCAACATACTAAAGGAAGCATCGAGGACAAATACGATAGTCATTTCTTCATCATTCGGAATCTCTACTTCCGTATCCACAATAGGATTGCTCGCTGCAATACAGAGTAAAAATCCTATGAACCAAATTTGAACTACGTGATACTTAAGACTGGATACAGAGTGAACGGAAAACATCTTTTGAAATCTGGGGGAAACTTTGTCACGAATCCATTGAAGAGCCTGGCTATTGATGATATAGACCAGAACAACGATGAGAGTCCAGGGAATCAAGGCATAGAAGTAATGGAGGTTTTGAATTTCAAAACTCATCGGAAAGGCCTCCTGAGGAAAAATGCTATGTAACCTATCCTGAAGAAGAGGAGAACAAAGATTAGAATAGAAAATTGGGGTAGAAAACTTTCTTTGGATGCGATCTGTTTTACCTCGATTTCTGACTTTTCCAATTGGGAGAGTTCGGAAAAAATTGAGTTTAGGGTAAATCCATTTTTAGCCCGAAAGTACTTTCCGTTGGCGGCATCGGCTATTCCTATCAAACTATTATCATCCAGAGATGTTTTTAAAATGCTTCCGTCTGATGTGATGAAAGGTTCACCATTCACATAGACTTCTATTTCTTCTTCACCTGCCAATCCAATGATATAAAGTCGTATGTCCTTGCTGGCGGCATACTTTGCGGCGAGAATTGGATCGATGCCATCTGAGTTCTCTCCATCCGTGATCAAAATGATCGCCTGCCCGCGTCCGTTCTCCCGAATTTTAGAGAGAGATTCGGTTACATAGAGAAGAGCGTCACCTACAGCAGTTCCTCCGCTTTCGGAATGGTCAATCATGTCATACGAGATTGCATCTATGAGATTGTTTAGAATGTCATGATCCAGGAGAGGTGAACTCTGAGTGAAAATGTCTTTCGCGAAGACGTAAACTCCAATTCGATTTCCCGAACTACGGGTGACAAATTCCTTGGTTATTTTTTTTAGAGCTTCCAGGCGATTGGGTTTGAAGTCTGCTGCCTGCATACTAGCTGATATATCGAGAGCAAATGCAATGTCATACCCCTTCTCAATAATGCTGGTTCTCTTATTCAATCGGTAAGGATCGGAAAGAGTAAAAACAAAAGCAATGAGTAGTAATCCTTCCAGGGCTAGAAATCCATAGATCCTACTGAATTTCCTCTTTGGTTTTTTTTCCTGAAGAGGTCCGTATTGAAGAGATGTGGCCATTATGTATTTGTATCTGTAGTAAATAAGCGGAAGCACTATGATCATAAGGAAGAAAAAATAAGGACGTCCGTAGTACATACTATTTTGCCCCCTTCTTCAATTTGTTTATTGTATTGCTTTTGATGAGTGTTCCTGCTTCTTCATACATTTTTAAAAATTCTTCTTTTTCGGGGAATTCTTTTCCATACTGGTATCTGGTCAAATTTTTGAAAAATTCTATTGTTTTGGGATTGTCGAGATAAGCTTTCATTTCTTCCGAGGTCATTTGTTCGAATGCGACTCCCGTACTCTCAACCATATAATTTCGTAATACAATGGATAGGTCATGCAATCCATCCCGATAGCTTTCTCTATCCGTGTGTTTTTTTCGGAGATTGCCGATCTTGGATTTGATATTGATATTGATTTTTTTTGCCAGATAATCTTTCGGTTTGTCCTTTTGCATTGATTTGATGGATTTGTATAGCCAGATCAATGCAATCAGGAGAATGATCCAAAGAAAGAGGGTGAAGCTCAATTCCGGAATCTTTACATTGAGAATGGGCAGGGTTTCGTGGATCTTGCCCGGAAACGATTTGGTCAGGAGGGGGATCATAGAACCCGTCTCCTTTTCTTATGGAAAAATGATCTGAGTTTTTTGCCGGCATGGTCGGTGGTAGAGAAAGATTCATAAGAGATCCTGTATCGATCCGCACTGTTTTTGAGATACTCTATCATTTCTTCCAGACTTCCTGTCTCACCCAGACGAATGATACCCCTATCTGTAAAGGATTCGGGTGAAAAGGATGGCATCATTAAGGCATCGGTGGAAAGGTATTCGAGAGGATCGTAGATATGTAGAAAATTGATATCATGTCCGGCACGTAAGTATTTCAAATCATCGGGTATGTCTCGATCAATAAAATCAGAGATAATAAAAAGAATGTACTTTTTATTTCGATTTTTTTGGATTTCATGCAATACACTCCGAATGTCTGTCCCCGCATCGGTGGTGGGAGTCTCGCTACTTTCGATGAAGGCTTTCAGACATCGGAAAAGCTGAGCCCGTCCCGAAGAGGGTCGGAGGGATTCAACAACTCTATTGGTGAAAAGAATATGACCGACGCGATCCCTATTTTTGATAGCAGAAACTGCTATAGTCGCGGAAAGTTCCAGAGCAAATTCGATTTTCGTTTTGTCCTGCCATCCGGAATACATGGAGGGGGATATGTCCAGTGCAATGATGACTTCCCTCTCTCTTTCGTCCAACACAACCTTGACATAGGGTTCGCCCAATCTTGCGGTCATGTTCCAATCAATGAGCCTTATGGATTCACCGGGGTTGTACTTTCTCGCCTCATGAAATTGCAAGCCTTTCCCGGGAATACTCGTGATGTAATCTCCCGAGAGACTGGAGTGAACGTTTTTATTCGCGATCAGTTCCAATTCTCGTACTTTTTTGAGAAGTTCTGAAAATTCCATTAGGGTACTTTGATCGTTTTCAAAATTGTATCAATCATCTGCTCTGATGTGATACCTTCTGCTTCTGCGTGGTACGAAGGAATAATACGATGACGTAATACATTGTAAGCCACAGCCTTCACATCATCCGGAATCACTTCTTTGCGGTTGTCCATGAAAGCATGTGCGCGTGAACAGAGTGCAAGTGCTATGGATGCTCTGGGAGATCCGCCATAGTGAATGTAGTTTTTGAGGTCGAGTTGGTACTTCTCCGGATAGCGGGTTGCAAAAACTAAGTCGGTGATGTATGAAAAAACCTTATCTTCCATATGGACTTCTCTTGCTTCCTTCTGGAGGGAAAGGATTTGCTCGGGAGTGAGAATCGGCTTCACAGAAGGGAGTTTGGTTTCAGAGACTATCATTTTGGCCAATTCCATCTCTTCTTCTTTTTTGGGATAGGTGACGATGAGCTTCATCAAAAATCGATCTACCTGAGCCTCGGGAAGAGTATAGGTTCCTTCCTGTTCAACGGGGTTTTGTGTCGCAAAAACAAAAAAAGGTGCGGGCAATTTGAATGTTGTATCACCAATTGTCACCTGTCTTTCCTGCATTGTTTCGAGAAGGGCGGATTGGACCTTAGCAGGTGCACGGTTGATTTCATCTGCCAGGACAAAGTTGGCAAATATGGGTCCCTTGGTGACTTCAAAGCTTGCATTGCTCTGGTTGTAGATTCTGGTTCCGATGATGTCGGCAGGGAGGAGGTCAGGGGTGAACTGTAGACGTTTGAAACTCACACTGCAAATATTGGCAAGTAAGTTTACAGCACGTGTCTTGGCGAGACCCGGAAGCCCCTCAATGAGAACGTGACCGTCCGCAATCATTGCGATGATTAGACCGGTGACCAGCTCTTCCTGACCAACGATACCTTTTTTGATTTCTTCTCTGATTGATTTTATGATTTTTTGTGAATCCACACATTGACTCCCGGGAATGTATATAACTAGAAAAATAAATTCTTTGAAATTGCTATAGATACAACACTTTTTTAAAGGAATCTCTAAAAACCCCTAAACATTGCTTTTTAAAGATTCTAATATTTTGGGTTCCATCCCAAATCCTGCTTTTTTCAAGAAATTTCCAAAAGAAATGAATAAAAGTACAGTAAATTCTGATTTCATTTATCAATCATCTGCAATGAATTCTGAAGCCATGAGTCAGGATGGAAATTCGTGCATTCGTTTTTTTCAGAACCAATGATTTCATTCGTCCCTAGTAGGCTCCATGAAGAGACATATTCCGGTTTTCAGAACTACTTTCGGTCTCTACTCTATCGAATTCGATCCTGATTTCCGGGTAAGAATCAGTAATACGATAGGAAGGCAACCGGTGGTTTGAACTTGGGTGAGTCGGGGGTATTGCGAAGAAATTCGAGTAATTCTTCTTCGATAGGTTTGTATTTTTCTTTGTCCAGACCCATTTCATAGCCAAGGTAGAGATAGTATTCTAATTTTGAAAAGTTTTGAACCTCAAAGGAAGCGTGAATGGCAAGATCCAAAGCCTGTTTATGTCTTATTTCTAGAGATATCACTCTTTCTGCTAGATCGAGGGATTTTTGGAACTCCTGGATTTCAAAATATTCCTTAGCCATAGAATACGGATAGAGAGTAGAGTGAGGATTTGCCTGAATGGCTTCTTCGAGAAATTTGATCTTAGTGGAGGGGACATTTGAGTTCTTATAGGATTTATAAAATTCATACCCTTTCACAGGTTCCAAAGAACTTAAGTAAGAGTGGAAGTTCTCTTCCAGATCCTTCAGAGAATAGGGTTCGCTGGACTTTAAAAAATCAAACACCTCATGGAAGGGTTTGGCGGGATCCTCTCTTGTGGTTTCATCTGAATTTAGAAAAAACCTCCGGAGGATCTTTCTGCCTTCCGGATGAACATCAAAAAGATAAGTAAAGACCAGCCAATTCATAGGATAGTTGAGAAGGGGTTTTTGCTTCCATTTCCCCTCAGAAGAAAGGAAGAGTGGTTCGATGATTTTTTTCTTCTTGAGAGCTTTCTTAAGAGAATACATTCTCCGAAGATAGTTGTCATTTTTTATAGGCAAAATTGTGTAATCGTCTGCAAGAAACCATGTATTTTCAATGTATTCTACGAATCCCTGATGAAACCAGAAGGGAAGTCTCCTGGCGGGATCATTCAAAAAACTCTCCGTTAGGCGATGCTGAAAGGAACGAAAGAAAAACTTTTCATTGGAATAGCATCCTGAGATTTCAAATTTCTCCCAGCTTTCTGACTCTGTCATTTCGAAAAAAATTATTTTCTTAATCGGAATTTCTTTTTTTAAGAGATAAGCCCTGTAGTCCGTGCAGGAAGAATAGATGCGAAGGGTGATTTTTGGTTTGGTATCTAATTTTTTGAGTTCGGAAAGGTATCCATGGAGGAGAATCACATATCCATCTGCGTATTCCAGGAAGTACTTGGAAAAATCTTCACTCAAATCTGAGTACAAATCTATCCGGTCTGATGGGTAGAGGTGGAGGATTTCTTTTTCTTCATCTTTAGCTTCCGAAAGTAAAGGAAACCAAGCAGAAAAGAGGATGAGGAAGGAGAGAAAGAAATTTAGAATGAATTTTTTCAAGTACAACTATCTCCCCGCCACCATTTTTCTTTAGACTGAATATGGAAAACTTAGTTTTCCCTGTCCAGAACTTTCCATCCTGGCCTAGGGCAACTCAAAACTCTTGAGATGCGGTATCTTTGGATTTCCTCAAAGACCGGGGCTCTTGAAAATCAAGCCATTGGAGAGGATAAGATGGTTAGAAATCTTTCGACTTCCATCTCCTTCATCGATTCCGTCCGGATTTACGCTATTGAAGGTTAGCTTTGGGGGGCGAATGTGAAGAAAGAAACAAATGGGTGGGATTTTGGTTTATAGATTTTTCCTGGATTGCAGTACTGAATATTTTTGTAGAATGTTTTCCTCTTACTCCTATCATTAAAGCCTAACGTCAATTTGGAATAGTACATTCACGAGAGGTCTTGGAGAAATTCATAAGACAAATTTGGAGATTTTTTATTTTTTCTACTTTCAATTTGAACTTATTTAAGAAAAATAACCCATTAATTAACTTCATCCTCTGCAAAATCCCACCCCGGGAAGTTAAGAGTTTTGGGTTAGCAGGGTGATCTTGGGCAGGATTGTGTATCCTACCTGTGAAAAGTAAATTTTTTAAAAATACATGATTTGTAATTTAACAAATCATATAAAAATATTAATGAATTAATGACTCACCTTACACACTTAGTGCGAAAGATGAGGATAATGAAAGGGAGCCTTTCGGCAAATTGGAGATAGATCGTCCCCAAACCCTTATTTTGATTTATCCATTAGTAAAGTATGATTTTGTATGAATAAAATGTTTAGAAGATTAGAAAATTGCGTAAGGTGAATTGATGTTAAAATGAGTGAATTCTATAGTAAAATTAGGAAAGTTTTAAACTTACAAACCATTCAAAAACTTATTATTTTCCTTTTCTTCCTGGGAATTCTGGTCTGGGGAAATCTAGTTTTATTACCTAATTTGTTTTCAGGAAAGTTTACATCCGGGTATCACGGAAGTTTGATCAATCGGGAAGCTGTTCAGTTTTCTCTTTACGATGATCTTCATTCAAAAATAGAACTATTGGATTTCAAAGGAAATTATATATTTTTATTCTTTGGCTATCCGGGGTGTGCGGGTATTTGTCCACCGGCTCTTTCAAAACTTCAGGATGTGAAGAGACTAGTCCATCGAAATGATGTTAAAATTGTATTTATCAATCTAGATGTCAATAGTGAACGGAACCATAGAAAAATCGAAAACGAGTCTTCTGATTTTTTGTATCTTCATTCAGAGGATAGCAAAACAATTCAAAACTTATTAAAAGCCTATTTTGGTTATGCAGACTTTAGTTACCTTTATAATGGAAATCAGGAATATCCTATCATTCAACATTCCGGATTTTTCTATTTAATAAACCCGAAAGGCAATTTGCAATTGCTGTATACCGATAGGAAGACTGGTGCAAAAGAAATTGTGGACGATCTACAAAAAATAATTTTAGAGGAAAATGGATGAGTCGAATGAATCTATTTCAAAAAGTGAATGAGAGTGATAAAGGAAGAATTGATAAATTTTTTCTATACACTCTGATTCTTCATCTCCCCTTTGCTTACTTTATTTTTCCCTTCGGATATGGTACTTATTTGCAGGGATTTATAGGAGGGACTTTTGCTATCCTAATCGCCATTCTGTCCTTTTACTTTCTAGCCGGAACGAAGTACCTCAGAATCATCAATGGCGTCTTACTTATGTATTTCTCCGCCCTTTTCATTCAGCTGCAATACGGACGTATTGAGATGCATTTTCATATTTTTGCTTCCCTTCCCATTTTGATCATCTATAAAGATTGGAAGGCTTTTGTTCCACCCACTCTATTTGTGGCTGTACACCACTCTGTTTTCAATTATTGTCAGGAAAACTCCATCACCTTTGGAGGCTTGCAACCGATTGCATTTAATTATGGTACGGGATGGGATATTGTAATTCTACATGCGATGTTTCTAATTGTTGAATCCATTATATTTATGTACATATCTAATTCCTTAAAGATTCATGATGAGGCTATGAATCGATTTGAGGAAGTCGAAAAATTGCAAAAATCCAATCAATCCCTTATCGGAGAGGTAACCAGGATTTCCAGGAGCATTTCTGATTCATCTGTTCTTCTCTCTCAAATAATCGAGGTTTTGGTGAGTAGTTCTCAGAAACAGGCAGGATCACTTGAGGAAATAGAATCTTCAATAGAAGAAATTTCAGGAACTTTCAAAAAAGTAAATTCTGAAGTGAAAGGACAGAATGCCGGTACTCAGGACATCAATCTTCAAATGAAAAAAGCTTCCGAAGTGACTACTCAAATGAAGAATAAAATTCACGATACATCTCAATTAGTGAATACAACTACCGATAAAGCCCGAAATGGTCAGAAAGCACTGGCAGATATGGTCGTTTCCATGGATAGAATCGATCAGAGTTCAAGAAAAATGGTAGAAATTATTAATATTATCAATGAAATCTCGGACAGGGTGAATCTCCTTGCACTCAACGCATCCATTGAAGCGGCCAGAGCAGGAGAATCGGGTCGGGGATTTGCAGTGGTGGCGAGTGAAGTCTCCAAGCTGGCGGAACAGACAGCTTTGAGTATTAAGGATATCAATGGATTGATCAAGACTACTAATTCGGAAATCAGCAATGGAAAACTGATTGTAAGAGAAAACTCAGATTTATTTAGTACTACAGTGAATAGCATCCACTCTATCGACTCGATGATGAAATTATTAAGAGATGAAATGGATGAACAAATTTCAATATTTCAGATTGTATCCGAAAAAGTGGAGGTTCTCTCTGAAAAATCCAGTTTAATTCAGGACCTTTCCCAATCACAAAATGAAGCCATTCAGGATATATTCAATTCTGTTAATTATGTAAATGAATCTACTCAGGTGAATTTACAAAAATCTGAAAACCTATTTGAATTGAATGAGAAAAATCATCAGATGATAGCAGAATTGAATAAGAAATTAAATTTAGATATGGTATCTTAAAAAATTAGTAGATTCTCAATCATGTATCCATTATTTTTCTATTCGATACCTCTTCTATTGGTTCTCTATGTATTCGTTTACTATTTTTTGAAAAAAAAGGTTCCGGATAAATTTTTTTTCAGGGGTCTGGAAATTCTGGTCTTAATTATTTATCCGGGGTTGTATCTCTTGTTCATGGATTGGGGAATGAAAAATGATTGCTGTGATTCCTCAGCTACATTTTCCCCCGATCATCGACTATCCATTTATGTTCTAATATTTCTGGGTGAGGGTTCCTATTTTTATTCCAGATATAGAAAAGAACTCTCTCCTCCTCTGATTGAGCTTATTCTCAATTGTCTTCTAATCATCGGAGTTGTTCTCAATGGAATCATTGCGATACATCTGGATCTATTCTTTGCAATTTTAGGAAATCTCCCCATCATCCTCTTGTTTTTATTGCTTATGATAGAAAATCATAGGAAACTGATGGAAGCCTTTGATTCGGGAAATTTTAGCGATTCATCTAACTATTTAGTTCATTTGATTCTTAAAAAAGATTTCTTTCTTAAATTTCCAATTCTTCTTTTCCTCTCCGTCCCTGTGCTTCTGTTCATAAGTGCAGTTCTGTATCTCTTCGGACAAAAGCCGGATTCTATGATTTCAGCATTCACCGAAAGTTATCAGCACAATCTTTCTGTGGGTTGGCAGGAAAAATGTGTCGAAGTTGCCTGCAAGGGACACTATCTCTGTTCGGTAGCTTCGGGTGGGCACAGGAAACTGGTCCAACCGATTCGTATGGGAGTTCGTAATCAAAGAAGAATACCCGTCAATCGACAATTATTGATTGCTAATGCATTTGAAGGGGTTCTGGAAAGCTCATTTCCTCACTTTCATTCCAAACTAAGGTCTCTCTACGATCGCCTGGGAGATCTGATTTGGAAAAATTATTCTCTCTTTGAAAGTGCTTGGATATCCGATATGATTTATCTTCTAATGAAACCAGCCGAATGGATCTTTCTGATCGTTCTTTATTCGGTATACAAAAGACCCGAGAATCAAATCGCAATTCAGTATACAGATCGGAACGATTGGAGTGGATTGCTTTCAGGAAGGTGAAATTTATCCATAAAGTAACTTTAGATTTCACCTGAGAGCAAGGACTCAGACTACTCTGATGAAGGGGAAGAGTTCAGAACTTCATTCCACCTATTCCAATTCTCCGTATGGAAATTTGCTTCTATCCCTTTCCTTACCGGAAAAAAATGTACTTTCCTAAAACTAGCTTTAAAATATATTTCTAATATGAAACGGCAAATTCTCCCTATTTCTATCCTTCTACTGTTTGTCCTCGGACTTCGTCTTTCTTCCTTTGATCTTCCTTTCGAATTGCCCTGGTCAAAGAAAAAATTGGATTTAGATTTGGGGAGTTATAGCGAACCACCGATTCCGGATGATTCTATTTTGCGGGTGATCCAGTCCACACCCAAGGGAGAATTTCCTTTTACATCTGACAAAAAAGAAATCACTCTGGTATTCAACCATCCCTTAGTTCCTCTCTCCACTCTCGATGAAGAGACGAAAGGAGTTTTTGAAATCACCCCCCCGTTGAGTGGAAAATTTCGTTGGTATGGAAGTCGTATCTGTTCATTTATTCCGGACTCTCCCTTTCCTCCGGGAAAGAAATTTATGATTTCTGTTAAGGATTCTGTAAAGGCTCTGAATGGAATGCGGTTGAAAGAGAATTTTACTTCAGAATTCAAAATGAGACTTCCTGATTTTAGAAACCCGAATGTAAGCCTCTCAGATAAAAAAATCGTAGTGAATGGAGACTTTCAGGACTACTACTCTTATAATGACTACTATTCTACAGCATCCCTAAACGAAAAATTTCAAATCAATTTTCATCTAAACGTTGATCGGAAAGATCTCATTCAGAATACAAAACTTCTTGTCAATCATCAGGAAGTACCCTTTGAAATCACATCCAAGAATGAAGTGGATAGAGAATTCCTTCTGAAAAATAAGATAGAATTTTCAATAGATTCTGAAATCGAAATCCATATTTCTGGAAAACTCAAATCTTCGGACTATGGAAATACCCTCGAAAATGATTTTATCAAGAAATACAAATCTATTGAACCATTGCGTATTACAAGTTCTGATTGTGATTTTGAAAGCTTTCAGGCCAGACACTACTGTCGATTCAGTTTCAATAATCCTGTAAAAGTAAAGGATTTTCTCGATCACTTCCAAATCAACCCCGGTTTGGACACTCCTCAGGTTTTCTATGATCGGGAGATGTACATCCAGCAGGTAAGATTGCATTATTGGGATGTAAACCCCGGTAAGGAGTACACTCTTCGATTCACTTCAGGTCTTTCCGATGCTTTGGGAACGCAACTCTCAGAAGATCAGGAGTTCAACTTAAAAATGCCCGATTACAAACCATATTTTGAATTCAATGAGTACTACAATTCTGTGATAGAGGCATCACTGGAACAAAAGATCGGTGTGGATATTGCCAATTCACCTAAATTGAATGTAGAACTAGGTTTGATATCAAATTCATTGATTTTGGATAAATACTTTTCATCCAATCCTTACAAATTCAATCTTTTAGAAAAAACCACTCCTATTAAAGAAGTTTGGACTACCGGAGTTGGAAATTTTCAGGGAGAAAGAGCGGGTTATGATCTCTCTCCTTATTTGAAAGACAAAAAAGGGTGGGTGGTTCTCAAACTATCTGATCATAAGAATTTTACCCAACCCAAATTCATTCAATCCACCGATTTAGGTATTACAGTAAAGCAGGACTACAGCAAGGCACATGTCTGGGTGCATTCCATTACAGGAGGGGAACCTGTTTCCGGTGTTAAGATTTCCTCTTACCAATCCAGAACTAAGGAATCCAAGTGCACCACAGATAAAACTGGTTATTGTTCTACAACACCCGGATTAGTGTTTATTGCAGAGAAGAATGGGGATAGATCCTATGTAGACAATAAGAGCTACAACCAGGGATACCAGAATACGTACGCACATAAGCAAAATATTGATGCCATTTTTTATTTTGATAGAAAACTGTATCGACCGGGTGATACAATGTTTTGGAAAGCTCTTCTTTCCTCCAGAGAGAAAGGGAAGCTCAAACCCCTTTCAAATTCAGTGCATTCGGTTTCTATCACGTCACCCTCCGGTGATATCATTTTCAACGGTAAAGTTTCTACTACCAATCAGGGAGGAGCATCGGGAAATTTTACTCTCGGAGAAGAATTCGAACTGGGTCACTATACACTTTCCATTGATTCCAAGTATACAGCCAATTTTCAGGTCGAAGAATTTCGAGCGGTAAACTTTTCTGTCGATCTTCAGGGTCCGGAATCCGGAAAGTTGAATAAGAAACTGTCCTTTGACCTATCTGCTATGTATCTCTTCGGTGCGCCATTGAGTCAATCTGAGTATGAATTCAAATTAGATAGAACCCAAAGAAATCCATATTTTAAAAAGTATAGAGAGTATACTTTCGGACCCGAATATGAATACAATGAGAACAATATAGACTATTCATTTTCCGGATTTTACAGTGGTGATCGAAAAGTTTTGGGGATAGATGGACGGGACAGGATTGAAGTCACTCCCACTCCTATGTATTACAGAGAAAAGATTCACCTTCCCAAACCCTCTGAATCAAAGCTTGCAGTTCCCTATTCCCTATTGATTGAAACAAGAGTGTATGACAAAACAGATTCCAGTATAGCGAAATCTCTTTCCATAAACGTTCCATCGGGTAGTTTTCTTCCGGGCATTCGAACCTCTCACCGTTTTCAGAATTTTCGAAATCCATTTCGATTTGATTTGATAGCGATAGGAAATAATGGAGAATCTATTGATAAGAAGAAGGCAATCGTGCGTGTGATACGAAAGAACTGGAACAATATCAATAGTTCGGGACCGGGTTCTTCGATGGGAAGTCAGAGTACCTTAAAAAATGAATTGATTTTAGAAAAAGAAGTGAGTCTGGGTTCGGAGTCACCACTTCCCTTCACATTCAACCCGGATCGGGAAGGTGAGTACTCCATCACAGTTCAGGAGAAGGGGGGGATGAGTTTTTCCAAACTGCATTTCTATGCTTATGGAGGAGAATTTGTTTCCTATCGAAATAGCAATGATGGGAATCTGAGTTTAAAATCTGATAAAGATGAGTATCTACCCGGGGAAACAGCTCAAATCCAGATCCAATCTCCCTTTCCCCGGGCAAAGGCAATTGTAACCCTGGAAAGGGAATCTGTGATCTGGCAGAAAACGATAGAACTCGATGAAGGAGGTACACCGATTCCCGTACCTATTTTGGATGAATATTTGCCTAACGTAGATCTGAGTGTTGTTTTGATCCGACCGCGAAGAGGAATTCCAAAAAATTTCACAGCTTTGCAAAAACGGAATTTCTTAAAAGAAGATCTGGGCAAACCGGACATAAAAGTGGGTTCCATCAAACTGAAAGTCAGCAATCAATCCCGATTGGTAGATTTCTCTTTTTCGACAGATAAGGAAGTCTACAAACCCGGTGATACAGTGAAGGTAAAGGTCAACTCACTCCCCGGAACTGAAGTCGCTTTGACCATAGCGGATGAAGGAGTTCTCAATCTAATTGACTATCATTATGCCAATCCCCTCGATTACTTCTACAAAAATTGGCCGAATGGTGTGGGACACCTGAACACGCGCACGAGAATCATGAAGCAGTTTTCCCTATCTCCTAAAGGCGACAATCCGGGAGGAGACGTCTATGGATCGGAGGGCGGTGGATTTGCGTATGACAGTGAAGATGGTTCCCGAAAAAATATACGATACACAGCCTATTGGAATCCTAATATTCTAATCGGAAAATCAGGAATCGAAGAGATAGAATTTCAATTGCCTGACAACCTCACTACGTTTCGCATCATGGGAGTTGTATCACTGAGTGGGAAATACAATAAGTTAGAAAGTACTTTCAAAGTGGCAAAGCCAATTGTAGTTCTTGCCAATTCACCGAGGTTTCTGCGTCCCGGTGATCGTGTGGAAATCGGTGGAACAGTCATCAATCAAACCGGGGGAAAGGCTGAGATCGAGGTGAGTCTCGAAAGCAAACTTCTGGAAAAGTCTAAGTACAAAAAGAAAATTTCTCTCGGGAAAGGTGAAAGTAAAGAAGTGGCTTTTCTGACAGGATTGAATATGAAAAAATACAATGCACGGAAAGTCAGAACTCCCAAATTGAAATTTGCTTTCGGTGCACTTGTTATGAATTCCAATTCCAAGTCTTTCAGGAATTTAAAAAACAAAGACAAAAAGGATAGATTGATTCAGGAGATTCCGATCAAGGAGTTCGCTCCCGATGAAGCCTTTACGATAGCAAATTATCTGGACAATACAGATAAGGAAGTGTTTGTATTGCCCGATGAAAAAAGAATCGTACCGGATAGCGGTGGATTGAAGATTCGTTTTTCTTCTTCTGCTCTATTGGGTTTGGAAAAGGCATTTGGATTTTACAGGAGCAATCCATACTTCTGCTCCGAGCAGAGAGCTTCTGCCTACATTCTTTCTCTGACTTCGGGTTCTTTACTTTCGAGTTTTTCCTTTCCTGTTCCGGACAAGAAAGAATATGATTTTTCTAATATATCTTCTCTCTTTCTGGATGAGATCCATGAGTTTCAAAATCCGGATGGTGGATTTCGCTTTTGGAAAAATAGCTCTTCACATTCCGATCCCTATCTGACAACTCATATCGTTTCTGTACTACAATACGCCCGGTTGGCAGGTGGCAAGTTTCCGGATTCTGTCTATAAGTCTGCTATCGAATTTTTGAAAAACTATAGAAAGCAACCTCCCAAAGATGGGTATTCCTATATTTTAGAAAACTTTGCCTATCTCTCCTTAGTTTTAGCAAATGACAATTCTTACGATCAGGGATTGGTGGATATCCTACTGGATAAAGAAAAAGAGCTATCCATTCGTGCAAAGTCTTATCTGGTTTTGAGTATGGCTAAGGGCTTAAGTCTAAAATCCGCAGAAGACAATAAAGACACCCGAAGAATATTGAATGACCTAAAGAATTCACTGGAATTCACAACTCAAAAAGTCACTCTCAAAGAATTTCCCAATGGTTCATTCTATCGGACCTTTTACAATAGGAATTCGGCTCTTGCAGGTCTCCTCCGTGTTTTCATGCGTCTGGATAGATCCAATCCCTTGATACCAAAGATAGTTCAGTCCATAATCACAGAAAAATCCTCAACGTTTTGGAATGACAGTCATGGAACGGCTTCCCTGGCGATTGCCTTAAAAGAGTATCACGATACATTTGAAAAAGATAGTGTCGAGCCGAAATCAGCAGAAGCTACTCTTGGGGCCAAAAGTGTAGCCAGGGCTGATTTTCTTCCGAATGAATTGGGTTTGAAGGAATTCTTTATCTCAAATTCTGAGCTCTTTACATTTGTAAAACAAAATGAAAAAACCGATTTCCTATTCAATAATTTTTCAGGAAAAGGAAGGTTGTATTACTCTGCCAGCTATATCTACAATCCAATTTTCAAAATCGTGAAAGAAAGAGATGAGGGTATAGAAATTCATAGAAAGATTTTCGATCTTTCCAAATCTGATTCAAAAAATCCTCAGGGTCTAGAAGTCAAAGATGGAAATCTGAAGAGAGGAAAAATCTATTTGGTAAAATTAACCCTCTCGACTCCAAAACCTTATTCGCAAGTTGTGATACGTGATTCCATTCCTTCCCACACGGAACTGGTGAATTCCAAATTCAAGACTGAGGGAAATTTGGCAGATCTCTTTTTAAAAGAGTTCAATTATTCTGAAGAAATATATTGGTGGAGTTACTCGGAGGAAAGATCTGAATTTCGGGATGATAGTTATATCAATACAATTCAATATCTCTATGAGGGAAGTCATGAATATTCCTATTTACTCCGTCCCATGCAGAAGGGAGAAGCTTACTATGCTCCTACTCAAGCTAAGCTGATGTATGAACCGGAAGTCTTCGGTAGGAGTTCCTCATCCGTGATACGTGTAGACTGAGAAAGTTCAGATCCGTAAATGAAAAAAGGTTTGAAAGATCTTAAGAGATTTCTGTATTTCCTGGGATTTCTCTCATCTTTGCAGCTACTCTATCTTGCCTTCCTACCCATTCATAGGTTGGAAGATCTAAAAGACTCAGGTTTTCAAATCTATTCATCTGAGGGTAGGGTGCTTAGAGAGACTCAGGGAGATTCGGGATACATTGGATATCAACCTATTTCTGAATTTCCCGAGTTTCTCATTCAATCCACTCTCAGGGTAGAAGATTCCCGCTTTTATTCTATGCCGGGTGTAGATTTTCTGTCTATCCTCAGGGCAATCGGACAGAATCTCAGGAATGGGAAAATCATTTCCGGAGCCTCAACGATTCATCAACAGGTAGCAAGAATTGTACTACGAAACCAACTTTCTTCTAACGTCTGGATTCGTAAATACGAGGAGTTTTACCTAGCTATCTATTTGAACTTTCGCTATACCAAAGAAGAGATTTTGGAAGTCTACCTGAATCGTGTTCCCCTCAAAGACAATATTTCCGGTTTTCCTTCAGGATCAAGAATCCTCCTGAACACAGATCTTCATTTCCTGACACCGGAACAGTCCTTATTGCTTGTATCACTCATAAAAAAGCCCAATGCGAAACCTCAGGAATTGGAAAAACGTTATGAATATCTAAGAGTTCAATACTTCCCGGAGTGTAAGTCTGAGATTTCTCATCACCTGGAGAGTGTTTTCCAAAGAAACCTAAAGAACGGAAATCAAAATCCCCTAACGCTTCATTATGTGGATTGGATTCAATCGAGGTCTCTCCATTCCAAGGGTATCTTTTCTTCTGAGTTTTCAGAAGAACTCAGTAGAAAGATCTATGGAATTTTACAAAAGGAATTTCCTGTCCTGGAGAGATACAATGCAGAAAACTCGTCCGTTATCGTATTGAAACGTAGCGGGGATACTAAAAATCCCAAACTCAGTTTGGTTTCTCTCATCGGATCGAGAAATTACCTGAATGAAAAAGAAGGACAGGTGAATGGTGCTCTTGCCATACGCAATTCCGGAAGCACCCTGAAGCCCTTCCTCTACGGTCTGGCAATGGAGAAGTTTGGGTGGTTTCCCAATCAGATTTTGCAGGATATCGAAGTCAGTTCATTAGGAAAGGATGGAGAAGTGTATCGACCCCAAAATAATGATTTGAGCTATTGGGGACAGATGACTTTGAGGGAGGCCCTGTCATTTTCAAGAAATGCGCCTGCCATTCGGACTATAGAAGTTTTGGGCATAGAAAAATTCTATTTATTTCTAAAATCAGCAGGCTACGATCATCTTGAGAAACCGGCTTCGTACTACGGTCCCGGTCTGGCACTGGGAAGTGGAGGATCCCGACTTCTCGATCTTACGAGACTCTATTCCTCCTTACTGACAGATGGAATCCTCTATCCCATCTATCTCGGAAAAGAAAATGGAAAGGAAATGTATTACGGAACCAAGACGACTCTTCTGAATCCGCAGACAGCTCAAATTCTTACAGATGTCCTTTCTGATCGGGAAATTCGAAGAAGAGCCTTCGGAAAGAGAAATTTTCTTGACTTTCCCTTCGATGTTGCATCCAAAACAGGTACATCCAAAGACTATCGGGACTCCTGGACAGTTGGATACAATTCAGACTATGTGGTGGGTGTTTGGGTAGGAAATTTTTCCGGAGAGCAAATGAAACGGGTCTCAGGATCTGTAGGAGCCGGTAGAATTTTTCAAAATATTCTTAGGATACTTCCTCACTCCAAGAAACACTTTACTCTTTCGGAAGGATTGGAAAAACGAACCCTCTGTCGTATTACAGGAAAATCACCCACTCCGAATTGCCCCACCTACAGGGAAGTCCTCCCTGTTTCCCTTACTTCGGAGACTTGTGATACATCTCATGAAATCTCGGGAAAAGAACGATTTTTCTCCGATAGAAACATCCCGGGAATTCTTTCTCCTGCACCCGGGGAAATTTTCTACATAGATTCTTCACTACCCCAGGAGAATCAGGAAATTCCCATTCGAATAGAATATTCATCCGATCGGAGTGAGCATAGATTCAGTTACAAAATCAATGGATCCGAAAGGAAAATGATTGAAGAATCGATAGAAACTACGCTTCCCCTATTGCAGGGTAAGTACAATTTTCAACTCATGAGGGATGAAGAAGTGATTCAGGAATATTCTTTTTTAGTTAGGCAATCTCTATGAAGGGTAGATGGAAAGATTTATCAGTCAGAGTGAAACCCATCCTCTTCCCTCTGAGTATCTACATCCTTATCTTGATCTGGGATCTTAGACTCATAGGAAATTCATTTTTTCTCGATTTGTTCTTTGTCTTCAGTCTGGTATCAATTTTCGGTTACTTTCTATCCCGAAAACTTTATCTCACAGTTCTGAGCATATTTTCCATACTTATCTCACTGGTTGTTGTGATACAATTCATAGCTGATCAGGTCTTCGGTAGATTTTTGGAAACAGGTGAAGTATTTTTCGGAGTCCAAAATATTTCACTAATGCTACCCGAGCTCCCTTTCTTATTGACCTTCCTCGATTTTCGAATCGTATTTTTGTCTTTTATGATTCCTCCCATTCTCGCCTTGGTCCTGATTCAGTTTTGGAAATCTAAGAGTAAAAAAGAAGAGTCCATCTATCTTCCAATTCTGATCCTAATTCTCCTATATCTACCCAATCTCTTTCGGGGAGGGGAAGTAAACAATACAAACAAATCACCCGATCATTACAAATCGCAAACCTCTTTCGGAACAAAAAAATTCAACGTCATGATCTTTCTATTGGAAGGTGTGAATTCAAAAAACTTAGATCGTCAAAATTCATTTTATTTCTCTCTGCCCGAAGCGAGATCTTTCAGTCCGTTCTTTGTTTCACTTCCCCATAGTTCGAGTTCTCTCTTTTCTCTCCTGACAGGTCTCGAACCCAATCATAATTATGTTCCGAGATACAGGGAGATCTCCGGGGAAAATAATTTTCTCTCTGTATTCCAAAAGCATGGATACAAAACTGAAATTTTTACATCGGGTATGGGGTACTTTGAAGAATTGGATAAGATGATTCCGTATTTCGGTGCGGAATTGAAAGATCGAAAAGAATTACCCAAATTGACTGGAAAGAAGTATCAAACCTTTCCCTGGGGAATCGAAGATCGGGCTCTTCTGGATGTCAGTACTCTCAATCTTCCTTCTCCGGGAAATCCGATTTTGGAAATCTATTTATTCACAAACACCCATTCACCCTACTGGAATCCGGAAGAATCAAAATCCAAATTGGATTTATCTGAGGGGGGATTAGAGAGATACAAAAGTTCGATAAAATACAATCTCAGGTTGATCGATTCCATGATACGACTGCGCGAATCAAAAATCAAAGGAGAAACAATTTACCTCTTAACTTCTGATCACGGTGAACTTTTCGGAGAAGGAGGAAGATACAAACACGGACATACTTTGATCAATGAAGAAATTAGAGTACCATTTTATATTCTTTCTCCCATTTCTATCCAATTTTCCAACCAGGAATTCGGGACGATTCTGGATATCTTTCCCACTCTTACAGATGTTTTGGGTCTGGAGTATTCCTTTCCTACGGATGGAATTTCACTTTTGAAGTACTCTCCGAATAGAACAATAAGATTGAAGACCTGGGGAAAGGGGAAGTTCGGGGGAGAAATCAAAAATTTCATGAAGAAAATCTGTGATACAAGAAATGGAGATTGTGAATCTTTCAATTTGGAAGATATTCCATTGGATTCAGGTATTCAAAAATGAACAGAGGTAGATTTCTTTCCGAAATACATTGTAAATCGGAAAGAACAATCTTTTTACAAATGACGATAAGCCTTTTCTATAGGATCTTCAGGAACAGGATATCCGAAATGCAGAAAGCATTCTTTGAGAGCCGATAAACAACGTATTACATTCTGAGCTCGTGAGGTATGTCCCATGAGACCTATTCTCCAATACTTTCCCTTGAAAGCACCGAGTCCGCTACCGATCTCTATTTTATGGAGTTCTAACATTCGATTACGGATCTTTACATCCTCCACACCCTCCGGGATTTTTACTGCATTCAATTGGGGAAGTCGGTACTTCTCCTCAACCGGAAATTCTATGTTCAGAGCTTCCAGACCCGCTTTTAGAATCTGATGATTCTTCTCGTGTCTTTTCCATCGGTTTTCTAAGCCTTCTTCGACGATTTCGTGAAGAGAGGCATGGAGGGAGTAGTTCATATTTATGGGTGCAGTGTGATGATAGAGACGTTCTCCACCAAAGTATGACTTTACCATAGAAAGATCAAAGTACCAACTTCGATTTTTTGATTTGCGTCCGGCCATCTTTTCTTCCGCACGCTGACTAAAGCTTACAGGTGAGAGTCCCGGTGGCGCACTTAAACATTTCTGAGTCCCACTGTAAACAGCATCGACCTCCCATTCATCGATGAGAACTTTTGTCCCACCCAGAGATGTAACACAATCCAGAAGGAGAAGACAATCATATTTGTGAACCAGGGCTCCCAGTCCTTCCATGGGTTGCTGTGCGCCTGTAGACGTTTCAGCATGGACGATCCCGAAGACTTTAGGGGAAAACTTTTTCAGTCCTTCTTCTATCTCCTCCAGAGAAAATACAGATCCCCAGTCTGCGGTAAGGGTTTCCACTTTAGCACCTGACCTTTCGGCTACATCTTTCATCCTTGCACCGAAGACTCCATTGATAGCTATGAGGACTGTATCACCCGGTTCAACCAGATTGAGAATGCAGGTCTCCATTCCGGCGGAACCGGTGGCTGAAATCGGTAGGGTTAGGGTATTCTTGGTTTGAAATACATACCTGAGCATTTCCTGGTTTTCATCTAAAATTCTTAGAAAATCTGGATCCAAATGACCGAGAATCGGTTTCGACATAGCCAGAGAGGTCTCCGGATGGATGTTGGAAGGTCCGGGACCCATGAGAAGTTTTTCTTCTGTGGTGAGTTTTGAAATTTTAGGCGGATTGATCATTGGTATTCCTTATCAGTTAATTAATGAATCATATTGGTTCTCACATCATATGATTGTGAAATGGAGTCATTTCTCTTCCGGGTGGAAAACATGATTCTTTTGTAATGTTCAATTTGGCATCCCGAAGGGCAAATCTAATTTTCAAGACGAAATAGGATTGAAGAAATAGGTTTCCATTTCGCCCTTTCCTTTGATCTTGATCTTACCCCGGGAAGAAAAATTGTATTTATCCTTCAATAGATCGTAAGTGACTCCGCTGAGATGAATCTTTCCCGGTTCCCCATGAGATTCCATCCGGCTGGCAGTATTGACTGTATCTCCCCAGATGTCAAAAATAAATTTCTTCTTTCCTATGACTCCTGCAACTATTGATCCGGTATGAATACCAATTCTCAATCCCAGATCAACACTTTCTTTTTTTTGCCAAATGTATAGAACATTCAACATTTCTATTGCCATGTCTAGAATCTTTTCAGCATGGAGTGGATTCTCCTCAGGAGCACCCGAAATGACCATATAAGCATCTCCGATAGTTTTGATTTTTTCAAGATCAAATCTTACGGAGAGATCATCAAATTCGGAAAACAATTCATTCAATTTATTGACCAGGATCTGTGGGGATACCTTCTGGGAGTACTCTGTGAATCCGACAATATCCGAAAACAATACAGTTACATTTTCATAATGCTCGGCGATCACTCCTTCTCCGGATTTCAAACGTTTGGCGATAGAGTGTGGCAAAATATTTAAAAGCAATCCTTCCGATCTTTCCTGTTCTTCCAAAAACATCTCTTCAGCCTCGTGAGTGGCTTTGAAGAAATTATAAATCATACCTCCGAGAATAAGATACAAAAAAAACATGTTGGAAATCTGCCAGAAGATGATTTGTTGGGTATTCAAATTTAAAATCGGTAAGTTATAAAACAGATAGATTCTTCCTAGAACCTGTAAGAAAATAGAAATCAGAATAAAGAGAAGGATGAGGTTTTTTTCAGAAACTGAAAAAATCAAAAAGGGGAGAATAAAAAGAACAATGAAATACAAATCAACTTTTGCTTCCGGTCCGAAGGCTAGGAAATTAATGAAAATCTGCAAGTTGATACTTATCATCTGAACTGATTTCCCGAGAGAAAACTTTCCTTTGAAATTGAAATACAAACTCATGCTGTACAGGAGTACAAAAATTCCATTCAGGTAAAAACCCTCTATACTCGAGAGACCATAAAAATAGGACACAAGGATGGTCATCATCACAATGAAGCTTACAGTTATGGAGAGTAATGATATTTTGTTGCTCAGAATAGTGGTCTTTTTCGCACGAATGCTATTGGTTTCCGGAATTTTGCTGTACAATAAATTTTCTAAGAAAGTTTTCATCTGACATAGAATCTATCCATAAGCTTCTCCATCGTCAAATTGAAATAGGATGGATTTTAAAATTTTAATAGGAGAAATTCAGATTGTATGAGAAAAGGAATGCATTCCTGATCAGTTTTGGAACTCGATTCTTTCCGGAATCCTGAAGTATTCTACATCTTCTTATCAAAATTCAATCCAATGAATATTCAGTTTTTTAGTTGTTCTAAAAACTAAAGTCAGAAAAATATAAATTTATGACAAATAACACACAGGTTTTAAATCAAATCATTCAGATCATCGATCAAAAAGCTACTGCTTACAAAAAGAACAAGAAAACTATGAACCGCACCGCTCTGGAATCCGAAAAAGTATTGATCACCAATACGATCAAGGATGCGATTCAGTTGGCAGAGTCTATCAAGCCGGTTCCTGCATCCATAATCTCAGATCTCAAAGCATTGATGAAGCAATTATGAAATAAATTTCAGGAGTTAATTTTGAAGGTAGAGTGCCGGATTGAAGTGTTTCTTTCCGAGATCTTCCCTGACTTCGAAATGCAAATGGGGACCTGTAGAGTATCCTGTGGTTCCCAGTTCTCCTATCTTTTCTCCTACTTCCACTTTTGAATTTTTCTTCACAAGAATTTTATTCAGATGAGCATAGTAGGTTACCATACCATTTCCATGCTTGATGACTACGAGGTTTCCGTAGCTGTAGTACTTTTGAGCGAGAATCACCTGTCCGTCCCCTACTGAATATATGGGTGCACCGATTCTATCAAAATGATAGAAGTCCATTCCCGCATGAAACTTAGGTTTGGCTCCCTTCAGTTTCCTGGGTCCATACTTACTGGTGATTTTGTACTTGGATTTGGGTTTGAGAGGATGGGAAAATTTCTTCTTATCTTTCTTGATCGTTTCTGCAACTTCTACAAGATCTCCTCCAAAAATCCAACCTTTCCCCTTAGATGAGTTGACATACAACCATTTGGAAAGCTTGCCCTCAAGTGTTTCAAATCGGGGATTGATTTTTAGAATTGTGATCTCAGAACCGGGCGGGATAGACCCTACGGGATCGATGAAATTATTCGGCATATCATAAATCGGGGTATCTTCATGAGAGGTTTTGAACTTCTTATCTATTTCAAAAACATTAGAGGGTTCAATGATATCGATTGTTGTAGGGGTATTCGAAAGAGATAGGTATCCGGAAAATACCCAACCCACCTGATCGTTGTATTTGATATAGGCCCATTTGGCTGAAACTCCGTCTATCCATTCTGAGTTGTCACTGAATTTGATGAGTGAGACGGTGTTTCCTTTATTCAATTGTCCCAAAACGTCAGCATTTTGAGAAGGTTCCGATCGTATGTTCAATCGATTGACTATGACAGTATAAGGCGTGGGAACAAATCTCTCTCTTATGATTTTTCTTTTGCTCCGTTTTGGTTTCTTCCGACTGAGAAATTTCTCGGGAACAAATCCTTCCACTCCATTTTTAAGAGTGATACGTGCCCAACCATTGTTTTGAACTTTGTCCCGGGTGAGATCTTCTTCTATGTAAAGAACAGAGACCTTATCTCCCGGATAAACGACTTCCATTATATCTTCATTGGATTCATAAGCAAATCCCCTGACCGGCACTTTTTCGGTAATGTAGTAATGTGATGAGGATTTATTTTCAGGAGAAAGATTGAAACAGGTGAATAGGAAAAATAAGGAAATCAGTGTCTTTGTCATCTTAGTCACAGAATAGTTTCACTTATAGGGAATGAAAGAATTTTTTCAATACAACCCGGAAATAGAATCAAACGGGTCAATTGATCTGAGGCTTTTCGGAATGAATGCTTACCTGATTTCTGCCTCCGGTCTTACTCTTGTAGAGGGAGGAGTCTGCTAATTTGATCAACTCGGATGATTCTGTATCACGGGGATTGACGGTTGCCAAACCAAAACTCATAGTGAGGAAGTTTAATGGAGAACCTGAGTGAGGAATTTGAAGATTCATGATTTTTATGCGTATCTCTTCTGCGAGAGAATAGGTTTCTTTCTCGTTCATATTGGGAAGTAGGATGAGAAATTCTTCTCCTCCATAACGAACACCTATGCTATTCTTGTGAGTGATCGAAGATTTGATTGCCTCGGCACAGGTTTCGATCACCTGATCACCCGCCGGATGTCCGTAGGTATCATTGTACATTTTGAAGTAGTCAATATCGCACATGATTAGACTGATAATACTATCCGGACCTGATGTTTGCTCCCAGAGGACAGGTAGTTTTCTATCCAAATATCTTCTGTTGTAAAGACCGGTTAACCAATCCAGATAAGACATTTTGATCAACTGAATGTTGGCGGCATTCAACTCGGTTGTCCTTTCTTCTACTTTTGCCTGAAGCATTTTCTTGGCTTTCTTTTCTGAATTGAGAAGTAAATTGTGATACGAAAGTCTATCCTGCTGAAGGGTTTTGATCCTGTTGGCTATCGCAAGTGAGAAAACCATAAATTCAAAAATCGATCCTAGTAAAAAACTGTATCTCGTGATCATATTATAAGGAAAGAAACCTGCATTGACTCCACCGATCATGACGATACCAAAAATATACCAGCTGACTCCTGAGAGATAGAAAAAAGATAATTTGATCTTATTGGCTGTGGCAACGATTCCCATGATGAAAATAGAAAACATCATGGGAACTCCAATCATGATGAGATAGTGATACAATTTGATTTCTACTACTATGATAAAGGAGGAGATCAAAAATATCCAAAAGTAAATTTTTAGAATCTTATCAATAGTTGGAAGATTTGATTTGGTATCCAGAAGAACTCTTGTGAATTTTACAAAGACCATAGCGGCTATGGATATGGATACATTTAGAAGATAATGAGTCTGAGAATTCGGAATGAGGTAGATCTCAAATCCGCTGTACACTGCCACAAATACCATATAAAAAAAAGCGTGTATTACATAATAAAGATAGAGTCTTTCCTTAAGAGAAATGTAAAGAAAAAAGTTGTAAGTGATGATGATAAAGGCACATCCAAAATAAAACCAGTACACACCGGTCAAAATCTGTTCACTCCTATGGAATCCCTCGATTGAATCGATCACAATTCCTGCTGTCAAAAGTTGGAATTTGGAGTCCAATCTGAGGAAGAGTCTTCTGGATTCACCGGGTTTCAAATGGATCGGAAAGGAAGGATTTCTATTCTTTAGAGTCCTATCGGATATTGGGACAGAAAGTCCATTTCTACTTACCTTCCATTGTCCATCGATGCTTTCATAAAGATCGAGAGACTCCATAAACGATTCATCCAGGTACAGAATGATATCCAAATGGGAATCCGATTCATTTTTCAGTTGCAAGCCAAACCAATGGATGGATGAATGAACCGGAATGTAAAATCTGGAATTTTGAATTTCTGAGTGCAAGGATTCTTTTTCGAGAGAAGTGATTTCAAGATCCCCTCGGGTGTCTTCAAAATGCCAGATCGGAAAATTCTCAAAGGAAACCGCTTCGGGTTTCAGGGTAAGGGTAGGTAGTTCGACAGCTCCGATCTGAAGATGGAAGAATGCAAAAAAAAATAAAAATATAGATTTCAAATTGAAATTAGATTTGTTTTTTCTCCGGGTAATCACGTTCAAACAATCTGCAAGTTTACCATTTATAAATTAGTTTTCCAATTGGTCAATATTTAAAGCAAATTTTGAAAAGTTTTGGATTTTTAGGAAATCTCATGATAGGGCTTTGGGGACGATGAGTCCTTGGTTGGTGTGCCCGGTTGAACCTTTGCCGAAAGGCTCCCTTTCATTATCCTCACCACTCGAACGAAGTGCGTAAGGTAAGTTATTTAATTTTATAGCAAATCAAAAAATTTCAAAAATGAGAAGATACAGGTTGAAATATGTAAAATAGAGGTAAGTTCTCAGCCAGCAGTTTAAGCTCGCTGAGAACTTGTTTTCTTAGTCTTTGAGAATCTTTTTCAAGATTTCTCGATTCCCTTCGATATTGAGAGTAGCCGCAAGACCTCCCATCAGGGCTCCTGCAATTCCGGGAGATCCCCCCGCATCGGCCCCTGTTAGGAAAAGACCCGGAATAGGAGTTTTGGCTTCAAACCAGGGACAGGATTCCTTCTCATAGCGTTCGGGAGTGCAGGCCAGACCGTAGATGGCTCCATCGACATGAGAGGTAAAATGTTCATTGGTGATAGGAGTAGATACTTCTATATAATCAATGATTCCCCTGAACCCGGGATAACGCTTGTCAATAGCCGAGACTACTTTTTCTGCGATTAGATCCTTGAATTTTTGGTACTCCTCACCTCTTTTCTTCCAGGGTAAGTCTTTCCATCTGGCAAAATTTTCATAATCGGTAAAGGCAATGAAATCGGCAGTATGGTTTTTGGCTTCCGGATCCTTGAGGCTGGGAAACGATACATAAAGGTTTTGTACTTCTACTCCTTCCTTCAACCATTCATTTCTTTCGCCAAAATTTTTATCGTGGTCATAGGATCCAAATATCCAATGGTTTTCACCCTTGAATCCCAGTTTGGCGGGACTATCCGATAGTCCGACATACACACAAACGCTGGTAGCCATCTTTTCTCTGGAGTAAAAGTTTTTTAATTTTTCACGAAAGTCTATGGGGACCGATTCGGGAATCAAGCGTGTGTAAGTGATCATGGCTCCGGTGCCGGATACAATGATCGGAGCATAGTACTCTTTCTCTTCTTTTTCCCCACGCAAACGCTTGGTTTTCACACCTACTGCTTTTCCATCACGAATGAGAATCTCTGTCACTTCTGTAGACGTCAGAACGTCCCCACCTTTTGATTTGACAATTGGTTCAATGGAGTCAAAAATCTTCCCGGCTCCACCTATGGGATAAAACCCACCTTTCAAGTAATGTACTACAAGAGCCGCATGAGTAGCAAACGAAGTCTTAGAAGGAGGAAGTCCGTAGTCTCCCCATTGAGAACAAAGTATCGCTTTGAGTTCCTCATCCTGAAAACTTTTGTCCATGTAATCCTTCAGAGTGATGATAGAATCATCTTTCAGGGGAGCAGTCATGGCTTTCAGTCCCGGTGTGCTGAATTTGATCATCATGGATTTTCCGAAAACCGCTGATACTTTTCGTATGTCTTCAAAGTATTTTTCGATGCTTTCTTTTTCTGAGGGAAATTGTTCTATCAAATCCGATTTGAATTTGCCTTCGTCGCCGTACAGAGAAAAAGTCCGGGTAGGAAAGATGAATTTTTCAAATGGTTCCGGCATTTGTTTCCATTGAACATTCTTATTGGAGACTTTGTCCATCAACTGCCGGCAGAATCCTCCTTCCTGCATGTCACCTATATAATGTATTCCTACATCCCAGTGATACTTACCCTGCTTTCTGGCGAAGGAATGAGTGTATCCTCCCGCCTGGAAATGTTTTTCGATAATGAGAACTTTTTTATTAGAATACTGAGCAAGAAAACTTGCGGTAGTTAAGCTTCCCATGCCCGATCCTATACAGATGACATCATAATTTTCTGATTGATTATTTTCCATTGACAATCTACCTCTAGTAAAAATGTTTACACTTATTACATTGATTCTTAGTGACAGGAAAATGAAAAATGTAATCAATGTCAACATTTTTTATAGTCATTTTCAAAAGGTTTGCGCATTCATTGAAGAATTGGCTATAAAATGGCTACATACCTTACTAGGAAAAACGCAATTATTTATGAGAACTGGTATATAGTCTATGAAAAATAAATACCATCACGGTGACTTAAGAAATGAATTGATTCATGCTTCCCTTCTCATTCTAAAGGAAGAGGGATACAGGGCATTGAGTCTTCGAAAAGCGGCAAAACGGGCAGGGGTCTCTCAGGCAGCTCCCTACCGTCATTATGAAGATATCGAGACGCTCTATGCCGAAGTCGCTGGAGAAGGGTTTCGTCTACTCATGGGAAAGTTGGAAAAAATCAAGAAAAAGTTTTCCGACAAACCTTTGCTACAGTTTCGGGAAGCGGGAGTTGGCTACATAGAATTTGCGTACCGGAATCCGGACTTATTTCAAATCATGTACGGAAACCAGATTCATGATCATTCCCGATATGAATTTTTGATTGAGCTGGAGATCAGGACCTTCCATATCCTGGAAGAGATTCTCCAGACCTGTCAGGATGGAGGTTGGATTGACGTCGGGAACATTCAATCTGCCTCAGCTTCCGCCTGGGCTATGGTTCATGGTGCGGCCACACTTCTCTGCGGAAATCAGGTGATGTTTCAAAACCAGGGACTGAATGGTGCAAGAAAAACGGCCAGAGAATTGATTGAGCATCTTTACCGGGGAATGAGTAAAAAATAGAAAGGAGAATTAGAACTGATAATTTGTTCCGATGGACACAAAGAAAATCGTTCTAAGAAATTTTTGTGATGTAAATTCTCCCTGAATCGCCTTTGCCATAGTGTCAGGAAAGTGAGATTGTAATACATCTCTGTAGGATCTATAGATCCCGTTCTGAAGGGATGGATCGGGTAGTCTTCCATCATTGGGATTGGAATCATAGGTATCGTAGATCTGCGGGTAGGGACGGTACATCGCATGCAAACTCAGATCGAAATTTTCATAACTGAACTGAAGGGATTGTATTATGTTGGAAACTCCTGCTCTCTTTGAATTGTTATCGTTATTGACGACGTATCCAGCCTGAAAGTGTGGTGTCACATGGATTTCAGAATTTTCAAAAAAAGTATGGGAAAGTTCAAATTGAAAGTAGTTCTGTCCGTTGGTGGTTCCCAAAGGAGTTGTGGTACTTCCTCCGCTATCAAATGAAGTATTGAAAAAAGCTTTGAATGTCGGATGAATGATTTTTAGGACATTCGGTCGGTACCAGAGAAAGTATTCCTGCCAGGAGTATTTTCCGAATCGATCGAGGTTGTTCCACATCCAAGTACCTACAGACCAATCTCCATACTTTGTATTCCAATCATAATAGATCCCGTAGAACAAGCCATCGTATCTCGAAAGTCCATTTCTTTCTTTATAGCGTCTGGTTTTGCCCGGTGTGAACTCTGTCAGATTGATTCCCTGAACCGGATCCCATTTCTCCTCTTCTCCCGGACCATCCTGTAAGATATAAAGGTCGGAATCCCGATTCGAAGTATTGGTGAGAAAAAAATTCCCCCAGAATAAGAGCTTCAATCCGGTCAGTGGGGTGGAGTAGACAAACTGAGGTTGGATGGAAGGATTGAAGCTTGCTGAATGGTAACGTGTATTGTTACGTTGATCCGCCAGCATGGAATAATTATAACCTCGAAAATGGTGGTCGGTTGTGATACGAACCTCTGCCGACATAGTTTTCTCTGAATCTTCTGAGTGAAGATATCCCGGGAAGATTAGAAAAAGGATGAACAAAAGGGTCGGTGGCAAGTAGATTCCTGCTTGGATCAGCAGAGGCTATCCTAAAGAGTTTAATTCTTTTGGCAATCTCAAAAATATATTTTTTATTGCGAATGGAAAATTTTCCCGCTGATTATGGGTTTTTTTCTGTTCAGCGGTTCCATTGGCATGGAGCATTTTTTTCTGATCGAAGGATATATTTTTATATTACCGCTGACGCGGGGTCTTCTTAGTTTCAACTTTCCATCCTGATGCTCTCTCGCA
>JACKPB010000016.1 GCA_024233875.1 Leptospiraceae bacterium
CAAAAATTCGGTCAATCGTTTATGTGTTAAATTTGGAAAAAATAACAAATTTCTATGGTGGTTTTTTGAGTCTAAAATATCCCCTGTCAAGGTCGTGAGTTCGACGTAGCTTGTTTAATTCTCGAAATGCGGTGCCGGAGTAAACTACAGAATGTTCCATTTCTTTCCCACAATCAGGGCAGTTTACTGGTTTAGCATGGAAGCTGTGCTCGATTGCTTGCATCCATGAAGTGTAGCGGATGAGTTCTAACTTTTTCCTAATGGATTGAGCGTAGATACCATAATATCGAATCATCTTGCGACCCGGTTCCGGGAGGAAATAAAGCATTCTGTCCATGAAATCATATATGTCCATAGTAATGGTTCTATAGCTCTTCCTTCCAGTGCTCCTCTCTACCCATGATTTGTATCGGAAGGTTACTTTTTTGGAATCATGATCCACTTTAAGTATCTGGCTATTGTGAAAAAATCCGGTGGCTATGTATTCTGAAGTGCGAAACAATACTTCATTGCTATCCCCTTTGATTGGCTGAAAATAGACATGGAAGCCATTTTTATATCTTTGTTTGATTTGCTCCACTTCATCTTTTGTTAAAATTTTCTCTCTTACAAGATGTTTGCAAAATGAATTCATCCAGGCAAAACGGAATGATTTATAGGATATAAAATTAGTCTTAAGAATTTCTCCGGTTTCTGTATTCACAAGCTCTCGTGTTCCTACAAGATGAATGTGTGGGTTATAGTTTAGCGAATTACCACATTTGTGAAGGGTGGCAAGGATGCCTGGTTTACACGCTTTTCTTTCTCTTACTGGGACTTTATTTGCTTTACAAAGCTCATCCCAATAAACTTTCGAAGAAAGGCTTATCATTTTTTCCGGGTGGTAATTTCGCTCTAAAAGTATTTGCGAAATCTTTCCGGGAATGGTAAACGTTACATGATCATGCTGAAAATCAGTATCTAAAATCATGGAAAGGTTTACTGACCAACCAAATAATTTCTTTCGGTTACAGGATAAACAGAGTCGGGATTTACAAGAAAAGGGAACGACAAGAATTGTTTTACAGTCCTTACAGGTATATCTTTGAAATCCATTTTGGAAGTTACCACATTTGAGAAGCTTTTTGACTTCAAACACTTTACCGGAAGATGGTTTATTCTTACATGTCCTTAAATAGCTCTGCCATTGATTGATCCAGATAGATTTGTATAGACTCCATCTCTCAAGAGCTGGAATATAACTTCTTTCAGTTTTATTTTCAGAACAGATATACATACTATATGATAGGCAAACAAAAGAATAGTATTTAGTCCATTAAATAAGAGGAGTGTTTTCAATAGCTTCCTTTTGATGATTTCTATCACCGATCTTATCTTCGATGTGTAGAGGAGTTAGTGGTTCTGAAAATTTTCTGAGATGAGCAATTCTTTCCAATTCATCTCTAGAGAAGAATCCCGAGATGAATCTTTCTGGTCTTGATTTTCTATCCCATAAGTAGAATTGATTTCCATTTGTTAAAAACAGAAAAGGCAAGAAACCGTCCTTTTCTCAAATCAATAAGCTAATCATGAAAATGATTCTATGGAACTATCTTCTAAAAGAGAAAATTGAAAAGACTAAAATGGTAAATTTCAATTCCAGAGCCTAACAATCCAAATTTTTTTCTTAAATAGTGGAGACAGTCAGTACTGTGATTTTTATGATTCTTTTGATTATTTTGATTTCATATCCAACAATCATCTTTACTATTTAAAGCATCATAGAAATCATCTAATCAAATAAATCACAGTTCAGACATTTTTTTGGGTTAGGGATGGGAGGGATTTAGTCTGCCATCAGTTTAGCAGACCGAAGCGATAGCGTAGTCCCGAACAGCCCGACCTGCTGGTTTACGGTTATATTCTCGTAGGGCAGGTTTAAAACCTGCCTTACTGATATTGGTAAAGTCAGCAAGGAACCCCCATCCTTACCAGAATAGGAAAGAAAGAATGTCTTTACAAGATTTGGTTACATTGGGAAGTTTTATTCAGAGCAGCCCATTATGAAACTCAAAACACTACCTATTGGTCAGAGCGATTACAGAGAAATCATCACCCGAAACCAGTTTTACGTGGATAAAACACTTCTTCTAAAGGAGTTGCTCGATTCGGGGAGCTTGGTATCGTTAATCGTGCGTCCTAGGAGATTTGGAAAGACTACCAATCTTACCATGATCCGGTATTTTTTTGAGAAGCATCCCAACCTAGAGAACTGTGAATACCTTTTCAAAGATTTTAAGATTTGGAAAGAAGGGAGTGAATACACAGACACTTGCGGGAAATATCCGGTTGTGTATCTGACATTGAAGGATATAAAAACTCCTGATTGGAAAGGGTGTGAGGAGAAATTAAAAAAACTAATTGCAGATGAGTTTAAGAGACATAATTATTTATTGTCAGATGATTTACTAACCGTTCAAGATCGAATTGATTATGAAAGTATTCTCACAAGGGAATCAAGTATCAATGGATTAACTGATTCTCTCAAAACCCTCACCCAACACCTTTTCAACCACTACAAACAAAAAGTAATTGTGCTGATCGACGAATACGACACTCCCATTCATGAAGCTTACGAAAGAGGATACTATACCCACATCGTGGACTTCTTGCGAGGTTTTTTGGGAACGGGTCTCAAGGACAATCCCTGTATTGAAAGATCTGTGATTACAGGCATATTACGAATATCTAAAGAAAGCATTTTTTCGGATTTGAATAATTTTGATGTTTATTCAACACTCAATAATCAATACTCTGATCAATTTGGTATGACAGAAAAGGAAGTTTGGGATGCGCTCGACTACTTTGGGCTAGAATCCTACAAAGAAGGTGTGAAGGATTGGTACAATGGGTATGTCTTTGGAAGTACAGATGGAATGTACAATCCGTGGTCGGTATTAAATTTCATGCACAAAAGTAGTGAGGGCTTACGACCACATTGGGTGAATACGAGTTCCAACCTTTTAGTAAAAAAATTATTAACCAATTCCGACTCTGTAGCAAAGAAAGATTTGGAACTACTCCTAACAGGTCAGGCGATCCAAAAAGAAGTCATCGTGGATACTGTATTTGCGGATGTAGAAAAGAACAGCGAGACACTTTGGAGTTTTTTACTCTTCAGCGGTTACTTGAAAGTGACCAAACAAGAGATTATAAACAAAAAGCTCTTCTGTGACTTGATGATACCTAATAGAGAAGTCGAATATTTGTATGACAGATTTATTTCCTCTTGGCTCACAGAAAATTTACAATCCATAGAACTAAATCTTCTCTTGAAAGGTTTATTAGAAGGAGATTCCAAAACTTTTGGCAAGTTCCTAAAGAAATTTGTTCTAAATTCGATGAGCTATTTTGACCCAACAGGAACTGAACCTGAAAAGGTGTATCACGCTTTTGTGCTGGGACTCTTATTGCAACTATCGGATCAATACCGAGTCCAGTCCAATCGGGAAAGTGGCTATGGTCGGTATGATATCATGCTAATTCCAAAGTCTAGCACTAAGAATGGGATTATAATAGAATTTAAAAAAGTAGAACATGATGAGAAAGAAACTCTGGAAACTGCTGTGGAATCTGCTCTCCATCAAATCGAAGACAAGCAGTATGAATCTGAACTCAAAGGATTGGGGATCGCTACTATTTTTAAATATGGAATTGCTTTTGATGGGAAGGAAGTATTGGTGAGGATGGGGTGATTGTTATCTTTCTAGGAAAGTAGTCTAGGAGTATTCATAAAAGAACTCCTATAAAAGTTCCGTGGTTTGGCTTCTCTCACCATCCATCTCTCCTTGCCCTTCTGTTGAAACCTCTAGCAGATCCAAAATAGGGAAGCTGAGAGGTTAAATTTTTCTTTCTAGGAATGTAGTCTAGAAAATTCATAAAAGGACTCCTATAAAAGTTCCGAATCTCTCTGTGTCCCTATCTCAGAACCTCAATCAATCCCAAAATAGCGAAGCTGAGGGGGTTAAATTTTAAACTATGTACAAATTCTCTAGCATCTTCAAAAGAGCGATATTCTTTTTGTTGATTTGCGATAGTTCCAGTCCCAAGCCAATCACCCATCCCTATCCAACCTTTATTTTTATAGGTTCCCTCTTGTGAAAGGAAAGTGAAATTCCCCAGTCTGTGGAAAATAGAATTCCCCACCTGAAGAAATTAGATTTTTTAAAAAAGGGAAAATAGAAATCCCCAGTTTTGACAGATAGAGGTTAAAGAAAATACCCTACTAGAATGGTAAAAAAGGGTATGTATAAAAAAATACAGGAACAGAAGAAGCTCGGCTACAGTATTTCAGAAATTTCGAGAATGAATAGTCTCGATCGAAAAACTACCAGAAAATACTATTCGATGAACCCCGAAGAATTCAGTGCATATTTTGCATCAAAATCAAATAGGGAGAAGAAACTAGATGATTACAAAGAATGTATTTTAGAACTCTATGAATTGAATAACTTTCAGAAATTGAATATGTCAGCTGTTTTCGATTACCTGGAAGAACGATTTGGAGCTCTGAAATGTACAGAAAAGACATTAAGAAATTATGTTCATCATTTGAAATATAACAATGATATCAAACTGAAATCAAATGTCAGAATGTTTCAAAAAGTAAAAGAATTACCTTTGGGTAAGCAGATGCAGTTGGATTTCGGACAATATCAATTTGCTTCAGGATTGAAAGTGTATATTTTTGCAGCGGTTCTCTCTTCGAGTAGATATAAATATATATCGCTTCAGGAGCATCCATTTAAAACAAGAGATGTAATACAACATCTCATTGAATGCTTTGATACAATCGGTGGTTTACCCGAAGAAATAGTAATAGATCAGGATACAACTATGGTTGTATCAGAAAATCATGGTGATATAATTTATACTAAAGAATTTCATGAGTTTAAATCAGAAATGAATTTCTCCATGTATGTATGTCGTAAGGCAGATCCGGAATCAAAAGGGAAAGTAGAAAATCTTGTCGGATTTGTTAAGAAAAATTTTTTTAGTATTCGCAACTACTTTGATATCAATTCTATATCAGAAGATCTCTCCAAATGGTTAAGAAGACGTGCTAATGGGAAAATATCTATTTCTACAGGACTCATCCCTGAGGAAGTTCTTAAGTTAGAACAGGAATATTTAAAGCCTATACGGAGTTCCATATTTCGTAATTCTACACAACATAGGGAAAAAAGAACAGTTTCAGAGAAAAGCTATATTTCCTTTAAATCATGCCTGTATTCGATACCGGTTGAATACAAATCTAAAACCGTAGATATTGAATTTGGCAGTGAGAATCTAAATATTTATTTTCAAAATAAACTGATTGCTACTCATAAAATCTCAATATTTAAAGGAAAAACCGTCAATATCAGGGAGCACTTCAGAGAAACTCCCAGAACAGCAAAGACACTCAAAGAAGAGGCATACAGCCTGTATGATTTTTCGGAATGGAAAGAATTTGTAATGAATAATTTCAAATTTTATCCACGATATGTAAGGGACCAAAGTATATATGCCAGAAAGCATCTCAGTGAAAATATTGAAATCAATATTTTGAAAGAATCTATTAAATATTGTTCTGACAACCAATTGTATTCTTTCAGAAATTTATATGAAACATATAAGGTATATCTAAATGAATCTTCCTTACCTAAGCCCAAGAGTGAAAAAATATTCAAGCCAATCAATTCTAACAGATCCGGAATAAAAGTGAAAACTAGAGATATAGGATTCTATTCTTCTTTTGCTACTGAAAAAGGATCGGTATGATATGAAACTTGATAATGAAACTAATGATATGCTTACAAATCTTTCACTTAGAGGAATGAAGGATAATTTAAATAAGGTAATTAATCTTGCAGAAAAGAAAAATCTCTCTTATCTGAACTTTTTAAACCAACTTCTAAAATCAGAAATCGATGATCGTATAAGGAGAAGGTTACAGAGAAATTTTTCTGCTGCTCATTTCCCTTCCGAGAAAAGGATAGAAAATTTTACTGTAAACCTGGTAAAAGGAATTAGTAAATTAGATATTTCTAATTTGAATGATTTGTCATGGATTGACAGAAATGAGAATATTCTATTCTTGGGTCCTCCAGGTGTGGGAAAAACTCATCTGGCTATTTCTCTTGGATATCTTGCCGTAGAAAATGGGTATACAGTTTGTTTTGAAAGGGTTACGAATCTTATGAAATTACTCAGAACTTCATTAACCCAGAGATCTTCTGAATTTCGTATCAAAAAATTAACTAATGTAAATCTACTTATTATTGATGAAATTGGTTATACGCAGATAGATAAGAGAGAAGCAAATCTATTTTTCAATTTAGTTTCTGAAGTTTATGAAAAGTCTTCTATTGTTCTTACTTCAAATAAATCATTTGAAGATTGGGCTGAGATGCTGGGAGATCCTATCATGACGACTGCTCTTCTTGACAGATTGTTGCACCATTCAAAAGTATTCAATTTAGAAGGAAACTCCTTCAGACTCCAAAAATCTTAATAAAGGAAAATAATTCTTTTAGGGATTTTTTTTGACTCTAACTGGGGATTCTTATTTTCCCTTACATGGGGAATTCTATTTTCCATTCACAGCTGTTCATCGTCGATGATTCGGACTGTTCATCGTCGATGATTCGGACTGTTCATCGTCGATGATTCGGACTGTTCATCGTCGATGATTCGAACTGTTTGTCGTGATGATTGGGACTGTTTGTCGTGATGATTGGAACTGTTTGTCGTGATGATTCGGGCTGTTCATCGTCGATGATTCGGACTGTTTATCGTGATGATTCGGACTGTTCATCGTCGATGATTCGGACTGTTCTTCGTGGATGATTCGGGCTGTTCATCGTCGATGATTCGGACTGTTCATCGTGATGATTCGGACTGTTCATCGTCGATGATTCGGACTGTTCTTCGTGGATGATTCGGGCGATCTTGCTTTATTATAGATTCTGGGTGAATAGAATTTAGATTATAGGGTACCTCTAAAAAATCGTTTCAAAGGGCTTTTTAAAGGTGAGAAATTTCTTGGGATTCCTTCTCCAAACTTCGATTTATTCATGAAATATTGAAGAATTTGAAATAAGAATTTCTACTACAAAATTTCAAAAAAAGGTTGCTGGACGTTTCCAAAACATAAATGACGTGCCCGGCATCCCTCATCTTTAAAATGAAAGTTTAAATATTTATGAGGGGTATAGATGTATTTTTTTCAAATTAGCATTTTGTTGGTTGCTTTAAAATGATGTATTCATACAAACCTTAACTTAATAAAAAACTCGTTCCCATAGAGGAATATACAAATTTCTTCTTTCTTTTTGACCTAAATATATTATTTATACATCAAAGGCAACATAATGACAAATCAAGACAAAACTCAAACTTTCTTCGGAATTGAAAAACTTCTGTATAATTACCGCACTGTATCTCAATCGGAACGGGAGAAAGGGACTTATTTTGAAGAGATGGTTCTTGTTTATTTGAAAAATGAACCTATTTATAAAGACTTTTATAGTGACGTATGGAAATTTTCGGATTGGGCTAGGGAATTTGGTCATGATGCCCATGATACAGGGATTGATCTGGTAGCCAGAACCCAGGGGACCCAAGAGTTTCATGCGATCCAATACAAATTTTATGCAGAAGATCATATTGTTTTCAGTAAAAATTATCTAAAATAAATATGAAAATTCACTCAAAATTATTAAATTTCTATAAATCAATAAATCAAGATCAAATGAAAATCATTGAGCATGACAACGGTCCGATGTTGGTAATTGCAGGACCAGGATCAGGAAAAACATTTAGTATTGTTCTTCGTGCGATGAATTTAATTCTTAATGGTTTAGCAAAGCCTGCTGAAATTATTTTATGTACTTTCACCGAGAAGGCCGCTGGTGAAATGAAAGATAGAATATCCATCATTAAAAGACAAATAGGTTATAATGAGGATACTAGTGAATTAACTATCGGAACGATTCATAGTATATGTAATACAATACTTTTAGAAAATCGTCATCAAACTCCATTTGGCAATAATTATGATACTCTTGATGATTTAACTCAACTTTTATTTATAAATGAACATTTTAATGAAATCTTTGGACTAGAAGAAAATGGTCTTTACTGTGGTAAATGGAAAACTAAGTGGACCGCAATTAAAGGATCTAGAAGTTATTTTAATAAAATTACCGAAGAATTAATCGATCCAGAAGATCTGTATGATCATTCAGAAGTTTATTTAAGAAAATTAGGATTAGCATATTACAATTATGAATCTTTACTTAAAAAAAATAATAAGATAGATTTATCCTATTTACAAAAAATTATTCATACTCTTCTCAGAGATGTTACTATTCAGGATAGAATAACATCAAAAATCAAATATTTAATGGTTGATGAATATCAGGATACTAATTATGTTCAGGAACAAATAATACTAAGTCTGGTAACTAAGAATAATAATATTTGTGTTGTTGGAGATGAGGACCAAAGTCTCTATCGATTTAGAGGTGCTACAGTAAGAAATATCTTAGAATTTTCAGGATATTTTCCAAATACTAAAGAGTATTACTTAACTACCAATTACAGATCTCATGAAAATATCGTTTATGCATATGATTCATGGATGGATTCTCCTGTATGGAATGATAAATCAGGAAGGAGATATAGATTTGAGAAATCCATAAAACCCGATTCAGATACCGAGCATCAAAAATATCCTGCTGTTTTTAGCATCTGGGGGAAAAATGAAAAAGATGAAGCTACACGTTTTGCTGAACTTGTCCAATTTCTGAAATCAAATGGTACTATAAAGGACTATAATCAAGTAGGATTGCTTCTACATAGTGTGAAATATGATCATAGTGGAAGATATATCGAAGCTTTAGAAAAGAAAGGTATTCCAGCTTTTTGTCCTCGTGCTAGAACCTATTTTGAGAATGAAGAAATCCAAATCATGATTGGGTGCTTCGCAATCGTTCTTGGATACTATGGTGATGGTAGAGGAAATGTAACAGGACGAACATATAAAGAATTTATAGAATATATTGATAGGACAATTATTTATATAGGTCAAAATTATCCCAGTCCTCATCCTCTTTCTGAATTCATCCAACGGAATTCAAACGAGATCAATCAATTAAAAGAATCTGAAACTCTCGACAAAAGATTAACAGATTATATTTATGAACTTTTAGCTGTTGAACCATTTCACACATTTATCAAGAATGAAAATAGATCCCGCAACCTTGCTACATTTTCAGAATTGTTAAATGTATTTCAAAATTATTATCATTATTCAGTCATTACAAGAAAGAACCGAGAATATTTAAAATTCAATTTATTTAATAGCTTTTTAAAGTTACTTTATGAAGGAGGTATAAATGAATATGAAGATTCTTATTCTCCATTTCCATCCGGGCATGTTCAAATACTTACCATTCACCAGTCTAAGGGATTGGAATTTCCTGTTGTTGTGGTTGGGAGTTTGGATGCAAGAATTTCTTCTTCCAAATCAATCGATAATGACTTAGAAGAGTTCTATTTAAAACCAAGATATGAACCATTGAATAAAATTACAGATTTTGATAGAATGAGACTATTTTACGTCGCATTTTCACGTGCGGAAAAGCTTCTCTGTCTCACCTGTTCAAGTCAACCCAAAGAATATTTTGATTCGATCTGGAATGGTTTAGATCAATGGCCACATATAGAAAAAGACTTAATTGTCGCTCAAGAGTTTAAAATCAAAGAAAAACCGGTTCCTCGAAAATCTTATAGTTTCACAGGTGATATTATGATTTATGAGACCTGTCCAAGACAATACCAATACTATAAAGATTATGATTTTACACCTTCCCGTTCTGTGGTTTTGTTTTTCGGTCAGTTGGTTCATCAAAGTATTGAAGAAATTCATAGGATAGTATTAGATGGGAATATTCATACATTAAATGAATCTAAAGTGGAAGAAATTTTTCATCGTACTTTTCATTTTCTTAAATTGAGTTCAGAAGCAAAACCTCCCGGAGAACTTCAGAAAAAATCTGCTTTAAATCAAGTTTTAAACTATTATCGACTCAATGAAAATAATTTGCATCGAGTTTTGGAAACAGAAGTTGATGTATCTATTGAAAAAGAAGGATATATTTTGAATGGTAAGATTGACCTAGTTCTCGGAGAAGACGGAAAGTTAGAGCTGTTGGATTTCAAAACATCTGCGAAAGGATCAAATCCAAAATTAATTCAAAAATATGAAGATCAACTTTCCATTTATGCACATATTCTAGAGACAAGGCATGGGAAAAGACCTGATCGATTATTATTGTACTGGACAAGTGAAGAGACCCTGGATGAAGCTATTCAAGAAATTCCCTACAAACCTAAAAAAGTACAAAAAGCAGGGGAAAATTTTGATAAAATAGTATCAGAGATACAAAGCAGAAACTATGAAATCAAATCACCACCGGAAGCAAAAATTTGTAGAGAATGTGATTTTCGGCATGTATGTAAAAAGGAAGGAATCATTGGATAGAATCACTACCAAGAAACCTCAAAAATACTTTTTTATAGATGAAAGTGGAGATGCCGCCTTTTACGCAAATGGAAAAAGGCTTTTAGTAGGAGAGAAAGATTTCAAGCCTTTGCTCTTAATGGGAATGATCGAGATAGAAGATAAACAAAGTATTCATAAATTTTTAATTTCATTTCAAGAAGAGATCAAAAAAGATCCCTTATACAATTCTTTAAAATGTGTAAAAGATCCTGATGGTTGGTATTTGCATGCCAAGAATGATCAGATCGAAATACGTACTAAGTTTGTTGAAGAACTTCGAAAACTAAATGGTTTTAGAACCTTTGTTGTCATAGGAAGAAAACGATTAGATCTCTTTCAATCAAAGCACAATTCTAATGAAAGTGAATTTTATTTTGATATGATTTTTCATCTTCTCAAAGATCGATTGAACGATGAGAATGTCCATTACCAAATCTTTCTAGCCAATCGAAAAGGTAATGATGCTCTCAAATTGAAAGAAGCCATCAACAAGGCCATCCAAAGGGACAATCAAAAAAGAAAAACGAAACTTACCATACAATTTGATTGTCGAACCATTCCGAGTTCTACAACTCCGGAATTGAGTATTGTGGATTATATGCTCTGGTCCTTGCAGAGATATATTTTACTAAAAGAAGCACGTTATTATATGGCTCTCAGAGAGAAATACAATCTCATCATTGATTTGTATGATTATAATAATTATGGATCGAATTACTATAGTAGAAGCAATCCATTTGATTTAGAAAAAGCGAGTGAGTTTGAAAGTGGTGGGTATGTTTGAAAATAAAAAAAGCAATCTTTTGTATCCCGTGCCAATACTGGCAACCCCTACAGGTGCAGGTTGTGGACTACAAAAATTGCTTACTATTACTATTTCAGAAAAATCGAGAAAAAGCAAGTAAAAATTATTGAAAAGAATCAATGAATTTTTAAAAAAAATCTAAGAATTTTTGGAGATACACAGTTCTTCTTCAAAGAATAGAATTAGAGAATTTCAAAAAACTTGAAAAATAAAGAGCAATCATCAGGGAAAATAGATAGGAAGAGGAAAAAACAATGGCAAAGATAGAGATTACAAAAACAGAATTGGTTTGGCCAGGGAAATACAACGAGTATGGATTACTCCACGAACCAAGCAGGGTCAATCTACCTTTTCAAGTGATCGAAAGAATTGGTGAGTCCCGGGCTACTAAAGAATCCCAATAAACAAAAGGCTTTCAACTCTTTCAAAATCTAAATCCCAATGAAGGAACCACCTTCGAAGAAGGCTGGCACAACAAACTCATCTGGGGTGACAATAGATGCAAAAAAGAAGTATGCTCCTTTTGTAGATGCTGCTTTGAAACGTTTGGAAGAACATAGAAAATCATATAAGGAACTATTTCATAAACCGGTATTGTTTATCGCATTAGGAAAAAGTGCTTATGCGAACGCTATTGTAGATTACCTAATTGAAAAGCAAAATGTACCAGAATCGGAAATTCTTAATATTCATACGAATAGTTCAGGAGAAATTACAAATAAAGATTTAGATAAAGCTAGAGAAGCGGCAAAGACTATAGATAGTCCTAATAACCCTTTTAAAATTGTTGTTAGTGTCATGATGCTACGAGAAGGTTGGGATGTAAAAAATGTAACGGTTGTGTTGGGGCTCCGACCTTTTAGTGCTAAATCTAAAATCTTACCGGAACAAATTATAGGTAGAGGTCTTCGGTTGATGCAAAGCATATCTCCGGATAATACACAGACTTTAGAAGTTATGGGGACAAAGAAATTATTGCAGACCCTTCAGGATGAATTGGATCAGGAAGGAGTGGGTGTGGGTTCTACAGATTCCGAACCTATTCAACCCGTTCAAATATTCCCTGATATTAAGAATAAAATTTTAAAGGATATTAGCATTCCTATTACTAGACCGAGTCTTATTCAAAATATTCAAAAATTGAGAGAGATAGAGTTGAATCGTTTAGAGGTTATGTATGATAAATCTGAAATTCGGAATCAATCAACTAAATTAACAATGGAGTTTTTTGAACCTAAAACAATAGTTCATTCAGAGAATATCGATGAGTACATACCTACTCGAGAAGAGAATATTTCAAAAATAGTTAAAGGCATTGAAAAAAATACAGGTATAACCAATCATTTTCAAGAATTAGTCATCTTATCTAAAAATTATTTAGAAAAGAGATGTTTTGGTCAGGAAGTAGATTTGGGAGATGAACAAATTCGTTTATTTCTTAGTAAATATGAGGTACAAGATAAAATTGTCAATTATATTTCAGATAAGGTTTCTACTACAATTGTTGAAAAAAGAGAATTTGAAATAGAGAAGAGATTATTTAATCTTTCTTCAGTTACACGTTTTACATGGAGAAGAAATTTACCTCTAGTGAAGTCATCAAAGACAATATTTAATTTTGTAGCTACATTTAATGAATTCGAAAAAGACTTTGCTAAGTTTTTAAACAAAGCAGAAGATGTAGATCGTTTTGCAAGTTTAGGAACTACAGAGCAGGAATCCTGGAGCGGTTTCCGAATTGATTATATAAAACTCAATGGCCGTAGAGCCTATTATTATCCGGATTGGATCGTTGTTCAAAGAGAAAATAATAAGGAAATATTTTGGATTATTGAAACCAAAGGAAGGGTGTGGGCTGATACACATCGTAAGGATGAAGCTATCCAATATTGGTGTGAACGAGTGTCAGAATTGACCAAACAAGAATGGAAATACATTAGAATCAATCAGATAGAGTCCCATAAAAATATGAAGATTAAAAATAATTTAAAAGAGTTGATTAATGATATGTGATTTAAATAAAATCATAATCTGTTCTTTATTCTTATGAAATAGTATTAGATCATGAATTTAAAGAAACATTGAAACAAATGTTTCTTTAAATTCATTTGGTTAAAGTAACGATTTTAAACAGAAATGAAATTAGAGTATTATTTTAAGTTAATACTTATATATTAGATATATTTAAAATAATTTGCCAGATTATAGGAGAACGAAATGAGTATATATGATTTAACAACAGAAGAAGGAAAAAAAGATGTATTCAGAAATTTTAAAGAGGTATTATACACAATGAGTCCTCTTTTGGGAGTATCAAAACTTTTGATTGATAAAGTTTTTTCACATTCTGATGAAATTGCCAAACAAGCAGAAATTGCGACCAAAATCATAAAAACAGGGAAGGAAAACGGAGTGAGTGAAATGAAAATTAAAGTTAGCCAAGAAGCAGGGATTAAAATCAAAAGTGAATTTCCGGATTTGCCTCTCAGTTTTAATTTAGGCAATGAAGGTAAAATGGAAATTACTGTTAAATACAAATAAGATTGTTAAATATTAATAAAACCAATACTATCTTATTTGTAATTCTTAAGAGATGAATAGGAGAAATAGACAGAACTTCCAACCCCTCCCAAAGAAAAATTTCTGAATTTTAGTGCAAATCATTTGCACTAAATCGAAAGAGTCAATAAAACCAAGGGTTTATGACGATGAAAGGGCGAGTTATGGGATAGCCCGTCCGGCTTGGGGAGTTGGAGGAATGGATTGATTGAAGTTGAACCTCACCCCCAATTTTTCCGGTAAAGTGATGTGGTACAGTGTAAACCCCCTCTCCAAAATCGGGGCATTTTTGAGAGGGGGTGATTTTATTTTTATTCTGTCTGTATTAGAAAGGTCTTATACTATTTATATCCGATTTGTAAGATTCTATTTGGATAGAGGGGATGATTCGGAGCTGATAGTTGGAAATCTTACACTCGTAGCACCCTTCGAGCAACCTCAGGGTGACAATTCTCCAAATTAAATAGATTCCTCAATACGGTCTACAAGAGTAGAATCCAACCTGCTAACAGTAAATGCCTCCAACAAAATCCCCCAACAACAACCCATCCTTTCCATCCTGCTCTCACAGAAATACAGGTTCCATTGCCTGCCCGGCACGAGGGCACAGAAGAATTCTGGATAATACAAAATCTAATCTCAATATTTTTATTTTTCGACTAACTCGGAACAAAAATTTAGAGATGTCGGAATCAGTATACTGACTCTCGTTTTTTGTATCGCCTGTCTGGCTCGAGGACACGGAAGAATTTATTGAAACATAGAAAATTTTGAATAAAAAATGAGTTGCCACGACTACTTTTGGACAAGCAGCTACCTTGATTAACAGGAAAGAGTTATGCATCATTGAAAGTTGAAGACAACACTTCGACTGACGCTCAGTGCAAGGAAGACCCCGCGTCAGCGGTAAATGAAAAGCCTCCTGCGAAGGAAAGATCTTTCTTAAAACAATCCTTCGAGCGACCAATGGATAACAATTGTCTCCAGCAGGGAAAAACCACTAAACAAAAAACAAGCAAAATAACTTGACATTTTTTCCGACCCATTTTAGTCTAACCTCATGGGACTACCAGCTTACATTCTGAACCAATTTCCTTCTGAGATCCAACCCCCCATGAAATTGTTGGGAGAATGGATTGTTGAAAATTCTGTAAAAAAAGAGGATTTTACTGAACTCAAAGAAATAGTGAAAGACCTAGCAGAATCGCAGAAAGAGCTAGCTGAAGCACAGAAAGATTTAGCTGAAGCACAGAAACGTACTGAGATTAAAGTTGAGGAGCTTGCTGAAGAAATCAAGCAAACGAATATCTCCATGCGGGAAGGGTTTCAGAAAGTGAATGATCAGATTTCCACTCTGGGAAGTCGCTGGGGAATCAAAAACGAGAACACAATCCGAAATACCATTTCTACTCTTATGGAGAAGGCAGGGTATCGGGTATCGAGAGGACACTACGGAGATCGGGAAGTGGACCTAGTGATCCGAAATGGAGAACACATCCTGCTGGAAATCACATCCTCAGCGGTAAAGAAAGATATAGAAAAGATGAATCGTTCGGCAGAGGATTATTTCCTGAAGCACGGAATCGAGCCCAAACTCATGCTGGCGGCTGTTTATGTATCACCATCTGTTATGCGGGAGATAACGGATTCACCCCGACCCATAGAAATTTTCTCTGCTGATGAGGAGTAGGAGTATCAATTCGGGATATTATGGAGAAGGTATCAAACTAAAATTTTTCAGAATTTTAGTGCAAATCATTTGCACTGAATCGAAAGAGTCAATAAAACCAAGGGTTTATGACGATGAAAGGGCGAGTTATGGGATAGCCCATCCGGCTTGGGGAGACGGAGGAATGGATTGATTAAAGTTGAACCTCACCCCCAATTTTTCTGGCAAAGTGATGTGGTACAGTGTAAACCCCCTCTCCAAAATCGGGGCATTTTTGAGAGGGGGTGATTTTATTTTTATTCTGTCTGTATTAGAAATGTTTTATACTATTTTTATCCGATTTGTTGGATTTTATTTGGAGAGTGGGGATGATTCGGAGCTGATAGTTGAAAATCTTACACTTGTAGCACCCTTCGAGTAACCTCAGGATGACAATTCTCTAAATAAAATAGATTCTTCTACACGGTCTCCAAGAGTGGAATTCAACCTGCTAACAGTAAATGCCTCCAACAAAATCCCCCAACAACAACCCATCCTTTCCATCCTGCTCTCACAGAAATACAGGTTCCATTGCCTGCTCGGCACGAGGGCACAGAAGAATTCTGGATAATACAAAATCTAAACTCAATATTTTTATTTTTCGACTAACTCGGAACAAAAATTTAGAGATGTCGGAATCAGTATACTGACTCTCGTTTTTTGTATCGCCTGTCCGGCTCGAGGACACGGAAGAATTTACTGAAACATAGAAAATTTTGAATAAAAAATGAGTTGCCACGACTACTTTTGGATCAGCGGCTACCTTGTGTTACAGGAAAGAGTAATGCATCATTGAAAGTTGAACACAACACTTCGACTGACGCTCAGTGCAAGGAAGACCCCGCGTCAGCGGTAAAACCAGTTTGAGCTTCCAATGAAAGAGAATGAATCACAACTTTACCATGGTCCCTGATACAATTTTTACGAACCATTTTCTTTATGTGATCCATTAGTAAATTAGAGAACTCTAAACTCTGTTCGGTAAAAATCACCCGATCACCGAATTCTACAGAACAGAACTAAGGCTTCTTTCAAATGGGAATAGTTCAATTAAGAGAGCCGGTGATTTAGGGGTAGATCACCCCTGAAGAATTCATTTAAAGCTCATAATCACTCTAATCAAAGGCTTGAATTGGTTCTATTCTAAGTCTTTGAGAAGCACTAAAACTCCCGCAGAAAATAGAAAACCTGAATCTATGATAAACGATTCCGGAAGCATCCTAAGAAATCCAATGGATTGAATCCTCAGGATACCGGTAAGAAGTTCTTCTCTCAATTGCCGTAATACTACAATGAAAACTGAAACTCTTTTCGAATCCATCCTTGGATGGGGTTAAATTTTCAGTTACTTTCCAACTGATTATATAGCCTATCTGTTTTTTTGAATCACATACTGGGGATTGGAAAACTTCTAAGTTGGGAAGATCGAATTCGAGAAGAATTTGAAAAATTTATCGGAGATCTTAATTTCTCTTTCGGTCAAATCTAGTTTCTAAAAGCCGTTCGGTCTGCTGTATTGAATCATACAAGAATACAAAAGGAAGATTTGAACAATCCACTTATTTTCCAGACCAGAGAGAGTAGAAATTCTTTTTACAACTAAAGTAAGAGATGTAATCAAAAAATTCGTATCCAAATTTGAAGATGCCGCAAAGGAACCCTTCTTGTTATCTCCCAATTTAAAAAGCAAAATTGACTTACTCCGGAACAAATTCTGGACTGCCGGAATTACTAATCCGTTAGGAGTCATTGAACAAATTACCGATCTTTTAGCACTGGCTCTTCGGGAACAGACTGTTGCTAAAGAAAATACAACCGGGCTGACTTCTACTTCTCCCAATGCAACAGCTACTTCAAACTACTTCACTCTTGCAATAACCAACAATTCCGGAAGTTCCGAGAACTGGTTTCTTTTCAGTGACACAACATGCACCTCACAAATTCATTCCTTCGGTTCGGTGGCAACTTCCAGCACCACAGTCTATTCCAAGTTCTATACTTCGGGCACCTATTATTTCAAAATCGGTGACTACTGCCAGTCTACAGGGAAAGATTTTTATATTGGTGCCAATTATCTCTGCACCAGTGAACCTTCACAGTGGGGTTGTGAAACTGTGACTGCAACATCATCTTCCATTCGTGAATCATTAATAGAAAAACCTAACAAAATTGAAATCAATTGAGGACACAACCATGAAAAAAGTATCCATCCTAGCTTTTCTCTTATTCCTGTCGCAGTGCAATCCCACTACCGATTCTTCCGATGAGTTAAAAACAAATCTCCTTTTCTTCCTCAACAAGGTAAGCCATGCGACGGTATCGGGGAAGGCGATGAAAGGTAGAATCAGTAATGGTAAGGTCAATGTCTATCCTACATCTGTAACGGGAACCTGTGATACCTCATCCTCTCTCGGGACGACTACTACAGATCTCGAAGGAAATTACGAAGTCAACTTTACCAAGACAGGATACCCTGTCTGCGTGATCGTGACACCGGGAACCGATTCGAAGATGTATGACGAGGCGCAAAAAAAAGATCTCAACTGGACGGGTTCTGCTTCCATGACCATCATCGTCAATGAACCGAAGACCGCTCGCAAGGGAGTGAATGGAACACCTTTTGCCAGATTCGCCGCTTCCAGATTTCAGGAAATTGCCAAATCCAATTCGGGACGTTCGGCTATCGCCGACCAGCTCACCTATGCAAACAAGACAACCGTGGTTCAATTCGGTCTCAACAGATCTTTTATACGAAAGCCGGAACTTATGCATGATAAACTCACAAAGATCGATATGAACACCATCCCCGACGTCTTCTCCGAAGAGATCAATCTCGATGACCAAAATAATGAGACCACTTCGTATATGACTGCGTTTTTGGGAGGGATGTCGGAGAAGGCAAAGGAATACAAAGGGTCTTCGGAGGGTTCTGCGGATTACATAGAAGCAATGCTGACGGCAATATCCAAAGATCTAGCAGATGGGAAGGCAGATGGGAAGGATAGTTCGGGCTCAACTGTTAGCATTATCGTAGGAGGAGAAACCAAGCCACCCCCTACGATTACTGAGATCAAAACCGCTGTATTGCAATATGCCGCTTCCAATCCCAATCTGGGGATTTCCACCACTGACATACAGAATACTACCGTAGTGGATGCTCCGGTTTTCGAACAGGCTCCCCCTACGTCTACAGCAAGCACTACAACGGGGACCACTACTGCAACCTTCACCATCGGTGGAACTATTACAGGGCTAACATCGACAGGTCTGGCCCTCCAGAACAATTCGGGTGACAACCAAACTGTAGCTAGCGGAACGACCAGCTTCACTTTTGCCACAGCTCTGGCTTCCGGAACTACATACTCCGTGACTGTATCAACGCAACCATCGGGTCAGATCTGTACAGTCACAAACGGAAGCGGAATAGCCACGGCAAATGTAACGAATGTAAGTGTAAGTTGTGCGTCCATTAATTTAACAGGGGCTGTTACGACGATAGCGGGACAGGTAGGTGTTTCAGGATCCGCTGATGGAATAGGAACCGCTGCCACTTTCGCCGGCCCCCGGGGACCTGCAACGGATGGGACAAATTTGTACATATGTGATACTGTGAATCATACCATTCGAAAAATGGTACTTTCTACAGGAGCCGTTACAACGATTGCGGGACAGGTAGGTGTTTCAGGAACTGCTAATGGAATAGGAACCGCTGCCACTTTTAATCAACCGATGAGTCTTGTGCTGGTTGGAACAAATTTGTTTATTGGCGATTCTAGCAATAAACAAATTCGTAAAATGGACCTTTCGACTAACGAAGTAACAACTTTTGCAACAAGTGTAGACTATCCTCATGGGATCACTTCTGATGGAATAAATATTTATGTAGCCACTGCTACCTCTACTAATCTGGTTTTAAAGATTCCTATCTCAACCGGTACAGTTAGTACATTGGCAGGAAATGGTACATATGATACTATAGACAATGCTACAGGAACACTTGCCTCTTTTGCCGGTCCTCTAGGAATTGCAACAGATGGAACGAATTTATACGTATCCGAAAACAAACACACAATCCGAAAAGTCAATATAGCATCAGGAGCTGTAAGTACGATAGCGGGATTATCCGGTAATGCCGGAACAAGCGATGGAACAGGAACCGCCGCACGATTCTATACTCCAGTATCGATAGTTTTGCATGGAACTAATCTTTACATTTCAGATTTTAATAATAATTCTATTCGAAAACTTGATGTTTCTACACTGGAAGTGAGTACTCTAGCCGGGTTAAGTGGAACCTCAGGAAGCAGCGATGGAACAGGAACCGCTGCGAGATTCTATTATCCCTTTGGGATCACAACTGATGGGACATACCTCTATGTAGCGGATCAGTTTAATTTAATTGTCCGAAGAATTCAATAACTTAATAGATTAATAGGAAAAGAGCAAAGGATCAATCCATTGAGCTCTTTTCCTGTGTTCTAAATTCGAATCATCTCTGTAGTACAGTATTTTTCCTGTCATCACTCCGGCATTTCTGAATTTTACTATACTCTTCTATCTATTCTCGTTTTTTAGGAGAGCATGTCCGGGGCCCTACTCTGAAAAATCTCTTTGCATCAACAAATCCCTTAAAAGGTATCAACAAAATCGTAAGCGCCAAATCTTTCTTCCAATTACCCAAATCTTTTTTAGCTAAGCTATCCATTAAAGGAGGAGATTGTAAAAATCAGACAGAGAGAATCCAAGCCACTCATGGATCATCTTTACAGTCAAATTCTTGAGAAATCGAAGCATCAGTTCTCCTTTCTGAATGGATGAGTTCGGGTAGCTCTTCCTGACTGAAATAGCATCTTCATGAACCCCGATATTATTTTTGAGTTCCACGGAAGATATTAGGAATGACAATCTTCTCTGAAATGATTATTTACTTGACCCAATCAAAATTCTAGAAATTTCTTGAATCAGAGAGGTCTTTTATTTTTTAATGAAATATTATTTTATCTTTCTAATTATTCTACAATTGACTTTATTCGGCTGTGATTTTTCCGGAGGGAAAGCATCTAATCCAGGCTCATCGAAATCAGAAGAAGGTTCGGGAACACCTGTTGCGGATATCCCTAAGAGCGGATTGAATTTTCGGATGATCAAAGAAGCTGTACAAGATTTTTTTTCCTCAAAAGACACCCATCCAAAACAACAGGGAACTACCAACTCCCCCGGTGATTCAAAAGTTGACTCTGGATCTGATCTAAGAAAGGGATCGAAAGGAAAGTCCTCAGATTCCGAGCAGGAGATGGAATCCAATGAGACCGATACCGAAACTCCTTCCCTTTCTGACCTTCAGATGGTTCCTGAATTTCCCTCCCAATCTTCTTCCGATTCTCCTTCTGATGATGATTCGAATCCCGATGAACGCAAACCCAGAAACAGACACAAACCCAATCCATCGTCGGAATCATTCTTCCAACAGGGCGAATCAGCAAGAAAATCAGGAAAATGCAAACAGGCTATTGAATACTATGAAAAAGCGATCGAATCGGACAGACTTTTTGTGGAACCAGTAGAGGGAATCTCCCAATGCTACTTAGATATCAAACAATATAAGAATTCAAAAATATATAGGGAAATGTCAGATCTTTTGCTATCCATCCATCTAGCTGAAAGTGCCTTAGATATGAATCCACCTCTATTCCTCAAGGAATGGAAGAAAAGATCTGCTTATGAAAAGATGACAAAGACGGATAAAATGAAATTTGATAAGAAATACAATCTTCTCTCAGATCATCCTATCTTATTTGATTTGAGTATTTTGAATGGATGGGCATCGTATGCAAAGGAAAACGGGGCAAGGTATTCGGAAACCCAAAAAGTTTTCTTTCAAAAAAGCGAAAAGTGGTTTTATGAAAAAGCGGCAAATAGATCCAGAAAGGCGTATTCAGAACTTCCTAAAAAGATTTCTACGGAAAGCGGGGATTTTTTGTACTATCAATCTATTTTCCTTCTCTGGGAAATAAAAAATAGCTTTTGGGGAGAGAAATTCCAAAAAGTGAAGGAATTATCCGAATCCTATCAGAAAAAATTTCCGGAAAGGTATTCTGAAGAAGAGATAGATTATTGGTACTACCAACCCTCGCTGGAAAAATTGGGGATACGATCCGGAAACTGAAGAGATATCATCCTTTGAGAAATGGGATCGAAAAGATTAGAAAATGAATGAGGCAATCGTATGAAAAATATAAATAACCCATTAACGATATGGGCTATGTGGGTGATAGTTCTTCTGGGTATATTTCTTATATTTATGAAATCCTTTTTTATCAAAGGATTGGAAACGGATGAAAGCGGAATTAGTTTGGTGATCATCCTATTTTTCTTTATAGGTATCATTGCCTCTTATATAGATGCCCGAAAACTCTATGAAGATGAAAAACATTTGATTCTTCTGGAATCAGAGGGTATCCAATCCATTTCTTCCATTTCCGGAAGAATTCCCGATCTGATCAAAAGAATCAGGGCCGCTCACTCTAAGAATCACACCGTTGAGGTTGGTACTGTCATTGACTCCTTTGATACTTACCACGGTTCTAGTATTCGAACTCTTTCTGTTATCTCTACAATTTTAGTTACCTTTGGATTGATCGGAACTATGATTGGTCTTATATCTTCCATTTCGGGGCTCAATGATCTGGTCAATTCAATAGGAGCCTCTCAGACGGATCTAATGAAAGGGATGCAAACTACAATCAATGGAATGGGGGTAGCATTTTATACTACTTTTTTTGGAGCGTTTTTTGGTGGTATCCTATTGAGAATGCTTTCCTCTTCCCTTTTGAGTTCCCTTTCGAAAATCAGTGCCGGTCTTCAAAACTATATTGCCTTAGAACTATACCCTGCCACACTACCGGATCATGTTGCCCTTCTAAAAACCGAAGTTGAACAATTGTCTAAAACCTGGAAAGAAATGAGTGAATTGATAAAAGCTTCAACAATTACAGTCAATGAAAATCTATCTGTTTTCAATCTCAGTCTCAAATCTGCTGACATTCAGGTCCAACAATTTACCCAGAGAGTCCTTCAGGGAAATATCGATGTAATGAAAACTGGACTAGAACAACAATCAGAAAAGAAATCTAAATCCAAGCAGGAAGGAGAGAATTCTTGAGCCTTTCAAAACGTCGCATGGAATTTGATTCTTCCTATGAATCCTTTTCCGATCTTATGCTCGGGGTAACTGTACTCTTAATCGCACTCGTTGCTGTTCTTACGATTAATGTTTCTGTTAAATCAGATAACTCCATTAAAAATTTGATATACAACAATCGTTTTACCGGTGGGGTGGAACGCCCTAAGGTCTATCTCTCTGCATATTCTTATTCCTATCAGGGGATGTCCGATGAGGAAACTTCAAGACAGAAGATCCTGTACGGTGATTCACCCCTTGTGATAGTCATGCTTGAGAGTCCATCCCATGCTAAGACCTATACCCGATTGGATGAAAAGGGGCAGACGGTGACCGATACGAAAGGTTCGAGTTTTGATGGAAAATCTGCTCTAGATTTAGAGGATTTTTATCATCTGATAGGTGGGATAGAACCGGGAGAATTTTTGGTTGGAGAGGAAAAAAATATGCTTCTCAACGTTTTTTTTGGAAGCAAGAATGTACTCCTCTCCAGAATCAACCGGGAACTATCTTTGGATTTGAATTTGACTGAAACAGTAGTCAATACTTCTCTTCCCCTGTTCAATCGGGAAAATCAAAAAATCCATTCCTTTGGAAAATACAAGGAGAGCAATCTCTATATCTTCATAGAATCTGAGATCACACCTCAGGGACAGAAGAGGGTTTGGATAGGGGATACATATTTTGTAATACCCGATAAATTATCCGGTGGGGAACTGGACTTTCTGGTTGGGTTTTCATCTCCCAATACCCAAATTGTATACCTGGGTGAGTATTCAAAAGAATCTCCGAAAAAGAATAAAAGAATCCAATTTTTTCAAACGAATGGTTTTGAATCCGCGGCTTCCGATTATGAAAGGTATCATTTTTCTTCCTGGGATTCTGTCCATGAAAGGATTTACCAAGAAATTCCCAAAAATCTCTCCAAAGAGGACACAAAGGCTGAGATTCGAAAAGCGGTCTCCCTTGTAAATCTATCCAGTGCGGCTCTGAACAAAATTCCTCTCACAGATGAAATTCTTCCCCCTCTCTTAAAGCACCGCAAGGCATGGCTTGCTTACGGGACCCATTTCTCCCAAACCGATCAAGAGGTTCCCGGATGGATAGTTCAGGAATTTTTGAATCCATTGGGTTACAACAAACGAATTCCCAGACAGGAAGAGACTTCAAAAGAATGATTTTACGAACGAAACTATTTCAACTCATTCCCGGGCTTAGCTTTCTCTCTATTCTTTTTATTTGTTATTCCTGCAAACCTGCAGAGGTTTCTCAATTTGATAAGAATCCAAGCTCCGGTCATCGATTTGATCTGAAGAAAGATTTTTCATTTACGGAGAAAAAGAAAGTTGAAATGATCCTTCTTTCCGAATCCCAACAGGGAAAGTATGAAACCAAACAAATATTTGAATACTCCACAAATAAAAAAATGATCCAATTCTCATCGAATGGTTCCTTTCAATTTGAAAGAGTTCCGGTTCGGTTTTTTGTTGAGCAGTTGACTCTTTCGGGTGAGAATCCACACCATGGAAATTTCCGATATGATTCCGCTATTTCTCCCGATACAGAAATTCCCCAGCATCTCTGGACCCAGGCCAAGGAAGTTGGAGAAAAGCTTATATTAGAAATTTCTTCTGATGGGAAATTGAAATCTCTAAAAGATAGCTCACAATTTAAGAAAAATATGATAGAGAAAGGTAAAATCTTATTCGGAGATGAAAACTTTAGCAATCCTATTTTTTTGAATCAGGTAGAAGACTACTACACTGAATCCGCCATTGAAGGAAGAATTCTTTATGAATTGGAGGTTTTTGTATCCTCAACCGATTCAATCGGAAAAACATGGAAAACCGAAAATCATGTTATGGGAAATATATCCCAACTATCCAAATACGAATATATATCGGATGAAAATGGTTTGGCTAAGGTAGAAATTGAAGTCATTCAGGGGCTGAAAAAATCAATTAAAGAAAGTCGGGAGAATTCGGAGCACTCTCATTTTGGATACACGAAAGCAGAGGGTAAGACTCTAGGAACCGTTTGGGTAATCAAAGGAACAGGTTGGATTCACCACGGATCTATTTCACAGAACTTATCCTATGAAATGGAAATCAATGACCCAGCCACAGGAAAATTAGAAAAATATAAAACGAGTTACCGAAATAAAACCGATTACAGTTTCTAAGATCTTTTTCTAAAGAAATTAAGAATTAGGGGCAAGTTATTCAGTCACCATGAAGACATTTCCCACAAGTCTGTATTGCTATTTGACCAACGAATCGGGAACAGCGACTTCGAATGTTTCCAATATATCCATCACCTGTGGGACTGCAAAGGTGTATGCGGGAGGGTATTCAACCAATAGTAGTTCTGTTCTTATCCCTGGGTATTGGAAGAATGGTACTTGGACAGCACTTTCCCAGTTGGATTCGTCTAAAAGTGCTCTAGTAAAATGTATTTTTGTATCGGGAACCGATGTTTATGCAAGTGGTTATAGCACCAATTCCAGTAATGTTCAGGTGGCTGGTTATTGGAAGAATGGAACTTGGACATCTCTTTCACAGATTGATACTTCAAAAAATTCTAGTGGAGAAGCAATTTTCGTTTCTTGTGGAAGGTGAGCGAATTGACTATGAGACGTTCAAATTCTTGGTCTACCAAGATAGGATTTCCAGATAGAAGACTATTTTTCCTCCAAAGATGGACGATCCCGTATCCCTACATTCCGATTGACAAAACCTTTTGATTCTACCAGACTTAACCCATGAAGCGACTTCCCTTAGGCATACAAACCTTTTCCACCATGATAGAGGACAACCACTATTACGTGGACAAAACAGAGTTTGTGAAAAAGCTCGCTGATATAGGGACATACTTTTTCCTGTCCCGCCCACGTCGCTTTGGGAAGAGTCTATTCTTGGATACCCTCCATGAGGCTTATGCTGGAAATGAGGCTTTGTTTAAAGGGCTATATTTAGAGAAGAACTGGAACTGGACAAAGAAGCATCCGGTGATTCATATCAGTTTTGGGGGAGGACAGATCCGGAGTTTGGAGGAGTTGCTGTTTTCTTTGGAGGATTTATTTCTCGCATTTGAGAAGAAATTTGAAATCAAACTGGGAAGTAAAACTTTTTCCAATAAGCTCAAAGAACTTATTTTATTTCTATCGGAGAGCCATGGCAAGAAAGTCGCAATTCTCATCGATGAATATGATAAACCGATTTTGGATGTGATCGACAAAGAGGAAATTGCTACTGCTGTTCGAGAGGAACTGAAAAATTTATACTCTGCCATCAAGGATTCTGATCGTTACATCCAATTCGCATTCATCACTGGTGTCAGTAAATTCTCCCGTGTGAACCTATTTAGTGGGTTGAACAATCTTACCGACATCACTCTCAATCCTAATTTTTCTTCGATCTGTGGTTATACAGATTCTCAGCTACGGGAGACCTTTGCCGATCTTTTGGAAGGGGTTCCCTTAGATCAGCTCAAGGAATGGTACAATGGTTACAATTTCCTGGGTGAGAAGGTATACAATCCCTACGATGTCCTGAATTATTTATTGAATAAAGAATTCAAAAACTACTGGTTTGAAACGGGAACTCCTTCGTTTTTAATAAAGTTGATCAACAAAAGAAAGTTTCCTGTCCCACAATTAGAAAATGTGCTTATGACGGAGGGCATGTTCAATAGCTTTGATGTCAATTCCATCCAATTAGAAACCTTACTTTTCCAAACAGGTTACGTAACGATCAAAGAAAAGAAAAGGCAAGGAGATATGATTCAATACAAAATGGAATTTCCCAATAAGGAAGTTCGGATGAGTTTGAATGACTCCATACTAAATTTTCTTTCTGATCAGGTTACTGAAAAAGAAATCAACAAGTCCAATCTCTACACATTTTTAGAAGAAGGAAATGTGGAAGCTATGCAAAAATTATTTCATACTTTCTTCGCTTCCATTCCTTACAATTGGTATACCAACAACGATATTGCCAAATACGAAGGATTCTATTCTTCCGTGTTCTATACCTACTTCACCGCAATCGGTGTAGAGGTCAAAGTGGAAGATGCCACAAACCATGGAAGAATTGATATGGTTGCGATTCTCAACCACCGTTGCTATGTCATAGAGTTGAAAGTAAATGAGCTAAGTGATTCCAAGAAAGCCATTGAGCAAATCAAAGAGAGAAAGTATCACGAAAAATTTATAGGATACAAAAGCACATATCTCAGTTCCAAAGATGTGAGAGAAATCTATCTCATCGGTGTAGAGTTCAACAAAACAGATAGAAACATCACAGCCTTCGAATGGGAACAAATAGTTTAAATACGAGGGGAAAGAGAAGAAATTGAAAAAAGGACAATTTGCATGGTCATCCATATCAATTCTAGAGTAACTATTTCCAGATGAGAATTGAACTGCTTACTCAGAGGAATTGATTTTAGAAAGTAGCTAAAGGGAATTGCCCTGTATCTACAGAAAAATCAGCCGAAAAGATCTTATTTGCAATTAAGAAATACCCGGGATGGCTTTCACGGGATCTAGATTTTTTTGAGATTTTGAAATCCAGTACTCTTACTAAAGAACTCGTTAGAAGCTTTTAGATTTATTCTAAATATAATAAATCTTTTTACTTTTTTATTTTTATACAAGACAAATATCTATAGAAAAGATAATTAGCTTAGCCGATTTAGGAGGTAAAAAATGGCTACGCCAAAAATTAAAGAAAAACTTTCTCAAGAAGAAAGACAGGCTATTCTGAATCAGATGGTGGAGAGATCCAAAGAAGCCGCGGGTATTTTTTTACAGTACTCTCAGGAAGAAGTAGATAAAATCACAAGAAATATAGTGCGGGCAGGGATTTCCCATTCTCATGAATTAGCCATGAGGGCTGTTGAAGAAACGGAAATGGGTATTATTGAGGATAAAATCCTTAAAAACATGGTTTCCACTGAATTTGTATGGAATGCGATCAAGAACGAAAAAACAGTCGGTATCATAGCAGAGTATCCCAAAAAAAATATAAGTGAAGTTGCAGAACCCCACGGAGTAATTTTCTCTTTGACTCCGGTTACGAATCCAACTTCGACAATCATGTTTAAGTGTATTATGGCGATGAAGACCCGAAATACTTTGATCTTTTCACCTCACAACCGTGCAGAGCATTGTTCCAATTATGCCGCTCAATTGATGTATGAAGCCGCTCTGGAAGCCGGCGCTCCCGAGGGATGCATTCAGTGGTTGGATCGACCTAATTTGGATGATGTTGATTTCCTATTTCATCACCCCGATGTGAAGCTCATCGATGCTACCGGTGGAACCAGCATGGTCAAGGCAGCCTATGCTTCCGGTAAACCGGCACTCGGAGTCGGAGCGGGGAATACACCTGTCTATATAGAAAAAACGGGTGATATTGAAATGGCTGTAATCGATATCCTGACTTCCAAATCATTTGATAACGGAGTAGTTTGTGCATCTGAGTCTACAATGATAGTGGATACTGAGATATACGATCAGGTTTTGGACAAATTCAGATACTATGGTGCTCATATCTGTTCTGAGGAAGAATCTGACAAATTGGTATCTTCTATTTTTCATAAAGGTATGCCCAAACCTTCAATGATAGGTAAGTCTCCAAAATATCTATCCGAAAAGGCAGGCTTTGAAATTCCCGCCAACACAAAAATATTGATAACGCGAATCAATGGTATAGGAATGAACCATCCTCTCAGTACCGAAAAGTTATTCCCTGTTCTTTCGATTTATCGCGCCCAGAGTACAAGAGAAGGAATCAATGTTGCTTTAGATGTGAATTATCTCGGTGGAACAGGTCATACAGCTTCCATTTTTTCTACAAATGAAGAAGTAATCAGAGAGTTTTCTGAAAAAATCAATGCAGGAAGGATAATTGTCAATTCTCCATCGTCCATCGGTGCACTAGGCGGGGTTTATAATGATTTGATACCAACATTTTCATTCGGATGTGGAACCGGTGGTGGAAACATTACTATGGACAATATCAATTTACGTCATTATCTAAACATTAAAAAAGTAGCCAAAAGGACAACAGCCAGCATGTGGTTTAGAGTACCTAATGAAATCTATTTCAATCATCATAGTATTGAGTATCTCAGAACGATCAAATCCAACACAACAATCATTATCACAACTCCGGGTCAGATTCAAAGAGGACAGGTGGCTCTGATCAAGTCACAAATGAATCATGTTCCTGTAGTACAGGTTTATACAGATGTATCGAATGAGCCTCCCTTTTCTCAGGTCAAGAGAGGAGTTGAGATGCTGAATCGATTTCATCCCGATACCATTGTAGCTCTGGGTGGAGGATCAGTTCTGGATATAGCAAAAGCAATTCGATTCTTTTATGAACATCCTGACTTTGATTATAGAGAATTGAATATATCTTTTCTTGATCCCAGAAAGAGAGTAGTAGAGTTTCCCGATGAAAAAGCAAAGGTCAAGTTGATAGCCATACCCACTACCTCAGGAACAGGGTCGGAAGTCACTCCTATCGCAGTCATCACCGATGATGAAACTCACCACAAAATCTCTATGGTAGACTATAGTCTTGTTCCCGACGTTGCTATTGTTGATCCGGAATTGACGCTTTCTACTCCTCCCGTAGTCACTGTAGATACCGGGTTTGATGCTCTGACCCACGCCATTGAAGCTATGGTATCGAGTGTGAGCAATGACTTTACGGATGGTCTGGCTCTTCAAACTGTTATCTCTGTTTTCAATCACTTAGAAAAAGCATATCTTCACGGGGATGATATTGAAGAACGTCAGAGGCTGCACAATGCGTCTACTATGGCGGGAATGGCGATTTCCAATGCTTTCGTTGGTGTAAACCACTCACTATCCCATGCAGTCGGAGCTGTTTTTGGAGTCAGTCACGGTAGGGCGAATGCTATCTTCCTACCCTATGTGATACGTTACAACTCCAGCATTCCGAATAAATTTACACCCAGTCCGAATATCAAGACGTACAAGGCAGATAAGAAATATGCTTATATTGCAGACATGGCAAAATTATCTGGGAATTCTAAGAGTATTCAGGAAAAAGTCGATTCTTTGATTCATGCGATTCAGGACCTTCAGAAAAAATGTAAGGTGGAAAAATCATTCAAAGATTTTGGAATCAAAGAAGAAGAATACATGGCGAAGATGCCGGAAATGGTAAAAATAGCTATGATGGATCCATCCGGAAGAAGCAATCCAAGAATGCCCATGATTCAGGAGATGACGGAGATACTTCTGGAAGCGTACTACGGTGAAAAACCCAAAATGAATTTCTAAGAGGAGAAATCTATGCCAATTATTGGAGAAAAAGAAAAGCATATATTTGTAAATGATGAATTTCAAATTCCTTCCATTTTGAATATAGACACAATGGAGCAGGTGATCAAAAGTATTGAAAAACATGGAAAAGCATTTGAAGTCTACATTTTTAATTTTGATAAATGCTCGAGAGTAGAGTCTTCAGGCATAAAGGCTTTGAATGTCTTTGCGGAGAAGATGGCAGGGGAAGGAAAAATGATTCACATTATCAATATTTCCAATTCTCAATACAAGGCTATCAAGTTAACCGGAAAAGCAGAATCAGGAGTGTACTACCCTCACAGAGGATTTCCCGGAGGAGAGCCCAAAAAGTATCTGACCAACTGTTAAAAAAAAAGCATTCAGATTCTTCAACGAATTTGAATGCTTTTTCCTTTGTATGGAGACTGGAGAGTAAAGTTTATAAAACTATTTGATCTCCCAGGAATCTTCAGTGTATATCAATTCTTCCAGGCTTCCATTTCCCTTGGAATCAATCGATTTTTGAATTTGGTTCGTTACCAAATCTTCGTAAACAGGTCTCTCGACAGCTCTAAAAACTCCCATTGGAACAGGAAACTCCGGAATATCCATTCTGGAAAGGAGGAATGCATAGTCAGGTGAATGTACTGTTTCATCGTGAATGTGAAGTTTTTCTACCGGTGTGTCTTTTAAACTCACTACTTTTGCTACAGAGCCTTCTATTACAATTCCCTTATCCAGTTCATTTCCAAATTTCAAAGGTTTGTTGTGCTCCAAGGAGATAATTGTATCGTCTCGAACTTCTTTTCCATAGATCTTATCGTGAACACCGTCATTAAAGATAATACAGTTCTGAAGAATTTCTATGAAAGAAGTGCCTTTGTGTTTGAATGCCGCCTCAAAGATTTCTGACATATGCTTTTGTGACTTATCATACGTTCTGGCGACAAAAGAGGATTCGGCACCTAAGGCTACAGAGATGGGATTGAATGGATGATCAATCGATCCATAGGGACTGGATTTGCTTACAGTACCTTCTGCTGAGGTGGGTGAAAATTGTCCCTTAGTCAGTCCGTAAATCCTGTTATTGAACATGATGATATTGATATCCAGATTTCTCCTCATGGCATGGATGAGATGGTTCCCTCCGATCGAGAGTCCATCTCCATCACCTGTGATCACCCAAACACTCAATTCCGGATTGGCTATCTTCACACCACTGGCTATTGCGGGTGCTCTACCATGAATGGTATGAAAACCATAAGTGTTCATGTAATAAGGAAATCTGGAAGAGCAACCTATACCCGATACAAAGACAAAATTTTCCAGCGGAACTCCGAGCCCCGGAAGAGTCTTTTGTATAGCTGTCAATATACCGTAGTCACCGCAACCGGGACACCATCGAATTTCTTGATTGGATACAAAATCTTTTTTTGTTAAAGTTGTGCTCATAATTAATTCCTTATTTTAATTCTTCAATTCTGTCTTCAATTTCTTGAACAGTAAATGGTTTGCCTTTGATCTTTGTCAATTTATGAACCTTGACTCCAAAAGTTCCCTGGAGGATAAATGCCAGTTGTCCTGAATTCAATTCCGGAACTATGATCTTGTCATACCGATTCAATACATCTTCCATGTTTTTGGGGAAAGGATTGAGATAATGAATGTGTGCATGTGAAATCTTCATCCCTTTCTCCCGAAGTTCTTCTACAGCACTTCGAATAGATCCATAGGTAGATCCCCAACCAATCAATAAAATCCCTCCGGATTGCTCTCCGTAAACTTCCTGTTCAGGAATGTCATTGGCAATATTAGCAATTTTTTGAGCTCTGGCGTGAACCATCCTTTCGTGGTTTTCTGCATCCGAACTGACGTTGCAAGTATCATAGTCTTTTTCCAGTCCACCGATTCGATGCTCTAGACCCGGAACTCCCGGAACAGCCCAACTACGAACTAATTTTTCATCCCGTTTGTATCCCAGGAACCCACCGTTGGGATTGTTGTTTTCTGTTACTTTTTTGGATTTCAATTCGGGGATGGTATTCAATTCGGGTAGTTTCCAGGGTTCGGAACCATTCGCAATAGATCCATCTGAGAGCAATACAACCGGTGTCATGTATTCCAATGCCAATCGAACGGCTTCAATGGTCATATGAAAGCAATCAGCAGGCGAACTGGCTGAGAGAACCGGAAGAGGGGATTCCCCATTTCTCGAAAAGAGTGCCTGGAGTAAATCGGATTGTTCGGTTTTTGTGGGTAGACCTGTAGAGGGACCACCTCTCTGTACATTCACCACAACCAGAGGCAATTCTGCCATTACGGCAAGGTTCAATGCTTCTGTTTTCAGACAAAATCCGGGTCCTGAGGTAGTTGTGATACCCAGGCTTCCGCTATAAGAGGCACCTATAGCACTACAGATTCCGGCAATCTCATCTTCGGCTTGAAAAGTTTTGACACCATAGTTTTTGAATTTGGAGAGTTCGTGGAGAATGTCGGAAGCCGGAGTGATCGGATAGCTACCCAGAAATAGTGGTAGGTTCGATTTTTGTGAGGCTACGACAAACCCGAGTGCAATGGCAGAATTTCCATTGATGTTTCTATATTTTCCTTTTTTAAGTTTGGCAACGGGAACCTCATATTGAGAAATAAAGGCTTCCGATGTCAGAGCGAAGTTGTAGCCTGCTGAGAGAGCTATCTTATTCGCTTTTATTATTTTTTCTTTGCCCTTAAATTTATCTTCTATCCAATGATTTGTGAAATCAAGAGGTCTATCAAAAAGCCAGTAAGTCAGACCTAGAGAGAAAAAATTTTTTGTCCTATCAATTTCTTTGTCTGTCAAATCCATATCGACAAGAGCCTGGTGAACAAGCAAGTTGATCGGGATTTCGAAAACCTGATAAGTTCTTTTTAATTCATCGTTTAGAGGTGTTTCTGAATATCCTGCCTTTTCCAGATCTTTCTGAGTAAACGTATCACCATTGACGATCAGGATTCCGTTTCTTTTTAAGTCTTTGATATTTGCTTTTAGGGCTGCCGGATTCATTGCAACCAAAACATCCGGTGTATCACCCGGAGTATGAATGTCGTTGGATGCAAAGTTTAATTGGAATCCCGAGACACCTGCCAGAGTTCCTGCCGGAGCCCGTATTTCAGCGGGATAGTCTGGAAAAGTTGCTAAATCATTTCCAAATGCCGCTGTTGTAGCTGTAAACTGATTTCCGGTAATCTGCATACCATCACCGGAATCACCACAGAATCGAATTATAGCTGAATGTTTAATTTCCTTTTTTTTTAGAACCATGACTGAATCATATTCCCCCTAAATTCTATTATTTAATTTAATTTTTTAATTTAATCTACTATTTTTTATATTCCTTTTCAAAAGGTTTGCGCATTTTAGATATGATTCCTAACAAAATCCCTACTTACAGCAATAGGAAAAACGCAATAATTTACAAAAACCAGTATATAATTTTTTTTATGATAAATTTTTCTTTTTCAATAAGGGGATTGGAATTGTGAATTTGTACAATTTCTATACAATTGATAGATATTCATTCTAAATGAAATTGCCAAACAGATTTCCATTCTCATTCTATCTCAATTGATTTTGAATCGAAACTCAGTGATTGGAGCCAATTGGGAGAAATCCATCCCATTCTGAAAGGTAAGTACTTTATTGATGAGAGTGAAGGAGAATCAATTGGGTTGGAGTTGAGGACCCTTTACGGGAATTTGTCTCAAGTTTAAGCTTTACGTATAGAAAAATTAAATAGTGATTCTGCTTTTATTCAATATTGAAATCTAAAGGAGGTGATTAGGGTTCAGATGCAAAATTTCTAAAGAATATTCCGTAAATTCTTTTCTAATCTTTCTAAAATTGTTTTGTCTAAGGCAGATCCGGATTCCGCTTGCAATTCGAAGGTATCATCTACGATATCACCAATCGTTCTTGCATTTACTGATAAGATATCAACGCATTCAAGATAAAAGATTCTTGCTATGTCACAGAGAAGCCCTTCCCGGTCATTGGTCTTGATTCGCATTTTTATGCTGGATTCTGAGTTCCCGGACTCAATTTGAATCATAGCGTTCGGGTTTCCTTTCTCTGCAATGGCTTTTCTATTTTTCTTGATCAGGTAGGTGGGAATTGAGATTTCTTCTGAAAAGATGCTCAACATTTCCTGTTTGAGTAGATCCAATTCAGTTTCATCTAAAACCTTTCCTTCCGAACTTTGGATCAAAAACTCATCTTCCACCTGACCATTTTCCAGACTCCGAATTGTGGCACCCAGAATATTCCAACGATTAGCAGATAGCACTGAAGTGGCGCGATAGACTATCCCCTTCTCATCATGAGCGAAATACAATTGCAATCTGTATTTATCATTTTCCTCTGAGAATTCAAGGTTTAGTAATTCTTCTTTCTTCATATATCACAGGAATGTATTTACGGAATCAACTGTCAATACCCTTTTTGTTTAAGAATCCTTAGATTGAAAGCCCGGAGTCTTGTTGTATGATTTGGATTTACAGAGACCGAAACAAGGAGTTAGGTGTAAAGCAATCCTATTCAAAAAATTTCTCAGGTTTAGATTTTCGAAAGTCATGTTTGAAACATACTTACCGATGAATATATGTCGCTTGTTCGGCTAAATATTTTCTAATTGAATACTCAAAAATAATCGAAAATGAATTTTCCATAAAAAGAAATAAATTATTGCTCTTATTCACCTAACGCAATGGCTTTTCTCATTCTTCATCTTTTAATGGTGAACATATCGCTGATTTACAGAGGGACTCCCAAAATCTCTTTAGTGATACTTCCTTTAGTCTCGACTTCCGGTCATTTTCAAAAAGGTTTGCATATTTACTATTCAATCCTTTATAAAATGGCAACATACTTTAAGAAAAAATATGCAAGTATTTTGAATATCCGGTATATGAAAACTGATATATAATTAGAATCATCAATAAAAAAGAAATCTAATTCTTCGATTTGATACATTTTAGAATTTCTTCAATTTTATTTTGAGACCAATGATAAAATGCATTTCCTTTTTTATTGAATCTGATTGAATTGTCATTGGGTATTATGAAATCGTTTACTTTCTTTGTATTGTGTTTTCTGAGTTTGATCGGGTCAATTCTACCCAGGGATCAGGATAAGAAAGTTTATTTCTCCTTATCCAATGGGATAGGGGAACTATCGGGAGATTCTCTACCTTCAAATTTGGAGAGTTTTACTGATTACCCCTCTCAATGGAAGTCAGTATCCAATCATCTCCAGCTTCAAAACATTTCTATCCTTCACAGAGAATTCCGGAGTGAATATTTTCCCAAAAAGTTCATTGATTTTCTATTCGGTATCACAAATTCCGAAGCAGATTTAAAAAAATTTAAAAACGAGCTCTTATTTTTAGGAAGTTCAATAATTGGTTTTTCGCAAAGAAACCAATCAGTAACTCACATTACGCAAAGAAGCGAAATGTGAGGTTGCAGGGAGCCTGCCGGCAGCTTGGACTATCGCCCAAACCCATATTTTTATAGATCTAATAGTGAAATATGATTTTGTATTGAAAAATTGCGTACGATGAGTTAATAAGTAAGGGTTGGAATAAAATATGAAACATTTAAATCATGAGAAATTCAATCGCTTTAATTTTTGGTTTCTAACTTTATTTCTAATGAATTGTTCCTTAGGTTTTCATAAGGAAATCAAAATTTCAAAAACGATTCCCTCGATTTGTTTTGATTCTTTAAGTGATTTAGATTATTTTGCTCCCAAAGACAATCTCTCGTCTGAGGATTATAATAAATTAAAAAAACACCTGAGTTCGAGAGCCATAAGTATAGCATCAGATCTAAGTGTTGAGAAAGATATTATTCAGTTCTTAGTGAATAAGGATATTTCTGAGAAACAAAAAATTTCTAAAAAAATTCATGATCGTATCCATTTATCTTATATGGAACTTTCTTCAATGCTGGCTATTGCAGATTGCGAAAGAGATCGTGCTATTCAATTTGCCTCACACCTGGACATGGTTTCCGCAAAAAACATCAATGATCTAAGTATAAAATCCCTCCTGAGTACTGTTATGGGTACTACATTTGCCGCTAGTTTTGAATTGGCAGGTCTAACGAATCAAGCCTATTTAGGAGTGGATGTATTTTTTGCATTTCTATCCGGATACTTTGCTCTTCAGGCTTTCAATTTATCAACTGTAGGTGACTATCGACACGAAAAAAACTTATTGAGAGAAATCAAAGAAAATCCTGAAAATTCAAAGTACTTCTACAATTCGGTCTGGAATTTTTTAACAAATAAAAACTATCCCGGAGAACTCCCCGAGCGTGAGGAGATAATCAATATTTGGTACAAAGATGGAATGAAGGATGAAGATGAAAATCTCTTATTCTCTGAAGGGGGATCTTACAATGCGATACAAGTCTATAAGCGTGTTCACATGCTGGATACTCTCAAGACAAGAATGTCCTATATGAAACTGGAATTGAGACTTCTAACTGAAGAATTGAATCAATTGGAAAAAAATTTCTAACTCACCTCACGCAATTCGCACGAAAGGTGAGGATAAGAAAGGGAGCCTGTCGGCAATGGCTCGTAAAAATAAAATTTTTTGATGAATAAAAAATGCGTTAGGTAATTTTCTGATTTAGATTTCTCCTTTTAGTTTTCCGGATAGATTCTTCAGATTTTCTGAGTTTCCATGGAGTAAGCTAATTTTATCAGTAATCTCTCTGGAAGCTGAAAAAAGTTGATTTATATTTTCATTCAATTCGGACGCATTTTTTCTTTCAATTCCTGTCAGTTCGTTCATTTTCTGAGCTAATCTATGGATTTCTTCTGTTCTGTTTCTCGTGTCTTTGATGGAATCGATTTGCTCATGGACGATCTCATTGACTTCGACTACTCCTCTTCCTATTGAGGAAATGACATTGAGTATATCCTTTATTGTCCCTGAAGACTTCTGAATCTGTTCCTGTCCCTGAATGACAGCATTTTGCATTCCACCGATCAATTCAGCTATCTGTTTTGCATTTCGACCGGAAGAATCAGCAAGTTTTGATACTTCACTGGCAACTACTTCAAAACCCTTCCCCTCTTCACCTGCTCTTGCGGCTTCGATTGCGGCATTGAGAGCAAGTAAATTTGTTTGGTTGGCTATCAAATTGATTAGATTGACGATTTTTACTACATCTTTCGAGGAGTTTGAAATATTTTGTATTTCCATTATACTCTGATTGAGTTCATCCTCTCCTTTGGTAGTCAGCTTTTTGGCTCTTTCACCCTCATCGATAATTTTTTTACTGGCAGAATCTACTCTACCCGTCACCTCACTCAAGGAGTCAATGGAATGCTTATTTTCCTGGCAATTGTCCTCCTGAGTTTTTGCCATTTGTGCAATCCTTCCTATGGAGTCGGAAAAATGTGTTATGATTCCTTTGGATGATTCGGTATAGGTAAGTTGTTTGGAGGAAAGCTCGAGGCTGGATTCAGCAATCTCATTGATATTACCAATAATTGTGTCCAACTCATCTATGGTGAATTTGGTTTGATCGATTAGATTGGAGAGTTCTGATGACTTTTTGAGAGCTGTTTCTTCTGAGTCCTTGAATTCGGTGACAATCTTACGAACGAACCTGGTTCCGGAATAGGAGGCAATCGTCATCGCAAATATAAATAGAGCTCCCAATACAATTGTTAAAGTCGTTACCGGAAATACAGATTTGTCACCCCCCCGTGCTTTGATCAGAAAACCTAGAATTGTGAAGATAAGGGTGCAGGCTATTCCTGTTCCGAGGGTAAAGCGTGGAGAAAATCTTAGGGTTGATTCTCCTATGATGATAAAGTAAATCGCATAGAGGACAATGTCATTGATCGCTATGGTCAACATTTCAGGATCATCTAATCTTAGAAATCCGAAGATTACAAATGAATATCCGAATAGTTCCATACCCATTGTAATGTACTTTACCTTGTACGTATATGTATTTGATCTGAGTATTACAGTGGAAAGGACTGTCGCCATGATGTAAATCAATATACCCGCAACATAATTCCCCATGATTTTGGAAACCTGATTTTCCACTAGACTCCCAATGACTGTTCCTGCAGTGAAAATAATTATGAGAAAGACCCTCAGGTAGTTAGCGGCTTTTTCCCCGGTGATTTCTAATTTAAGTTTTATATCCATTATCTTTTTACCAGTATTCTGCGTACATTTTCCAAAATTTTGAATTGGGAGTGAGCACCCGATTCTTATCCATTCCACTACTTTCTAATTTTTCGTTGTGCACAACCAGATCATCTTTTAAATTCTTAACGTAGTACATATCGATTTCGCCTTTGTTTTTCGCTTTGATCTTTCCTCTATACTCACAATCAAAAAAATCCTTAATCAGTTCATAAGTGATTCCACTTATATTTACTTTTTCTATTTCTCCGGAAGACTCCATTCGGGATGCCAGGTTTACAGTATCACCCCAGACATCATAGGCAAATTTCTTTTCTCCGATCACTCCTGCGATCAACGGACCTGTATGAATCCCCAATCTTAGCTGCCAGTAAGGAAGTCCGAGCATTTCTTTGATGTCCTTCATTTGATTCATAAAGGCTTGAATTTCCAGTGCCGCCATGACTATATCTATGGGATTTGTATTGTTTTTCTTAGGGATTCCTCCGGCACACATATAGCTATCGCCTATCGTTTTGAGTTTTTCCAGATTGTAACGATCACAAATATTATCAAACTGAGAAAAGCAGGCATCCAACTCCTTGGTCAATTCCGTAGGAGTCATACTCTCTGATATTTTAGTAAAACCTTTGAAGTCTGTGAAAAGAACAGAGACTCTTTCATAAAGGACAGGAGAGGTACTGCCTTTTTCTTTTAATTCTTTTGCAATCTGTCTGGGTAAGATATTTTGCAAAAGTTTTTCTGATTTTAGTAATTCTTCCTCTATCAATAGATTGGTTTTTTCTAAGTCCTGAGTCCTTTCCAAAACTTTAGCTTCCAAACTATTTTTTAAGGCAATCAATTCTTTGTTCTTTCTGAGTTGAGAGCGATGTTTTTCCAGAAGTTGTTTGGAGGCAAATTGTAAGTTTTTGAAAGATTTTGTGTATCTCTGTGCCAGAATGAGGGCCTGGGAAATCACAAAACTCAACATTCCAATACTGGCTATATAAGGAAAAATGATTATGTCCAAGGCAACGAGAACATCCAGAACCATGGCCAGGATGAATACCAGGTTTCCTGCTAGAAATATTTTCGCACCTTCCCGTTTCTTTCGAATAGCCTTTATAGAAACATAAAAACTATACACCGGTGGAATGAGAAGAAAGTAAAGAGAATAGTATGTAAACCAATTGTACACCACGAAAGGTGAAAAAAGTGCCAGAAAACTTCCCAGGAAGAAAAAAATCTTTATTCCAAAGAATATTTTGGGGTTGAATTCTTTTGGAAAGAGAGAATTTACAAAGAATATATAGAAGAGTATACCCAAAAATACAGTGGAATACTCAATGCGTAGAACGATGTAGAAATTAAGAAATTCTGCCAGAAGTCTCTCATTGATTGAGAGAACCCTCAGAGCACCCAGAAAACAAAAAATTCCAAAATAAAGAGGAGAATAAATATCTTTCAGAAGAAAGTATTGGCTCAAATGAAAAAAACTCATGATGAGCAGAGCACCGAAGAGAAAGAAGTCCAGACTGATATTTTCCCTATGAATTTTCTCGATAGCAGAAGCTGTTCCCAGTCTGGGTGCATCCCAGATTCCTGCAGAGACATTATTGTAATTTTCTATAAATAGGACTAAATCTAGTTCTTTGGATTTGTTTTCAAAGTAAACATAAGAATATTTATAATCGAATTCAATTTTTGAGATTTCCCTTTCTATTTTCCCGAGACCCGCTACCTTCTCCCCATCGAGATACAATTCGAAGGCTGAATTGATATTCGGAATGTACAATCCAAGATTCATCATTTCTTCCGGGAGATAAATCTTTAGTCTGTAGACTGCATATCCATCAGTAGGATAGTTTTGACCGTCCTTCCATTCCAAGTACTGCCAGGCCTTGGGAATAGGCTTAAGAAGGGGGACCTTTTCGGGATCATTCAAAAACTGAGTCAGGGAATTTGGATCTCCAATCCATTCATTCCAGTAAAAATTCCATTCGCCATTCAAACCAATTTTTGGTTCTCCGGAAGGATCCCAATTTCTAAGGTCGAGAACGCCCTTCTGGATAAAAGATTTGGGTTCTTCATAGATTTTTTTATTTCTACAGGAGAAAGTGAATGTAGCTATAAATAAAAAAAGAACCATCCAAATTCTAAAACGAATCTGATCGGTCTGAAAGGATGAAATCATTTGTATTCCTATGAGAAAAAATTTCCTGTTGAATGGAATGATTTATTCAATAATCACCGATTCGCTTCTTTCTAAATATACCAGTTTTCATAAATAATTGCGTTTTTCCTATTATGGGTTTTGGCCATTTTATAGCTGATTCTTTTGTGAATACGCAAACCTCATGAAAATGACTCTGGATCCTGTCCTGAATTTCTCTGTCCGGAGATGTGCAA
>JACKPB010000017.1 GCA_024233875.1 Leptospiraceae bacterium
TTGGACTACATCTAATTGTGAATTCTCCAACACCATACAAATCACACATTGTGGAACTTACTTTGTATACCAACTCCCTATCCCACCGAATTGTTCGTTAAGGTATTGCACGCAATAAATCCCTCTTGGTTGGATATGAAAAGATCTATTTAACTCATCTTACGCATTATTGTATTTTTCTAATTTTTTTTAGTCTAAAATCAAAATCAATTTTTACTAATTAATCAATAAAAATATGGGTTTGGGCGATAGCCCAAGCTGCCGGCAGGCTCCCTGCAACCTCACATTTCGCTTCTTTGCCTAATGTGAGTTAATAGATAAAATTTATCATCCAAGGACTCCACTCCTCTCGAGAGGGCAGGGGGTGGTTAAAAATTGTATCGAGACCCCACTCTTAGAGAAGGATTCTCCTATCTCTATTAAAAGTTACATTTTACTTTGATGGTTTACTTATTTTTTTGAATATTTGTTTCTTCATAATGAATGGACTTACTAAAATTCTCGATATAAGAACCATTGGAAATACTAGAAGTTTTGGTCAATAGGGGTAAGATCCAACCTAATATTCTGGATTCAATTTTCATATCAAATCCGGTCATTATTACCAAGTTTTCTGATTTGCTACAATTATTTTTCATTTCTGTTACAAAGAATTAAGGTGAATTCCTACCAACCTTGAATTTATTGATTCTTTTTAAAAATGACCTGTAAATTCGGAGCCTAAAAAATTTCTCTCTGTTAAGCTCATTTTATATTTGTGACACCATCATGTAACAATTCTCGCCTATTCTGATCCTATCAAGAGAAGAAACTCTCATGAAAGATTAGGAGTAAATTTAAAATATGGAAAGATTTCAATTGAGAACAAAACTATTAGTTTTGCTTATAGCAGTTAGTTTTATAAACTGCAATCCTTTTGCAAAAAAAGAAAAAAATGATAACTCCGCGGCTTTAGCTGCATTGCTTTTAAGTTCTTCAGCGAGCTATACTATAAATCCTACTGCCGGTGAAACAATTTGTGATGGTACAGGTAAGGGAAGTCCTACAACTGTAACCGGTGACATTTCATCCAGTACTACATGGAGTGGTGCGGTTCTCCTATCCGGAACAGTAACAGTTAAGTCAGGTGCAACTCTAACAGTTAGCCCCGGAACTACAGTTTATGGCCAAACTGGTTCCTCACTTTTTATCGTTCAGGGTGCAAAGCTCAATGCGATCGGAACTGCAACATTGCCTATTTGTTTTACATCAGCCAAATCTCCCGGACTTCGGGCACCCGGCGATTGGGGTGGAGTCGTTCTCATCGGAAATGCAGTGGGTAGTAGAACTGCTGTCACTGAGGGTGTAAATAAACTAGCTTATGGTTCGGGAACTGATGACACAGACTCTTCCGGTACTCTAAAATATGTTATTGTTGAGTTTGCAGGAAATGAAGTTTCAGCCGGTGATGAGCTCAATGGTATTTCATCCTATACTGTTGGATCCGGAACTACTTATGACTATGTTCAGGTTCACAGAGGATTGGATGATGGCTTTGAGACCTGGGGAGGAAAACTTCAGGGTACTCATATGGTCGTTACCGGTGGTATGGATGATGACTTTGATATGGATGAAGGTTTCCACGGTTCTTTCCAATATCTAATTGGAGTAAAATATCCTACAGCATGTGGTGGAACTGCTTCTTCTGACCCTCATGGGATGGAAATGGATGGAGTACACTCCGGTGGAAACTGTTCTGTGTCCTCAGGTTGTTCAAATCCAACAGTTTCTAATTATGTATTGATCGGTCAGAGTGTAACAAACTCCTATGCTGAAAGACATAGAGAAGGTATGGCAGGAACATTCACAAATGGAATCTCCTATCAATTCACAAAAGGTCCGGTATGTGATAATTCTTCCGCTTACCCTGCTACGACTTCTGCATTCTCGAATGTAGCATCCGACATTGCCTTAACAAATAACTCTTCCTGTACAGGAACAGTGTCAGCTACAATCACAAAACTTCCAGTAACATCCTTAGGTGGAATCGATGCAATCAATTGTGGGAATTCTGCAACAAAACCTGACTTCAATACAGTTTCTGATTATACAAGTTTTGTTGGAGCGGTGGATTCCAGTGTAGCCAATTGGTGGTCGGGTTGGACTGTCTACAGAGGAAAATAATTTTTAAGTAAGAAATAAATCAATTTTTACAACAGGAGAGTTTACTGATTCAGTTGCTCTCCTTTTGCATTTGATTGGGATATTTAAAAAAAATCCCATATTTTTTGATTTATAAACATTACTTTAGAAAAAGGAACTAAATGAAATTCTTATACTACTTAATTGTACCTTTCCTAGTTTTTACTCTCTTTTGCAAAAAAAGCAATTCAATTTCTCAAACAGAGGCAGAAGAGAATAAACAACGTATTGCTGATGGATATCGAAGTCAGATCAAAGATCACTATGTATTACTTGATGCAAAACCATCAAAGGAGGAAGCTCTGGAATACTTTCTCAAAGGAATTGCATCCGGAAATAAAGGTGCTTTTGGTTGCAACGAAGAAGAATACAAAAACATCTTCTTACCGAATCAGGTGGATGAGAACAATTTATCATCCTATATGGAACCTGATAAGGCCTGGGAGATAGCGAGTTTTAGAAGAGAAGTAGCCATTGAAAGCCTTTCAAGGTCACTACTTGGAAAAACTTTTCAGGTAAAACAAATCAATTGGAAAAAGTTAAATCGAAAACTAAACAATTTAATAGGGCATCAAATCGGTTCTATTGAATTAGAAATCGAGGGAGAAATCCAATCCACAGAAGCAGTAAAATTGATTATAGAACATGAAAATCAATTCAAAGTCTGTGTATTCGCAAAATAAAAAAAATTCTTTGATTTATTATAGGAGTAAAAAATGGACAAATTAAAAAAATTCAAATGGAAGCATTTAGTTGTATTACTAAATCTATTTATCTCTAGTTCTGTATTTGCAACGGGGCAAATACGGGGAAAGATAATCGATTCCGAAACAGGTGATCCTGTTTTTGGTGCCACTGTCGCGATTCCTAATATCAAAAAAGGAACAAAGACTGATTTTGATGGAAAGTACCAATTGGATCTCGATCCCGGAACCTATGTTGTCAGTTTCCAAATGTTTGGATACGATTCTCAAAAGAAAAAAGTTACTATCACAGAAGGACAGGTTTTAGACGTAAATCTTACCTTTGGTATCAAGACTCTCGATACAGTAGAAGTCACAGACAGAGCCTTAAACAACACAGAAGCCTCCCTACTCGCCCTTCAGAAAAAAAGTGGAACTGTTTCCGATGGAATTTCCCAAGAAGCAATCAAGAAAAGTCCGGATTCATCTGCAGGTGAAGTCGCCAAGAGGGTTACAGGTATTACCTTACTCGGTGGAAAATATGTTTTTGTACGGGGTCTGGGGGAAAGATATTCGAATACAATGCTAAACAATGCTATGATTCCTTCTCCGGAACCGGACAAAAGAGTTGTTCCACTTGATATTTTTCCGGCCGGACTCATAAAAAATATTCGAATCATAAAGACTTTTGCGCCTGAGGATTCAGCAGAGTTTTCAGGTGGATTGGTAAAAATTGAAACTCAGGAATATCCTGATCAGTTTACAATGAATTTTAGTGTTGGAGTAGCAAGAAACTATCAGACAACAGGAAATAAGTTCTTAACTTTCAATGGTGGAGATGATCTGGGTAGAACTTCTTCTTCACAGGATCTACCTTCTCAAATAACTTCATTACCCAATAGCATACCTTTTGTAGAAGGTAACCGATTCGGTGGAATTCCTGCGGGACTTGTAAAAACTACACCTCTCAGTTTGCCCCAGCAGTGGAATCCGGATAAGATCACCGCACCGTATGACAAAAACTTTTCCTTCAGTATCGGAAATTCCTTTAAGTATTCTGAAGATGGAAAAAGATTCGGTATCATTTTTGGAACTTCCCTGAACAATACTTATCGATTCAAACAGGAAAAAATAGTTAGATATCAACCTACAAATCTTATCAATAACTTTGTAAAACAAACTACTATCCTCACTAAAAACCAGGAACAGGATTCTGATATTTACAATCAGGACAGACTCTTCGGAAGCAATTTGAATCTAGCTCTCGAACTCGCCAAAGGTCACCAATTGCATTGGAAAAATCTTTATTCTGTGAATTCTGATAAAAACGTGAGAATCTCGAAGGGCTCGAATTACATAGATACTTTTGATTTCAATGCGATTACAAATACATTTACCTCAAGACAGGTACTCAACTCAAACTTCGGTGGGACACATGCTCTGAATTTTGGAGCAAGACCTCATAAATTAGATTGGGCATTTGTATATTCCCAAGCCAAAAGAGATCAGCCCAATTTGAATTCTACAATTTGGTCCAGAGGATCAGGAGCTTCTTTCAGTACTCCCTATCGACTTTTGGGAGCTTCGCCCAACGGAACCAGATTCTACTCGAATTCTGCGGATGATGTAAGATCCTATATCTTAAACTATGAGATTCCTTTCAATCAATGGGATGGATTGAAATCCGCATTCAAACTCGGAACTATGATCACAGATCGTTTCAAGAGCTTTACTTACAGACAATTCAACCAACTACTGGCCGGTAGCAACGCTCCCAACGAAGCAGCTAATATCTATCCGATTCCCGGTGACATTGCCTTTTCTCCACTGGTTTATTTGAATAGTCAAAGAACTTTTACAGAATATGTAGTCCCAAATGCATTTGATGCCATACAAAAATTAAAAGCTTATTATGCTCAGGTAGACATGCCCATTCTACCTAAGGTTAGATTTTTAGGAGGTGTGAGATATGAAGACAGTTACCAAAAAGCAACTACTTTTATACAATCCGAAGCAAACAATCCTCTGCTAAACCCCGGATATGGTTGTGATTTCAGCAATGACAATACGAGAGTAGCACTTATTGCAGGAGGACTCTGTAATGTAAACAATAACGGAGTGGGTGAACTGCATAAGAAAGATAAATTACCTTCTGCAAATTTCACTTATGAACTGAAAGATGATATGAATCTTAGGTTAGGATATTCAGAAACTGTTACCAGACCGGATCTGAGGGAACTTTCTCCTTTTGCTTTTACACCATACTATGGAGCACCTACGATTCAGGGAAATGCATCTCTTCAGAGAACCTACATTCATAACTATGATCTTAGATGGGAATGGTATCTGAAAGGAAGCGATTTTGTTGGAGTCGGTTTATTCAACAAAGAACTCTCAAATCCAATAGAAATGATAGGTCAGCCTGTAGCCGGTGGAATCTCACCTCTCTTTACCTATACGAATGCACAAAAAGCTTACATAAGGGGGATTGAGCTCGATTATAGAAAAGAATTTTGGGGACGATTTAAAGCAGAAACCAACTTCTTTCTCATCAAATCCAGGGTAGATGTCCTCTCCTGGGAGACTTTCGCAGCAGCTAAGGGAGGTTTACTATCTATTTATTCTAAGGCATTTGCTTATGATCCTACGAATCTCTCAAGACCTTTGCAGGGACAATCTCCTTACGTGTTTAATTTTAAATTAAGCTACTACTTAACTAAAAAGAAAAATTCCACTATCGGTGTTTATTACAATCTTTTTGGAGATAGAATCTATGCTGTGGGTGCCAACGGGACTCCTGATGCATACGAAAAAGGTGTTGGTGTAACCGATTTAGTACTTCAGTATTTCCACCTTGATAAATATGAATTCAAAATCGCAGCTAAAAACATAATGAACACAAGGTTTCAGATCTACCAAATCGATCCTATATCAAATCATAAAAATCTCTTCCTGTCTTACAGAGAAGGTATGACTGTTGCCTTTTCAGCAGGCGTAAAATTTTAATCGGGGTATAAGAAATGAAAACAAAACTTATATTTACATTTTTATTAGTATTAAGTATCACAAATTGCTCGAGTCTGGGAAAGAAGCAAGAGCCCGTTGAATCTCCCGTAAAAGTTGAAAAAACGGAAGGATTCAATCCGGATTCAAAAAAAATTGCTACTATGAGCGTCTACAACCTGGATAAAAAGCAGTTGGGTGACAAATCTGACATTATCCTGGTTTCCTTCGGGGCTTCTGTAGATGCACGAATTGGCGAAATCTATGGAAACTCAGTAGTGGGAGGCGATGAAATTACAAAACTAGCCGCCAAGCTCAAGCTGAAGGATTTTGATAAAACAGTTGAAAATTTTGCAGAGTCTGCTGTATCGGGAGGAGTTCTTTCGGAAGCATCCATAAAAACACTTTCTACAATTACATCCAAAGGAAAAATCGACTCCCTTGCCCTTCCTATCGTCTCTGGAGGATTTGATACCTTAAAAACCGGTAACGAGATTTCAATTGTAATTGCGATTTTTGAGGCCAAAACGGCAAAAATTGGTCTCATAGGAAAACACTCCGCTATCAAAGCAAAACAGGAAGATATTTCCCTAGCTGAATCAAAGCCCGATCAGGCAAAAGCTAATATGATGTTGGGATTACTTGAGAAAAATGAAATTCTTATGAAAGAAATCCAAAATCAAAAGCTGAATAAGAACATCTCAAATGAAATAGCAACCGGAAAAGAAGACCCATCAACCAAGGATCAGACCGCGGAAGTGAAATCAGAAGAAAATGTGGAGGAGGCAGTAGCAAAAACTCAGGATACCAATCAAAACAATACCGAGGAGGAAGCACTCCAGGGATTGGACAATTGGTTGGTAAGTAAGATCAAAATTGGACTGGGTCCCTTAGTTCTTGGATTTACAGGTCTATTGTTTCTATTCCTATAATAAATAGAATACTGGATTCCCTAAGCAATTAGGGAATCATTTTTTATTCTGTAGTCTTTGAACCCAACCTCAAAACTAGTTATTGTCATTTTCAATCTTTCCGGCTCTCCTCTCTCAGAACTTCAAGATTTTTCAAAATGATAGGAATAGAATTCTTTGTCTTTCCCTGAAAGATACCCCGAACATAAAGATCTCTGTCCAAGAGATAAATATTTTCTGAGTGAACAAAATCAAAGGCTCCCTCAATACTCGTAAGCCTGGTATCCGCATTGAATGACCTTCGTGCTAGTTCGTATATCTTATCCTTGTCTCCGGTTACAAAAATCCAATTCGAGTTGGATATGGACTGATCTTTTTTGTATTTCGCTATCTTAGATACAGAATCCGTCTGAGGGTCAATACTTATAGAAAGCATTTGAAAATCTGAGGACCTTTCTAACTCTGGAGACAGCCCTTTCAAATGGGAAGTGATCAGAGGGCAGATACCTCTACAGGTTGTATAGAAGAAACTAACTATTGTAAATTTTCCTTCTAAATTTTTTTCAGATACAGAATTACCTCCGGAGTCTGTCAGGTCTATTGACAAAAACCGTTTTAATTCTTCAGGATTTTTATCTTTATCCCAATCGGGATCCATGTTTTCGGATCGGAAGTAAGGTAATTTTCCTTTTTTAACACTTCCTAGATAAGATAAATCAGGACGAAAAGGAGGTGCTTCTTCACCACAATTTAGGATAAGAAAAGATAGTACAATAATAATATATTTCATTTTAATTTACTGGAATCGGCAGGATCACAGAGTTTACTGCCATCAAGACCAATGTAATCACCCTCTTCAAATCTAAGATTTAGAAAAATCTGACCTGTATCTCTCCATTTCTTAGTAACCAAGAGCACTCCTTTATCAGAATACTTTTCAAAAACAAATGGAACACCATTTCGATGCCACTTCCAGAACTCTCCCACAGGTTTGTCATCAATGTACTTTCCATAGGAACGATAGGTTCCATCTTCGTGCCATTCACGAAATTCACCATTTCTCTTCCCGTCTGTATATGGGAAATCAGCTACCTTTATTCCATTTTGATGTACTATCGTTTCCACTCCATGTTTGAGACCTTCTCTATAGGGTTCTATCCTGCGTATCTCATTCATGTCTTCTACTCGATTTCCATTGAATAGCTTATTTCGGTAGTACAATTTACCATTTTCAAATTGAAAGTAAGGACTGGATGCAAGAATTTCTTCCCCCCCACAATTGAGGAGGAAGAGGAAAGGCAGAAAGAAAAGAAATCGGATCATTGAATCAATTGCTAGTTCCCGGTGTTCCGTGGTAGTAGTCTCCTAAGAGAGTGCTGATGGTTGCTGTCGAATCATAGGCTAAATGATAATGATAGGTAGCAGTGGTAAAGTTTTTTGTCACACTAGTATGACCATGATTTGTATCCAGGGTAGTCGTAGTATCAGTGGAAGAAGTTGAGATTGTAGGAGTGATGTCTGTTCCATTTTGCTGACACTTTGATCCATAGATAGCGTATCCATCCAATGCAATCCCAATGAGACTGCTATCTGAGTTACTAATATAGGTTGGCTCAGCATGATAGTGGAAGATCCCGGCATCTTGGGGGTGACCTGCGTACTTATCAAAAGTTGCAACTTCACTGGAAAGTGTATCACCCGGAGCCGCATCGTTGCTGAATATGGATACTCCATTGACACTCACACCAATCGTAGACAATCCGGTTGCAGTTTTGGAGGATGCGGAAGAGGGACTAGATGGTATAGTTAGAGTGATCGATTGGGCTGTTATAGTGTTGTTTCCGGCTGATCTGTTTCCGGAAGGTAGAGCTTCATAGAGGGAAGAGGTGGATCCATAGTAATAACTTTTATGATTTGGTAGGTCAGTCACTGAAAAGACATAATTGCTACCATTGACTTTCACTGTTTGGCACTTGAAATTGTCCTTGATCCAGGAAGGAAGACTTGTATCCAAACTGGTGGCTACCCCCGAAATACATCCGGTAGTCGTGTCCAATGTGTAAGCAACGGAAGTTCTTGAGTTCAAGAGTACAAGCGCCGCAAGAGCTGTAGTATCAGTGCTATCATCCTTACTTTGGTTTAGTACAGAACAGGCTTCCAGAGTGAGCAGAACGACAAAGAGAAAGATTGATTTTTTCATAAGGATCCTCGCCAAATTTGTAATGAATTGAATACTATGTCATCAGAAAGATCCAGTCAGTCCCAGAACAACCGGATGCGCTAAAAGTAAGATAGTATTGAGTAGGCTAGAAATTAATTGACTGAGACTCAAAGTCAATACTATTTTTTTAATGATTCAAAAAATCATTAACTGATATAGCAAATTTCAATGTAAATTCAATACATAGTATTCAGAATACATTCGGATCCTTTCGTCTTTACAACCTTGAATTGTTTAGCTAAAGCCCTGATGCATGGAAATTATTGCTTGCATTTTTTGAATGGATATGTAGCAATTTGGTACACTTTTTTTGAAATTCATCCGTCTCAGGTAGTAAGGAAGCAAACGATGCGTAAATCAAATTTCATTCAGTACACTGCACTCATTCTATCCATGTTTTTTCTTCAGGACTGTTCCAATATCAACGTCTTCCGCTCTTCTGATATCGATCCTAATCTGGAAGACTCCATGGCCATGGGAGCTCTCCTCGGATACAGACTACAAAAAGCATCCATCAGCGGAAAAGCTATGAAAGGCGAGCTCAGAGCCGCCAGGGTAGACATTCACCCGCTCACTTCTTCAGGCTCCTGCAACACTTCCCTTTCTCTGGGTAATTCCAATACCGATGAACTCGGAAATTATTCTGTCACATTTCTCAGAACAGGTGCTTCCGTTTGTGTCAGGATCTCCGCTGATCCCAGGGGAATTTCAAGAATGCTCGATGAAAAGACCGGTAGGGAACTTCCCCTTCCTCCCAGTTCTACTTTCGAACTCACTAACATCATCAATGAATCCTCTATTTCAGGAGTCGCTAAGTCCGATGCTCTCGTCTCTCCCTTCTCTTCCATGCTCTCCAGAAGGGTCACAGGAAAGACGAAAGAAATCGGAAAACCTCTCACTCCCTCCGATATGGACAAAGTTGTTCGCGCTGCCGGAAAAGAAGTCGTCATTCGATTCGGACTCAATAAGGGATTCGGTGGGAAATCACTCTCCAGAAATCTCAATGACTCGGACTTCCCCGATCTCAACGATATCAAGTTTGAACTCAATAATAATGAAAACCCAGTCACTCAAAATCTAAACCTCCTTCAGGCGGCTTTCTCCACTCTGGGAGACGCTAACAAAACAGGAAGTTCGGTTTCCATTGAAGACATCGCTAAAGTCTTAGGCGCTTTCAATTCTGACATGGAAGACGGAAAACCCGATGGAAAAGGAAGTGATGGCAATTCCGTCACCGTCAACGGGAATCCTATGGCTTCCAATCCCATCAGTTGCGGGGGAGATCCATCCAATCCCGCTATTCAGAATTCATGTGTCATGGGTGGGGCATTTAAATTTGCCGCGGAAGGTGGATCTCTTCCCGGAGGGGTGAAGCTCGATACGGCTTCCATCAAAAACCAGGCTCAATCCATGGTGGCAGCTGAAACCGCCGTCATCATTGCCGCTGAACCTCCCCTCATCACTCCTGCTACAAAGCCTCCCGTTCTCAATTACATCACTTCAGGAAACCTGTATGTCGGGGTATCCATGAGCTACTCTCCATCCAATACCGGAGACATCACTACCGCATGTTCCATTTCTCCGGCTCTGCCCGCAGGTTTGACACTCTCGGCTGATTGTTCCATCTCCGGAACTCCCACTGCGACATCTTCCAATTCTTACACCATCACGGGCTCAAATGATGGCGGATCGGGTTCCACTACTCTCACACTTTCTATCTCCAATCCTCCGGCTCCCGCAAATCTTCTCTATGCAGGTTCACCCTTTACATTCCTTCAGGGCACTTCCATTCCCACTCAGACTCCTTCTGTGTCAGGAATTGTTTCTTCCTGTTCTGTTTCTCCTGCTTTACCTTCAGGACTCTCTCTTTCTTCCAACTGTGCCATCACAGGGACTCCGGCCTCTACACAATCTGCTACTTCCTATACCGTCTCTGCTACTAATCTGGGAGGAACGACTACGGCTACTATTTCCATCACTGTAAATCCCGCTCCTCCCTCCGGTCTTTCCTATGTCGGTTCCCCATTTACTTTCACTCAGGCTTCTGCCATTTCCACTCAGACTCCTTCCGTCACTGGAACAGTTTCTTCCTGCTCCTCTACTCCGGCTCTACCCGCAGGACTCTCACTCAATTCCACTACCTGTGCCATTTCGGGGACTCCTTCTATATCACAGGTCGCTACCGACTACACCATCACTGCTTCCAATGTTACGGGTAGTACCACCGCTTCCATTTCCATCTACATTCTCATCCAACCCCCATCTTCCCTCACTTACCCGGGATCTCCTTTCCTATTCGTTCAGAACTCGGCGATAGCTACTCAGACTCCTACTGTTACGGGAACCATTTCCTCATGTTCGAGTTCGCCGGCTCTTCCTTCGGGGCTTTCTCTGAATTCTGCAAACTGTGTTCTCTCGGGCACTCCGACTGTACTACAGGGCGCCGCAAACTACACCATCACCGCTACGAATTCCACAGGTTCGACCTCGACGACAATTTCCATTCAGATCTCCGATATGCCCGGTCAATGTTTTTCCTACACTTCTATTTCAGGGGATGATCGGTATGTTGGACTTACGGGAACGCTATTTTGTGATAGCACTATTATGAACAATTCCTGGGTACGATTTACCGGATCCTACACCAAACTTCCGGAAACAATGCCTGCTTCGGCTTACTGCAACACTCACGCTGCCGGCTACATCAAAGCAGGCGCAAACACCCATCCACTTAGCACAGGTCAAACAGTTAGTTCTATTGCCTGTTATTCATATGTTGGAGATGCTTGTTATGGAGGAATTGAATCTGCAATCAATATCACTAATTGTGGTTCTTACTTTGTGTATCAATTACCAAGTCCCGGTAGCTGTAATTATAGATACTGTACTACAAATTAAAGATCGCAATGCATAATTTTGTTTTCAAAATCAGAGGAAGAAAGATAGATCTATGATAGTTTTTTTAGGTGACTCACTTACAGAATGGGCGGGCAATTGGAATCAATTACTTAATACTGAAGCTGAAATTCGCAATATGGGAATAGCAGGCAACACTGGATTTGACATTCAGGACAGATTGGATGGGGTTCTCGATCTACAACCCAACACTGTATTTTTGATGTTTGGAGCAAATGATATCTTTCAGGGATACAATACAGATATCATCATAGCAACGTATCGGGAGATTCTCAGTTCTATTCTGATTTCTACAGGTGGAAAAGTGATCATTCAATCTACCCTACCCGTGAGCAATCAGAGTGATATATTTCGAAAAATGAATGAAAGTATCACGGACATAAACAAAAACCTTATCCTCTTAGCCGGAGAAATGAATTTAGATTATTTGGATCTTCATTCAAAATTTAAGAGTGAAAATGAATTGAATCCGAAATACACAACCGATGGTGTCCACCTCAGCGATTTCGGATACGAAATCTGGTCAGGAATCCTTTTGGAAAAATATCCTGACTTATTTCCCCCAAAGCAAGATTGACTCTCAATACTCACCGGGAAATAAGAGAAAAGGTTTTTCACAAATATTCTAATTCTCAAATTTTTTTTAGTTTAAAATCAAAATCATTTTTTGCTAATAAATCAATAAAAATATGGGTTTGGGCGATAGCCCAAGCTGCCGGCAGGCTCCCTGCAACCTCACATTTCGCTTCTTTGCGTAATGTGAGTTAGTAAAATATGATTATGTATAAAAAAATTAAAAATATTTAAAAGAAAAAAATTTGCGTAAGGAGAGTTATTTAGAATTTCTAAATGAAATCAGTCTTAGTCATTTTTAAAAATTTATCTATTAAGATTTTGATCAGTTCTATTCAGGCAAGAGTTGAGAAAAAGAAAAAGTAAATTTTTCTAAATACTGGAATAGAATAGATTTTTTTTCTATATCAATAAAATTCATATAAATCATTCGATAGTATTTTCAAAAATGGAGCCCCGAACATGCAGGAAGAATCAACTCACATTGAGATCAGGAACCTAACAGCAGGTGACTATGAAAACTTAAAGTCATCAATGCTTGAAGCCTACAGCAATTGGCCGGGTGACTCTTGGAGACAGGAACATATTCATCGATTATTAGAAATTTTTCCGAGAGGTCAGATTGCAGTGGCAGTCAACGGAAAGGTTGTGGGGTGTGCTCTCTCTTTAATTATCAAGTATGATATCTTCGGTGAAGATCATACATATAAGGAGATCACCGGAGGATACACTTTCGATACTCACTCTCCTTACGGGGATGTTCTCTATGGAATTGATGTTTTCATCACTCCGGAGTACAGGGGCATGAAATTAGCACGAAGACTCTATGATGCACGAAAAGAACTCTGTGAAGATTTAAACCTGAGAGCCATCGTATTCGGTGGGAGAATTCCTAACTTTTATAAACAATCAAACAGTATGACACCGAAAGAATACATTCAAAAAGTTAGGCAAAAAGAACTCTATGATCCGGTCTTAACTTTCCAGATGGCAAATGACTTCCATGTGAAAAAAGTGCTGAAGGGATACAGCCCGGGAGATGAAGAATCTAAGGACTATGCAGTTCTCCTTCAATGGGACAATATTTATTATGAAAAATACAGAAAGGAGATTTTATCCAATAAATCTACCGTTCGATTGGGATTGATTCAATGGCAGATGAGACTCTACAAAGATCTGGATGATTTTATCCAACAGGCAGAGTATTTTATTGATGCTGTGTCCAGTTATAAATGTGACTTTGCTCTTCTTCCGGAATTTTTCAATGCTCCTCTTATGGCGGCGCACAACGACTTACCTCCGGAAAAAGCGATTCGGGAAATTGCCCGGTACACTGACGAAATTCGAAGTAGATTTTCTGAATTATCCATTTCGTACAACGTAAATATCATCACAGGAAGTGTTCCATGCATAGAAAATGAAAAGTTACTCAATGTAGGTTTTCTCTGCAGAAGAAATGGAACATATGAAAGATACGAAAAAATTCATATCTCGCCCAGTGAATTGAAGTATTGGGGATTCTCGGGTGGAAATCTTATAAAATCCTTCGATACGGATTGTGGTAAGATCGGAGTTCTCATCTGCTATGACATTCAGTTTCCGGAACAATCCAGGCTTCTTGCCGAAGAAGGTGCTAAGATTTTATTTGTTCCATTTCTTACGGATACTCAAAATGCGTATTCCAGAGTACGACATTGTGCTCAGGCTAGAGCGATTGAAAATGAATGCTTTGTAGCTATAGCCGGTAGTGTAGGAAATCTTCCCAAAGTAGAAAACATGGACATTCAATTTGCTCAATCGGTAGTATTTACGCCCTGCGATTTTGCCTTCCCGAGCAATGGAATCACAGCAGAAGCTACGCCTAACACAGAAATGGTGCTGATTGTAGACGTAGATCTGGACCTACTGAAAGAACTACATAGCTATGGAAGTGTAAGAAATCTAAAAGACCGGAGATTGGATCTCTATGATTTAAGATTGAAGTAGATCCAAACAAACATAAGTTGTGTGGTCATTTTCAAAACCATTTTAAGATTTTATAAAAAAATCTACATCAAAGAAAAATAGCAACTAGCGCTAGAAACAACTCTCTTGAATTAGATTTAGAAAAATCAGATTCAATTGATTTAGATCAAGGTCATTTTCATGATTTATGACCATTCTCTAAGGATATATTAAAAATTTACTAATTTTTGAGAGAGGCTACAAACATTGAGAAAATCATTGAAAGGTTTTTTTATTAGAACTTTGGTTTTAATTAGTTTTGCATTTGTTTTAGGTTATTGTGGGGACAAGCAGGAAGGAAAAGTGGGTGGGGGAATGTCTTCAGTTGAAGATGAATCTTCCCAAAAAGATATCCTGAGAATTGCAATGGGATCTAAAGACCACAGTACCCTTGTTACCGCAGTTACCGCAGCTGAGCTTCAGGATACTTTAGCCAATCCCGGTCCCTTTACTGTCTTTGCTCCTGTGAATGCAGCATTTGAAAAATTACCTCCCGGAACTGTAGAAGGACTTTTGAAACCCGAAAAGAAAGGAGATTTGGAAGATATTCTTTACCATCATGTAATCGTCGGTGTGATCAACGTCGAAGAACTTGAAGATGGAACAGATCAAAACATGTTCGCAGGTGGAAGCATTAAAGTAACCAAAAAAGATGGAAAAGTTCAGGTGGATGGAGCAAATATTCTCGGATCTGCCAAAGCATCAAATGGACTTGTCTATATTATTGATGGAGTTCTCTTACCTAAATGAAGATTGTCTAGCTTGAGGTAAAACCTGAGAAATTGGGTTTTACCTTCTTTTTAGGGATCAATGAATTTTATAATTCTGTATTTCTCGTTACTTTCCTCAATAAATTGATTATCAATTAAATATCTGAAAGATCGGCTTATGGCTTCCGGGGATGCATTTAACAGTAAAGCCAATTGATTTTTGTGGATCCCCAGAGATACAAATGTATCACAAGCACCTTTTTCTGCAAAATAATTCATCAATCTCTCGTTGAGTGAGTTCTGCATTAAAGAAGTAGTCTTTTCTTTTAAGAAAAACAAATAATCAAAAGACATATTTATAAGAACATTCCTAATTTCAGGATTATCTTTTAAAATAGGCAATGTTAATTTTGAATCAAAAAAAAACAAACTTCCAAATTCCAGGGCTTCCAGATTCACAGGGTATGTTTTCTTTTGTTTTAATAATAAGGGTGCACCGATAAGATGACCCGGCTCTACAATACGTAGAATGGATTCTTTACCCAGGTAATTGATATTATAAATTTTAAATTTTCCAAAATGAACCCAATAAAAACCTTTGAATGGTTCTTCTTCCTGAAATACAATCTCACCTTTTTGAAAGACCAGGGGACGACTTATCTTTCTAATGATTGTACGATACTCTTCAGGAAAAAGGTTCCAAAGTTCACTTTCCGAATCTTTAAAATTATTACTACTTTCCATTTTTTTTATCTTTTACAATAATTTTGAACTAGATTTGTCCATTCATAAATAAATCAGCAATAAAATGGCTACATACCGTAAACAGAAAAACGAAAATATTTCTGAGAAGCGGTACACAAAAAAACTTAAGAATCTAACTACCCATACTAAAACTTAAATTTAAAATACATATTTATCTGCTTTTTAATATTTTCTTATTTTTTTCATTCCCTGTAAACTATAATTTTTCTTACAACTTGATTTAGATCAATTAAGAAAACACGACTTCGTGGTAGGTACAGGATACTGATAAAAGTATAGGATTGAAAATGATTTTAAAATTATTTACTATTTTTCTCTTAAGTTTTCTAAGTCTGGTTTCCCTGGGAAATTGTAAGGGTAATTCCGATGAATCCGGTGAAGCGGGAACAGAAGCGACTATAGATCCAATGAAACAAAAAGGAATTGGTCCGATTAAAAGTTTCACTCCGGGTGAATTAAATGAAGCAAGTGCATCGAAGGGAAAAGAAATTTTTGAAATGAAGTGTAGTGCCTGTCACAAGATGGAAGAGAAAGTTGTAGGACCGGCTCTTAATGGATTAACAACTAGAAGAACTCCCGAATGGATTTTGAATATGATCCTAAATCCTACTGAAATGCTGGAGAAAGATCCTATTGCTCAGGATCTATTAGCTACCTATCTCACACAGATGACGTTTCAAAACATATCAGAAGATGAAGCCAAACAAATATTGGAATACTTTAGAAAATACGATAGTTCAAAAAAATAAAAGGTAGGGTTAGATGTACAGAATAGTATCAATATTTATAATTAGCTCTCTCATCGCATCTTTAGCATTTTGTGGAAAGAGCAAATCAGGAAAAGCTTCTTTGGCACCCAACGCAGCTGAAAGAGTTTATGTTGCTCCGGGAGAACAGGATGAGGTCTATATGTTTGCTTCCGGTGGTTTCAATGGTCAGGTTGGAGTTCATGGTATTCCTTCCGGAAGATATTTCAAAACTATCCCTGTATTTTCTGTTCACCCGGAAAATGGATATGGTTTTGATGAAGAAACCAAGAACATGCTTCAAACTTCCAGAGGGTTTGTACCCTGGGATGATTCTCACCACCCTGAGATTTCTATGACCAAAGGAAATCATGATGGTCGATGGTTGTTCATCAATGGAAACAACACACCGAGAATAGCCAGAATCGATCTCACATCCTTTGAAACAGTAGAAATTATCGAGATTCCTAACTCAGGAGGAAATCACGCCTCACCATTTCTCACAGAGAACACTGAATATCTTATGGCAGCGACACGATTTGCAGTACCCATTCCTCAAAAAGATATGGCAATAGAAGAAATGGGAGAAGGTAAATTCAATGGAACGATCTCTATGGTCGCAGTTGATCCCAAAGATGGAAGAATGAGTATCGAACTTCAGTTATTGGTTCCGGGGTTTGATTATGATCTATCCAGATGCGGTAAAGGACCTTCTCATGATTGGTGTTTCTTCTCTATGTACAACACTGAAAATGCTTACAAAATGTTAGAAGTCGAAGCATCAAGAAATGACAAAGACTATATCATGGCATTCAACTGGGTAAAAGCAAAAGCCTGTAAAGACGAAGGTAAGGCAAAAGCTTTCGGTGGAAATTATGTAAGAAACTTTCATCCGGAGAATATGCCCGCTATCTCTGAAAAACTTTCCGGGGTTCAATTATTAGATCCTTTAGATTGTCCCGGTGTAGCCTACTATATGCCCACACCTAAGAGTCCGCATGGAACTGACGTTGATCCTACAGGTGAATACATCGTAGGTGGTGGAAAACTGGCTACCGTGATACCTGTTCACTCTTTTTCTAAGTTTATTAAGAATAAAGATGATGCCGGATCCCAGAATGGTTCAGTAAGAGGGATTCCTATTTTGAAATACGAAGCTACTCTAGCAGGAGAAGTAAAAAAACCCTGTCTCGGTCCTCTTCACACAGAATTTGATGGCAAAGGTTTTGCTTATACTTCCTGTTTTGTTAGCTCTGAAGTTGTAAAATGGAAACTCGGTACCTGGGAAGTAGTGCAACACTTACCGGCTTACTATTCAATCGGTCACCTGAGTATAGTGGGTGGGGACAATAAAGAACCTTATGGAAAGTACTTAGTTGCACTCAACAAAATTACAAAAGATAGATATCTTCCGGTAGGTATGGAATTGCCTCAATCAGCTCAATTGTATGACATTTCCGGTTCTAAAGCAGAGCTACTCTCCGACTTTCCGACTATCGGTGAGCCCCATTATGCTCAGATGGTTCCTGCGAAAATGCTAAAAGACAAAACAAAGAAAATCTTTCCTCTTGAAGAAAACAAACACCCCTATGCTACTAAAAGTGAAAAAGAAGCAAGAGTGGAAGTCAAAGGAAATGACGTTCATGTTTACATGACTTCTATACGATCCCATTTCAAACCGGACAATATCGAAGTAAAAAAAGGAAATCAGGTCTATTTCCACATCACAAATTTAGAGCAGGACTATGATATACCCCATGGATTTGCAGTTAATGGTGCCAATCTTCCAAATATGTTGATCATGCCGGGAGAAACCAAGACTTTCAAATGGGAAGCAAAAGATGTCGGAGTCTATCCAATTTACTGTACAGATTTTTGTTCCGCACTTCATCAAGAAATGCAGGAATATGTAAGGGTTAGTCCTTAAGGTTGTAAAATGAATAAAGTAATTAGCAAAACAAATAAATTTTTAGTGCTCCTCGTAGGAGCACTAATGGTTACAGTCTTTTTCGTTCCACTTTGGTACATTTCTTTGGAAGCTCCTCAGTATCCTGAAGGACTGAGTATGTATATATGGATCAATAAAATATCCGGAGGCACTCCATATGATTTGCAAAATATCAATCTTTTAAATCATTATGTAGGGATGCATGAAATTCTTTCTTCCTCCATCCCTGAATTATTATATATGCCTTACATTCTTGGATATATGATCGTCGGAGCTCTGGTTACCTTTATTTTTCCCAGACTTTTTATGATCTATCTGGGAGTGGTTAACCTGATTTTGGTTGCATTAGCCGGTCTGGTTGACTTTTGGAGATGGGAGTACAACTACGGACACAATCTAAATCCGGATGCTCCAATCATAGTCCCGGGAATGGCATATCAACCTCCACTTCTCGGATGCAAAGAGATGTTAAACATAACAGCATGTAGCTTGCCTTATTTTGGAGCGATTGCTATGCTTATTGGATTGGGTATATTAATTTATATAATTTATTATGAGAAAAAACTTAGCAAAACTTAAACCGATACAAACAATATTTTTTGCGATCTTCCTGACAGTATGGAATTGTAATCTTGATGAACCTGTAAATATCAAACAGGGAGAATATCGCTGTGAACACTGTCAGATGAATATTGTCAAATTGCAATTTCATTCTCAGGTTATCACAAATAAGGGAAAAAAGCTACATTTTGATTCTATAGAGTGTATGACATCTTATGGAATAAAAAATCCGGAAAAAATAAAATCCTCCTGGGTAAAAAATTTTTTACATTTTGAAAAATGGATCCCATTAGAAAAATCTTTTCTGGTTCAATCAGCAAACATTCCTTCTCCGATGAGAGCAAATTTGTCTTCTTATGAGTCTCTTGAAGAAGCAGAAAGCCAAATTGAAAAATACGGAGGACGTATCATTCATCTTCAAGAACTTAAGGAATTCATCGCAAAAGAATGGGAGAAAGAAATATCAAACCAAAAGTAAAGATGAGATCTAAAAATATTAATTTTATAATTCTTGTATCACTTATTTCTCTATTTATCGTCACTGAATTATTCTCCAATGAAATACACATCTGTTCCAATTGTGAAATAAGAACTCTCAAATCAGCAATAGAACTTTCCAAAGAGAATGACATTCTCATCATCGATGGGGGAACTTATGCCGAAGGTGAGATTGAAATCAAAAAGCCTATAAAAATCATAGGAAAGAATTTACCTATAATAGATGGTAAAAACCAAAGGCATGTTATAAAAATCCTTTCCTCAGGTGTGCATATAGAGGGATTGAAAATCATCAACTCCGGAGTGAGTGATGTGGAAGAATTTGCCGGGATAATCACGGAATCAGTTAGCAATGTTCGTATCATCAATAATATTTTTGAAAACAATACTTATAGTATTTATTTGTCCAAGACAAAATCCAGCCTGGTAGAAAATAATTCTATCACAGGAAATGCTCTTGATGAAGTGATGGGAGGAAATGGAATTCATGTTTGGTCGTCTACATTTATCAATATTCGAAATAATAAAATTACCAAACACAGGGATGGGCTGTATCTAGAGTTTTCAGAGAATCTATTGATAGAAAACAATTGGTCGGAAGAAAGCCTGCGATACGGAATGCATTTCATGTTTTCTCATAATAATATCTTTTTTAAAAATACCTTCTTCAAAAATGCTACCGGTGTTGCCATAATGTATTCAAGAGAAATTATAGTTACCAATAATGTATTTCGAAAAAATTGGGGCAATAATTCATATGGAATTTTGATCAAAGACATTACCGGAAGTAAGTTTCATAATAATATTTTTGATGAAAATACAATTGCAATCAAGGCAGATAGTTCCAGTCGAAATACATACTACGGAAATCATTTTAAAAAAAATGGATGGGCTGTTCAAATCTTTGGAAATTGTGAAAATAATATTTTTTCCGGTAATAGTTTTACAAAAAACATATTTGATATTAGCACAAATTCCCGTCAAAATGAAAATTCTTATATAGGAAACTATTGGGATATCTATGATGGTTATGACCTGGACAATGATGGAATTGGGGACAAACCCTATTTTCCGGTGAAAATTTTTAGTTACTGGGTCGCCAATTACCCTTTCCTTATGGTTCTCTTTAGATCTCCGGTGATTGAAGCACTGGAGATTGCAGAAAGAGCTTTTCCGGTTTTGACACCTTCCACACTTCTTGATTCCAAACCCAAATTAAAACCCTTTGCATTATGATAAAAATCGAAAATCTCAACAAGTCATACAACAATCATAAAGTACTGAAAGATATTTCTCTGGATATTTCTGAAGGATTGATCACTGCTCTTCTCGGACCGAATGGTTCGGGAAAAACAACTCTTATCAAATCAATCCTACAATTAAGATATCCCGATTCGGGAAAAATTAGCAACCCGGATGGAAATTTTTTTGATACTCCCATAGGATACATGCCCCAGATTCCAAATTTTCCTGAGAACCTTAAAATCAGGGAGATTATTGATATTGTATCACGATTAGAAAAAAGAAAACCGGAAGATTTAGAATATCTCCTGGATGAAATGAAGATGGAATCGATGTACAATAAAACTTTTAACGAACTATCAGGTGGGATGAAACAAAAGGTAAACATTCTTCAATGCTTTTCCTTTCGAAAAAAAATATATATTCTGGATGAACCCACTTCAAGCTTGGATCCGGGGATGACTTACTTTTTTAAGAACCTTTTGAAGAGAAAAAAAGAAGAAAATTGTTCAATTATTTTTACATCCCACATCTTGAGTGAAGTTCAACAGTTGGCTGATAAGTTAGTTTTATTGGTAGAAGGCAAACTTCTATTTCATGGTACCAGAGAAGAAGCCTTAAAAAAATACAACAGGGATGATTTAGAAGAAGCTCTGAGATCCTTTTGGGAGCACAAAGTGTGAGTATGGAAAAGAATGTATTAAAAAATATATTGATTTTTGAATTTTATGAAAATATACGGAACAGGTGGATATTTCTATATTTCTTTATTTTTCTATTCATTAGTTTATTATTTATCAACTCAGGAGGGAATGAACCGGAAAGAATTTCTGCTAGTCTCCTCAGTGAGATTTTACTTATCATACCACTCTTTACTTTAATATTTGGAAGCATTCGATTTGTGGATAGCCTTCCTTTTTCAGAAGTTATATTAAGTAGGACACAAAATCGATTCACTCTTTATTTGGGTAAGTATCTCGGTATGCTATTGAGCATTAACGTTGGTTTTCTATTAGGAACAGGATTGCCCCTACTCCTTTTTGTTGATTTAGGCAATTCTCATATTAATTTTCAGCTTTTAGTATTTGGTGTTTTTTTGAATGCGATCTTTCTAGCCATCTCCTATCAGATTGCGATTAGTTTTCAAAAGAAGGAATTCGTATTAGCAACGTCACTTTTACTCTGGTTTTATTTCTATCTTCTTTATGATCTAATCGTTCTTTTCTTCAGTGTTTCACTCGGTGATTATCCGATAGAAGGTTTGATCATACTTTTTATTTTTTTTAATCCTATTGATCTCGTAAGAGTGATCTTACTTCTACAGATGGATATTGCCGCCCTTATGGGTTTTACATCCGCTTTCTTTCAAAAATACATCGGAAATCAATTTGGTATTTCACTTGCTATTCTTTTACTCATTATTTGGATTTTGATTCCTTTTTACCTGGGATACAAAAAATTTTCCAGAAAGGATTTGTAGTCATTTTCTATAAGATTAGCGCATTTATCGATTCATCAGCAATAAAATGACTTTCTACCTTAAAAAGAAATTTGTTAAAAGTTCTGATAACCGGTATAAAGTCATTTTCTGAAAAATTTGGACATTTATCTATTCATTAGCAATAAAATGGCTACATACCTTAATAAGAAATTTGTAAGAATTTCTAAATATCGGTATATATACTGCCTTCTTATTCTTTTTCAGATTTATTACGAAAACTAGAATATGATAATTCCTCATCTACTAAGATTCATTTTTATCACTCCTTCGTTGATTCTACTTTCCTGTTCGGCAACAATAGAAAAACTTCCCGACCTAAAATCAAATTTTGCTGTTGGGAGAACAAAAATTGATATACTCTCACAAAGAGATTCAATTTTCCAAAAAGGTGAAAAAAGGAAGTTCTTTGTAGAAATTTACTATCCGGCTAAGATTCAAAAAAATCCGGCAAATTACTCTTCGGTATTTCGTCCAAAAGAAGAAGAAGGTCTTGAACTTTTTCTGGATCGTATCCAAACTAAGTTTCCTAAATCCAACTTTAGATCTCTAAGTACTCACACATACATAGACGCCCCGAATCTAAACTTAGGAAAATTTCCCATCATCCTCTTTGAACCAGGAAGAGACTATAGCTCCGGAATGTATTTAAACATTTATGAAAACCTTGTAAGTTCCGGATTCATAGTAATTGCCATAGACCATTCCTATGACTCAGCTGTCAGTGTTTTGAACTCGGGAGAAATTTTTACAATTCCGGAAGAAATTCAGGATTCCTACAAACATGCTGAAGAGATTAATGATTTTTCAGAATTGAGTGAACGGGTATCACAATTAGATAAAACTAGATTAGATGACGTAAGAGAAGTATTGAACCTCATTCCCCTTTGGAATAAAACTAATACGATTCTGCGTAATACATTAGATGAGACCTCTATTGGGATTCTGGGTCATTCTTATGGAGGCAAGATTTCACTAATCTTAAATGGGAATGAACCAAAGATCAAATGTGCTGTCAGCTTAGATTCCCTGATAAAGAATTTTGGAAATGCAGATATTTTATCCGAAGAAGCCCAAAAAGCATTTTATCAAACCAAACCATTTCTAATTCTTCTTTCCAGGGATACTTTCCATAGGGATTACCTCGGAATCGATCCGAAAGAAAACAATGAAGCTTTTCTTAATGCTTTAACCGAAGAACCGGACATACATCAACACATTCGATTTATGAGAGATACAAAACACCTTAGCTATATGGATACTGGTTATCTGATACCATGGTTTAGGAAAAACAGGGTATTCGGAGAAATAGATCCTTTGGAATTTTATTCAAAACTCAATCAAACTTTAAATCTGTTTTTTACTATTCATTTAAAAAAGAATCCTAACTCTCAACTAGATTTTAATAAACTTATTGATAACGATCCATTTGAGCAAATAGATAATTAAATTATATACATCGGTTATCTGAAATTAATGACTCACCTTACGAACTTTGTGCGTTAGGTGAGGATAATGAAAGGGAGCCTTTCGGCAATGGATCGACCCGGAGGACTCATCGTCCCCAAACCCATATTATTATTGATCTATTAGCAAAAAATGATTTTGATTTTAAACTAAAAATAATTAGAAAAATAAAATACTGCGTAAGATGAGTTAATGATTTTTTCTTCTTAAGATATCTAGGATTTTAATTCTGATTAAATAGTGAGTCTAGGAGTTTTTTAGAGATGAACTACCAAAGTTTCTTTTTTACTCATTAGATATTTCTAATTTATTTGATAAATTACTTCTCGGACTAATTATTGTGTGTTAGGTAAGGTATTAGAATCTAATAAATATCACTCCTCTCTGAGAAGAGAAGTGATATTTTAAAAATAGAATTATTTAGCTTCTTTCTCTTTGTTCAATTCTTCTTTGATTTTATCAAAAAGAGCATTGATGGAATTAGTAGCTGTAGTTGAAACCATAGCTTTCTTCTGGTTCTCATCTGCTTTCTCATAGAAAAATTTATTTAGTTGAGCAGGTTCAGATTGAGCTATGTATTGGATTCCTGGATTTCTTATATCGTAAATGACAAATCGATACACGACTCCGCCATCTGCCAACAATGCATCTTTACCTCCTGAAACCAAAGGAAAAGCCAGTGCCTCTGCTCCTACCTTTATAGCTATCTTTGCAAAGACCTCAGTCGTTTTGAAGTCTACAGAATTGGCATTCACTACTGCTTCTGTAAGATTGCCCATAGCTTTGTCCAGATCATCCTTTACACCCACAGCTTCTGCGGCTTTCAAAGTAGCTTCTCCTCCCGGTATCAAACTGGAATAAATAGATCCAACTTGAGCCGAAGCAATAGATCCAAATAATTTGATAGTTTCGTCTTCTGTATCACCTACTTTATTCTGACTCATGTCAAAAACTGCCATTGTGACAACTTTGGATGTTTTTGGATTGAATTTCTCACCTTTTTGAAACTTTACACCTGCAGCGGAAGCACAGGATATCAGATTGATAGTAAATAAGATTAGAAAAGATTTGATAAATATTTTCATTTTTTCTCCATTCATTTTTATTCCAATAAATTTCTTTTTGCATAGAGAATTGGCAAGTTAATTTTTATTCAGGAATTACAAAATTGGGATTGGTATGGAAAATGAAATCCGGTCTTAAATTTCTGAAATTATTTTTATATCAGAATATATTCAGCCCCCTTCAACTATGGAATGCTCAATTTCAAGGAATTTATAGAAAGTTAAAATGGCTTATATTCAAAAGAGTATTGACCTATGAATCAAGAAAATTAGCTTTCATTATAAAATGAAATTTTTAATGATTTTCGTCGGTCTTCTCCTAATATCTGTAGCTGTGTATCTTCAGGAAGTTGCTCAAAAGAATTTGGAAACCGGCAGAAGAGAGAGAAAATTTTTACCTGTTTCAGCAAAGGTTTTACATGTTCATACTATCAAACCAAAACCGGAGTCTTACTTTGTTTCTCTAAAAGTAGATTATTATTTTTCGGTAAAGGGGGAAAGCATTTCGGGCAGCATCATCCCCAATACCCAGAAGCTCACTAAAGACTACGCACCCATCTACATAGAAAAATATTTCAAGAATCGATTTACTCTTTACTACAATCCCAATCAAACTTCCGAGGTCCTATTGAAACCGATGGGAATCTGGGATATGTACTTAGTTCGAAGTCTTCAAATTTTACTTGTAATCATGGGAATTTTTAATTTGGGTGTAGGTGTTTACTTTTTTTATGATGATGTCTAAATGTTTAGAGTTTTCTACAATATCTAACCAGAACAAACTACGGAAACTTCGAATCTTTTTCTAAAGAGTTTTTTGATACATATTACTTTTAACACATATTTTTTATTTATTGCTCTATATTTACTTACTCTACGAACTTCATTCGATATGTGAGTAAAATGACAGGGATCCGTCGGAAACTTCTTTAGGACTCATCGTCCCAAATCATTTATTCATATTATACGATTCTAATATATCTAAATTTTTTTGAGTATGTATTATATATTCTAGTTTGTATAAATATTTTATATTCAGTTCATAATTCTATCATGAACTTCAGAAATCATAGAGATAGTTCTTTGAAATTGATCATTTTTTTTGTTAAATGCTTCCCGATTCATTTGTATTTGATTTCCATCATTCGAATCCAAAGCTGACTCTAATAAAAAAGCATCTATCGAGTGATAAATATAGTGAATGGTTCTTCTGTGATACCTTATTTTTATACATATTCTCAGAAATCCACCTTTCAACTTCTCATCGAGTCGATCCAGATGATCCAGACACTTTCTGCATTGATCCATCGCATTCTCATAATATCCTTTGCTTAGAAATTGTTCGAGGATTCTATAGAGATGAAGAAATTCATAGTATTCATACCAAATCCTATAAATCTTACTTGAGTCGGGATTGGGTTTCATTGTATAAACAAAGTAGTCGCCTTTTTCCAAGAGATTATTTTGGTTTTTTTCACTCAGGTTTTTGAATGAAGAAACAAATCTTCCTATAAATTGATTTCCCTGATTATGCATTTGAATCATAAGTAAATCTTCCTGAAATTCATTTTTAAAATCAGGGTTATTGATCAGAGTTTCTAATTCTTTGATTGTAATACTTAAGGATTCTATTGTATTTTGGATTTTTGTTTCTCTTTCACTCTTACTTATATAGGATTCTGATTCTTCATTCAAAATATCCTTAAGAAATGATCTATAGTTAAATAAGAAACTTGTTTTATAGAATAAATTAATAATATTGTATCTAAGAAAAAGTAAAGAAGAAAGCTGAGGATCATACTCCTTATGTATACGTTCGAGTTCTATTTTAAAATGTTCTTTTCCTTCATTATGAACTAGATCCTTAAACCTCTTTTCGAAAAGTATAGAAATTTCTTCATGTGAAAGATGCGAAGAATCATAAAAGAGAGAATAGGATTCTATCCACCTTCCCCAAAATGTATCAATTTTTTCAGCGTAATTGGTTTTGAGATAGAGATAGGAATTTCTGGCTTCCCGTTTTGTGTTCTTTACTTCCAATCGGTGCGGCAATCCAATCTCAAAAAAACGTAAGTAGAAATCGGTTTCCAAAAGAAGAGCACTCACTCCTCTAATGTATTCTCTCGGGAGAGTGTTTTTATCCTCCCGTTTGAAAAGATTTTTAACAGAAGATGCAGCCCTGTCCTCATCTCCCGGATTCGATTTCACATAGAGTCTTGCCAGAAGTTTGTAAAGATCCTCCATTTTTCGATTGGATTTATTGGATTTCCAAAAATCTCTGAGAGGAATCGCATAAAAAGAAAACCACTGTCTCGTATTTTTCACTGAGCTTTCACCGGAATTTGAATCTACCGAGTTTTCATTCAGAGTTTTATGTCTTTTCAATTTCATCACTTTAGAGAGTAAAATATGGGTTACTTTTTGTAAACCAAAGGAAAATTCATTATTTACATTATCTTATTTTTCTTTCTACTTTATTTCTTCTTTGAAACGCATAAATTCCTAATCTTCACTAAGAAATCTTAAGAATCTGGTTCTATAAAATTCAATTTGTGTAAAATTATAGAAAGGTGATATTTCTACAATTTAGTCAGTGTGTATAATTTGGTTTACAATTAGTAGTACAATTAAAGTGAATTTAGTATTTCTAATATCTAATAAAGAATTGAATCTATTTATTAAATCTAAGACAAATACCTATAAATCAAATTAAGGATAGGTATATGAAACAATATTTACAAATTTTAATGTTACTTGCATTGACAATATATTTCTCTGCATGCAATTCCAATAAAAAAGAGGATGATTCTTCTTCCACACTAGCGGCTCTAGTTTTGTTAAACAACAATTCCGCATCTGCCGTTGCTACATTAATTGGAACATGGAAACAGACCTCTTTATCAATCAATGGTTCTTCTTATACAATATCAGGTACATTCCTTACAACCTTTACAGATAGTACGATAACTGAGGTCAATAATGGAAGTCTCATTTCAGCAAACAACAGTGTTCTTTCTTTTAACTGTAATACATCTTATTCTTATACCAAAACCAGTCTAACTTATACTTCTACCGTTACATCGGACAATTGTATTGGTTCCTCATCTATAGGCAACCAATACAATGTAACCTATACGATATCCGGAAATACTCTATCAACCAATTATACTTCTTCTTCAGGAAAGATCATTTCTCAGTATACCAGACAATGATCTGTTGTCCTAAAGTTTTCTAGAGACAATACAGATATATATTTTCCTTTAGTATTTTATTAAGTTATATTGGAAGTTAGGATTGGACCTTATCATAGGGAAATGTGTCCAATCCTATTTTTAATGTAGAGCTATTAAAGAAAAAATAAATAGGGGATTGGGAACGTTGAGTCCCCAATTTACCGAAAGAATTCCTCATCTTTCGAACGAGGTGGGTATGGTGAGCTTTTAATATGTTTTGTAGTATTTGCTTTCCACTCTTTTATTTTCGGAATCATAAAAGTATTCAGTTTTACTGTATCCGTTACTATCTAAATAGTAAGAAATTACTAATGATTCACCCGGACTAGTATCAGGACAGGTTGAACTAATAATAACATATGTATAAGTATATGAATTTTTTGTGTATGATGATTTGGAAGTACAGTTTAAACTAGAAGTATAAATTCCATTATAATAGAATTTTCCATTTAAACTAGAAATTAATTCATTTTTTGTAAATTCATCGATAAAATCACCAAGAACTATAAATTCCTTATAATCATAAGAGATTGAACTCAACTTCCATGATCCTAAGAATTTATCTACTTTCTCCGGAGTAGGTGTAGTAGGTGTATAAGGAGATGAAGGAGAATAGGAATAGGAGTAAGTTCGAACCGAAGAGAGTGCCAGTATCATTAAATTTTCATTCATCTTTTTATTACTATCAGCATTACTATTAGTAGCATTGCATTGGATAAATATACCTGAGCATAAAAGCAATATTGTTAACATTTTCATAGAAAGTACAATCCTTATAATTATTTTTTACTTAGATTGTTTCAGATGACACAAATATTCAATTGATAATCGTACCTTCAGACCATATCTATTATTTTTATTGAATTACTTAAAGTAACCCATGATGTGATTTGAATATTTTCATCTCGAATGAAGTAATATGGATCTGAGTCTTTAGGATCGTAAGCATCAAACCTCCCCATCTTTACAAAGTTTTGTTAGACATCTTAATCTTTATAGATGAATACAATTCAGAGAATTGAACACTTCTACACTTAGAAAAAGAACGGTCTATCAAAGATAATATATTGAAGATATATCTACCTTAATTACTTAATCATCATTGGATGATTTCAAAAAATACCTAACGGAAGGAGGAGAACAATAGCAACAACCGCTCTGTATAGAAATTCCCAAAGAAACTTCTGAGTCCACCGGTGGAAATATATTTCTGTTTCGAATTTCTGAAGACTGGAAATTTGAAATTCTAATCAGGTTTAGAAATGATATTTCGTAATCCTCTGAAATGCAGGATACCCTCTATCCATCTGAAATCGACATGAGGAAGTCCTGGAATGGTCTTGTATCGATCATTCAGTATGAAATGAATCTGAGCCCATGGGGATAAATGAGTGCTACCTATTGATAGTGAAGAGATGATTATAGTCATTTTCAAAAGAATTTGCGTATTCATTATTAAATCAGCAATAAAATGGCTACATACCGTGAATAGAAAAAAGCAATTATTTCTGAGAATGGGTATATAGTCATTTTCAGAAGTATTTACACATTCATAGTGAAATCAGCTATAAAATGGCAAGATACCATGATAGAAAAAGCGAGATTATTTATAAGAATTGGTGTATAATTTAATTTCCATATTTTAAGAATTTTTTGTTAATATCTTTATCTTACTTTTTTTTATACAATATACCATTCCTATAAATATTTACTGAATCTTCCGCCTGGTAAGCAGATACAGATTGAATCGTTTCAACATCTGCATCTTTTACTATATTACTATTGTAATATACTTTATCTTTATCTTTGGCGTATCCTTCTCCAATGTCCTCAAAAGTTGAAGGATCAGCATCTTTAAGAATTGCTCCAGCATGATAAACATGATTTTTATCCTTCGAATAATCCGTTGAAGTAAAATTATTTTTTGAATATTTAATAATTTCAAATGATTGAAGTTTTGCATTTTCCAAAATTAACCCTCTATAGAAAACTGCATCTTCAGTTGCGCGATAGGAACTATCTTCAGGAAATCTCTTAATCGTTTTTGCATTGATACCTGTTACAACTTTGACTCCATCTAAAGCTACGAAATATATAGAAGAATTGTCTGCGGCGTAATATGACGAAATAAATCGAAATGAAGGGCTGTGTGACCCTTCCACTTTTTCTCCATACAGAAAAACGTGATCTTTATCTACACCAAATTCATCTTTGGCATAGAAATCATGTCGGTTTTCTACAAAAACATGAAAAGTTTTTTCATCAACACTCTTCACTTTTTTATTTGAATAGAAAATATTTTTTTCATCTCGAGTATAGTTTGTTTTTTCATGGATTATATTAAATGTTGATGGGTCCGCTCCTTCAATGATGACGAAATAATTATACATGTCACTTGAAGCAGGAAAAAAATAATCTTTAAGGTTTGCTTTACTTACCATAGTTGTTACAAAAAAAATAATTCGACCAGTACTGTAATAATCTGGAAAATATTTATTATATTCTTTTTGCTTTAATTCGGTTTAAACGGGATTCAATACTATGCTAAGATAGGGAATAATAAACTGTGATACTCTATCAAGGGTAATCGTTTTTTCTATAAATAACAATGTGAATGGCAATGCGACAACGTCGATAGATAAAGACCACTTGATTATAGTTCCTATTGTTCTGCTCTTTTTTGTCATACATACTTCTCCTCATAATTATCTATTTTGAAAAACTTGGTTACTTCTTTATGAATTCTCAAACTTTTTGAAAATAGAGATAATATTTATTTAATATATCCTCATTTCAATTGAGAAGTGTACTCTTGTAAAGCTTTTAATCTATAATTAAATTATTAACTCACATTAAGCAAAGAAGCGAAATGTGAGGTTGCAGGGAGCCTGCCGGTAGGTTGGTCTATCGCCCAAACCCATATTTTTATTGATTTATTAGAAAAAAATGATTTTGATTTTAAACTAAAAAAAATTAGAAAAATAAAATACTGCGTAAGATGAGTTAATAAGAAATATAAACCAGTTTTCAGACGAACTTATATATTTCTCCTTAGTGTAGATAGTTTTATTATTGTAGATTTATTATAAATATGTATTCGTTTTACAACTTATTAAGAGGAATGGTATTTGAAAAGTGTTGGAAATCAAATAAAAATACAATTCTAAAATTATCCTGAATGATATCAGAAAATTATAACTGTTCGAGAAAGAAATTAGAACTTTTGTTCTGAATTTATAGTCATTTTCAGAAGTAATTGCATATTCATAGAAGAATCAGCTATAAAATGGCTACATACCTTAAGAAGAAACAACTTGGATTATTAAAAGCGGTATATATTTTAACAATTTTATACTTTTTGAATTATAGTTATCCTTAAAAACCTAATCTTTCTTCTAAATTAAATTAAAAAATAAAAATTTTTTTTAGTGGTTAGCCGAATTAGTATATAGAATCATGTAAGTATAAATTTTATTTCTTTTAAAACAAATAGGTTATAGTCATTTTCAAAAGTATATACATATTCAAAGTGAATTCGCCTTTGAAATGGCTACAGACCATAATAGAAAAAACCTTATTATTTATGAGAATTGGTATAAAATATCAGAAAATACATATTATCTAGACTCTAATAAATTACATTAAATCAATAAAGAAATTTTAAATAAATCAATGAAAATCCTAATTATTATACATGGGTATCCTCCCGAATACAACGCTGGTTCTGAAGTTTATACCCAAACTATCTCTAATGCTTTATCTAAAAATCATAAGATCAGAATATTTACACGGGAAGAAGATCCATATCGAAGAGATTTTGAACTTAGAACAGAAATCCTCGAGAACGGAATTCAAATCGATAGAGTCAACAAACGAATCGATAAAGATCGATTCTCCCATCCTGAAGTAGATTCAATTTTCCAAAAGATACTAGATGATTTTTTACCTGATCTAGCCCATATCGGTCACCTCAACCATTTATCTACAGGCATTCCGGAAGTTCTCCAAAAGAATAAGATTCCGATTGTGTATACTCTTCATGATTTTTGGTTGCTCTGTCCGAGAGGACAATTCCTACAGGGTAACTTCGGACAGGAAGAGTTTTATAAAGTTTGTGAAAAACAAATCGATAGAAAGTGTGCGGAAAATTGCTACAATCATTATTTCACTGGAATTCCGAACCGAAGAGAAGAAGACATTTCGTATTGGGAAGGTTGGGTCCGATCCAGAATGACTGAAACTCGTAAGATTCTTGACCTGGTTGATATATTCCTTGCCCCTTCGTATTACCTTAGAAATCGGTTTTTAGAATCAAGTTCGATTCCTGAAGAAAAAATAGAGTATTTGGATTATGGTTTTTCACTCAATCTAAATGAGCCCAAAAAACCAGTAAAAGAAAAAGTTTTTACGTTTGGATACATAGGAACCCATATCCCTGCCAAAGGAGTGAATCTACTGATTGAAGCTTTTTTAAAAATATCCCTAAAGTCTAAACTCATTATCTGGGGAAGAAACAATTTACATTTTTCTAATATATTAAAACAAATGAGTAAGAACTCAAAATACCCTATTGAGTTTCGTGGGGAATATAAAAATTCAGATATCTTCCAGGAAGTCTTTTTAAATATAGATTGCATAGTTGTTCCTTCTATCTGGGCAGAAAACTCCCCACTTGTGATACATGAAGCTCAGGCATTTAGCGTTCCTGTCATTACTGCAGATACAGGAGGAATGTCTGAATATGTTCAACATGGAATCAATGGATATCTTTTTGAACATAGAAATTCGGAAAGTTTAAAATCTATAATGGAAGAAGCGATTCGAAATCGTATTGAATTGGAAAAATTGGGAAAAAGAGGATACCTTTATTCAGAAGACGGAACTGTTCCGGACATTGAATCCCACTGCAAAAAACTAGAATATATTTACCAGAAAGTGATTGTCGGATGAATAATCTTTGGCGTATCACATTAGACACAAACCCGGAGGACTGCAATTACAGTTGCATCATGTGTGAAGAGCACAGTCCTTACAGTCATTTTAGGGAAACTCTTTTTCAACAATCAGGAACACATCGTAGGGTCATGCCTGAACCCTGGCTGGATTCTATTTTTGAAGAATGCCATAGGTTGGGAGTCAAAGAGATTATTCCTTCAACTATGGGAGAGCCCCTTCTTTACAAACACTTTGATAAAATTGTTTCCTTATGCAAACAATTCGGAATCCGAATCAATTTGACTACCAACGGAAGTTTTCCCCGAAAAACTAAAGAGGAATGGATCGAAACAATCGTCCCCATAGCTTCCGACATAAAGTTTTCGCTCAACGGAAGTACTCCGAAAACTTCTGAATCGATTATGCTGAAAAGTCATTGGGAACGACAAATCACAAATATAAAAAAGACAACACTCTTTCGGGATGAATTCTATGAAAAATCGGGTATCTACTGTAATGTGACGATTCAGCTGACGTTTCTCAGAAACAATATGCATGAATTGGAAGAGATCATAGAGTTGGCATCTAACCTAGGAATCGATCGGATCAAGGGTCATCACCTTTGGGTTCACTTTGATGAAATCAATCATCTATCCTTCCGAAAAGATAAATCTTCCCGCATGAAATGGAATCAACTACTTCAATCCGTCTTTCAGGAATCCAAGGTATTTAAAAATAGAAAGGGAAATCCTATCCGATTTGAAAATTTCTATCCCCTACCCGTAGAAGAGGACGAAAGTAAATCAATTCCCGATTCCTGGGAATGTCCTTTTCTTGCTAAAGAACTCTGGATATCCGCAGAAGGGAAGATATCCCCCTGTTGTGCTCCGGATGATCTCAGAAAGAGTTTGGGTGATTTTGGAAACATCCGGGAGCAAACTCTCTCTGAAGTACTTCACTCCAAAGAATACACCGACCTGACGCACAACTACAAAAACTATCCTCTCTGCAAAACCTGTGTAATGAGAAAAAAACCTCAATGAATGAACTCAAAGATATTTTTACATCCTATTGGAATTATCTTCCATTGGCAAAAGCCTGTAAGTGGAATGTTTTCGATTCCATCTTAGAGGGTTTCCATACAGAAGAGTTAGTGGCTCAAAAAATGGGGTGGGAGCTGAATGCCACTTCTCACTTTCTATCAACTTTAGAATATTTATCCGTACTACATAAAGTAGATAATAAATATCGCCTAACAGAGAAAGGAATGGTTCTAACAGAATCTCATCCTAAATCACTAAAGTATGCCTGTATCTTGTGGTCAGAAGAACACCTGAATTCCTGGCAAAATATGGAAACAACCCTAAAAACCGGTCAACCTTCTTTTGAATCTCTCTACGGACATAAATTTTTTGATTATATTTCTTCTGATAAGGATAAATTGAAAATCTACCATAAGGCTATAGCCGAGTATGCACGGGATGATTACGAAAAAATTGCCGATTTGATAGACCTTTCCCCTTATGGAGTCATTATGGATCTGGGTGGAGGAATCGGAGAATTACTTCATCACATTAGAATAAAATTTCCTTCCAAGCGATTGATTCTTTTTGATAGAAAAGAGGTTTTGGAGATTTCGAGATACTCTGATATAGAAGTTTTAGAAGGTAATTTCTTTTCTGATATTCCAAGAGTCGCTGATTGCATATTTCTCTCCCGAGTTCTCCATGACTGGAATGATCAGGATGCCAAAAGAATACTCCATAATGTAAATATTTGTCTTCCGGAAAAAGGGAGTTTGATCATTGTGGAAAATAGTATTGATCAGGAGAATTTACCAGCCACTTTAAATTTGAACATGCAAATTATGACAGGCAGTCATGAGAGAACAGAGAAAGAATTTCGTAACCTCTTAGAAGAATCTTCCTTTACGATTTCAGAAATTTACTCTCTTAATTCATTATTGAAAATTCTACTATGCCAAAAAAAATAAATATCGAAGACATATCCATTTCTCAGGATGAAACTAAGTTTTTGTATGAAGGGAAAATCCTATTTTCAGATAGATTTCTAAAAGTGTTGGCTTTCCATCCTCCCGGCATAGCCGCTGTTTCTGATACAGAGGGTTGGTATCACATTGACCTCAATGGGAAACCTCTATATTTAAAAAGATTCGATCGATGCTTCGGATTTTACTTTGATAGAGCTGTAGTGGTAGATGGAAACAGATGGTATCATATAGATGATTTTGGAAATAAGACGTATAGTCCCTCCTACCCTTGGTGTGGAAATTTCCAGGAAAAACTCTGCACAGTAAGAGATGATTCTCATTACTACTTTCATATCAATCTTTTTGGAGAAAGAATCTATGATCATCAATACATCTATGCAGGTGATTTTTATGAAGGAGTAGCCTGCGTTCAACTACAAAATGGTAACTATAAGCATATCCTTAAAGATGGGAGTGATTTGAACGGACGTGAGTTTAAAGACCTCGGGGTCTTCCATAAATCATTTGCTATGGCAAGAGATGAGAAGGGATGGTTTCATATCAATAAGTCCGGAGATGAAATGTATTCTTCAAGATACTATAGAATTGAACCATTTTATAATGGTGCTTCACTAGTAGAGAATTTTGATTCAAAAAAACTGATTATAGATGAAAGTGGCAATACGGTTTTACTCTTAGAATAGATTTAACAAAGAATATTTTTTGAATATGTTCTTATCTCTATACTTGTTCGTACTCAGGAAACTGGATCATTTTAAATCATAACTCACCCTACGCAAAGAAGCGAAATGTGAGGTTGCAGGGAGCCTGCCGGCAGCTTGGTCTATCGCCCAAACCCATATTTTTATTGATTTATTAGCAAAAAATGATTTTGATTTTAAACTAAAAAAAATTAGAAATATAAAATACTGCATAAGATGAGATGTTTCTAGAGCCTTCTTCCATCGTATTTAATATTTAAATGATAACTTAAAAATATATCTTAGATTTTAACTTCTACTCACTTAAAAAATAGTTGCGAAATTCTTAGAATTTAATTTTTGTATTGAATGTTT
>JACKPB010000018.1 GCA_024233875.1 Leptospiraceae bacterium
TGAGATTCAGGATGGAAAGTTGAAGACAAGAAGACCCCGCGTCAGCGGTAATACAGAAATATCCTTCGATCAGAAAAAGACGCTCCAAGCATTGGAAAAGTCATTAACCATCTGAGAAACTCAAAATGAAATGAATGAGTTTCTCAGATGGAACCTCAATCAGTTTTGATGACTTTGATTTTATCTTTAAATTCCAAAGTGTACAGGTCCAATCTTCTATCATGCAAAGGACGAACACTTCCCTCATCTCTGAATTGAGCAAGACTGGATAGATCCAAGTCTTGAATCACAACTGTTTCCAGATTGGTTTCCGATTCTCCCAAAACTGCATGGAGTGGGAAGGGGAAATCACTGGGAGTAAAGATTGCTGATTTTCCATAATTGATTAGGTAAGATTTTACTTCCGGGAGATTGCCAACATTACCCGCTATTACAACATATTGATAGTTTTCCACCGCTCTCGCCTGTGCACAATAACGAACCCGATAATAGGCTTTTCTGTCGTCAGTACTAAAAGGGACAAATAAAACCTCTACTCCGGAAAGAGCCAGTAGACGTGATACTTCAGGAAATTCTACATCATAACAGATTTGTATTGCGATTCTTCCATGAGGGGTGTCAAAAATATGAATACCATCTCCGGGGCGAATTCCCCACCATTTCTGTTCTGAAGGAGTGATATGAAGTTTGTCCTGGGTATAAACATTTCCGTTGGGAGTAAAAAAATGTGATACATTATATAGATCCCCATCTCTTTTTACAGGATGACTACCAGCTATAATGTACAATCTGTATTTCATTGAGTATCTCTTAAAGAGTTCGATATACTTGTCTGTCATGTCGGCTAACATTTCTGCCGCAGCCCTCATTTCTATATCGGGGGGCATGATACTAAACAGGTTAGCAGTAAACAATTCCGGTAGTAGAAGGTAGTGGCAGTGATACGAATCAGCCACATCCACAAAAAATTCCACACAATGCTCAAAATCTTCCCAGGTCTTTATGGGACGCATCATATATTGAGCGGCACAGACACGGATTTTTCGTGTGACCCTCTGGAGGGGAGAAGCAGCAATTTTTCTTTTTTCTGCCTGGAAGTGAGGATTTTCCATTTCTAACCAGGTACAATAATTTCCACTCGGTAAATCTTTGACCAAATCTAAAATGACTTTTTTTACCTGGTAACCCGCACTCAGGTGAGCGTTTAGTGAACTGTCCTTCAATTCACCGGAGGATACTTTTCTAATATACTCTTCACCGGATATTTTTCCCTGTAAGGCACCATATCCCGGAATTCTACCATATGCTACCAGACGTTTCAAATTGTATCGGGTTAAGAGTTTCTTTCTCAGTTCATACAATTTTTTAGAAATACCCAATCCACGATATTCAGGATCTACAGCAATATCCGCTCCATACAGACTATCCCCCGCCGGGTCATGGGTGGAAAACGTGCCGGATCCGGTGAGCTCAGGATAGGTATACGGTTTTTCCATATTGTCCAGTTGGATGATGATGGATGTCGCATAACCGACTACGATTCCGTTGTACTCAGCCAGGAATTGTCCTTCCGGAAATGCTTCCAGCTGCATGGAATACTTTCTCTCATCGTAGAGTAAACTTTGGGGAAGATCGGAATAAGCTTTTTTATGACATTCAACTATTTTGGGAAGATCTTCCAATCTCCAGGTTCTTACTTTTATACGATTCGTTTTGATCTTGGGTTTCGGCATGATTTAAGCCTTTAGGTTAAGTTTTAGAATTTGAAAAATAAATTCTCATCTTCTCCTATCAATAGGAAATTAGAAACAAAGGTTTACAATAAAAATTTTTAAAATACCAAGAAATCCTAAATTCTTAAAGATCGATCGGTAAATTGAAGAATTCTTTTTTCATGACAATTCCATCCATTGCCATTTGATTTATGGGTTTAAAAAAGTTGTTAGATACAAATAATTCTGAATACCCGAATTGACTGTAAAGGTGTCTCGCTCCCTTCCAATCCCGACCTACGATTAGAATAGATTGTATTACGTTTGGAAACTGTAAAGAAATACTTCCTAATAAACTACTCAGGAGGAGGGTTCCGAGTTTTGCATTTTGTCTGTCCCTTCTGACAGCCATAGAGGAGATATAAACAGAATTCCCACCCGGATTATGGCTTTCAGAAATCCTATGATCCAAAAGAAAAGAGGATTCGGCAATGCTACCGGAAACATCCCAGATTTCTCCGCAGACATATCCGAGAACTTCCCGATTTTGACTGGATTCGATAAGTAGAAATCCCTCGGGAAAAATTCGTATTCGCTCTAAAAATGTTTCTTCTTTCTCGGCTATTCCGGGAGGAAATCCATTCGTTTCAATGTTCATAATATGTTGGATGTCAATAGATTCTGCAAATCGAATCGTCAGAGGAAAGATGGGGTGTCGAATGGATTCCGAATTCATAATGAAAATATATTCGCCTATTCGGAACTGTCAATGAGAACAGGATCAATTCAGAATATTTTATTAATTCGCCAGAAGCAGTTTTTATTCTTCTGAACATTTTTTTTACAAAATCATATTTTACTAATAGATCAATAAAAATAGGGGTTTTGGGACAATGAATCCCCGGTTGCTGAGCTCGGTCGAACCATTGCTGAAAGCTTCCCTTCGTAGGTCTCAACTTTCTCACGAAACACTAGGGTGAGTTCTTAAGCTGGATTCAATTTGATCTCAAAAATTGGATTGGTTTTTCAAAAAAGACTATAGAAAAAATTCTTATTCTGAAAATTGGGTTCATGTTTCATCGTTTGTGTTTTCCGGTAGAGAAGAAATTTTTCTTGATTTGGAATATCATTTTGATTCTGAGTTTGAGTTCCTGCACAAAGTCGGATCCATCCAACCCCTGGAGCTTTTCCTTAGGTATGGAACCGATCGTCTTTGATCCCGAAGTAGAGAACCCGATCAATACAGAAACCGGAAAGAGGATGGATTCCAGTGAAGACTGTGCTTCCTGTCATAAGACTATCTTTGACAATTGGAAACTTTCCAAACACAGAGAAGCCTTTACCAATTCACTCTACAAAAACAGTCATGCACAGGAACCTCTGACCTGGTGTGTGAATTGTCATGCACCTTTGATCGAACCGGGTAGAGACGTCGATAATCCCGATGAAAGGTATCTTTCCTCTGAAGGCATAAACTGTCAGGTCTGTCATGTTCGGGGCAAAAAGATCATAGCTTCTCATCTTCCTCCGATTCAGAAAGAGCGTTCGGCGCTTTTTCATGCGTACAGAATTGAACCCGAACTATCCAAATCGGAATTCTGCGCGTCCTGTCACCAATTCAACTTTCCCAAAATCAAGAAAAATTCTGAAGACAGTACGATTACCTACTCTCATCTACCCATGCAAAATACTTATGAAGAATTTCGCTCAACGGAAATGAGTAAGATGGGTACCTGCTCTGATTGTCATCTTCTGAAAGATACTGTCTATTCTCATAGTTTTCCGGGAGGACATGATAGGGAGAAACTCAGTGAGAGTCTTCACATTCAGATCGAAAGAGTAGGTAGGAGGACTATCCTCACCCATGTGATTGCATCAGGCATCGCACATTCTTTCCCTACGGGAGATCTTTTCCGAACCCTGCGTGTTACAGTAAAAAATTCAAAGAAAAGAACCATTGAAGAGCTGGCTCTGAAAAAAATCTATCGGGATGCCATTCAGACCTTTCGGGAAGATGGCAACACACCTTCAAGAGTCATTCTGGGAGACAACCGAATTCCACCTCCTGATTCGGGATATGTATCACAGAACTCTTTTCCTGTAGGGATTTCGGAAGACGATACAGAATTGGAATTTGAACTTTACATGGATTATCTCAATCCCAGTTCCAGAATCCTCTCCGATCTTCCTTATGAAGAGACTGTTCTACCGATAAAGATCATCAAATTGAAAGTTCCCGAATTCGATGGTCTGAGTGGATGATTTTTTAGTCATTTTCAAAAGGTTTGCGCATTTTGTAAAAGATTCGCAATAAAATGGCTACATACAGTAATAGAGAAAACGCAAGTATTTATGAAAACCAGAATATGCCAAGTATCTTTACTCACTCTCTTGTTCCAATTTCTCTAAAGTACTCTGATAGTTTAGATAAGTTTCATATGAAACTATTGTGGATGGCTATCTTTTCTTCTATACTTCCTGATTTAGATTCTATTGGTTTCTTCTTAGGTGTTCCCTACGCTTCTCAATGGGGTCACAGAGGTTTCACTCATTCCGTTAGTTTTGCCTTTGTCTGGGCGATGATGATGACTTTCATTCTTCGGAAATGGAATGGTTCAGGATTTAAGATCTTTCTAATTCTCTTTCTCTCCACCTTATCCCATTCTGTTTTGGATGCATTCACGAATGGTGGATTGGGAGTAGCGTTTCTCTGGCCGTATTCTGAACAGAGATACTTTTTTCCCGTACGACCGATCAAAGTTTCCCCCATGGGACTCGGATTCTTTTCCGGAAGGGGAATGGTAGTTCTGGGGTCGGAACTTTTTTATGTAGGTATTCCCTGTGTCTTATTCATTATTGTATCACGTCTTTTCCAGAAAATAAAAAACAGTTTCGATTGATCCTCGGGTCTAATAGAAGAATATCAAATCTTACTACTTAGGAAACCGGAATGAAACGAATTCAATTCTTATTTATGTTTGTACTTTTGACCGGAAGCATTTTTTCTGAAGAAGCAAATCCTGAATCTATGTTGAGAAAATTTTTAGAACCGGGAGCAGACTTAAGGTTATTGACCCAAGCACTCCAACCGACAGAGGAAGACTACATTCTCTACTTTGGAAAAGAGAATTCAAAGAAAGCCCAAAATGGATACTCGGGCCTATGGAATTCGAAAACTGAAATCGGTCCCCGTCCGGGGCAGACTGATTTATTTCTTTACTCCGCACGTGTATCCGATCTTCAGAAAGGTGATTCCTTAGGGGAATTTCCCGGAGGATACAGAAAGATCGTTTCCCTGCTGAATCCTGAGCTCAGAATCTATGGATTTAAATTCGTCAAACCGGGACAGAGGAGTGGAATGGCATACGATGGACTGGTTTTTTTGAGGGGACGATGGGTATTGTTTCCCAAGCCCTGGAGGGTGTTTCGTTAGGTGAGGTTGGTGGTGGGTTTCGGAATTCTTTGATTCTGAATCCGAACGCTTCCGGACCCTCATTTCTCATACTTGAGATGGGTTAATTCTTCTTGAATTTTTCCTGCTTTTCTCATCAGAGTGAATGGGGAGAACTAATTGCCGATGGAAGCAAGTCATAAAGAATTTACTGAAGATACATTTTACCTCGATTATCACACAGAATCCCTCAAAAACTTTGTTAGTAAACATTTACAGGGTGAGTCTGAGACTGAAAAAGTCGTATCACTCTATTATGCTGTCCGGGATCAAATCAAATACGATCCGTATCACATTATCCTGAGCAAGGAAGAACTCAGAGCCAGTAGGGTCGTTGAAAGACGGTATGGTTTTTGTGTTGAGAAAGCTCTACTCCTGGCGGCCTGCATTCGTTCTATTGGAGTGCCCGCGAAGTTGGGATTTGCTAACGTTAAAAATCACCTGACTTCTCCCCGTCTGGCAGAATTAATGAAGACTGATATTTTTGTATTTCATGGCTACACAGATATCTTTCTGGAGGGGAGGTGGGTCAAAGCCACACCTGCCTTCAATAATTCTCTCTGCGAAAGAACAGGAACTCTTCCCCTGGACTTTGATGGTAAGACGGATTCGATTTTCCATCCTCTGGATAAGGAGGGAAAGAAACACATGGAATATTTAAAAGACTTCGGATCCTTTCCCGACCTGCCCTATGATCGAATGATGGATGAATACGAAGAACACTATTCTCATCTGAAAGTGAAGGAAAATCTAAGTTTTGGAAATTTCAGAATCAAAAGTGATTTCGAAAAAGAGGCAAGAGGGGGCTGAGGAAAAGTATTGGAATTATTCTAGTTACTACTCTTGCGGATCATTTCTCAAATGAAAACCACCTTTCCCTCAGTATAATTAGATTTTTTAATATACAATTCAAAACGAACTTTACATTTATTCTCTCCAGATAAACTTATCAAAGGATTTAATGAATTTGAAATAAAGGAGATTTTAAATGTATTTTTATAAAATTATAATATTGTTATTCCTATCTAACCTATTTTATTGTGCAACTGTCAACGATCAGCTATATGAGGCGGTTGTTAAGAATAAAAAAGATATGATTGATACGGCACTATCCGAAGGTGCTGATATCAATGCACTTCATGATCGCTCTCGTTCCCCCAAACAAACTGTCTTGCATTCTGTTGCTAGAATCCAATCCAATTCTCCCGATTATCTCCAAAAGAGAATGGACTACCTTATAGAAAAAGGTGCTGATCCTGAAATAAAGGATTCGGAAGACAAGACTCCTCTTTGTATTGTTGCGGAGAACCCCGACTATATCTCATTAACTGAATATCTTTTATCCAAAGGTGTTGATCCAAATTCTGCAATCGCTTGTGCTACAAATCTTCCTACTGCGACTCTTTTGTTATCAAAGAGTGCTGATATCAATTCAACAGTAGAGGGAGAGACCGGTTTGATAAAATCGATACGAACTAAAAACAATGAATTAGCAAAGTTTTTGATCAGTAAAGGAGCTGATGTAAACAAATCCTATTCAGGAGGTAACGAGTCCAATGCAGGCTTTAGCCCCCTACATTATGCGGCAAAATTGAGAAATTTTGAAATCATGGATGCTCTCCTCAAAGCTAAAGCAATACCAGAAATCAACAAATCAGGTAGAACCCCCGGTGATTTTTTGCCCATCAATGAAGAAATGGTAAAATCGATGTTTATATCACCCAACGATGAAATTATAGTGTATCACGATTTATCAGGCGGAACATCCCTAAAGAAATTCACAGACATCATTAAAGACCAGAGCAATAAAGGTTATGTAAATATCTCTCCACCGGGAACTCCAATTCTTCAGGCTAAGTGTGCAGAATTTTATAGCTATCTGGGATATGCAGAAGCGCTGAAGAAAGAAAATTTAGCTAAAGTTCTAAAAAAATACGGAGCTACAAAGCATCCAAAGGATGGTAAAAACGCTGGAGTCTGCGGACATTGATTTTGTAAGGATATCGATAAAACAATCGCTGGAAATACCTGGATTCACTCTTGAGGAAAATTGGAAGCATTGGTTGTTATGAAATAATCAATAGTTCCTTTCAATGTATTACCATCATAACCGGTTCCAGAGATATAACCACCGTGAATGATTTGATCAAATACATTTCTAACTATATATAGAGAAAATATGGTTGCAGAAGTTGTTCCTAACTGAGTAGAGTTCAAGAGATTTCCATTTGTATCATACTTTACTAACCAGAAATCTCTATTTCCTTTCAAAGTATGGTTGAGGATACTCCCGGTTGTGCTACCGGTTATGAGGACATTGTTATTGGAATCAATCTCTCCTCCATACCCTCTCGTAGCCGTCCCGTTTACACCTCCAAATTGTCTTGCCCATTGAATATTGAGAGATGAATCGAGTTTGACTATCAATGCATCCTCTGTCCCGGAAAGGGTATTTCCCAAAATAGATCCCTGAGTAAATCCAAAACCGTACACATTGCCATTCCCATCGACCATAACATCCCGGAATAAGGTTCCAACTCCTGAGGCCCCTGCATAGAATGAATTCAAATAATTTCCATCGGAGTCAAATTTTGCTACAAATGCATCATACGTTCCTATCTCAGCATTTCCGAATAGACTTCCCCAACAATTACCTGCCAGATATACATTACCCGATGAATCTACATTGATACCATTTACATAGGTTTCTGCATTTATTGCTCCGAATTGTTTTATCCAGAGTAGGTTGGCGCTACTATCTAATTTTATGAGAAACAAATCCAATAAACCAACACGTGTAGATCCTCCGAAATTGGTGTCTGAAGTTCCTGTCAGATAAATATTATTTGATGAATCAAGAGCAATATTGTAACCTATGATACTTCCTCCGGAAACACCAAAGTGCTTACAATACTCAATGCTCCCGTCTACTGTGATTTTTAAAACAAAGACATCCGCAGTTCCTATGCGACCATCTCCACAGACATCTCCATCTGAATGACCGGTAACATATAGATTCCCCTGACTATCAATACCATGCCTTCCAAAAGATCTGACTGTCGATCCTGCAACTCCTTTAATAGTCGTCCAGAGACGATTTCCTGATAGATCAAATTTTGAAAAAAAGAAATCATATGTACCTGTTTGGGTTAATCCATCTATACCAACATTTGTAGAACCTGAAAAATAATAATAATTACCCGAATAAGATATCCCTCGAGTGTACAAACTTCCACCCGATCCTCCATTTTGTAGAGTAAAAAGCTTCGGTTCTACTTGCAGTTTGATTGTGGTATTTACTGTACTACTCCCATCTGAGGCAGTGATTGTGATATCTGTGGGTAGAAAATAATCTGTAGGAGTACCGGATATTGAACATGTGTTGGAATCAAGCAACAATCCCGTAGGAAAGGGAATGGATGATGTGCAGGATTGAGGGGTAAAATTCAAAATAGGGACTTGAGTCGAGATTCCTTGATTTTGAAAGAATTTTAAATTTGTTTCAGAATAGGAAAAAGAAAGAGTCGGAGGAATAGACAGTGGTACAGTTGGTGAAACTGTTGGAGATACTGTTGATTTCTTGGTTATGATTGGAAATAATTCCGCTAAAGTATTTCTTTCGACATGAACATTGCAACTTATGCTCAAAAAACTGAATAGAACAATAAAGAATACTTTCATATATAAATTAGACTCAAGAATTTAAGTTTACGGTGCTTTCTTTAGTCTATAGGATTTGATAAAAAATCTTCTTAGGTAGTGTCTATTGATTTACTTTTAAATTTTAGAAAAGTTGCAAAACTACGGGGTGCAAAATTTTTTATTAACTCACATTACACAAAATTAAAATATTTTAGTAGAATGATTATGAATAATAAAATAAAAAATTTCTATAGAAATAATAAAAATAGGGATTTGGGGACGATTTATCCCCAAGTTGCCGGCACTTGCGCTGAGTCAAATCGAAGTGGGCTCCGGCAAATCACACTCCACTTGCGTAAGGTGAGTTATAAAATAATAAATCCTTTGACTTTTGGCCCAGCGAAAAGCCCCTGCTGAGCTGTTACTTTTCAATATGGAAATACTTTTTCTCAGATTTCTAATTAGTTAGGATTTCAATAAATCAATAAATTATTGAATAAATTACATTTCTGAAAATAACAAACCGTGAGACTTTTTGCCCTGCAAAATGCTAATCTAGGAGTGATACCTTAAATTATACGGATATTAAATTTCTGAGATTTCTTCTAAGAAATCTGAGTATTGAATTTTTAGGGGTTCATTTCAGCTAGGAAATGCTATCGATGAGACATATAAATAATTATGTCTCATCATATCCTTCCTCATCTGGTTTTATTCACTCTTTTACAAAGAAAAATGCATGGATTTGAATTAGATCATAGTTTTTTAAGTAAATTCATATTCATAGATTCCCGATAAGACTAGTAAGAAATTAAAAAGGCTATTTTATGAGTAGACATTGGACCCGAATCGTACTATTGGCTCTGCTTCTTCTGAATCAGGGAGCTCAGGCTGTTGCCCCCGAAGTAGATAATGAAGAAATGGAAGCCAGGCGGAGAGCAAATGGTTTGAATCCGAATATGTACAATCTGGATGTACTTATGAAGGAAAATCAAATCTACATGGAGTTTATCAATGTTGCCATAAGCAATATGATTTCTCCAAAGTCAGAAAACCAGAAAAGTCCCTCCGAACTCAAGGAGTCCGAACTGAGTTCAGAAGAAAATAGCAAAAATATTGACAGTTCTTATTATTATGATTTTCTGAAAGCTAATCAGAAAGACTTAGAAGGTAGTATCTATTATTTCAAAGGGGAATACTCCACAGCCTATCGACCCCTGCGCGAATCTCAGGGAAAACTCAAAGAGATGTACGAAAGTGTTTTAGAAAGGCACAATGAGTTCAGTAGGGTATTGATTTTTTACGCTAGCAATCATGTCTTGCGGACAAAAGATCGTTTCGCCAAACACCTCATCAAAAAAGCTTACAAAGAACTAAAGATCGCAGAAGATTTCTATACTCTCGGTTTCAATGCCCAGCCCAATCTATTCCGTAACAAACTTTCCCTCTACAGAGATGGGATTCAGGCATCCCGTAGGGCAAGAAGATTTGCACTTTTGGCTCTCATTGAATTCAAAACTCCAAATGATGAGAAAGCCAATTATAGAAAGCAAAAGATGAATGCCTACAGAGATGCCGAGTATGATGGCACATCCAATAATTATGAGTACCTCAAACGAACTCTGAGGAATTTTATTGAAAATAAATGGTTGGATAGTAAGATTTCTGCTTCTGTTCCCTTTGAAAGACCCGAGACTGCGACCGGATTTACTTACAATCCCGGAAATGACACTCCACCCCTTGATTTGATGGAAATTCTGGACGATTGTTATGGGATCATCACATACAATAGAATCTCTGTCTTAGAAGAAACCAATCTTTTCATCAAAAGGGAAAATACTCCCAAGATCGAAGGAGCCGCGGCTTCTTCCGGAACCAATCCCAATCCTTCTGGAACCAATCCCGGAACTAATAACACTTCTTCTCCGGAACCGGCAAAAGCCACACCGAACTGATTCTCTTTTCACCCTCCCTGAATTGGGAGGGATTTTCCTTTCCCACTTCCATTCTGAAATTTAGAAAAACTCGTTGAATTCTTAAATCCATTTTAAATAAGGTGACAATAGAAGATTGACTGGAATGATCCCCTGAGACAGACTTCACTGAATGAAGATAGAATCCTATTTTAAACATTTTTTACTCATCCCCGTCAGTCACATTCCTATCATAGGTGAAGACGGTGATTTGATTGGTCTACTTTCCCGGGAAAAGATTTCTCGTGAAATGGCTGATTTGGATTCTGTTGGGATAGAATATGATCACATACCCGATCACCTGATTGAAGAAGAAAATACAGATGGGGTTCTTTATTATTTTCAAAATAACCGTAAGATCACCATTCTGAATCATTTTGCTGAACGCGTTGACTCCTGGGAGAAGCCGAGATTTTTAGCCGAGTTTTCTACCTATCAGGATCGAAGGAATAAGGAAAAAGACTCACCGCCACCCCGGGAAATTCCATCCATACCAATAGAGACACCCGAATCCAAAAACAAATCACTCATCTACAAATTGATGGAATTGATCCTGAAAAATTTCGGCGATGCTCTCTTTGCCACGGATAAGGATGGGAATACTACCTTTTACAACCAAAGATTCGAAGAAGACATCCTGACCAAGCCATTGTTCAAAGATTCGATTGCTATTGCAGAAAAATACTTTAGAGAATTGAATAGAGATTTGATATCAGAATATTTCAAGACAAAGGAAAAAGAAGATCCGGGATCCTTTGATCATCCTTCCGCTCTTAAGATCTATGTAGTCAATTTGGGTATGACAGTGAAAATGGTTACCCTGAAATCGGATGAAAAGATTTTCGGTTTCCTCTATCAATTTGTTGAAAAAGAAGAAGAGAAAATTGAAGACAACGATCTCTTTCCTTTCCCTGTGTTGAAAGAGTCATTTGATAGAGGTGTAAACTTAAATGATATAATGAAAGAAGTAGAGTCCGCATATATCTACAAATCATTTAAGAAAAATCTTGAAAACATGTCTCATACCGCATCCGATCTGGGCATACCCCGATCTACATTGCAGAACCGAATCAAGTACCTCGGTTTGAATGAGGCTTTAGTCCGAGATCCCGGAAACAAAATTCCGAGGATTAGAAAAACAAAAGATTCAGATGAGGAAAAAGATTTCGATTTGGATGAAGAACTCCCCGAAGAATTCATCGAAGAGGATGAAACCGATGAATTAGAAGAAGAGATTGTACCGGAGTCCCCTGCACCCAAAAAATCTTCCCCCAAAAAGAAGCCTTCTTCAAAGAAAAAACCTAAAGGAAGGGTAGTGGAATCATCCCCAAAAGCGAAAAAAAAAGCATCTACAGTTGAAAAAAAACTTTCCAAACAGATAGGAAAAAAAAAGAGTAACCCTAAGGTAATTTCTTAAACCCTTTTTTAAGAAAGCTTACTAAGTATCACCTCATTTTTAACAACCTTAACCGGACAGTAAGACCCCAAAAAATTAACTCCGAAAATTATTATGGCAATAAGCAAAAGAAAAGAAGAAAGTATTGATACCGAGGTGGCTGAAGAAACTATATCACCGGCTACTAATTCATCCCATGAAAATGGTAGTGAATCCAACCACAAAAACTATCGCAAGAAAAAGAAATACGAAGGCCCCGCTCCGAGTCCGATTGATCTCACAAAACTCAAGCAGAGATCCATCGTAGAGTTGATGGATCTTGCTAAGAACATGGGTGTGGAAAACACCAATGGTCTAAAAAAGCAAAACCTCATCTTTGCTATTCTCCAGTCTCAAACAGAGAAGGATGGGCAGGTATTTGCTTCCGGTGTAATGGAAAAGCTCCCGGATGGCTATGGTTTTTTGAGATCTCCAGACTACAATTATGTACCCGGTCCCGATGACATTTATGTCTCTCCATCTCAGATCAAACTATTTGGATTGAGAACAGGTGACACAGTAGAAGGCCAGATACGACCCCCAAAAGAGGCAGAGAGATTTTTTGCTATGCTAAGAGTGGAGTCTGTAAATGGACTTTCACCGGATGTAGCCAATAAGCGTGCTCTATTTGACAACCTGACACCTCTTTACCCAAACACCAGAATCAATATGGAATACGATCCTACCCATCTGGATACCAGGATCATGGATCTTATGGTTCCCATTGGGAAAGGACAGAGGGGACTTATCGTAGCACCTCCGAGAACAGGTAAGACTGTTCTTATGCAGAGCATTGCAAATGCTATTACAACAAACCATCCTGAGGTTGTGTTAATTGTTCTACTTATTGACGAGCGACCGGAAGAAGTCACAGACATGGCTCGAAACGTAAAAGGGGAAGTCGTTAGTTCTACATTTGACGAACCCGCCCAAAGGCACGTTCAGGTTGCCGAGATGGTAATCGAAAAAGCCAAACGTTTGGTGGAGCACGGAAAGGATGTAGTCATTCTTTTGGATTCTATCACCAGGTTGGCCCGGGCATACAACCAGGTCATCCCGACTTCCGGAAAGATTCTCTCCGGTGGGGTGGATTCTAACGCACTTCACAAACCCAAGAGGTTCTTTGGAGCAGCGAGAAATCTCGAAGAGGGTGGATCTCTGACGATTATGGCTACGGCACTTGTGGATACAGGTTCCAAAATGGATGAAGTGATTTTTGAAGAATTCAAGGGAACCGGTAATATGGAAGTTCATTTAGATAGGAAACTATCTGATAAGAGAATTTTCCCGGCGATCGACATCAATAAATCCGGTACAAGAAAAGAAGAATTGTTGCTCCGTGGAGACGTTCTTCAAAAAGTGTTTGTACTAAGAAAGGTACTTTCCCCGATGAGCATCACGGAAAGTATGGAGTTATTATTAGACAAGATGCGTGGAACGAAGAGCAACGATGCTTTTCTAGCCAGCATGAACACCTGATAGGAGAAAAGGTAATGAAAGAAGGTATTCACCCCAAATATGTAGTATCTAAAATCAAATGTGTATGTGGCAATGTAATCGAAACCAAGTCCACAAGAGGAGATCTTTCAATAGAAATCTGCTCCAACTGCCATCCATTCTACACAGACAAAGCCAGAACTGTTTCTACTGCAGGTCGAGTGGATAAATTTAAGAAAAAATACAAGATGAAGTAATTTAGAATTATTTTAAAATTGTATTCTAATTGCCCCCTCCTTATACTTGGATATATTGCAATATAAGGAGAATTCTGTATGGATTTTCAAAGATTCAAACAAATCAATGATGAGAGACTGAACTATCGGGAGATAGAGGATGCCACAGTTGTTTCCAATTACCGAAATATCGGTTGTGGGGATGGCTATAGGATCTATCTAAAAATCGAAGACAATCAAATTCTGGATGCCAGCTACACTACTACCGGTTGTGGTTTTGGAATTACAGCTCTGGCTATGGTCACCCTTTTAGCCAAAGGAAAGTCCGTTGAAGAGGCAGACAATCTCACAGTAGATGATGTAGAAAGAGAATTCGAATTTCCCGAAAGAAGAAAAAACTATCCTGAATCCGCTATTCTAGCTCTCAAGCAAGCCATAAAAGATTTCAGAGAGGGAACCGGCGTTCCCAAAGAAAAAAGAATCACAGCCAGTAAAGCGAAAGAAATTCTCAAAACCAAAGGAAATTTGGCTGACGAGGATCTCTCCAGTGTTATCTTTGAAAAAGAAAATCTTGACAATATTGATTTTTCCGGATCCAATCTACACAACGCTTTTCTCCAGGGAAACTCCTTCCAAAATGCTAATTTTGAAGGTGCCAATCTCAGGGGAGCATTTTTGAATAATTGTGATCTTCGAAATGCTAATTTTAGAAATGCGGATCTCCGTTGGGCAAAATTGACCGGAGCCAAGTTGGAAGGTGCAGATTTCTCAGGAGCCCTGTATGACATAGGCACCAGGGTGGATGGATCTAATTTGCATATATTTTCCGTTATGCAAAAAACTGGTAAGGATATATACAAAGAGAAGGTTGGAATGTGAAAAAGGGTGACAGAGCTAAAATTAAAAAAAACACCTTTCTATTTCAGGGGTTTTTTGTACATACAAACTCAATTGTAGAGATTGCAGAAATTACCGAAGAAGGAATTCATGTAGTTTATAACGATAAAGAAGGTTTTCCTCACGTCATTCCAAATCTGAAAGAATCTGAGTTGGAGTTGGTCTAAATTTATGATCTTAGTAGCGAAGGAAACCCCCGATCATCTGTTATTGGAGATTCGTCAGGATATCCTCATGGAAAACTCCAAAGAGTTTTTAGATGAACTGGAGTCTTTATTGAAAAAGCATCCCGAAACCAAGTTGTTGTCCATGGACTTCAAATCAGTCCAATTCATGGATTCTTCGGGGATAGGAACATTGATTCGATTCACTACTACACACCAAAAAAATGACTGGGAATTTTCAATTTTCGGTCTGAACAAAAATTTGATGGCTGTATTTCAACTTTCCGGAATTGGAAACATCATTAAGCTTTACACAACCAATGAGTTTTTCAAGACCTATCCGGATATGGATCCGAGCAAAGAGTGGAAACCCAAATGAAATACTTAATCTACGTACTTATCCTCGCATTGACTTTTTGTGCAAGTGGATTCAAAAAGAAAAAACTATTGATTCGGGATCAAAGGATTGCCATCTACTCATTAGAAAAAAATCAAATTCGCAATAATAAATATATAGAAGGGAAATTCATTCATCCCTATACGATTTCTGCGGAAAAACTCACTGACATATTTGGAAATCTCCGTTTCACTAAGACCACACGAATCAATACATTCTCTGATTATATTTTTCATCAGGAAGAATTAGGGGAAGGTTTGGAGGATGTAGCACAGGCCTTAGAGAATATTGATGACACTCAGGTTTTGGTGGTTTTGAAGATTACAGATCATCTCAAATCAGTTCTATCCAATTTCAAAAGGACAACTTACTTTCTTTGGGTAGATGAATTTGGACTCAATATTGTCTTTTCAGAAATTCAGGAAGATCTGGCAAAAGAAAAGGGCTTGAACTTTTACGATTGGACTCAGGTCGACGAGATCAAACTAGATTTCAAACCGGATGAAAATCAAATCGCAAAAGAAGATTACTTTACCTATAAAAAAGTAAAGGGATTCAACAATCGTAAGTGGTTGATCTTTTCCCTCGAAGACCTAGACAGGTATCGCTACAAAGAGAGAGCATTTAGCAACTCCAGCAGTAATAATAACGACGAATAATTTTTTTATCGATGGCACTGACAACTAAATCAGACCAAAAGACCCGAGAAAAAGCAGTTCAATATTTCAAATCCGGAAAGAGAAAGAGAGAAATTTCTGAAAAACTGGATATAGACATAGCTACTGTTTATCGATGGGAGAAAAAGTTCCTCGAAGACAAACACTGGTTAGAAAAAGGACCCGGGGCAGGTCGTCATACAAAATTAGATCTGACTACAATGTTTCAATTGGTAGAGAATCTAAAATCCAATCCTGTTGAGTTTGGTTTTGAAAACAATCTATGGACTAATAGTCGGATTCAAACTCACCTGAGAAAGAAGTACAAATTGGATGTAAGTCTGGATCTTTTATTGCGTTTTTTGAATCGGATTCAAATGAAATTTGAAAGACCCAAAAAATCAAAAGCTCTTTCTGAAAATTTAAAGAATCAAAGATTCCTGGATATTCTGGAAGAACACAAACCTATCGTTTTTATTGAATATGAATCCAAGTTGGATTTTAGTTCTTTGTATGACAAAAAATCATCAATAAAAATGCCTAACGAATTGAGAAATGTTTATGCCAAAGTAGTTATGAGTCCGGGAGGACATCTTTACTTTAGGTTTTACGATAAAACAATCACCCTTCAAAATACATTAGATTTTTATTCCGAGCTAATGGAGTTTCACATCAATCGAAAGATACTTATGATTCCAATGGATTTCAAAATTCTTAGCAACCCAAAATTCAAATCATTTAAATCTCAATTTCCAAAATTTCTAGTTTTGGATTGAATTCATTCCTCTGATTTTTTTTCTTTCTTGGATGTAAGAAATTTTTCTATTTTTGGACGTATCACAAAAAAGCAGTAAGAATTTCCCGGATTTCTTTTGAAATAATTCTGATGATGGGATTCTGCCGGATAAAACTTTTCGAACTCAACCAATTCTGTCACAAGGCTATGTCGGTGACTCTCCCGGACTTCAGCCATTATTGATTCTGCTCTATCCTTCTGATTCGTATTGTGATACAAGATTATCGATCTGTATTGAGTGCCTTCATCGGCTCCCTGCTTGTTTAGGGTTGTAGGATCATGAATTTCAAAAAATATCCTCAGGATTTCATCAAAGGAGATGATTTCAGAATCAAATTCTAAATGAACTACTTCTGCATGACCTGTCAAACCCGAACAAACTTCTTTGTAGGATGGATTCTCTACATCTCCCCCGCTGTATCCGGATTGGATTGTTTTGACACCATTTACCAGTTGATAGATGGCTTCCAGGCACCAAAAACAACCTCCGCCGAGAGTAGCTGATTCAATTGTGCTCATAAAATTCTTCCCTTCCTCATTTCTATCGAATGATAGACCCGACTTTCTCTAGTTCAGGAGGATTTTCAAATAGAAAAATCCCGATCCGATAAGAATTTATTTCAGATTTTTAACTGAGATCAAAATATGACTCTAAGTTTTGACGTTTGCAGTTACAATCAAAAGAATTCTTAAAAATAAGGATGAGAAAGATATGGAAAAAGTTTCATTAATATCAAGGGATTTGATCGATGGGGTCATTCAGAAAGCAGACGAGAGCCCGCGCAAAAGGATGAATCATAATTTCCATCAATTGGAAGAGACCTATCAGAGATTCTTGAACGTCCTCTGCAAAGGAACATATGTTCGTCCTCACCGACACTTGGATCCCCCTAAGGCAGAGACATTTTTAGTTCTGGAAGGGGAATTGGTTTTTATAGAATTTGATGACTTCGGAAACATTCTAAACAAATACCGATTGAAGTCAGGTGGGCCCAATTTTGGGATAGACATCCAGCCTGGAGTCTGGCACTCACTTGTTTGTGTATCTGAGAAAGCAGTGTGCTTTGAAGGGAAGCATGGACCTTACAATCCTGCCAATGATAAAGACTTTGCATCTTGGGCACCGGACGAAAAATCTCCCGAGAAAGAAGAAGTACTCAGGAGATGGTCAGAGGCTATTTCAGATCCTGAAACTTAGAGTGCGGCATCTCTTTTGAGGTTTAGAATCTTTTTCACAACTTCATTGGATGCATTAGAATATTCGGAATTATTTTCTAGGGCAGCTTCTGCCTGAGTGTATTTTTTATCATTGATCAATCCGGCTACTTTCCCGGCTACCAGATGAAAGCTTTTGTGAGCTTCCAGGCATGATGAATAGGAAGGTAGGCTGGAAAAATTGTTTTTTGCTTCACCGTACAACCATTTTCCCAGCTCACAGCAATTGTCTTTTAGTATTGTGAGTGCATCTAATTGCTCTTTATTTTGAATTGCTTTTCTAAACTTTACTTTCCAATCTGCGTGAGTTTGTACTGCGTTGTTTAAGTCCATTTCATGTCCTTCGATTATTCATTTTTTGTACAGGGTTCTATTTTCTAATATTTTATTTTTGTATTTCTCTTTAAAAGATCAACCGTTTCTTCAATAATATATCAACTTCTATGATAGAAAGTTAATGGTTTTGTTCTAAAATTTTTTGATTTTGGTTGGGAAGAATCAGTTCTAACAAAATGAATCTCTGATCTAAGTTTGCTTCAAAAGGATTCTAACTAGTTGAATTATTACAATATATACATAATGAATTCAATGAATAGCAGAGAGAATAGTACTAAAAATGAACGGAAATTATGGTTAAATATCCTACTAGTTGATCTCAATACTGTAAGAGAAAAAGAATTAGAAAAATCTTAGATGAATAGTTTCTTTAAACATCTCTGTATTTATTGCATGGTTTCTCTTTTAAAATCAATAATTTTTTTTAGTAAATCCTGAGATGCTCTTGAAAATTCTGAATCGATATTCAAAGACTTCTCTGCCTCGGTGTAGTTTCTTGCGTTGATCAATTGAATCACCTTATCAGCGATTTCATGGAATTCTTTATGACTTTTGCAGCAATCGATATAGGAATCTAAGTTTGAGTATTTTTCTTTACCTTCAGATTCCATCCAGATTCCAAATTCACAAGTTTCAATTCTAAGAGTAGTATCTTGGTCGATTTTCTCTCTATTTTGAATGGATTTCCTGAATTTATTTTTCCAACTCGAATGATAGTGAACAGCCTTATCAAGATTCATAAATATTTATAAGCTTCAAAATTTTATAAAAAACTTTAGTTCAAATAGACGTTTATGATCCAATAATTGCAAGTATTTTTATCAAAGACTCACCTTACGCAATTTTTTATTCTTCTGAACATTTTAATTCTTTTCTACATAATCCTATCTTACTAATAGATCAATAGAAATATGGATATGGGGAAGATGAGTCCCCAATTTGCCGAAAAGCTATCTTTCAATATCCTCAATTTTTACACGAAGTGCGTAAGGTGAGTGAATGATCTAAAGTTACAAAACAATTTTAGCCCTTTTAAGAGGTTAGAAAATCCATCCAAAGTATCCCCCAATAAAAAACCAGCCTTTCCATCCTGATCCTAAAGAAATACAGGTTCCACAGCTGAAACTTTTCGGAGCAAAAATTTAGAGATAGCCTGTCCGGCTGGAGGGCACAAAAGAATATTCTTATTCACTAAAATCTTAACTTAATCTTTTTGAGTCTCCAACCAAAGTATCCCCCAATAAAAAACCATCCTTTCCATCCTGATCCTACAGAAATACAGGTTCCACAGCTGAAACTTCTCGGAGCAAAAATTTAGAGATAGCCTGCCCGGCTAGAGGGCACAGGAATATTCTTATTCACTAAAATCTTAACTCAATCTTTTTGAGCCTCCATCCAAAGAATCCCCCAATAAAAAACCAGCCTTTCCATCCTGATCCTAAAGAAATACAGGTTCCACAGCTGAAACTTCTCGGAGCAAAAATTTAGAGATAGCCTGCCCGGCTGGAGGGCACAGGAATTTACTATGTGACAGAAATTTTAAAACAACCTACAAGTTATATATCGACTACTTAAGATCCGTTTCCGACTCTCGTTTTTTGCCCGAAAGTTTCAAGCGAAAGGAACCTTGTATGACGATTGATCATCAGGATGGAAAGTTGAACACAAGAAGACCCCGCGTCAGCGGAAAAAAGAAAATCCTTCGATAAGAAGAAAGAGCTCTATGCAATGGGCAAATCAAAAACCTCAGGATGAAATAAATAAACTTCATGACTCTATCTTAAAAAAGATAGAGTCATGAAGTTTAGATTTATCTACAATTACTCTCGAGCATATTTTTCGCATCAGTCAAACTATCACCTTTTAGTTCGACCTGAGAGTAGATATAAGGGTTGAAACTTGCATCTGAAGTCGGTGGTTTCAAGCTATTGAACTTGATAGCATTGTCGGTTTTGGCATTGATCTTACACTTAGTAAGGGAGTTCGTGTAATTCAATGCTGGAAATTCCACTTCTGCCGGAAGAGGTATTTTGTTCAAAATGCTATTGACCATAGGAATCACAAGAGTCTTCACTAGCGGATTCAATACATTGTAAATCCCCTGAGGGTCCAGACCGTAAGGGTTGTAAGTATTTCCTTCCAGAACTTCCATGGAGTACTTAAGATTCTCCGTGAAAATTTTAAAATTCAAAGCATTGAGATTGTCTGCTTCGGGAGTGTTGGGATTGTCAAAAACTTCAAATCCAAAGTATCCATTAGCATTCATACTTACCCGTATTGTAGCCAGAGTGTACTTAGTTCCGTTGGGCGCACCCCTGCTGGAAACACATTTTTCACTGTTATCAGTTCTTTTTCCCTGAACAGTCAATTGTAAGTCCATGAAACTTAGATTGATATTTGGATTTGCCTTGGATACCGGATCGTAATTGGAACTATCCAGCATCCTGGCGACGGGATGATGGATGGGATCCATTTTAAAAATGACTTCGTCCAGACCACAGATCGCCGGCAGGAGTGAGTTGCCATTGACTCCGACAAGGGTGTTTCTTCCGGGGGCAATGATGGACATGATGGCTGAAACCTGAAGGATGGAATCTGTCAGTTTCAGTAAGGGGTCATCACCGGCATAACTGTTTACAGAATTGATGAATGTCTTATCAATATTTAAGTCCACCGCACGATTTTTCCACATGTGATACGCTGCCTGAGTGATCGCATCCGAATGAAGTGCCAGAAGGAATCCGGGGCGCGAAGAACTCTCCAGAAAAGGAGCACTATTGGCGGGGTGGACAAGAGGAGAGTTGGGATCTTTGAAGTAGACAAAGCAACCATCTCCACCACAAATTCCTGAATTGGCATGTTGTCTAGGATTGGCGTCAGGTACTTTGGAGGTAACAGCCAGATGAATCGAACTGACTATCCCTTTGTTCGAACCCTCCGATCGTAGTACGGCATCTGAAGAGAGCTGAACCTTAGCATTGAGTCCGTATCCTCCGAGAGGTGCGGGCAAATACGAAGGAAGACTGAGATCTACTCCGGGGTCTTTGAGAGTTCCTACTATTGAATTCAATACGTTGGGTGCAACTTTTTGAAGGATGTCCTTCACCATCGCCTGAGTTATATTGGCTTTGACGGTAGGTACCATTTCATTGGCAATTTTACTTACCAGTGAAGGAAGGATAGCATTGAGAATATCCGCTATCCAACTGTTTGAGCCCTTCATTACCATATTCGCAACATAGAGATTGTCAGTACAATTGGATCGGGAATAGTCATAATTCCCATTCATATAGCTTCCATTCGACCAACAATTTCCATCTTTAGGATTGGTCCATCCTTTGATGTAGAGATTTTGGGTAATATCATCATAAGGAGTATGAGGAGTTTTTACAGAAAGATTCATTACACCATTGGAATCTACCGAAAGGGTATTTCTCGCCCGAGCCAATCTCAGATCATCATTTCTCGGTGATACATTTAGGGTTGCTGTAGTAGAAAAATACATTTTTTTACCGGCCGGGATGGCTATTGTTAGGCTATCATTGAAATTTGCTACAACTCCTAGCCCTACCACAACAGTTCTACTCAGTAAATCAATACCCAATTCATCATTTTGATTGATACCTAAGCTGGCGCTGACAGAATCTTTTCCATTTGTTTTAGGAGCAAGTTCAACACTAGTCACATAGACATCCATAGAGACATTGGCTGTGTCTATGGTAAAACCAAATAATGGATCTTTCAAAACTGCTTCGGCAGTAAATTTATTATTGCAATAACCATCTCCATTGGGATTTCCCGAATCTCCATAACTTCTAATATAGGAAATGGATACAGGATTTCCGTTGCTATCATCCAATCCTCTGAAATCATAACACTGAGGAGTTCTGGGAGTGGTACTTTTCTCTCCGGTAGCAAAATCATTGAAGGTCTTATTGTTCACTTTGAATTTGTTTTGGGTAAATACTTCGATGAGTCTACCGAGCATTTTCATCATCTGGGTTTGATCGAGGACACCGGAGGCAACATTAGTTATGAGACCATTTGGATTCTGATTGATCTTACCGTAATTGAAACTGAAGAATCTACGGAAGGTTTTTCCATCATTTGTTTTGATTTCGTAGTAATAATTGTTTCCACCTTCTGTGATAGCCATATCAATGTTTTGAAGTTGTGAATCCGTATTCAGGTCAATAGGAGTGCCCAGACCGGAACAATTGCCCGAACAGATAGTCTTGGCTGTGGGTCGGGGATTTCCGTTGTTGTCAGTGTTGCCAATGCGATTGAACGTGATACTGTAGATCTCATCATAGGCTCCTAATGGACTGGAGAATTCTGCGTTTAAGGTGAGGTTGCCTCCACCTGAACTAAATGTGAGGTCTTTCTCGGAGAGAGCGGGGAAGGCATTCCCATCCTGGGTGATGGAAAAAGAAATGAGGTAGTCATGAGAAGACTTGAATTCCGAATTGAATTCTTTTAGAGATCGATTGTCTGTGGTTTTGGCTGTGCTCGCAATATTTATGAAATACGTCTCTCTGGACTTGAGTTCTTTGTAAGGATCAAATATCAGCACTCTCGGACTATTCCAGATGAACTCACCTCCGGGACTGGGACCAGGGAGGCTTCCTGATACATTGGATGTGATACTGAATGAGGACTCAACCGAGGAAGGATCCATAGGATGAGAGAAGACTATTTTCAAGCTTTTGTAGCGATCCACATTCGTTGTACTACAAACATCCAGATAAGCTTCCGGACCTTCTGATCCGAACGATGAGGGAGCCTCCACGGATCCACGAACACATGCGGAACCCGAATCAGTGACAGAATATAGCTGGGGCACATTGTCCTGCGAAGATACGGAAGTGGAAGAACCGGATTGAATTGGATCGTAGTAACCATCGTTAGTACTTCCTCCCATTAGGGCAAGGGGAATGATGGACATACCGGAAGAGGTCTTAGACTTACCGCAATGGGAAGAAAAGACCATTAGAAATGTGAGGATTGTAAAAAGTTGAAAAGTTTTCATTTCGCATTCTCCTATTTTGAGCTTAGAATCATATTCAGACGATTCCAATAGTTCGCTTGTACACCATTTTCATCTACATTCAAATTATCTGCAAACGGAAATCCTGTAGGATCTAACTTTTTTCCAAATTCATAGATATCTGCGAAGACCTTAATTAACTTTCCGCTTGCAAAGAGCAATGAAGTCTCATCCTCTCTTTTGGATTGGACGTCAGAAGATGTACAAAATCTTTCAAGATCCCAAAAGAGATCCCGAATTAGATAAGGTCTTACGGACATTTTGTCCTCCAGAAAAGAAATATAACTTCCCGGAGCACCGAGATTCCCCACCAGAGCATAGAGATTTCTTGAAAAAGGTGAAATTTTCAGTAGAATATCGGGTAGATCCACAGTTAAAATAGTTCTAAATCGATAGATCTGGGCTCCGGAGCTGTCTGTCATGAGTTTTCCCAATAGGTTGATGACCGAAGATATCTCTGTGGAGCTGGGTGGAAGTTCACTGACCATACCCAGAGCAAAGTCCATACTTCTGACCAGACTGTACCCCGAATACCTCGATAGGTAATCCCTTAAGAAATACACAGAATCACTCACATTGTCCCAGTCCGAACTGCTCAAATCGGATGAACGGGAATCGGGATAGGTTGCAATCCTATCCCTCACTTCGGTGATGTAGGTCTGAAGATCAAATTGAGAGGAGGTGGGAGAATCAGCTGTCACCTTGATTTCTCCAAGGATTTTGATCAGTCCGGAAAAAATCAATTGTCGGGCATTTTTTTTCTCTGATTTCCCCAGAGAACCCGCCATTGCAGTGAGTCCTGTAAGGATGTCGGTTTTGCTCAAAAGATTCAGAGCTCCATCCTGGTATCTTCTATTGTTTTCAATGAGAATGGATACCAAACTTCTCAATCCGGTATTTGGATAGAAATCCGAACTGCCTGCTTTGGGAGTTCGGATTCCGTAAGTATTGGAAGTTGTGACCACCATCCTTACAGACGGAATGAGGGGCTTGCAACTGGAAGCACTACAGGTGGGATTCATCAAGGAGCTACCGGAAGTGTTGGAAGAAACATAGTCAGTAGTCTCATTGAAGAAGAAGGGTCTGGCGAGAAGCTTACTCAGGTCTGATAGGAGAGAGTGGGGGTTCTTATTGTTTGCCACATCTACCTGATCATCCAGAGCTTTAGCCAAAGCCACTACGAGGGGAGTGATCTTATTTCGTTCACTCCAGTAGGTATTGACCGAGGAAGGGGGGACGGAATTGGAGTTGAGAAATCCCAACCTCTCAAAAACATCAAAATTTTGAGAAATCGCAGGTGGAATCAATCCCTTCACATCCGCGGGGGAAGGGATGAGAAGATTGTAGACCAGAGTGGGCAAAACCAGAG
>JACKPB010000019.1 GCA_024233875.1 Leptospiraceae bacterium
TCGTCAAACTATCCTCCGAAATTAAGGAAGAATCTCATTATGTTCAGGAAGGAATGCAAATCATTCAGGGGCAGAGAGAAGAATTAAAGAAAGTAGATACTGATATTCATCAACTTCGAAATCAGGTAAAAGAAATTATATTACAATTCAATGAAAAACTAAATGATCGGACATCCGATGTTCTGGAATCTCTGGCTACAAAGATTGTAGAGATTGAAGGACTTCTCGAGGCAAAGTCAGATGGAATAGATAGTTCTATCAAAAAAATCACTCAGAATTACAAAGATAGACTGGAAGAAGAAGTCGAGTCCATTGTAACCGAGACTGTACAAAAGGTTGAAATCGCAAATGAAAAATTGGATGATTTCAATTCCTTTGTAAGAGACGGAGAAAAGTCTCTGGAAATGCGTTTGACGAGATACAAAGACAATACAGAAGCAATCTCCGAAAGAATCGAAAGATTGGATATCAAATTGGAAGAAAAGGCTGAGTCCGTGGGAGAAGCTGTTCAGACCCGTCTCTATGCTTTTGAAAAGAAATTTCAGGAAAAATTTGAATCTATTTTTGATCAATTAGCACAAAATAAAGATGCATTTCTCAGTGGTGTCAAAATGGAAATCGATTTGATTCGAACTGAAGTCGAGTCGATGAGCCTTGAAACGATGACACGTAAAGATGAGATTTTGACTGAAGCCAGAAGGCAGGCGGAAGTGGTTTTGAGCAATATCAATAATTTTCATGAGAAATTTTTGGATGCTGAAAACAGAATCCTCAAAACTGCAGAACTAAAAAAAGGTGATCTACTCAAGGAGATTCATCGATTCGAAAATACATTCAAACAATCCTCCGAAGCATTTTATTCAGAAGCTGACATCATCAAGGATTCAATTCTAAGCAATCTTCACAGTTTTGAAAGTGATTTGAACAAAGCAGCTTCTGCTGTTGAGGCAAATACCCGGGATAAGTTCAATGCCCTTCGTGATGAACTTGAAGAAAGTATGCTCTCTCTTCACGGGAGAAAAAAGGGTGAGTTCCTGGATGAATTGTCTGCTATCGATCTCAAAATAAATGAATTAGCAAGAGAAACTTCAGCAAAAATCAAGAACGTAGATGATCATTTTTATGATTTGAAATCGGCTCTTCTGGATACTTCCCGGGAAATTTTATCTCAGGTAGAGAAAGAAGTGGAAAGGTTGACTTTGGATCTCGATGGAGAAAAGAATCGCGTTGATCAGAAGTTTGAGTTCTATGTAGAGGGATGGAATCTTGAGTTGGAGAGGATCAAATCCAGAACCAATAAGGATATCGATTCCCTGGTTCAGAGATTGAAGGATATCCATGTCGAAGGGAAAGAAATAGCCGATTCTGTTCGGGATGAGTTTGCAAATGGCCGGTTGATGATAGACGCTATAGTTAAAAAAGCTGATGAGAATCTGAGATTGGAAATCGATTCACTCACTGAAGAAGTTGGAAATAAGGTGAAGAAATCCCATGATGAAGTTGAAAATCTTCTGACCCGACTTCAAAAAGCAGGCATCAACCTTTATGAAAAACAAGAATCTCTTCTGTCTGATTACGGTGAAAGATTGTATAGAGATCTTCAGGGCAAATTGGAAAAAGTGAGATATGAATCCGAAGAGCTCCTGGATGATATTCAAAAAGCGGGGATGAACCTTCTGGAAAAACAGGAAGAAAAAATTGATCGCCTGAAGTCTACAATAGATGAGAGAATTTCAAGACAGCTAACTGTCCTTCTGGATAAGGGTCAATTGCAACTGGATCAATTGGAATCACGTATTACAAATTATGTTCAGGAAGTCAGAAAGAATCTGGAAACTAATCTCAAGGATTCTAAAGACGATAGTGAGAGACAGATCAGTAACTTTAACTCTCAGATGCAAAAATCTCTGAGAGAGATGGAACAGGTAAATAAGGAATTCCTGGACAATAATAGAGATGAATTCCAAAAATCCCGTGATGAGTTATCGCGAATCCATATATCCGTCGAAGAGGAAATCGATCGTGTATCACGTATGAAAGGATCGATGCTGGATGATTTTGCTAGAGAAGAGTCCAGAATCAAAACCATCATCGAAAAATTATCAGTGAGAATGGAAGAAGTAGAGTCATACACAGAACTTTTCAAAAACACCGAAAATGTAATCCGCGAGAGTGAGATGACAGTTCAGTCCATGAATTCCATGCTGGATCGAATTCGTCTGGAAGGAAATGCGATCAATGAATATGCTCGAAACATTGAATTCCTGAAAAACTCTAAGAAAGATATCGAAACAGAAATGCGAATCCTGGAAAATCACAAAATCAGGATAGAGCAGATTGAAAATGAATTGGATCGTGCTACAAATGTTTGTGAAATCATTAATCAGAGAACTGACGAATTGCATGATAAGATAACAATGATCACTTCCATTGACAATAAGCTGGTGGAAATGTCCAGAATTCAGGAAGAAATGGAATCTAAAGTTTCTGAGTTCAAAAATGTAAACGTGAAGATAAATGAAATCACCGGAGCTATAAGTAATACAAATCGTATGAGTAACGATCTCTCCGAAAAGCTACAGAAGCTCTATAGAGAATTAGAAAAACTTGAAGTCAAAGAGACCGAACTGGAGATCCAGTTGAACACAGCAGAGGAAAAGGCCTCTGAAGTCTCAGCAAAGAGTTTAGACATAAAATCAGTTGAAGCTAAGTTTGACAAAGTGGAAAATTTGATGATGGATCTTTCTACTAAGCACAAACAAATATCTACTCTCTCCAAACGTGTTGAGACCTTAAAAGTTGACACTGAGGATATGAGAGAAGGATTGGAAGAACTTCTTCAGGAAGCAGAGGACAAATTTCAGAAGCTTTCAGATTATCTTCATCATGTAGAAGCATTTACTGAAACTCATAAGTCGATTGCTGTCCCCAAGTCCAATTCAAAAGAATCAAAAAACGAGAATCTAAAAAAGAAGAAAGCTACAATAATCAATCTATATGAAAATTATGCCTGGAGCCCCGAAGTGATTTCAGAAAAATTGAATATGGATCTATCTTTAGTAGAAGAGATACTGAAGCAAAAAGTTTAAGAAGATAGGAATCCCCTCAGAGGGGATTCCGAAAAAAGATTTGATTTATTTGAATTCTTTCCAAAACCACAATTGATCTTTATTCTCCAGGATGGCCTTTCCTTCCATCTCTATAGATTCGCTTGCTTTCATGGATTCCAAAAGGCTCGCACAATTTTTTTCACCACATTTTCCCAAAGATTCAACCTTGTTTGATTCGATTGTGGATGCATCTTCCTTTGCAGTGATCAGGACCCGAAAGCGATACTCTACATGGTCAGCATCGACTTCCCTAGTGCTCAAAATTCGGATTCGGTCATAACTAAAATTACCCAGAGAATTCAAAACAGACTCGAATGCACAGCGGGTAACATGATTCTGACTCTTTCTATAGGGTTGGCAATTTCCTACTTTTTCTCCAAAAAGTGAACTGAAATCAGTTTTTTTAGATTCAATTTTCTCTTCTGATTCTTTCGGAGAGTCTTCATCCAAAGTGATGTCTAATTCAGGATCAACCCTGTTGTCAGAGTCGGAGGAGATATCTGAGTCCAATTCTTCCAATTCTGATTTTTCGATTTCTGTGTTCTTCTCGTCTGAGTCCAGAACCAATTCGGGAACTTCCAGTTCCTTTGTAGAGTCAGAATTTTTTTCGAGATAAGCTTTTACCAGATCATGGTAGGGGATACCGAAAACGATCTGAATATTTGCTATGAGGTCTCCGGCTCCCAGCCATACATTAGTTTCTTCATCCATCTCATTGTCATTTTCATAGATTTGCTTAACGATTTTTTTCAGAATGGATTCATCATAATCATTATTCACAAGAAGGAAAGAAGGTACTACAGGAACAGAAATTTCAGACTTCATCCAGGGATAGGTATCTGCGTTCAGAGGTTGTTTGTTGTAGATTGAAATTAATTTATCTTCCGGAATTTCATTGTTTTCATATCCAAGTAATTGAATGTCCTTGAAGTCTTCAGCGGAGAATGATTTTAGAAATGGGTTCCCTGCGGCAGAAACCAAAAACATAGCGTCGATAGTTCCCATTTGAAGTCTCTGGATAGCAATTTCATTTTCCAGATGAATGAATCCGTCTATCGAATCAATATCCTTCTCTATAACTGCCTTCATCACATATTTTGCTGTAGTCCAGGTACCCGAATCTTTTTGACCCATGGAAACGGTTTTTCCTTCGAGGTCGGAAAGAGATTTGATTCCGGAATTCTTATTGACAAGAATATGAACTACTTCATTGTCAATAGGCGCTAAAAATCGGATCTTTTCTACTTTCATTTTGTTTTCTTCATTTTGTTCAATATATAGAAATATCGAATCAAATTGTGCAAAGGCGAGATCTGCTTTCCCTTCGATCAAATCTTCAATATTCTGGTATGATCCGTTTGTTTCGATGATTTCTAAGTCCAATTTGTCCCTTCTGAGAATTTTTCTCAGAGAAAGAGCTCCACGGACATAATTTCCCTCGATTGAGCTTGTGAGGATTTTAATAGGTTTTATGGGAGTCTTGGATTCTGTTTTCTCACCCGAAAAGATTGAGATAGAAATAAGAATACATAGGAGAATAATTTTTTTCATTGGCACATCCTTTTTCTGTTTTCGTTTTCATTTATTTCCAATTCGGGTCAGGGTAAAAGTAAAATCTGACCTGAATCTTAATTTTAAAGAAAACAATGTCATGGAATGATTAGGCAGATAACCTAAAAAATCTGCAATAATTTTTGATTTTTAAAAATTATCCTCCCGAAGTTTTCAAAAATTTGAAAAGGGGAGGAAATTTATTTATTTCATTAAATCCACCGGGTAGGTTGTACCGGATAGAAGGGTGAAATCGCTCTGACCATCATTGCATTTTGTGAAACAGTATTCCCATTTTTGACTTTCATAAGTGGTAGTGATTCTTTGAGCTGCACGGTAGGATTCCTGGGAACTGAATTGATTGCTCAGGCACTTGGAATCGGAATTGAAAGTACTATTGCAAATCGACCAGCATTTGTAGTATTCTGTTAGAATAGCATCGGTTTGCGAAGCAGCTGGAGAAATTCCACCCTTGAGTCGATTCATTTCAGTTGTACTACAGGTCGTACTTACACTCGTTGGTGTTGTAGTACAAGAAGACTCTGTCTCATAAAAAGTATGACACGCTTTGTAGAGATCAGAATTGTTTTGCGTTAGAACCAGGCTTACGAGAGCAGTTTGTTTCTGGGTATCGCTTGTATTGGTATCAAAACAATTGATAATAAGTAAAATAAGTGATATATAAATTAATATTGTTCTCATTTGAATCTCCTAAAACCAGACAGACATAGAAGTGACAGCAATCTTCTCGTTGCGGGTGAATTGATTGTTATTTGGAAAAATAGTATCAACAGCATTCATCGATTTCCCTTCGATCCGGAATAGTACATGGTCATTGGGTTGGTAATCAATGTTTACAGAGCCTCCGGCTACCTGAAATCCGTTGGGAGACCCGGTAGAAACGATTACACTGTTTTTGTCCAGGAAGTTCTCTCCCCTCAAGCCAATTCGAAGTTTATCGTTGATATGATATCTGATTTGTAAGGCTGCAGCAGTCCAGCGATTGAATCCATCATCTTTGGTTTCTCTGAGAAGACTATAATCTCCATCATTGTATCTCTTGTACTGAGAGTAGAATGCTTTTTCCTGCTGTCCAACATCAAAAGCACCCAAAACTTCTATCGATGAACCTAATTTCATTGTAAATCCAAAGTGATTGAAGTATCTCATTTGTTTTCTGGAAGAATTCGGTTGGTCATTTCCAACATAAGTACTCCAGTTCAATGAGAATTTCGGAGTAAAATCATAAGTCACCTGTGTTCCACCGGATACATCTTTATTATTGTCCTGGATTACCTGCCATCCATTCAGAAGGAGAAGCTTCATATTCAATTTATCAGTTGCCTGCCAACTCAATCGGGCACCGGATTCATAGTAGGGGGAGTTCTCAGCCATAAGTGATCTGGTGTAGTTGATGTTGTCTCTGGAAATCGCATTTTCCATTCCGATGTGAGAAGCAAAAATACCGACATCCAACCATACATCTTTGGCCAATCTATAGCCACCAAAGGCTTCATAAATATTTTTAGAAAGAGCGGGTTCAGCGGCATAATTGGATTCTACATATGTTCCTGTATGGAGCCCGAGTTTCCCTCTTACTCTATCGTTTTCATAACCAACCTGAACCAGAGCGAAATTCAAACTCACCGAATCAGCATTGAGAGCCTGAGTTGTGTATGATCGTTTGTCTGTGTTGAGACGGTTGTTTGTTTTTAAAAAGTAAGAATCCATGAAAATGGAATAGTCAAGTTTCCCTTTCTCGGAATCCTCTTTTTGTTCATTCGGCTCGACAATTTTTACGGCAGTTTCTACCGTCTCCTGGGCAGAGAGAAAACTCAGAGCATTGAGAACCAGTGCGAGAAAGAGTGTAGTTTTTCTTTTCAAGATCAATTTATCTAATAAATTTTCATATCCCGGCTGGGAGAAAGGAAAATAGGAATAGAAACGATTTCCTGTTTGAAATTTAAAAATCATTCAGAGAGTCCTTGGCGGTTTAGTGTTGAGTGTTCAATTCTCAGAGGCTTTTTTCTTTGGATGAGAATTTATGAGTAACTATACCTTTTTGAATTCCCTTGCCATTTTCTCAAGAAAATTATTACCTATCGGAATATTCCAATGAGACATAATGAATTATAACTAGTTCAGACCTCCGGATTTTAGATTAGAGACAAACCTTACTTTAGATATTCATTTGTAGTCATTTTCAGAAGTGTTTGCTCATTCACAGTAGATTCAGCTATAAAATGGCTACATACCAAGAAGAAATACGCGAGTATTTAAGAAAACCGGGATATGAAAATCAGTATATATCCCATCCGGTTCAAAGGGCACAGAAAAACATACTTATCCAAAACTATCCTATCCCATTACCTTAGAGCTTCCGGCTATTTAGTGAAAAGAAAATGCAAAAAGAATACAAGGATAGATGCAAAACCATAATTAAAATTTAGAATCAATACAAAAAGGAATTTCTAGAGACATAGCCCCTGTGTTGGAAGGGTTCTCTGACATCTCCTCATCTTTCGTATGAAGTGTGTGAGGAGAGTAATTAATGGTTAAATCAATATGTTGAGCGATATCTTCTTGAAATAAGAAGATTACTTTTTTTGTCAAAGGTATTCAATAAATTATTGAAGGAAAAATATAGGGGATTGATTCTTGAGATATTCCAAAAAAGAAATTTTGAAGGCTAAAAAGTGATTCATTCTACAGAGCAAATCGTTTTAAAAAAACACCATGATGGAATCAGGAAGACGTTTCTGGCCAGACTGTTGTTTTTACCTATAGGAATTTTGCTCTTCTTATTCATCAATGGACTTGAACAGAGTGGATTGATTTCAATTTCTTTCCTGGGAACCTTACTTCTCTTAGGATTTTTCTTATTGAATTCAAACTTCATAAGAGAGGATTCGAAAACTTTGGAAATGATCGGGCTGGTTGGAGTAGTTTTCGACCTTTTCTTACTCTTTTTTGTTCCCTTCTATACTTATGTTTTGCAGGGAGGATACGATTCTATACCTATCGTATTTATCCTAAAAACTGACTTCATTTTGCTGGCGATTTTTTTTATGATTTTGAATTGTCTGGCCAATTCTCCTAAGTATTTAAAAATATTATTTTATGGAATTCTAACATTTTATTTTTTAATCCTATCATTTACCTTTTTTGATAGTAGAACAATTTATACTTTCAATCCTATGGAGAGTAGTTTGGGGTTTGAACTTCATCCCGGAATTCTCCTGGCCCAAATTGGTCTCCTCATTTCCATATCTCTCTTTGTGATAAGAATGACGGAAAATACCCAATCATTTATTCGGGAAACGACAGAGTTTCAAATGAAATTATTTCAACAGGAGAGAAAAGTATTTCTGGGTAATTTATTTTCCGGATTAACTCATGAAATTAGAAATCAGTTGAATCCTCTAACTTATTTGGAATTGATAAAATCCGATCTAACGGAGAAAGAAAAGCAATATCTGAATTATGCAATGGACTGTCAGGAAAGAATAGGGGCATTGATCGATGAAGTTCGGGATATATCCATCAATAAATTTTCGAGTTTGAAGACATCTGAATTTGATATCAATGATGTGATTTCGGAATCAATTCATCTCATCAAAATGGATCCGGACGTAAAAAAAGAAAACCTACATTTCACCCCCAAAGATTCTATTATAATTTCTATAGATAAAAATAAAATCATTCAGGTACTACTGAATCTAATCAGAAACTCTGCCCACGCCATCGAGGGTCGGAAGAATGGAAAGATCGATATACGTTCTTATGTTTCTAATGACTTCTGTGTAGTTGAGATTGAGGACAATGGAGTAGGAATTGATCCAAAACTTTTAGAAAAAATTTGGGAACCCTACTACACAACTAAAGGTGAAAATGGAACAGGATTGGGTTTGGACATTTCTAAAAGAATCGTTGAGCAACATCAAGGAAGTATTGATTGCGAAAGTGTTCTGAATAAGAATACTAAATTTACAATCAAACTTCCGATTTCTAAAAAACTTACCTAGACTATTCTTCTGATTTTCTAATCGGTCTATGATCGGTGATACCTCTATCACTATTAGAAACAAACTCAATGATTTTTTGAATTTGCGGACTTGGATCGTTTTCTTCAATCAATTTAGCAAGAGCTTGTTTTGTATTCATACCCGAGTGATAGATCAATTTGTAAGCTTTCTTAATCTTATCCCGCGTGCTGGAATCAAAACCGGCTCTCTTCATTCCTACTGCATTGACACCTATGATGGTAGCGGGGTTTCCATCTATCAAACAATAGGGAGGAACATCTTTGACAACCTTTGCATATCCGGCAAGCATAGTGAACTCACCTACACGGCAGAACTGATGAACAGCCGCTACAGAAATAAATGCATGGTCATCTACCCGGACGTGACCTGCTATCTGACCATTGGTTACGATCGCTATCTCATTTCCCAGCTGGCAATCATGGGCAATATGAGTCTGTGCCATTATGAAATTTTTATTTCCAATCACTGTCGCTCCACCCGGTTTGGTTGCCCTATGAATGGTAACACCTTCCCGAATTACATTATTGTCTCCAATTTGAGTGTAGGTGATTGTCTCCGGTTTAAAATTAATATCCTGAGGAATTCCACCAACAGCGGCAGTATGGAAAATATGATTGTTTTTTCCGATTTTCGTGTGTGTCCCAATTCTTACACAGCTTTCTATTACAGTGCCTTCATCAATTTCTACATGGGCTTCTATGACAGTAAATGGACCGATGACAACAGATTCATGAATTTTGGCTGTGGGATCAATGATTGAACTGGGGTGAATTTGCATAATTCAGATAATTTACCTGCTGAGGGAAATGATCAAGAAATTTTTAGGAAAAATAAATCTTACGGGAAATGAAATATTTAGAAATCTTGAAAAACTAATCCGAGGATCTTGATTTTATTTGACGCTTTAGATTTCTTAAGAATTCTGTTATGAAAAGAATTTGGCACTAGAATCATAAAGTCTTTCAAGGTTTTATGGTTGGAATGTAGATTCCGGATAAATTTTCCCTATAAAGGTTTGGTACTTCCTATGAGATATTTCCTAACTCCACCTCTGCTAGTCCTATTTTGCCTGATCCAATTATCGAGTTGCAAGAAAAGCCAGGAAGCCTCTTCCGAAATCGATATGAAAATGGATAGTGAGAAAATGAGTAATGCTCCTCAAATGTCAAAAAAAGTCGAACTCTCAGAAAAAGATATAGCTGAGGAAGAAATGAATTTTAAAGGACAAACGGAAGACATCGATGAATCTTCCGGGCAGGATATAGGTACTCCCCTTGACCCGATTACTGATCTTTCTAAAACCAGATTGCTGGAATATACAGTTACTCTAAATTTTCGATGCAAAAATATCCCTGAATCCCGAAAAAAATTAATCCAAATCATAAAAAAATCCTCTTTTATAAAATCGAGTAATACTTCCTCGGGAGAAAAATACAGTTCTATGAACTCAGAGATACATATACCTGTAGATCGATTGTATGAAACTCTATTAGAAATGGATAAATTAGGAAAATTAGAATCAGAATCGATACATAGCAATGATCATACCGAAGAAAATGAATGGCAAAAGATAAAATTGTCCAGAGAACAATTGAGAAGCAATCGAAGGAGCAAAGCAGTATCCTCCGGAAAAGCTGAAAATTGGACATGGAAGGATAGGGAAGAGCTTCTCGAAAGGAGTGAGGAAGGAATGGATCAGGCTCAGTTTGAGTCTTGGAAGATTAAGGATCGGGTGAGTTGGGCAAAAATCCATGTTGTATTGAATGGGGAAGGTGCTCCTGCTACAATAGAATTTCCTAATTATCGGACTGTCTTTTTTAGCTCTATTAATTTTTTATTAGATATGACAGCTTATTTAGTTTGGTTACTTCCCTTATCCGTATTGGGATTTTTTATCTATTTTGTATTTAAGAAAATAAGGGGATATTGATAAAAGATTTTCTTTGGGTTCATTTTGATTAGAACAGTAATTTTTTCTTTTTTAAGTATCCTTCTACTTATTTTTTCAACGCAAATTCACTCTCCTCTCCTCTACAAGATCAGAGGATGGGATTTATTTGTATTGATTGCTGTTTCTAATGTATTGATTCATTATTCAATCAAACTTGAAACCACCCCTTTGCGATTTGTATTTGTTCTTTTGCTTTCCATCTCTATGATTTTGGGAATCTATAGAGAAGCTGAAATTCAAATTCAAAAATTTTCTATTCAAACCTTTGATCGAAATGAAATCCATTTCTTCTCTGAAAGTTTTGTACTAGGTTTTGAAACCTGGGATGAGGCAAGGTTTTTTTCTGAAGAGCTGGGAGTGGGCGGGCTCTATATTTCTTCAAAAAACACTTCCGGTCTGGATTCCGATGAAGTTCAAAAAAGAATTCATGAGCTACAAAAAAATAGAAAAAGATTGAATCTTCCAATTCTTTGGATATGTGCGGATCAGGAAGGTGGTGACGTCTCGCGACTCAGCCCACCATTGGAAAGACCGATTCCATTGTCCAGAGTCGGTGATAAGAGAGAATACCTTTCTGACTACCTTAAGGTTTTAGGTGGAGGACTGTCTCATTTGGGCATCAATTTGAATCTCTCTCCCGTTGTTGATTTACCCGATAAGGAGAATCAACCGATATATGATGCTCATTCCCGGATAGAATCAAGAGCAATTTCCTCAAACAAAAACATCACATCTGAGGTAGGAAGGGAAATTACAAGTTCACTTTTGAATCAGGGAATTTTCTCAACATGGAAACATTTTCCCGGCCTGGGGAAAGTCACAACAGATACACATTTCTTTTCTGCAGAATTGGACTCATCGATTCAAGTATTAGAAGAGGAAGATATTTTTCCATATTTAAAACTGATTGATTCGAATCTTCCTGCCTTTATTATGCTTTCCCATACACGTATTCCTTCTCTAGATAGGGAATCATTGGCATCTTATTCAGGTTTGATAGTAAATGATTACCTCAGATCAAAAAAAGGATTTCGATACTTAACAATTACTGATGATTTTAGTATGGGGCCCATATACTATAATGGAATTGAAATGATTTCAGAAATGGCATTGAAGGGTGGTGTGGATTATATTTTGATATCCTATGATAAAGATTTGATTTATAAAGTCCTCTATCCAATCCTCGAAAAAAGTAAATTGCAGATTTTGGACAATGAAGTTAAATCCGAAATATCCAGAAGTCGACTAAGAAAACGAAGGGCTCTAAAATTAATAGATTAATCTACCTTATGGAGAGTTATTCGACAATAGATCTTTTCATTTTTCTTCTATTCAAAAGCATATCTTCTTTTTTGAGCTTTCCTTTCTGATGAAGAAAAAAGGAAACTGACCAGAGAAGTCCATTTCTAATCCACCAGGAAGGTGTAAAAATTGCACTCATGAAAATACTCATCCAGGTACCATCTTCCGGTTGATTCAAATAAATTGTATTGATTACACCGAAAGCGGAATATGCACATAAAAAGAGTAAGTAATTGTAAAATGGTGTATCCTGAGTCTTCAACTGATTTCTGAAGTCATCATCTCTTGGTTTGTCTCCTTTAAAAAATGGAGTCTTGGAGGCATTTGCAACATAGATAAATTTTTGATTATTGTAGGTCAATTCTAGATTCCAAACAGGTAAATAGTATTGGATTGTAGATTGGATATCAGATGAAAAAAATACATCTAAATTTCGATAAGATCTATTCGACAATTCTTTCTCAGCCAGTGATCGAAATTGAGCCTTGAGCAGTTGGGTGCCATAGGTAAAGAAAGCATTGTTTCCATTCTCCGAATTGAAATCTATTGTTTTTAAAGGGAATGGAATTTGTTCCGGGGATGCTTTCTCCTTGAAGTGGTTTGGGTTGAATTCGTTGATCAAGACCTTAACATCTTCTGAAATTTCCGGATGAATTAGTGGAACTGAGATTTGAAAGTTTAACTCTTTCTCTACACTCAAAAGCTTGGGACCTTTTTGTTTTTTAGATTTCAATATTGTCTGAAGGAAGCCGGGAGAGAATTTGTAAGTTCCCTTCAGTTTCCCTGAGAAAGAATAAAACGGATAAAGGATCAATTCGAATCGGGTGATTTTAGAATTTTTAAGAATATCAATAGGTGTTGAGTCCTCCCTGATCAAGAAGTTTTCGAATGCTTTCAAAACATCTTCTTTCCGTGAATAAGCGAGGGGAAAAGTTGTCTTAAAATTTCCTTCTTCGGGATTTTCAATATAGAAATGACTATTGCAGTATTCACATGTAGTTTTTTTCTTATCTACAATTATGATTCCTGCTCCACAGTTGGGGCACTTGATTTCTGATAAATTTGGCATAGAAGGCTGAATCTTAAAGTCTTATTACTAACTAAGTTTGAATTTCTCAAAATCTTCATTAACTCAAATAATAAAAGCGATTTTCCTTTGAAATCAGATAAAATATTTAAATTTAACTTCTTCCTGATTTAGATTTGAAGAGAAGATTTCATCCGGACTTAAAAGATGAGAAGAAAATATTTTCAGAATTAGAAAAAAAACTTCTTTTCATTTCTTCATACATGATTTATTCCTCTGATTAAGTAAATTTTACCGGAGTTCACTTTGAGTTCAATAGAAGAAAATGTACAGAATATTTGGAATAGTAATCAGCTTTTATTAGGCGTCCCCCTCATAGATATTCAACATTTATGGTTGATTGTGATCATTAGCCAATTGAACCATTTGCTCGAAGAATCGGTATCAGAAAATTTCGAGTTGGACAACCAAATTGGTGCAGTTCTAAATTATATAGATGTACATTTTAAAACCGAAGAAGAAATTTTAAAAAAGTTGAACTACCCGGTTTTGGCAGTTCATGCTTCTCAGCATCAGGAATTTGTAAGGCATATCAATCAGGATTTGATAGCTGAGCACATTTTAGATCCAAGAAGTCTTGCTAAATTGATGAGGGATTTTCTTTTGAAATGGCTCTCCTCACATATAAATGTTGAGGATAAAGAGTACAATTATTTTATCAAAGGAAAAAATCTGGACATTCATCAGATTTCTTTAGAGCTAATCAAAGAAAAATCTATTGAGTTTTCAGAAGATCAGATATATTTTTATAAGAAAATAATAGGTGATTGGATTATTTGATCTCCTATCAATACTCCTCTATAAATCTTTCATAAGATTCTATGTCCATCCGGGCATTTGTTAGATTGCCATCTGCCAGATGCCAACCCGATCTAAGCAGATAAGCAAATGGAAACTCCGGATTGATTTGAATCGCTCTTTCACACCTCGTAATAGCTTCTGAGGGTCTGTTTTGATACAAATACAAATTGCACAGGTCAGTTTCAATAATCTCGTTGGGTGGCAATTTTTCTGCCGCTAAAATAAAGTCTGATTTAGCCGAATCCAGATCCCCATTTTTGAAGTAACAATACCCTCTATTTCTATAGCTCAGAGGATCTTCGAAGAGATGTATCGATTTAGATAAAAATTCTACACACTCTTCAAAGTTTCCTAATTTTAAATGAGTATTTCCTATCCATTTCAGAATAGGGGAAAAATTTGAATTCTCGGAATAAACTTCATTGAAGTCTTTCAGAGCAAACATGTAATTTCCATCTAAATAGTTTAAAATCCCGTTAATGAATGCAATTGGCACTTGGTTTTCGGAAGCTATAAATAGAGTGTTGGTACTTTTGATACAACCTTCAGATGTATTATGTTTTATATAAAACCATTCTTCCATAGAATTTCCATTTAGATAAAATCCATTTTTATGAAGGAAGGATGCATGGCTAAAATCCCTCAGGAGCTTCAATCGGGGGGAAAATGATTTGCATTCCTGTTTTAGGGATATCCCTCCTTTGGATACTACCATAAGATTTTCAGAAGGAGAGGCACAAAATTGGAAAATTGCTAAGAACAGACCTAAAGTTCCGGGCTGAAAGAACAATTTTTTCTTCAAGGTTTCACCACAAATCAAGACTAAAGCATAGGAAATCTCAATTCAAGCATTTCTTAAAAACTAAAAATTTTGGTAGGGGTAAGGAAAAATGCTTTACATAAATGATATTGAGAATCAATATCAAAAAAGAGGAAGAATTATGAATCAAGTAAAATACAATTTATCCTGTCAGTGTTCAGATTGCCCAGTTTGGAAAAACAAAAAATTAGAGTCCAGATTTTGTGGAAGAGAAGCCCTTTGTGAAAAAAGAGATGAATTGTCTCTCAGGAAAAAAAAGAAAACTGAGATTCTTTTTGAATACATTTAGAGAAAACTATTTTCTAGCCAATGATAGTATTGTGAATGTACTTCTCAAGCATTTCTTCTATCTCATTGATCCTAAAGGGTTTGGGGAGAAAATCATTCATACCTGCATTGATGCATGCAGCGATACGATCGGGATGTGCGTCAGCCGTGATGGCTACAATAGGAATAGTTTTGCTTTTAGAGTTTAACTTTCTAATTATTTTAGTAGTCTCTATCCCATCATAGATAGGCATGTGAATGTCCATAAAAATAAAATCGACGTCTTCTTTGTACAAAAGATTCAATGCATCTCTACCATTTTCACTTTCTAAAATAGAATAACCTAGTTTGATTAGAATATTCTTAAGAACTAATCTATTGATAATATTGTCTTCAACAATCAACACACGAAACTTTTGTGAATCTTCTTTGTAAACTATTGATGATTCTATATAAATTGGTTTTTGGGGAATTTCATCAAGAAATTTTTGAACATCATGGTAAAAATAGGGTTTGGATAGTAGTTTGTAGATATTATAATCATATGCTTTTTTTCGAATATCAGAAAGGATTGAGTTGGAAGTGATAAGACAAAAAATAAAATGATTATCTGGGATTTTTTTTTCTAAATATTGTTTGTATTCATAACCACCGGAATTTGAAAAATTTTCATCGATGATTAGGATTGAGAATTTCAAATTTGATAATTTACTCAAAGCGCAGGTTTCATCCTGACAGTGATCTGCATGGATTCCATAGTAGTTAAGAATATTTGAAAGGCTTATACAGGATGATAAATTTTTGTCCAGAATTAGGGCTTTCCCTAGAAAGGGATATTGGATTTTAGATACAGAAGAATTTTTAGTTTTTCCTATAGGAATCTCTACTTTGAATTCTGTTCCGATGTTGGGTTTGGAGCTCAGAAAAAGCTTTCCTGACAAGAGCTTGATTATCCTTCCAGTTATAGCTAGACCCAGTTTATGGTTGCTGTAATCGGAAAAAAGAATATCTCTATCGGTTTGAAAGCTTTCAAGTATTTCATTTTGTAAATTTTCCGGCATTCCCGTTCCGGTATCCGTAATTGTTAAAATTAGATAGTCCATATCTTTGAATTCATGAACTATGCTTACCTGAATTTCACCTCTTTCTGTAAACTTGACTGAATTGCTGAGGATTTGTAATATGATCTGAACAAGTTTGGATTCGTCGATCATTATTGGATCAAGAAAGAATGGGTCAATATGAAATATGAGTTCAATATTCTTAGATTTACAATTGTGAATGTACATATGCAAAGAATTAATTAAGGAATTAGTTAGTATACAGTAATTCATGTTTGAAGATGTATTCCCGGATTCTAAATTAGAGTAATCAAGAATACCACTAATGAGTTGCATGATAGATTCGGATGATACCAGAATGTTGTTTACCATATCAAGATTTTCCCGGGAGAGATCTGAATTTAGTAAGATTTGTGAAAGTCCTATGATTCCATTCATAGGAGTTCTGAGCTCCTGGCTGAGATTGTTTAAAAAGTCTGATTTCAATTGATTGGCTGAATTTGATAGATCTTTAGATATTCTAAGTTCTTCTTCGTTTAGCTTTCTTTGTGTTATATCTACTGCTGCTTCTAGGATATATAGACATTCTTTGTGATCATTTCTCACAACCGCAAAGGAAACATCCATCCAAAAAGAAACTCCATATTTATTAATATACCTAACTTCTTTTTTAAAATTATTAATCTGATTGGATAAAAGATTGTTTCGAATCTTTTCGGCTATCTGATGGTCGTCTGGGTTGATAAGATCACTGTACTTCTTATTTATTAAATCCTGTTTGGTATACCCGAGTTTATCTCTAAATGCTTTATTGGATTCAATGACAATACCATCTGAGTCTGTTGAAAGAAATAGGAGACAGGGGAGATCAATAATGGCTGACCAACGTTCAGTGAGATATTTATTTTGGTTTTCTTTATGAAGTTCTTTTGATATATCTTTAATGACACTTATGATTTCTACTAAATTGTTTTCTGCAAACAATCCCAATCCTACTTCTTCGATGTTCAAATGTTGGTTGTCTTTATTTCTTAGTTTATATCGAATATGAAATTTAGCATTATTAGGAGAAAGTGAATTTATTGTATCACGAACATTGGGTATGTCTTCCGGATCGACAAATTCAAACCAACCTGTAAATTTCTCAAGTTTATTATCAAAGAACAATTGAAAATCATTTTCATTCTCTAAGTTAAGAATAGATCTTTGTAAATTGTTCTTCGTTTTGATAGAAATTTTTTTGTTCACGTCAAGTATGGTGTCTAATAAAAAATTCTTTTCTAAAAAATTTCGTTGAGTACTTTCAATATTGGATTTGGTGTGAAAGAGAAAATCTTTATAAAAATAATCTTCCAGTATATGTGATAAACCATCTACCGGTTCGATTGTAGAATCTTGAGGAATGTATCGGGTGTCTAAAAGATTGGATGAGGAATCTATAAAATTTATTTTTAGCTCGGTTTCTTTTAAAGTTTTGGTAACTTCTTCGATGCTAGTGAACTGATTTCTGAGAAGTAAATCATTTACGTTAGTATTCTCATGAATTGAAAGTGCTGATATTTTTTCAGAGAAAAGTATAGAATCAGGATTGGCACCTCCGGGTAGATCTGTTATGAAAAGAATGGGTATGTTGAAAGCATGTTTGATGAAAAAAGTATTGATTTCTCCGGAGTAACCTTCATCCAAAAGGATAAGAATCAATTCGGGGGAAATGGAAGAAATGTTTTCCTTTAGATTGGATATAATTTCAAAGTTGCTTATATCTAGATGCGAGATTTGCTTTGGGGTAGATAGAGATTTCAATAGATCTAAAAAAAAATAGGAATAGCCAAAACCATTGTGAATCAAACAAATATTAGATTTGTGGTAGGATAGGTTGTCTATTAAGAGTTTTATAGTATTACTATAATGAAATGGATAGCCAGAGAATAATCTAGATTGAATTGGTATGGGAGTTATGTAGGGATAAATGATTTGAGTGTTGGTGAGTCTTGCTTCTTCCAGGATAGGTTTAAGGAATGAAAATGGAAAGTGGGGTACAATAGCAGAAATATTAGAGGAGGAGACTAGATCTCGAATTCTATATTTGAAATTATCTAATCTTTTGAATTCGGTGTACTCAATGGAATATGAATTTGAATGAAATTCTCGTTGGGTTTGATGAGAAATTTCTGAATATTTTTTTGGGGGACCAAACCCGGGTAGACCACTTGTGAATATATTTAGAATTTTCATTATTGTTGATAAAATATGGGTATCTAATTCATAATGATTCTATATTTATACGTCAAGAATAAAGAATTCATTTTTAAAGGAATTGTAAATGAGCACAAAAGAAGATTTGGTAAAATTTCGAAGATTGATTCATCGCAATCCTGAGATAATGTTTCAGGAGATTCAGACTTCCAATCTAGTCGAGCAGCATTTGAAATCATTGGGAATGTCATATGAATCTCAAATAGTTAAAACGGGTATCCTATCTCTTTTTGATTCGGGTAAACCCGGGAAAACAATTCTTGTTCGAGCTGATATGGATGCTCTTCCCATTCATGAAGAAAATGATGTGGAATACAAATCGAATAATCCGGGGGTGATGCATGCCTGCGGTCATGATGGACACACTGCCATTTTAATGAGTCTGGCTTCAGAGCTAAAGAAGGATCCAAATTTTGTTCCGTCGGGTAGAGTTCTTTTGGTTTTTCAACCGGCTGAGGAAGGAGGAGGGGGTGGAGATCAAATGGTCGCGACAGGTATTTTGGATAAGTACTCAGTAGATGCGGTATTTGCCCTCCATGTTTGGAATCATATTGATGTTGGTAACGTTGGTGTTGTAGATGGAACCATGATGGCTTCTGTAGATGAATTTGAAATTCAAGTGAAAGGAAAAAGCGGTCATGGTGCCATGCCTCAGTACACGGTAGATCCGATTTATGTATCCGCACAAATTATAAATTCCCTTCAGAGCATTGTCTCCAGGAATACGGATCCAATGGAACCGGCGGTTGTAACTGTAGGATCTATTCATGCCGGAGAGGCATTCAATGTGATCCCGGAAATTTGTGTGATGAAAGGGACGATTCGAACTTTTTCTAAAAAAGTTTATGAGTCGATACCAAACCAATTTCAAAATTTAGTAAGGGGTATTGCAGGGGCATTAGGAGCTGAAGTTGAAATTATTTATGATCGGGTGAATAAACCTACAATCAATTCTCCCCAAATGGCTGAAATTGTTCGCAGGGCATCGGAAAATATTTTAGGGAAGGATAGTGTAACAGAGGAAGGGGCTAGAACAATGGGAGGAGAGGATTTCTCTGCATTTTTGAATGCCAGACCCGGCTGTTATTTTTTTATAGGATCCCGGAATGAAAAGAAGGGATTTGTGAAACCACATCACAATTCAAGATTTGATTTTGATGAGGATGCATTGAAAAATGGTTTGGATGTGATGAAGGAAGTTATCCGATTGTTTCTATCAAATTGAAGTTTCTTTTCCGGAATAGGAGAGTTAACATTTGTCTCAGACTTTAAATATTTCTTCTTTATAAGCCAATTCTTTGATAGCAGAAATATTTTCTTCACAAACTCTTTCACCTAACTGAATGAAATCTTTTGCCCTATGAAATTCATACCAGGAAGAGTTGGGCAGTATGGGACTCATAAACACATCAGAACTTTGAAAGGAATATTTGCATAATCGATATTGAAGAGAATAAAAACTATTTATAAAAATATCCATGATGGATTGGTTTATTTTATTCGATCGAACAGAATCTTCCGGTGAAGGCATAGCATTTACCGAAATTATCCTCTGAACACCTTCAATAGTTAGTGAACTTACAGGTAGGGGATTGACGACACCTCCATCCACATAGACAGTTCCATTCTCGGTGATAAAAGGATTGAAGAGACCGGGGATGGCTGTACTCGCCATGATTGCATTGACAACAGAACCTTCTTTTAGAATCACTTCTTCTCTTCGATTGATATCGCAGGTTATGATTCGTAATTCCCGCTCCATTTCTTCGAACGATTTGTTTCCTATGTATCCCTCTAAAAATTTACGAATATTATTTCCTGATATCAGTCCCTTTCGTGGAATAAGAGATAAATCTACTAATTTAAGAATATCAAATAAAGAATGAAAACTTTCAGTAGCTTCTTCAATTTCTAAAGCCGGAATTCCACTTGCCCATAGAGCTCCTACAAGTGATCCTATACTAGTGCCGGAGATTATATCTATCGGGATGTTTTCTTTTTCTAGAACTTTAAGCACTCCAATTTGAGCGAGCCCAAAAGCAGCTCCTCCACCGAGGGCCAATCCTATTCTCATTCCTGTCACATCTCTGGAGATCTTAGTCACATTTTTTTGAAAGGACTTCTTCTCGATGAAATTTAATAAGTTGAAAACCTTTAGATAGTCGGAGTTCAATTCCTTTTCCAGGTCATATTTTAGGAGAAAATCTTTTTGAGAAAAATTTGCAGGATTCGTGAGGACATGGCAGAAGTCTGATTTATTCAATAAAGTCCTAGTCTGATCATAATCGTCTTCCTGAATATCCAAAATGATATAATGATATGAATTTTGATACTTAGAAAAAATTTCTATTGTTTCTGATGTATTTTCTGAGTGGTAACTTTTGATTTTCGCAATATTAGGAGAGAATTCGCGGTTTCTCTTGTTGAATCGAAGTACTATAGCTTTTTTTCCTGTCAATTGAACGATTTGATCAGATAGTTCGATAGCGTATTGTGATGCGAGGCTTTCATTTTCTTCTGAAAATACAGAAATAACATTAGTCTCAACAATTTTGTAATTAGAATCCGCAGGTGTAGCATTCAACCGACGAGTAAGAACCTTATTCAGAGCCTGAGAGAGTGTAGGAACTCTTTCGATCATTTCTAAGAAATCAGATTTTGGGATTTGTAGAATCTTTACATCTCCCATACCACGAGCTGAGTAAATATGAGGTTTATCTGTAAAAGTAGAAATTATACCCAAAAAATCGCCTTTGCGAAGAATTCCTACAGACCTTTCCTCTGTTTGAGAGTCATTTTTTTCTGTTTTGTAAAGTTCTACGCTTCCATTTACAATAATGTAAAAAAATTGTCCAGGTTCACCCTGGAGATATAAATTTTCATGTCTCTTTAACTCTCTAAGCGAGGCTCGCTCTGCTATATAACTTTTATCTGCAGATGAGAGATTGGATAGAATTCGTAATGATGATAGAAGGTAGTATTTTCCAAGAGTTTTTAGGTCCGTCATAACTGAATTAAAAATTTAAGCTAAAATATCTTCAAGGAAGATTAAAAAGCAATTTGAAAAATTGATAGAGTTCCTACATTGAAGCAATGTAAAAACCGGTAAATACACCGTATAGTGTGCTAGTATAAGGATTAGAGGTTAGAGGACAAGCTCCGGATGAACAACCGATCGTTCTGTAATAAAGATATCCAGCAATTCCTCCAAATACCCCACCAAAAATTCCTTTTATTGCAATAGTTTCCATTTTATTCCTCATGTATAGAATTCTATAGATTTGATTTTTGTCAATACAATACCCTGTATGGTATTCCGAATAATATTATAATTGATCTTGAAATGGGCTAAAGTAAAGTTCTTCTATGAAATTTGCAGAACTTCATAGTCATTTGTACGGTTGCCTTACAGCAGAAGAGTTATTGGAAATAGGAAAAAAAAATCCATCACCACGATGGCAAATTTATAACGATTTACATGAGAAATTATATTCAGAGAGAGTTCCCACAGAAAATTTTTTTCAAAAATATGGGAATATAGATAGTTTTAAAGGTATTTACAATAATACTAAGAGGGGAAATTTTCTTGAGTTTCAATTGAAATTCAATTTAGTCATAGCTCTCGTTAAATATGATATAGATGAAATCAGAACAGTTGCGAAAAATGTATCTCTTCGCTATTTTAATGAAGGTTCTTTATTTAATGAGTTTCGGATAATGTTTTCACCTTATGCTCAAAAACAGGAATATGAGGAG
>JACKPB010000020.1 GCA_024233875.1 Leptospiraceae bacterium
GGAACCTCTAAAAACCTCCTGAAAAAATAGTACACAAATTTAGAGTATTTTATAAAAAAGGATTATGAACCTTTTTGAGCCAAACAAACGCAAAGATAAGCTAGAAAACTTAGGTGATCCGTTATTAAAACTGAATGAACTTGTAAATTTTGAGATTTACCGGGATGATCTGGAAAGTATGTATAAATCAGGAACAGAAAAAGGTGGTCGTCCTCCTTACGATCCAATAAAAATGCTTAAAGTTTTAATTCTTCAAAGGCTCTACAATCTTTCTGATAGACAAACTGAATTTCAAATCAATGATAGAGCCTCATTTCAAAGATTTTTAGGAGTTGGTGCGTATGAATCTCTTCCTGATGAAAAAACAATTTGGTTGTTTCGGGAGAGGCTGATCAAAGAAGGATTAGATAAAATCCTGTTTGATAAACTAAAATATTGGATCAAGAAATCGGGCTTTATTTTAAATGAAGGAGCAATAGTAGACGCAAGTATTGTTCAGGTTCCCATTCAGAGGAATACAGAAGAAGAAAATGAAGCTATCAAAGAAGATAAAACTCCCGAAGGTTGGGAAGAAAATGGACGAATGTATGCTCAAAAAGACATAGATGCAAGATGGACAAAGAAACATAATAAATCATATTACGGTTATAAGAACCATATACTAGTTGAAAAAGAAACCAAAATCATAAGGGATTATGAAGTTACACCTGCTTCAGTCCATGATTCGCAAGTTTATGAATCTTTACTGAATGAAGTAAAAGGAGAGGAAGCTGTATTTGCGGATTCAGCATATAGTAGCGAAGAGCTAAAAAAGGTCACACGAGAAAAATTAGCAGAGCCACTATTTTGTATCAAAAGAAAGCGAAATAAGAAGTTAAATAAAATCGAAATAGAATGGAACCGATGTTTATCCAAAATTAGATGTAGGGTCGAGCATGTATTTGGTGATCTGAAATCATTTGGAATGAATCGAATCAGAAGTATTGGGATCGAGAGGGCGAAATTGCAAATATTCTTGGGTAATTTTTTATACAATATCAGAAGGACAATTTATCTCAAAGGGGCTACCCATATCTAGATACCGTGAAAACAAAGGGAAAATGAAGAAAAATTCATTCAGGACAGTTAGTAAAACTTTATATGTTAAATAATATGATGAATCTTACAAAATCTCTTTGCTCATTCTATCATTTTTTGAATGTAAATAGAGGTTCCCTACATATTTGATATCAAGTAAATATTAGAAAGCTAGGTAGAAAATTTCTATTATTTTTTAGGACTAGTCCTAGTTTTTAGGTTTTGGTATGTTTTTTTAATTGATTTTTTTCAAATCTAACTTTGCTTTTATCTCAAGCATGAACAAAATTAAAATTCTGGTGGTAGACGATCATTCAGTAGTTTCCATGGGCTTGAAATTTACATTTGAGGCAGACCCCCGATTTTCATTTTCGGGGATTTGCTCCTCTTTTAAATCTCTTTTAGAGTTCTTGGAACGAGACACCATTGACATTATTTTATTGGATTTAAAATTACCTGACGTAAATGATTTAGACTCGGTGCCTCTGCTCAGGGAAAAATATCCAAATATCAAAATCATTGTTTTTACTATGCATGAAGGTAGGCATTACTATACCAAAGCACTTAGTTATAAAGTGGATGCCTATCTGATCAAATCAGAACTCATTTCCAATCTTCCCGACATTGTTTCCGGAGTTTTTAGAGGATTTTTCTATTCCAGTTTACAATTGCCAAAAAATCCTGAGCGGGAATACAGAAAAGATTTAAAGCCTATTGAAATTCAAATCGTTAAAATGTTAGAGAAAGGTTTGTTCTACGAAGATATTGCAAAAGAAATCAATAAATCACCCAAAACCATTGAATATCATCTGCAAAAACTAAAAAAAGAATTCAATGTTAAGAATAATATTGAATTGATTTCTAAGTTGAATCTAATCTATTTCAATTGAAACACTCAATCGGGTAAGCGAACGGTGACTTTTGTTCCTTTTCCTTTTGTGCTTTCAAATAGCATCTCTCCGTGGTGGGACAAAATAATATTTTTTGAAATAATCAACCCGATCCCACTGGTGGACACTCCTACTTCATTTAAGTTATTTTGATCGAGGCGATTCAGAAACTCAATTTTACCGGGTTCCATTCCTTCTCCTTCATCCTGAATTACGATTTTGTAATATTTCTCCTCCTGCTCCCCATAAATAGAAATATTTCGATTGGTAGGACTATGTTTCAAAGCATTGGAGAGAAGGTTACGGAGGACATGCGGGAAGAACTCTGCGTCTGCTTTGATTAGATCTTCTTCGTGTACATGGAGATGTATCTTTATTTTTTTCAATGATAATTGTGGTTCTATTTCTTTGATGATAGAATTTAGTAAAGGCAGAACTTCTATTATCTCTTTCCGGAAATCAATGCTTCCATTTTTAATTTTTTCCAGATTTAAAATTGTACTGATCATTTCAAGAGAATGCTTTAAGGATTCCCTACTCATATCAATATAAAAACTATGTTCTATCTCGTTCTGATAAATTTCCGGTTTTTTGATGATTTCCATTAGATTCATCACACCCAGAATTGGAGATTTTAAATCATGGGAAATCGTCATGACCAGGTTGTCCTTTGCCCGATTGGCATTTTCCGCGATTTCTTTTTGTTCTCTGTACTCCAGAGTTCGTAATACAACTTTAGTTTCGAGTTCGTTATTCAGATCATTCAGTTCGATACTTAAGTCTTCCGTCTTTTGAAATGCTTTTAAAAATCGATCCGATAGGACAACCGATTGGATGAAAATAAAAAACAATAGGCCAAAAGGTAATAAAAATGGAGAACGATAAGGGGTAGCATCGATGAAGATATCATTTATTACGGTGATGAATAAAATTAAAAAGCCCAAAGCAAATAATTTTGCCGCTTCTTCTCTCTGCAAAACAGCTTTTATCATGATGTATATTACATAAATTCCAATCGCAATGATAAGATAATAAAAGGGAGAAGCAATATTACTAAAAAATAATGTATCTGTAACCAGAACGGTTACGATAAAAGCCAAACAGATAGAAATGACACCGGTAGTGATCTTGCGATTGACAATTTTTGGATACAATTGCAAGAGAAACTGAAGGAGAACAACCGGCATCAACATAAAATCAACATAAATAAACCGATTGTACTGTAGATAACTGAGATTTGGAAAAAAATTATAAATCAAATGTTCTCCACGGAATAGAATTCGAGCAACTACCAATAATCCGAAAATCCCGAAATAAATGGTAGATTTTTCTTTTCTACGTATGATAAAAAGTCCGATATGGTACAAACTCATTATAAAAATACTTCCGATTATAAAGAGATCAATTCCCAGCTTCATACGACTAAACTGCTCCATTTCGACTGAGGTACCTAAATAGAGCGGTTCCCAGGCTCCTCCGCTTCGATGATGAAAATTAGATATTTGCACGACAATATCCAATTCGTCTTCTTCCACCAGAAAAAAATTGGACTGTGTGGTGTTTTTGGGAATTGTCAACTCTCTGGATTTTCCGACCTGACCGTCACTCAAAAGAAGACGGCCATTGATCCATAGTTGATAGGCATTGCTGACATGATTGCGTCTGATACCATAAACTCCTTTTGTACCCGGTGGCAATTTTACTTTCAAGCGATGTGTTGCATAACCCTGACCGGGTAACTTTTTCCCGTTTAGAGTATGATCATTCCATCCGGAAGGTTCATGAATATAATGAAGAGGAGTGATACTTTCCTTTTTAAAATCATCAGGAGTGTACTGCTCCATCCAGTAAAATTCCCATTCTCCTTTTAGAGCGACTACACCCATGGTAGGGAAATCCCATGTACTGAGATCTATGATACCCTTCTGCGCAAGGGGTGTAGCTGAAAGATGGCCTGTGGAACCAACCAAAAATAAAGAGAGAGCAATGAATAGTGACAGGAGCTTTTGTCGCATACCCAAACAAATCTTTTCTCATTCCGTTTTCAAGCTATTAAATTTTAAAATTTCAGATTGAAATCTTATTTTATTCTATCGATAATTCTATCTGAAATAAGCCATGAATTGAGAATATTGTCTATCAATAGATATTAAGAAAAATGGATTGAACAAAGCTACTTTTTGTGCTATCCAAAGTAGTGAGTTCTTTCCAGGTTCCGTTCTTCCAATAGCCGGGTACTGCTACATTGGAACTATTGGTGCTATAACCGGCGGCATACACATCGGATCCGGAAACTACTATCGAAATGACCGAGCTATCTTTTGTAGAGTCCAGGGGAGTGACTGCTGTCCAGGTTCCGTTCTTCCAATAGCCGGGTACTGCTACATTGGAACTATTCTTACTGTAACCACCTGCATACACATCGGAGCCGGAAACTGCGAGGGATAAGACGTAGCTATCTTTGGTTGTCTCCAGAGGAGTTAATGCTGTCCAGGTTCCATTCTTCCAATAGCCGCCAACTGATACACCGGAACTGTTTTGACTAAATCCGGCGGCGTACACATCAGAACCCGAAACTACAATGGAATAGATCCGGCTGAATTTTGTAGCGTCCAGTGGAGTGAGAGCCGTCCAAGTTCCGTTCTTCCAATAGCCGGGGGTCGAAATATTAGAAGAGTTGTTATTTGATCCTGCGGCATACACATCGGATCCGGAAACCACTATCGAATTGAGACTGCCGGTTTTTGTCGTATCCAGAGGAGTGAGTTCTGTCCAGGTTCCGTTCTTCCAATAACCGGGTACTCCTACATTGGAACTATTGGCGCTAAAACCGGCGGCATACACATCGGAACCGGAGACTGTAATCGAGTTGACGATACTTGGTTTTGAAGTATCCAGAGGTGTGAGACCGGTCCAGGTTTCATTTTTCCAATAGCCGGCAACAGCTATATTGGAACTGTTCGAACTGAACCCTCCGGCATAAACATCAGTTGTTGTGGAGGAACGAATCGCCAGCGCTAGCAAACCTAGTTTTATTGAGTTATCATCTTTTGTTTCATTTTTACATCCGGTGGAGAGTAGTACGGATGCTAATAATGTTATGAATAGTAGTTTCATATTTATTCCTTTCAATATAATTAAATTAGTATAGATTCGTATATATACTTTTTTTCATTTATTGTATAGTAGAGAATCTTAATATTTTAACATCAAATCATATTTAAAACTATCGAAAGAAAAATTTGACGAATTTTTAGGGGTATCCCTAGTTTTGACAGATGGTTTGACTACAAATATCTAGTTTTCTAATATCCAGATCAGTAACTTTCCTGAATATAAGAAATATATACCCATTCTCAGAAATAATTGCGTTTTTCTATTCACGGTATGTAGCCATTTTATTGCTGATTTAATAATGAATACGCAAATACTTTTGAAAATGACTATAAGTTTTTTTATTGATGGATCTTTCTGTAGGATCGGAAGTTATGGAGGTTAAAATTAGAATGAATCACTACAGTGAAGATTGATCATCCAATGATCGTATACCGTGATAATTTAAAAATGGGATCCTATTTATGACAATGGATCCCACTAGTTCTTAAATTTCCATAACAATCGAAATCAATAGGTAGTAACAAAAATGGATTGAACATAGCTACTTTTTGTGCTATCCAAAGTAGTGAGTTCTTTCCAGGTTCCGTTCTTCCAATAGCCGGGTACTCCTACATTGGAACTATTGGTGCTATAACCGGCGGCATAAACATCGGAACCGGAGACTGTCATCGAGTTGAAGTAGACGATACTTGCTTTTGAAGTATCCAGAGGCGTGAGACCGGTCCATGTTCCATTTTTCCAATAGCCGGCAACCTGAACACTGGAACTGTTTGCACTGTATCCTGCGGCATACACATCGGATCCGGAAACTACTATCGAATAGACCGAGCTATTTTTTGTAGAGTCCAGGGGAGTGACTGCTGTCCAGGTCCCATTTTTCCAGTAGCCGGCAACTAGTACACTGGAACTATTGGTGCTATAACCGCCGGCATACACATCGGAACCTGAAACTGCAAGGGATACGACGTAGCTATCTTTTGTAGAGTCTAGAGGCGCGAGACCGGTCCATGTTCCATTTTTCCAGTAGCCGGGAACTGGTACATTGGAACTATTGGTGCTATAACCGGCGGCATACACATCAGAACCCGAAACTACAATGGAATAGATCCGGCTATCTTTGCTTGTCGCCAGAGGCGTGAGACTGGTCCAGGTTCCGTTCTTCCAATAGCCGGGTACTTTTACATCGAAACTATTGGTTCTATAACCGGTGGCATACATATCAGAACCCGAAACTAAAAAGGAATAGATCCGGTTATCTTTTGTAGAGTCCTGGGGAGTGACTGCTGTCCAGGTCCCATTTTTCCAGTAGCCAGCAACTGGTACATTGGAACTATTGGTGCTAAAACCGGCGGCATACACATCGGAACCGGAGACTACCATCGAGTGTACCATACTTGATTTTGAAGTATCCAGAGGAGTGAGACCGGTCCAGGTTTCATTTTTCCAATAGCCGGCAACAGGTATACCGGAACTGTTCGAACTGTACCCTCCAGAATAAACATCAGTTGTTGTTGTAGTAGTCGTTGTTGTGGAGGAACCCGTACTCGGTTGTGGAATCGCCAGTGCTAGCAAACCAAGTTTCTGCGAGTTATCATCTGTTTTGTTTTTATTGCATCCACTGGATACTAATAATGATATGATGAACAGTATGAACAATAGTTGTTTCATTTTTATTCCTTTGATTGTATTTAGAACATTTTAGTATTTTGAATATGTAATTTTTCGCATATTGGATAATAGAGTATCCTAATCATTTAATATCCAATGATATTTAAAAGCATCGAAAGAAAAATTAGGCGAATTTTTAGGGGTATCCCTAGTTTATTGAAAAGATATATATCAATAACTCACATAACGCAAAGTGCAGGGAGCCTGCCGGCAGCTTGGGCTATCGCCCAAATCGATATTTAATATTCCTTCATCTATTCGGAACAATAAAGTTAGATTTTATTTTTAACCGATCTTCAGAAAAAGAATAGGATGAGATAATAAGAAGATTCGCATAAAATATACTCTCTCCTGATCTCCCAAAGAGCTCAAACCATGAATTTCATTTCTCACCTACTCTAAAAAAAAATGTAATCTTTTCAATGAATCATAAGTCAAACTTATAATTTTCACGTTAGGCGAAATGATTTCATGGAGGAAATTATGAGCCCTTTAATGAAAAGGAAATAAGATCCAACCTAACTTAACCATTTAACTGAGGTTAAGACTATGAACATTAATATAGAATTCTTTCCGGAGTTTGATGAGGTCTTAGCGGATATGGGATGATGCGGAGCAGATCCGGAAAGAGAAGAGCATCCTTTCAGGTAGACTTATAACTATCCAAAGCATCTAGTAGACTCAAAACATCTCTTGAGGCTAACTCAACTGCTTCAATCTCTTTTAATGCTTCGGATAGACGGTTGTTATTATAAAATTCTACTGCCTGAAGACCATGGGCATGTACCTTTCGATGAGGCTCTGCTAATTTGATAAATATCGGATTATTCTTCATGCTTGGATCTTCTACTTTGTCATACCATTTTCCGAGACGACAGGAATGATGATCTGCGAGCTCATCAGTTTTCAATCCCTCCCGCCCGGCAATCATATTTGCCAAACGCTTTTTCCAGAGCACGTGATCTGATTTCGCTAATTTCACGATTTTGCCATGAACTTCAATCTTAGCCAATTCAGCAATATGACCACTCACAAGTTTTTCTGCTTCGTTCATACTATCCACAATACTTTCTATACTTTCCACATTGTGATCAGTATTCACAGAAATGGAATTGATACCGCTGGCTATTTCCTCAGAAGCATTTTTTTGTTCATTTAGAATTGTAGCGATCTCCTTAGTGCTACTATTTACATCTCCTGCTTTTTCCTGAATGAGATGCATACTTTCTTCCACTTGGCGAAGAGCATTCTGTCCGTGTTCAACTGCATTTTCATTTTCTTTCATTGCAGTTAGGATACCTGACATTTCTTCCTGAAGCTGTTTTACTAATTTTTCTATATCATTGGAAGCAGAATCCGTACTTTCAGAAAGACGTTTCACTTCAGTGGCTACAACTGCAAAACTACGACCGGCTTCACCGGCACGGGCTGCTTCAATAGTAGCGTTGAGTGCCAGCAATTTATTTTGAAATGCAATCAAACTAATCTTATCAGCTATTTTACCAATATCTTTAGAAAAATTTTCCAATACTCTGACATGCTTGACTGTATTGTCTACACTTTCCTTGATACTCTGCATCCCGGAGATAGCGAGTCTTACCGAATTGGCTCCATTGGCTGTTGCTTTTGTGGTATCTGCAGATTGTATTGCAATACGCTCACCGTTGTTTCGAATAATTTCAATACTTGTTACCATTTCTTCAGCCGCAGTTGCGATGCTTTGTACCTGATCATTTACACTTCTCAATTCACTCAACATTCCTGCAGAGAAGATAGTAGTTTCATTCACCCGAACTGAAATATTTACCGCTCGATCCATCTCTCTCAAGGATTCGGTTTTTAGCTTTTTCAGGAGCTTATTGAGTGCATCTGCAATGGGTCCGTCCATGTCTAAGGTTTGCCCGTAGTTACCATTTATAAGCAGTTCAATGAACGCAAGAATACGCTGCCTCTCCTCCTCTACTGCAACTTGGATTCTTTCTGACTCTTGATTCACCAATGGATCTAGTTCCGGACTCATTTTTTCTACCTCAAAAGAAAATTTTAATACTTATGCCTAGATTTTGGAAATCTAAGAATGCCAACTTTCCAAATTGAGTTTTACAGATTAAAAACAGTCAACTCTTTCTGATTATTTATTCATTTTTGGAGAAATTTGGTCTCTTTTCTGCCTCTCTAAACGTCAGGAAAAAGGATTGGGTGGAAGGGACTTACATGGGAGCACATTTTTATCCTGAAATGGTTTTGACCTTCCGGGATAGTGCGATCTCGAGTGGAATCGAATGCGTACTATATAGGTAAGTCTTCCTTTATTACCATGGTTCGAGAGCCTCACCATGACATTCTTTCGTAATTCCACTCAATGGAAAAAAATGTCACCCTGAGGTCACTCGAATGGGTGCTATATAGGTAAGTCTTCCTTTATTACCATGGTTCGAGCTAACCTCACCATGACATTCTTTCGTTAAACCGGAAAATGTCACCCTTAGGTGAGTCTTCCTTTATTATCATGGTTCGAGAGCCTCACCAAGACATTCTTTCGTAGAATGTCTCCCTTACTTAGGGGGCAAGAGTGTGGTAGGATGAAACCGGTGTATAGCTCTGTGAATCATCAGAAATTCCCGAAAAAGAAGAAGGCCAATACTCCAGTCCTCCGGTTCTCGCACCATAACCATCATGAGAAGAATATCTACCCGCAGACCAATCGAAATAGAGACCATTCAATGCCCCTGAACCTGTAGCTGTGTAGGTATTTACATACGTTCCCGATGCATCATAAACCTCGTAACCTAAATTTGCGCTCGTGCCTGATCCTGTAGGAAAGTAATAATACATTCCATCCCAGGCAAATGTTCCACCGTAAGCTACATTATTAGTATTAGCCAAAGCTTTACTGAGAGTTACCGTTTTAACAAAAGTGAGAAGTCCGCTTCCATTAGTAGTTGTATAGTGACGTATGACTCCACTATTGTAGCAGAGTAATTCGGTAGCCGATGAAGAGAGTTGGAAACATCCTCCCGTATAACTGTCACTAAAAGTCGCCGAAAGTTTACCCGATAAAGTAGCTGTTGTTTCATCAATCTGTGATACCAGAATATCAGATACAGCAGCTACACCATGTCCTGAAGTCGTATGAACGACAGTAGAAGTAGCCGGTACAATGACCATTTTGGAATACATAGTAGATGTGTCCCGATCCGGTAGGTTTCCATAACCCCCTAAATTAAAATCCAATAAGTAATATCCGTTATTTTGGAAGTGTCCCGCCACGATCTTATTTGTTGGCCCGTGCCAAATACTATTGGCTAAATTATTCCCGAAAGCAAAGGTTCGGTCAATTGTATTGAAAACGGTGCTCGGATCGGGAGTTCCGGTGAGAAGATAATAAGCTCCTGTAGCAGGAGCCGCAGGTGACCAGGAGAGAGATACCAGAACAGACTGGAGATTTCCATCTATATCGGTAAATTCGATTGTGGCATCAACAAAACCTAAGACAGAAGAATCGACAATGGTTCCCGAAATCACTCCGGCATCATCTATAGACAATTCGAAGGGAGAAAGAGCTCCATCCACATCTGAGGCACCCGTAATGACTTCAGATGGATTCCAGGTGCACGAAGTTGAAGCTGCACAGGCGGGATCCGCATAGGTCAGAGTGGTAGGAGTGATTCCACCTCCCGAATCAATTCCCCCTCCGATAATGTCTACATAGACATATTCCGAAGTAAATCCATCACTGAGAGTCACTTTGATCTCTCCGAAAATATCGAAAGACGGAGATCCTGTGATCGTTCCATTACTTGCCAAACTCAAACTGTAGTATGAGGACAATTCTGCTTCTAAAAGTTGATTTTCATCTGTATATGTGGCACCGACAAAGGCGGGAGGAAGTCCTGCTTCATTGACTTCAAAAGTACAGGAAGTGCTTCCATTAAATGGACAGTTAGGAGTGGTGTCTGTATAGAAAATCGTTCCTGTAAATGCAGCTGAATCAGTAGCGATCACCGTTCCTGCAGGATTTACAATCATATTGGTTCCCGTCAATTGAAGAGAAATCTGCGAACCATCCGATTTGATCAAAATGATAGTCGGATTCCAGGCTCCCGATGTGGTCGGAGTTCCCGAAATCCATCCCGATGAGTCAATTCGCATTCCATTGCCCAAATCCTGAGCTAAAAAGGAATACGTGCCCGGATCTCCAACACCTTCGAGCCAGAAAAATACATCTCCGGGCTCCCCTACAACCAAATAGGAATAATCGACGGAGACTTTGGGTTGATTGGAATCAATCCAAAAGTCCAGAGGAACGGTTCCGGTTGTACCGTTTCCTTCTCGATAACTGACCGTTCCGGTCTTGGCACCGTTGATATTTGCTGCCGTTCCGGTTATGGTTCCCAAAATACTATCGGTAACCGCAGGAGTGCCCAAAAAGCCGGGGGATGTAAATCCGGTTATCACATAGTCATAATTGGCAATTCCTTCGATTCCGACTTCGAGAGTACAGGCAGAATTCTGGGTACATTCTGAATAATAGACATAGGCAAATTTTTCACCGATCACATAATTCTGAACCTGAATCTGAAAAGTGGTCAGAGTACTTCCGAAAACATTTTCTGCTTTTATAGTCAGAGTGGCATTGGTGGTTGTAGCGTTTGTTGCTATTCCGAAAATCTCACCGGTTACGGGATTGAGACTCATTCCGGCTGGGAGCTTTCCACTTGAAATGGAGTAAGATGTAGGAAGACCTCCCTCAACCCAGGGATAATAGGACTCAAAGGTATTGGTATAGAGGAGCATCGCCCCTTCTTTGTTATTGTCTGCATAGTAGAGATAATCCGGAGCAGAAGCCGTATCCACCCAGAGATCTGCGGGAGGAACACTGCTCATATCGAAATAATTAGAAATTTCATCGGCAGAAAGTCCCCATTCGTCTCCACCGCCCGCCTCGGTTACATAACTGGCAATTCCCGTCTGCATGGTTGCCTGAAGAGGATCTTTGGTAAAGCTGGCAGGAGGTGCCTTTCCTGTGGCTGCTTTGTAAACATTTTTGAGAATGGTATTTTTTCGACCACCACTCTCCACTACTTCGGAAAACCCGTTGATGACGCGTTCTATGGCATCCCCATTGGCAGTTTCCCGGGTCAGATTCCCCGAACGGATAGCAGCGGAAACCGTTGAAGTAGTTGCCAGTTTATTTGCCAAAGCGGAAATTCCAGAACTGACCAGGATGAATTTCGCGGTGAGAGGATCTTCCGGTTTGCTGAAATCGATGTTCATTTGCTCTAAGGTAGGTGTCACAGACCCGGATGCCCTTCCCGTGTTGTTTAGATTTTTTCCGCCGGGTGTGCTACGATTTCCGAAGCGTTTGTGATGGTATGGATTTGTTTGCCCTGTTGTCAGAGAACGATTTCGCGCATTCCTGGTCTTGATAAACCCCCGATTCAGTCCGAACATGGCAACCACCTGTTTGGAGGAGGAAGCCGCTACCGCCTGAGCAAAGCTGGCATCCGCTTTTTGCATAGTTTTTGCAAAAACCTGAGATGTCATTCTACTGAAAGGTGAATTGATGGCACCTTTGGAAGTGAGTCCGCCCGGCTCAGCGATGATAGAATCCAAATAATAGGAGGCACTGTTCCAGGAAATATTTCGTTTGAGGGTTTCATCATACATTTGGGTAATTCCCCTACTATCCGGGGTGACTAAGATACATACGGGGGTTCCTGTTTTGGTAAAACGAATGGTGTAGGCTCCGGTGGGATCGGTGACGGATTCAGCCAAAGGGGCAGTGGCTCCCGTTCGATCACAGGCATTGTTGACAAGGGGCAAAACCTGAACTCTGGCTCCCGAGACAGCACCCTTCATGGCGGTACCGCTAATTTCCGCCTGGGTGGTTCGTTTATAGAAAAGACCCAAGTTTGCAAGAAAGTCTCTCTCGCTATCCTTATCGACCTGACTACAATTCCAGAAGGAAAAAATTAGAATAAGTGCTGTAGGTATCCATTTTAGCTTTTTCATTTTGTGCCCCTCGAATCCGGTTTTCACAAAAACTTGATTCTAAAATTCAATTCTTAAATTATAATGACTCTACTTATAATTACGTATAATAATGAGAAAATCGTCAATTTTTTTTGGAAAATCCGTTCTTTTCCTAACTTTATTTAGTATTTTCAAAGTATTTTACGATCCGAAAAAATGGAGTAGTCCAAACCGCAAGATATCACCCTGAGGTCACTCGAATGGGTGCTATATAGGAGAGTCTTCCTTTATTACCATGGTTCGAGCTAACCTCACCATGACACTCTTCCATTAAACCGAAAAATGTCACCCTGAGGTCACTCGAACGGGTGCTATATAGGCGAATCTACCGTATTACCATGGTTCGAGCTAACCTCACCATGACATTCTAACGTAATACCTCTCAACGCATGATGTCTACTTGAGATTCGAAAGACAGAATTATTTCTGAATCATCTTTTCTAAAAAGTTTTCTAAAGAAATCACAGTTACCCTTCTTTCAATCGGATAACTATCCTGAATAGGTGCAATGACGAATGCCTCTTCAATTTTTAAATCATCTAGAGCATTCCAAAAACCCCTGCTTACTTTCGGGCTAGTTGAGGCTTTACACTCTATAGCATAGAGTTGATTCCTATAGTCTAAAACCAAGTCGATTTCAGAACCATTGGATGTCCTATAAAAATATCCCTTGGAGGAAGGAATTGAGTTGAGTATAGTTTCAATTACGAATCCTTCCCAGGAAGATCCGAGAATCGGATGACCCAGAAGAGTCATAGAATCGGGAATGTTTAATAACGAATGAAGTATACCTGTATCACGAATATAGATTTTTTCTGTCTTTACCAATCTTTTTTTGCTATTGGAAAGAAATGGTGGAAGGAGTCTGATCATATACGTACTTACTAATAATTGAATATAACTTTTTATAGTGTTGTAACTAAGTCCTAAAGACTGACCCAAGAGATTTAGATTTACCAAGCCACCATGGGTATGGGCACACATCATCCATAGATTTCGTATATTGGAAGATGGGATTCGAATCCCCAATTGAGGAATGTCTCTTTCTAAAAAAGTTCTGATAAAATTTTCCCTCCATCGAAAACTTTTTTCATCATTGGAATTCAGATAGCTATTTGGAAATCCTCCCCTCAACCAGAAAGTATTTCTGGAATACTGATTGGGAAGAAGTTCTCTAAGGTGGAAGGGAGAAAGTTCCAGATAGGAGATTCTTCCCGCTAAACTCTCCGAACTCTGACGGAGTAAATCCGGAGAAGCCGAACCCAATAAGAGAAATTGTCCTTTCCGGTTTGTTTGATCCACCCTCGATCTAAGTATAGAAAATATTTCCGGTACCCTTTGGATTTCATCGAGACAGATGCAGGAGTCAGAATAAGTTTCAAAAAACAAAAAAGGATCGGAAAGTTTATTGAGATCCCTGGGATCTTCCAGATCCAAATAAACAAAGGCATCGATCAGAGCTCCGATTGATTTCGCAAGGGTAGATTTTCCGCACTGCCTGGGACCCAAGATCGCAACCACAGGATAATCCTCCAGATCCTCCAGGAGGCGATTTTTCAGAATCCGGTCCAAATTACCATGCATATCATAAGTATAGATTATGATTTACATGATTGTCAAGAGAAAAATCGGGTTCGCACCTAAATAACCAAGTGTTTCTTATGTCACATTATGGTGATTCGAATGGGTGCTATACAGGAGAGTCTTCCTTTGTTACCATGGTTCGAGCTAACCTCACCATGACACACCTCCATTAAACCGCAAGATGTCACCCTGAGGTCACTCGAATGGGTGCTATATAGTAAAGTCTTCCCTTTATCTCTCCAGCTTTTCGGTTTATTCCTTCTTGACAAAATTCGATTTTCTGAGTATTCTTGGGCTATGCCATCCACTCTCGAAAAACAGGTCCCCAAGTACGCAGGCAGAGTCGTAACGCGGGAAGAATACATCGATCTTCCGGAAGATGGGTTTCGGTATGATATGATCGAAGGAGTTTTGCAAGTTTCCCCGAGTCCGGAATTTGAACATGCGAATTGCAGCAGTAATTTTCATCTGTTATTGGGAAATTTTATAAAGAAAAACCATTTGGGAAAGATAGTTATGAAATGTGATGTTCTCCTTCCCGATGGAGGGGATGTCATCCGACCGGATATTTCTGTGATCCTGAAAGAGAATCTGGGAATCATCATAAGACACATCCATGGTGCGCCCGATCTTGTAGCCGAGATTTTATCGCCTTCCACGAGAGACAGAGATCTCGGGATCAAAGCGGATAGATATCTTGCCTCCGGTGTCAAAGAATTCTGGATCATCGACCCCAAAGATAAAACAGTTCAAGTCTGGAAAAATGAAAAATCCTCCTGGAAGAAAGAGACGGGAGATGTATTACAGAGCACTATTCTCAAAGGACTTGTCATACAGAGTAAGGAAGTATTTGAATAGGACTGTTATACTATAGTAGAACTAACCTCACCCCGCCCTTCGACTACGCTCAGGACTCCCTTCTCCATTCTTAATGGGACAGAGAGGGGCTATTTAGGTTTACGTATCTTCAAAAATCAGTATCCAACCGAAAGATTGACTCGAATTGTGAATCCCGATATCAAGAACAATTCCTATTCTATCAATACAATCTGCAAAAATTGTGCGACTCTCTTCAATGGCTGGTCTAGAGTATAGAGTCCCAAACCCGAGAGCTTACAGGATGCTAAAATGTGAGCATCTATATACCCGATTTTTCTACCGTATAATTTTCTATTTTCAATGAAGTCGATCATTTCATGGAACTGAACCATTACCGCCAGATCCAGAGTGGAGAGGAGTTGAAAAATTTCCTCACGATTTTTCCAATCTCCCATTCTCAATTCTCCGAGAACAAATAGATGAACAAAGACCTTGTCTTCTTTTAAAAGTTCTATTAAAACTTTATCCTTTTTTTGAAAAAATCGAATCCAGACAGAAGTATCAACCAGAACTTTCAAGCCTTACGCCTACGAATAGGTTTCACCTGTTTTTCCGTTCCGGATAATTGAATCAACCTCTCTCTTGAATACTTTGAGATGAGTTCTAAAAGACCCGCGTGCAACAATGCAGTCTTTTCCTTGATTCCGGATAGTTCTCTTGCCTGATTCAATAACTCTTCATTTAAATTCAATGTAGTCTTCATACAATAGAATCTGTATAAAACATACATACATGTCAATACCAAATTTAGTTTTTAATTGATACTTCTGTCTGGATTGAATCATTTCGAATTGGATCCACATACAGGATCAACGAAAAGTTTCGAGCATAGGAAAATTATATCTGCAATTGCGATCAAACAAACTGCCACCGTCATCCATAAAGATAGAGACTATACAATACTCAGTCAATTCACTCCCTCGAAAGAAATAAGTGTCTAACAATACAATCCCGGCGGTTTTCGTAGCCGATGGTGGATGATTCCACCCATTCTGGTGGGTGAGCGGAGCCGATGGTATGTGATTCCTCTTATTCCGATGGGTGAACGTATCCAATGGTATATGATTCCTCTTATTCCGGTGGGTGAGCGTATCCGATGGTATATGATTTCTCTTATTCCGGTGGGTGAGCGTATCCGATGGTATATGATTTCTCTTATTCCGGTGGGTGAGCGTATCCAATGGTATATGATTCCGCCCATTCCGGTGGGTGAGCGGAGCCGAACCCCTATTCTAAATTTTTTCTAAAAAAATGTAATTTTTTGAATGAACCTTTAGTCAAACCTATACTTGCCACGGAAGGCGAAAAGATTTCATGGAGGAAACGATGAATCGTATCACAAAAAGGAACAAAGACCCTACCCTCACTTAACCCTATTTACTATTGACTGAGGTTAAGACTATGAGCATTACCAGCGAGCTCTTTCCGGAGTTTGATGAGGTCTTAGCGGATATGGGATTGGATGCGGAGAAAATCCGGAAAGAGAAGTGCATCCTTTCAGGACGAACTATATCCGAATATGTTTTGTACAGAAAAGGAATTCTGAAGAGTTTTTCACCTAACGAAATTACTCTCTATGAAAACATGTACAGTGGAAATTATCATCCTTCTTTTCAATCTAAAAATGAATTTGAAGAACAGAGATATGAAGAGTTTGAACTGTGTTTCGAGAAAAATTTAATTCCTTCTCCTAATGATTTATACTCCTACTATCCCCGTTGGTTTGTAGAAGACAATACTATATTGAATCTAGAAAGAATCTATTATTTTAATGGTAGTTTTTTTTATCGTGAGGATTTTCAACTCTTATTGGAAACTAAGATAATTAAGACAGTTTTCTATTACAAAGATTACATATGGAATTGCAACGAACTGGATTTTTCTGTTTGGGACCGGATCTACTCTGTATTGAAAACTTATGAAACTCTACCCAAAGAGCTCTATCTAAACCCTGAAATTGAATTGAAACGGATCATTGTATTTGCCTGGGGATACTCTTCTGTTGATTTTTCGTATACTCCGGAAACCTATGAGTATTTTCTAAAGTATGAATCTCTCTTACAGAAGTATTTTGAAATTAAAAAGTCAGGAACTATCCTTGAACTAAAACCATTGAAAACGAGAAATGAACTGGCATATTTCCAAATTCCAAAAGATGAAAAGATCAATTTTTATGGCGTCTATTTTGATTATCTGTATGGCAATGCTTCCAAATTAGATAGGCTCAATTTTCAATCGATCTATAGAATAGCTCCGGAAATTTTTTCAATATATGTTGATTGTCCCTGTTGTGTTGTGAATACATTTGCACTCAAAGATAAACAATTAAGCAATTCAACCAAACAATTGAGCTACAATGAAATTCGAAATTTAAAAGAGTTAATTCTAGATCATGGCTTTGGAGGAACATTTGAGGATGTCTCAATGGAAAATATTTTAAGAATCCATAGAATCATCAAGAAATTGGAAAATGAATTCGGTACTGAAGTCTGGAGATTTGTATATGAAGATTCTAAGTTTTCTCTATTGCGATCTACAATTCGAAAAAAATTTGATGCCTATCAGGAGGAATTGAGACAAATTAATTCTAATATTGAAGAACCAAAAAATCCAAGAGAGAGATCTGATTTTGAAAAGCCAAGAATTGCAAAGGACAGATCCTATATTGAAGAACTAAGAAAAGTGAGGGACATATCCGATTTTCAGAATGAAGTAAAAAAAGAAATGTTAACTATCAAAGAATTGTTTACAGCCAATGAACTTCAGAAAGAGGGAAAAAAAATGAAGCACTCTTTAGGAGGATACTATCGAAATGTATGGAATCAAACCAGTCGAATCTTTCATTTGAGTCATGGACAAGATGTTTCTACTCTTGAATTGGCGAAAAGCTATAATGGAACTTGGAGGATCGTTCAAAACAGAGGGAAACGCAATTCTGAAGCAGTAGAAATTCTGAAAGATTTAGCTAATCGATTTGTGGAGTATTTGAAGGAGAAGGAAGATGTTTGAAGGATTTCCGGACAGGGTATTGTTTACGATAGACTACCGTATTACCATGGTTCGAGAGCCTCACCATGACACTCTTCCATTGAACTGGAAATTGTCACCCTGAGGTCACTCGAACGGGTGCTATATAGGTGAGTCTACCGTATTACCATGGTTCGAGAGCCTCACCATGACACTCTTCCATTGAACCGGAAAGTGTCACCCTGAGGCCACTCGAACGGGTGCTATATAGGTGAGTCTACCGTATTACGATGGTTCGAGCTAACCTCACCATGACACTCTTCCTATGGGACTGTACAATAAGAATAGCTACAGCCGCTAGTTGGGGTAAGATAGTATACATAATAGGAACCACAATTGGTAATTTGAACTGAGGTACTCATTGCACAGGTATTGCCCGACCAGTTGAAACAGGCTGTTCCACTGACATTGGTTCCCTGAGTAGTTGGGTGATTTCCATTGAAATATCCTGTGGCGTCCGTTCCACAGAGACTTACAGCAGGAATCCCCCCTGTATTGAGAGAGGCAAGACGAACATAGGATCCTGTAAAACGGTACCAATTGGCTGCAAGACCATTATCACAATTAGATCCTGTTCCGAGAGTTGTACTACGGGCATTCCCATCCAAGTTACTATAGGATGTACACTGAGCAGGTAAATCAGTGATTGTCAAACTAAAGGTAGCATTTCCCGTGCCGGAAGAGTTGATTGCTGTAACTGTAATTACTGTAGCTGCAAGAGTATTTGTGGGAGTTCCTGATATCACACAGGTTGTAGGGTTGATACTCAGGCCATAGCCCCCCAGTGCCGGAGAAGCAGAGCAGGACTCGATAGTTCCGGTTTTAGTTGGAGAAATTGTTGAGGCGACATTCTTAACGAGTGTAGTGGCCACATAAGAAATGGTCGGAATAGCCATCTTCACTTCAATGCTCAGGACAGTCGATGCACTTCCGGTTACATTTGTAGCTGTAATCGTGTAATTCGTTGCTGCTTGAGTTCCAGTCGGTGTTCCTGTGATTTGACATTGACTTCCTAAAGACAATCCTGCGGGCAATGTAATATCCGATGAACAGGAACTCACAACTCCTCCCGAAAGTACTGGTGTTTGTGTGGTTGCCGAATTTTGAAACAAAACCAAAGGATTTGCAGGATACACTACCGAGGTAGGAGCCTGTGTATTGATCGCAATGCTAACAGAAGCAGTTGTGCTTCCCCCCGCGTTCGATGCTGTAATGGTATAAGAAATAGCCGATTGAGTCACTGTTGGAATTCCGAGTAGTTTACAATCTGTAGACAGAGACATTCCCGCAGGAAGGGCAGGACTGGCCGAGCATTGGGCAATCACTCCCGTATAAGTCGGTGTCACCGAAACCGAATTCCCCTGAACAAGGGTCAGAGGAGAACCTGAGTAGGTAAGAGCTGAGGGAGGGGTCGGAGCCTTAACTTCAAAAGTCAGAGAGACAGAGCCGGAGCCGGCTAAATTCTTTCCGGTTATGGTATAAGTTGCCGATGCTGTGACAGAAGTAGGAGTTCCAGAGATGGTACAATCTGTTCCCAAAGTAAGCCCCGCAGGCAAAGCCGGTGCTACCGAGCAGGAGATGATCGAGCTTCCCGTTACGGAAGGTACAAGACTTACGGGTGTGTACTGAGTGAAGGTAGGGGTTCCGTATTGAAGGACCGGGGGAGATCCCGCAATGCTGAGAGTGGATAAGGTAGAAGACTCGATTGTGGCAGTTTCTGCCGCCATCATAGATACCGCCTGGGTTTTGATGGATTCCGTATCAATTTTGACTCCACCCGGAAGAGATCCGCCTTCGGAGGCAAATTTGAAAGCTCCTCCCATCACACAACTGTTTTGGATGGAGGGATCGGTGGGATCTCCACCGCAACTGATCGGATTTCCCGCAAGAGTTGTGTTGTGAATACTCACACTGCTTCCCCCACTTCCCTTTCCATCGGGCTTTCCATCGACCATGTCCTCCGAGAAGGCATCTACGACCGCACCGATGTCGTTTGCAGTCACAGAACCTCCTGTTTTATTGGAGTCTCCGAGAGTAGAAAAGGACGCCTGTAAGAGATTGAAGTTTTGGGTTACGGGATTTTCCGGAGTTTTGAAATCGATCACAATATCGTTTAGATCAGGAAAGTCAGCATCATTGAAGGCGCGTCCCAAATTCCGTACAGATTTCCCCCCGAAACCCCGATTGAGGCCAAATCGTATGACCACTTCTTTTCCGGCGGCCCGAACCACCTTGTCCATGTCACCCGGTGTCATAGAAACACCGATTTCTTGAGTTTTTCCCAAAACACGCTTTGTCAGCATGCTGGAAAAGGGAGAAACCACCGTGTTGGACTTAGCCATACCCCGGATTGAGCTTTCATTGATAATATTGGTTAGGTTGAATGTAGAGCTTCCTGCGAGCGAAAGGACAGAACCCGATTTTTCATCAAGCATCTGTGAGATTCCTCTCGGATCTGCACCCACGGATACGCAGACCGAACCTCCCGTGCGAAGAAATGTGACATCGTAGTTCCCTTCTCCGTCGGTATTTGTGGTTCCTATGGTTAGATTGCGATTGCAAGTACCGGATGAAGTTAGTGGGTGTACCTGAACTAGGGCATACCGCAGTTCGCCTTTCATAGCTTTTCCGCTGATGGTTGCTTTTTGGTATCGGTATCCCAATAGGGCTCCCATTGCGACATTGTCTGCAAAGCCTTCATCAGTATCAGACATCCCTAAAAAGGAGCAATTGGAAACCAAACTGAGAATTGCAATCAGGATCAGGAAAGTAAATTTTGGCTTAACTCTATTCATTTAAATTCTACCTTACTTTATATATACGACAGAAACACTAAAAAGATTAGTTTATTAGAATCAATCCACCCATATTGAAGGTAGAATGCTTCTCAACGTACTACCATGGTTCGAGCTAACCTCACCATGACACTTTACCGTTATACCTAAGACAGAATAGTGTCACCCTGAGGTTAGCTCGAACGGGTGCTAGAAAGAAAAAATTTCCCTATCTATCGAATCGTACAAATCACTGATATCCACACAAGAACGAAATCCTATTCAAAACACCACTTGACTAAAGAGTCCGGTTGTAGAGTGCTCTGCAGGAAATCAGTAATGTATAATCTTTTCAAATGAGTTTGCAGATTGGTTCGAGACACCACAATACGAAAAATCCCTACTCCAACCCCAAATACTTCTTAAACAGAGTAGCAATCACAACTCCCAAAATCCCCCAAAGGAGCTTCTGCTGAAAAGCAAGATGTTTTTCAACAGATCGGATCTGGAGTTCGAGGTTCTCTCTAGTAAAAATTATCATCTTTTCAGTTGCATCGATTCGCTTTTCCAGTCCTTCCCGTACAAAATCCATCTTTTGATCCATCTTCTCAAATCTGAGATTCATTTCCTCATG
>JACKPB010000021.1 GCA_024233875.1 Leptospiraceae bacterium
ATGCATAAAAGTTTTCACTCCTCTTGCAATTTTTGATATGAAATCCTATTGTTCCGGTCGTAATCTACAAAGTCCCAAAATCATCAAAATCCTTATGATCCATTTCTATAATTAATAAATGATAAGTTAAGTATTTAAAATCTCTTACAATGGTTCAGAATTTATATTTTTTGTCTATACCCAATATTGGATATTTTATAAATTTTTTACGTACATATAAAATTTTATAAGAGAATATTAATTATTTTTATTATAAAACATTAGACATTCTCAAAAGGTTTGCTCATTCATAAACAAATTAGCTATAAAATGGGAATGTGTAATTAGTTATGAGAATTGGTATATGCGTCTATTAAGTGAATTCAATAAAATTGAATTACTCCTATTGATTTTTAGAGTACGCATATCACAGAAAACTTTAAATTGATTGCTTACTTTAAGAGCACAATTGTCTAAGGTTTTTCCTGATTTGATAGAGACTAAAAGTATTTATTCCAAATGAAATGACTTTAGAAATCTAAACTTGTAAAATATAATCTTATTCCTGAAATGGTTGATCCTGAATGGCTACACAATTCTTCTCTAAGTTCATCAATCAATAGGAAGGTATCACTTATAGTCATTATCAAAAGTATATGCAGATTCACAATAGAATTAGCTTTAAAAAGGCTACATACCTTGAATAGAAAAGCGCAATTATTTCTGAGAATGGTATTTAAGAGATAGGTAATCTTTTATCTATTTGCCCATGCAGGTTTAGTTTTTAAAACTTTAGGATAGATTGCACAAGTCGAAATATGGGCACCCGGCAAATATCCAGTACTCATCAGAAATTCGTTCACAATTTCGCCACCGGTAAACTTGAAATTTTTTTTAAATAGTTTCACCCACTCTTCTTTGGATTTAGGATGATGAGTGTCTAACCAATTTTTAAATGATCCAAAATTTCTTTGGAGTTCTAGGATTACATTAGCATTGTGAATGGCCGCATCTATCTTTAAACGATTTCTGATTATGCCTGCATCATTCAAAAGTCTTTGTCTGTCCTTATCTTTATAGGAAGCTACTTTTTTAATTTGAAAGTTATGAAAGGCTTTCTTAAAATTTTCTTGCTTATTCAATATGGTTGTCCAATTCAAACCGGCTTGATTGATCTCTAAAATAAGTCTTTCGAATAATTCATTGTCGTCTTGTATGGAAAAACCATAGGCCCTGTCATGGTAAATCCGGTGAACATTTGATTTATCTAAATGTCCGACTGCCTCACAATATGATTTTGGTTTATCCATTATTCTAGTAACCCTAAGTATTTCATTTACAACTAACCTTAGTTCTAATTGAGAATTTTGTTGGATTGTTCATTCGAGTATCTCTCAGGCTACATACCTTATGAATTGATTCTCGTTTTTGCCCATTCCAGGGTTTCGACGATCCTCTGTTCCATCGGAGTCGCAGTCAATCCGAAGGTTTTTTCCATGGCAGAACCATCAATTTCAAATGGGTTAGTGTATTCATAAAGCATTTCAACAACTTCTTTAGCACTCGGGTTGAACAAACCAATGATGCTGAGAATAAATTTACCGGCGGCTTGTCCTTTTACAGGGTATCCGAGCTGTGCGGACAAAAGATCAAGCAATTGCTTTTGAGTTACAGAAGGTCCGGAAGGAACATGCCATGCTTTTCCTAAAGCCCTTTCATCATTCCCGACAATTGCAAGCGCTTTACCAAAATCTTTTACATAGGTAAAGCTGTGCGGGAGATTAAGATTCCCGATCATATTTACCTTTTTCCGTTTCAATGCAGCAACGAAAACCATTTCCCCATTGATTGGTTCCCACGGACCGAAGAAATCGCTTCCCCGAACTGAGGCGACAGGAATTTTGCCACTTGCATGGGCAGCAAATAGAGACTCGGTCATGGCTGCACGGACCCTACCTTTTTTTGAACAGGGTCGGTACGGCATGGTCTCTGTAAATGGATCTTTTCCCGGCATTCCATAGATATAGAGATTTTCTGCGGCAATCATTTTAGCCTTACATTGTATAGCTGCAGTTAGGATCGCTTCTTGAAGTTGAGGAAATTCTTCACTCCAACGGTGATACTCAGGTTGTGCACATTGATAAACAGCTTGAGCACCTTCGAGCAAGGGTGCTGTTTCTGCCGGATTAAGAGCATCGGCCTTTCTCAACTCTACTCCCTCGGGTGGGGATTCCATTTTACCACTTCGACTAATGAGGCGAACTGTTTTCCCCATAGCCAGAAGGGCTTCTGCTGTATACCGACCCAAAGGGCCAGTTCCAAAAATCACATGCAATTCACTCATCCGAATCTCCTCATTTGTCTTACACCATTTGGGTAGATGGTATCTCTGTATCGTATCCTAAGATCATAACCTTCTAATGCAAACTATTTCAGGCTCAGTAGAACCTCCACCACAAAAAAATTTCATGGAGACCGGTAGCGGATCATGAATCTCTTTGGAAACCACAAATTCAATCCCATCTATGATTGATTTCGAAAATTGTCCTCCTCCTTTAATGGTTTGCCGAGGTCAGCAATTTTGAGAAAATTACAATATTAGTATTACATAATGATTCAATTTTATAAAAGTTTGATTAGTTCTTCCCCAAATTGCCGAGAGGCTCTCTATCAAAAACCTTTGCGCGAACAAAGCAATTTACTAACTCATCTTACGCAGTATTTTATTTTTATAATTTAATTTAGTTTAAAATCAAAATCATTTTTTGCTAATAAATCAATAAAAATATGGGTTTGGGCGATAGCCCTAGCTGCCGGCAGGCTCCCTGCAACCTCACATTTCGCTTCTTTGCGAAATGTGAGTTACTTACTTTTTTCCTTCAGCTTCTTCTTTTTGGGTTTAGGTTCGGGCAATTCATTTGCGGTTATTCTTATGAGTTGACTTAGCCATTCACGATCATCAATTTTATCAGTAATTAGAAAACTCATTTTGGCTCCGGGATACGGAGGGGCTTCTTTTACATTACCGATGAATGATTTGCCTGCTTCAGTCGGTTTGACAAAAAGTTGATTGTCACAAATCAAAGCTACAATTTTATTATTGTAGTAAATGGCATATTCACCGAACATTTTTTTGGAAGTAATCATATTTGAATCTTCTAATTGATCGACTACAAAATCAACAAAGTCCTTATCTGAAGACATTTTTTCTTATCCTTGCTTTGATTCATTTGCCATCCACACACCAACCATTTCAAAAATTCAGTATTGGGGATTTAGCATATTCGTCACAAGATATCTCTTTCCATCCAACAGTCAAACCAATTGTGAAGTTTTGTTTCTCTTTTATTAGATTCATAAAAGAAATGAATTACGAATTTCTATCTAACCTTTCACAATGCATGTGAAAAGTGAGTCAAAGCTCAGAAAGCCTGTCGGCATTGGTTCGACCGGGTTCACCAACCAAGTATCCCCCCCTATTTTTATAGAAATAAAAAATTGAAAGGATTAGAATCATTTGAAACTCTGAGATTTTGAACCCCGAACCTTTGAGGAGGGTAGGTATGAATTTTTACTGGAATGCATTTTCACCAAGCAATTTACTGATCGACTTTTCACTTCTTGCTTTGAATCTTTTGGGATTCGCTTTCTTGTACTACACTAAGAAGTCCCTGTTTGCAAGTAGAACCATTCTCAATTCAATGAAGATGGCATCCTTATTTCTCTTACCGGGAATCATTCCGGCCTTTCTGCCCGGACCATCTCCATTTTTAAGAATCCACATCCTATGGACAACTGCTTCTGTTTTTCTGCCCCTCATTCTTTTCTTTCTCTTCTTTCGGGACAAAAGAAAATCTTTTCTTGCTCTCTCTATTCTTATAGTCTTCTTTAAATTGTATGCGGAGTATTGGGAACCCAATGATCTGGATGTGGAAAGGATCAGTTTTAAATCAAACAAAGTTCAGCAACCGATAAGAATCACCCACATTTCCGATCTCCAAACAGATGGAATCAGGGAAATGCATCTCAGGGCCCGGGAGATCTCCAATCAGTTCTACCCTCACCTCATCCTTTTCACGGGGGATGTTATGAATCATATCTCCATTCAAAAAATTGTAGAAGACTATCTCTCCGGATTTCAAAAGATACATTCCGCCTACTTCGTCACGGGAAATGTAGATGGAATCTTGGATGCAAAACAATTTTCAAATCATATCGGTTTTCGATACTTTGACAATCAATCTGAGGAGATCCTAATAGAAAAAACCCATCTGGGATTGATAGGACTCGGAGTTTTTGACTTTAACAAAGAGGATCTCATTCGGGAACTGAGCCGCCCTCTCTCAGAGGAGAGGTTTCGGATCCTTTTCAGTCACTACCCTGATTCTGTACTACACACGGAGAAATCTTCTGTGGATCTCATTCTGGCAGGTCACACTCACGGCGGACAGGTCTGCTTTCCCTTCCTCGGACCCCTGATCACTTTCTCGGAAGTTCCCAATTCTATAGCGGCTGGAGGATTGAATTTTCATCGGGACATTCGGATTCTTGTGAGCCGGGGTTTGGGTGTGGAAGGTCATGTCGCACCACGGATAAGGATTCTCAACAAACCCCATTTGATCCTTCTCGAAATCCTTCCTGAATGATTCTAATTCGCAAGAAACAAAACAAACGAACTACCGTTTTTTATTCATCTACCTATAGATATATCCTTAGGCTTACTTAAAAAACCCGGAGCCCTGTAAGACAGGACTCAATCAGCCTTATTTTTCTTATTGATACAAAACATATGTCTCATTGCAAAACTTGGTTTTCAAATTGAATTTGACCCCCAAAAAGCCCTTGAAAAACTGACTTCTATGCTACCAATCATTACCGCTCTTTTCGTTCTTATCTATACTACAGACATTTTTCTTCTCTTTTTATTCGGACTCCACTCTCTTCTGATGGTCTACCTCTATCGAAAGAATCACAAGTATTGTATTTCAGATCCTGAGAGAAACTACACTCTCGAACAGGAAGCATCCCTGCCCCACGTCACAGTTCAGCTTCCTATTTTCAATGAGTATTACGTTGTTGACCGACTCATAGACTCGGTGATTGCACTCGATTATCCCAAGTCCAAACTCGAGATTCAAATCCTCGATGACTCCACAGACGAAACTGTAGAGAAAGCCTTACAGATTGCCGAGTTCTACCGGGCCAAAGGTTTTGACATTGTCCATCTTCACAGAAAGGACAGAACCGGTCACAAAGCCGGAGCTCTCGAAAAAGGCATGGAAGTGGCCAAGGGTGAGTTCATCGCTATCTTTGATGCCGACTTCATTCCCGACCCCGACTTTCTCTTGAAGTCTTTGCCTTACTTTGAAGACAGAGAGATCGGGATGGTTCAGGCGAGATGGGGACACATCAATCAGAATTACAATATGCTCACCAAAGCTCAGGGATACGGGATTGACGGGCATTTCATGATCGAGCAGGTAGCCAGAAATTCCAATCACCTCTGGATGAACTTCAATGGTACAGCGGGAATCTGGCGTAAAGAAACCATCATCGATGCAGGAGGCTGGGAGCACGACACTCTTACCGAGGATTTTGATCTTTCCTACCGAGCAGAGCTGAAAGGCTGGAAATTCCGCTATTTCAAAGACATAGTTTGCAAGGCTGAGATTCCTGCTATGATTTCTGCATACAAATCCCAGCAATTTCGCTGGTGCAAGGGTTCCATCCAAACCGGGGTCAAGCTCCTACCGAGGATCTGGAAGCACAATCTCCCCTGGCAGGTCAAAGGGGAAGCCATCATCCATCTCATCAACTATTCAGTTGCCCCTCTAATGGTGATCAATATTCTTTTTACAGCCCCCCTCCTTCTCATGGAATTTTGGTCGGGTTGGGGTATCAAAGACATTCCCATCACTATTCTCTTCGTCACAGCTACCTTTCTTTCAATTGGCTCCATCGGTCCCATTGTCTTCTATGCATATTCCCAAAGGGAAATCTATCCAGACTGGAAATCCAGACTTTCTTTCCTCCCAGTCATGATCATGATAGGAACAGGGGTCTCTATAGTGAACACAAGAGCCTGGCTGGAAGCTGTTCTCGGTATCAAATCCGGATTCAAACGCACTCCCAAACTCAGGATCGAAAATTCCTCTGACAGTCTAAAAGATCGTCAGAAGTATCCGATCCCTTTTGATGCAAACTCCATTTTGGAGCTAGCAATGGCAATTTACTGTTTCTTCTGTGTCTACCTCTCCTTTTTGGTGGACAAACCTTTCATCATCGGCTTCCTCTTCATCTACGGGATGGGATTCCTTTTTGTATCTCTCAATACAATCAAAGAATCTCTCTGGAAGCTTCAGGGAGCCTTTGAGAAAGAGAAAGAAGCAGTGTCTGAAATTGCTTGACCCTGATTTTAAAAATTTTAGTCTGACTTAAAGACGGCGGTAGGAATAAATATGAGTGAAAAAGTTTATTGTGCAAACTGTCTTCATTGTGTTGTTGTGAGACATTTTGAAGCAGAGCAGGACAAATATATCCTTAGAGTAAAATGCAACAAGAAGAAATGGTCCAAGAGATCAGGTGAAGAAAAACTATACAAATACTTCACTGTAGCGCGAAGGATGCAGGCTGATTGTGAATTTTACGAGGAGATGGGAGAGATTCTTCCTTACATCAAGAACCTCAAGAAAGAATTACCCATTAAAGATGAAATCTATATGGTCAAGTCACCATCCTAGTAATCTCCCCATAGAGAAATATCTTGTTCTCTTTTAAATCTTCAAAATTATTTAAACTGAACAAGAAGAGTAAGTTCAAGGTACCCACACCTATCATCAATGACAACTTAGTCATTACAAATATTTTCTATGGTAAAACTCTCCCTCCTGTGGGAGAGTTTCCCCGTAGAACTGAAATCGGTGAAATTCTCTTCCAATCCGGTACATCCCGTATCCTTTCTCCTGTGAATGGGATTGCCTATTTTGACAATACTCAGAACTCCGTGCACCTTCGCATAGATGGAGAATTGAGCTTTCGTCCCAATTACGAACGACAGGAATTCACTTACCTCGAACTCAAAACTAAGTTGGACAATCTCGGGATTCTTTCCCTGGATTTTTCCGGCTACTTGATTTCCGAGCTCATGGATACTTTCACTGCCGGTGAAGGGTCCATTGTAGTCTTCTCTCCTTATACCCAGGAAGGACATATTGATTTTCACTCTATGCTCTACACAAAGTTGAAACCGGAAGTAGATGCTTTCAAATCTACCCTGGAGAGTATTTTCAAAAAATCAAAGGTCATGGATTTCATAACTGACAAACCGGGTCCCTATAGATATCCCGATGGAAATCCGAGATACTTCATCTCAAAGAAGTGCAATCAACCCCTAGAAAAAGAATTCCCCCATAAAAATGTTCTCTACTTGGGTCCGGAGACCCTCTATCATATCATCCAGGCACTTTACTACAATATTCCCTTCCACGAAAGGCATCTCAGTGTGAGTGTGATCAACAAAAAAGGTGTAGAAGAAGGGGAAGCAAGAGTGTTTCGGGTGAAAAACGGCACCAATCTCACTCATTTCTTTGATACGATTCTAAAAAAGAACAACTACCGTTACTTCACAATCAATTCAATATACAACAAACAACCTGTCTTCGAGATCGGAGCTGAGTTCCTATTTGACTTTTTGAAACACCATTCCATCATTCTGAGTGAATCCAAAAATCCCACCGATGTTCCGGGGATGTGCAATGATTGCAATGATTGTTCCTACTTCTGTCCGGTTTCAGCAGACCCCAGAGCTCTTCTCGACAAAGACAAAAGCTCTTTTCAGAAAGACAGATGTCTCGAATGCGGGCTCTGTTCGGTGTATTGCCCCGTGCAAATTGACTTTTATGAATTGATCAAAACAAGCAAAAAGGATACTCAGGTCTATGCCGTCTCATAAGATTGTTTTGACCAATAAGGGTTTCAAGACCCTCGGAAGTGAGATGTTCGTTGACATTGTCCACCTCTTCTTCTCTCTTCTGGCACTCTCCTTCTTTTCTTATCTTCACAATCAATACAGTCTACAATTTACATTATTCTATATCATATCCATACTGATTTATATTTTCTATAGGATCAAGAATGGACACTTCTATCCATTCTCCTATTTTTACCAGATTTCCATATTTTTTCTCATCACCCCACTCATATTCTTAAATTGGGTGACCCTCCCCATATCCATGGCTCTTCTTGCGGTATCCTTGTTCAAAAAAAATCCGTTTAAGGAAATCTATTTCCCGATGGGGCTATTTCTCTCCTTAATCTCTATTTCAATCGGGATCATCATGGAGAAGCATCATATTTTCCAGACTCTTCTCACTCCCCCTCAAAATCCCGACACCTTTCTTTTGCATTCGAATCTCTCAGGCATATTTTTCTATTCCTTTGAAAATCCAGTTGGTGCCATCGATTTTAAAAACTTTTCCATAGTTGAGAGCTACGGTCTTTACATTATGGTCTTCATCAGTCCCTTTCTTCTCAAGAAATACAATCTTTTCTCGGATGCTCTGGTCCTAGCAGGTATGTTTTTCCTGATCGGGATGCACTATCAAAACGAGTTTCAAACCCTTCAGGATCGAATCATCAATACCACCTGTCTCTGGTTTTTAATCTACACATCTCCGGGCAGAAACCATGGATTTTCTTTTTTGTTTTCCTTCATTTCGCTTGTTTTTACAATGGGAATCTCTTACTTGTCTCTAAAGGGGAATTTAGAATATCCGATTGTCTTAACAATATTAGGATTTTTCTTGATTCAGAGCGCCCTGTTTCTCCTTATCAGGGAAAAGATATTAGTCAAAACAATTCTTTTTAAGAATTTATTACGAAAATGAATCATTTACTCGATCTAATCACTCCGGAAAACATCCTCTACGATTTTCAAGCTCAATCCAAGGAAGATGTCATTCGAAGACTCATCCATCATGGAATTTCGATCAATCTTTTCAGAAAAGAAGATTCCGAAGAGATCATAGATTCCTTACTCACCCGTGAGAAATCGATGTCCACCGGAATAGGAAGCGGGGTTGCCATCCCTCATTGCTCTGTAAACCTAGTCGATGATCTCAAAGTAGTGATCGGACTTTCTAAGCTGGGCATTGATTTTGAAGCCATAGACAAGCTCCCTGTTCATATCTTCATACTCCTCATCGTTCCCAAAGAGAAATTTCAGGATCATATCAAAACCCTTGCCCTCATAGCCAAGACTCTGAATTTAAAAGAGGAGAGGGATAAGTTTATTCTGGCGACATCTTATGATGATATCATTTCAGCTTTTGATTATGTAAAACTATGATTCTAAAAGAAATTTTCCGATTTCTTTTATTTCTAATTGTACTAAACTTCACCATTTCTCTTCTAACAGCCATTCGATCCACAGACTCGGTCTATCTCTTAGCAGATTCCGGAATGAAAGAATCAGATCTTCAGGAGCTTCAAAAAAAAAACTCTCTTCCCGAAAGAACAGTTTCGATCTCAAAAAGTATCTTCCTTCTTGATTTCGGAAAGACACTGAGCGGTGAAAATGTAACCCGAATCATTTTCCAGAGACTGGAGCCCACTCTGGTTCTGGCCGTGTTTTCTATTTTAGTGTTTGGTGGTATGGCGATTTTCTTATCCCTTCTCTCTATCTATTCCCGTTCACCCCATTTGGGAAATGCACTTTCCCATTTCTCCAATAGCATTCTCTCCACACCTATTTTCGTAGTAGCTGTTTTGCTCTTTATTGTCTTCTTTTTGGAGCTTTCCCTTTTCCCCCCGGGAGGGTATGAGAGGGGTTCCATCGCCTATCTGGTCTTGCCCGGAACAGCTCTCGGATCGAGAACCTTTGCCCGAATCTTTCTACTCAGCCATTCCGAATGCAAAAAGGAATTGGAATCTCCTTACATCACCATTTTGAAATCCAGAGGATTCGGAAAAAACATTATCATCTTCAAATATGTATTTCACAAAATACTCCCTCCCGTCCTGGTATTTTTACTTCTGGACTTCAGCTCCTTACTTTCGGGTGCCATGATCGTTGAGGAGATTTACTTCTACCCCGGTATAGGGAAAGCAACCTACTCTGCGATCAAGAACATGGACGAAAACCTGCTGAAGGGAATGCTGGTGTATTCGGGACTTATTTTTTATACAATCACCCGACTCGCCCGATCGATTCAGTCCAATCTCATTCAGAAATCAGAGTAAGCCTTATGAAGTATGCAAAGTTCATCTTCCTGGTTCTGGTTCTATTCGGTTTGTTTTCCCAGAAACCTCCCGTGGACATCAATCTCAAAGAAAGCTTTTGCACGTATTCTCTAGCTCATCCCATGGGTTGTGATCGCGTTGGGCGAGATGTATTCGGTTTGTTTGCCTATGGCTCTCTTCTCACCATCCTCATTGCCATCCCAACAAAAGTCATAGCGCTTTTGGTTTCCCTTGTCTTTTGTTTGATATCCTATGTCTTCAAAGGTATTGTGGCAGAACTTATCAACTCACTCTCAGCCGTCTTCCTCTCCATACCTTCTCTTCTCATTGCTCTGGTTGTCATCTTTACTTCAGAGAAAGGACTCCTGGTCTTCATTCTATCCATAACTCTTTCAGAATGGGCCAATTCTTATGAAATCCTATTCACCAAGATCCGTGAAGTGAAAGATAGTGGCTACGCAACGATTTCAAAAATATTTGGAGCGGGTGAAGTGTATGTATTCAGGAATCATATTTTGCCTGAGATCTACCCCTTGCTTCTGGTTCTTTTTCTAACAGGGATTCCCGCTGTAATCATGACTCTTTCCATTTTCAGTTATCTGGGAATTGATTTTGGCTCAGAATACTTCGGTCCCGGTTTGGGGGAACAGATCTCATTTTCCAAAGACTATTTTCACAGATCCCCTCTCTCAGTTCTTGCTCCCATCCTGGGAATTTTTCTTGTTGTAAATCTTTTCTATACAGGAGAAAAGAAAACTAAAGGAATTCCGGGGTAAATTCAGAGAGATGAAGATAAAATTCAAGAAACACCAAATCTATCCCGGAGGTTGGATGCAGAAAGTTCTTTCTTTCTTTTTGATTTATATCTTCCTATTTGTATCACACAAATCCCTTCTCCCGGTTGATCAGGTTTATGATTTCCCATCCAGATATCTTCCTGAAAAAATTGTGTATGAAAAATTTAGAAAAGTTTGTATCTTCCCATTTCGAACACAGGTAGACAATCCCGATCTGAAGTATCTCTCCGGAGGACTCCCCGCAGTTATCTATGCCGGATTTTCCTCAGTCAAGTCCGTCTATGACTCCGATCCCCTACCCGTCAGCATTCAACATGAATACGGTGACCCCAAAAATGAGATCAAAGAAAAAGAAACCAAGAAGTACAAGAAAGCCAATCCGGACACAGGAAAACCTGAGTTCATAAAAATCAAAATGGAATTTTTGGACAAACACATTCCGATCTTTTCCGATCAATCCATCCGTGCAGGTCGGGAAAATGACTGTTACTACATGATTACAGGAGAATACACTCCCGAGGGCAAGGACTCCTTAAAGATAGAAATTGAATTCACAGAAAGAAGAAAAGGAAAGTCAAAATCTTACATAAGAAACACTACTATAAAGAGAAGTTTTCAGGAGATGCAAAACATCCTTCCCGAGATACGCACTGATTACTTTATCAGACAACCTGCGTTTGTCACCATCACTTCGGAACCCGAATCCGGTTTCTTCGTCTTTATTGACGGCGACCTGGCCGGAAAGACTCCCCTCGAAAATCATCCCGTTCTCCCGGGGGATAGGAACATCGAAGTGTTCTATGACAATTATAGAAAAATCAATCGTGTAGTGAAAACCGTAGAAGGATCCTTATCCAGAGTTCAGTACAATTTAAAGAAATTTGAATGGAAGGGAAAGCTCACCGTAAACTGCAATATAGAAGGGGCTGAAGTGTATCTGGGAAACAAACTCATAGGAGAGACTCCACTGAAAGAATCGGATGTTCCTACAGGACAAAACCGAATTCGTATCACAAAGAAAGGATATGTGGACTATCTGGGTGGAGTTGAAATCAAAGAAGAAGAAACTCTTCTCATAAATGCTGTAATGAGGGAAGGAGATTCAGATACGTACTACAATAATGATCTGAATGTCTTTCAGGATTACTCTTACTTCGATTTTGGAATGTATTCTCTTTACGGAACGATTTTCTTCTATGGTATCTACATGTACTCGGGTCTGAAGATCTCCAAAGAAGAAGATAAGATGTACAATAAAAGTATTTTTAACACTCTTACCTACTACCAGGGTCTCTCCTCAGCCCTCACTAATGGGACCGGAAGTTCAGCTTTCCAAGAATTCACAGGTGCCTTAGCCTATCAACAGTACTATGTGGACAGCCTGAATGCCAATACGGCAAAATACTATCAGTACCAGAACGCCAGTATCGCAGGAGCCCTCACTATGCTCACTCTCTCGGGAATCTTCCTCTATACCGGATTGAACCGGGAAGCTATGGAGCTCGGATTTCATATCCCGAGAAACCCCAATGAGGGCGCAGAAGCCCATTTCCAGTACAATTTCAAATTTTAAATCCCGTTCTCTCTTATTTTTTCCTCTTCATTTCGATTGACCTTATCTCAGTTTTTAAAAATCTTGGAAGCATGAAAGCTTATCTGGTTTTAGAAAATGGGATGGTATTCCAGGGGGAGTCCTTTGGATATGAGAGTCCCGAGATTGGAGAGATTGTATTCAATACCTCCATGTCGGGGTATCAGGAGATTCTTACAGATCCTTCTTATAAGAAGCAAATCGTCACCCTGACCTATCCTATGATAGGAAATTACGGAATCTGTCCGGAAGATATGGAATCAGATAAGATCCAGGCAAGCGGACTGATAGTGAAAGAATATGTCGACATTCCCTCAAATTTTCGATCCAAAGAATCTCTGGGTAGTTTTCTAAAGAGATTCAAGATTCCGGGCATATCCGGGATTGACACGAGGAAACTCACCCGCCTCATTCGATCGGAAGGAGCTCCCAATGGTGGAATCTTTTTCGGAGATTCTTACTCAGACTCCTTTCTTGAAGAAGTAAAGAAATTTCCCGGAATCCAGGGAATGGATCTGGCGAGTGTGGTCACCACAGAAAAATCCTATCGCTTCGGAGAGTCCAAAGCCAATGCACCGAAACTGGCTGTCTACGACTTTGGGATCAAGACAAACATTCTCAAAAAGTTGAATGAAGTTGGCTTTGATATTCAGGTCTTTCCGGCAAAGACCCCCGCAGAAGACCTTTTGAAAAGTAATTTTGATGCATACTTTCTTTCCAATGGACCCGGGGACCCCGAGCCCTTAGATTTTGCGATCCAAAACACCCGTCAGATCATCTCCTCAGGCAAACCCCTATTTGGTATCTGTCTCGGTCACCAAATCATAGGTCTGGCCATGGGAAAAAAGACTACAAAACTAAAATTCGGACACAGAGGTGGAAATCAACCCGTCCTAAATCTACTCACAAAACGCGTGGAAATTACCTCTCAAAATCATGGCTTTGCAGTCATAGAAGAGAAATCTAAAGAGATGACCACAACGCATACCAATCTCAATGACCAAACCAATGAAGGTATGAGTGCCGATGGGAAACCGATCATGTCGGTTCAGTATCATCCGGAGAGTTCTCCCGGACCCCATGACTCCGAATACTTGTTTTCGGATTTCTATGAAATGGTAAAAAAATCAAAATAGGAGAAATGAATATGGAAGAAAATCAAATTCCTGATAATTTTTGGGGAATCCCGATAGGTAAGGAAACTACACCGGAGGCTCTCTTAAAAGATCTCTGGGATCCGAACACCGAAGAAGTGTTCCCACCCAAAAACTTCATAGGACTTGGATGGGGTGTAAACTTTCATGCCATAGGAAAAAAACTGGGGATATTTTAACCCTTCCATTTGCGTCTGAATCCTTCAGACGCTAGGCTTTTTTCACTGTTTTTTTGATTGAATCCAAACCTTTCAATTTCGCCTCCAGTTTGCACTTGGGATATTGCCCGGGTTCCAGTTTCGTTCCTATATAACCTATAGCTTCCTTTCTTGAGATAATGTTCATATCCCATCCCGGTTCGACATGCTTGCACTCATACTTTCTTCCCTTGCAGAGAATTTGTGTGGGGTTGTTTCTCGGGTAAGCCCAGGCCTGATCTTTGAAGATGCATTCATTTTCAACACCGGCTATGTGCTTAACTTTCTTAACTTCCACTTCAAACTCTTTGAAAGTAGAAGTCATAAGATCTGCAAATTCCTTTAAGAACAAACCTTTCTCGGAATTGTAAGCAAAACTTATAATTAATTTTTCGTATTTGTCCTCAGTGCCTTCCAGTTTCTTTTCAAGAGTTTGGATGAACTTTGAAATCTTTATTGCTTCACCAATAATTGAGACTGCTCGACTGACTTCGGGATCTTCTTCTGATCCGGATCCTTCCTCAGTACTTCCTGCATCCTCATACTCACCCATCTTTGTCAAAGAACCACCTGAGAGATCAAACTTTCCGGCTTCTATTCTTAAATTTTCTCCAAAATCCATGTCCAGCTTTTGAAGATCAAGGGTATTGAGAGCCTGGACTACAGGATCCGCCATGTTCAATTTTCCTAATAGACTGGCACTCATTTTACTAATATTGGTCAGATCATTTCCGTTGCTAACTCCTACTTTCCAATAATCAGTATCCACAAGACTGATATCAAAAAATAATCCGGCCAGAAAGGAATGCCGATGTATCAATCTAACGGAAAAAGATGTTTGAATGACAGCCCCGAGAGAGAGAAGGGCAAGATTGATTATGTGATCAAAAAATGGTTTGTTCTCCATCAACAATCGAAAGAGAAACATAACTATTTTAGAATTGTAGAAGGAGTTTTCGATGATACCTCTATAATTATTCGTACCACCTTTACTATTCTCATATAGATGACCCAGAAACTTATTGCTTTTCTCGACAACCTCAAAGGTTTCTTTTGCCAAACGTATTCTTAATTTTTCAACTACACCCTTGTTCAAAATGATTTTTAGAATGGAAATGTGTTTCCCTTCTAAATTCATAATTTTTTTTATAGTAGATTCATTGAGACTGATTCCTTCCTTAACCATCACATTTCCGGATGAATCCTGAATAGGCTCTTTTAGCTGAACAACTCCGTATAGGTCATTTGCAAAGATAAATTTATAAAAATCCGAACTGTCTTTAAATTCGATTTCATCTTTTTTAATTATCATTTTATAGTTCCCGGTAGATGATTAAGATACATCAAGATTCTTCTGAAGGTTCAAAATATGCAAAATTCTCGGGACCTTCATGGATCACAATCCTCTTGATCTTTCCTCCCGTTTCTTTTACATCTTTAATTAGCCCTTTATAAAACCAGAGGGACACGTTTTCGGACGTAGGATTGATATTTTCAAAATCTTTATGTTTATTTATCAATATATGATCTATACTCTTTACCAGTTCGTCCAGACGAAGCCTTACCTGGAGGAAGTCGTAACTAATCCCATCTTCCCTGAGATTCGTTTCAGAAGCCAGGAAAACTTCTACTTTCCAGGAGTGTCCGTGAATCTCTTCATCACTCCCATCGGGATAATAATTGTAAAGATAATGAGCAGACTCAAACCTACCTTCGATTTTTATATAGAACTGCCCCAAAGATTGATTCATACCTCTCACAATTTAGATAAGAATCGAATAGAAAAGACATTTTTTATTCGGTTCTTAGTATTTTGAATTCTCAATTCAATTTCTAAAAGGAAATCTCTTGATGAGACAAAATTACTCTTTTGAATCCTGTCCAAAGTCCCCCGACTCAAATTCATGTAATTAGAATTGCAAAAAAATCCATTGCTGAAAAAATACAATTGGAAAACTAGTCTAAATAGAATAAGAAAAGAGGTAATTTATGCAGAGTACACAACCAAGATTTTTCAAAGAAATGACTGTAGGAGAAGCTATGCAGGTTCACCCTGAGGCAGGATTGGTATTCTCCAGTTATCACCTCGGTGGTTGCTCTCATTGTTCCATCAATGAGATCGAAACTATCGAACAGGTTTGCCAGGGCTACGGAGTAGAAGTAGAAACTCTTGTAGAAAGTTTAAACAATCTCTTCAGCGAAGACGAAGAATAGTAAAAAGATTCCCATCCCCGCGATTCTTGCGGGGATAATTTCTTATTCATGCAATCTCAATCAGACGATCTCCCGATCAATCCTTCTCAGATCAACGAAACCGAAGAGAGGTTATTGGTTCTCTTACTAAATTTATTGAAGGCTCCCAAGGGACTTGACTTCCATCAGATCCGTTCCCGGATGAAATCTTACTATTCCAATCCAACCATTGAATCCGATCAAAAAAAACTACAAAGAGACATTCAAGAACTAGAAAAGCAGGGAGTTAAGATCCGATTTTTAAAGGAAAATGCCTACGGAGATTACAACGTCTACCGCATTGAGGACTACGAACCGGACAGAGAACTGAGTCTCTCAGAAGAAGAGATGGAGACTCTATCCCTTTTGATCCTCAAAGAACTGAACAAAAATTTCCAATTGGAACTTTTCACAGCCAGTCAAAAGATCTTCAAAAAGAACCTTAATTTATTCCCGAAAATTAGCAAACCGAGGATACTTTCTCCGGCAGAAATCGAAGAAAAAGAGAATCTCTTATTGAATATCTTTACGGCTGTCAAAAATAAAAATCCTCTCAGAATTCTCTACTTCAAATCAGAGCCTGACGATGCGGTCGAGAAAGATATAGATCCCATACATGTTTTGAAAAGAAACTCAATCGACTCCTACCTTTTGGCTTATGATAGAAAGGAAAGAAAGAAAAAACGTTACCTCATACCAAAAATCCTTCGTGCCACCGAAATCAACGGCGAGTTTTTGAAAGATCACAAAACCACAGATTCTGATTTCAATTACCATCAATTGTCCTTCCCGGTTCGAGAAGAAGAGGAATTGGTCCTCGAATGTGAACCGAATCAGATTTACAAACTCAAAAATTTTTTATATCCTCATCCCTTCACTCAGGACGGAAATCGAATCACTCTAAAAGTAACCAATCGGGCTCCGCTTTTTAACTTTCTTTGGAAAGAGAATGATGTAGTCCTACGGATCTCATCCTCTGAATTTCTGGGTGAATTCAAAAACTATTTAGAGGATTTAAAATCAGGTCTGAACTCAGGTTAATTCTTATTATGCATTCTTCATTTGCCGATACTCATAAAGTATACGTCTTCAAAATAGTCTCTCTTAAAGGAAAACTATGGATTTACGGTTAAACATCATTTCCCTTGTGGGAATCTATTTTCTCTGTTTTGTAGCCTGGCTGACTTCTGAAAATCGGAAGAATGTTCCCTGGGACACGATCAAATGGGGAGTAGGAATTCAGTTTGTTTTAGGCTTTTTCATTTTTGTAATCCCGGTCACACGGGAGACTATAGTCTACTTGAATGATGCACTCAATCTTCTGCTGGATGCCTCAGAAGCAGGTGCCAGATTCCTTTTCGGAAAGAGTTTTGTCCCTGTTCCCGGAAGTGGTCCGGTCACTCCTACAGATCTGGTAAACCCACAAACCGGTATCTTTGACCCCTCCACAATTGTAAATCCTCAGACCGGTCTCATTCACCCGAATCGATTGAACAATGGATTTGTGTTTGCTTTCCGATCCTTACCGCAGGTCATATTTTTCTCAGCCATCATCAGCCTACTCTACCGGATGAATGCCATCCAGCCCATCATCTCATTTTTCGCCAAAGCGTTTTATCGAACCATGAGAGTGAGTGGAGCCGAAGCCCTATCCGGTTCAGCAAACATTTTCGTTGGAATTGAATCCATCATAGCCATCAAACCCTTTCTCCAAACAATGACCAGAAGTGAAATCACTGCGATTCTAACTTCCTGCTTCGGATCCATTTCCTCTACAGTCCTGGGACTTTATGCAGGGATGCTCAGACCGACGTTTCCAAATATCACCGGTCACCTGGTTTCAGCTTCCATTCTTACGATTCCGGCCTGTTTTGTGATGGCAAAGATCATTGTGCCCGAGACCGGTGTCCCTGACACAATGGGTGGAATCCCTGAAGAAAAGGAAGATCCCGATGCTCAAAAGCCATCCTATATGGATGCCCTGATCCTCGGAGCTCTGGATGGAGTCAAAATGGCTGTTGGTATTGCTGCGGTTCTCATCGCGATTCTCGGAATGGTAGAACTCCTGGACATGGTTTTCAAGATTGCCGCCTCCTGGGGAAACACTCAGGTCCTACCGACAGATGTTTGGTACATAGCAGGCTTCAAGTATCTGAAAGTAGGGATAGGAACTGTCTTCCAATACGTCACCCTGAATAATATTTTTGGAGTCTTTTTTCTCCCACTCACATTTTTTACCGGTGTCTCTCTGGAATTTTCAGAAATTTGGAAATCTTCAGTCCTAATAGGTCAAAGATTTCTTCAAACATCCGTCCCTCCTTATCTTGCCCTTGCAAAACTATCCTCTGCTGGAGAAATCTCAAACAGAGCGCTTTTGATAGTCAGCTACGCTCTCTGCGGATTCGCCCATGTACCCTCGATTGGAATATTTGTTGGTGGCATGACAAACCTCATGCCTTCGAGAGCTCACGAAATCAGCTCGCTGGCATGGAAGTCAGTCTGGGCCGCGACTCTGGCAACTCTCATGACAGGATGCATCGCCGGGTTGTACGACTTCGGTCTACCGTCAGTACTGGGCAAATAACGTATCACATTAATATTGCTTCCTACCTAAAAAATACGGAAGCAATATTAGAATTTCCTAATACAAAAAACAGACTTAAGATATTAAACATAAATCGAATTCTAAGCATATAATCTTGACAATTTATCTTTTCTCAATTAGTTTGGAAAAAGAGCTATTATTTATCTATGAATGAAAATGAACTCCTGATTCAAAGGTTTTACCAAGCCTTCCAAGCCAAAGACAAAAAGACCATGCTGGAATGTTACCACGATGAGGCAGAATTCCGGGATCCAGTTTTTGGTATTGTGAGAGGGGTAGCTGTCAAAGCTATGTGGCTGATGTTGATTGAAAAAGGTTCGGACATTCGGGTCGAATTTAAAAATATTATCGCCAATGAGACAGAAGGTAAGTGTGATTGGACAGCCATCTATACTTATTCAAAAACAGATCGCCTCATCACAAATCGGATAAAGGCCAGCTTCAAGTTCAAGGATGGGAAGATATTCTTCCATCGGGACAGTTTCAGTCTCTGGAGATGGTCAGGTATGGCTCTGGGCTTCCCCGGATACATCCTGGGATTCACTCCTTTCATACAAAATCAAATCAAAACAGAAGCTCAAAACGGACTTCGTCTCTATATCAAACGAAAACGAATGACAGGTTGACTGGATTTTCGCTTAGTTCGTTTTTTTCTTAGCTACAGCAAAAAGAGTATTGTTCAACATCAAAGTCTCCAGACTCAATTTCCAAATCAAATTTGTAGCGTAATAGAATCCAATTTTTCCTAGCTTTCCGAGATTGCTCTTGCTTCCCGAAACAGAAAGAATGGGTTTCAAAATGGTAAACGATGGTTCCTCAAACTGACAATCCAAAAGTAGACGTTTCAAACTGGCCCGATTGTAGTCGTTGATGTGATCTCTGGCTTCGAGATAGTGAACCCCTTCTTTCATACCTTTTAGAAGTTTTTTAAGACGGGCTTTGTAAAGTTGAATAGGGAAATTGGGAGTTTGAAGAAAGAGAAAGCCACCCGGTTTTAAAATTGTGTATAGATATTCCAATAATGAGTGAGGCTTTGGAATGTGCTCGATGACATCCCAGAGTGTAATCACATCGATAGAGTTCTCTTCGATTCCGCTTTCCTGAACGATTCCTTCATGGACATGAATCAGCCCATTGGTTTGCTTTGCAAAATGAACAGCCTTGGATGACATTTCATAACCGATGGCATGCCAACCCGGTCTCTTCTCCGAAACCATTTTTACAAAAAAACCCAGACCGCACCCTACATCCAAAATCTTCCCGGTCTCTGAATGTAAAAATTTCTGAATGAATTCCGAATAGATCTCTCTATGTGCTAAGTCCCACCAATCTAAATCAAAAGACTCCCCTTCGTCTCCCCAATACCCATCATAGTGCTCTGCCTGTTCAAAAGAGGAAAATGCATGCCCGCAATCCAGACATTTCAGAATGGGGATCTCGTGCTCACGAAAAACTTCTTTATTTTTTTTACTTCCGCAGATGTAGCAATTAGAGTTCAATATTTTTCCTTTTCATATGAATAAAAAACATCCCAGACACCCCAGAATCGCCCCCCCTCTTCTACATCAGGCTGGAGTTTGATATACAATCTTCCATCCTTAACTTCTCTCCGATCGATTTCCAACTGGACCGGATTTTTTTCTGTGACTCCACTTACATATCGTACTGTTTTTCTATGCTTTCCATTTACAAGGATGTGCATTGTCCGTGTTGGGTACTTTGTATTTTGTCTGGATTCATAAGTAGTCAAATCTAGGTAAAGAAAGAATTTCCGGTGATCTGATTTGTCCACCTCTAAAAAAAAACTCAGTCCGGAGGCCGGAATCATCCTACAACTGGAACTCAAGAGTCCGCCCAGTGGATGATTGGGGTAAAGGAACAATCCCTGAAAGAGTGCCCATCTCTGTAGCTCCGGGTAGGTGGCAAAATCTTCACCTTTTAGAGATTTATCCCGATTAGAATCTTCAATAAAATCAAAACTTATGGAGGTCTTAATGTTCTCCTGTGCGGACATGGAAGAGATAAAAGCGAAAAATACAAGTAAGAAGAATTTACTCATAGTTGTAAATAAATTCGCTTGGCAATATCCTTCAATCGGAAAAGTTATTATTGTAGAAAAAGGTTAGCATTGA
>JACKPB010000022.1 GCA_024233875.1 Leptospiraceae bacterium
ATTGAGTATTTTGTAGTGAGAAATAAAATCCTCGTGAGAGAACAGTTGAAAATCTACTATGGATAGAGAAATCACCTTTCTCATTTTGGAGTAATCTTCACCTTTGATTAGAGATTTTCGAATCAGTCCTGAAGAGTAGTAGAGAATTCTGTTTCCAAAATGGGGATCGTAGTAGTTTTGAACTTCTACAAAGAGAAGGTTTCCCTTTTCATCTTCTGCATTCAAATCCAAAACACCAGTTTTGTATTCTTTGGAATCGGGTAGGATTTCCGGATTGATGATTTCGATGGATTTCAATAGGGGGAAATCTACCGTCTCAAAGAAAGAATTTAGGAAATCCAATAAAAACAAAGTATTGGAAGTGAAGAGCTTCTTAAAGACAAAATCGTTTGTTAGGGGTAGTAAATATTCATTTTCGTTCATACTATAAGGGGTAAAGAAAATGAAGGTTGGAACGTAATTTTTGAAAAAAAATTTGAGATTTGGAAAAAAAATCACAAAATAGGGGACAGGGGGGCCTCACCACTTCCAAAACCCATCCTCGTATCAAACTCTCCTGAATCAAAAAATGACCATTCTGTATTGCTGGAAAACGGAAAATATTTTTTGAATTCTGCAGACAGTCTGCATTTTTTAGAAATCAATTTGGATCAATAAAATTAAGGGTTTCGTGTGTGTTTAGTCAAGAAATTTCCTGAAAAATGGGTTGTTTTTTTGTGTTGTAGAGACGGGTTTGAAACCCGTCCCTACACCTTCGGGGCTAAAAATTTCTGCTCGAAATTGAATTGGAAGCTTAAAAATATGTTTTTGTAGTACTCTTCTGCTGTAGCCCCCTCGCTTAACGCTCCGCTACTTCGGGGCTAAAAATTTCTGCTCGAAATTTTTAGGGTTAGGGATGGGAGGGATTTAGTCTGCTATCTGTACCGCAGACCGGAGCCGTTAGGCGGAGTCCCGGACAGCCCGACCTGCCAAGACGGTGAAATCTGTAGATACAGGCATGCCCTGTATCTACTACAAAACGAGAGATTCAGCAGGGAACCCCCAGACTGCTTACCTTTACTGAATCCGGAATGGTTCCATTTCTGTAGTTATTCACACAGCAGATGTTCCCTCCTGTTAAATTAAGTACTTACACATTTCAGGAAAGACCAGTAAACCGATGCCTACCAAGTGTTCTTTGGAAATTTAGAATGACCGTACTTATGAATAGATCAATCTATGTCTTTCGGGTAAATGCTTTCAAATCCAACTACTACTCACCGGAGATGCAACGAACGGTGCCACTGTTTGTCTTATTTGAAACATCAGGAAAACCGCTTAAGAAATAAATATAACGTGCTTGTGCTGTGCTGTTTGAATCCCCGGTAGAAGACCATGTGGCTTCACTAAAATAATTTAGATATGGAGTATTCGGAAATAAGGAACTGATAGCAGGTGAAGTATAGGAAGCACAGGCAGCTCCGTTATTGGGCATGGAATTGTTGTTGCAATTGATAAGGAGCTTCAGTTCATAGATTGTAGGTACACGCCAGGTTTTTCCTGCCAGACTAAATCCTTTGCAGGCAGAATACACTTCACTTGTGCCGAAACCATTCAAAATTTTGGTTGTGGGGTCAACGCAACTTTCATCAGCTGTACTACAGAATTTTACAGATGTTGCCGTTCCCGTACAGGTGTTGCCTGATGAATCATAGGTTTGTCCGAAAGTACATTTGGCAAAATACAGAGTCTTTGCTGTGTAAGTGTAGCCACCAAAAGTACCGTCGACACCCACAAATTTCACAGTTCCATTCTGGCAATCGGTAAAAGTCCCCCAATTGTAGACCATAACTGAACCGAGACATAGGGGTTCTGCCGGGGTTGAAGAACTTGAAGACCCCAACTGAGTACTAAAAGAATTTGCCAGAGCTAACATAGCACATTTATTGGAGTTTTCACCATTGCAACCGCTATCAGCTTTCTCCTGACAGCCGGGTAAGAAGAAAAAAAAGATTCCTAGAAATAGTAAAATATTTTTCTTTCCTAAAGTATTTTTCATAAATCAATCATCCTTGAGATTCACTGGTACTTCTCTCGGAGTTCGCTTCAGGTGGTTTTCAGGGATTTCCCTTCTTTAGAAAAAAAAATAAACTTTTTAGCCAAAAGTCGTTTTTGCAATTCTTTAAAATTTCATGAAAAAAGAGGGCAGGGGTGGAACCCTAAGAAATTTCTCACCTCTAAAAAGACCTATTGAGGGGAGAGTAGAGTGTCCTCTATTGAAATTCTTTTTCAAATTTTCGTCAAAATATATGGTAAAGAAAATAAATTTGGAATCAATGAGATCAAATTTAGAAACTGTGTTTGCATTTCTACTCATTGACGAGATATAAAGATACCAATGAAACCTGATTCATCTCTGAAAGAAAAAAATAATCACTTATCCATGCAGTGCTCTTGAAGTTGTCGGGATGGATTTCTCATTCTTTAGAGAGATTCAAAAAAGGACCACTCAAAGCGAATATTGGATACTTACAAGTTGTTTTAAATTGCAAAACTATTCAGTCCTTTACTGCAATATTGCTTTACAAATACAAGAATTCTGATAAATTTAGCCTATGCCTGTCGTTGCATTTGTTGATGATCATTCCCTACTTCTAAGGGGAATTGAGTCAGTTATCAAACATTCTTTTGTGGATTGGGAAGCTATTTTTTTTCAGGAGATTCGGGAGCTTCTCTTTCATTTAAAATCCAACAAAACAAACCTCTTAGTCACCGATCTGACCATGCCGGAGATGAATGGTTTCGATTTGATTCAGGAAGTAAGAAAGATCCAAACTTCAATAAAAATTGCCATTCTTACCCACCACGATGGGGAAGGCTACTTTCTCGAAGCTCAGAAACTGAGCGTAAATGCCTATGTTTTGAAATCAGAAAATTCGAATTTCTTTCCGGAAATCATCAATCGGGTTCTCAAAGGTGAAACCTATATCTCACCGGAGATGAGAGTGTACAGAAAAGATTATTTTGGAGAATTTCGCATGAACACAACAGAGTTGGCTATCATTCAAAATTTGATCCTTGGAAATTCTTTAAAAGAAATAAGTAGGCTCATCAATGTATCAGAAAAAGTGGTTGAATACAGAATCAAAAAAATAAGAAATCTTTACCATTCCAAAACAACTCCCGAGCTCATCTTCAAACTCAAAGAAAAATTTCCACCTTCTCCATCTGCGGATCTCTAGGAACTAAGTTCCGATACACAGAAATCGAGGATTCCGACCAGGTCTTCTTCCTCAAAATAATGAAATTCCAAATTAGGAAATTTTTTTGGATCCAGGAATGATTGTAAGTCTGTTCCTACAGTTTGACCTAAAATTAATATTCTCAGAGTCGATTGTAGATTGTCCCGATGAATCATTTTGCAGATAGAAACTAGTTCTTCTGAATTGGACTGAAAGTGGAGAATGTAGATACTCGAGTAAACAGACTTCATTAATCTCTCAAAAGAAGTCAACCGGTTAGCCTGTATGACAAGGACGCCCAGCTGTTTGAGTTCTCTGAAAAGTTTGGAGGATGAAATTTTATTGAATACCAGAACGGTTTGTCTGTTCGAGGGAAAGACCAATCGAAATGTACTTCCATGATCTTTTTTGGAACTCACTTCCAGATTTCCATTCAGGAGGGAAAAGAGTTCTTTGGACAGTTTCAAACCCACACCGAATCCCCTTTCTCCCTTGGTTCCTGAATGGATCTGAGTTTTTTCAGAGAAAAGAGTGGTTTGCACTTCCTCACTCATTCCGATTCCCCGGTCGGTGATTTCCAGGACCTGCTTCAGATCTGTTTCTGTGTATTGGATAAGGATTTTACTATCCGGATAGGAAAATTTAATGGCATTCATGATTATGTTTCTCAAAATTTCTTTCACTGCAATCGGATCTGAGGTGAGTATCACATCCTCAGGAAGGTGGGTTTCTATCTTGAGATTTTTATTTTCCAATTCATAACGAAATTGAATGAGTACCTCCTCTAGGATCTCGAATAGATCAAAATCGGAATATTCGGACAGAGAGACAAGGGTCCGAAATCTGCTGAGATTTAAGAGATGCTTTATCATGGTCAGAGCATCGAAGAGGATGGAATTATTGTTTTTGATTTTTTCTTTTACTGAATCTGATAATTCCTTTTCTGATTCCAGGATCCAATGATTGGATGCAAGAACAGATGCAATCGGAGATTTTAAATCATGGCTGACAAGACTAATGAATCGATCCTTCCACATGTTCTCTTCTTCGGCTGTAGTTTTTGCTACCTGCAATTCTTCTGTTCTATCCAGGATAGTTTTTTCCAAATTTTCATTGATCGAAATTAATTTTTTGGAAAGATCCTCAGACTGTCTGATGGCCGAGGAAAAATGATTGGATAGAACAAAGGATTCGATAAAGATCAGAGCAATCAGTCCATAGTTTAGAATCATGGGTGTGGGAATGAATTCATAAACCGAAAGAACGTCATTGATAGCAGATACTATGAAGATAAGATTGGGTAGAATCAGAAGGGATGTATTCCTATTCATTGATTTTAAGATGTTCATCAATCCCCAAAATGCATAGAGAAAAGATCCCAGAACCAGGACCATGAGAGGTGTTTCTATAAAAGAAATGGATTCTACAGGTATGATCAAAATCAAAAGATAGGAAATTAGATAGAATGTCCAAAAGATTCGAATGGTAAGGTAAGAAAATGCTGATGGAAAAAGAGAGTTCAGAAAGCTCAAATAGAAAGGAATTCCCAAACAATAAATATTGAGTATTTTGTATCCGAGAGAATAGGGTAGATCCGGAAAGATTGAATAGATAAGAACTTCATTGACTGACATATTGTAGATGGATATGGAAAGACAGAAGAGACTGAAGTAAAGAGCCGTACGATTTTCCATTCTGAATAGAAAAATATTAAGATAGTACAAAGAAATGATTAAGATAGCACCCAGAGAGGCGGCATCAATGGTCTGCTTTTTCTTGGACAATTGAAGAATTCCTTCCCTACTTCCCAGTTCGGGAGTGTACCAGAATGCTCCATTATTGTGATAAAAATTTGAAATCTGAACTGTGATTTCTGTCTCGGAGTGATCTGGTTGGAAAAAAACAATTGAGGAGAGTCGGGTAGGGGTCATTGTATCACGACTGGTTCCGAGCTTGCCCAGTTCGATAAGTTCTTCCTTATCTTTAAATATTTTGTAAGCCGCTCCTCCGGTTGTCCTGAATCGAATCGCGAGGTTTTTCCCGATATCCGTTTCATGAAAACGGATCTTGAGTCGGTAGGTCGCAAATCCCAATCCTGTTAGCTCTTTTCCATTGAACTTTTGACTCTTCCAGTTTTCACCGGGGGAGAGAAAGCCCGATACATCCGCATCTTTGGTTTGAGAGTTCTCACCGGGATCGATCAATTCCATCCAATCAAATCTCCATTCACCGTGAAGGGGAATTGCTGAATTAGAATTCAAACCGGAATGGGAGAGGTCAAGGATACCCTGATGAATTGAAGGTGGATTCATTCCACCGCATTGAATCAAGAGAAGAACAAATCCAACTAAAACTTTCATTTTCATAAAATCGATCTCCCTGACATACGGAACGGTTCTCTTCCATTCCAATCGATGAGCTTTCTTAATCATCGGAATTTGATTGTATCTTCCTCTTCGGGATTCTGATCCAAACAAAATAATTTATAAAAAGAAGCGAGTCTCCACTAGAGATCCAATCTATCCATTAGAATCCAAATCAAAATTCCGCTCCTCAGACTCCAGAGAAGGGTTCGGATCCAATTGGAATTCGTTAGCTTGGATATCAAATTAGAAGATTTCCCACCGGCAAGAAGGTTGTGGTAGGGAACCTGAACAAAAGCCGTGGACACCCAAATCCCCACACACAGGGCCAGCAAAAGAATGGCCATCGTCCGATTTAGATAAGGATTGTCCGGTATGAGAAAGATTGAGCTCATTAGCTCGGTAAGCATCATAGGTAGAACGATGAATGTAATCAATCTGGAATGTTCCGAATGATACTTTAAAAATCTCTCCTCAGAGACAAGATCAAAGAGAGGGTAATGCACAATTTGAATCAAGAAGATCAATCCCGTCATGAAAAAGGTGGAAAATAAATTAGATACAAAAATATATTTAGTGAATGCACTACTCATTTGATTTACTCCTTTGTAAACATTCTTTCACAGCAAAATGTCACCCTGAGGCCACTCGAACGGGTGCGATTACAGGAAAGCATTCCTCAAATACCATAGTTCGAGCTAACCTCACCATGACACTCTTCATGAAAAATCTTTTCATTACAGTCCGTTCGGTTGGTTTCTCTTCAGCAGGAACAGAAGAGAATTCCCGATTCCCGATTTCCATCTGTTCATGACTAAACTTATTGTATCCCCCATGAGACTACAAACAAATAAAATCTAAACTTTTTTCCAAAAAAGTGCAAGATTTTCAGGGAATTCCCTAATTCCGTTTTTTATCCGTGGTAGAGTGGGAGAAAAGAAATAGAAATTTAGGAGAATTTGTATGAAGATATCCAAAGGAATCGGTATGTTGCTTATTCTGGGAATCCTTATTTCAGGGTGTTATTACCAGAAGAAAGAGAAAGAAGACAATTTACCACTGGCTGCGTTGGGATTGGTAAATGGAACAGGTTCCGGATCTACCCTTCATAGGATCGGAGGGAGTATATCGGGTCTCTCGGCTTCAGGCCTTGTACTACAAAATAATTCTTCCGATGATCTAAGTGTAGAGAGCGGAGCAACAAGTTTTACATTTTCGAATCAATTGGTGAAAGGGAGTTCGTATTCAGTCACGGTCAAAACCCAACCTTCCGGATTGTCCTGTACGGTAGCGGGTGGAAGCGGATCGGTAAGTGCTGATGTATCCGATATCAGTGTGAGTTGTGCGAGTTCCTGCCCCGGGGAAGCAGTGACACGGGACTGGGGAACGTTTACAGATTGCAAAGATGGAACGATAAAGTTTGTCGGAACAGCGGGCACATTCGGAGGCCAGACCTATACAGCACAAACTCTCTACTTTGCAAAATGTACACACGGTCAGACCTACAATTCTGCAACCAATGATTGCACCGGAACAGGAAGTTCGGGTGATAAGTACGGAGCAATTAAGGTTCAATTCTGCACTGTAAATGACAACTCTTGCAATGGAGGCAATACCAGTCTACCGGTAAGCTCCGGTCCCCTGTTCAATGCTTGCAATGGTTCCAATTTGGCAGGGAAATCCTGGAGGGTTCCGACTAAGAATGAGCTGAAATTGTTAATCCAGTGTACGGATCCAACCAAACTTCCAAATGATAAAACGGATTGTGGAGGAGCACCCAACCCGGCAGTGATCAGCTTATTTACGAATACTATTACCGACTCTTACTGGTCGTCGTCTCCCAGTGTCAGCAATGCAAGCGCTGCGTGGAGTGTCTATTTCGGCAATGGCTATTCGGACATCCCCGGTAAGACTACTAACTTTAATGTCCGTTGTGTTTCCGGACCGTAATCGGGTCATTGGGGGATTTGAGAATTATTAGATGAGAAGAAAAAGTCAGGTTTGATACCTGACTTTACTAACTGATCTTTCGAACCTCATCTAAGGAAAGGCCGGTGAGTTCAGAAGTTTCCTCATCGGACATGCCTTTCGCAATACACTTTTGGGCGATTTCCAGTTTTTCTTCTAATTTACCTTCTAATTTACCTTCTTTCCTTGCAGTGTCAATCATGCCTAAAGATTCCCAATAGGAAAGTAGGCTTTCCTTGTATACATCATATTCTGCTTGGTTCATGGCTCCGATTTCGGAAGTTCGAAAAGCTTTTTCAAAAATGGGTTCTTTTAAGATGGTTGGAATAGTATCGAAGGTTTCGAGGTTCTTGAGAAAGTAACACCACTTTTCAAACCGATTGGTTAGCTCTGATTCTGTTTTTTTGAATAATGGCATTTGCAAAAAATGGAAATGTAGTTTTTCATAAAACACATCTCCATCCTGATCTTTGAGTTGCACATAACGTTCAAATTTTTTTCTTTCTTCTTTCTCATCGTATTGAAAATCTAAAATTGCAATGAGATAGATATGCTGTAGTTTGAAATTCCAATTGCCTCTCTTTGCCTGTTCTTGAATGGGAAAAGAAACTGCAAAAAGGGAACGATCTTTGAAAAATTCGAGTTTTTCTTTTTGCATTTCTACGATGAAATCTTCACCATTTGCCCCTTTGCAATAGATATCAAAGATAGCTTTACGCAGGAAAGGTAAATCGGCTAGACTTTCCGGATTACGGAAACTCAACTCCCGGATCTGGTGTTTTTCCGGTAAGATTTGGTTCAAAAAATCAATCAGCAAATCCTTGTTCCCTTCTTCCCCAAATAGCTTTTTAAAACCAAAGTCGGTGTAGGGGTTGATGTATTTGGGAACTCTTTCCTGCATAGCAACTATTAGACTGGCACAATGAGACTCATTGTAAAGTAAAAAATAGGATAGGATTTGTGCCGAGCATTCATTGGGGAGCGAGCAAACTTCTTTCTAAATCCCAAATCTTTTTTCCAAAAAAGTGCAAGGTTTTCAGGGAATTCCCTAATTCCGTTTTTTATCCGTGGTAGAGTGGGAGAAAAGAAATAGAAATTTAGGAGAATTTGTATGAAGATATCCAAAGGAATCGGTATGTTGCTTATTCTGGGAATCCTTATTTCAGGGTGTTATTACCAGAAGAAAGAGAAAGAAGACAATTTACCACTGGCTGCGTTGGGATTGGTAAATGGAACAGGTTCCGGATCTACCCTTCATAGGATCGGAGGGAGTATATCGGGTCTCTCGGCTTCCGGGCTTGTACTACAGAATAATTCTTCCGATGATTTAAGTGTAGAAAGCGGAGCAACAAGTTTTACATTTTCGAATCAATTGGCGAAAGGGAGTTCGTATTCTGTTACAGTAAAAACCCAACCATCCGGATTTTCCTGTACGGTGGCGGGTGGAAGCGGATCGGTAAGCGGAGATGTGTCCGATATCAGCGTGAGTTGTGAGATTTCCTGTGTAACACGAAACTGGGGAACGTTTTGCGACATGAAAGATGGAACGATAAAGTTTGTCGGAACAGCGGGCACATTCGGGGGCCAGACCTATACAGCACAAACTCTATACTTTGCAAAATGTACGCACGGTCAGACATACAATTCTGCTACAAATGATTGCACCGGAATGGGAAGTTCGGGTGACAATTACGGAGCAACCAAGGTTCAATTCTGCACTGGAAATGGTAACACTTGCAATGGATACGACGCCAATCAACCGGTAAGCTCCGGCCCCCTGTTCAATACCTGCAATGGATCCAGTTTGGCAGGGAAATCCTGGAGGGTTCCAACTAAAAATGAGTTGAAACTGACAATCCAGTGTACAGATCAAACAAAACTTCCTAATGATGGTACGAATTGTGGACAATATCCCAATCCGGCAATGAGTAGCTTATTTAAGAATACTCCTGACGACGGTTACTGGTCGTCGTCCAGCTATGTCGCTGATCCATTAAATGCGTATGTCTTCGATTTCGTTAGTAGCTTTATCAACCGTAAGACCAATTACTATTATGTTCGTTGTGTTTCCGGACCCTAATTGGGTCATTGGAAGATTCGAGAATTTTCATAGATGCAAAAAAGGCCGGTATGGAATCCGAAGGGAACTTTTGTTGCAGTTTCAGGTTGTTTTGTCAATCGTGTCATGACCAGCTCGGATTGAGAAAAAACTGATGTTCAAGAAAATCTTTTGGTTCCTTTTTTGTATCTGGATCGGGAATTGTGCACCGGCTCCCTTTCAGGACGCGGTGGCAGAGAAAGGGGTTCTAGATCTTCGAAATGTTTCTATGAATCGGGTCATTTCTCTCAGAGGGGAATGGGGCTTTTACTGGAACATGCTTTTATTGCCGGAAGAGATCCAAAAGAAAACTCCTGACTTCTACATAGGACCGGGAAAGCTCTGGAGCCGGGTCAAAGGGGAAAGCATCCAACCGGAATCTATGGGAGTGGCTACCTACCACCTTAAAATCCTTCTTCCGGAGAAGGAGGAACAGGAGGTTTATGCACTCCACATCCAACAACCCGCCGGGTCCGCAGTTCGAGTTTTTATCGATGATCGCGAAATTCTAGAACTGGGAAAAGTCGGTACATCAAAATCAACAATGGAAGCCACCCGAAATTCCGATATGGTTTTCTTTTCCCCAACGTGGAAATCTCTAGAGATCACCATCCAGATGAGTAACTTTCACTATGCGGAAGGCGCCATCTGGTATCCACCTGTATTCGGAAAGAGTTCGGTTCTTGAAAAAGTTCGAACAAAAGAAATCCTTGTTGATTCCCTCTTCCTCGGATCGATCCTTCTGTCTGCATTGCTCCACTTGATCGTATTCCTCTTTACGAAAGAAAATATCTCCTATTTGTACTTCTCTCTTTTTTCTATCTTTTTCGGTCTTCATGGGATATCCATCCATTCGGAGATCCTTTCCGTATATCTCCCCGAATTACCCTATGCATTCCATTATTTTTTATCTATGGGATTCAATTTTGCGATTCCGATGTTTTTTCTATATATTCAAAATTTGATTCCGGGAGTGGTCCGTAAAAAACTTTTAAATTTAATTCTATTGGTTTATGCAATTATATGTATCGGGATAGCTTTCTTTCCTCCGGGAATCAGTTCCGGGTACACACACAGTATCATTATCCTGAATTTAATCATTCTTGTGATACTATTTTTGGAACTGGTTTTCGATCGGTCACCGCAAAAGAAATTTTCCCGACTGGCGAGTTTGCCTCTGTTTCTGTATATCATTTTTGCATTCCTGGAATACACCACCGTATTTTTCGGAATCTTCAATATTCGTTTTTTAAAATTTTCGTATATCAATTTTATCATCTTTCAGGCTTTTATCAATGCACACCATTTTGCAGTGACATTTACTGAGAAAAAAAATCTCTCCAAAACTCTAAAAGATTGGAACATCCATCTCGAAAAAAAATTAGAAGAGGTAACCGGAAGTTTACGGGAAGAAAAAGATAGGGCTATCATTCAGAACCAATGGAAGTCCAGGTTTGTAGAAATTGTTAGTCATGACCTAAAGTCTCCTCTATCTTCTCTTCTTTTCTATTGGGACAATATGGAGATGAATACAGACTCATTTTCCACAGTAAAAGAAAAGACAATTTCTTTGCTTCAGCAAATGATCTTAATCGTAAAGTACTTACTTTCCGATCAAAACTTATCGAGATCAAAATTGGAGCCGGAATTTGACGATTTTTCTGTTCTGGATTTATTCGGGGAATTGAATGATCAAATCACATTCGATCGAAGTCTTAAAAATATATATGTCAATATAAATATTCCTGAGGACCTGATCCTTACAGCGGATAGAATTCTCTGTTCGGTTCTCTTTCGAAATCTCCTTTCCAATTCGTTAAGACATTCTCCACCCAATTCTACTATTGAAATCTCCTCGCACGAAACATCATCCTATCAAATCATTTCCATTTCAGATCAGGGTCCCGGGTTTTCCGAACCGGTTTGGAAAGAATGGAATCAACTTGATTCAGATAAAAATGATTTGAATCAAAACTATTTTTACCTCGGATTGGGACTCAAAACGGCTAAATTTATAATGAATTTACACAAGGGTGAGATTCATTTACGAAATATTCCGAATTCGGGTATGAAAGTGGACCTGTATTTTCCCAACAACCGTCATACAATATATTTCTACGGTAAGGATATACTTTATAATCCAATAAAAGAATTATGTGAAACAGAAAAAATATTACTACTAAAGGCTTCATCAATGAATGAGATCAGACAGTATCTCGAAAAGAATTTTGCGGATCTTGTGGTTCTTGAATACAATATTGAATTAGAAAAGAATTTCATTATTTGGAAGGGTTTGATTCGGGAATGGAATCAGAAAGGAGTTCGTTTTCTATTTTTTAAGGAAGATCCCATACCGGATGATCGTTTTGATGGGTTTCCGGCTATTCAGGCTTGTCTTTCCCGAATTGATGAGCTGATTCAAACTATTAAAGAGATATTCAGTTCGGAAAATAAAAAGACCGCCTAGAAAGAAATTAAAAATTTAGATTTAAAAATATTCTTAAATTCGGGAAAACTCTTTGGGGAATAAGAATGGAGACTCTTAGATGTCCGATTGATGGTACTCCGAGATCAATTCTGCAGTATTTTTGACTCCAAAAAATTCTCTCAACTTTTTTAGTCGGTATTCAATTGCCTTGGGAGAGGTTTGCAGGTGGGAGGCGACTTCCTGCATGGTGAAGCCTTTCGATACCAATTCGAGAATCTCTTCTTCGAAGTCACTGACGTTGTAGGAATGAAAATGCTGTTTCACTTTCAGTATTTCTTTGGAGTAGTACTTCTCTCCTTTGAGAATTTTGAGAAGGATATCCGGAATCAATTGGGAAGGTTCCGATTTTAAAATATATCCGCTTACTCCCAACTTAAGAACCTTACTCACAATCGAAGTGGAATCATATTGGGAAAGAACTACAATAGGTAGATCGGGATACTTATTTTTCAGAGTCTTCAAAAGGAAATACCAGTCCTTCTCCGGCATTCCTAGGTCGGAAACAAGAAGGTTCAGGAAATCTTCTTCGAGGTAGGAGAAAAGGGAATCCGAAGTGGAAAAAAATATGGCTGTGATCCCGGAATACTTCTGAAAAAGATTTCGGATTCCATCTAAAATTAGAGAATGATCATCCAAAAAACCGATCGTGTACTTCTTCTCACTCATTTCTATGGTAAGCGAAAGAGATCCCTTAAAAACTTGTCAATCCTTATTCCTGCAAATTCAGGATAGAAAATTCAATATTTTTTAAGTTTACATCACTCAGAAACCGGGAGGATGGATACCCAAACGAGTGGTTAGCATCCCCGGATCAGTTTGGCAAGTGGTAAATGCTGGGAGATTCATTAAGTAGAGCCTGAGAAAGCGGAAAAAGCATTGATGTCCATTGAAAATGCGAAAACTTCCAAAATAGAGGTGGCGAAAATGGAAAGTTATACAGAAAAGATTGTACCCGTAGAAATGGAAGCTCATTTCCTGCAGAGCACTCGGTAACCGTATTCTTTATTCAAGTGGTGTATTGAATAGGTTTTCGTTGTAGTGTAGGTATCAGTGATTTACACGATTTGAACGATAGGAAACTCTTCCTTACTAGCACCCATTCGAGCTGACCTCAGGGTGACAATTTTTGGTTATCTTCTGTATTTGGAATGCTTTTTTTCTAACTTCCATTTGAACTGACGTCAGGGTGACAATTTGCGGTTTCCTTTTGTTTTTATTATGATTTACCCATACTATCTCCAGCATAGATACACAGAATTTCAATAAGTAGCATAGATTAAAAAGCTAAAAAAAAATTAATTAAAATTCCTCTTGACAATATTTATTAGAATCACTCAGTTTCTATCATTTTACTCTTTACTAATTTAGAGGAACACTATGAAGCGGAACTTACAAAGACTATTTTTACTTATGCTCCTATTTTCATTTGGATATTGCAATCCAACAGACAAGGACCTCAATCGTGATTTTTTGGCGAATCTGGGTCTATTCTGGAAACGAACCACTCAGGCGGAAATTTCGGGAACGGCTGTGAAGGGGATAGTCTCAGGGGCGAGGGTTCAGATCCTTCCTCTGGTAAACAATGCCTGCGACCGAACGGGTGGTACTACTCCTCTGGCGGAAACGACTACGGACGAAAGTGGAAATTACACCGTAAGATACGCGAAAACCGGCCAACCCGTTTGTGTTCTCGTTACTCCCGCATCCAATGGAAAAACTTTGATGTATGATGAGACTCAGAAGAAGAATATCTCCTGGAACGGATCTTCCTTTTACCTGGATTCTATCATAGCTGAACCGTCCGGTCTTACCAGTAAGGGAGCTTTGTCTTCTCCATTTTCCCGTATGGCGAGCCGTGTGTTTGCCAGGACGATGCAAAAAGCGGATTCAAGTTTTGCAAATGCAGTTGCGTCTTCATCCTCCCAACAGCTTGTATCGATGTTCGGTTTGAACAGAGGATTTATCAAAGGGAAATCCTCCACCCGATCCAGAGATCTCAGTAAACCCAACGACATCCATCCGAGACGATTTGGCAAACGTGCAGTTCCTCCCTCTCGGGGTGGGTTGACGCGAGGAAAGGATACAGGTCCGACTCGGTCTGCGAGTCGAACGACTACTCCAACTTTTGAACAATTGAATTTAGATTTTAGCAAGCCTGACGATCCCTATGTAGCGAAGGCAAATATGGTTCTGAGTGGCTTTTCATCCCTGGCGAATAGCTTTGCGACCAATGCTTCGGGTCGTGCGATCTCCAAAGGAGTTTTGACCCGTGATGAGGCGACTTCGAATGGACTGGAAACCGTGATGAACGGATTTTCTGAGGTAGCGGAGAGTGGTGGAAAGCGCACAACGATCTTAAAAAATGTGATCCAACAGGCAACAGGTCGAGCTCCATCGGGAGATTTTTTGAAAAATCCCTTAGAAGCGTCTATGAAAACGGCGATCAAGTCGTATGTCCAAAATTCGGGAGGTGGGGATGAGTTCGGAATCACTGCCAATGAGTTGGATAGCTTTATCTCTATGTCAACGATCCCACCGGCTGATCTTTGGGTGGATACATCCTCTGCTCCCGACTATCTGTACTACGCTGATAATGACAACGAGGGAGCGATGCTCCTGTATACCAATGTATATGAATCCTATTACCCCTGGGTGGAGGGAGGTCTTCCTACAAGTTATGCGATCGTGAGTGGAAATCTTCCTTCAGGAATGAGTTTGAATCCGACTACGGGAGAGATATCGGGAATTGCAACAACAGTGCCGGCCAGCAATCCGTCGTCTATTAGTATCCGTGCGACCAATCGTTTTGGAAGCACTCTGACTAATTTTAAGATAAAAGTTCAGAGTTATGTTGCGGGTCAGGCATTCGGCTTTGTGTATTTCAGTTCCTGTACCCAGAGTTCTTCCTGTACCCTCGAAGTGGGTATCGAAGGAGTAGCGAACTGGAACTATACCATAACCGGCTTTTCATCGGCAGGCGGAAGCGGTTGGAGTGTAGTCGATCCCATTTTTGGTACGATAAGTGGAACCGGTGGTAGCAGTTCGGGAATCCAAAAGGGAACTGTGACCTACACAGATTTGAATACGAAAACGACTGGTAGTGTGAGTGTGGATTATTATGTAGAATCGAATGTGCCAACGATCAATGTATGGGGATCGTATTTGGCGGTAGGGATCGATTCGTATGTAGCTTTTGAAATGGAAGGAGTGGGAGAGTACGGAACCTACTCGTTTGTGCCGCAGGATTTTGGAAACGGGATGCAGATGGATGCTTTCGGATCCATTTTCGGTATCCCAACCGTAGAGGGAGATTGGCAACCAACAATCCAGGTGATCCTAGCCAATGGCTCAACGGTGTCCGCACAGTTTAGTAAAAAATTGAAGATCGGAGCCGCCGGAACGATTCCCGAAATCGCGCTTGGAGGGGATTACCTTTTTTATACCGGCTCCTGTATCGAGTTGGATTCAGGTTGCAGTCTTACAATCGATTCTACATTAACAGAGTTCCCGAATGGACTTACAGCGGCAGATTTTACTTATGAGGATACATATGAAGAATTGTACGCTTATGGTTTAAATATTGATTCGGCAACAGGCGAGATCTCAGGAACCCCGACGAGTTCATCTGTCTATGCAACTATCACACTAACCGATGGAGATGGCATTGGATATGAATTCATCGCGGAATTAATCATAGTTCCTGCGGGTGGTGTTGAACCGCCATCTTGTCCATCTCTAGTTCGGAATTGGGGAACGTTTACAGACTGTTCGGATGGAACTGTAACTCTGGATGTGAACGCTGGAACTTTTGGAGGGGAGTCCTATTCCACACAGACTCTGACATGGATGAAATGCGCTCATGGACAAACATACGACAGTGGAACGGATACCTGTCTCGGACCACCTACCCAAGTCAAGTATTGTAGTGGGGCAGATGAGACGTGCAATAATGGGCTTTCAAAACTATTGGATGGAACAGGTACGAGTGAAGCCTATACAGCCTGTAATAGTTTAAATGCAGGAGCCGGAACTTATGGTTGGACAGATTGGCGGGTTCCTACGCATCAGGAACTGAAACTATTGATTGAATGCGATGATCCTACTGAAATGCCGAATACCCAAATGACATGTACTGGATATACTAACTCACCGACAATCAATAGTTTCTTTCCCGGTAATACTGACAACGCTTACTGGTCGTCGTCCACCTATACCTTTGATACTACCACTGCATGGTATATCTATTTCTATAATGGCCTTAAGCAATGGTCCGGGAAGACAAATCCCTATTACCTCCGTTGTGTTCGCTGACCATAGTGGGTCATTGGATCATTTGGTGATTTCCTCCCCTGTCATTCAGGCAGGGGAGTTTGGTAAAGCAGGGAAGCTGTCCTGGTGAGGTGAACTCGAACCATGGTTTTAGAGAAAGGCTTTTCTGATCTAGCACCAATTCGAGTGGCCTCAGGGTGACAACTCCTTTCCAAAAAAAATTTATAAATCTATCATTTTTTTTCCTCCATTTGTAGAACCCTTATATACCAGTTCTCATAATTAATTGCGTTTTCCCTAGTAAGGTATGTAGCCATTTTATAGTTAATTTTTCTGTGAATGCGCAAAAACTTTTGAAAAATACTATAAATTAACTATATACAAGCTGAAAAAATAAGCAGGATATTTTGAGAATTAGCATATGATTTCGCCTAACATAACCTATTTGAAACTTCTAGAGTTTTGTACATTTATAGATGCTGGCTGAATTATACGGGTAATCTCCTTGAACTGAAACATGATCCGGATCAGATGTATCAAAGGTTGCCGAGAAGGGATAAATTTTGGGTTCTCGATCTTCTGAATTACGACATTCATTTTCACAATATTCATAGCCTTTACTATAATTATTTATTTCACATTCCTGATAACATTCTACCCGTTCGTCTGATTTCATTGTTACTTCGATACTGACCACATGTGTTCCGACTGATAACCAGGTTCCGGAAACTTGACTAGATCCTTCAGCGTCACCGTTATAATATCTTACATTTCCGGATACATTTCCTAAACTATCCAAATACACTCGGAATACATCTGATTCTAACATCCAACTCTTTACATTTTCAGGTTGATTATTCAGCACTATTTCACATTTTTTTGAGTCTTCTTCTACTTCTTCAGGAGGATAATCTTCAAGAAATCCATCAAATACAAATCCTTTTTTATTCTTATACACAATCTCCAACCATTCACCTGTTACCGAACCAACTGTAAATTTTTTATTTGTATTACTAATGACCATGACTTCTTCACGGAATGGTATGAGATCAATTTTTGAGGAAGACTTATCAGGTTTCGATCTGAAAATCAATCCATCCTTAGAAGAGACATACTTTAGTGCTATATAAGGAGGATTTTTATCTACATCCTTCCCTAATACATAATATACTTTTCCTTCGATTTCAATCTCACTCATTAGGCTATGATTCGATTTACCAATGTAAGAAATAGGTGACCCAAATGGAATCGTTTTAAAGATGGCTTGGTTTTCTTGGGGTTTTAGAAATATTGGTGCACCTGCTTGGTTAGTAATGTAATAGGTATAGGTAGGATTTTCAAATTTAACCTTTACATCAATTTTATCGGTCTCTGATTTGGACTGTTTGCAGTTAGTCATGAATAATAAGAAAGCACTGCATAAGAGTATGAATCTCATATTTTTTCCTTTAAAAGTATTATTAATTTTTGTTCTTCATAAAATACTTATTGGTTCGAGTTTTCTTAAAACTTGAAAAACTAAATTAGAAAACAAGTTTTTAAGATATCTTGTTTTAACTTTTCACCATGCCAGGAAGGCAAATTGAAGTATCTATATGAATTTGTGTGATCATACTATGCAAAATTTTTTTTTCATATAAAAAATAAAAAAAGATTTAACAATTTCAAAATTGATAAATCTTTTTTTCTGAAGAATTGGAGGTTTTATTGAGAGTTTGACTAACCTCATCCATTCGGATCAGAAATGTGAGGTTGCAGGGAGCCTGCCGGCAGCTTGGGCTATCGCCCAAACCCATATTTTTTAGGGTATGTAGCCATTTTATAGCTAATTTTTCTGTGAATGCGTAAAAACTTCTGAAAATGACTAAAAATCAGAGAATAGGTATATTTTTTCTTAATAGAATTTCATAATTCTCTATCAAACTCATGGTAAATATTTCATTTCCTTTTTTATATTCTTTTAGGTAGTCTCTCGGTGTGATTCCCATATAATTTTTAAATGCTCTATCAAAAGCACTACTTGAACTGTATCCCAGATCCATAGCGATAGAAATCATTTTTTCTGAGTCGGTAGCGCTGCGTTTGAGAATTCGGCAAGCTTCATCTATACGAAAACGGTTGAGCATATCATTAAAACTTTGAAAACCTAATTCCATACTGATAAATTTTCTTAGAATATATTCTTTTGAATCCAATCTATCTGATAATGATTTGATTGTTAGGCTTTCCTGTTTGTAATATTTTTCGAGGACAAACAAAAGATGAAATTTTTGAAATAATTCAGGACTTTCTAAATTAGTACTGATTTCCTTTAGGTTAATATTGAAATATTTTTTATTTTCTATAATCGAAAATATACTTATAATTGTGATAATTCCATTTAAGATTGATAGAAATGCAAAAATATTTTTTTGATAAACCGTATCTAAAAATGTAATTTTGAAAATGAGATGTATGATTAAAGTAATACCGATAAATGAAAAAAACTTTGATAAGCTACGAATGGAAGGGTTTTTATTTGCTTCAATAGTTGAATTTGTATATCCCAAGATAAGAAGTGCTAAACTGAAAATCGTAGGGTAGATACTAATTATAAATTTTTTCATTTCCCCTTCAAGGATAAATAGATTTTGTCTTCTCACAAAAATTACAATGAGAATAGAAATCGATATTTTTAAAGATAAAATGATTGTGTGATTAGTTTTGTGTTGAAAATCTTTTTGAAAGATTGATTTAGATAAAATCCAATAGATAAATGATCCGCATGATTGAAGCATAAATGTTAGAAGTAAGATGATTTTAAGAGCTATGGATTCTTCTAATTGAAAACTGGGATGATTTTCTGATAAAACCTGAAAAAAGAGACTTCCAATTCCTGAGATGAAAAAAAATGAAAAGTAAAATTTATTGATGCTACTTTTTAATTCTTTTAGAACAAGAGCTAAACCCATAAGAAATAATCCGAATGCGAAACCATGTGAGATATAAAATATTTTATCAATCATACTTTACTAGCGAATATGGGGTGTTCATTCAAACTCATCAGGATCGTTATAGTTTTGATTCTCTAAATGCTAAGTATAGAAGTAAAAGTCCAACTATTATAAAAAAATACCTGTTCTGTATAGATACGGAACTGCTTTAGAAACGGATTCAAGATATTCCTGGAGAGTCCCCGAATAGTGGAATTGGACCTTAATAGTATAAGGTTTGATAGATTCAACGATTCCTATAACTGTCAAAATCGATCCTCTTTTAATCCCAATTGTTCTTTTGTAAGAGTCAGTTTTCGAAACATATTCTACGAAACTACCTCTTGGTCAGGCATTCCCAAGGTTTATTGTGAGAGGAATGCTTTATTTTTCAATTCGAAAAACATATTCTGAATGTACTCCTTAACCGGTGTCCAATGTCTAGGTCCACCTGATCCTGATTTTGTCCACCGATTGAAGAATTCCTCGCTAACAGGAATTGTAAATCATGATTTTTCTTTCTAGCACCCGTTCGAGCACACCTCAGGGTGACAATACGCCTTTCCAAAAAAAATTCATAAATCTATCATTTTTTTTCTATTTTATTTTTTTTCCCCCCATTTTTGGAACCCTTATCTTCAGGAGACTAAGATGAAAGAATTGATGACAGCCCTAATCGAGGCCAAAGTAGAA
>JACKPB010000023.1 GCA_024233875.1 Leptospiraceae bacterium
GCATTGGATCTCTACATCAAATTGAGTAGAGCTGAAGCAACTGTGACTATGAAAGGATTGGAAATCTTAGACAATTCCGGACTCTCTTTGGGACAATTCGGTATTTTGGAAACAATCTATCATCTCGGACCTTTGGTTCAGAAAGACATTGCTACCAAACATCTCTCTACAGGTGCAAACATCACTCAACTATTGAACAAGTTGGAAGAAAAGAAAATGATTGTTCGACAGAGAGACAGTCAGGACAAAAGAAGATTGTACATTAATTTAACCGATAAAGGAAAAAAATTGATGAAGCAACTCATTCCCAGTCTCGGGAAAAAAATGGTTTCTATCATGTCACCATTGAACTCAACAGAACAGAAGCAACTTTCCGGCTTATTGAAAAAGCTGGGAACCCATCCTAACTGAGTTAGGCAAAATATTGAGTTATTTCTAATAGGGATATCCTGGTTTTTTCTCTTTCAAACAAAAGAGAAACCAGGATGTCCTTTGTTACGTTTTCTGGTTTGAATCATTCTCCGGTTCTGTTTTGTCCCGGAGATTTGTCCAATTGGGTTGGATCAATCTAGCTCCTGCTTTGAAAGAAATGTATGACCAAATCCAAGTGATAAGTATGGAGACCTTGTTTTTAAATCCTACCTGGTAAAAGAGGTGAATGAATAGCCAGGACATCCAACCAATGAACCCGTTGAGTTTGATGTTTTTTATCTCTGCGACTGCATCTTTTCGACCAATCGTTGCCATACTTCCTTTATCAAAGTATTGGAAACCGTTTAGTTTATTTATACCTTTTTCCATAGCAATCATTCTATCCGCCACATATCTACCCTGTTGCATAGCGACCGGAGAAACACCCGGCAGGGGGATTCCATTTTCGGATTTAAAATTTGCCATATCCCCAATGCAAAAAATATTAGTACTTCCGGGAAGATTGCAATTTTCATCTATGAGGACTCTACCGGATCTATCTAGATCAGAATTGAGCTTTGCTGAAAATGGATTCCCTGAAATCCCTGCTGCCCAAATTGTATTCAGGGAATAAAAGATTCCTGATTCAGTGATCACAGAATCGGGAAGTATGTCCTTTACTTTAGTATTTAAATAAACTTTCACACCCCTTTTTTCTAAATTTGCTTTTGCTATGTTTGAGGATTCTACAGAGAACTGTGGTAGGATTCGGGGACCGGCTTCAATCAGAAGTACATCACTCAAACTGGGATCTATGGATCGAAAATCATTTTTAATAATATGACGGGACAATTCTGCTATGGAACCGGCCAGTTCTACACCTGTAGGACCACCTCCTATGATTACAAAAGTCAATAATTTTTTAACCTTTGAGGGATCAGTTTCCATTTCTGCTTTTTCATAAGAAATTAGGATTTTATTCCTGATTTCAAGAGCATCGGAAATATTTTTCAACCCCGGTGCGTATTGTTTCCATGTGGAATTACCGAAGTAGCTGGTTACAGCACCCATAGCGAGAACCAGATAGTCATACTTCAGTTCCCCATGGTCTGTTTGGATAAGATTCTTTTCCTTGTCAATGTGAACCAATTCACACATTAGAACTTTCACATTTTTCATTTTGGATGTCAGGGATCGGGTAGGAATCGCTATGTCGGCGGGACTCAAGACAGAGGAGGCAACCTGATAGAGCAGGGGTTGAAAGAGATGGTGGTTGGTTTTGTCAATAAGTGTAATTCGAAAATTTTTCTTATTGCCTAATTTCTTTACTATTTGCAATCCACCAAAACCTGCTCCAACTACGATGACATGTTTTTCCATAGTTCATTCCTGAAAATTTTTAATCAATAGGATAGAGATTCCCGGGACAGTAAAGAGAAAAAGATGAGAAATAGAAATTTTCAGGAAAAAGATTGCCAGATCCATGCATATTCTTAGGATTAAGAATTAAAAATTCCTGAATCATTTTGGGTAATTGCATCTATCCCGGGATTTTTCAAAAACATTCTTAGCGAATATGAATTTCTGGGAGTTATGGTCAGTCCTCACTATCTAAATGCATTTCTAACTCTGGGCTTAGAACCTATATTTGATAGGGAAGTGATCTTAAAAGCCTGGCGTAAGAAAGCCTCGCAATGTCATCCCGATAGGGCTAAATCAGATCCGGAAAAAGATAGTTTTCATAAAAAATTTATTAAGTTGGGACTCGCAAGGGATACCTGTCTGGAATACTTGGACCAATCCCGGGAGGAAGATCCAGGCTATAGCTATGAAACGGAATCAGTCTATGAAGAGTATTCAGAAGACAGAACAAGGTCGGAGAATCTAGAGGATGAGTGGAGGGAGTTTGTTGTCAATAAGAACATACTTGCAAGCTTTCAGGAAGCCTTGCTTGGTTCCATATTTCCACTATTTAAAATTTTTGTATTTTCAATCGTCTATGCTTCGGGTACCATTCTCCTGGGATTGATTGTCATAACCGGTCTTTTGGATATTTTTACATCACACTTTACGATACCTCTCATAGGTTGGATATCAGGTATCACATTTCTTTTGATTCTATCTCTGGCTATGAACTCATATAAGATGACTCTGGGAAATTACCTCAAGCATCGACTTTCCGGTTCAGGTTATCCTTTTCGTTTTTTCCTCTTAGTTTGGTTCATTCAAAACTCGATCTATCCTATTTTGTATTACAGTTTAGGAAGATGGACTCTATACTTATTTCTTTTCGGAAATATCGGAGTATACATACTCTTCAATCACATCAAAGAAGACCTGCTCAATATAGAAGAAGGTTTAGACCAATTGAGAAATGGAGGGAAAAACAGAAATTTGAAAAAATAAGTTAGGCGTCAGGTAAATCTCTTGGAGAGATCATCCAAATGATCTGACCTTTTGTAAAACGTTCTCTGGCTATATTAATAGCTATAGTCGTACCGGGCATAAACAATAGGCTTTCATAGAGCGATTCGTCCTGGATCAATCTGGATGCAAAAAATGCTATACCGGGATTGTGGCTTATCAAAAGAAAAGTTTCCGAATTGGAAAAGTTTCGAATCCTATGTACCAGATCCATACAATCATTATTAGGAGCCAGCTCCTCGCAGAGTTCAATCTGCTCCGGAAGTTGCAAAATGCTAGAGTAGATTTCGGCTGTTTGCTTGGTGCGGAGATAGGGACTGTGGTAGATGTGTTGAACCTTAAGAGATGAATTTTTAATAAAATTCGCCATCTTGGCAATATCCAATCTACCAGCATCTGTGAGGGATCTATCAAAATCCCTACCACTCGATGAATAATCTTCGGCTTCACCGTGTCTGGATATAATTATTTTCATAATTTCTAATCTCCAAATCCACTAATAAGAATAAAAATTTATGGTAGCTAATTCTCTCAAGTAATAAAACTTTTTTTAAAGAATACAATACACAAATAAATATAGGATAAAGTGAGATATATTACAATAATATTCAAAAAGGAGTGAAAAGTAAAATATATTTTTTTTTATAAAAATGAAATTCCTTTGATTATCAGACTAGTTTGAGAAAGTAATATCAGGTGTAAATTCTTAAATCCTTAGAAGACAATCCAAATCAAAAGCTCCCATAGAATCTAAAGTAAAATGTCACCTTATTGAATGAAGACTGGGGTAAGAATTTCTGAACGTTTGGAGGAAGTGAACGTTGATACGATAGGGATTGTGACTACTTTTTGAGCTTTGAACCCAAAAATGAATTGGATTTCTCCAAACGAACATAAATTCTTGAATGAAAATCAAGCGGAGAATCAATTGAAACCATATAGAAAAAATGTAGGGATTGTAGTATTCAATCGAAAAGGTGAAGTCCTCACCGGAGAACGTCTATCTTTTCCGGGGCATTGGCAGTTCCCTCAGGGTGGAATAGATGAGGGCGAAGAACCTAAACTAGCAGCAGAAAGGGAACTTTATGAGGAAGTAGGTGTGAAAGGTGGAGAGATTGTCTATGAACATCCGGAATGGATTCAATATGATTTTCCACCGGAATTGAATATCGCCTCCTTAAAAAAGTACAGCGGACAAACTCAAAAATGGTTTTTGTACTTTTGGGATCACGGTATCGAAGAAACCAATCTCTTCATTCATGAACAGGAGTTCTCAGCTTTGCGTTTTCAGGAATTGGAAGCCACGATAGATACCATCATCGATTTTAAAAAAGATGTGTACAGAAAGGTCATTTCATCCTTTCGACCCGAAATAGACAAATACCTGAGATCACTTTAAGTTTTTGAATCAAGTGCATTGATCTTGTCTATCAGTTTGGGTAGACGATGATGATACTTCAAATTTTTGTAGAGATTGAGGAGTGAAACCAAATTTTCCTTATTATAAGGATCTCGGATTCGAATTCTTTCTCCTATGGAAGCGGCATCCTCATATCTCCCAATAGAACTGTATAGGTTTCTTAAGGTTTCAAGATGGTGGATGTGGTAGGGAAATAGATCCGACAATACTTCTTTGACTCTAATTTTATCATAATCTGATTTCAAAGTGTTTAGGAAAATATTTTCTAAGTAGTCTTCTATTCTATCTTTTTCTTTGAAGAGTTCATGATAGTCTATGATGTCATCGAGAAGAGAAAGTATTTTATGGCTTTCTCCCGTATTCAAACCCAAAATTTGAATACGGATGAGACTGAAATCATCAGTGAAATTTCCCCTGGACTGTAAATACTTAAATATATTCTCAGAATCCCCTAATGAGTTTTCTACCGCCTCGAGAAAGAGATTGCTATTTTCATTTATAGAGTATTGATTCAGTTCAGTTCTTATTAAAATGTCTTCTCTCCCATCAGATCCGGTTAGAATGACATCTCCGATAAAAAGTTGTTTCACTATCACATGAATTCCTTTCTGAAACCATGAAGTACCCAATTTGTAGAGTGAATTGTCCAGATCTAAAAATTCAGCTTTTTTGTTCCGGTAGAGAACTGTATAGGGATGTTCAGCGTTGATTGAATACAGACATCCGGTTTCTGTGTCGATAAGCCCTATCAAAGCAGAGCAGAGCATAAGACCATCAAAAGATTCGAATACTTTTTGTAGGTCAATAAAAATATTCTTAAGGGTGAATTCCGGGGAGTTGTTTGCTATCTGTTCTGAATATCTTCTGGTATTGATTAAGGATTTGAATACTACTCCCAATACGATTGCTCCGGTTGCTCCCTGAAGGGATTTTCCCATGGCATCACCATTGATAAATATTGTGTAATTTTTATCCGATATAGGAATCGTTTCTACAATGATTAGGTCTCCACCTATCTGATATTCTTTGGACTTAAAGCTAAATTTTTTGTATTGATTCAATATGGTAGATATATCTAAATAGTTTTTATCAAACTGAATAAAATATAATGGATCGGCAATGAGTGTGATTAAAAAATAGTCTCCATCCTGTTTCTCTTTCAGTCTCTCTATGTCTATTAGGCTGAGGGAGAGTTCTCTTGTTCTTTTTTCGACCTTCAATTCGAGGTTTTTATTCAAATCCTCTATGACTGTAATCTTGTTGTTCAATACTTCATTGAGAAATTGAATGTGGCCATTCAATCTAGTCATACGATTTGCTATCAATACTCCGAGAGAGAGAAAGTAGAAAAAAAATGTATATTTTGAATAAATCGTATGATTTTTTTGAAAAGTTACCAGATAAAGATCGATGAAGAGGACAAGAGATACAATACTCAAACCAAAAAGAATAATGATAGCATCCGGATTTTTTTTTCGAAATTCAGAAATAGGAGAGTAAAAAATAATCAAAGGAGATACTACACAGATCAATTTCCAGATGAAAAGAATGTCTTCCAGATAGTATCTATAAAAAATCCAACAACTCAAAGAAAGGAGGATACTCATCCATTTAAATACTCGGGCTACGAGATTGATCTTCCCCCTTAGCAAATATTCCTGAAAATAAAGGAGAGCAGGCAGAGTAAGCATAAGTGAGGAATACTCCAATCTTAAGAAGTATTCTGTATCCCACTTAAGTGATTGAAAAGAAGTGGATCTGACTATAAAATACAGGCATGTAATACTACCCAGGAAGAATATATTTAAATTGTGCCTCTCTGATTTGTTTGTTAGAAAAAGATAGAGATGATAGAAAGAAAAGAGAATATAAAAATAATTTAAAAAGTCACCAATGAGATCCTGACGGAGAGAAAGTATATCCTCATAGGTTGAGAGTATGTACTCTCCGGGATAAAAAAAACCTGTGCTCTTTCCTCTCAAATCTCCTGAGATTTGGATAATCAATTCATTGTTTTGAGATTTTAATATCCTCGAATTGATCGGTGAGGTGTACGAACGTAAACTTCTTACCTGAAATTTATGATCATTCTCAAAATAGCCTTCACTTGCAATTTTTTCATTATTCACAAAAATTGAAAAAACTTCTCCTATAGAAATAAAGTAGAGAGCCGGTGGGGAATGATTGTTCAGGAATGAATCCGGGAGATCAAATCGGGTTCGGAACTCAAAGAATCCCCAACCATTCTTTTCCGGATAAAGACTTTGAATCGGTTCTGTCATCGATTGGATGGGAAACCATTCTGAATTGGAGGCAGATTGGGATATCTCTCTCATTTCCCAATGTAAATTTTTCAAATCGATTCTCTCATCGGAAGGAGATGAGACCAGGAAAAAGGAGAGTAGAAAAGTGAAAAATTCTTTCATTGAATTAAAAATGTATTCTGAAATTTCTATGGATTGTTGTCAAGATATATCAAATTTCAATAAGTTTTCAAATTTGATATGAAATGATTGGGATTTGGAATTATCTTAGTGCTAAGGGTCGTGCCCGATTCGGGAATTCTTTTGAAATTTAGAGAGGTGAAATTCTCTTCGATCTACCCTGTGAATAGAAAATGGTGATAATTCGGAATGAAGAAAAAACAATTATTTGAAAAAAAAAGTTTTCGGGAAGGTTTGGGATTCGAATCGTTCAGATATGAAAGTTTACACAAGCAATAGCTCAGACCTTCCTTTTCTCAGAGATATGCTCTGTATTGCAGCCTATTGGGATCATTCGGAAGTTATGAATACCGATGTGTATTTGGAAAGGGAAGATCTTCGGTTTTTACTGGATGAATGGGGTAAGAGGAAAGGAGATTTGGGTTTGATCTTACAGGATGATTCGGGTCAGAACCTGGGTGCAGTTTGGTATCGTTTTTGGTGGGAGAGTTTTCATTCCTATGGCTTTATCTCCGAAAAAATCCCTGAACTGGTTATCGGATTGAAACCCGGGAGTCGGGGAAAAGGATACGGAGAAATTTTGATTCGTAAATTGATTGAAAAATCATCCTCACAAGGAATCCATTCCATCTCTCTGAGCGTTGCACGTGGAAATTATGCAATACGACTTTATCAAAAATTGGGGTTTCGAGTTTATAGAGAAAATGAATTAGATTATATTATGATTTATTGAGGAATCAATATTTGTTGAATCAAAATCGAATCCAGGAGGAGTGGGTAAAGGGTCCGATTGAGACAATCGGAAACAATTCCGTATCCTAAATCATTTGGATGAACTCCATCTATTAAGTAGATATCCCAATCTTTCGGAAGGCAGGGTTCTGTGTCTATTTGATTAGGAAATCCGGCAAGTCCGTGAAGGGATGTGATACGTTTACTTCCGGTACTCAGAAATTTCCTATATTGATTTGATGAATACAAATCCAAGATTATTGTACGGGTGAAGGGTGTTAGAGACTTGAAGGTCAAATAATTGGAAAGAACTTCCGAATCACTCAATTCTTCATCGTTGATGGCAAATTCAATGATGAAAAAATCAGGTCTGTATCGGATGACATCCTCGATTTGTAAAACTCCCCAACTCGAAGTCATTCCATTCTTAGCTATGACTTTGTACTCAATAGGGAGGCTTAAGTTTCTAAATCCCTCTATGGTTCGTGAAACATAATTGTTAGAGATTTGGGTTGCTCCGAGACCATTGGTTGTGGATTCTCCGAGAAAAAGTATTTTTTTGGGATCTCTCTTTTTTTCTGTTACGTTACTGCAGTTGAATGAGTTGAGTGCCAGTAGAAGAAAACAAAGTAGATATGATTTTTTTTTCAACCAATACATATTTCTTAGAGGTTAGAATTTTATGGTTTGGATTTATTTTCCATGTGGATACCCAAAAACGTTATGTCATCTGTGATTTTCTGATCTCCAACAAATCGGAATAGGTTTTGAATCACATTGAAAGCTGTATTTTCAGGTGAGATGGGAGGCTTGGGAATCGAATGTTTTAGACCTGATTTGCCAAATTGAGTATTTTGAGAATTCCTTGCTTCTACAATTCCATCTGTGAATAGATAAATTTCGGAAACATTGTCAATAGGTAAGTGAAAATTTTCATAAACAGCATCTTTGAGAAATCCAACTAAGGGTCCGGAATTTTTCATCTCTATGATTTCGGAATTCTGAACATAGAGAGAATAGAAAGCCGCTGAACTATAGGTGACCAGGTTGTATTTTTGGTCTATGTCCAGAACAATACAGTTGAATATTGTCATTAGATCTGAATATTTTTGAATAAACTTGCGATTCAATTCTTCGATCAGTGCTCCCGGTAAAAGATGTTTTTGAAATATATCTTTGTATTCTGAAAGAATGAACATGGATATGAGTGCTGCCTTCACTCCGTGACCAATCGCATCTGCCAGAAAAAAACGAAATCGATCTTCACCGATTGGATTGATGAGAAGAATGTCGCCTCCCAATGGATCGAGGGGGAGGAATTCGTAAGCATAGTAAAAGTTTTTAAATCGATAGTTATTGTTCGGAAAGGAAGTCTTAGGTATGGAGGCGGCTTCATCCAGGGTCTCAATTTGTTTGATTAGATTGTTTTGTAATCTTGAAATCTTTCGGTCCCGATTCAAAATTCCTTCCTGAAATTCCGAAATCTTTCTATTGATTTTTCTCTGTTTTTCGAGACGAATGAAAATCGTTTCGAGGAGACTACTTCTCGAAATCGGTTTGAACAAATAGTCCTCCGCACCGAGGTTCATTCCGAATCGAAAATCTTCCATGCGGTTGTTGGATGTGATAAAAATAATGGGAATGAGTGAGGTGCTTTCATCGGATTTGAGTTCTTTGAGAAGTGTATAGCCATCCATTTTTGGCATTTGCACATCACTGAGAATCAAATCCGGTAAAATGGTTCTGGCTTTTTCCAGAGCACTCTCTGCGTCGGTCTCTGTGTGAACCTCATATCCTTCCATTTGTAAAAATCTAAGGATCAATTCAAGGGAAGTCAAATCATCATCGATTAGTAAAATTTTTTCTTTCACTACTCCCCCTTAGAAAATTGAAGATGATTGTATCCTCCAGAGTTTTCAAAAATTACTCTCTTACCCCTCTCTCTATGTCAAATAATTAATTAAGGGTACTATGAAGTGCGGGAAGATTAATTTCTGATTTATTTAGAGCATTCCTATCAATTTCAATTTTAATGAAATCATTTCTACCATGATTCGTAAACACAAATCTATTTTAGAATCAAAAAAAGGAATAGAGTGGTGGAATGTCCCGATCTGCCCGATAGATTCAGGCTTCGACACCGATAATATGAAAATCTTTTTTTGAGTGATACTGACCCGGAACGAGATTCAAAATTTCATTTTTAAGAGTATTTAGAATCTTAATTTTAAAAAAAGAAATATTTGTCACCAAACTAATTTCTCTCGCGGGTTTCGGATCCACTAGAGAACGAATTCTTTCTTTGAATTGAACTTCTTCAAACTGTGGTAGGAGAGTCAATCCGAGATTATTGTCTACAAGCTTTTTGATCGTTTCAAAACTTCCCGCTTCGATTCTACCGGGAGAGTTGTTCTTACAGATTTTGAGTGATTGTCCTCGAAAGCAATGCTCTTCACCGAGAATAATCATCTCTCTTTCCTGAATGTCTTCAATTCTCACATCTCCATCAGGAATGCTACCGGAAGGAAAATAAACCTGAAAGGGTTCATAATAGAGCGGGTATTCTTTGATTTTTCTATTGGAAAGGGGAGTGGCCAGCATTCCTATGTCTATCTCATTTCCTTCCAATTTTTGAATGATCTGGTTTGTCGGAAGCTCGAAGATTCGCAATTGAAGTTCCGGATACTTGGATTTCACTAAGGGAATGATTTTTACCAAAAGTGAACTCGCTACGGTGGGAATGATACCGAGACGAATCTCTCCACTCGGTGTTCCATTCTTTTGGCTGTACATGAATTCTAATTTTTCAGATTCCTGAAGGACAATTCTTGCCTGTTTTAAAAATTCTTTCCCTTCTACGGTGATGGATATGGGATTTGTGGTTCTGTCAAAAATCAAAATCCCCATGTGCTTTTCTAATTTTTGAATCTGAAGGCTCAGGGTAGGTTGGGCAATGAATAGTTCCTGAGCCGCCAGAGCAAAGTTTCTTATCTTTTCTAATGTTACAGCATATTTCAATTGAACCAGTGTCATAATCAGGCTACTTTTGCTTTATCAGTGTGCATCAATATGTATTCAAAAGCCGAAAGTGCCGCCTTGGCTCCTTCTCCCATGGATATGACTATCTGTTTGTAAGGAACAGTAGTGACATCCCCGCAGGCAAAGATTCCGGGAACATTTGTCTTGCATCGGTCATCGATTAGGATTTCACCGAATTTGTTTTTATTGACAACATCTCCCAAAAAGCCTGAGTTCGGAATCAATCCGATTTGGATAAAGATACCATCAGTTTGAAATTCACCTTCTGATTGATTTGATCTGTCTATGTATTTCAAAGCATTGACTTTACCATTTTCAGTTGTGATTTCTTTGGATTGAATATTGGTTTTGATTTGTATGTTGGAAGTAGATCTTGCCCTGTCGACAAGGATTTTGTCGGCTTTCACATCGGGTAAAAACTCAAGAACAGTTACAGACTTAACGATTCCACTTAGGTCCAGGGCGGCTTCGATCCCTGAATTCCCCCCACCGACAACAATCACATCTTTGTTTTTGAAAAATGGGCCATCGCAGTGCGGACAATAGGCAACTCCATTTCCGATATTTTCTTTTTCTCCGGGCACTCCCAATTCTCTCCATTTCGCGCCTGTGGCTACAATGATGGTCTTGGTTTGAATTTCTTCACCGGTATTTAAGGAAATGAATTTTGTAGATTCGGTATTTCTAATTCCTGTTACCCTTAGATTCTTCCTGATTTTCACAGGATATTTCATGAGATGATCTTCCATTGAGTTGGAAAGTTCGGGTCCTGTTGTCCTGACTACAGAAATCATATTTTCTATGTCCATAGTATCACGAACCTGTCCTCCCAGTCGATCTGCAATGAGTAGTACATTCAAACCTTTTCTGGCAGAATAAATTGCCGAACTCACACCGGCAGGTCCTCCTCCGATGATGGTAACGTCATACAATTCTGTAGAGGTCGGCTGACTTACTTTTACTTCGGAATCTGGATAAATTTCTTTGATCTTTCCAATGATATCAGAAATCTCCATTTTACCGCTGGAAAATTGTTTATCATTGAGATAGACAGTCGGAACACCCTGGATTTTTCTTTCTTCGATCAATTCCGGAAAGAGTCCACCATCGATCATCTCATGGGTGACCTCGGGATTTAAGAGGCAAAATTGATTTAGAGCCTGAACTACTTCGGGACAATTGTGACAGCTTAAGGAAACTACTGTTTCAAAATTCATTTTTTGGGGAAAGGCTTTCAGTACATTCTGAATTCCTTCATCCAATTTGAGGGGAACCCCTCCTGATTGTAGTATTGCTAAAATAAAAGAAGTAAATTCATGTCCTCCGGGAATTCCACTGAATTGAATCCCAGTTGGTTTGCCTTCTGAGGTTATATCAAAACTGACTCCACTACGAAGGGGAAGGTTCTCAACGGACATAGATATTTTGTCGGATGTCGAAGAAACTGCTTCAAGCATCTCTCTAAGCTCATCTTTCTTATCATGAGGTTTGTCACAGAGTCGGATACCTACAGGCTTCTCAAGCCTTTTCATGTACTCTCTCAGTTGCTCTATCATTGCACCATCTATCATTTCTTTCCTCCTCTTAGAGAATCCCCAGTTGGGCTTTTGACCCAACAGGGGGAATAAATTAATTAAATTTTGCCTACTAAATCCAGACCTGGTTTGAGAGTGGAGCTACCGGGTTTCCATTTTGCAGGGCAGACTTCACCGCTGTGTGAAGCAACATACTGAGCAGCTTGAACTTTTCTAACCATGTCTTCTGCATCACGTCCGATTCCACCATCATGAACTTCGATGACTTTGATGAGACCTTCGGGATTGATTAAGAAAGTTCCTCTCATTGCAATTCCATCTTCTTCTATCATGACATCAAATCCTCTGGTCAATTTTCCTGTTGGATCTGCAAGCATAGGAAACTTGATTTTTTTGATAGTTTCACTTGCATCATGCCATGCTTTGTGAACAAAATGAGTGTCTGTAGAAACAGAATAAACTTCTACACCGAGTTTTTGTAGTTCAGCATACTGATCGGCCATATCTCCCAGCTCTGTTGGACAGACAAAAGTAAAATCAGCAGGGTAGAAAAGGAAAATTGCCCATTTTCCCAGAACATCTTTGTCGCTGATAGTTTTGAACGCACCATTGTGGTAAGCCTGTAATTTGAATTCGGGTAGTTTGTCGTTGATTCTTGCCATTTGAGTTGATCTCCTTTTTATCTAAATTGATTATAGGTCAGAAACCATTATTTGTAAAATAAATAATCAATATGATTTGATAGGATATATAAATGAGGTTTTGTTGTAAAGAAAAAATATTAAAATAGTTCTAAAAAATTATTTTCTGTAGCCATTTCCTTCGAGGAAGGATCTGAGGCGGGTCATGACAGGAATTTCACCGGTGGTTTGTGATGTGACTTTTCGGATGTAGTCAAGAACTCTTTCATTTTGAAAATTACAGGCATTTACATCGGCTCCCGAACGGATCAGTTCACCGAGAACTTCAAAATTCGGTTCTCCCCAATCCACTACCGGAAGCTCCGGATCAGCTCCACAGGCATAGAAAAGGGCTGTATTTCCAATGATGGAATCCCTTGCATTGATATCAACCCCCTTGCTTAAGATTTCTCTGACTTCCTCGATCTGCATATCGATTTTCATAAGGGGTGTCTTTTGTTGGATATGAGACTGATCTTCTTCTCTTGTGTATTCTTCAATCTCGCGAACAATTCTCATCGAAATATTTTTGGATTCGGAAGCGGTTGTGAATCTCAATTCGGCACGAATGAAAGGTGGATGGAAAAAATTATAAAACATTCGCATCACAGGGTTCCAAAAGAGGGTTTCTTTGGCTTTGGCATGGAAAATATAGATAAGAAATCCATGATTGCCCAAAAAATTTACCTGCTGGGGAACTATGTAGTTCGGGGTAGGTAATTTTTTTTTAGAGGATGTAATCTGTAAAATTTTCCTAAAATAAACGAATTTTCCATCCTTACTTTTTTCAAAGTAGTATTCCACTTCAAATGCTTGAAAAAAAAGAATTTTTAAAAATTTAAAATAAAAGTATAGAGTGAAGAAAGTTATCAAGGAAAAAGAAAGTAGAACCAGAATGCCTGAAGTGAAGAACTTTTCTAGTCTTTGAATGGGTAGGAAGTTCAGAGTGAGAATCAACCCGAGGACTAAAGCGAAGAAAAGGATAAGGATTTTTGTATTTCCGGGGGTAGAAATTCGTAAAGAATAGTCATCCTGTTCTGTAATCTCTATCAATTCCATTTCCCCGGCCAATTTTTCATGTTCTTAATTTTGAAGATGATCGTACACAATCTTTACAAAATAGCTTTTCCCTTCTTCATTATTAATATTAGAGATTCCTTCGTACTGAATGATGCGTTTTGTCTCAGAATCGTAAATGATATTTATAGGAGGTACTAAAATATTCAATAAAAAATTCTCAATTCTCATTTTTAAAGTGATAGTTTTGGAAGTAGAGCTAATTTTTGAAACTAAAAAATCAAATTGATCCAGCTGGGAAGGGGCAATGAAGGAAAATTTAACTGTCTTTCCTGAAATCAAATCATCCCAATTCTTTCTCACGAAATGATCGAAGCCTCCATCAGCTGTGGAAGGGCCTTTCAAACTCAAAATTTTTTCTTTTTTTTCAGAATTTTTATCTTTTTTGTAATATACTTTATAGGATTTTCCCTGCAAAACCCCGCCTTCAATGTATCCGGATCGGAGATCTTCCAATTCAAAATCCGGAAGATATGAGTTTTTGGTAAATTGGATATTTTTCCTGGCTATGACATTTCCTTTTGCATCTCTGTAAGTGATGACAGAGGAGAGGTGCTTTCCTTCACTTCTGGTTTCAATATGATTGTCGGTATAGAGAAATTTTCCGGATTTCAAATCGCCGGCTTTGCCTGAGTACTTATAGCTTTCTGCTGTGAGTAAAACTGGGGATACAATAGCAAAGAGGAGAAAGATTTTGGTTTGTTTTTTCATTCTAACTTCCATATTTATGATTTTTCTCAGGTTTAGACTAGTTTCGGTTCAAGAAAAGAAGAAATAAAACAACCACCTAAAAAATGATCCTGTAGATAGAATTTTGAAAATAGGTTGAGAAAATAAAATTTCAGGCCTTTTCAAAAAAAGATTTAAAACTACTCTCCCAAGATTATTATTGGAATCGTGATTTGCAGATCAATCTGTGTTCAAAAACACAATTGTCTGTGATTTACAAACTCACAGAAATCGGGGTGTCTTAAATGGGTAAAACTACGAACTATTTGAATTCAAAACTAAGATTCATTTTCACACTTCTTTTTTTGATTCAATGCAGTACCATTAGAACTATGGAACGCTCTCCCGATCTTGAAAAGGATTTAAAGACATTGAAACGTGTTTACGTATTGGTAAATCCTGATAATCCTGTGACAATAATGGAGAATCAAACTTTTCAGGCTATTTTTCAAAGTTTGATATCTCATCATTCTGAATTCATTTTATATCCAACTCCTGAAGGTTTGAAGCCCGGCTGTTCGGGATTTACGGATAAAAATATCGAAGGGTATTTTTATCTGTCATACAAACAAAAGATAGATGGGGATAAGATCTATCTCGATATAAAGTCTGAGTTGAAAAAATGTCCCGGAGATTCCAATATTTGGATGGTTGAAGCAGAAGACTCATACTCTCTTACATCCAAAGAAAATGAAAGTCTCCGCAGGATGTATGTAGAAAAATTCGGAATGGGGGTGGAGTCGCGGGTCAATCCTTATTACTACCTATCAAAAAATATCCTCGAGAAAGTAGTTTCTCCCGAATTGACTGAAGACGAAAAAGATGAAAAAGTAATTGCAGGCTCTAACTGATTTAAATGAATTCAGGAAAGTTACTTACAAATATATTTCGATATATCAAACCATTATTTACTCAGAAGAAATTTATTTTCTTATGGATATTAGTATTTTCCTATAAATTTGTTTTTAACTCCTTTTCAGCAGATCGAATATTAAAAAAAGGCTTCTCGATGGTTTCCAATGGAAGTCTGGATGTAAATGTCAAAAAGTTTTCTCTTCTCTATGGATTCCTGATTGAAGATATTTTGATATCCAATGGAGAGAATTTTCAAAATTCACCTGTATTTCGTGCCAAACGGGTATCCGTCCAATACAATCTTCCCGCCCTTTTTACGGGTAGCTTACGCCTAACAGATATATCCTTAAGTTCTCCCGAGATCTATCTTCACAAAAAAGGCGGTGTTTGGAATTTTGATGCTCTCTTTGAGCCGGGGGAGAAAAAAGAAAAAGAAAAAAAGAAAGAAACTCCCGAAGAACCCTCCGAGCCCAAGTCAGAGCTGAATCTATATGTTCCGGTGAGTGCACTTCTCAATTTTTATATACACGACTTAAAGTTAGACCTCAAAATAGAAGACTCCGAATCTCCCTTGGAAGTGAAAATAACTGACTTCAATTTTGACTTTGCGTTTCAGACCTATCGATTCAGCAAAATTCCTCTGAGTCCTAAGGCAGTAAACATTATCGAA
>JACKPB010000024.1 GCA_024233875.1 Leptospiraceae bacterium
CTCCACTTTGGCCTCAATTAGGGCTGTCATCAATTCTTTCATCTTAGTCTCCTGAAGATAAGGGTTCCAAAAATGGAGGAAAAAAAATAAAATAGAAAAAAAATGATAGTTTTATGAATTTTTTTTGGAAAGGAATAATGTCACCCTGAGGTTACTCGAACGGGTGCTACTACAGTATAGTATTCCTCTAAAACCATGGTTCGAGTTCACCTCACCATGACACTATACCTTAATACGAATACCTTTGACAGAGCTTTGTCACCCTGAGGCCACTCGAATGGGTGCTAGTATAGGATAGCATCACAGGAATGAAAAAAGAAACCGGGGGAAGTCTACCATTCCTAATCTTTTCATTTAGTAGGAAATGATTCAGATTAGTTTTTTAAGATCTTGACCTCATCCTTCATAAAAATATTTACTATACTATCTAAAAATATTTTCCCAAAAAAGGTATTACAGAAATGAAAACCGGAATGTTTTTGACTCCCATACATCGAATGGGTAGAACTTATTTAGATATGTATCGCATGATAGAAAATGTGATCATTGAACTTGATTCTCTCGGATATGAGGAAGTTTTTTTAGGAGAACACTTCACAGCAAAACCCGAACCCGTCAGCAATCCCCTTCAATTCTTCACTGGTTTGATTCATCGTACGAAATCGATAAAGTTTGCTACAGGAGTCATAAATCTACCCCACCACCACCCGGCAAGAGTAGCCGCCGATGTAGCCATGTTCGATCACATGTCCCAAGGTAGGTTTCTTTTTGGAATAGGAACCGGTGGACTTCCCTCAGATTTTGAACTTTTTGGAACGATGGAGTCGCCGAGAGGTGAGATGATGTTAGAAAGTCTTCGGATGATTCAGGGCATTTGGAGTCAGGATCCTCCCTATGTTTTTAACGGAAAATTCTGGAATTTTCAGGTGAAAGATACAGTTATGTCAGATTTGGACTTGGGTCTTATGCACAAACCTTTCCAATCTCCCCATCCCCCTATAGTTGTTTCCTCAATGATGCCTGATTCCGGTCTTGCAGGACTTGCCGGAGAGAATGGTTGGGGATTTATATCTGCTAATTTTGTTTCAACTGCGATTCTAAAAACTCATATTGACTCTTACAACAAAGGTGCGGAGAAATCGGGAAGAAATCCGAATCCAAAAGACTGGAGAGTGGTCAGAACCATTCTTGTCACCGAAACAGATCGAGAGGCTGAAGAATATTTTGAAAATTCCCAAAATAATATTACAGCCTACTATCAATTTTTATATACACAGATGTCCCGAATGGGGATGACCATTCTATTCCAGCCGGATATAACCCATCCCAATCCAAATTTAAGTCTGAAACAATCCATGGATGAAATGGTCATTGCCGGCTCACCCGAGACAGTGATCGGGAAGATCCAAAAACTCAAAGAAAGGATCGGGGACTTTGGTGGATTGTTATTAGCGTATCACGATAGAGACGACAATCCAAAATTATGGGAAAATTCTTTCAGGCTGTTTAAGAATAATGTCTTGCCCCAACTTGATTGATGGAACAGATGTTTATTATGAAACGAATTCTTGTGCCATTTACAAATCATACAGAAGATATGGAAATGGTTATCCTTACCGATATACTGGCGAGAGCCGGATGCGAAATCATTCGAGCCTCAATAACCACAGATCCTGTAGTTCTGCAATACGGAACTAGAGTTCTTCCGGATCGATCATTTGCAGAAATCAGAGAGGATGACTTTGATCTGATAGCCATTCCGGGAGGATGGAATGGCGTTCAAGTTCTCGATAAAGATCCGGACCTGAATTTCATCTTACAAAGATTCAAATCAAAGAATCTCACTATTGCTGCTATTTGTTCCGCACCCAATTTACTAAGAAGACATGGTTTTTTTGAAAAAATGGAACCTTTCACAGCGCATCCCGACAGTTTGGACTTCGCGAAAGGAGGAACACCCAAAACAGAAAGCTCGGTAGTCGAAACGAATTCTTTGATAACAGGAAGGTCTGCCGGTCATACAGTAGATTGGGCTTTAGCCTTAGTAGAAAGATTGTTCGGTAAAGAAAAGAGATTGGAAGTCTATAAAAGTTTGGCCTATGTAAACAAAGAAAGTTTACCGGTTGAGTGAGGGAATCATCGCAAAATGTCACCCTGAGGCCACTCGAATGGGTGCTTGAAAGGAAGAGTTTCCCTATCTTTCGAAATGGAGTAATGAATGATATCTACACAATAACAAAATCTTATTCAAAACACCACATTACTAAAGAGTTCGGTTGTCGAGTGCTCTGGAGGAGATCAGAAAGGTAGGATCTTTTCAAATGAGTTTGCAGAGTGGTTCGAGACACTGCAATACAATAAATCCCTACTCCGACCCCAAATACTTCTTAAACAGAGTAGCAATCACAACTCCAAAAATACCCCAGAGAAGCTTTTGCTGAAAAGCTAGATGCTTCTCTATAGATCGGATCTGGA
>JACKPB010000025.1 GCA_024233875.1 Leptospiraceae bacterium
GGAATACCAAAACATCTATGAGATGAGAATGAAAGCCGAGATGGATCATGCTTCCCGATTGAAAGGTGCAGAAAATAGAGGTATGGAAATCGGAGAAAAAATAGGAATTGAAAAAGGTGAAAAAATAGGAATCGTAAAAGGAGAGAAAATTGGAATTGTAAAAGGAGAGAAAATTGGAGAAAAGAAAGGATTGAAAAAAGGTATTTTAGCTCTTCATTCCATTGGAAAATCTCCTGATGAAATTTCTATTCTTTTGGATATCAGCTTAGAAGAAGTTCATAAAATACTAAACTCAGATGAACCAAAAGAGACGGAAGAACTCTGAAATTCTCCCGCTTCATTTCAAGAACTGGTTACAACTTTTTTTCATAAGGAGCAAGACAGACATGGCCAACAAATTCATTCCCAAAGACCACCCCGCTCTAACTATGGCACTCGAAGAACTCGAAAAAATCTCAGGAAATCGGGAATACCAAAACATCTATGAGATGAGAATGAAAGCCGAGATGGATCACGCTTCACTTTTAGGCGGAGCAGGTTCAATACTCGGAATTCCATCATCGATAACAAATACAGGAATCGCAGCAATCAACGGGGATAGATCATCTTTATTGAATGGGCTGGGAAATCAATTAGGAGTATCCCCTTCTCTCACCAATATAGGACAGAATATCCTGTCCGGAAACAATACCGGAGTTTTAGCAGGGCTAGGTAATGCATTGGGAGTATCCCCATCCATTAGTAACCTGGGGACATCCATCCTATCAGGAGATAGAACAGATATAATGAATAGCATAGGAGCGACAGTCGGAGTTCCGAATTTCCTGGAGATACAAAACCAGATAGCAGGTGGTGAACTAAATAGTATCATAGGACAGGTGCAAACCGCAGGAATACTACCGGTAAATACAAACCAAATAACCCAAGTCGCCAACACAACCCTAAACCAGACAGCCAATGGCATTGGGCTAGGTATTCTCCCTAACCTATCGGGAAATCCGGCAACCACAGCAAATGAGTTAGCCGCAATGGTTAGTGATTCCCGCCAAACAATAACCAATGCTTTCTCAGAAAATCCAATTGCAACAGCGGCAACCGCAACAGGGACTGCTGTCGGGTTATTGGGACTGGCAGGAATAACTCTGGGTAGAAGACGAGAAGAGGATGAAGAGGATATCGAGGGGGAAGAAGATACAGGTGAAACCGAAGATTCTGAATCAGAAGATTCAAAAGAAACCACAGATGAAACATTAGAATCCCCAGATAT